>JBBDIL010000036.1:0-55966 GCA_040880425.1 Burkholderiales bacterium | reverse complement strand
AGTCAGTTGAGGTTATACCCCACCTCCTGGAAGACGAAATTTCGGGGGAAGCTCACACAACATTCGCCCCTCCGGTCCGAGGGTATGCACCGCCACTCCGCAGCGTTTAGACTGCGCAAACTCATGAGCCGAGGAGTTGGGATGCCTTTCCAGTATCTGCAGGCAGTTGTGCTGTTGGGGTCGTATCTGGCGGTAACCCTCGCGCCGGTGCTGATCGCGGGCGTGTACCACCTGCCGCCCAGATCGTTCTGGAATGACCTGTCCAGCGGACTGGCAATGGCCGGCTTCACCATGCTGCTGGTCGAGTTTTTTCTTTCCGGCCGTTTTCGTGCCTTCTCTGCGACTCTGGGTATCGATCTGGCGATGCAGATGCACCAGCTGCTGGCGCGCACCGCCACGTGTTCTGCTGCTGATACACCCGGTGCTGTATACGCTGCCGGTCGCTGAACACCGGCCGTGGGATCCAACCGGTCAACTCACACTTGGACTGAGCCCCGCTTCCACGGTAACCGGGTTGCTCGCCTGGGGACTGCTGGCGGTGCTGGTTCTGGCGGCAATCTGCCGTAATTCGTTTCCATGGCGATATGAGACGTGGCGACTGGCGCACGGCGTGGGCGCGGCGGTGATCGCGGGCGCGAGCCTGCACCATGTGCTCGATGCGGGACGTTACAGCGGTCTGCCCGCCGTACAACTGTTCTGGTGGATCGCGTTCGCCGTGGCACTGGGTTCGCTGCTTCTGGTGTACGTCGTGCGGCCGTTGACGCAGAAGGCGTGTCCATTCCGCGTGGCGTCCGTTACTCGCGTAGCGGCGAAGACATGGGAGATCGTGCTCGAAGCCGCAGGGCCGAAACGGTTCAGGTATCGTGCCGGACAATTTGCCTGGCTCAAGATCGGCAGCCCCAGGCCGCTGTACGAAAACCCGTTCTCTTTCAGTTCATCCCCAGCCGAAGGTGACCAGCTTCGCTTTCTGATCAAGGAGGCAGGCGATTTCACGGGCGGTATCGGCGCGGTCGCCAGAGGGACGGCTGCGTATCTCGACGGACCACACGGGCACATGACGATTCCGGACCGGCATTCTGGCGCAATCGTCCTGATTGCAGGAGGGATCGGTATCGCGCCGATGCTGAGCCTGCTGCGAGAGCTTGGAGCCCGCAAAGACCCGCGCCCAGTCACACTGATTTACGGCAATCGCAACCGGGAGCAAATCGTTCCAGTGGAGACACTGGCTGACACTGCACGCCTGCGCAATTTCACCTGTCACTATGTTCTTTCCGAACCGCCGGAGGGATGGGCAGGCATTACGGGCCATCTGGATCGGCGGACGCTGGAACAGTGCCTGCGCACCGACGAGCGACGGAACAGCCGCTATTACCTCTGCGGCTCAGTCCCGATGATAGACAGCGTCGAGCGCGCCCTGGAGGAGCTCGGCGTCCCTCTCGGGCAGATTGTGGCGGAGAAATTTCAGTATGACTTCGGGCAGCGCAGCCGCCGCACTCGCCGCGTAATCGGTATCTGGACGGCTCTTTCAACGGCGATCGTGCTGGGCGCAGTTGCGTTCGCGCTGCGCTAGGAGCCGGTCTCGGCGCGCGGTCTGGCGTTCTCGTAGAATTGCTTGATCGCGTCCTGCACACGGATCACCGCAGAGAAACCTGCGCGCTCGCCTTCTATGATGGCGTAGTTGCGGGACTCGAAGGTCGTGGAACTCAGGTTGCTGATATCGGGCTTGATCACCACATCCGCATCCGTCAGTTCTTCGGCCGCGATGACCCGCCCCATGATGGTGAATGTCTGCAGCAATACATCGAAGGTATCGCGCAAACGGGACATCTGCGGTTTGTCGGATATGTCCACCGCGATCACGATGTCGGCACCGATACTTCGGGCCGTGCGTACCGGCACCGGGCTCACCAGGCCGCCGTCGACATACTCCCTGCTGCCGATCTTGACCGGCTGAAAAACGCCGGGCACGCTGCTGGACGCACGCACCGCCAGGCCGGTGTTACCCGTCTCGAACACCTTCGGGTCGCCGGTCTGCAAATCCGTCGCGACAACCGCCAACTTGCGATTGAGCTGCTCGATCGGCCTGTTCTGCACGGCTTCGTTCACGAACTTCTGCAACGATTCACCGCGGATGAAACCGCGATTGGGCAGCACCCAGTCGCGCACGGTAGTCTCGTCCATCGTCAGTGCGATCCGCTGCAAGTCGAATGCGTTGTAGCCGGCCGCGTAAAGTGCGCCGACCACGCTGCCGGCACTGCTGCCGACAATGATGTCGGGCTCGACGCCATTGGCCTCCAGCGCCTTGATGACACCGATGTGGGCAAAACCCTTTGCGGCGCCACCACCGAGAACAAGGGCGATTCTTGGCGGTGCGGTTTCTGCCTCGGGTTCGGAAGGCGCAACCGGTTCATCGACCTGGGGCACGCCGGCACAGGCAGCCAAGATTGCCACGCACAGGAAAAGAAAAAGCCGCGAAACACGTTCGCGGCCGATTGACGGGAAAAGTTTCACGGGGTCGCCCTATACCGCACGGGAGCCGGATCGCGCTCCGGCGCTACCCATTCTCCGACATTTGCGACTGGGTGTAATTCTGGATTCCGACCTTGCCGATCAGTTCAAGTTGGGTCTCAAGCCAGTCGATATGCTCTTCCTCGCTCTCGAGAATATCTTCGAACAGTTCGCGCGAGATGTAATCGTGTACCGACTCGCAATGCGCGATCGCTTCGCGCAGTGGCTGGTGCGCATCCAGTTCGAGCTTGAGGTCGCACTTCAGGCAATCCTCGAGGTTCTCGCCGATCATCAGCTTGCCGAGGTCCTGAAGATTTGGCAGCCCCTCGAGGAACAGGATCCGTTCGATGAGCCTGTCGGCATGTTTCATCTCATCGATGGACTCCTTGGATTCATATTCGCCCAGCTTCCCGAGACCCCAGTTCCTGAACATGCGGGAATGCAGAAAGTACTGGTTGATCGCGGTGAGCTCGTTCTTGAGAACCCGGTTCAGGTGCTCGATGACTTTCCTGTCGCCCTTCATTTGCGCTCCCAAGGGAAATGATAGGCGCAATTATAGGGGCCCACGTGCGCAACAAGAAGGCCTAAACCTCGGATCGGTAATGAGAATTCTTACGGGGATGGGCGCACGCGCCCGTTGTTCAGGCTGCCTGACGGCGCTCGCAGGAGGCGGTCGAGGAGATGGTCTCGTGCAACACCTGCTGCGCGCAGTCCGCACATCGTCCGCAGCACGAAGCCACGCCCAAGCGTAGCCGTAACTCGAGCAGTGAATCCGCTCCGCCGTCGACGGCTTCGCGGATCTGTCCTTCAGTGATGCCGTTGCACAGACAAACGTACATGGCTGGTACTCTCCTTCACGTAGGCCTGATGCTAATCGCAATGAGAATGAGTGTCAATTAGTATCTTGCCTATCGACCTCACGCCCGCAATCGCGACATGGCTCGCACAGCCCCAATGTCTTGTGCAGTGCCGGCAGCAGACAGCTTGCAGAACGCCGGCAGGCCAAAACCCGGATTCCCTGCGCTTCCGCCTGTGAGCGAAAGCTGCGCATGGCGTTATGGTTCAGAAAATCGGTAAATAGAATCAGCAACTGGGTGCCACGTGGCAGCACAGGCAACGTACGCTGGTGCGCCGATGCTCTCCCGGATATGTGTTTCGCCACCTGGATTCCCATTTCCCTCAATAAATCAGGGATATTGCCCAGGCGATCAGCTCCGACCACAACAGCATTCATGAGATTTTTCCCTATTCCAGACAACGAGGATGTAGGAATGATAACGGTTCTCATTTACATGTCAAGCGCGACGAATGGCTTTCTTTCAAGCCGTTCCGTGGGTCCAGTTCTGTTTCATGCTATTGCGTTGGCAGCGTAAATGATTACAATTCGCGTCTACATATTGCATAAAAGCACCTCGGATCGTCTCCGCTGCATCCGACATATCAAGTAAACGATTCCCGAAAGGCGAACACTTCCAACTTGCTCAATTTCCAGAAAATTCGGGAGCAACTTCTCTTGGCGGTCTGCATCGGAACCGGCGCAATGCCCTGCCTTGCACATGCCGAATCACCGCAAGCGGCGCAGCTGATCAATCTGCTCGACTACATTGCGGTTGAGTATCCGGAATTCGTAGACCAGGGACGCGTCCTCGACGCTTTCGAGTACGCGGAACAGATTGAATTCTCCGAGCGGATTGCATCGGGGATCGCGTCGCTTCCCGAGAGCCCTTCTCGCGACGGGATCCGCGAGGCTGCCCGGCGTCTCGCACAACTGATCGAAACCAAAGCCGAAGGCGGACGCGTAGCGAGCCTGGCGCGCGAAATCCAGCGCGATCTGGTATCGGCATACGGGATTGCGGTAGCGCCGGCTTTCGCGCCGGATCTTGCGGATGCATCCGCACTGTATCAAGCCGGCTGCGCGAGTTGCCACGGCATCCTCGGCGAAGGCAACGGGCAACAGGCGGCGGGACTCGAACCAAAGCCGACGAATTTTCGCGATCGTGCCCGGCAGGCGCAGGGTACCGTGTTCGGCTACTACAACACGATCACGCACGGCGTGGAAGGCACCGCCATGGCCGGTTTCCAGAATCTCGCCGCTGACGAGCGCTGGGCGCTCGCGTTCTACCTCACCGGTTTCGCCTCCGATACAGCGCTGGTCGCGCGCGGGCGCCAGCTCTGGAACGCACCAAGTCGACCCGCCGAATTCACGACGCTCGCGGCCGTTACCACCACCACACCCGCAGACGCTGCCGCCGCAGGACCCGAGGCGGCCGCGGTATTCGCCTATTTGCGCAGCGAACCGACGGCACTCGGCGCAGCGCCGGCCGACCCGGATGAGCAGGCATCCACCGGAAACGATTTCCCCCGCGAGTTCCTCGTCATCCTTGCGGTCGCGGTAGCCGTTCTGATACTCGTATATCGTCGAGCCCTCTCGCGGCGACGCGACCGATCCGCCAACCCATAACATTCGTACTGGAGCCTTTAACGTGCAAGCGTTTCGAAATCTTGTCCTTGCAAGCCTGGTTGCCCTCTTTTCCGCACCGCCCGCCCTTGCGCAGGATGTGGTCGTCTATTCCGCACGCATCGAGCAGCTGATTCGTCCGCTGTTCGAGGCATACACCGAGGAAACCGGTATACGCGTACGCTTCATCACCGATCGTGAGGGACCGCTGATGGAGCGACTGCGCGCGGAAGGCGAGAACACGCGCGCGGATATTCTGCTGACGGTCGATGCCGGTAACCTGTGGCAGGCCACCGAGATGCAACTTCTGCAACCGGTCGAATCGGACACGCTGCAGCGGAACATTCCGTCGCATCTGCGTGACCCTGAAGGCCACTGGTTCGGCTTGTCCGTCCGCGCCAGGACGATCGTCTACAACACCGATCGCGTAGAAGCCTCCGACCTGACCACCTACGAGGACCTCGCAAACGCGAAGTGGAAGGGCCGCTTGTGCCTGCGCACCTCGAAGAAGGTCTATAACCAGTCGCTGGTGGCGATGATGATCGCCGAGCACGGTGAGGCAAGGACGGAAGAAATCGTGCGCGGATGGGTCAAGAACCTCGCGACCCCGGTCTATCCGGACGACACCAAGATGATGGAAGCCATCGCGGCGGGACGCTGCGACGTCGGCATCGCGAACACGTATTACTTCGGGCGCCTCAAGCAGCGCTCGCCGGATCTGCCGCTCGCACTCTTCTGGCCGAACCAGTCCGGCACCGGCGTCCACGTTAATGTATCCGGCGCTGGAGTGACCCGCTACGCAGGCAACCGCGATGGCGCCATCCGCCTGCTGGAATGGCTGTCTTCGCCAAAGGCACAGAATCTCTTCGCCGACGCGAACCTCGAGTACCCGGTCAATCCCGCGGTAGAACCAGACCCGCTAGTTGCCAGCTGGGGCAGCTTCAAACAGAACCGGATCAACGTGGCGAAGGCTGGGGAGCTACAGACGGCCGCAGTAATGCTGATGGATCGTGCCGGTTATCGCTGACGCGCCCGGTCTGCTGCGCGCACCTCGTAGTCGCGGCGTGTCCGCGGTTACGGGCTGGCGCGTCGCCCTGTTTACGATTGCCGTGCTGGCGACTGCGCCGTTGGCGGTAATTTTTGCGTCGTTCCTGACCCCAGCGGATGACGTCTGGCGGCATTTCGCCTCAACCATTCTCAGCGGGCTGATATTCAACACGGTGGTGCTTGCGGTCGCGGTAGGCGCTGCCAGCGCCATGATCGGTGTCGGTCTGGCCTGGCTGGTGGCAGTGTGCGAGTTCCCGGGACGGAGGCTGTTCTCGTGGGCGCTGATCCTGCCGTTGGCGATTCCCGCTTACGTGTTCGCTTTCGTGGTGGTTGGCCTGTTCGACTTCACCGGCCCGCTTCAAACCTGGCTGCGGGGCATAACCGGCTCCAACCTGACCTGGCTGCCCGAGGTGCGCAGCCGTGGCGGCATCATTATCGTGATGACGCTCGCGCTGTATCCGTATGTCTATCTGCTGGCGCGCAACGCGTTTCGCACCCAGGGCAAACGCATGCTCGAAGCCGGCCGCATCCTGGGGCTTTCAAGTCTCGGCGCCTTCATACACGTCGCCCTTCCGATGGCGCGCCCTTGGATCGCAGCAGGCATGTCGTTGGTGCTGATGGAGACGCTCGCGGATTTCGGCGCGGTCTCGGTATTTAACTACGACACGCTCACCATCGGCATCTACAAGGCCTGGTACGGGATGTTCTCGCTGACTGCGGCCTCGCAGATTGCCTCCATTCTGGTGCTGGTTGCGCTGGTTGTGCTGCTGCTCGAACAATACACCCGGTCCCGCATGCGTTTTTCCGGGCCAGGCGCCTCCGGTGAAGCACCGCGCATCGTCCTCGCAGGCTGGCATCGCTGGGTAGCCGTGGCTACCTGCACCGCGGTGCTTTCTGCAGGGTTCATCATTCCGGTCATCCAGCTCGCCGTATGGGCGGCACAAGTCGCCGGCGAAGATCTGGATGCGCGCTATCTGTCATACCTCTGGCGCACACTTTTTCTGGCAGGGCTGGCTGCGACCGCAATCTGTGCTGTTTCACTGCTGCTCGGATACGCCACCCGCAAGCACAGTGACCTGGCTTCCCGCCTCGCTCTGCGTTTTTCCACCCTCGGTTACGCAGTGCCGGGTGCGGTACTCGCGGTCGGCATTTTCATTTGCTTCGCCTGGATGGATGCCCGCATCCCGGACTGGCTGCGGGCAATGGCCGGACTCTCGCCCGGCGCGCTGCTCCAGGGCTCGGTAATGGCCATGCTGTGTGCCTATGTCATCCGCTTTCTCGCGGTTGGCTTCGGCCCGATCGAAGGGGCCCTGCACCGGATAACGCACAGCGTGGACGAAGCATCGGTATTGCTCGGCCAAGCCGGCTGGCGCCTGCTGGCGCGCGTACATCTGCCGATGCTCAGGCGCGGGCTGGCTGCCGGTGCAATCCTGGTCTTCATCGACGTCATGAAGGAAATGCCGATCACGCTGATGACGCGGCCATTCGGCTGGGACACCCTGGCGGTGCGCATCTTCGAACTGACCTCGGAGGGACAATGGGAGCGGGCAGCGCTCCCCGCAGTGGTCCTTGTGATCGCCGGCATCGTTCCACTCGTACAATTGACCAGCGCATCGGAGTGAATCTTCCGAACTCATGACCCCCTTAATCGAAATCGACGCCATTCGCGCTGGATACAGCGATCATCAGGTGATAGCCGGTTTTTCGCTGCGCCTGCAAAGTGGAAAGATCGGCTGCCTGCTGGGACCGAGCGGCTGTGGCAAGACCACGGTTCTGCGCTGCATCGCGGGATTCGAAAGAGTCATCGAGGGCGAAATCCGCCTCGGCGGCCAGACCGTCAGTTCGGACAGCGTGCATGTTCCGCCGGAGCAGCGACGCGTGGGCATGGTCTTCCAGGATTACGCCCTGTTCCCGCACCTTACCGTCGAACAGAACATCGGCTTCGGACTGCGCGGCGGCCTCGCGCGCTCGAAAACGGCGCGTATCAAGGAACTGCTCGAGACTACCGGCCTCACGTCAGCGCGGGGAAGCTATCCGCACGAGCTTTCTGGCGGGCAGCAGCAGCGCGTCGCGCTTGCGCGTGCCCTCGCCCCGAAACCGGAACTGCTGTTATTGGATGAACCTTTTTCCAACCTCGACGTTGAACTGCGCGAACGCCTGAGCCTGGAGGTGCGGGACATCCTGAAACAGCAGCACTCCACCGCCCTCATGGTGACCCACGACCAGCACGAAGCGTTTGCCATGGCGGACGAGATCGGCATCATGGCCGACGGCCGCATCCAGCAGTGGGACACCGCCTACAGCATCTATCACCGGCCTGCCAACCGGTTCGTCGCCGACTTCGTGGGCCAGGGGGTTTTCGTGCCGGGGAAAATCGGCAGCGCCGGGAACGTGGAAATCGAGTTGGGCAACCTGAACGGCGAGATTCATCTGCCGGCCGCTGCGTGCGGCTACTTCAATGGCGAAATCGACGTACTTCTCCGTCCGGATGATGTCGTGCACGACGACGCAAGCCCGATGAAAGCCACGGTGGCACACAAGGCTTTCCGCGGGGCGGAAATTCTCTACACCCTGCGTCTGCCGAGCGGCGCCAGGGTACTTGCGCTGGTACCGAGTCATCACAACCATGCTCTTGGCACCGACATCGGCATTCGCCTGGAAGCCGATCACGTCATCGCGTTTCCGCGTGGTGCATGAAAAAGCCCGCTGGAAGATGGCGGGCTTTTTGTTCACTGTTGCGGTATTTTACTTGCCGGGCAACATTCGCCTGAACACCTGGTCACGATCCACCACCAAGTGCTTCAACGCGGCAATGATGTGAATCAACAGCAGCGTCACCAGCACGACCGAGGTAATTTCATGTATTCCCTGCAACACGTCGTAGATCGCCTTGTTCTCCGGCCCCATTGACGGAATCTTGAACAACTCGAAATAGGTCAGGCCCCATTTAGTGAACTGCGTCGCCGAGAATCCAGAAACTGGCATGATGATCAGGCAGGTATAGATCAGCACATGGCTGATCCTGGAGGCCTTCACCTGCCAGGCCGGCACCGTATCCGGCAGCGGCGGCGGCGGGTACTTGATCCTCCACCACAGCCTGAACAGTACGATGAACGCCGTGGTGAAGCCGATCGACTTGTGCAGGTTGTAGAAGAACGTGCGTTCCGGCGTGCCACGCGGAATGTCGGTCATATACCACCCCAACCCGATCAGCACGAAGACCAGCGCAGCGACCAGCCAATGCAGCGCCATCGCTACCGAGTTATAACGCTGCGCGGCAGCGGTATCTTTTCCAGACACTATCTCCTCCTGGCTTGTTCTTTTGGTTGAATGTGGCCGCGGTCGCCGGCACGTCGACGATCCACGATATCAAGCAAATCTCTCTCGAAGTGCGCCGCGCTCACTTGCGAAGCGTCGATAGCGTCAGCTGCCTCTATAGCAAATGTCAACCATCAGCCCGGTGCTCCAAAAGTATCGTTAGAACTCGTAACTGGCGCTGATACCTACGATGTAGTTTCGTCCAGGTGCCGGTTCGTAGTACCTACCCCCGCCTGCATTCACGATTACCGACCCGATGTACTGCTCGTCGAACGCATTTTCTACTCGACCGAAACCATTGACACTTACATCTCCAAAGTTCCAGCGATGCCCGGCACTTAGATTGGCCACAACGTAACTTTTCGCCGACTCGGAGTTCGTGTCATTGACAAAAATCTTGTCTACCCAACGCACCTCTGCCGAAGAAAAGTAACCCTCATCAGGGCTTTGCCTCCACGAGATTTCGCCATAGAAAGTCGATTCTGGAATTCCAGGAATACGGTTTCCTGCTGGAATTGTCGTGTTCGGGGCCGTGCAAGTAGTCGCGGGAGGGACGGGCACGCAGGTAGTGAACGGTTCATCGTACTCGGCAACAAGGTAGGTATATGCACCGCGTAATTCGACACCACTTCCAAGACTGGAACTGATGGACAGCTCTGCGCCTTCTCGCGAAGTCCTTCCGGAATTCTGAAACACGGAACGGCCACCGTTGTTGCTGAACACAACGAGCTCATTCTTGCCATCGATCCTGAAAATTGCCGCATTTACGAGGATGTGGTCACCAACGAATGCTTTCACACCGACTTCGTAATTGTCGGTTTCGGCTGGCTGGAGCTGATCGTTAAGTCCAGCGCCTTGCCCGCTTGGGCGGTACGCCAATTCAGCAAAAGTAGGCGTTTCAAATCCCTTGCCGGCGTTGGCGTATAGATTGAACACTGGAGAAACCTTGAATACCACGCCAGCAACTGGCGTCGTCTTACTAAAATCAAGGCTCCCACTGTCATTGCCATTGGAAAGAAAGTAGTCCGTCGATTCGAACTTCAGTTTACTGTGCCGCAAACCTGCACTTATCAAGACGCGTTCAGTCGCCGCTACCTCGCCCTGTATGAACTGGTCGAAGTTATACACCACGTTGTCTTCATCGCGACGAAGAGCTCCTTGCACTCCGAGCGTACTTCCTACGAAGTTCTCGTAACCCGTTCTTCGCTCCTCCTGACGATCGTAGTTCGCCCCCACGGTCAACGTAGTTGGACGGTCGAGAAGGCTTCCCGTATGTGTCCAACGCAAATCGACCCCACCAAACTGCCTGTCCAGATCGATCACGCCCCCACCGCTTGAAGGAAAGTTCTGTTGTGGAAAGAGCGGGACAGAAAGAAACTGCGTCACTTGGCGATCTCCGATGTACCCAAGAACTCGGATCGTATCTTGAGCAGAAACACGCTTCTGCAGAACAAGCCCTGTCTGAACGTTATCGATGCTTTTTCGCGTGTTAAAGAGCAACGCATTCGGAGAAGCCTGCTCCGGGTTTGAATCTGCCTCTGCTTTTGTAAGGCCCTGCGGGTCCTGCGTATCTGGTTGCGTCAGATAGTTGACAACGAGGGTCAGATTCGTGTCCTCGTCTAATGTGTATTTCAACTTCGCATTCGCAGTGTCGCGTGTTGCTGCGCTATGGTCGCGGTAACCCTCAGTGTCGAAGCGGCTGGCATTCAGGACGTAATTGAAGTCCCCTTCCTGACCACCGAACTTCAACCCAATTTTGCTCGAGTCAAAGCTTCCAAACCAACCATTACCCGTAACGGTGTGATTCTCGGGTCCGTCCTCGGTAATTACGTTGATGACCCCCCCTGAGGAATTGCCGTATAGCGCCGAGAACGGTCCGCGCAGTACTTCGACTCGTCGTGCAGAGTTCAAATCGATATTGGAAGCCTGCCCGGAACCATCCGGCATGGTCAAAGGTATGCCATCCGCGATCAGGCGAATCCCTCTCACGCCGAATGCAGACCTGGCACCAAATCCACGAATAGAGATCTGTAGATCCTGGGCATAGTTCTGCCGATTGTTTGCCACCACTCCGGGCGCACGGATGAGAACTTCGGACAGATTGACCTGAGGCTTGCCTTCTTGAATGACCTCCTGATCAAAAGCGTCGATCGATACCGGCAAATCAAATGCCGACTGCTCCACTCGCGTCGGGGTCACTACGATCGGCGCCGCGTTGATGCGTTCCTCGTCCTGCGCCAGTACCGGCTGCGCAACCGCCACGCCAATTGCCAGACAGAGCGGCCTGAACATGAGCCCTGCTACCGGCGTGCGCCAGATTGACGAGTCGCGTCCTCCCTTCAAGCTTTTCTTCATCTTGTTTCCAGTTTGCTGCGTCCGGGTGTTGCGCCCGGGATAGACAAAAAAAGGGCTGCCCGAAAGCAGCCCTTGTCGCAAAACCGATTGCTTAGCGGTTGGCGATGTACATCGTTACTTCAAAGCCAAAACGCATTTCGGTGTATTCGGGTTTGGTCCACATGGCAAAGCTCCTTTTCGACACTTCCTTCAACGGGAAAATGGGGCCGCCTGTCGACGACCTTCGAGGCCATTCTGTGACAGGCAGGGCACGGACCCCTACAGGAAAAGCCTTAAATCGCTCTCATGATTTTCATTAGACACGGGCGAGCGCCCGGAGCCACAGAAAATCCCCTAACATTCATAACTCTATCAATCCAGAACGCATTGCAATGATCGCCAGTTCTGCCGAATTGGAGGCACCGAGCTTCTGCTTGATGTTGTAAAGATGGGTGCCGACGGTCCTCGGACTCAGAGACATGGTATCCGCGATGTCCTGCACCGACTTGCCCTTCGCGAGCTCCAGGAACACCTTGAACTCCTTTTCGCTCAGTGCGTCGACCGGGTTCTTCCCCCCGGTCAACTGCTGAACTGCCAGTTGCTGCGCAATGCCGGGCTCGAGGTAAGTCTTGCCGCTGTGCACCTGGCGTATCGCCTGGATCAATTCGTCCGCGGCGCTGCGCTTGGTCAGGTAACCGGCCGCCCCCGCCTTGAGTACCCGCCGCGCGTGCATGGCGTCTTCGTGAGCGGACAGCACCAGGATCCGCGCCGCCGGGTCCCGCGCCAGGATCCTCGCAATCGCCTCCAGCCCGCCGATTCCAGGCATCGAGATGTCCATCACTACCACGTCAGGCTGAACGTCTGGATAGCGTCGCACGGCGTCCTCGCCACTGTCGGCTTCGCAGATCACGCCAAGGTCGGTGGCGCTTTCCAGCAACAGCCTGAAGCCCATGCGAACCACCGCATGGTCGTCCACCAACATTACTTTCACAGGATTTCCGGTCATTGTCATTCCGAGTGCTCAGCTTGCAAATCGACCGACTCAGTATCTCTCGCAACCGGAATTACCGCACGCACTTCCACCCCCTGCCCAGGCGCCCCGGTAATTTCGAACATGCCTCCAAGCGCCTGGGTGCGTTCGCGCATGCCCATCAGTCCGAAGCGCATGACTTCCAGCTCGTTGCGCTGTGGCAATCCTTTGCCGTTGTCCTTTACGCATACGAGAACCGAGTCCCCGAAATCATCGACATCCAGGCGCCTGATCTCGATCTCGGCGCGGCTCGCCCCGGAATGCCGGATCACGTTGGTCAGGCACTCCTGAACGATCCGAAAGACCGTGATGTTGATCGTTTCACCCAGACCTTCGATTTCTCCCTGCAGCGTGAGTTCGCAGGCGATATCCGGATGCCGCGAGCGCCAGTTGGCCACCGCATCGCGAAGCGCATCGCTCAGTCCGAGGTGATCCAGTGCGCTCGGCCGCAACTGGCGGATGATGCCGTGCACGACGTCGTAGATATGGCTGGCAACCGAAACAATGGTTTTGGCGTTCTCGCGCGTGTCCGCACCATTCGCATCTGGACGATTGGCGATTGTGGTCCCAATGGTCTTGATCGCGGTCACGCACTGTCCCAGTTCGTCGTGCAGTTCCCGGGCGATATTGCGCCGTTCCTCTTCCAGCCGCGACTGTATGATCCGGGTCAGCCTGCGGTTCTGCTCCAATTCTCTCTCTGCCGCCTGCATCAGCTTGTGCTCGGTGATATCGCGCATGCTGCAGATTTCTCCGATGACAACGTCGCTCGACGGATCAACCAGCGGCGCCGCCGACAAGGCGACATCGACGATTCTCCCATCCTTTGCCACGCGCTGCGTTTCGACGTTATCTATGAACTGCCGCTGGCGAACCGCGTCCAGGTTCTGCTGGATCTCGTTGCGGAGTTGCGGAGGCGCAAGCACGGTCGCAGAAGTGCCCACGATCTCCTGCGCCTGGTACCCGAACAGGCGCTCGGCTGCAGGGTTCCAGAAGGAAATCTGCCCTTTCAGATCATGGATCATGATCGCGTCGCTCGACTGTTTCACGATAAGTGCGAGCCGCCGGTTCTCGGCAATGCTCTGCTCGAGTGTCTCCGCCATCCGGTTGAACGTGTGACTGATCGACGCGAACTCGGGCAGGCTGAAATCCGGCAGGCGGGTGTTCAGCCTGCCCTGTTCCATTTCGGACAGCCCCTGCAGCACCGTACCGATTGGCCGCAGGGAGCGCCCCAGCAGCCAGAACACGATGACGTTGATCAGTACGAAAAAACCCAGCAGGAGTGCGGTGAAACTCTTTAGGTCATCCCACGCGTCCAGCACCGACCGGGAGGGGTCGGAGGTGATGATCACCGCGCCGCCCGGAACGTTCAGCCTGAAATTCCGCACTTTCGGCGACACCAGGTGCGAAAACCAATCGGGCGCGTAGCGCCCCTGTTTGTACACGGACGGTGGCGATTCGTAGATCAGGCGCTCGTTCACGTCGTACAGCCGCAGTTCATGGGCTCTTACCCTGCCGACCTCCTGTAGAAACACCTGCAGCGCATCCGTGTACGAGCTGTTGTTTCCCCAGCGGGCATTGGCGATGACCGTCTCCATCAACTGCAGCGTCACGTACGAACCCGCCTCGATCTCCTCGCGGATGGAACGCCGGGTTTCCTCCAGCAGCAGGTTGGCGGTCGCCATCGAGAAAAGGATGATCAACAGGGTAATGACCGCGTTGATGCGGAAGCGAAGGCTCACCGCGCGCTTCTTCACAGCCGCCCCCGCATGTCGTCCGCGGCGCGACGCAGGGCCGGCGCCATCGGCGCGTCGCTTGCAGAGTGCCCACCGTCCCCGATCATGCGCAGCTCAGCGCCGGGCAGGCGCGAGGCCACTTCCCACGCCGTAACCGGCGGGCACACCATATCCCGTCGCCCTTGCACCACGACCGCCGGTTTGCCGGCGAGCCCGTGCAGGTTCTCGAGCAGTTCACCTTTGCGCAAGAAGCAGTGATTCATCAGGTAGTGCAGCTGCACGCGCGCGCGCGCCACCAGTGCGCTTGTATCGTTCTGATTTGAGGACGTACTTTCCGGCGCGCCGATTGCCATCGTGGCCACTTCGTAGTCGACCCAGCGACGCGCGGCGGTTGCGGCAGTCTGAGTATCCGGGTGATTCACCAAGGCATCATACCGCGCCACCAGATTGCGGCCGTCGCCTTCCGATAGCTGTTGCCACGCTTCCGGCACGAACCGGCGTAACCCGTTCAGGTACCAGTCCAGTTCGTCTTCCGATGCCAGAAACACCCCGCGCAGTATCAGTGCCGCGACCCGTTCCGGGTGTGCGATCGCGTAGGCAAGCGCCAGCGTGCTGCCCCATGAGCCTCCGAACAGCAGCCAGCGCTCGACGCCGAGCGCCAGGCGAAGCTGCTCGATGTCCGCGACCAGGTGATGCGTGGTGTTATCGCAAAGTTCGCCGGCCGGGCTGCTGCGTCCACAGCCCCTCTGATCGAACAGCACGATCCGGTAGAACTGCGGATCGAAATAGCAACGGTGGCCGGGACGCGTATGGCTGCCGGGGCCGCCATGCAGGAACAGGACCGGAAACCCCTGCGGATTGCCGCTCAATTCGTAGCGGATGCGGTGGCCGGAACCGACAACGAGGTCGGTTTCCAGGTAGGGCTCTATGGACGGATAGAGCAAGCCTTCTGCGCGCTGATCCGTATTCACCGCACAAGGCCGCCGGCGCTCAGGATTCCTGCAGCCTGAAGACGATGGGAATCGTCACGCTCAGTTCGCGCCCGCGCAGGCTGTCCGGCGCCTGCGGCAACGGGGATGCGCGCCGCACCATGTTCATTGCCTCGGCATCCAGAATTTCGCGGCCGCTGCTCTTGCCGATCTCGATGCTGACGACACTGCCATCGGCTCCGATACGCAACAGAACTTCTGCCGTGCCTTCCCATCCACGGCGCTGTGCGACCGGGGGGTATCGCTGATAGCGTTGAATCTCGCGCGAGATCTCCGAACCGTAAGTCTGCATGAGCCGGGTTTCGTCGATCCCCGGACGGGACGGTGCCGGCGGTACCGGAGCGGCAACCGGCGGCGGAGCCTGAATGGCCGCGACGCTCGGTGGCGCAACCGGGTCCGCCGGGCGCGGTACAGCTGCGGGTTCAGCGGGTCGCGGTTGCGAGGCGCTCGGCGCGATCGGTGCCGGGCGCGGCGGTGCCGGCTCGCTGACCCGGGGTGGCTGCACCTCGGTCGGCGGCTGCAGCGCCGGCGCGGGGCGCGGTTCGAAAGTCGGCTGAATCTGCGGCCGTGGTTCTACGCGTTCGACCGGTCTGGGCTCGATTCTCGGCTCGACCCGCTGTAGCACCGGCGGTGGTTCTGCGCTCGGCGCGACCGTCGGTTCGGGGAGCGGCTGCGGGCGCTCTACCACGATGGGTTCCGGCCGCGGCTCCGGACGGGGCACCGGCGGCGCCAGTTCGGCACGCGCGACAGGCGGCAACTCCGGCTCTGCAACCGTCGGCTCCGGCATCGGTTGAATCTGCGGCTCGGGTGGCGCGATCTGCTGTTCGATGAGGCGCTCCCTTGGCACTGGCGCCATGTTCGGTACCGGTGGCGGCACCAGTTCGGGCTCGCGGGCCGGCGCAGGTTGCGGTTGTTCGGCCACCGGCCGCTCTTCGGGCATCAGGATTTCAACGCTGATGACCTGCTCCGGCTCGATGTTCACAGAACGCAGCTCCGGAACCACCACGATCAGCACCGCATGCACCAGCAGCGAAACCGCGAAGGCAACCTGGAACGGCCGTCCGCGGTACCACTCGGTGAAGGGGTCGGGGAGAAATGCGCCCCTGTCGAATACAGCTTCAGACATGCGAAAAGCCTATGCAACCCCTTGACCCGAGTAAAGTTTTATCATGAAAGTCATGATTTTCATGAGTCTGTTTTGCTGATTTTTTCGTGGGGACTCCGGAAGACATCCCGCCACAATGATTATCGGGAAACGGCCTGTACGAAATTAAATCGGTGCAGCGTCGCGCAACCCATAAGGCGGCGGGGCAACTCGTCGTAATTAAGAATCAAGTGCGATTGTAGTCCAACTTTCTGGAGGTAGCCTATGTGGAGCAAGCCTGAGTACACCGAAATGCGTTTCGGATTCGAAGTCACGATGTACATCGCCAACCGCTAACCCGGCGGTGGCTCTGACGAAGGCCCCGAAACGGGGCTTTCGTTTTTTCTGGCCATGAAAAATTCCAAGACCATATGCGAATAAGAGTGCTCGGGGCCGCCGCCGGCGGTGGATTCCCGCAATGGAACTGCAACTGCCCCAATTGCGACGGCCTGCGAAAGGGAACGCTCAATGCCAGGGCGCGCACGCAATCTTCGATTGCGGTGTCGGACGACAACGTCAACTGGGTGCTGTTTAACGCGTCGCCGGATCTGCTGGCGCAGTTTCAGGCTTTTCCGGAACTGCAGCCGGCGCGCAGCATTCGCGATACCGGGGTGAGTGCGATCGTGCTGATGGACGCGCAGATCGATCACACCACCGGCCTGCTGATGCTGCGCGAAGGCAAGAAGCTGCAGATCCACTGTACCGACATGGTGCGCGAGGATTTGACCACGGGAAATCCGCTGTTCAACATCCTCGGACACTATTGCGGCGTCGACTGGCACCGCATCCCTACCGGGAAGAACACCGAGTTCACCGTCAACGGCGCAAGCAAGCTGAAGTTCACCGCCGTGCCGCTGAGCAGCAAGGCCCCGCCCTACTCTCCGCATCGCGACAATCCCCACGAGGGCGACAATATCGGCATGCGCATCGTCGAGCCTGCAACCGGCAAGATCCTGTTCTATGCCCCCGGACTGGGTGAGATCGAACCACACCTCGAGCCGTTCCTGGCCGAAGCGGACTGCGTGCTGGTCGACGGCACCTTCTGGACAGACGACGAAATGATCCGGCTCGGAATATCGAAGAAGCGGGCGAAAGAAATCGGCCACCTCCCGCAGTCGGGGCCGAGCGGGATGATCGAGGTGCTGAAACCGCTTAAAGCCAACCGCAAGATTCTCATTCACATCAACAACACCAACCCGATCCTGAACGATGATTCCCCTCAGCGGCGCGAACTGGAAACCGCGGGAATCGAGGTCTCGTTCGACGGCATGGACATTACGGTCTGAGGAGGCAACATGGGCGTCGCAGAACAACTGCCCTGGAGCAAGGACGAGTTCGAGAGCCGGCTGCGCGCGAAGGGCAAGCGCTATCACATCTATCACCCCTTCCATGTCGCGATGAACAGCGGCCAGTGCACGCGCGAGCAGGTACAGGGCTGGGTGGTCAACCGCTTCTATTACCAGATCAGCATCCCGGTAAAAGACGCCGCCGTCCTCGCCAACATGCCGGATCGCGATCATCGGCGCCTATGGATCCAGCGCATCCTGGATCATGACGGCACCGCCGGAGACGAGGGGGGCATCGAGGCATGGCTGAGGCTCGGCGAAGCGGTCGGACTGAAGCGTGAAAACGTCGTTTCGCTCAAACACGTGATTCCCGGCGTACGTTTCGCGGTGGATGCCTACGTTAATTTCGCGCGTCGCGCGCCGTGGCAGGAAGCCGTGTGTTCGTCGCTCACCGAACTGTTTGCGCCAGAGATCCACCAGAAGCGCCTCGACAACTGGCCTCAACACTATCCGTGGATCGATTCGCAGGGCTACATCTACTTCCGAAAGCGGCTCTCCGAAGCGCGGCGCGACGTGGAACACGGCCTGCGCGTCACACTGGAGCATTTCCGTACTCGCGAAGACCAGCAGCGCGCACTCGACATCCTGCAGTTCAAACTCGACGTGCTGTGGACCATGCTCGATGCCATGCAGATCACCTATGGCGTCGGGCCTGACAATGCCGGCGCGGCAGCGAGGATGCCCGATGAGTGAAGCACAAGGCCTGTCTGGCGAAGTGGTTTTCGAACTCGAACGGCAGTTCCGGTTCCAATGGGAACCCGCGCAGGACTGCTTCGTGCTGCTCTACCCGGAAGGCATGGTGCAGCTTAAGGGCGGCGCCGGAGAAATCATGAAACGCATCGACGGCAAGGCAAGCATTGAAGATATGGTAAAGGATCTGCAGAGCACTTTCCCGGGGACTGACCTGCGGCAGGACGTCATCGAATTTTTGGAGGCAGCGCATGCAAAAGGCTGGATCCGCACAAAGCAAGATCAGTAACCCGCTCTGGGTCAACGCAGAGATTACGTACCAGTGCCCGTTGCACTGCGTGTTCTGCTACAACCCGGTCGACTACACACAGTACGGACCTGAACTGACGACTGAAGACTGGTTACGCGCCTTTCGGCAAGCGCGGGAACTCGGCGCAGTCCAGCTCGGACTTTCCGGCGGCGAACCGCTGATGCGGGACGACGTCGAGATCATGGCCGCCGAAGCCAGCAAGATGGGCTATTACGTAAACCTGATCACATCCGGCATCGGACTTACCGAAAAGCGCATTTCGGCGTTCAAGGAAGGCGGGCTCGGGCAGATTCAGCTTTCCTTCCAGGATTCGACCCGCGAACTGAACGACTTCCTGTCGAGTACGCGGACATTCGAACTGAAATCGAAGGTGGCCAAGCTGATCAAGCAGTACGAGTATCCGATGGTGCTGAACGTGGTGCTGCACCGGCTGAACATCGACCATATCCAGGAGATCCTGGAAATGGCGGAAGCGATGGGCGCGGAACACGTCGAGCTCGCCAATACCCAGTATTACGCATGGGCGTTCGAGAACCGCCGCCAGCTGCTTCCGAGCCGCGAGCAGCTCGAGCGCGCTGAGCGCATCACCAACGAGTTCCGCGAACGGGTCGGCAACAAGATGAAGATCTACTTCGTGGTGCCCGATTACTACGCCGACCGCCCGAAGGCATGCATGAACGGCTGGGGATCGGTGTTCATCAACATCACTTCCGACGGTCTGGTGCTGCCCTGCCACGAGGCGAGAATGCTGCCGGGCCTCGAGTTTCCGAACGTGCGCGACCACGACATGCGCTGGATCTGGCAGGAGTCCCCCGCTTTCAACGCGTTCCGCGGAGACAGCTGGATGAAGGAACCCTGCCGCACCTGCCCTGAAAAGGAAAAGGATTTCGGCGGCTGCCATTGTCAAGCCTACATGCTGACCGGAGACCCGGCGAACGCCGATCCGGTTTGCGACAAATCGCCGTACCACCATCTGGTTACCGAAGAGGTGGAACGTGCGCAAAAACCGCAGTTGCCGGCCGCAGAAGCCAAACAGGTGATTCTGTTCCGCGACGACAAGAACTCCCGCGCGCTGGGGCAGAAGCAGCCGAAAACTCCGGTGACATGAAACCACACGAGGCGGTCGAGACGCCTGCCGCTGTCCGCGGCAGCGGCTTGGTCAAGCGTTACGGTGATGTCGCCGCAGTAGACGGCCTCGACCTGGAGATTCCCTCCGGCCAGTTCTTCGGACTGCTCGGACCGAACGGCTCCGGCAAGACCACCACGATTCACATGCTGGCGACGCTGGTTCGCCCCACGCGGGGAACCGCACAGGTGGCAGGGCACGACGTCCTACGCGCGCCGGTGCAGGTACGCAAGGCGATCGGCCTGGTGTTCCAGGAATCGGCGCTGGACCGCACGCTAAGCGTCGCCGAGAACCTGCGCTTCGCCGGATTGCTCTATGACCTTCCGCCGCGCGTAACCGAGGAACGCACACGCGAACTGCTGGAACTGTTCGACCTCGCGGATAAAAAAGACCGTCCGGTCGCCGCCCTGTCCGGCGGGATGCGCCGCGCGCTGGACATCGTGCGCGGCGTGATCCATGAACCGAAGATCCTGTTCCTCGACGAACCGACCATCGGACTCGACCTGCCCAATCGCCGCAGCATCTGGCGTTTCATCGAACGCCTGCGTGCGCGTACCGGCATGACGGTGCTGCTGACCACGCACTATCTGGAAGAGGCTGACAGCTGCGATCGTGTCGCCTTCATTCGCAAAGGCCGGCTGGTGGAGTCCGGCGCACCGCGCAAGCTGGTCGAACGTCTCGGCCGTCATGTGCTCGAAGTGGAAGCGGACGACCTGAACACCCTTGCGGCAAGCCTCGCGCGCACCCTCGGCGAAGGATTGCAGGAAGGCGGCGTAGCCATGTTCCGGCATGCCAACGAGGATCTCGCCGCACTCACGGCCTTGCAGGCGGAACTGGGCGCCAGCGCAAACGCATGGCGTATCCGACGGCCCAACCTGAACGACGTGTTCCTCTGGCTGGCCGCCGGAAAGGCGCTGGACTGATGTATCTGCGTCCAGTATACGCCGTCCTCGAACGCGAAGTCCTGCGCATGGCGCGCCAGCGCACACGGCTGCTGTCGGCGATGGTACGTCCGCTGATCTGGCTGTTCGTGATCGGTGCCGGTTTCGGCGCGGTCATCGGCGAAGCGCGCGGCGTGCCCTACCAGCAGTTCCTGGTTCCCGGGGTCATCGGCATGACCATGCTGTTCGGTGCGATGCTGGCCGCACTCACCACGGTCTACGACAAGGAATCCGGCGTGATGCGCATGATGATCATCGCGCCGATGCCGCACTACTGGATCGTCATCGCCAAGACCCTGTCCGCCGCGCTTGCCGCCATCCTGCAGGCCTTGCTGTTGCTGGTCGTGCTGGCCGTGCTGGGATTCATCGGCACGGGCACGCATTTCCCGTTGCTGGCACTGGGCCTGGCAACCACGTCGCTCGCCTGCGCTTCGATTGGCATGGTAACGGCATCTTTCACGCGCACGCTGGACAACTTCGCGGCGATTATGAACTTCGTGATTTTTCCGGTGTTCTTCCTGAGCGGGTCTCTGTATCCGGTTCGCGACCTGCCTGCCGCACTGCAGTGGATCGCCAACATCAACCCGTATACCTACGGCGTCGACCTGCTGAAGCACGCCACGGTTGCATCCGGCCCGATGGGTGCGGATTTTTCACTGGCAACGGATCTGGCGGTACTGATCGGCTTCACCCTGGCCGCCGTCGCCGCAGCCAGCTGGCGTTTCTCGCAGGAATCCGCCTACGAACCGTTGATTCACGTGCTGACCGGCAAGCGGAGCTGACACCCTTCAACCACAGAGACGCAGAGGAAATCGAACCCAAGGCACAAACGATCCGGAAGGTAATCAATCCATCTCTTCGCAGTTCTCTGTATCTCGGTGGTGAAGTCAGAGTGACTAGTGGTGATGCCCGCCGGGACCGTGAACATGGCCGTGGGTCAGCTCTTCGCCGGTTGCGGTCCGCACTTCGGAAATGGTCACGGAGAACACCAGTGCCTGCCCCGCTAGCGGATGATTGCCGTCGACGACAACCTTGTCTTCGGCAACGTCGGTAACGGTATACAACGTGTAATCCCGCGAACCTTCCGGTGCGCCCTGGAACTGCATTCCGACCGCGACATTCTCCGGGAACATGTCCCGTGGTTCGACACGCACCAGTTCGGCATCGTAGTCGCCGAATGCATCTCCCGGCTCGAGCCGGACCTCGCAGCTTTCGCCAACATCCTTGCCCTCCAGTTCCTGCTCGACTCGCGGGAAAATCCCGTCATATCCGCCGTGCAGGTAGGTCACTGGCTCTGATGTCTTTTCGATCAGTGCTCCGCGAGTATCGAACAGTTCGTAACTAATGCTCACCACCGTGTCCTTTGTTACTTGCATCTCTAGCGCATCTCCCTGATCAGATTCAAAACTTCCGCAGCATGTCCACGCGCCGAAACTCCGTAGAGCACATGTCGCAGTTCGCCCATCTTGTTGATGACGAAAGTGGAGCGCCGAATGCAGCGCTTGCGGCCCTTGCCCTCCACTTCCTTCTCGTAGAGAACGCCGTACTGCGCGCAGACTTCGCCTTCGACGTCCGCCAGCAGCTGGACGGCCAGCCCGTGCTTATCGCGAAACGAGCCGTGGCTGAGGCAGTCGTCCATGCTCACGCCCAGAACCACCGCATCGTGTTTCAGAAAACCGTCCTGCCGCTCGCTGAACTCGATCGCCTCCATGGTGCAGCCCGGCGTATCGTCCTTGGGGTAGAAATACAGCACTACGATATTGGCGCCCCTGAACGTGTCGAGGCTCACCAGATTCATGTCAGCATCGGGCAACTCGAAAGCGGGCGCGGCCTGTCCAACCTTCAACATACGCGACTCCGGCGTGGCATAGACTGGATTCTAACAGGGCGTCGGCATTCGGGTTCCGGTGCAGACGCGCCGCTATAATTGCGCCCGTGAATCGATCGCTGCTTGGCGGCCTCTCTCCCGCGGAATTCCTGCACCGGCACTGGCAGAAACGCCCGCTGCTGGTGCATGCTGCCCTGCCCGATTTCGCGGGTGCGATCGATCTGCCGAAGTTGCAGCAGTTGGCCGGCAGGCACGATTGCGAAAGTCGTCTCGTTATCCGGGATCACAATCGTTGGCATGTGGAACACGGACCGTTTCCGCGACGTGCATTCCGGCAACTGCCCGAGAGGGGCTGGACCCTGCTGGTGCAGGGCGTGGAGCGTTTCGTTCCGGCGGCGCAATCGCTGCTCGGACTTTTCTCCTTCATTCCATATGCGCGGCTCGATGACCTCATGGTGAGCTACGCCCCCACGGGCGGCGGCGTCGGACCGCATTTCGATTCCTACGATGTCTTCCTGCTGCAGGGTGAGGGCCGTCGCCGGTGGAAGATCAGCACCCAGCGCGACCTCGACCTGGTGCCGGATGCCCCGCTGAAGATACTCCGGCGCTTTCGCCCGGAAGGGGTGTGCACGCTGGGCCCCGGCGACATGCTCTATCTGCCGCCGCGAATCGCGCACGACGGCGTAGCGATCGAAGACTGCTTCACCTGTTCGATCGGATTTCGCGCCCCGGACAATCGCGATCTTGCGGCCGCGTTTCTCGCATACATCGAGGACCGGCTGAACGTCGCCGGCATCTATGCGGATCCCGATCTCACCCCGCAGCGCCGCCCCGCGCAACTGCCATCGCGCATGATTGCGCAGGCGGAGCGCGTTCTCACCGGTATCCGCTGGGGACGCAAGGATGTCATCGATTTTCTGGGCTGTCACCTGACGGAACCGAAACCTGTTGTCACCTTCAGCAGGCCCGAGCGTCCGCGCTTCGGTGAGTTTTCGCGGGAAGTCCAGGCAAGCAGCGTCGAACTCGCGCCGGCGTCGCGCATGCTGGTTTACGGACCAGCACTGTTTCTGAACGGCGAGTCTTTCCGGATTCGCAGCGAGCATCAGGCTTTGTTTGCTGAACTGGCCGATCGCCGCAGAGTAACCACCGCGCGTATCCGCTGGCCGGCCGCGTCGATGCACCTGCTTTACCGCTGGTATGTCGACGGATATATTCTGGTGTCAGGTCAGCAAGCGGAGGCATGACCATGAGCGAAGAGCTCGCGCCCAGACATCAGCCTATCGAGGGAAACCGGGAATACGAAACTGCGCTGGATGCGGTGATCGCGGGAGCAGAGCACGAACTGCGCGTTTTCGACCAGACGTTGAGCAGCGGCTTCAATTCGCCGCAACGCCATGATGCGCTTCTGGCATTCCTGTCCGCGAGCCGGCGCAACCGTCTGCGGATCGTGGTTCATGAAGCGGGCCACCTGGACCGCAACTGCCCGCGCCTGCTCAAACTGTTGCGCACCTTCAGCCACTCGATCGAGATACACGAGACGCAGCCGCAGGCGAAGTCCGTGTATGACCCGTTTACGGTGGCCGACGAAAGCAATTTCGTGCGCCGTTTTCACTTCGATGGAATGCGCGGCCTGTTCGCGCAGCACGATCCCATCGGCGCGCACACCCTGATCGAACGCTTCGAGGAAATCTGGGAAGCATCACACCCTGCCGTTACGCCCACTGTTCTGGGGCTTTGAACGACCGAGCGCTGCGCCGGCTCAACCAGCGGTCAGCCACACAACCTACTTCAGTTCCATCCAATCCATTCCGCCAGCCTGATCGGCAACCCGGATCCACTCCGGCTCGCAGCCGAGCGCGGCGGAAAGCGCGCCACGTGCGAGTTCTGGCGTGTTGTTCTGTTGGGACAGGTGTGCCGCCACGACGCAACCGAGATTGCCGGTGTCGATGTCTGCGAGCAGGCTGCCAGCAGCCAGGTTGTCGAGATGTCCCCAGCGACCGGAAATTCTCTCCTTGAGTCGCGCGGGGTAGCTGGACCGGCGGAGCATCTCCGGGTCGTGATTGGTCTCCAGCACGATACCGTGGCAACCGGACAGCATCTGCTCGATGTGCGGGGTGGAACAACCCGTATCCGTCAGCACGCCGAGCCGGCGAACGCCGTCGCCGAACACATACTGGGCCGGCTCGCGCGCGTCGTGCGGCACCGGAAAAGGTTCGACCGAAAGGTCGCCGATGGTGAACGGCGCGTAATTCTCGATCAGGTTGACGCGCAGCCCCTCGAACAGCCCTTCAAGGCCGCGCAGCGTGCCGGGCGTGATCCACACCGGCACGTTGAATCGTTTCGCAATGCGCGCCACGCCGCCGATATGGTCCTGGTGTTCATGCGTGACCACGATGCCGTCGATCTGCTCGCACGACAGGCCGATGCGCCCCAGGCGCGCCCGGGTTTCCGCAAGACCGAATCCGCAATCGAGCAGGATGCGCGTGCGTCCCGCCTCTACCAGGAGAGCATTGCCCTGGCTGCCGCTGCCTAGGCTGGCAAAGCGCAGTCCGGACATCGGTTCTGTCGGCCGCTCAATGCCTACTTGAGCTGTTCATGCAGCAAGCCCAGGATGCGGGTGGCGGTTTCCGATTCCGCCACAGCGCCTGCGGCATCGAGCACCTTCACCTCGCTGCGTTCCTCGCTGGCGTTCTCGATGCTGATCTGAAACTGCTCGTCTTTCGGACCCGGCGTACTGCGCCAGAAAGCCAGGCGGGCGAGACCGGTGCGGCGGTTATCGACTTCCGGGTCGGCGTAGCGTACATAAAAGACGCCTTTCGAGCGGTCGCGATCTTCCACCGTGAACCCCACGCGGTCCAGCGCCAGTCCGACACGCCGCCAGGCACGGTCGAACGGATCCTCCAGAAACAGCGCGGAGCCGCGCACGGTCGACCTGTTTATGGTTGCGCGCGGCTCGGGCGGCGGCTCGTTTGCAGCCGCCCGCGCCTGTCTTTCGTTGCCGCCGAGCCGCGCCATCAGCCGGTAGAGCATTTCGGCTTCCAGCTCCGGATCGGACGGCCGGGCCTGCCACATGGTCTTCTCGCTCTGCCGCTCTCCGACCACGACTTCGTACATGCCGCGGTGGCTGATGAAAATATCGGTGCCGCCGTCCTCGCGACGTTCCACCCGCGTGCGGAATTTGTCGCGCTCGGGATACGAGTAGACGTTGTCCAGCACACTGCCGAGCACCCTACGGATCCCGCTCTGCGGAATACGCGCGCGGTTCTCCGCCCAGTCGGTTTCCAGGATTCCGACTTCCGGCGATTCGCGTGCGATCAGGAAGCCGGTGTCCTGCCAGAATTCGCGCAATGTCGGCCATACCGCTTCCGGTTCCGCATCGATGACCAGCCAGCGCTGGGTGCCGCCGCGCTCGACCCGCACCCCTTCCGCCTCGGGAAGAATCTCGCCGCTCGCTTGCGTACGCGTGCCGCGATCTTCCGAGTACTCGGAGTACGTGGCGACCCCGCCCCCGGCTTCCGGTATGGCATAGCGGTCATCGGCCTGCGGGGACGCCAGATCAGGTGGAACTTCCAGCGGCGGCAGCTTGCCGGCCGACTTGTAGTCGATCCGGCGGCTGTCCGCCAGTTTGCCGGAACAGCCGGCCATCAGGAGGGAAAGCAGAACTAGGACTAGACCGGTGGTTCTCATGTGTCAGATCGCAGTAAGAATCATAATTGCGTTGGTGTGACCGTCGGTGGAGCGTTCGCGTTCATTTCGCCAGCGACATGGCCGCAGGCGCGTTGGCGGCGATCCCTGCCTGTTCCATGGCGCCCGTGAGCAGATCGTGAAAGGAGGACGACAGCGGGGTCAGCGGCAGCCGAATGCCAGGGCCAATCAGCCCCATCTGCTGCATCACCCATTTCACCGGGATCGGGTTGGCCTCGACGAACAGGTGCCTGTGCAGGCCGAGCAGGCGGTCGTTGCGCGACCTTGCTCCGGCGAAATCGCCGGCCAGCGCGGCGGCGCACATTTCGTGCATCAGTTTCGGCGCGGCGTTCGCGGTCACCGAAATGATCCCGTGCGCGCCGAGCAGCATCAGCGCAATCGCGGTGCCGTCATCCCCGCTGTACACACCGAAGTCCGCGGGCGCGCGCCGCAGGAGTTCAGCACCCCGCTCCATGTTGCCCGTGGCGTCCTTGAGTCCGACGATATTCGGTATCTGCGCCAGCCGGAGCACGGTGTCGTTGTGCATGTCCGCGACCGTGCGACCCGGCACGTTGTACAGGATATGGGGCATGTCGACCGCCTCCGCGATGGCGCGAAAGTGGCGATACAGCCCCTCCTGGGTCGGCTTGTTGTAATAGGGAACGACGGTGAGGCTGGCGTCGGCGCCCGCCGCCTTTGCGTAGGCCGCGAGCTCGATGGCTTCGCGGGTGGAGTTGGCCCCGGTTCCCGCAAGCACCGGGATGCGTCCCGCCGCGTGTTCGATGCCGGTGCGGATCAGCAGGCAGTGCTCTTCGAAGTCCACCGTGGGCGACTCGCCGGTTGTGCCCACCACCACGATGCCGTCCGTGCCCTCGCGCACATGCCAGTCGATCAACCGGCGCAACCGTTCGAGGTCGAGGCTGCCATCCTCGAGCATCGGAGTGACGATGGCGACGATGCTGCCCTTGAGCATGGCGTGATTCCTTCCCTTTATCGATTGCAAAATTCTAACCGATCCTTTCCCGCGCGGCGCCGGATCAGTCCGGCGCCAGCGCGCGTTGCGGATCGCAGGCGCACAACCGCTGCAACATAGCCGGCTTCGGCCGCTCGACGTACACATCCTCGAACGCGATTACCCGTAGCCGGCCGCGCACGCGCTCCAGCAGCTCGCCGGGCTGCAGAAGAAAATCCGGGTTGGAGGGCTTGCCGAAACGTTCGTTGCCCGCGGCAAACGTTTCGTAGATCAGCACCCCGTCCGCAGCCACCGCTGCTGTCAGGTGTGCAAACAACGGCCGGAACAGATAGTTGGTCACCACCACCGCGCCGAACCGGCGTTCGGCAAAAGGCCAGGGCGCGCCTTCCAGATCTGCCTGCCGGGTCACCACCCCCGCGACGCCAGCAAGGCCGCCCAGGGCTGCGGCATCGCGGTCGACCGCAAGCACCGGGTGTCCGAGCTGGGAGAAGAAACGGGCGTGGCGTCCGGACCCGCTGGCCAGATCGAGCACATCGGCGCCGCGTGGCACCAGGTGTGCCCAGCGCCTGACCCAGTCGGATGGCTCTTGCAGATGGTTTGCATGCTGCATGACGGCGTCAGCCGCGTCCTGTCGCCATGACAGGAAAACCGTTGCGTCGCTCGCGGTTGCCAAACCCTGCGCGCGGCGCGGCGGCGCGGCCCGTCGCCGGCACTCGTGAGTTGAAAAGATTCATGGGACCGGATTATACGGATGCATGAATGTGAATCGGTGCGGCATTTGACACTCCGGAGCGCGCGATGCTAAAACGCCTCGAAGCGCGCGAATCCATTCGCCGTGCGGGGGGAGAGCAGAGCGTGATGAATGCGAAGTGGATAGCGATCGCAGCGTGTGCTTTGCTGCCGGCATGCAGCGGCGTCACTTCGCTGTTTCAGGTAAACCCGACTGCCACGGCGGTGCTGGCGCCAACCAGGGGCAACGAGGCCGCCGGTAGCGTACATTTCACGCAAAAGGGCGGCGTCGTGCTGGTCGACGCCCGCATATCCGGCCTGACGCCCTTCGGAGCACATGGCTTCCACATTCACCTGCGCGGCGACTGCAGCGCGTCCGACGCCAGCAGTGCCGGCGGGCACTTCGATCCGCCCGAAGCGCGCAGAATCGGCGCCGGGTCCATCGGCAGGCCGGCCGGTGAACTCGGTGTACTGCGCGCCGACGAAACCGGACAGGCTACACTGAGAACGCAGATCCCCGGGATATCGCTAAGCGCCGGGCCGCTCAGCGTCATCGGGCGTTCGGTCATCGTGCATGCGGACACCGAATCCGCGCCAGACGAAAGCAAACGAATCGCGTGCGGCCTGATCAGCAAAAACCCGGACAAGTTCTTCTGAGCGCAGCCGCCGTATTCCGGGCGTTTCCGCCAGACCCGCCCTGTTCCACCCGCAGTACCCTGTGATTCCCTGGATCGCCCCCAAGCAGCCGTTCCCTCCTCTGTCGCGGGCGCTGGCCGAGCCGAACGGACTGCTTGCCGCAGGCGCGGATCTTTCGGTTGACCGCCTGCTCGAGGCCTATCGGCAGGGCATCTTCCCCTGGTTCGGCGAAGGCGAACCGATACTGTGGTGGAGCCCCGATCCGCGCATGATCTTGCTTCCCGCGCAAGTCCGCGTTTCCCGCTCGCTGTCCAGGGTGCTCCGCAAGGCATTGTTCCAGGTCACCGCGGACACGGCCTTTGCCGACGTGATCGAAGCCTGCCGACAGCCACGCGCCGGCCAGCCCGGTACCTGGATTACCACCGAAATGAAAGACGCTTACATCCGCCTGCATCGTGCGGGATTCGCGCATTCGATCGAGACCTGGCAGGGAGAGAAACTCGTCGGCGGCCTGTATGGTGTCGCCATCGGGCGCGCATTCTTCGGCGAGTCGATGTTCAGCCGGGTGAGCGACGCGTCCAAGGTCGCACTGGTCGCACTGGCGAGGCAGCTCGCGCGCCGGGAGTTCGGGTTGATCGACTGTCAGATGAAAACCGCTCACCTCGAATCGCTCGGGGCGATCGAAATCCCGCGCGACGAATTCGCACGCCGCGTCGCCAAGTTGGTAGACTATCCCTCGATGACGGGGCCCTGGCGAATCGACGGGAATTTGACGACATGACCCAGCTGAACGATCTGCCGTTCTCGGTGCTGCAGTTTTACGCCACCGCGCCCTATCCATGCAGCTATCTGTCGGACAGGCTGGCGCGCTCACAGGTCGCCACACCGAGCCACGCGATAGACAACCACGTGTATGGCGAACTGGTGAAAGTCGGGTTTCGACGCAGCGGCGCATTCACCTATCGCCCGTACTGCGATCACTGCCGCGCCTGCGTACCGGTGCGGGTATTGACCGAAGAATTCATGCCCAACCGCGCGCAGCGGCGCGCGCAACGGCGCCACGCGCATCTCGAAGCGCGCATGCTGGAGCTGAAGTACAACGCGGAGCACTATGCGCTGTACCTACGCTACCAGTCGCATCGGCACAGCGGCGGCGGCATGGATCACGACAGCCGCGAGCAGTACCGTCACTTTCTCCTGCAGAGCAACGTGCGTTCTCACTTGATCGAGTTCCGCGAAGACGGACGCCTGCAGGTGGTCAGCATCGTAGATCGCCTGGATGACGGTCTGTCCTCGGTCTACACCTTCTTCGAACCCGAGATTTCCGGCGCAAGCTTCGGCACCTACAACGTTCTGTGGCAGATCGACCTCTGCAGACAGCTCGGGCTGCCCTATCTCTATCTCGGATACTGGATCGCGCAAAGCCGCAAGATGGCATACAAGGTCAACTTCCAGCCGCTGGAAGGTCTGATCGACGGCCGCTGGCAGCGCCTGTCCCGCGAAGCCGGTCGGGGCGCGACGTGATCGCGCGTCCGCGTTCCTGCGCCGCCATGCGCGGCGTGGTGCTTCCGTGCTCTATCGACTGATCCGGCCGCTGCTCTTCGCGCTCGATCCCGAACGGGCGCACGATTTCGGTTTTCGTGCGCTGGAGATTGCGCATCGCTGCGGGATCGCACAGCGGTATGGCAGGCGCATGCCAGCGTCGCCGCGCAAGGTCATGGGACTCGAGTTTCCCAATGCGGTGGGCCTGGCTGCCGGGCTGGACAAGAATGGCGCGCACGTCGCAGCGCTGTCGCAGTTGGGATTCGGCTTTATCGAGATAGGCACGGTGACACCGCGCCCGCAGCCGGGTAATCCGCGACCCCGATTGTTTCGGATTCCACGGGCGCAGGCGCTCATCAATCGCATGGGCTTCAACAATGCCGGCGTCGATGCCCTGCTGCAGAACCTGCGCGGCTCGCCTTATCGCGGCGTGCTCGGCATCAATATCGGAAAAAACTTTGATACGCCGATCGAGCGGGCGGTCGACGATTACCTGCACTGCCTGCGCAAGGTCTACGCGCACGCAAGCTACGTCGCAATCAATGTGTCGTCGCCGAATACGCAGAACCTGCGCAGCCTGCAACAGGCGCCGGCACTCGAAAGGCTGCTCGCCGCCCTGGCAGGCGAACGGGAGCGCCTGGCCCGCGAACACGGACGCCGCGTGCCGCTCGCGGTCAAGATCGCACCGGATCTGCAACAGGGCGAATTCGAGGACATCGCAGCACTGCTGGTCGCGCACGGGATCGATGCCGCGATCGCCACCAACACCACGGTATCGCGCACCGGCGTGGAGAATCTGCCGCATGGGCGGGAATCAGGCGGACTTTCCGGCGCACCTTTGCGCAAGCGTTCGACCGACGCGATTGCTGCGCTTGCAGCCGCGCTGGGTGGCAGGCTGCCGATCATTGGCGTCGGCGGCATTCTCCGCGGCGAGGACGCCATCGAAAAGATCCGCGCCGGAGCGGACCTGGTGCAGGTCTATACCGGCCTCATCTACCGCGGTCCGGAACTGGTGCACGAGCTGGCCGGGGCCCTCGCAGCCCACGTTAAACCCTTGTAAGTTCAGGGTGATTTCCCAGCGCAGGTGGCATGCGCTGCTATAATTTGCTCCCTTATCCGATCTCCTCCGCATGAACGCCGTCACCCCTGAATCTGCCCGCACCCCGACACTTGCACTCGATTTCGGCCTCCAGTTCGACGATCTTTACTCGCGCGAAGGCCTGTTGCGGCTGGATACCGCGTTCCTGGCGTTTCTCGCCGCCGCCGACTCTGCGCTGGGCAATTCGCTGAAGCTGGCACGCGACGCAAACTGCGCCCTCAGCCGCAAGGACGAATCGACGCTGCTGATCGCGGTGGCGCCGCACCTCGAGGATTTTGTCTCGAAGCTGTTCGGGATCGGCGACGAAGTCGCGAATCTGGGTGCCCGTCATCACCGGCTTGCGCCGCTTTACTGGTGCAAGCGCCAGTTCGTGCAGCGCAAGGCAATGACTGCGCACAAGGCCGACGCCGCGATCGCTTTCGACGGCGAGGCGCTCGAAGCCCAGCTCGTCGAATGCCTGGGAGAACCTTTCTCCGAGCTGGCATTTGCCCGCAACGTCCAGCGATGGCTGGGCGATGAAAACGCGCATGCGGAAGAAGTGGACATCGCGACGCGCTACGCTGCCTGGGCGGCGCACACGCCCGCAGGACAGGCACGGCATGCCGCCGGCGTCCTGTTCAAGGCACCGCGCAAGCTGGACTTTCAACGGCTGGTGCCGACAGATGTGCGCGAGAACCAGGGCTATGTGGTGCACCGGCTCGCGCATCTGCGCCGCCGGGAAGGATTCTCGCTGACCGACCCCGGGACCGACCTCACCGGCGCGCTGGACCAGGCGAATTACTGCATCTGGTGCCACGAGCAGGGCAAGGACTCGTGCTCGCAGGGACTCAAGGACAAATCCGGCGCTTTCAGGAGCACCGTGTTTGGCGTGCCGCTTGCCGGCTGTCCGCTGGAGGAGCGGATTTCGGAGTTCCAGAAGCTGAAGACCGAAGGCGTCGCCATCGGTGCGCTGGCGATGATCTGTATCGACAATCCGATGGTGGCGGCAACCGGCCACCGCATCTGCAACGACTGCATGAAGTCCTGCATCTATCAGAAGCAGGATCCGGTCGACATCCCCCAGGCGGAGACGCGGACGCTGAAAGACGTGCTCGCGCTGCCATGGGGCTTCGAGATCTATTCGCTGTTCACGCGCTGGAACCCGCTCAACCTGCAGCGGCCAGTTCCCCGGCCGGCAAGCGCCCGGCGGGTTCTGATCGCGGGAATGGGACCGGCAGGATTCACCGTCGCACACCACCTGATGAACGACGGCCATACCGTGGTCGGCATCGATGGCCTGAAGATCGAACCGCTGCCGCCGCAGCTTGCCGGCGTCGACTCGCGAGGCAGTCGCGTTGCGTTCGAACCGGTATTCGATGCCGGTTCGCTGCAGGAATCCCTGGATGACCGGGTGATGGCCGGATTCGGCGGCGTCGCCGAGTACGGCATCACCGTGCGCTGGGACAAGAACTTTCTCAAGATCGTGCGTTTGCTGCTGGAGCGCCGAAGCCAGTTCGCGCTGTTCGGCGGTATCCGCTTCGGCGGCACGCTGACCGCGGACGAAGCCTTTGCCAGCGGCTTCGACCACGTGGTGCTCGCCGCGGGCGCCGGCAGGCCGACGGTGCTCGACATTCCCAACGGGCTTGCACGCGGCGTGCGCACCGCCTCGGATTTCCTGATGGCGCTGCAGCTCACCGGCGCCGCCAAGAAGGATTCGATCGCCAACATGCAGTTGCGGCTTCCGGCGGTGGTGATCGGCGGCGGCCTGACGGCGGTCGATACCGCGACTGAATCGGCCGCGTACTACCCGCGACAGGTCGAGAAGTTTCTCTCGCGCTACGAGGCCTTGTGCGGCGAGCGCGGCGAGCATGCGCTCCGTGCCAGCTGGACGGCAGAGGAGAGCGAGATCGCGAACGAGTTCCTGCGGCATGCACGCGAGATCCGCGCGAAACGCGCCCTCGCCGCGCGCGAAGGCCGCGAAGCGCGGATCGCGGAGCTGGTGCAGTCCTGGGGCGGCATCACCATCGCCTACCGCAAGCGGCTGGTCGACAGTCCGTCCTACACGCTGAACCACGAAGAAGTGGAAAAGGCCCTGCAGGAAGGCATCGGCTTCGCCGAGAACCTCACGCCACTCGCCGTGCAGGTCGATGAATACGGCCATGCGCGCGCGCTGGAAGCGCAGGTCCGCCGTGTCAGCGATGACGGCAGCACGGTCGAAGCCACGGTGGAACTGCCGGCACGCAGCATCCTGGTTGCGGCGGGTACGCAGCCGAATACCATCGCCGCGCGCGAGGACCCGGAGAATTTTCCGCTGGACGGACGCTACTTTCAGGCGGTCGACCTGCAGGGCGATGCGGTCAGGCCCGAACACAGCGCCAAGCCGGGCCAGCCGCAGGTGCTGCTGTCAAAGCGCGGGGACGGGCGTTTCATCAGCTTTTTCGGAGACCTGCACCCGTCGTTTTTCGGCAACGTGGTGAAGGCCATGGGGGGCGCCAAACAGGGCTACCCCGTGGTCACCCGCGTACTGGATCAAATCGAACCGGCGTTTCGCGGCGGCGACGCGGAATTCTTCGCGCACCTGAACGACCTGCTGCGGGCAACCGTGCACGAAGTCATCCGGCTCACGCCGAACATCGTCGAAGTGATCGTACATGCGCCGCAAGCGGCGCGGCGCTTCCGGCCCGGGCAGTTCTACCGGCTGCAGAACTTCGAAACCCTGGCGACGCAGGTGGACGGCACGCGGCTGGCGATGGAAGGCCTGGCGCTGACCGGCGCCTGGGTCGACGAGGCTCGCGGCCTGGTGTCGACGATCGTCCTGGAAATGGGCGGCTCCTCGGATCTTTGCGCACTGCTGCGGCCGGGCGAGCCGGTGGTGCTGATGGGCCCGACCGGAACCCCGACCGAAATCCCGCCGGACGAAACCGTCGTCCTGGCGGGAGGCGGGCTCGGCAATGCGGTGCTGTTTTCCATCGGTGCGGCGCTCAGGCGCGCCGGTTCCCGGGTGCTCTATTTCGCCGGCTACAAGCGCATGATCGACCGCTACAAGGTCGCAGACATCGAAGCGGCCGCAGATATCGTGGTGTGGTGCTGCGACGAGTCGCCCGGATTCGTGCCGACCCGTGAACAGGACCACGCCTTCACCGGCAACATCGTGCAGGCAATGGCAGCCTACGCCGAGGGAAGACTCGGCGCACAGCCCATCCCGTTCGCCAATGCCGACCGCATCATCGCCATCGGCTCCGACCGGATGATGGCCGCGGTGGCCGCCGCAAGACACGGCGTGCTCGCGGCGCATCTCAAGCCGCACCACTTCGCCATCGGTTCGATCAACTCGCCCATGCAATGCATGATGAAGGAGATCTGTGCGCAGTGTCTGCAGCCGCATGTCGATCCGGCCACCGGAAAACGCAGCTACGTGTTCTCCTGCTTCAACCAGGACCAGCCGCTGGACAAGGTCGATTTCGCCGCTCTCGCCTCGCGACTGGCGCAGAACTCGGTGCAGGAAAAGCTTACCGCCAGCTGGATCGATCGCTGCCTGAAGCAGGTCGGCGCACGGCCCGCATAACGGAGAAAAAATGAACCGCAGAGGCGCAGAGGCGCGAAGAACCCCAAACATGAGATTCGAACAATCGCGACTTGGTGGTTCGTGTTCGGTCCATACTTTCTGCGGTTCGGGTCTCTTCGTTTCTCTGCGCCTCTGCGTCTCTGCGGTTAAGCCTTTCGCATGACCAGTCTGGCAGACCGCATCGACGCCCTGCTGCCGCAGACGCAATGCGCGAAATGCGGCTACGACGGCTGCCGGCCGTATGCCGAGGCGGTCGCCGCGGGTCGCGCGGACTTCAATCAGTGCCCTCCGGGCGGAACGGCCGGGATACGCAGGCTCGCACTCCTGCTCGGGCGCGAGGAGAAACCGCTGAACCCGGCGAACGGCAAGGAACAGCCGCGTGCGGCCGCTCTCATCGACGAATCGCGCTGCATCGGCTGCACGCTCTGCATTCAGGCCTGTCCGGTCGACGCCATCGCCGGCGCGGCGAAACGCATGCATACCGTGCTGACCGTCTGGTGCACGGGTTGCGAGCTGTGCATTCCGCCCTGCCCGGTGGACTGCATCGACATGATGACACTGGACGACCTTGCACAACGCGGCAACCAGGGCGCAGCGCGGCTGCTGGCACATCCGGTGGAGGACCTAACGCCCGTCTGGCGCGAACGCCACGCCTTCCACCGTTTCCGCCTGGCAAGAGAGATCGGGGAACGCGAGGCGCGACTCGCCGCAAAGGCGCAGGCAAAGCTCGCCCGGCTGGAGCGTGAGCCCGCCGGTGACGCGACTGACCGCAAGAAAGCGGCTATTCGCGCGGCGATCGAGCGGGCACGCGCACGGCGGCACGCCGCCGAGCCGACGCGCGGCAGGCGATGAATCCCGGCAAGCGCGCGGAGATCTTCCGCAGGCTGCGCGAAGCCAATCCCGCGCCCACTACCGAACTCGAGTACCGCACGCCGTTCGAGCTGCTGGTCGCGGTGATACTTTCGGCGCAGGCAACCGACAAGAGCGTCAATCTCGCCACGCGCAGGCTGTACAGGGTGGCCAATACGCCGCAGGCGCTGCTGGCGCTGGGCGAGGACGGACTGCTGCCTTATATACGCAGCATCGGCCTTTACCGGACCAAGGCGAAGAACATCATTGCGACCTGCCGCATCCTGGCCGAGAAACACGACGGCGAGGTGCCGCGCGATCGGGAAGCGCTCGAGGCCTTGCCCGGCGTGGGACGCAAGACGGCGAACGTGATCCTGAACACCGCGTTCGGCGAGCCGACCATCGCCGTGGACACTCACATCTTCCGCGTCGCCAATCGAACCGGCATCGCCCAGGGAAAGAACGTGCTGGAAGTCGAGCGCAAACTGATGAAGTTCGTTCCGGAAGAATTCCGCAGGAACGCGCACCACTGGCTGATCTTGCACGGGCGCTACGTCTGCAAGGCGCGCAAGCCGGACTGCCAGACCTGCATCATCGCGGATCTCTGCGAGTACAAGAACAAGAACAAGGACGAAGGATGAAGAGGCCGGCCGCAGGCCGGCATCCGGAACGTGAATTGACTTGCTTCACCAATTCACTTCATCCTTCATCCTTGTTCTTCATCCTTCCGCCTTCATCCTTGCTCTTTGATGTTTTCCCCTTCCCGCGACCAGGCCCGCCAGTTCTTCTTCGACACCTGGACAAAGTACCGCGCCGGCGAGGCGCTGACTGGCCTCGAGAGCACCGCGCTGGAGGTGATTCTCGCGCATGCCGAGTATCACGCCATCCTTGATCGACCCGCGCAATACCAGCATCGCGACTACCTGCCCGAGCCGGGGGATATCAACCCGTTCCTGCATCTCAGTCTTCACCTGGCAATCGCAGAGCAACTCGCGATCGACCAGCCGCGCGGCCTGCGCGCGCTATACGACGACTTGGCCCGGGAGAAAGCCGACTCGCATGCAGCGCTGCACGATATTCTGGAGTGTCTGGGCGAAACCATCTGGCAGGCACAGCGAAGCGGCAGCGCACCGGACGAGACGTTCTATCTCGACTGCGTGCGCCAGAGACTGGCACACGACAAAACAAAAAGAAGCCCGTAGGCTCCCTCTCTTGGACTCGCAACCGCCGGGAATCAGTACCGGTAGCTGAGCTCGCTCGGCTGGTTGTGAAAGTAACGAGCCAGGGCGCGGATGTCTTCCTTCGAAAGATCGGCCGTCATCGCGCTCATGATCGGATTGTTTCGCGCGCCGGACTTGTAATCCCTGAGTGCTTTCTCCAGATAATCCGCCGGCTGCCCGCCGAGTTTGGGCGTGTCGGGCGTGACCGACTCATTGCCGGACTTGCCGTGACAGGCCGCACAGACCTGCTCGACTTTTTCTTCGATTGCAAAAGCCGCACCCGCGATTCCGATCAGGCTGGCGGCAAACAAGGCGGAGATCGTGTTATTCATGGCTGTCGTGTCCCGTATTCTCTGATCGATCATTCTTCGCGGGCGTAATACGCCGCGAGATCGGCAATGTCCTGGTCGCTCAGGCCGGCCGCGATGGCAATCATCGTCGGATGGCTCCGGTCGCCGGCCTTGTAGGCTTTGAGCGCGTTCACGATATAGGCTTCCTGCTGGCCACCGATCTTGGGAACCGAATAGACCTCGGGGTATGCCGTGCGAAAGCCCTCAATCCCGTGGCAGCCGGCACACATCGCCGTTTTGCCTTTTCCCGCCTCGGGATCGCCGTCCTGAGCAAGAGCAGGCATTGACATGGCGGCCAGCAGGCCGAGACCGACCATGGAACACAGGCTGTGAAGTTTCATCCCTGACGCCTTCTTTTATTTGGAGATTGGGAAACCGCGAAACTGTAACGGAATCGCGCGCCCGAGGTCAACGACATGCGCACTCAGGTGCCGGGTGGAGACGGGCCATCGGATACCGTCACCGACTCCGTGTACACCATGTCATGGGTATCTTCCACTTCGACTCTCAACTCGCCCCGCTCGCCGGGCACGAAGTAAAACCTGAATACCGGATTGTCGGAAAGCGAATAATCCACCTGTGCCGACATGACCGGCTTGCCGTTGTAGGTCACGTTCACGCCGCGAATGAACTGCGGGACCTTGCCGGCATCCAGATCCACCGCCATTGCCGACTCGTTCGGGTGCCGGATCTGTACCTGCACCAGCGTGGGCTCACCGTACTCGACGCGATCGTCGATACGAAAACGCATCTTGCCCACCATTGACTGCGGGATCAGGTTCTTGAAGTTCGGCGCGGAACACCCACCCGAAGCCCTGACATAGCGCTGCGACATATACAGCCTGCCGTCATTCATCTCCGCGATTGCCCGCACGAAGCTGAAATCCTCGAAACGCAGGCGGGTCTCGATCTTCACCCGGCCGCTGTCCGGGGTGAAGCGGAACAAACCGGCGGTCGGCGAAGGATTGCGCTCGACCACGAGATAGACATTCTTGATGTATTCGTCGGCGGTCTGGTCGATCAGACCGTTGACCATCACCGGAACGGTGGACGCGTCATCGGCGCGCATGTTGAGGTAAACGCGGATCACCTCGCGGTCATCGGGATTGATCACGCGATCGCCGAAAAGCACCTGCTGAATCGGTGGCCAGTGCGGGCTTTGGGCGGGGTCCGGCTCCGTGTAGTCCGCGCGCGCCGGCGCAGCAGCAAGCAGCGCAAGCACGGCAAGTCCGGCGAACCAGTTTTTCATTGCAGCTTCTCCCTCGTCTTCATATCGCGCAGTGTCGCGACAGGCCCGCGCGAGTATAGCGTATTACTCCCATTCAAGCTCCGTGTAGGCAGTGGTTACGTTGCGCCGGTGGTAGGTTTCGAAATGCAGCCAGTTTCCCTCTTCGGAATACCCGACCTGATGCACGGCATCCATCAGGGAAACCCGCTCGCGGATCGCATTGCGGGTCTCGTGCAGGATCGTCTCGAAATAGCGCCGCTGCGGGTCGAGCGCAGCCGGCCAGGGCGCATCGGTACGCCCATGTCCGGGCACGAAAGTGTCGACTTGCAGGCCGCGCAACTCGTCCATCACCGACAGGAATCCGGTGATGTTGGAGTCCAGTACCGGCGTGTGCTCCACAAACAGCAGGTCCCCGAGCCACAGTGTTGCGGTCTTGCGATCGTAAACCGTCAGGTCGTTGTCGGTATGCGCCGGCCGCCATGCGCGGACGGACACCACACGGCCGCCAAGGTCGAGTTCGAGCGTCTCCCCGGAATTCACCGTGAGCGTCGGTTGCACGATTTCGCTGCCGTCCGCGCGATCGCCGAGGTCGCGCTCCAGAGCGTTCACGTAGGTACGTGCCCTTGCCGCCAGCTGGCGCGGCAGATTCCCGTGACCGATGAATGTCGGCTGCGCGTCGGTAAACGCCGCGGCACCGAAGAAATGGTCCGGATGAACATGCGTGATCACCACATGGCACACGGGCAGATCGGTGACCGCACGAACCGCATCGGCCAGCGCTTCGCCGACCGGCCGCGAACCGCCGGTGTCGACCACCAGCACGCAGCGTTCGCCGACGATGAATCCGATATTGGCGTTGTCGCCGAGATTGGCCGGCGCGCGTTCGTCGTGAACACCGAAATGCACGAAGTTGCCCTCGGCGATCTCGACCATCTCGAATCGCGAGCCGTTTCCCGGCACTGTGTCATCAGCCGCAATCGCCGCCATGCAGGCAAGCGCACAACCACAGGCAATCAGTATTCTCACGCATCATCCAAAAAAACCGGGGAGCCGTATTAAAGCAGAAAACAGCACGCCGGCGCTTGCGGCATTGTGCTCGAATCAGTAGCGTCACGCCTTTCCCGGCACATCCGTCGAAGACGATGCTTCGTTCCTTTCTTTCAGGCGTGATACTGGCTGCGACTGCGCTGCCCGGCCCGCCGGCCAGCGCGCTCGAGCCGGTTCGCGTGGCCGCCGGCGTCTACGCCTTCGTCGGGGACACCGGCCCAGTATCGGCGGCAAACGCGGGCCATACCGGTAACTCCGGCTTTATCGTCGGGCCGACCGGCGTGGTCGTCATCGACACCGGAACCACGCACCGGCACGGCGTGCGCATGCTGGAAGCGATCCGGCGTGTCACCGACCGGCCGATCGAACTGGTGATCCTGACCCGCGCCGTACAGGAAGCGGTTTTCGGTGCCAGTGCCTTCACCGGTGCAATTCTCGCGGCGCACCGGGAAACCGTGACGCTGATGCGTGCCCGCTGCGCGCAGTGCCTGGAGCGGCTTTTGCCGTTGCTGGAAACGGAACTCGATGGCACCCGGCTGCTGATCCCGGAGACCGTGTATGACGGGCCTGCCATCATCGAGGCTGGTGGCATGCGCCTGCAGCTGCTGCATTTCGGATGGGCATCGACGCCGGGCGATGTTGCGCTCTGGCACGCCGAATCGGGCGTGCTGTTCGCCGGCGGGCTGGTCTCGAACGGCCGTGTACCGGAGATTCGCGATTGTGATTTCGACGGGTGGCGCGCCGCCCTGTCCGAACTCGGCAGGCTGCCGGCCAAGCGCGTCGTACCGGGTCACGGACCGGTTTCCGGCAGACAGGCGATCGATGCGACGCGGCGGTATCTCGATGCGCTCGATAGCCGCGTACGAGAACTGTATGCCGCCAATACCGGTCTACTGGACGCGCTGGAGCAGGCGGACCTGTCTGAGTTCAGCGGCTGGGGTTCGTACGACAGCCTGCACCGGAGAAACACGCTGCATCGCTACCTGCAGCTGGAAATCGAAGATCTGGGCGGCGATCCGCGCTCGGTCAGCATGCCGCAACAGTAGTCAGGGGCGGTGAGCAAGGCAGACTGTCGGGCAGACGCCCGCATCTGCAACCGGACCCCTGCGCATCTCGACGGCTTCGCGGTTCTGGCGCGAAGCGGATTGCGGGGCGGCATCCAACCCGACCCGCCTATAATCAACCTTTGTTCAGGACTGCAGAGATGGGCAACCGACTCACCAAGATCTATACGCGTACGGGCGACGCCGGCACTACCGGCCTCGGCGACGGCTCGCGCGTGGGAAAGGACAGCGCACGCATCGAAGCCATCGGCGCCGTGGACGAGTTGAACAGCACCATCGGCGTACTGCTCGCCGAACCGATCGAGACGCAGGTCCACGCCTGCCTGACCGAAGTCCAGCATGCGCTGTTCGATCTCGGTGGCGAACTCAGCATACCGGGCTACACAGCGATCTCCGACTCGCAGATTGTGCGCCTCGAGACCCAACTCGACGGATTCAACGCCGACCTGCCGGCGCTCAAGGAATTCATACTTCCGGGCGGATCGCGCGCCGCCGCACTGTGTCACGTCGCACGCGCCGTCTGCCGGCGTGCGGAACGGCGCGTTGTCAGCCTGTCGTCGTCGGAGCAGATGTCGGCTCTGCCTCAGCGCTACCTCAACCGGCTTTCCGATCTGCTGTTCGTCGTCTGCCGCGTCCTCAACCGCGCCGACGGCCGCACCGATGTGTACTGGCGCAAGGACAAAGATCGCGGCGCCGCGTAGCGGCACGGAAAATCATGGAACAGGACGAGATCCAGGATCTGCTGGCGCGGTGTGCACTGGGTGAAGAGAAGGCGTTTTCGGTTCTTTACCGCCGGTGCGCACCGAAACTGTTTGCGGTCGCGGTGCGTATAACCAGAAGGCATGACTGGGCCGAAGATGTACTGCAGGAGAGTTTCGTCAATATCTGGCATCACGCGAGCGGCTACAACCCCGCCAGGAGTGCACCGATGACCTGGATGACGGCGATTGTCCGCAACCGGGCGCTGGACCTGCTCAGGCGCCCCCGGCAGGCGGACGGCAGCGAGGAGGAATACCAGGCGGCGCTGGCAGCGCTGCCGGACGATACGCCGGGGCCGGAAGAACTGCTGCAACGTTCGCATGATGCGCACCGGCTGAGCGAGTGCTTGCGGCAACTGAGCGAGGACCAGCAGCGCAGCATCTCGATGGCCTTCTTCTACGGAATGTCGCACGCAGAGCTGGCAGCGCGCATGGACAAACCGCTTGGCAGCGTGAAGACCTGGATTCGCCGCGGCCTCGACCGGCTGCGCGCATGCCTTGATGGGATATAACCGATCATGCAGTATCGAAACGAAGAGTTGAGAAACCGGCTCGCCGCCGAATATGTGCTCGGCACGCTGTCCTGGCGCGCGCGCCGGCGTTTCGATATCGCCCTCAAGGAGAACCCGCTTCTGCGCAGGGCAGTGGCCGAATGGGAGAACCGGCTGCTGCCGCTGGCCGGTTCGCTGCCCGAACAGACCCCGCCGACCAGGGTCTGGCGCGCGATACAGGGACGGCTCGGGCACGCTGAAACGCGGCGTGGCTGGTGGGACAGTCTGGCGCTTTGGCGGGCCACGGCTGCCATTGCGACCGCCGCACTGTTCGCGCTCGCCATCGCATTGCTGCAAAGCGAACCGGAAGTGCTGCCGCCGCGCATGGTGGTGGTCATGGCAGACCTTCAGACCAGCAACCCGGCAATGACCGTCTCATGGACGCCCGGCGAGGATGGTGAAAGGCTGATGCAGATCCGCGTGATTGGTCACGCCGAAATGGACCCGGACACCGAATGGGAACTGTGGATGCTGCCTGACCCGGAACAGCCGCCGGTGTCGCTCGGGTTGATTTCGACGCACGAGCTTCAGACCATGCGGGTGCCGCCCGAATTGAACCGGGCTCTGGACGCGGCCTGGGGAATGGCGATGAGCGTCGAACCGAAGGGCGGCTCACCGACCGGCGTGCCCACTGGACCGGTGCTCTACATGGGGCAGTGCGTCAAGGCCTGAACCTGCACAGCCGCAAATCAGCGTTCCATGTAATGCAGGAGGTTGGAGCTCGTGCGGCGCAGCCGCTGCGAGAGCAACGTCACCAGCTTGATGAGGATCTTGGCCCCGAGGCTGGGTTCCTCGAGGATGATCTGCACCATGCTGTCGCGCGACAGCACCGCAAAAATAGTGGGGTCGAGCGCGATGCAATTGGCGAAACGCGGTTCGCCGTCGATCATCGACATTTCACCCAGGGTGGCCCCGGGACCGACCGTCGTCATGCGCTGCGGCTTGCCGTGCGAGTCGGTCTTCACGATATCGACCGTGCCCTGGATGATCAGCACCATGTAGTCGTCGATATCGCCTTCGCGGATGATCATCTGTCCGGGATCGGCGCCGTAGGCCTGCATGAATCCGGTCAGCTGGCTCACGTCTTCGCGGGTGAAGTCCGCGAAGAACTTCGAGTGGCCGATCATCTCGAAGATCTGCGAAGCGAGCGCCGTTCCCTCGCCAAGGAGCTTGAGGGTCGGCAACAGCGCGTTCTGCGGCGCCTGGGACGAATCGTCGGCCATGTTATTCAAATCTGGTTCCTGTTCGGGGCACGTAGCTGCCGGCCCGGCTCCCTTGGCTACCCGGCGCATTATGCGGGAGCCAACCGGGCCGGTAAAGGCATTCAACCCCCGGCACCCCGGCGCTGGGCAGCCTGCACGCGTTTCAGGTAAGCCTCACGCGCAATCGATACATCCTCAAGGAAGTAAGGCAGTTCCTCCAGTCGCAGCGCCTGCGGCCCGTCGACCAGCGCCTTGGCCGGATTGGGATGAAAATCCACCAGGATCATGTTGGCACCGGCCATCACGCCCTGTGCGGTGGCATGGCAGAGATCGAGGATGCCGTCGGGGGAAGCGCTGCGCGTTCCGACCGAGTGGCTCGGATCGATGCAGACCGGCATGCGGGTGAGCCGCCTGACCACCGGTACATGCGCGAAGTCGACGAAATTGCGGTGCGGATCGCCAAGATTGGTCTTCATGCCGCGCAGCCCGAACACCACCCTGGTGTTTCCCTCGCTGGCAAGATACTCGGCGGCATTCAGCGACTCGTCCAGCGTGATGCCGAAACCGCGCTTGATCAGGACCGGAAATTCCTGCTGACGGCCGACCTTCTTCAGCAATTCGAAGTTCTGCGTGTTGCGGGTGCCGATCTGCACCATGACGCCGGTGGGATTGCCGGTCGCGCGCAGCGCCTCGCGGATCTCGTCGACGTGGGATTCGTGCGTGACCTCCATTGCGATCACCCTGATCCCGTACTTCCCCGCCAGTTCGAAAACCCATGGCAGACAGTTATTGCCATGGCCCTGGAACGAGTACGGACTGGTGCGCGGCTTGTAGGCACCCATGCGCGTGCACTGCTGCCCGTTGTCGCGCAGCGCCCGCATCATCTGCTCGACATGTTCGCGCACGTCCACCGCACACAGCCCCGCGAACACATGCAGCGTATCCTGCCCAAAGCGCAGACCCTGGTAATCGAAATGCGTCGGCCGGCTGTCGCCCTTGTGCCGGCCGAGGATGCGGTACTCCTCCGATACGCGAATGACCTGTTCGACGCAGGGCAGCGCCTGCATTTCCTCGATCAGCAGGGTTTTCGTATCACCGATCAGGTAGATCTCGGTGACCGCGCGCTCGACGCCCTGGATGCGATGGACGCGGTTGGTGATGTTGCGCAGCTGGCCGAGCGCATGCATCAGCTGCCGGTAATCTTCGCTGTCCGGATCGGTATTTTCGTTGAGGATGAGGATCATCTGGGCAACCGCAAAAGGCGCCTATTGTAGGCGCGCATGCGCGCGCTGGCCACGACGCTGGCCGCGCAAGGCCGTTACTGCCCTGCGCGGGACAGTTCGCTCAGGCCCTGGTGCCGCCGACGGTGAGCCCATCGATACGCAGCGTCGGCTGGCCGACGCCGACCGGCACGCTCTGCCCCTCCTTGCCGCAGGTGCCGATGCCGGAATCGAGCGCCATGTCGTTTCCGGTCATCGACACCCGGGTGAGCACGTCCGGTCCGTTGCCGATCAGCGTGGCACCCTTGACCGGCGCGGTCAGTTTTCCGTCCTCGATCATGTAGGCCTCGGAGGCGGAGAATACGAACTTGCCGCTGACGATGTCGACCTGGCCGCCGGCGAAGTTCGCCGCGTAGATCCCGCGCTTGACCGAGCGAATGATTTCCTCCGGCGGCGTCGCACCGTTCAGCATGTAGGTGTTGGTCATGCGCGGCATCGGCACGTGCGCATAGGACTCGCGCCGGCCGTTGCCGGTCACTTGCGCACCCATCAGACGCGCGTTCAGCGTGTCCTGCAGATAGCCGCGCAGCACACCGTTCTCGATCAGGACCGTACGCTGGCTGGCGTTGCCTTCGTCGTCGATTGCCAGCGAGCCGCGGCGCAGCGGGATGGTGCCGTCGTCCACCACGGTCACGCCCGGCGCGGCCACCCGTTCGCCGATGCGCCCGCTGAACGCGGAACTGCCCTTGCGGTTGAAGTCGCCCTCGAGCCCGTGGCCGATCGCTTCATGCAACAACACGCCCGGCCAGCCCGGACCGAGCACCACGGTCATGGTTCCGGCGGGGGCGGGCCGCGCCGAGAGATTGACGATCGCCTGATCGACCGCTTTCTGCGCGTACTCGCGCAGGATCGCGTCATCGAAATAGCCGTAATCGAAGCGTCCGCCACCGCCGGCCGTCCCCTGTTCGCGACGCCCTTTTTCCTCCGCGATCACCTGTAGCGACAACCGCACCAGCGGGCGCACGTCCGCGGACAGCAAACCATCGTTGCGCGAGACCAGAACCACTTCATAGACGCCGGCCAGGTGCGCGATGACCTGGGTAACGCGCGAATCGCATGCGCGCGCATAGGATTCGATCGTCTCCAGCAGTCGTACCTTGTCTGCGTCCGGCAGGCTGGCCAGCGGATCGCGCGCGCCGTACAGATCGGCCCGGCTGCCGCGCACGCCGGCACGTACGCGGGCCACCGTGCCTTGCCGGGCGATCGCACGCGTGGTACGCGCTGCCGATTCCAGCGAGGCCAGGCTGATGTCGTCGGAGTATGCAAACGCGGTCTTCTCCCCGCTGACCGCCCGCACGCCGACGCCCTGGTCGATGTTGAAGCTGCCGGACTTGACGATGCCCTCTTCCAGGCTCCAGCTTTCGCTGCGTGTGTACTGGAAATACAGATCAGCATAGTCGACATCGTGCATCAGCAACTGCCCGAACACACGGTCCAGCCGCCCGGAATCGAGGCCGGCGGGCGCGAGCAGCGTCTGCTGCGCGGTTGCAAACAGCGCTTCCTGTCCGGGCATCATGGTTTCATTCGGTTTCATCGATTCAGTTCCGTTCCGATTGCAATTGGCGAAGGGGCCGACCGTCCCATACAAAGTGGCTCAATGGTAACCCCGACGCGCCGGCGCCGGCTCCACGCACGCGCGGCTACTTGCGCGGCGCGCCGTTCTGCCTGCGTTCCAGGCGCTCGACCTGCGGCTCCTTCCAGGTACCGGTGACCCGATAATCGACCGCCGCCATCTCTTCGACCGGATCGCCGAGCACACGTTGCGCGATCAGGGCTGCGAGTCCGATGGCAGGATTGACCACCGCACCGGCGATCGCGACGCCGGTGGACAACTGCGGCAATACCCGCACCCGCAGGTCCTGGCTTTCAGCGGCGAGGTCGACGCTGCCCGACATCTGCACGCGCGCGGGCGGCCCGTCCATCCTGAAATTTTCGGTGTGTGCTACGCCGCCATCGATTCTGACATTGGCGGTGATTTTTTCGAAGCTGAATCCCGAGCTGAACACGTCCCGGAAGTCGAATGCGAAGCGCCGCGGCAGCGACTGCAGGCTGAGAATCCCGAGCAGCCTGCCCACGCCGGGCTCGAGCTGCGCGAAACGCCCGTTCTGCGCCTCGAGCCGCAGTTGCCCCGACAGCGTCGGCAAGTCCAGTTGCGCCGGGCTTCCGACCCAGCTGACCGGCCCGGCGAGCGAACCCTGGCCGCCGCGAATGTCATCGGAATAACCGAGCCGCGCCATCAGCTTGCCGACATCCGCCGCCTCGATGCGCACGTCCAGATCGGTCCTCGGCCGGGCAGACAGCGCCCAGCGTCCGCTCACCTCGAGTTTTCCGTCGGGGTTGGTGATCTGCAGCCGGTTGAGCGTCCAGCTGCCAGCCGCCGGGTCGGCCAGCAGCTCCAGCCGCCCCAGATCCATGCCGTCGAACGAGAAACGATCGGCGACGATATCCAGCCCGGGCAGTATCTCGCGTACCGGCGCAAGCTCGGGGGCGGGCCCGATCGACGTTACCGCCACCGGCGACGGCACCAGCAGCTTCTCCAGCCTGGCGGCGAGTCGGCCACCCGCCTTTGGTGCCCACGACATTCCACCCTTGACCTGTGGGCCGTCCAGATTGAGCTGCCATCCCTGATCGCTTCGCGCGCCCTTGACGGCGAGTTCCCGGAACTGGCGCCCGCGAACGGCAAACAGGCCGATCTGCAGGTCCAGCGCGGAAACGGCAGACGGCGTTGCGTTGCCGGATTCCGGACGTTGTTCGGCAACGTTCAGAGCCTTGCTCCAGGCATCGACATCCAGCTGCTCCAGCACGCCGGTAAGTACGATGCCGTCGCGATCCTGCAAGGTTGCCGGCATGCCGAAGCTGACGGTTCCGCGTTTGAGCGCAGCACCTTCGAGCAGCAGTTGCGCGGATGCGCGAGAACCCAACTCGACCGCAAGCAGTTCCTGCCCGTCGGGCCGATCGCGCAGATCGATGCGCAATGGCAGTTGCACGTCGGCCGGCTTGTCGAAAGGCGGTGGCAGGTGCGAAACGATGCCGGCCAGCGTCGACCCGATCTGCACCTGCGCCGCCTTCCCGCGCACGGTCAGGGTTCCGCGCCAGTCGGTCGCCCCGTCCAGCATCGCCAGCACCGGCAGTTGCACTCCGTCGCGCAGCTGCGCGACTTCCACGCGCCCCGACAGATCGACGGTGACGGCACCGTCTTCGCGAGTGACGATATCGAATTCCAGAGGATTGCCCAGCAACTTCGCCTCGCCATCGCCGATCGCAATCGATTGCTTGGTAAAGGTCGCGTTCGCGCGCACATCGGTCAACGGTGGCAGGCGTGGATCGACCATGAACTCGCGGCCTTCGATCAGCAGACTGCCATCGACAGTTGCGTCGGCGCGGCTTCGAAACGGCAACTCCAGCGCGAGCTTGAGCCGCGCGTCGCCGGTGGCACGCATATTCCTGGTGATTCGGCCGAGATGGTCGATTGCCGGACTTGCCGCAACGAAAGCCAGCAGGTTCTCCAGCGACGCGCTCGCCTCGCCGTCGACGAGCAGCCGTTCGTCGCGATTGCCCAGATGCGGAATCACGACCCGCGTGCGCGATACATCGACGCCGGTGATGCGCGCAGACTCCGGCCTGACCTCCACGCGATCGCCGCGAACCATCAGTTCACCGCCGATTCCCTCGATTGCCGGCCAGCCGTCGGCGAAGTCCAGCGTCACGCCCTCCGCCCTGGCCAGCACCTCGAACTCCCCGCTGCCCTCTTCGCTGAAAGGAAAGCGCTCCAGCGGTCCGCGCATCCGGAAACTGACGTCGCGCGCCGTGCCGGCGACCAGGGCGCGCTTGAGCCAGCCCTGCGTCTTCTCCAGCGCAACCGGCATGTATCGCCAGACCTGGCGCGCGTCCACGCGCACCAGGTTGCCATTCAGATCCACGCTGCCCTGCCCGGTTTCCGGTTTGACGTAGGTACCGAAAAAATTTCCGGCCGCATGGGCATTGGTAAACGAAAAGCTGCGCACGTTGACAGCGGTTGCGCCGTCCTGCATCTGCCAGTCGGCGTCCGCGCTCAGATAGTCGAGCGGCACCGGTTCGGCAAACAGCCGGGGATATCGGATCTCGCCGCCCATCGAGCGCAACGAAAGCGCGCCGCTGTTCTCGCTGGCCTGCAATCGCCCGCTGATGCCGCCGACACCGGGCAGCGACTCCGAGGGCCTGAACGCGATCGCTTCGAAATCCACTTCCACTTCATAAGCGCGGGGCGCAGACCCGCCTCCCGACCAGGCGATCCTGCCATTGCGTATCACCCCGTCGGGCTGCATCGCCTGCAGACGCGCGCGCAGCGCCGGTTTCAACGGAATGTGTGCCGCCAGCTGCACCATCGGCGCGATCGGCATTCCCGCAACCGAGAGCTCACCTTGTCCCTCGGCGCCGGAATCCTGCCGCCACTGGATGTCCACCGGCGGCAGGTACACGCCATTCTCGGTGGTGAAACTCAGCCGCCGCGCGGCGATTTCGGTGGCCTGGCTGCTGTTCTGCCAGATCAGCCTTCCGGAAATCTGCAGGAACGCCGGCTGCTCGCGGCCGGACGCAAGTCGGGTGTGCAGGTTCACGACGTTGCCGTCAACGGTTGCGCGGCCGAGCCGCCCGCCATTCAGCTCCAGCCAGAAGCGGGTGGAACCCAATCCCGAGTCCAGCGTCACCGGAAGTTCGATCCATTCCTGCAGCAGCGCGAGATTCGCATAGCCCAGTTCACCGTAGATCCTGCCGTTGAGACCGCCGGGACCGCCGGCGAACTCGCCGCGAATCGAAGCCGACGATGCCAGTTCCGGCGAAAGCCGTCCGGTGACGCCGAAACGGTGCACGCCCGCGTTGTTGTCGCTGCGCAAGCCGACGCCCTCGATGAGCAGGGCGGGCGCGGCACGCTTGTCGTCATGCCAGACGATGCGCGCGTCGCGGACCACGACCTGCCGCTGCTCGAACAGCCAGCGAACGAAGCCACCGCCGCGGTCCACGCCATCCGCTCCGCCAGCGCGCGACAGAGCCTGTCCGGCAATCCACAGCCTGCCCTCGGCGTCGCGGCGTACCTCGACCGCCGGCGCGTCGATCTCCAGCGAGTAAAACTGCAGTTCGCCACGGAACAACGCGACCCAGGAAAGCATCGTGTCGACCCGCTCCAGCACCAGCGCAGGCGTGCCGCCGGAACCATCTGCGACCTGCACGTCCCGCAGCCTGAGGTGAGGGCGATAGCCATCCCAGCTGCCCTCGATGCCGCCGATGACGACCTCCTGGCCGACCGCGCGCGAGATCGCCTTCGCAACCGGTTCGCGCCAGGCATCGACATTCGGCAGCAACCAGTAGCGAAGCGCGATGACCGCAAGCGCGAACGCGAGCCCGAACAGCAGCACTACCCAGGTGCCAAGCCGATAGGCCAGGAGAGAGCCGTGCTTCAGAAACACGGAAGATTTTTTCAGAATCACTTCAGAACGGCGTACCCGGGTGCGAGGGGGTTGGGGCGGATGTTCGGCTAAGATTACGCAAACGCGGGAAAGGTCCCACAGCACGCGCATGCTGCCATTTCAATGCAACGCCCGCGTGATGTTTGCTTTACGCACGAGATCACCGATTCGTTGACGCAGCCGGACAGACACCGCCATCAGACGGTACGTTTCCACGCCACATTTTAACAGGGTGCTGTACATGCTTCGCTACGCTGGAAAACGGTTCATTCGCATCGCAATCAGGCAAAGGCGTATGCGCAATGGCGTGCCTGCGTGCTCTTCGACTGCGCCCGTGCGGCGCCCTGCACGGGCGGCATGAACCGGAAAACCCGGAATACGCCGGCCGAGGGCGTGGTCGACAGGACGCTGCGCCTTTCGCGGTACGTACGCCATCTGGTCGATTCCGGGGCGTGCGCACTCGACGCCGGACTGCTCGATCAGCCGTTTGCGCGCGACCAGATGGCGCAGGCGCTCGCCGGTCCCTTCCCGGGCGAAGACGCGCTCAAGCAGGCGCTGCGCAAGCTGCGCCAGGCGGTCTTGCTGCGCATCATCGGCCGCGACCTGAATGGCCGCGCGGACCTGCAGGAAGTGGTGGCGACGGTCACCGCGCTGGCCGAGGAAACGATTTCGGCAAGCGTTGGTTTCTATTTCGATCAGTTCACGCGCGAGTACGGCACTCCGGTGGGCGCCACCGGCACGCCGCAAACGCTGCACGTGATCGGCATGGGCAAGCTCGGCGGCGGGGAATTGAACGTCTCCTCGGATGTCGACCTGATCTTCGCCTACCCGGAAGACGGCGAAACCGGGGAACCGCGGCACATGGAGAACAACGATTTCTTCACGCGCATCGCGCGCAAGCTGGTCGCGGCGCTGTCGGAACTGACTGCCGACGGCTTCGTGTTCCGCGTCGACACCCGCCTGCGCCCTTACGGGGACAGCGGCCCGCTGGTGGGCAGTTTCGACATGCTCGAAGAGTACTTCTATTCCCAGGGCCGGGAATGGGAACGTTACGCCTGGGTCAAGGCGCGGGTGGTTGCAGGCGATCGTGCCGACGAACTCTACGAGCTGGCGTCGCCTTTCGTGTTCCGTCGCCATCTGGATTTCTCGGCACTCAAGAGCCTGCGGGATCTGCATGCGCAGATCCGCGCCGAGGTCAACCGCCGCGATATTGCCGACAACATCAAGCTTGGCCGCGGCGGCATCCGCGAGATCGAGTTCGTGGTCCAGGTCTTCCAGCTCATCCGCGGCGGGCGCGAACCGGCGCTGCGCCTGCGTCCCACCCTGGCCGCACTGGGGCGGCTGGGACGCCGCGGCCTGCTGCCGGAGGACGCGGTCACGGAATTGCGCGATGCCTATGTTTTTCTGAGAAACCTGGAACACCGGCTGCAATACCTGGACGACAGGCAGACGCAGACCCTGCCCGAGTCGGAGGAAGATCGCGCACTGATCGCGGAAGGCATGGGGTTTGCCGATCATTCCGGCTTTTCGGCGGCACTGGAAACCCACCGCCGTGCGGTGTCCCGGCATTTCGATGCCATATTCGCCGCCAGCCGCGATGACGCGCCGAACCGCTGCGCCGAAGTCTGGCTGCAGGTGATCGATCAGGACGATGCCGCCGAACGGCTGCACGAGCTGGGCTACTCGCAGCCCGGGAAGCTGGTCTCGCGGCTGGCATCCCTGCGCGAAGGCCACGGCTACCGGCGCATGTCCGCCTCCGGGCAGGCGCGCCTCGACGAATTGATACCGCAGGTGATCGAGGCGGCTGCGCAGTATGCCGATCCCAGGTCCACGCTGGAACGCATGCTGATGGTGATCGAGAGCATCGGGCGCCGCGAGTCGTACCTCGCACTGCTGATCGAGTTCCCGCAGGCGCTGGCGGCGCTTGCCCGCCTGGCATCCGCCAGCCCGTGGGCGGCCGAGTATCTTGCGCGCCAGCCGGTGCTGCTGGACGAACTGATCCTGCCGCCCGAGGAAGCCGCACCCGACTGGAACAAACTGCGTGCCGAGCTGCGCACTGCGCTCGACGGCGCCGCAGACAACACCGAAAGGCAGATGGACCTGCTGCGCAATTTCAAGCACGCGCAGACCTTCCGCCTGCTGACCTTCGACCTGGCCGGCACGCTGCCGCTGGAAACGCTGTCGGATCACCTGTCGGACCTCGCGAGCCTGATACTGGCGGAAGTTCTGCACGAGGCCTGGACCGGACTACGGGCACGGCACCGCGAGCAGCCGAAGTTCGCGGTGATCGGCTACGGCAAGCTCGGCGGCAAGGAACTCGGCTATGCCTCCGATCTGGACATCATTTTCCTCTACGACGAAGACGACACCGCCGCGCAGGAAACCTACGCGCGGCTCGCCCAGCGCGTGAATACCTGGCTGACCAGCGTCACGTCTGCCGGGGTGCTGTACGACACCGACCTGCGGTTGCGCCCGAACGGCGCCGCCGGACTGCTGGTCAGCAGCCTGGATGCGTTTCGCGAATATCAGAGGACCAAAGCCTGGGTCTGGGAACACCAGGCGCTGACGCGTGCCCGCTTCGTCGCCGGAGACGCCGGCATTGGCGCCGAGTTCGAGAAAACCCGGGGCGAAGTACTGCGGATGCCGCGTGACCGCAAGTCACTCAAACAGGATGTCGCGCAGATGCGCCAGAAGATGCGGGACAGCCACCCGAACACCAGCGACCTGTTCGACGTAAAACACGACCCCGGCGGCATCGTCGATGTGGAGTTCGCCGTACAGTACCTGGTGCTTGCGTATGCGAGCGAATTCGGGGAACTCACCGGCAATATCGGCAATCTCGCTCTGCTGCGGCTTGCCACCCGGCTCGGCCTGCTGCCCGAAGAAAAGTCGGAAGCGGCGCATGCGGCCTATCGCGAATTCCGTCGGCTCCAGCATGCGCTGAGGTTGCAGGGAGAGCGCTATGCGCGGTTGCCGCACGAGGCGGTGGCGAGCCACACGCGCGCCGTCATTGATCTTTGGGACTGGATTTTCGAAACCGACCAGGTCTGAACGGCGGCGCGCCGCGCAAGGACGGCGGATTACTCGCGACCGACCGAATAGAGCCTGCCCGTCAGGCGATAGACGGTCATGCTGCCCTTGCCCTTCACGGGGATGTCCTTGATTTCCTCGAACTGGTAGCGATGGCCCAGCCTGCGAAAGGTGGTCTTGTCGACCAGGATCATGCCGCCCGAGGCTTCCGCCGTGAGCCGGTCGGCCACGTTGACGGTATCGCCCCAGACGTCGTAGATGAAGCGGGTCGAGCCGATCACGCCGGCGATCGCCGGGCCGGTGGCGATGCCGATGTGCAGTTGCACCCCGTAGCGCCGCAGCACCATGTCGCTCTTTGCCAGGTCGATGATTTCCAGGGCCATTTCCGCAACGTGATCGACATAATCCACCTGTTTGGCCACCAGCCCGCCGGCCACCATGTACGCATCGCCGATGGTCTTGATCTTGTCCAGCCCATGCTTGGCGGCCAACTCGTCGAACCGGGTGAAAACTTCGTCCAGGAAAGTCACGACCTGGTTCGGCGCCAACTCCTCCGCGAGTTTGGTGAAATCGACGATGTCGGCAAACATCACGGACACGTCCGCGAAACCGTCGGCGATCGTTCCCGGCATGCGCTTGAGCCGCTCCGCCACGTGGATCGGCAACACGCTGTTCAGCAGGCGTTCGGATTTCTCGCGTTCGACGCGCACCAGGGCATGCTGCTCCGCCAGGGCGCTCTCGTAACGGTCGCGCTGCAGGACGAAATAGCGCAGCAGCAACCACACGATGGTGGAGATGATGGTGAAATTCAGCACGAAGAACACGGCGATGGTGCGCATCGGGATACCGTAGTCCTCGCCTCTCGCCAGAAAGAAGTCGAACACGCCCGATATCACGGTCAGCACGACGAAAGCGAAGAACCAGGGAATGGACTGCCGCGGCCCGTAGCAGACCATGGCGCCGATCGGCGCCAGCACCGCCAGCAGCGCGATACCCGACGAACTCACGAAGCTGCCGATCGACCATTGCACGATGAACGGGAAGAACAGGAAAAGCGACAGCTGCGCGATGCGGAAAAAATCGAAGTTGCGCGTGCGCAGGTAGATGAGCAGGACCAGCGCCGACAGTATCTGGAAACCCAGCGGAATGGTGGTCGGCAGCTTCAGCCCCATCCACCAGTAGATTCCCAGCCACACGACCGCCGCGATGTTCATCAGGCCGCTTGCGAACAGCAGCAGCGACTTCTGCAGCCTGACGACTTCGTCGTCGCTCTCCTCGATGGCGGCGCTGGCCAGGCGCCCGATCAGCCCGCGCGACGTGGGCCTGGTAGCGGGCGCGATGGACGTCAGGGATTCAGGCATCGGGAGGCTTTTTTGTTGGAGATATGTTTCTGAATCTTCGGAAATTCGTCCTGTGCGGCCGTGCAAGGTTAATGCATCCGGCGCCGATACCGCAAGCAAAGCGCTTACGGGCGGCGGCGGTGCATTCCCGCCGGTAAACTGCGGTAAACTTGCCGCTTTTTTCAGGGAGCCGGAAACAATGTCAATGGCCGACCGGGACGGCGTGATCTGGTACGACGGTAAACTCGTGCCGTGGCGCGACGCCACCACCCACGTGCTGACGCATTCCCTGCACTACGGGCTGGCGGTGTTCGAAGGCCTGCGTGCGTACAAGACCGTCCGCGGCACGGCGATCTTCCGGTTGCGCGAGCACATCGACCGCATGTTCAATTCCGCGCACATCTACATGATGAAGATCCCGTACGACCGGGAAACTCTCGTCAGGGCCTGCCTGGAAACCGTGCGCGAGAACAAGCTGGAAGCCTGCTACGTGCGTCCGATCGCGTTTTACGGCTCCGAGAAGATGGGCGTTTCGCCCAAGGGCGCGCAGGTGCACGTGGCGATCGCGGCCTGGCCCTGGGGCGCCTATCTCGGCGCGGAAGGCATCGAGAAGGGTATCCGCGTGAAAACCTCCAGTTACTCGCGCCATCACGTCAACGTCACCATGTGCCGGGCCAAGTATTCCGGCACCTACGCGAACTCGATCCTCGCAAACCAGGAAGCCATCGAGCACGGATACGACGAGGCCCTGCTGCTGGACGTGGATGGCTATGTCGCGGAAGGCTCCGGTGAGAACCTGTTCGTGGTCAAGAACGGGAAAATCTACGAACCCGAGCTCACCTCCGCGCTGATCGGCATCACCCGTGACACGCTGATCACGCTTGCGCGCGACATCGGGTTAGACGTGACCGCCAAACGCCTGACGCGCGATGACCTGTACATCGCGGACGAGGCTTTCTTCACCGGCACCGCCGCCGAGGTCACACCGATCCGCGAACTGGACAGCCGCACTATCGGCGCCGGTACGCGCGGCCCGGTAACGGAAAAGCTGCAATCGATGTTCTTCGACGTGGTAAACGGAAAGTCCGACAAGCACAGCGAGTGGCTCACGGCGGTCTACTGATGGAAAACGGCAAGACGGCAAACCGGGCACGCGTGGTGGAGGTCACCGCCGAGGACCTGCCGCTGCATTGCCCGACCCCCGACCAGATCCTGTGGAACGCACATCCGCGCGTATTCCTCACCATCGAAGACACCGGCGAAGCCCTGTGCCCATACTGCGGCACCCGCTACGTCCTTAAAGGCGGAGCATCCAAGCCCACGCATTGAGCTCCGGACGCAACCGACACAGGGAGCAGCCTTCAGGAATATCGCAACCACCACAAAGGCGCCAAGGCACAAAGAATCACGAAGAAGATCCTTGCCCAAGTGCTGGATTTCCTTTGTGCTACTTGGTGCCTTCGTGCCTTCGTGGTTCGCTTTTCGAGGTTGACCACCGATGAGATAAATGACCGCCCCCTGCTGCGATAACCGGGAAGAGGGGGGGTGAAACGGGAAGGTCCGGGACGGCCGCTATGCAAAAGACTTACGTGGGGCG
>JBBDIL010000035.1:0-217921 GCA_040880425.1 Burkholderiales bacterium | reverse complement strand
AGATCGCGGCTTAATGCCACTGACTTGGAAGGCGAAAAACCGAGGGAGCGTCAGACCGCCACACAGCGGTTATTCGCATGAGCGAGCCGTCGCCGGCGATGATGTCCGCGTTTTCCAGCTATGAAGCACAGGTCCTGCCGAAGCACTTGTACGATGACAAGGACATTCAGACGAACCCGCTGAACAACACGCCGGTCGGTACCGGGCCTTTCGTGTTCGGGGAATGGCAGAAGGGCAATTACATCATCCTCGAGAAGAACCCGAACTACTGGGCAAAGGGCAAACCGCACCTGGACCGCATCGTCCTGCGCGTCATCCCGGACGCCTCGGCACGAGCAGCCGCGCTCGAAACCGGCGAGGTGCAACTTGCCGGTTTCAGCCCGGTGCCGCTGAACGATGTGCAGCGTCTGACGCGCAGCGGCAACCTGGTCGCGGAGACACGCGGCTACGAATACTTCGCGCCGATTTTTCTGATGGAGTTCAACCTGCGCAACCAGTACTTGAAAGACCGGCGCGTCCGGCAGGCAATTGCACACGCAATAAACCGCGATTTATTGGTGCGCAACGTTTGGTTCGGTTTCGGTCAGCCCGCCACCGGGCCGGTGCCTTCGGTGCTGAAGCGCTTCTATACCGACGAGGTGCCGCAGTACCCATACGATCCGAAGAAAGCAGAGCGACTGCTGGATGAAGCCGGTTTCAAGAAGAAGGGCCGTTGGCGCTTCAGAATCACTCACGATTTCCTGCCTTATGGTTCCGATTACCAGCGCACCGCCGAGTTTGTCCGCCAGCAGCTCGCGCGGGTTGGAATCGACGTGCAGATCCGCAGTCAGGACACGGCGTCCTTTCTGCGCCGGGTCTACACCGATTACGACTTTGACCTCACCAACAACTTCTTCTACGCGCTGCCCGACCCGACACTCGGCGTGCAGCGTATCTACTGGTCGCAGAACATCAAGCAGGGCGTGCCATTCTCCAACGCTTCCGGTTACAGCAATCCGGAAATGGACCGCGTCATCGCGCAGATCCAGGTCGAGCATAATGAAGCCAAAAGACGCGAACTCGTGCACCGAATGCAATATCTCGCGCAGGATGATCTGCCGGTTCTGGATTTGTTCGAGATCCGTTTTTTTACCATCGCCAGCAAACGAGTGGTTAACCACACTACAACGGCGGACGGGATGTATGCTTCCTTCGCCGACACCTGGTTGAGAGACTAAGGTCGTCCCTGGGACTTGGCGGCCCGGACAATCTTCAGGAACGCATGCCGAGAAGTCTCCGATATCTCTTGCGCCGCCTGGCGCAGGCCGTGCCGATCGTCCTCGGTATCGCCATCTTCAATTTCATGCTGGTCCACATGGCGCCCGGCGATGCGGTCGACGTGCTCGCCGGCGAGGCCGGTGGCGCCAACCCCGAATACGTCGAGCAGTTGCGCGAACAATTCGGCCTGGACCAGCCGTTGCCGGTACAGCTCGGCAAGTACCTGTGGAGCGTCGCTTCGCTGGATCTGGGTTTCTCGTTTCGGCACAACATGCCGGTGGTTGACATCATCCTGCAGCGCCTGCCCGCCACGTTGATGCTGATGGTTTGCGCGATTGCGCTCGCGTTTTCTCTCGGCGTATTCCTCGGCGTCACCGCGGCACGAAACGTCAACCGCGTGCTGGACCGCGTGATCTCGGTCGGCGCACTGCTCGCCTATGCCACGCCGATCTTCTGGATCGGGTTGATGCTGATCCTGCTGTTTTCGGTTCGACTCGGCTGGCTGCCGTCCAGCGGCATGGAAACGATCGGCGCGGATTACAGCGGCTGGGCGCGCGTCGTGGATCTCGCGCGGCACCTCCTGCTTCCAAGCGTGACGCTGGCGCTGTTCTACATGGCGCTGTACACGCGACTGATGCGCGCTTCGATGCTCGAGGTGTACGGACTCGATTACATCACAGTTGCGCGCGCCAAGGGCGTGCCGGAACGCCGGGTCGCCTACCGGCACGTGCTGCGCAATGCATTGCTGCCAATGGTAACCATGCTCGGCCTGCAGGTCGGATCGCTGCTGGGTGGCTCGGTGCTGGTGGAAACCGTATTCGGCTGGCCGGGACTCGGCCGGCTTGCATTTGAAGCGGTGTTCCAGCGCGACTTCAATCTGTTGCTCGGCATCCTGCTGCTCTGCTCGGTGCTCGTGGTGCTGGTCAACATTCTGGTCGACCTGCTGTACGCGCGGCTCGATCCGCGTATCGAGGTCGCGGGATGAAAAGCAAGGTCGAAAAATGAAAGCCGGACGATGAAAGACGAGCTGATGGCGTTTGCCTATCGCTTCGCGCGCAATCGGCCGGCCATGGCCGGTGTGGCAATTCTTGCGACCGTATTCCTGATGGCTGTGCTCGCGTACTTCGTCTATCCCGACAGCCCGTGGGACATGGTGGCCGAACCGTTCCTGTGGCCGGGGCAGGAACGCGCGTTCTGGCTTGGCACCGACATGCTCGGCCGTGACCTCGGCGCCGGGATCTTCCATGGCGCGCGCGTGAGCCTGTTGATCGGCTTCGTGGCCACGCTGGTCGCGGTGATCGTCGGCGTGGCAATCGGTGCGCTCGCCGGCTACTACGGCGGTTGGATGGACAACGTGCTGATGCGGCTCACCGAGATGTTCCAGACCATCCCGCCGTTCATCTTCGCGATCGTGCTGGTCGCCATCTTCCAGCCGTCGGTCGCGACCATCGTGCTCGCGATCGCGGTGGTGTCCTGGCCGGCGGTCGCGCGCCTGGTGCGTGCCGAAGTGCTGTCGCTGCGCGGCCGGGAGTTCGTGCAGGCCTGTGTCGCGATCGGCATGAACGATGCGCGCATCATCTTTCTGCACATCTTGCCCAATACGCTGGCGCCGGTGATCGTCACCGGCTCGCTGATGGTCGCAACCGCGATCCTGACCGAGGCGGGGCTGGCCTTCCTCGGACTTGGCGACCCGAACGTGATGAGCTGGGGCACGATCATCGGCGCGGGCCGTGACGTGCTGCGTTCGGCGTGGTACGTCACGGCGATTCCCGGGGTGGCGATCCTGCTGACGGTGCTCGCGCTCAATCTGGTCGGCGAAGGGCTGAACGACGCGCTCAATCCGAGGTTGAAGCATCGATGAGGCTTGCCCGACTCCCGGTGTCGTTCCTGCGACCGCCGCCGCGCACTGTGGTTGCGGTTGGCTGGGGGCAGCCCGGCGGCTGGTCACTTTCTTTTGCCTGGCCAAAAGAAAGTAACCAAAGAAAACTCGCGGTTTCGGCGCAGGCTAACGTTTGCGAAGCCAACGTTATGCCGGAGCCAAAAGGCCACCCCGGTGCCGCGGCCTTCGGCTTCCCTGCGCTGCCTGACCCCGCGAGGCGGCTGCGAAACTCGCCCCTGCCTGCGGCCGGTGCTCAGACAGTCCTCGCCGACTTCCCCTCGCCGGGTCGAGCTGCTCGGCACGGCACAAGGGGAACTCAAAGGCATGCAGTGGCGGATGCGCCACTGCTCGGGGAAAGCGAAATCCGATGAGTATGCCGTTGCTGAAAGTCAACGACCTCAGGACGCATTTCTTCACCCGCGACGGCGTCGCAAAGGCGGTGGATGGCGTAAGTTTCTCGGTCGAGGCGGGCGAGATGCTGGCCCTGGTCGGGGAATCGGGCTGCGGCAAGTCGGTCACCGCATTCTCGATTCTGCGGCTGATTGCCGACCCGCCGGGGCGCATCGTCGGCGGCGAGATCATGTTCGAGGGCCGCGACCTGCTGAAGCTCTCCGACACGGAGATGCGCGCTATTCGCGGCGACCGGATCGGCATGATCTTCCAGGACCCGATGACCTCGCTCAATCCGGTCTTTACCATCGGTGAGCAGATCGCCGAAGCGGTGTCGATGCATCGCCCGGTATCGCGCAAGGCGGCGCTGGCCCGTGCGGTCGAATTGCTCGAACTGGTAAAGATCCCGGATCCGCACCGCCGCGTGCAGGAATACCCGCACCGGCTTTCCGGCGGCATGCGGCAGCGCGCGGTGATCGCGATGGCGCTCGCCTGCGAGCCCGCGCTGCTGATCGCCGACGAGCCCACTACTGCGCTCGACGTCACCATACAGGCGCAGGTGCTCGAACTGATTTCCGAACTCAAGGACCGGCTCGGCATGGGTGTGATCATCATTACCCACGACCTCGGCATCGTCGCGCAGCACGCGAAGCGCGTCGCCGTGATGTACGCCGGCCGCATCGTCGAACAGGCCGATGTCGGCGCGCTGTTCCAGCGCCCGCTGCACCCGTACACGCAGGGCCTGCTCGCGTCGATTCCGCGCCCGCATGTAAAGAGCACGGACCGGCTGACCGAAATTCCCGGCATGGTGCCCTCGCTCAACGACATGCCCGCTGGTTGCAGTTTCGCGCCGCGCTGTCCGCGCGCGATCGAACGCTGCAAGGCGTCGGCGCCGACGCTCGACCCGGTCGGGAACGCCAGAAAAGTGGCCTGCTTCGTTGCCCGTCAGGAGCTAGCCGCATGACGCCACTGGTCTCCGTCTCCGGCCTCGAAATTCATTTCCCCACGCGCCACGGCACCGTGCGCGCGGTCGACGGCGTCGATCTCGAAGTCAACGCAGCGGAAACCGTTGGCCTGGTTGGCGAATCCGGCTGCGGCAAGACCACGCTCGGCAAGAGCATCCTGCGGCTGGTGAATCCGATTACCGGATCGATCCGGCTGAATGGCATCGAGATTTCGACCATGACCCGCTCGGAGCTGCGGCCGCTGCGCCGCCAGGTGCAGATGATCTTCCAGGATCCGTATGCCTCGCTCAACCCGCGCCACAGCGTCGGGCGCATCCTCGAAGAGCCGTTGATCGTGCACCGCATTGGCACGCCGGCGCAGCGCAGGGAGCGAGTTGCCTGGCTGATGTCGAAAGTCGGGCTGCGCCCGGACGCCGCGCGCCGCCATCCGCATGAGTTCTCCGGCGGCCAGCGGCAGCGCATCGGCATCGCCCGCGCACTCGCACTCGAGCCGAAGCTGATCGTCTGCGACGAACCGGTCTCCGCGCTGGACGTGTCGGTGCGCGCGCAGGTCATCAACCTGCTCGCCGACCTGAGGAAAGAGCTGGGGCTCGCCTACCTGTTCATCTCGCACGACCTCTCGGTAGTCGAGCATGTCTCGGACCGCATCGCGGTGATGTACCTCGGTCGCATCGTCGAGCTCGCCGACCGCGCTACACTTTGGACGAAGCCGTTGCATCCTTACACCCAGGCACTGATCTCAGCCGTCCCGGTACCCGATCCGAAGTCCGCAACCAGGCGGCTGATCCTGGAAGGCGATCTTCCCAGCCCGCTCAACCCGCCGAGCGGCTGCCGCTTCCGCACCCGCTGCCCGATCGCCACCGAGCTCTGCGCCCGCGAAGACCCCGCGCTCCGCACCCTGGCCCCTGGCCACCAGGTCGCGTGCCATCATGCCTCATGATTCGAATCCAAAAGCGAAACACGAAGGCACGAAGACACGAAGAAAGAAAAGAACAATTTCAGGGGTCAGATTGGTGGCGAATGATTCGTAGTTTGTCCGACCCGTCGAACCTCCTTTGATGCTTTGCTATCTTCGTGCCTTCGTGTTTTGCTATTTGAGACTTCGATATGGACATCAGCATCAATAGTCAAAGATTGTGGGATTCGCTGATGGAATTGGCAAAGATCGGCGCGACACCGAAAGGCGGCGTGTGCCGGCTCGCGTTGACCGATCTCGACCGGCAGGGACGCGATCTCGTCTGCTCGTGGCTGCGCGGGGCCGGCTGCACCGTGACCGTGGACGCCATCGGCAACATCTTTGGCCGGCGTCCCGGGCGTAACAACGATCTCCCGCCGGTGGTGGCCGGCAGCCACATCGACACCCAGCCCTCCGGCGGCAAGTTCGACGGCAACTACGGCGTGCTCGCCGCGCTCGAAGTCGTGCGCACACTCAACGACCACCGCATCGAAACCGAACGGCCTTTCGAAGTTGCGATCTGGACCAATGAAGAGGGCACGCGTTTTACGCCGGTGATGATGGGCTCCGGCGTGTTCTCGGGAACATTCACGCTGGACCACGCGCTCGAGCAGAAGGACCTCGACGGAAAATCGGTCGGCGACGAACTGCAGCGCATCGGCTATGCCGGCGCCGAGCCGCCCGGCAAGCCGCTCGCCGCCTATTTCGAGGCGCATATCGAACAGGGTCCTGTGCTCGAAGACGAACAGAAAACCATCGGCGTGGTCACCGGCGCACTCGGCCTGCGCTGGTACGACATCGCGATCCACGGCCAGGACTCGCACGCCGGCCCGACGCCGATGGCTCTGCGCAGGGACGCACTGCTCGCCGCCGCCCGGATCATCGAAGCCGTGAACGCCATCGCGCTCGCCTATCCGCCGCACGGCCGCGGCACCGTCGGCTTCATGCAGGTCAAACCCAACTCACGCAACGTCGTGCCGGGCGAGGTGCGCCTGAGCGTCGATCTGCGCCACGCCGACAAGGCGGCGCTCGATTCGATGGAAGCGCAACTTCGTTCAACCTGCGATTCCATCGCCGGCCGTACTGCCGTGACGATCGATATCCAGTGCGTCACCGACTACGCCCCACTCGCGTTCGATGAACGCCTTGTATCAGGCGTGCGCGAAGCGACAGGAAAACTCGGCTACAGCCACATGGACATCGTCAGTGGCGCTGGCCACGACGCCTGCTACGTCGCCCGTGTCGCGCCCACCGCCATGATCTTCGTGCCCTGCGAAGGCGGCATCTCACACAACGAGATCGAGAGCGCCACGCCGGAAGATCTCATCGGAGGTTGCAATGTGCTCCTGCTGGCGGTACTCGCAAAGGCGAGGGGCTAAACCGAACCGCCTCAACGCTATGCGTAAGCCAGATCCCGGTGGCCAACGCTAATCGTAGTTGAGCTCGACTTGGCTGCCTGTTTTGAGTTTCGTTGTCGCTGTTCCTGCCAAGTCTCCTGCCGCCGGCTTTGATCGCGCAGCAGTCCGCATCCTCAAGGCATCGAGGAAGATCCGCTGCGTCTGCTCCGAAGGTTCCATGCCGAGCCCTCTTACCAACGCTCTCCTGCAACGGATATAGGTGCGCGCTGCCGACGAAAACTCGCTTGCCTTGACGTAACAGTCCATCAGCCGGCGGTACAACGGTTCATTGAGCGGCTCGCGTTCCAGTGCCGAAAGGCATATGTCGATCGCCTCGAGGATGCGGCCCTCACGCTCCAGCGCCGAGGACAAGCCGGCGACCAGCCGCTCGAACTTGATCTCCAGTCGAAGCCGCGGCGCCAGCATCCACGCCTCCTCGGCCTCCCGTGCCAGAAACGGCCCGCCATAGAGCGCCAGCGCCGCCTGCAGCGCGCGTTTCGCATCCGGCCCGGATTCGCCTTCCTCGAGCCCGCGCAGTCCTTCGTTCACCAGCCGCTCGAAGGCCCATGCATCGACCCAGCATACTCGGTCGTTCAGAGACAGCTTCCCGTCGTGTTGCAGCACTGCGTCGTGGCAACCGAGCATCCGCCGCAAGCGGTGCACCGTGATCGCCAGATTGCGCGCGCCGAGATCGCCTTCGGCATCGGGCCAGAGACACTCCCATAAAGGGCTCGACGATACGTCTCGGCCACCCAGCGCAATCAAAGCCTTGAACAGAGAAATCGGTCGTTGCTGGCCTTTCCCGCCGGAGTGAATCGCCTGTCCGTCGATCGCGACGCCCAATCGGCCGAGTGTGTAGATCCGGATCGACTGCTGTGCAGCCGTCGAGGTCGCAGGCCCGTAGCGCTCTCTGTCAGGTTTTACCGGAAGTCTGAAAGACCTTGTTAACCCGTCAGCGTGGTTCGAGCGGAATTGAATACCCGGTGTGCTGTCCATGATTCCTCCCACGATTCGATCGGCTTCGCGGCAACGCGCCCCGTACCAGCCGAGGCAGGAACGGTGGGCCGGCTATACCGTGGTCTGAATTGTGGAAAGGACCGGACAGCCGGTCTCTATAACGAAGGTCATAGAGGGCTGCAGACGGCCTTCGGTGCGCGCCTTGCCTTGCAGGTATGCGACCCACACGGCCGTTGCGACCACCGGAGGAATTCCTACTCCCCGAGTGGGAGGTGATCGCAGACCTTGCGAAAGCGCTCGCCCGAAGGAACGTGGAGCTCCCATTCCTGGCGCGTGAGATTGCGATGCAGCGTTTTACACAACAGCGCGTACAGGCCTTCGGCGGACTCGATCAACCTCGCATCCCACAGCGCAAGCGTCGTGTCCTGGCTGCCGCTGGCGATGCGCAAGCGGTATCGGCGCAGTTTGCCTGAGGCCCGCCCGCTGCGGCGCCCGCACCAGCAGGTAGAACGCCGACATCGATCTCAGGGAGAAGGGATCGTTGCAGGAAGATTCGCATCGATGAACGCCGCGATGTCTCCCCATTTCATCTCGCCGATCTCGACCGCGAGCGGTTCGCTCGCGCCTTTGCCTGCGAACAGCATGACGCGCGGGATGCCATGGAATTGGTACTTGCGGGGTGTGCCCGAGTTGGCCTCCACGTCCATGTACGCGAACAAGACATCGAGCCGGTCCTTTGCGATGTCCTGCAGCCGGTCGACGGAGATGCATGTGTCGCAGAATGGCGCGCCGAACGCGACGAGGACAGGCAAATCGGAATTTACGACAAGCTTGTCGAACGAATCGTCGTTAACTTGCAATAGGTGACCGTTTGGCATGGCATCCCCTCGATCCGAATAGGCTGGTGTGGTCGATGACGCCTTCAGCGTTGCGTCGAAGCGTGCAATAGTACGTGACATTATAGGTGTGGTGTGCGGGCTAGAGGCACTTGCGCGCCGGGTGCAACTGTTTCAAGCTGATTCCGTTGCAACGTCTGTTCCCAACGCACTCCCGGGAGGAGAAATGCCGAAGGAAATCAAGGTTGCTGTCATCGGTGCGGGCATCGCGGGGCTGACGGCCGCGTACCGGTTGAAGGAGCGGGGCTTCAAGGTAGCGGTTTTCGACGAGCGCATACATATTGGCGGCAAGGTAGGAGCGCACCCCAGGCGAATTACCGGTAATCCCTGGCCGGAGGGTTTCAGCGGCTCGTTGCCCGATAAGCGGCGGCTGGTGGGTAAGTGGCGCGCGGAACTCCGGTCCAAGCGCGTGCCCCTTGCGTTGAAGACGCCGGTCGACGACTACCTGAAGATCCAGTGGCGCAGGCTGAGCCGTCCCGAGCAGATATCCGAGGCGACCTTGGCCGCAGTCGGACTGTCGACCCATTTAACCGTCGACACGGCGCACGTCGAGGAATACCAGACCATCGGAGAGCATCACGCCGTGGAGGGCTGGACGATTACGGACGACGAGCGGAAATTCCGTTTCAACATCTGGATCCACACTAACGAATGGGGCGAGCCGCGCGTGGAGATCACCGACGACGTCTACCACGAGCACTGCTACCACATGTACCTCAACTGGTACCGGAACTTCTGGCAGCTCGTGCGCGATGTCGGCCGGGAGCGCAGCCAGGCCTTTACGCCGATGAACGAGATCGCGCATCTGTTCCCGTTGGAAACGCCGGTGCGCGATCGGCTGCGCACGCTGACGAGCCTGGGCTCGATCGACGCCATCGGCGACAACCTGCTGTCCGGCGTGGCGTCGGTGCCGGACATGTTCCTGTGGTTCTACTCGCTCGCCGATCTGGTCGGGGAACCGTTTCAGCAAGGCCGCTATCTTGACTGGGCGAGTGTGCATGGTTTCCTGCGTTCGCGCTGGCACACGACCGAGCAGAGCGCGGTGCTGCACGAGTACGTGCTGAGCAAGGCGTTCGCGATTCCGACCTACCTGACGTCCGCCTACGCCTACCGCCAGTACATCGAATACAGCGCCGTCGAGCCCGAGCCGATGCTGTGGATCCTGAAAGGAAACAGCTACAAGACGCTGCTCGTGCCGATCGCGCGAAAGCTTCTCGAAAAGGGACCCGGCACGGAGCCGTGCGAGTTCCACCTCGGCAAGCGGGTGACGACGCTGCTCACCGATCCGGATGGCGACCGGAACCGCGTTGTCCGCCTGATGTACCGCGCGGCCGACATGCGCGACGCCGGCGAGGAGTACGGTGTCGGCGTTCGCCGGGGCGGTTACTTCCGTGACGGCAGGCGGCGCCCCGGCCAGCAGACGCCACCGGACGACGGCGAGCGGCGGCCGGAGATCCAGTCGCCGGAACTGTTTCATCTGTTCCGGGCGGATTACGTGATTCTCGCGCTGCCGCCAAAAGCGCTCGCCGAGCTGGTGCGCCCGATGAAAGACAGCCTGCCGAGCCTGAACGCGGTGCGCAAGCTGCAGAGCGGCGTCACGGCGGCGCTTGACCTGCACTTCAAAAGAAAGCTGCCCGGGATTCCGAAGCAGCATGTCATTCTGCGCGGTTCGCGCTACGGGCTCACGTTCTTCGACAATTCCCAGGCGTGGGAGAGCGACGGAAACGTCGAACCGGACCCGGCGAACGACGGCAATTGCACCTGCCTGAGCGTTGCGGCGACCGACTTCTACCGAATCGACGGCATGAACAAAACCGAGGCCATCGACGTGATGATCGACGATCTCAAGCGGTTTATAGAATTCGAATACGAGGATATCGACTACGCGAAGACCTACCTGCAGATGAACGACGGCGAGCCGTTGTTCCTGAACGAGGTTGGCAGCGAGCCGTGGCGGCCCGGAACGCGCACCGAGATCCCGAACCTGTTCGTTGCGGGGGACTACTGCGACACGGAGATCGGCATCGTGTCGGTGGAGGGTGCCGTGATGAGCGGACTGCTCGCCGCGCGTGCGGTGCAGGCGCGTGTCCGCGAGGAGCAACCAGGGCTGGCGGCCGACGATCCGATGCTGAACCCTATTCAGGTCCTGAGCCCGGACCGATACCCGCGTTTGAATGCGCAGATAATGAAGTTCGCGCTGGCGCCGATGGCGGCTGCAGCGAAGACGTGGTCCCGGGCCGAGGAATTCGTACGACACCCTGAGCGCACGGTCACACCTCGCGAATTGCAGTCGACGATCGACGACGCGCTCGCCGCGCCGGGCCAGCTCGCGGCCGACTGGTTCAGCCTCGCTGGAGAAGCGGCGCAATGGACGGCCGAGCTGCCTTACCGGGATGAGGATCAAACCTGACACGGCGCGTCATCCGGCCGTGTCACGCGCGACCGCGCTACTCGCGCACCTGCGTCTCAGTACGGAAAGGCGACTTCGCGCGTCGTCACTACGGATGGCGACTCCAGTTCGGCCGACATGTGTTCCGTCCACACGGTGAAGATGGGCGCACGGGCCAGTTCCCCATGGCGGTTCGTAATGCCGAGGTGGTAGAGATTGTCCGCCAGCCGGGGCGCCCCGGTGCGCGAGGTGGCGGAAGGCCGTCCTGTCGAGAGTGCGACCCGCCTTCCACCGCCTTGCAGGGCTTCACCGTTCCCGCTGCGCGTAATTACGGTGCGATGCCAAGCGCCGTCTTTGATCGTGTAGGCGAACATCGGGATTTTTTGCGACGAGCCTTCGCCGCCGCGCGGTAGCGTCAGCTTCAGATCTGCGCCGCCCGTTGCGCTTTTCAGCACGCACGTGGCTTCCCGATGCGCACAGCGTAGCTCCAGATCGGAGGTTTCCTTCTCGAAACCCCACACCGATTTGCCCACATCCCGTGCGAGGTCGGTAGTGACATGTATGGTGCCCAGGGCAAACATGCCTACCGCCAGTGGATCCCTGCGCGGCGCGGCGAAGCAGCCCAATCCGAGTTCGCCGTACGCCCCCAGATCGCCCTCGCAGTAGTCCACCATGAAAAGCGCAATGGGCGTGCTGCCGCCCCCGATATCCCACGCTTTGAGGTGCCCGAAATCCTGCCGGTTGTCGAGAAGCTCCTGGACCGTCAGCTTGTCGATCGACCAGACGACGGTGCCCTGCCGGGCGTCGTGCACGCGCAACGGCAGCAGCAGTTCGCGTCCGTTGATTTTGTAACGTCGTCCCTCGCGCGAACCGTAAACCCGATGCAGTTTCCCGCTCAAGCCCATGTCCGTGGTGGCGGCGATGTCCTGGGTGAGTTCTCCGGCAAGCAGCGGGGTCGGACGCCTGATCTCGAACACCGCGTCGTTGGCGTGGTCGAGCAGCAGTGCGTCGGTAGGATTGGTCAGAAGGGAAAGCCGGTCCGAAAGCACAATGCCGGGCTTCCTGAATGCCTGGCCGAACTCGCTCGCGAGCGCGTGTATGCCCGTCGTCTTTCCTGCTTCGGCCGGTTGTTCCCGGGATCCGACATACGCCGCGACCGCTGCTGCATATTTCTCCAGCCAGTGCTTGCTCAGGACCTTGCGTACAGCGGTTTCTCCGAGCGCGTGTGAAAGCGCGTCAAGCATCTTACAGCTTTGTATGTTCTGCTTATCTTGCAGAAGCCATATGAGGTCATTACGAATCTGCGGCAGCGCGGCTTTGCCGCGGGCGCGGAAGTCGTGCTTGAGCCGATCGAACAAGGCCGGAAGGTCGCGGACGCCTTCGCCGTCGAGAAGCACATGGGCACTCTTCAGTAGCCCGGGAACATCCTTCGGGGCGATCGACTCCCCCTCGGCCGCGTCGCAGATCGCCTTTACAGTAGCCGGCGTGACCGCTAGTCCAGTAGTGGCGTTGGTCTTGCAAAACCCTTCCAGCACGGGGAGTTGCGCGAGAAACAGCGGGCGATCGCCTTTGCCCGTTCGCAGATCCGCAGCGATACGCTGCGCGACCGCCGGCAGCGTCGTGACCATTTCGCCGAGATACTGCCGGTAATTTGCGAGAAGTGCGTCGATCCAAGAGGACGGTGTCCCGGAATCCTGGCCGGGTGACAGGCTCGCGAGCACGGACTGGCCGGATCGTCGGCCGGCAATGTCGAACGCCCGCGCAAAGATCTCCGCCATCGCCGACGCCAGCATTGCGCCGGCCTGCCCCATGTTCTGACCGGTTCTGCTCGGGTCTCGAGCATTGGTGTCGCTCGTCATGTGCCGATCTCCTCCTATCGGAACCCATGATCGCCGCTGGCCAACGCGGCGGCCCGGCGCTTTGGATTGCGTTATGTCAGCGCCATGGCTAGCATGATAGCGCCAACGCCCAGCGGGCATTGCCGAATTTACTGCTCCACATATAAAAATAGAGTCACCTTGCTTGCGCTGCTTCGCCACATCAGCGCAAGCTGTACACCGTGCGCGATTTCGCCGGGGGTGCATGGCCATCACGCGCGAAGAGGAGGGCGTCTATGCCATTCGATCAGGACATCGCGGCGGACGAATTCGGTCGCGCATTTTCTGCCGTGTTCAAGGCCGCCCGGAGCAGCCCCGATCTGGCGGATTTGTGGCGGGCGTTCTCGGAACTGCACGCCGATGAGATTGCCCGTCGACGCGACATTCGTGCCAGATCGGACGATGGCACTTTTCCGGAGGACGGCGCGCCGCCTGCGGCGGCCGGAAACGCGAAGGACCGCTGGCCGGCTGCGGATCCCACCGTGTCCGCTACGCGTGTGAATACACTGTTTTCGAGCAGCGCGATCCGGTTCGGACTGCGGTGGCAGGAACTGCTCAGACGGCGTGTTCCGCCGATTCGTATGCGGCTCGATGACTACCGGGCGGAAGAAGATCCGTCACCTGAACTACGTTGGCAGCTTGTGGACGAAGTGCGGGCGCTGATGCGGGAACTGGGCGAGTTCGCGGTCGATCAGGGGCGGGAACTGCAGGAGAGACTCACCAGGCTCGAACTCGATCTTTTGCCGGAGAGGCCGGATCGCCCCCTGTTCCGCAACGGAAAGCACCTGCGGCTCACCAGGCGCAAGCGGGAAACATACTCGCTTGCGCTCAAGGCTGCGGCTGCGGCGACCGGCACCCCCGATGCCGGTACGCAGAAAAGCATCGTCCGTGAACATACTCAAGATGTCGAGCGGCTGCGCGAGCGAATTCTCCGTGACTGGCGCAGGACCGGGGTCGATCCGGCACCCCAGGACCTTCTGAACTGGGTCTTCGACAGCGACGCGAAGTATCTGCGGCCTGTCACCATCTTCAGCTGTTACCGCGCGATGGAGAACAAGCCCGTGCCCGAGTGGCTCATCACGTCCGCGCAGGTGATAGAGATGTGCCACAACGTCACGCTGATCATCGACGATATCGTCGATGAATCTGAAACGCGGCGCGGCAAGGCAACGCTGTGGAAGCGTGCCGGCGACAAGCTGACAGCTTATATGATTGCGGGATACATCGTTGCAGACGGTTACGATATCCTCGCGCAGCAGACGCCAGACGAACTGATCGATCTGGCCGGCGTCGATGGAAGTCTCGACAAGAAGTACGAGGCGATCGTGCCCGGTGCGGAAGCGCCTGACGCAACGCGGAGCAAGCTCGACAAGGAAGGACTGATACGCAAGGCGGCGTTCGAGAGAATCGAACGCTGCGGCCCGGTTAGATACGACATACGACTGGTATCCGAGCTGTTCAAGCGGCTCGCCGTTGCGGAATGCATGCAGTGGAAGTATCGAAAGCAGCCTCTCAGGGTCGAAGATTGGCGCTATCTAGCGCGCGAAGATACCGGATCGATGTTCGAGATTTGCGCCGCGATCGGCGGGCGCACACAGAGGATGCGAAGATTCGGTCGATTACTGGGCATGGTGTACCACGGATGCGATGATGTGGCGGACCTGAGAGACGTTAAAGAGAGAGGGTTAGGTGGTGGCGGACTAGAAGATCTCAAGGACGGGATCCTCACGCTGCCGGCCTCGCTCGCGATTCAGGAGAATGATCGAGTTCGTGAGATCTTCTGCAAAGCGGAGCGCAGCAAAAAGGAACACGAACAGCTGCACGAAGCGTTCATCGAACAACTGGATGCGGCAGAGGAAGAACTCGACCGGCTGGCAGCGGAAGCCATCGCAGAAGCCGGTAAAGTTGGCGCCGTAATGCCGGAATACCTGGAAGCGTTAGTGCATCGGACGCGCAAGCTCTCCGGAAGGGCTGCTTCCGAGTGAATCCAGAATATGATCTGCGATGCGCAGGTCGGCGGTCGCGCTGCCCTCGCTTATCCGTTGGCGATAGGTTGCGAGTAGGTCGAATGCACCACGCCGTTCGCCTTGCTGAACGCGCAGTCTTGCGAGACTGGTTGCGGCGCGCAGTGCCCAGCTGAGCGCGTTCTGCGCCTCGGCCGTCTGCAGCGCGCGCTCGAAGTGCTTTTGAGCCTCCGTCGCGCCTTTCGATCCGGAAACGGCCAGCATCAGTTCGCCTTTGCGGCGCAGGGCTTCGGCCTCGAAGTAGCGTTCGCCGGTCTGTTCGACGTGTCCGAGCGCTTCGTCCACCGCTTGCAGGCCGTCTTTGAGTTGGCCTGCCAGCTGATAGGCTTCTGCAAGTTGCACCAGAAACGACGAGTTGCCAAGCTTCGCACCGGTCGCCTTGTAGGCGTCGAGGCTCCTGCGGATCAGATCGATTCCCTCTCGTGCGTGACCGTCCTGCGCTAGTGCCCACCCCTTGACGATGCTCGCGAGCGCCACCCAATACGGATGTCCGCGCTCGTTGGAGTATCCGATCGTCTGATCGGCGGCCGTGCGAGTCGCATCGACTTCACCGCGCACTTGATGGATCATCGCGAGCATACCCATCGACTGCGCGATGCTCAGTGAAATTGCGGAGGATTTCGCCTGCGACACGGCCTTTCCCCCCAGTTCGAGCGCCTGGTCGCAGAACCCTAGGAACCACAATGCGCGCGCGCGGTACGCCAGGCAAGATGCCTCGACATCGATTCCGTATCGAAGCGAGTAGTTTTTGAACAGACCAGAGTTTCCATCATCGAAGTTCAGATCCAGATGCCGTCGGGCCTCCTTGAACTTTCCCAGGAAAAGCACGAGTACCCCACGCCCGATTTCAACTTCCGTGCGGTAGGCCATGTCGTGATGTCTGTCTGCAAGCGATCCGAGCTCTTCGATAAGCTCCTCGGCGGACTGCTCGCGGGAATGTCTGGCAGAGTACCGCGCCTGCAGGAGCGCTACCTGGAACTTGCCTCGCACGAAGGCATGTGCCTTGGAGGGATCCTCTACTTCCTGTTGGAGTGCCTCCGCTCTTGCATAGGTTTCCGCGACATCGGCAGCCGCATAGCCCTTAAGCGCGGCAAGCACGGGCCCAAGCATCGTGTACAGCTCGAGTTCTTCCTTCTTCCGCTCCAGCGTCTCCGGCATCGTCAGCAGAAATTCCAGTGCGCCATAGATGTGGTTACGCGCTTCCTGGTTCGCGGACCGTGTCACGGCCTGATACGCTGCAACCCTGAGGTAGTCGATGGCTTTGCGCACGAGTCCCGCTTCGCTGTAGTGATACGCGAGCAGTTCGGGTTGGGCGTCGACCGTTTCCGGAAAGCTATTCTCAAGCGTTTCGGCGATCCTGCGATGCAGGTCATGTCGCGCACTGCGCAGCAGGGTCGCGTGCGCAGCGTCCTGGATCAGTGCGTGTTTGAAGACGTAGGCCGATTTCTGCAGTGTTCCGACGCTAAGGATGAGGTTGGCATCGATCAGCCGCTGCAGTTCTGCGTCCAATGTTTTCTTATCCACGGGAAGGACTGCGGCGAGCAGTTCGAGCGAGAATTCTCTGCCGATTGCCGCGCTGGCTTGGACTATCTCCCTTGCGGAGGGAAGCCGGTCGAGTCGGGCCATAAGAGAATCACGCAGTGTCGAGGGCACAGACAGCATTGGCAGGGCCCCGGTTGGGGCGGACTGTTTTGCGAACGCGTCGATCTGTTCGGACTCCAGAACGGTTCTCGTCAATTCCTCGATGAACAGCGGGATACCGTCGCTCTTGTCGAGGATCTGCTCGACGATGGGTGCCGGGAGCGATTTTCCGCTGGCGAGGTGCGAGACGATCGACGCTGAGCTGTCACGGTCCAGACGCGCCAGCTCCATGAGGAGCAATCCCGGATACTTGTTCCACGGCAATTCCACCCCGGGACGTGTCGTTGTCACGATCATTAGCGGCAGTGTCGCAAGCTTGTTGACCAGCTGCCCGATCAATTCGACCGTCGATGGGTCCGACCAGTGCAGATCCTCGAAGATCGCGAGCACTGGCCCGTTCTGTGCCAGCCCGGAAATTAGTCCGGTCAATGCGGACAGGGTGTTCTTCTTCAGCCGCTCGGGCCCTTCCACAATCGGCCGATACCGCCCCTCGAATGGAAGCGAAAGCAAAGAGGCGATGTAGGGTGCAACCGTGGTTGCCGGTTCCCGGTATCCTGCCTTCAACAGTAATGCTTCGAGCTTGTCGAGCTTGACCGCGGGTGGATCGGACTGTGAGAAATCTGCTTCCCGTTGTATTTGCGTGATTACCGGATAGAGCGCGGTGTTCTGGAAGCGCGGTGCGCAGAAGTACCGAAGCAGATTTCTCGGATAGGTCGTACCGTGTTCCCGGAGGGCGTGGACCAGGCGCGACTTTCCGACGCCCGCTTCGCCGATCAGCGATACGATCTGACCCGACCCCGCGCGTACGGTGTTCCACCGCTCCAGCAGCGTATCCTGCTCAACGGTTCGACCGACCAGCGGTACCAGATCAGCTGCCGCATGAATCGCCTCGAAACGGTCCTCCACCGGGCGCTCGCGGAGCACTTTCCAAACCCGCACCGGCGCGTCGTAGCCCTTCATCCGGCGAGATCCACCATCAACACATTCGAACAGATTCCCGATGAGCCGCCGGGTGTCATCGGAGATAAGCATCGAATCCGGTTCAGTTTCGCCTTGCAATCGTGCGGCGAGGTTCGTCGCTTCGCCGACTGCGGCTTTCTCTGGTGGTGCGCCTGTGCCGGTCAGGTCTCCGAGTACGACAAGCCCGGTCGTGATGCCGACCCGTGCTTGTAGTGTGACATCAGGCAAAGAACGTATGCCACGGACCGCCGCGAGCACATCCAGTCCCGCACGAACGCCGCGTTCCGCGTCGTCTTCGCGAGCTTGGGGATAGCCGAAGAATGCCACGATGCCATCGCCTAGAAAGCTCGCGATGTATCCATCGTGATGCCTGATGACACCGGCGACTGCATCGCGGAAGATTCGATAGACTTCGCGAAGATCCTCCGGGTCGAGCGCGCGGGCGAGCGCAGTGGAATCGACCAGGTCACAGAACATGATCGTGACTTGCCGACGTTCGCCATATGCTGGTTCGGCGTGCTTCTGCACTACGACATCCGGCGTAGCCACGAGTATGCCCTGCACGATGCCCTGTCCGGAAGGGGTGGGTGATGCACGCTCGACAACTTGTCCACACATGTGGCAGAAGCGCGCTTGTGTGAGCAACGCTGCGCCGCAATTCACGCATGCCCGCGTGACCATCGTGCCGCACTGTGGACAGGAATCCAGTTCGGCACTGAACTCGGTTCGACAGCTTGGACATTTCATCCGTCGACTCCGGTCCGATGGACCGTTGGGTTGGTCCGTGGTTGACGTTTTTCTGTCGGAGGACATTCTAGTCCTGCTCTATGCGGGGAGCGAGCCAAGGCGGATCATCCGTCTCAGATCATGCGTTCCCGGTCGGACATCAACCGCTTCGCGATCAGGTTGACGACGAAGAAGGCGAACTGCGGGTTGCGGTAGTAGATCTGCTTGACCTGGTCGGCGGTGAGCGCGAAGAGGTCGGTGTCGGTTTCGCACTCGGCGGAGCAGGTGCGCTCGTGCGCGGGCGCGAAAATGCCGATCTCGCCGAACAGGCTGCCGGGCTCCATCCGTGTGCCGATTTCTTTCAGGAGTATCGTTCCGCGCTGCAGGTAGTACAGCTCACGGCCGGGTTCGCCTTTGCGGAAGATCACGGTGCCTTTCTTCAAACGGCGGTGCGTCATGTGCGGCAGCAGCCAGTCGAGGTCGAGCTTGCCGCCTTCTGCTTGTTCGATCTGCCGCTGCTGAATGTTCGGCATGCGCCCCGCGAAAAGGATCGCTTCGCTACGGTTTGTGACGTTCAGCGCGCGGAAGATTGCGTTCATGTGCAGCTTGACCGTGCCTTCGGCGATGCCGAGCTGCCTGGCGATGGCCTGGTTGGTCTTGCCCTGCGCTGCCAATGCAAGCACCTCGCACTGGCGTTCGGTGAGACCGAACGCTTCGCCGGGGGACGCCGAGGTCCGATCCGGCTGCGGCGATTGCCTGCGCGCGTCGGGGGGTGATTCTTCATCGGCGCGCGCCTGTGTTGCCGGGCGGTAGACGGCGCCGTCCAGCACCAGCCGCAGCACGTCGATCATCAGCGATTCGGAATAGCTCTTGGGCAGATAGCCGAAGGCGCCCGAGTCGAAGACCTCGGCAATCAGGTGCTCGTCATTGGACGGGGCAACGGTTACCAGCGGTGTGTTCTTCAGCACCGCAACAAGTCTGGACACCCATTCGCCGGCGCGATCCGGGCAGAGGTCGACGTCGAGCAGCGCCAGATCGAAACGACCCCCAGATGCTTCCGCGGCCACGCTGTCCGGCGTGCCGTCCGCGCGAACGACGTTGCTGCGCGGGGCAAGCTTCTGTACCACGTTCGCCAGCGCATCGCCCAGGAGACCTGGCCCGGCTGCAAGCAGCACCCTCATTCGACCGCCCGTCTGGCATCGATCCAGGTATCTAGTTAGCACGCCGGCATGCGGCCGGCAAGCGGAAAAGAAGAGGCCGATCCGTCCCGGAGGCGAATCGGCCTTTGAAAACCGCGGCCGCGGTACTCGGGAGAGTCCCTTGTACGTTCCCGGATGACCTTACCGGGTTGCCGCAACGCTCATGCGAGACTGCCCTCTCGAGTTCAAGGCGTGCGTCGGATAGTTTCCGCGCCCCGAACGGCTCAGCATGTCTTCGGTTGGGTTGGTGGCGACATTTTGCGTGTACTGCGAGCCTTGGTGATTGCTTCCGCGACCCAGCGTATCGACGTCGGTGCCGTTCAGCTTGATCGTCGGGCCCTGGCTCCACACTGCGCTCGAACGGCCCTTCACATCGTTCGCGTTCCCGTTACCGCTGGAAACGCCGGCCGCGGAAGCGAGACCTGCAAACGCGAAACCTGCGGCGATAGCGATGATGCTGCACTTGCGAGAGATGATTGCGTTCATGATGCCCTCCTTCACTTTCCCTGATTGAGATGGCTGCGATCAACGGTTCACAGCCTTGCCCACACGCAGCCTGAAACCAGATCCTCATCTGGCCGATCGCCGGTGAAGGTGCTGCTGTCGCCGGTGATGGCCTCGTGCTTGATGCGAATATTAGGAAGCGAAGCGAGGGGCTTGAATAGAGCGAAGGTGGGGTAACTTTGGTTATATGAGCGACGAAAGTGGACGTTGCGCAGCGGGTGGTCGGTCTTGCGATGAGCTTGGGATCAGCGCAGGGCGAACTCGACACGGGCACCCTTGTCTTCGTCTTTGGCATCGTCTGCGAGCGGCTGCGCGGCGGTGATCGCAATGCGGTCCGCGCCTACGCCGCCTTCCTGTACAAGGTAGCGCTTGGATTCGTCGGCACGCCGTTCGGCCAGGGCGACGAGATCGTCCTCGGAGACTGGCAAATACGCGAACATGAGTTTTTCCATTTCTTCCACCGGCAGTTCGCGTTCCTGGCCGAGCTCATCGCGTGGCTTGGGAAAGGGTTCAGCCAGATAAGCCAGGCGCAGGTAGGTCTCGTATTCCTCCGGCGCGATCGTGACCTCCCGTGGTGCTTCCTGTTCGATGCCTTCCTCACGCAACGTCTCGCGCTTCTGTGCCTTGACCTTGGCTTCCAGCCGCGCGCGGCGCAAACCGCCGATATCGCGGTCCGGATCGAAGCGTCCCACCACGGTCAGCGAAAGCGCGGGGCGTTCCTCCAGAGCCTGTGCGAGGCTGTCCAGCCGTTCCTTTGCGCCCGCACTGAGTGCACTGCGTCCCGGTTCGAACTCGATACGGCTGAGTTCCTCGTTTGCGCCGACCAGGTTGGCAAGAAAAGTGAATGGCGAGGTGACTGCGCGGCGCATCATGTTCAGAATGATCCGCATCACGATGCCGCCGACGCTGAACTCGGGGTCGTCTAGCGTTCCCGAGATCGGCACGTTCACCTCGATGACGCCGTTCCGGTCTTTCAGCAGCGATAGTGCGAGCTGCACTGGCACGCGTATCGCGTCCGGGCTTTCCACGCGTTCGCCAAAGATAAGCTGATTCAGTGTCACCTGGTTTTCCGCGCGCAGCTCGCCCTCCTCGACCTGATAATGCGCCCGGAAAGAAAGCGTGCCGCGCTCGATGCCATAGCCGAGGTATTTGCCCGCGTACGGAGAAAGCCGCGAGAGTTCGATGCCGCGCACGTCGCCTCGCATGTCCATGACAAGGTCCCCGGCGAGCGGATTGATCTGACCGGTAATCTCGGTCGGTGCGCCTGTGTCGAGCTGGCCGCGAAGGTCTACGGTCGCCAGCGTACCGGGCTCCGAAGACAGGCCCGCGACTGTACCGCCGATATCGATCAGGGTTGCGGAGTAGTTCGGTTGAATGAATCTGTCGGTGAAGTCAACCGTACCGCCTTGCAGCGTGATGCGGTTGATTCTGATCGGTGGCGGCGCCTCCGCTGCTTCGGGATCCTGTTCCGGTTCAGAATCCCGGGCTGGTTCATCGCGGACCAGCACGTCCTGCACGTTGAAGCTGCCGTCCGGCCTGACGATCAGCCGCGAGTAGAAGTCGCTTAGCGCGATTTCGTCGAAGGATACCGCTGCGGGAAGCCAGGCTGCGCGAAACCCAGAAAGATAGAGCGAACCCCATGACAACATGTCGTCTTCGGTGGCCTTGTCCGCCGATGTGAAGCCGGTGATGTTGACATCGCCTTCGATGTAGCCAGCGCCTGACCTTCCCGGTTTTCCCACCGCAAGTTTTCCATCGAACGAGGCGCGTCCGCTCTTGATGTCGAGGTTTACGCGGTCCGAGAAATAAGGCAGCGATGGCAGTACATCCGTATCGCGTAGCTCGACGTCGAGTTCCATGGCAAATGGCCGCAGTGTCAGGGAGCCGCTGATCGCTGCAGTGCCGCCCTCAATCTCGAACTGACCTTTGACGGTTCCGGGCTTATCGCGCTGCGTCGTCAGGCCATCTGCCGATGTAGTGACCGACGTGGCGACGAACTCTGCAGGGGCGGGAGTGCTGTCATCACGGAAGCGTACGGTAGCGCCCTGACCCTGGATCTTGCCGAGATCGACAGTCCAGACCCTGCTTTCGTCAATATTGCGCCTGGCTTGTTTTCGGTCGTTCCGATCCGCGCGCGTGAAGTAAGTGGCCAGATTGACGCGGCGATCGGTGTCCAGATGCACAAACACGTCGCCACCTTCAGCAACGATGCTGCGGAACTTTACCTGACGCCGATCGAAATCGATCCGCCCTTCGAGCCGGGCGCGCGTCACACTCATAAACACATCGTCTTCGCCACGTGGAGTGAGTTCGCCATTGCGCAGGTCGATGCGGGCGAGGTCGACATAGCCGGACAACCGTCCTTCGTCGCGTGCGATCTTGTAACTGCCGCGGATATCGAGGATTCCGTCCCTGGTACGGAAACGCACATAAGGCGCGTAGTAGGGCTGGTAGTGCCGTGCACGCATGCCGGCGACCTGGAACTCCCCGCTGAACGTGAACGGCGAGACTGCAATCTCGCCGCGCTGTGAAATGCGCTCTCCGGAGAGGGCCGTGGCCTCGATCATGGTGGCGATTGGCGTACGGGCAGTGGAGTCGATCCCGGTCAGCGAAACCCCGACGCTTTCGAAGGTCTTTGTAAAGCGCGGACGCACGCTGTCGTCGCTAAACTCGACGCGACTGTCCGACAGCCTGATCTCCCCGATGCGAATTGTTACATCCATCTCCGAGCCGGCGTCTGCGTTGCCAGCAGCGCGCGAACGCGAAAACAGCTGCGACAGGTTGAGCCGCCCGTCGGCACCGCGTCGCAGTTGCGCTTTGACAGATTCGCCACTGATGAACTCGAAATCGAAAATTCGGGTAATCGGCCGGATCGAGGCAATGCCGATGTCGATGCGTGGTGCTGCAAGCAGCGGCTTGCCGCCTTGCTCCCGCGCGGCGACATGATGCAGGCTGGCCGTGCCGGAAATGTTCAGCAGGTCCTGTCCCGATGGGTCCCGCTGAAAGTCGACGCTGAGATCGGCCGACAGGCTTGCGGAATCGACCCGTAACGGCAGCTCACGGGGCAGGTATGGCAGGAAGCTGGTCAGGTCGAGTTCATCCAGCCTGATATCGACCCCAGTGTCGCGGCTTTCCTTGAAGGGTTTGGATCTGGCCTCGAGCGCGATCGCAGTCCCATTCACCCTGGCCTGGAACGCGGGCTCGATAAAAATGTCGACATAGGCGGGCAGGCTGGAGACGAACGGCAGGTTGAGGAGAATCTCGTCCACCGTGTGCGTTTGCGCGTTCGGCCGATCATCGAATACGACCCTGGCGTCGAGAATCTGGATATTGTTGACGGAGAAGCGCGGCAAGTCATCGCCATCGTTCGAGGGCTGATCACCTGAATCTCTGCGATCGAGCAGATCCGAGAAGTTGTAACGTCCGGGGTCCTGTCGGATCAAGGAAATCCGCGGGTGTACGAGCCGGGCCTCGTATACCACCGGCGCCCACGACCATAGCGATTGCCATGCCTGCAGGTTGACACGCAGTTCGTCCAGCCCGAAGAATTCGCCTGCACCCGACGGTTCCTTTATCACCAGGCCGGAGACCACTGCCTCCAGGGTCAGCGGGTTGAACGCGACCCGTTCGATCGTCGTTTCACGCTCGAGCCGTGCGGTAAGCTGGCGCTCTGCAACATGCTTCGCCACCGGCGGCACGGCGAAGAAACCGAATGCCAGCCAGAGCGCGACCGCGCCGGCAATCCAGCCGGACGCGCGAAGGAATCGTGTACCGCGCGGGGACATTGGGTCCTGGTTTCCTCCCTTGCAAAAGCGAACAGGAGCCGATTACTTCGGAAGAAACGCCGTGCCGGCCGCATGCGGCACGCCGGTCTGATGCGACCGGGCGTCCCCTGGCCGGAAGGGAATCAGTCCATCCGCGACCAACCGGGCTCCTCGCGGTCGAGCAGGCGCTTAAGTGCTTCGAAGTGTAGCGTGGACTGCTGGCGCTCGCCGCCGATCTGCTTCGCGGTATGCGCGACCATCGATTCCGGGAAGCGCCGCAGTTTGCGGCCGGTCGACTCGGCCAGCACCTGCACCATGCAGGACCGTTCGATGTAGTAGAGATCGTCGAACGCGTAGGCGACATTGCTGCCGCATACGGTGATGCCATGTGCGGCCATGAACATGATGTCGTTGTCGCCGAGCGCATTGCAGATGCGGTCGCCCTCGGCATTGTCCAGCGCCGCGCCGCCAAACTCGCGGTCGTAGGCAATGCGGCCGTGGAAGCGCATCGCGTTCTGGTTGGCAGCGCAGTCCAGCTCGCCGTCCTCGACGATGGTCAGCGCGGTGGCAAACGGCATGTGCGTGTGCAGCACGCATTTCTTGCGTTTGCCGAGGTGAATGCGACCATGAATAAAGAACGCGGTCGGTTCGACCGGGTGTTTGCCTTCGACCACGTCGCCCTCTGCCGAGACCACTACCAGGTCCGCCGGCGTGATCTCCGTCCAGTGCAGGCCCTGCGGATTGATCAGAAAGCGCTCCGGGTTGCCCGGAACTTCCAGGCTGAAATGGTTGCAGACGCCCTCGTTCAGTCCCATGCGCGCTGCCAGGCGCAACGCGGCGGTCAAATCGATGCGTGCCTGGATGACAGGGTCGAAACGCTTCATGTTCTCCTCGATGTCAGCATGGTTTCCTGCATTCTATCGCCTTGGCCGATCTGGGCGAAATCCCGATCGGGATCGAGGACGCCGACCATTGCCGCGTTATAGTTGGGCTCGTTGACTCTCTAGAGACTGACATAGATGAACACACCATCCGGCAGCGGGAACGGCGGCTCCGGGTTTGCCTTGTTCAATCTGGGGTTCCGGCCTTTTTATCTGCTTGCCGCCCTGTTGGCAACGGCGGCCGTGCCGATATGGCTGGCGCAGTACACCGGCCTGATCGGTCACGGCGCCTACCTGAGCGGCTTGGCGTGGCACGCGCACGAGTTGATCTTCGGTTTTGCGGTCGCCGTGATCGTGGGTTTCCTGCTTACCGCCGCGCGCAACTGGACCAGCCTGCCCACGCCGACGGGTGGATTGCTTGCTGCGCTTGCCGGATTGTGGCTCGCCGGCCGCGTCCTCGTTTACACCGGGCCGGGACCGCTCGCCGCGGCGGTGGATGTTGCGTTTCTGCCGGCAGCTGCGCTCGCGCTGTGGTTTCCGCTCTACCGCAGCAGAAACCGCAATCTGTTCTTCGTCGGCCTGCTGTCGCTGTTTGCCGCAGCCAACCTGGCTTTTCACCTTGCGTACGCCGGCGCGATCCAGATGTCCGCGCATGCGCAGATCCGTTTCGCTCTGTACCTGGTAGTGCTGATCGTGACCATCATGGGCGGGCGGGTCATCCCCTCGTTTACCGGGAATGCGCTGCGCGCTGCGCGCGTGCGGGTATCCGCAAAGCTCGACAACGGCGTGATTGCGTTGACCGTGTTCGCGCTGGCCGCAGACCTTGCCTTTCCCGGTTCGCTCTGGACCGGTGCGGTCTGCCTGCTTACCGCGGCTGCGCACGCCCTGCGCTTGTGGGGATGGGATCCGCTGGCGACACGCCGCACGCCGATACTGTGGATCCTGCATCTGTCGTACGCATGGATATCGGTTGGCTTTATCCTGCTCGGGCTTTCTGCGTTCGGGCTGGTGCCAGGCGCGCTTGCCGCGCACGCATTTGGTGTCGGCGCGGTCGGCGGCATGATCCTCGGCATGATGACGCGCACCGCGCGCGGCCACACCGGGCGCCCGTTGCAGGTCGGCCCTTCGGAAGTGGCTGCTTACGTGCTGGTGCAGCTGGCTGCGCTTGTTCGCGTAGGAGGGGCCTTGCTGTTGCCCGGCGCGTATGTTCAGTTGCTGGTTACCGCGGGCGCGTTGTGGACTGCGGCGTTTGTCCTGTTTCTCCTTGTGTATTTTCCGATCCTGACGCAGCCGCGTGCCGATGGGCGGCCGGGATAGAAAAGCGCGAGGCATTCGCCTCGCGCTTGAACTGCGTGCCGAGTCAGCCTGCGCCCGAAGAAGGCCAGCTGCTCAGCTTTCAAGAAGGCTGCGCAGCATCCAGGCCGTCTTGTAGCGCCGGCCCGCGCTTCGCGCTTAACCTGACCGCGTGGGCGGTCAGGTTAGCCTCCACTCGAAGAATGCGTGGCTGCTCTATGTCTCTGAGGTGCTGACGCTTCGCGTCAGCCTTCCAATAGACTTCTGAGCATCCACGCAGTCTTCTCATGCACCTGCATGCGTTGGGTGAGGAGGTCGGCGGTGGGTTCGTCGCTGGATTTCTCCGCCAGCGGAAAGACTTCGCGCGCGGTGCGCACGACGGTTTCCTGACCGGTGACGAGGATGCGGATCATTTCTTCCGCGCTTGGCACGCCGTCCGTCTCCTTGATCGATGCGAGCTTCGAGTAATCCCGGTACGTGCCCGGCGCGGGGAAGCCGAGCGCGCGGATGCGTTCCGCGATCAGGTCTACGGCGAGCGCCAGTTCGTTGTACTGCTGCTCGAACATCAGGTGCAGCGTGTTGAACATCGGCCCGGTGACGTTCCAGTGAAAGTTGTGCGTCTGCAGGTAGAGGGTGTAAGTGTCTGCCAGAAGTTTCGACAGCCCCCCGGCGATTCTCGCGCGCTCTTTTTCGTTGATGCCGATATCTATTTCGCGCGAGATGCCGCGCGTCTGCCTGCTTGCCTTGTTTCCCATTTGTCGATCCTCCTGTTTCGTTGAAAATTCTTATCCAAATGCCGTGTCGAGCATCATCATCAGCACGAAGCCGCCCAGCAGCCCGACCGTGGCCGCGCGCTCATGACCTTTCCGGTGCGACTCGGGAATGATCTCGTGGCTGATAACGAACAGCATGGCGCCCGCGGCGAACCCGAGTCCCCAGGGCAACATCGCTTCGGACGCGCCGACCATGGTGGCGCCGATCACGCCGCCGACCGGCTCGAGCAGCCCGGTCAACGCGGCTGCGCCCACTGCAAACAGTCGCGAATAGCCTACCGCAGCCAGAGCCAGCGCGACAATGAGTCCTTCCGGCACATTCTGCAGGGCGATCCCGACCGCGAGCGGAATACCGTTCCCTGCATTGGCACTGGCAAAGCCTACGCCCACAGCAAGGCCTTCGGGTACGTTATGCAGCGCGATAGCGGTCACGAACAACCAGATGCGCTTGAGTTCCGCGCCATGCAGTCCTTCCACGCCCTTCACGAAATGTTCGTGCGGCAAAGCGCGGTCGAGCGCGAGCAGTACAAGTCCGCCCGCGGCCAGGCCAAACCCGACCATGGAAACGCCGAACACGTTGTTGCCCGTCAGCGCAGTCCCGGCTTCGATCCCTGGTATCAGCAGCGAGAATGCGGTGGCGGCAAGCATGACACCGGCACCGAAGCCCAGCATGGCGTCCTGCGCTTTCTGCGACACCTTGCGCGCGGCCAGTACCGGTAACGCGCCCAGGGCGGTAGCGCCGGCTGTGAACAGGGTGGCGAGCAAGGCCAGACGGATCCCGGGATTCGCCTGCAGCCAGCCGGCGGCCGCCTGCACGCCGTCCGCGCTCATGGCGACCAGCCCGCTCGCGGCGATCAGCAGCCCAAGCGTACGCACCCAGCGCTGCCGGGGATTTCCCTCGGCGGCGATCCAGTCTTTGGCGGTCAGTACGGCTGCGGTCATCTTCGTCCTCCGGAAACCGGGCAGTGCCCGGAACACGAAGCCAAAATACCGCCGTGCCGAAAATCGATCCAACGAGAAAAAGAAAACGCCTTGATCGATGAACTCGATCAAGGCGTCCGGTACTGAAAACAGCCCGCAAACCCGGGACCGCGGGTGGTCCCGGGCCCTCGTCTGAGGGTCAGGCGGCGATGCTCTCCTCGTAGGCGATGCCCGCCTGCTTCAACCCGTCGCGCACCGACTGTCCATAGGCCTTGTCGACCCGGTCGAACAGCGCAAGCTGCCGGCCGATGATCGCCGCCGGCACGCCCTGCATGGACGCCGCGATGTTCTGCCCGAGGCGCTTCTGCTGCGCCGCGCCGAGGAGCCTGAACAGGGCGCGAGGCTGCGAGAAATCGTCGTTACCCTCGCGATGATCGTAGCGGTCGGCATCGCCACTGATCCTGAGCGGCGGCTCCCGGAAAGCCGGGGTCTGCACGGCACCGCCGAAGGAGTTCGGCTCATAGAACGCGTCGGTGCTGCCGCTCGCCTGCGGGAAGAAGCGCATGGCGCCGTCCTTGTGGTAGTGGTGCACCGGGCACTTCGGCGCGTTGACCGGCAGCGCCTCGTAGTGCGTGCCGATACGGTGGCGATGTGCATCCGCGTAGGAGAAGATGCGTGCCTGCAGCATCTTGTCCGGCGAGAAACCGATGCCCGGCACCACGTTGCTCGGCGAGAAAGCGACCTGCTCGATCTCGGCGAAATAGTTCTCGGGATTGCGGTTCAGCTCCATCACGCCGACTTCGATCAGCGGGTAGTCCCCATGCGGCCACACCTTGGTCAGATCGAAGGGATTGTAGGGGGTCTTCTCCGCATCTTTCTCCGGCATCACCTGCACGAACATCTTCCAGCGCGGGTATTCGCCGCGCTCGATCGCGCCGAACAGATCTTCCTGGGTCGACTCGCGGGTAGTGCCGACGACTTTTGCCGCTTCCTCGTTGGTCCAGTGCGTGTGCCCCTGCTGGGTCTTGAAGTGGAACTTGACCCAGAAACGCTCGCCATCCTTGTTCCAGAACGAGAAGGTATGCGAGCCATAACCATTTACATTGCGCACGCCCTGAGGCAGGCCACGGTCGGAGAACAGGATGGTCACCTGGTGCAGCGACTCCGGGCTCAGCGACCAGAAATCCCACATCGCGGTCGGCGAGCGCAGGTTGGTCCTGGGGTGGCGCTTCTGCGTATGGATGAAGTCCGGAAACTTCAGCGGATCGCGCACGAAGAACACCGGCGTGTTGTTGCCGACCAGGTCCCAGTTGCCTTCCTCGGTATAGAACTTCAGCGCGAAGCCGCGCACGTCGCGTTCGGCGTCTGCGGCGCCGAGTTCGCCGGCCACGGTCGAGAAGCGCGCAATCATCTCGGTTTTCTTGCCGACCTTCTCGAACACCCTGGCGCAGGTGTACTTCGTGATGTCATGGGTGATCGTCAGCGTTCCATAGGCGCCCCAGCCCTTGGCATGCACCACGCGCTCGGGGACGCGCTCACGGTTCTGGTGCGCGAGTTTCTCGATCAGCTGCCAGTCCTGCATCAGCACCGGGCCGCGCGGGCCGGCGGTGACCGAATTCTGGTTGTCGGCAACCGGCGCGCCTGCGGTGGTGGTCATCACCGGCGACTTTGCGGTTTTCTTGCCTGCGTCCTTCATGTCTTCCTCCTCTTCGTTGATGGGAATCGGTTTGCCGTGTCGCCTGTCCGGGACCGTGCAACTCCAGTCGCGCTTACCAGGCGAGCGCCAGGCAGGCGAAGTGGCGACGAAGACGTCGTATGTCCCGCCGGGATCCATCGCATGATCATGACTTGCTCTCCTGCATTTCCGTGCGCCGGCGACAGCCGGTGCCACGGGGGCAATCATCGGTGCCGGATGAAAATTGATCCAACGACTTGTTTTTTGGTTCTTGATCGAGAAAATCGATCTAACGGCGGTGTTGCCGGAGGAGCCTCCAACCGGAGGCCCGTGACCCCTGACAGCCGTTTTGCATGAGCGCGCAATCGACGGTCCCCGGCATTCGCCAGTCAGGTTGGATGCCACGGGCTTTCAGGCGTTCACGTCGCCGAGGGTTCGACCCGCAGCCAGATCGTTACCGGTCCATCATTGGTCAGGGAAACCTGCATGTGCGCACCGAAACGACCCGATGCAACCGGGGTATGCGCCTGACTTGCACGCGCAAGCATATGATCGAACAGTCTTTCACCGATCTCCGGTGACGCCGCCGGGGTGAAACTCGGACGGTTGCCCTTGCGCGTGTCCGCCGCCAGCGTGAACTGTGGCACCAGCAGCAGGCCGCCCCCGGTTTCCTTCACGCTCAGGTTCATTTTCCCGGCACGATCGGCGAAAACCCGGTACGACAGCAGACGATCGAGCAATCGATCGGCTTCCTCGCCGGTGTCTCCGCGCTCGGCGCAGACCAGTACCAGCAGGCCGGCGCCGATCTCGCCCACGGTTTCCGTGCCCACGACGACTTTCGCTTCGCTCACCCGCTGCAGCAACCCGATCATCTTCTGCCTACCGGAACGCGGCCTACTTATGCCTGTAACAAATCAACCATAAGCTTGCAACATTTCCTGTCGGCGGTGCGGAATGCGATGCGCATACTGATGATCTCCGATGTCTATTTCCCCCGCGTAAACGGGGTGTCCACTTCGATCCAGACCTTTCGCCACGAGCTGGCCGTGCTCGGCCATCGCACGGTCCTGATCGCCCCAGCCTATCCGGCATCGTATTCCGAAGAGGACGACATCCTGCGTATCCGCTCGCGACGGGTGCCGCTCGACCCGGAAGACCGGATCATGCGCCCGGGCGAAATCCGCCGTCTGCTGCCGAAGCTACGGGAGGAGCGTTTCGACCTGGTACACATCCAGACGCCTTTTATCGCGCACTACCTGGGCGTGGAACTGGCCGCGAAACTCGACCTGCCGGTGGTGGAGAGCTATCACACCTTCTTCGAGGAATACCTGTTTCATTACATCCCGTTTCTGCCGACAGCGTGGCTGCGCGCGATGGCGCGTCGTGTCTCCAGGGGGCAGTCGCGCCAGGTAGACGCGCTGGTGGTGCCGTCCAGTGCAATGCGCGACCGGCTGGCCGAATATGGCGTGCGCACGCCGATGCACGTGCTGCCGACCGGCATTCCGCTGCGAGAGTTCGCGAGAGGCGACGGCGACAGGTTTCGCCGCCGGCACGGGATCGCCGCCGGCCGGCCGACACTGCTGTTCGTTGGCCGGGTCGCGTTCGAAAAGAATATTGATTTCCTGCTGCGCGCGCTCGAACTGGCAATGCGCAACATTCCGGATCTGCTGCTGGTCATCGCGGGCGAAGGGCCGGCGCTTGCGCATCTCGAGAAAGAGGCGGTGCGGCGCAATCTTCAGGAGCACGTACTGTTCGTCGGCTACCTCGACCGCAGGCACGAACTGCTCGACTGCTACAGCGCGGCGGACGCTTTCGTGTTCGCCTCGCGTACCGAGACCCAGGGTCTCGTACTTCTGGAGGCCATGGCGCTCGGTCTGCCGGTGATCTCCACCGCGGTGATGGGTACCCGCGACATCGTCGGCCCGCGGCGCGGGGCGCTGGTGCCGCGTGAGGACGAAGCTAACTTTGCCGCCAGCATCGTTCGCTTCGTCGGCGATCCGGCGTTGCGTGCGCGCCTCGCGCAGGAGGCGGTGGCCTATGCCCGCGAATGGCATGCGGATGCCCTGGCGGTCAGAATGGCCGATCTGTATCGGGAAATCGTCTTCCGCCACGATGCGGTACAACCGATCGCCGCAGCCGCCTGAGCGGCGGTTTTCCAGCAGGCCGCCGTCCAGCACCTCCAGGACGTCGGAACGGCGCGTCCAACTGTGCTAGCGTTTCCGGCACAGAACACAGGAGGTCGAACCATGTCGGAGCCCAATCCCGCGAATAAGGAAATCGCCACCCTGGCTGGCGGCTGTTTCTGGTGCCTGGAAGCGGTCTACGACCGGCTCGAAGGCGTGGAAAGCGTCGAATCGGGCTACATGGGCGGAGAAATGCCGAACCCGACTTACGAGCGCGTGTGTGACGGCGACACCGGCCATGCCGAAGTGGTGCGCATCACTTTCGATCCGGCAAGCTTGTCGTATCGTGATCTGCTCGAAGTGTTCTTCACTATCCACGATCCGACCACGCTGAACCGTCAGGGCAACGATGTCGGCACACAATACCGCTCGGCGATCTTCTACCACTCTGCGCAGCAGATGGCCGAGGCCGAAAAGTTCATCCGCGAACTGACGGCCGGACGGGGTTTCCCGGAGCCGATCGTCACCGAAGTCGTTCCGGCCGGTGACTTCTACGCCGCCGAGGACTATCACCAGGAGTATTTCGAGCGCAATCCGCGGCAACCCTACTGCCAGTATGTCGTTGCGCCCAAGATCGAGAAATTCCGCAAGAAGTGGATGAAGCGTATGAAAGCCGCAACATAGGCAGCTGTTCGCGTCGATGATTGCGTGAAGTCGCGCGTACTGTTCGGACTTTCGCCGGGAAAATCTGCAGCGCGGCGCCAAATCGTCGCATAATCTTTCCGCGTGCGTAGCGAACGGCGTTGCGGCCGACAGGCCGGCGTCCCGGTCCTGGCGCACGTGCCTGCTGATGTCCCGGTTGCGTCGGATCAAGGGGAGGCCGTGAAGTTGAACCAGACTGCAAGTTCCGATGTGCGCGCTTTGCGGGAGAGCCCGGACGCGCCGATTGCCGGGCGCCTGCGTACGCTGGAGGATACGAATCGCGCCCTCGAGCAGGAGGTCGTTCAGCACCGCATGGCGGCGGAGCTGGCGCGCGGGCAGTCCGAGATGCTGATCCAGTCGCTGAATTTTCTCGCGGCCGAATCGAACCTCGACAAGTTTCTCGGCCATGTCCTGAAAGTCACCGTGCAGCAGCTGCAGGGTGTGGGCGGAACGCTCTGGTTTCCGGATCCGGTGACCGGGTCGACCCGGCTGCACCTGGAGTATCTCGATTCCCGCATCGTGCCCGCGTCCGAATCGCACCACCCGGCGGTGCTGCACCCGCTGCCGGTCGGGGGCCGCCCGGTCTCGACTTTTCCCAGGGACCGCGCCGAAACCTATGTTCTTTGCGACGAGGTCGCGGGCATGCCGGAAGAAAACCGCGCCTACATCAACTCGCTTGGTGTGCGCACGCTGCTGACGGTGCCCATGTCGCTTGGCAGGGAGACGGTCGGCTGGATCTGCGTACGCAGCAGCAAGGCTGACGCCAAAGACCTGGAAAGCAAGATCTACCTGGCGGAAGCGCTGGCCGGCCAGGCTACGCTGGCGGTGCAGATGGCGAGATTGAACGAGCAGGCACGGCAGGCGGCGGTGCTGGAAGAGCGCAACCGCATCGCCCGCGACATTCACGACACGCTGGCGCAGGGATTCACCGGCGTAGTGGTGAACCTGGAAGCCGCCAGCCGGACCCTGAAGAAAGACAATGTCGCGCTGGCGCTCGAACATATCGAGCATGCGCGCAGTCTCGCCCAGGCCGGGCTCGGCGAGGCGCGTCTTTCGGTTCGTGCCCTGCGGCCGGAAGTGCTGCAGCAGGCCGATCTCGCGCACGCGCTGCAGGCCCTGCTGAGACGGCTGGAAACCAGCGGCGTGCTTCACGCCCGCTTCAAGAGCGACGGCGAAAAGGTTTCGCTTCCCGGCGAAATCGAGAGCGAGCTGCTCAGGATCGCGCAGGAGGGCGTGACCAACGTGCTCAAGCACGCGCGCGCGCACAAGGTCGAACTCCAGCTGTCGTTTGGCAGCGATGCGGTCCGCCTGTCGATCGCGGACGACGGCATCGGCTTCGATTCCCGCGCGCAGCACGACGGTTTTGGATTGCTCGGCATGCGCGAGCGTGCCGAACGCATCGGCGCGCGACTGCTGGTGAGCAGCCGTCCCGCACAGGGCACCCGCGTGGAGACCGTGATACCGAGGAGCGCGCTTGGCCGTGCCTGACACACGTCACAGGAAGAATCCGGCATCGCGTGCGGAAACCGCACCGGACGCGCGCATTCGTGTGCTCATCGCGGACGACCACGCGCTGGTGCGGCGCGGGCTGGCGGCGATCATCAACATGGAGGAGGACGCCACCGTGGTGGGCGAGGCGGGCGACGGTGAGGAGGCCGTCACGCTCTGGCGGCGCCTGCAGCCGGATGTCGTGCTCATGGATCTGCGCATGCCGCGGCTGGAAGGTGTGGAGGCGATCCGCCGCATACGCGCGGAGAATCCCGAGGCTGGCATCATCGTGCTCACCACCTTCGATCACGACGAAGACATCTATGCCGGGCTGCGTGCGGGCGCCAAGGCGTATCTGCTGAAGGACGTGCAGCCGGAAGAACTGTTCCGCTGCATCCATGCCGTGCATGCCGGCGAAGCCTATCTGCAACCGAAAGTGGCGGCGAAACTGGCGCAACGCGTGCAGGAAGAGCCTTTGACCGAGCGCGAGGAACAGATCCTCAAGCTGCTCGCCGAAGGCATGAGCAATCGCACGATCGGACAATCGCTTTTCATCAGCGAGAGCACGGTGAAAAGCCACCTGAAAAGCCTGTTCGTCAAACTGGACGTTACCAGCCGTGCCGAAGCCATCTCGCTTGCGGCGCGGCGCGGGCTGGTCAAGTTCTGAGCCGGCGCGCGTTTTCTGCCGCCCGGATCACCCGAAAGGGGGAGCCCGGTTTACCCCTAACGGGGACGGGCTTTTCCTTCCTCCGCCGGATAGGCCGGGACAAGGCGCAGGCACAGAATCGATTCTGAAGCGGGCGGTTCGGTATCAGGCGCTTCGGCACGAACTCTGTGCGCGAAGTGTCGTCCGGCCCGCCGGTCGCCGCAATGCTGAACTCCCGCGGTATCGCCAACAGGGATCGCAATGGGCATCTGTCTCCGATTGTCCGGCCTGATCGACTCGCTGAACCGGCGCGTCGGCGCGGGAGTGAGCTTCCTGATCCTGGTGATGACGGTGATCAGTGCGCTGAACGCGGTCTCGCGCAAACTGTTCAGTCTCAGCTCCAACGCCTTTCTCGAAATTCAGTGGTACCTGTTCGCGGCCGTGTTCCTGCTTGCCGCCGGGTACACCCTGCTCAACAACGAACATGTGCGGGTGGACATCCTGAATGCACGGCTGCCTGTGCGCACACGGTTGTGGATCGAACTGTTCTGCACCGTGTTCTTTCTGCTTCCGTTCGCCTGCCTCGTCCTGTGGCTCGCATGGCCCTACTTCGTAATGTCCTTCACCGGCGGCGAATGGTCGCTGAACGCAGGCGGGCTGATCATCTGGCCGGCAAAGCTGCTCATCCCGCTGGGCTTCCTGCTCCTGGTGCTGCAAGGCGTGTCGCAGTTCATCAAGCTGGTTGCAGCGCTGCGCGGGCAGCACGATCCCCAGCCGCTGATCGAGCGCAGAAGCGCGCAGGAAGATGAAGTCGAAGCCATGCTGCTGAACGGTCCGGGCAAATAGGTGGGAGCGCGAGTTGATCGAATTGCTGCAGCAAAACATCGGGCCACTCATGTTTGCAGGCCTGGTGGTGTTTCTCCTGTTCGGCTATCCCGTGGCCTTCGCGCTGGCGGCGATCGGGCTGCTGTTCGGCTGGATCGGCATCGAGATGGGTTTGCTGCATCCCGAGCTGCTGCAGGCGCTGCCGCAGCGCATCTACGGGATCATGCAGAACGACACGCTGCTGGCGATTCCGTTCTTCACCTTCATGGGCCTGATTCTCGAGCGCAGCGGCATGGCGGAGGATCTGCTGGACACGCTCGGCCAGCTGTTCGGCCGGCTGCGTGGCGGCCTGGCATTCTCGGTGGTGTTCGTGGGTGCGCTGCTGGGCGCAACGACGGGCGTGGTTGCGGCATCGGTGATCGCGATGGGCCTGATCTCGCTGCCGATCATGCTGCGCTACGGCTACGACAAGCGGCTGGCCACCGGCGTGATTGCGGCCTCGGGAACGCTGGCGCAGATCATTCCGCCGTCGCTGGTGCTGATCGTCATGGCCGACCAGCTCGGCAAGTCCATCGGCGATCTCTATCGCGCGGCGCTGGTGCCGGCGCTGATGCTGATGGGCTTCTATTTCCTGTACGTACTGTTCATGACGCTGATGCGGCCCGCATCGGCGCCGGCGCTGCCGCCCGAGGCGCGCACGCTGCACGGCATGCAGCTCATCCGGCGCGTGCTGTCCTCGCTGGTGCCACCGGTGGTGCTGATCTTCCTCGTGCTCGGCACGATCTTCATGGGCGTGGCGACGCCGACCGAGGGCGGCGCGATGGGCGCCTGCGGCGCGCTGGCGCTCGCGGCCATGCGCAGGCGGCTGGGTTTCAGGGTGCTGCGCCAGGCTTTGGACGCCACCGCGAAGCTGTCCTGCTTCGTGATGTTCATCCTCATCGGGTCCACGGTATTCGGACTGGTGTTCCGTGGCGTCAACGGCGACCTGTGGGTCGAGGAACTGCTGACCGGTTTGCCCGGCGGGCAAGTCGGATTCCTGGTCGCGGTCAACGTGATGGTGTTCCTGCTCGCGTTCTTCCTCGATTACTTCGAACTGGCCTTCATCATCGTGCCGCTGCTGGCGCCGGCGGCGGAAAGGCTCGGAATCGACCTGGTCTGGTTCGGCGTGCTGCTCAGCGTGAACATGCAGACGTCCTTCCTGCATCCGCCGTTCGGCTTTGCGCTGTTCTACCTGCGCAGCGTCGCGCCGAAGACCATCAAGACATCGGACATCTACTGGGGTGCGGTGCCGTTCCTGTGCATCCAGTTGTTCATGGTCGGTCTGCTGATCGCCTTCCCGCAGCTTGCGACCGTAACGCCGGCCGCCGTGGATTCCGGTGCGCGCATTCAGCTGGAGGTGCCCGTCAGCAACGACTTCGAGACGGCGCCGACCATCTTCGAGCTGCGCCCCGAAGAACTCGAACATTACTGGGGCGATGCCGCTGCGCAGTCCCCGTCGGCAACGGAAACTGAATGATGCAGAGAAGAACGTTCATCAAGACCGTCTCGACCGCCGCAGCGGCTGCGGCCGGTACCGCAATAGCGGCGCCGGCGATCGCGCAGTCGAACCCGGCCGTGCGCTGGCGCATGGCGTCCAGTTTTCCCAAGAGCCTGGACAATATTTTCGGCGCCGCCGAACTGCTGGCCGACCGGCTGCGCGTGCTCACCGGCGGCAAATTCGAGATCCGCGCATTCGCAGCCGGCGAGCTGGTGCCGGGCTTCGAAGTGCTGGATGCCTGCCAGCAGGGCACGGTGGAATGCGGGCAGACGCAGGGTTTCTATTACATCGGCAAGAACAAGGCTTTCGCGTTCGACAGCGCGCTGCCGTTCGGCCTCAACTCGCGCATGCAGAACGCCTGGCTCTATCACGGCGGCGGACTGGAAATGGTGCGCAACCTCTACCGCGAGTACAACACCATCGTGTTTCCCGCCGGCAATACCGGCGTGCAGATGGGCGGATGGTGGCGGCGCGAAATGGAAAGCATCGACGACCTGAAAGGCCGCAAGGTGCGCATACCCGGCATCGCCGGCGAGATTCTCGCGCGCCTCGGCGCCGTGCCGCAGACCATCCCGGGCAGCGACATCTATCCGGCGCTCGAGAAGGGCACGATCGACGCCGCCGAGTGGGTCGGCCCTTACGACGACGAGAAGCTCGGCTTCTACCGCGTCGCGCCCCACTACTACTTTCCGGGATGGTGGGAGGGTTGCTCCTGCCTGTCGTTCATCGTCAACCTGAAGGAATGGGCAAAGCTGCCGCCGGCATACAAGGAGGCCTTCGAGATGGCGTCCGCCGAAGCGAACGTGCGCATGGTCGCCGCCTACGACGCGAAGAATCCGCCCGCGCTCGCGCGGCTGGTGCAGCAGGGGGTAAAGCTGCACCCGTTCCCGAAAGATGTGATGTCGGCCGCGCTCAACGCGGCGCATGATCTTTACGAGGAAGAGGCGTCGGACAACCCGGTGTTCCGCCGCTTCTACCAGTCGTGGAAGACCTTCCGTTACGCGCAGTATCAGTGGTACCGGATTGCCGAGGCCCCGTTCAGCAATTTCATGGCGGGCCAGCGGCTGCCGCACACGTGATTTCGCAGCAGAAATATGTGTTTTCGTGATTCTGGTGTTGGTACGAATGGGTGAACGCACGCATGACCACTGCAGTTCCGGCTTGCCCTGCGAAACGGTTCCGGCATCGCGCCGCGATCGGGATCGCAACGGTACGGCGGGCACAGCGGCCGGTGGTGGTTCAGCTCTGGATTGGCCCGCGTAGCGTCTCGTCGGGTCGTTTTGTAATTGCAACTCGCAAGGAGGACTCGCAGCCATGCCGAAACTCAGCATAAACGGTCAAAGTTACTTTTCCGACGCACCGCCCGACACGCCGCTTCTGTGGGTCATCCGCGAGGACCTGCAGCTCACCGGCACCAAGTACGGATGCGGAATCTCGCTTTGCGGTTCCTGTACGGTCCACGTGAACGGCCAGCCGGTGCGTTCCTGTGCGGTACAACTGGGCGAGGTGCCGGATGGCGCCGTCATCACCACCATCGAAGGGCTGGACCCGGCCGATGCGCATCCGGTGCAGAAAGCCTGGATCGAGCACGAGGTTCCGCAGTGCGGCTACTGCCAGTCCGGGCAGATCATGCAGGCGGCGGCGCTGCTTGCGACCAATCCATCGCCGACCAGCGAAGAGATCGTGCAGCACATGAACGGCAACATCTGCCGCTGCGCCACGTATTCGCGCATTGTCGGCGCCGTGCAGCGCGCGGCAGAGCTGATGAAGGAGGACTCGAACCATGGCTGAGATCAAGAAACCCGAACAGGGCGTGACGCGGCGCGATTTTCTGGTCCGCTCCACGGTCATTGCCGGCGCCGGCTTCTTCAGCATCGGCCTGCCTGGCCTGGTTACCGGCAAGGAGGCGCGGGCGGCGGTTGGAGGCCAGTCGTTCACACCGTCCATCTGGTTCACCATGACCTCCGACGGCAAGACCACGATGCACATCATCAAGGCGGAAATGGGCCAGCATATCGGCACCGGCATGGCGCAAGTGATCGCCGAGGAGCTGGAGGTCGACTGGAACGACGTACGCCTGGATATCCCGCTGGAAAGCGTCGAGAACTTCGCGATCTACGGGCTCGCATACACGGTCAACAGCGGCAGCATCACCACCGAGTTCGACCGCCTGTCGCGCGCCGGTGCTGCCGGCCGGATTGCGCTGGTCGAGGCGGGCGCCAAAGTGCTCAAGACCAGAGTCGGCAACTGTTACGCGCAGAAAAGCCGCGTCATCGACAAGGTTTCCGGGCGGTCGGTGACTTACGGCGAGATCCTGCAAAAGGTGCAGATCGACCGCAAGTTTTCCTATCCGAGCGATTTCAGGAAGGTCCCACTGAAGAAACGCGGCGACTACGGGATCGTCGGCAAGTCATTACCTTCGCTCGACGTCCCCGCGAAAACCAACGGCAAGGCGAAGTACGGCATCGATGTGTTCCTGCCGAACATGGCCTATGGCGCGCTGGTAATTCCGCGCACGCGCTACGCTTCCAACGTGATCAGCATCGACGATTCCGAGGCGCGCAAGATCCCCGGTTTCATCAAGGCGGTGAAGATCGATAACGCGCTTGGCAAGTGCACCGGCTGGGTGGTGGCGGTAGCCGACCGCTTCCCGACCGCGATGAAAGCGGCGAAAGCGTTGAAGGTGCAGTACGACGCCGGTCCCTACGCGAAACTGGACAGTGCCGAATTGCTCAAGCAGTACAAGGCGCTGGCGAAAGACGAAAAGCAAAGCGCGGCTTGGGTGCTGGAAGGCGATGTCGACGAGGGTTTCAAGGGCGCCGACAAAGTGTTCGAGGTCGAGTACACCACGGACATGGTTTGTCACGCCACGATGGAGCCGCTGAACGCGACGGTACAGTTCACCAATGGCGAGTGGCATGTGCACATTGGCACGCAGAGTACGTCGTTTGCGCGCATGACTCTGACCGGCTACCTTTCCAAGGTGCTGGACCAGAAGCCGGAGGACCTGAAGATCTTCGTGCACAACTATCTTCTGGGCGGCGGTTTCGGCGGCAAGCAGGATTACGACGACATCCTCGCGGCGGCGTACTGCGTCAGGGAAGTCGGCCGGCCGATCAAGCTGATCCATACGCGTGAATCGAACTTTGCCACCAGCTTTGCGCGCACGCCGACCTATCACAAGCTCAAGGCCGGCATCAAGAACGGCGAATTGCTGGCGATGAACCAGGACATCGTCTGCGGCTGGATGGGCGCGCGCTTCGGTGTGGGCAAGAAGTATGGCTCCGACTGGCTGCAGCTCGATTCTGTCGATGGCAAGGAGCAGGACATCGACCAGTGGTCGATCGGTGGCAGCGATCACTGGTATGACGTGAAGAACCACCGTGTGCGGGCCTGGAACCATGACGCCACCACCTGGGCGGTGCAGGCGTCGGCGCTTCGCACTGTGTCCAACTCGTACAACATTTTCGTGGTCGAGTCGTTCATGGACGAGGCGGCGCACGCGGCCGGACGCGATCCGCTCGAGTTCCGGCTGTCGATGCTAAACGGCAAAGGCGGCAATCGTGGCATTCCCAACTCCGGTTATAAGCCGGGAGAGTCTTCGGACTACTACATGGACCGGCTGTGGATTTCGCTGCCGTGGGCGCAGGACGACAGCTGGATTCCCTATGAGTCGGCGACGGTTGGCGGTGCATTGCGGCTGGCGAATTGCCTGCGCATTGCCGCCGGCAAGGCGGGCTGGGGAAGCAAACGGCTGCCACCAAACACCGGCCTCGGCATTGCGGTGACTGCCGCGGAAGAGCGCCAGAGCCCGACCTGGGTTGCCGGCGTTGCCGAAGTGACGGTCGATCCGAAGACCGGACAGTTCAGCATCAACCGCCTGACGATCGCGATGGATCCGGGCACGGTGGTCAATCCACAGGCCGTCGACGCGCAGATTCGCGGTTCCGCGTTGTGGGGCGCAAGCCAGATCATGACGGAAAGGCTCACGCTGAAAGACGGCCGCTTCGAGCAGAGCAACTATCACCAGTACACGCCAATCCGTCTGGCGCAGACGCCGGAGATCGACGTCACCATCATCGCTTCGGACAATCACCCGAGCGGGGTCGGTGAGCCGGCTTCCACGGTGGTGGCGCCGGCGGTGGCCAACGCCATCTACAACGCGGTGGGTGCAAGGGTGCGCCACATGCCCATTGCACCCGAAGCGGTGCTGCAGGCGATGAAGCGCAGGGCGTAGCAGTACGTCGTCGGCAGACGGCGGACATAGGGCAGGCCACGCGGCACCGCGCCGCGTGGCCTGCCCAATAACGAACGACATGGAACTGCAGGCTGGAGAGCGGCATGCGCTGCAAGGGCTCTCTCCCGTCCCGCGTCCACCGGGAGCGAGAAAAAATGTCCGATGATGTGCTCTCCATGCCAGCCGCGGAGCTGGTGGGGCTTTACCGCAGCAAGCGCGTTTCGCCGGTGGAAGTCACGCGGGCGGCGCTGGAACGAATCGCAAGACTGAATCCGATCTACAACGCCTTCGTGCTGGTGGACGAAGAGCGTGCACTGAAAGACGCGCGCGCCTCCGAAGCGCGCTGGCAGCGCGGCGAGCCGGCGGGGCTGGTGGATGGCGTGCCGGCCACGGTCAAGGATCTCATCGTCACCGAAGGCTGGCCGACGCTGCGCGGGTCGCGCACCATCGATCCCGACCAGCCGTGGACCGAAGACGGCCCGCCGGTGGCGCGCATGAAGGAGCAGGGCGCGGTATTCCTCGGCAAGACCACCACGCCCGAGTTCGGCTGGAAGGGCGTGACCGACAGCCCGCTCACCGGCGTGACGGTCAATCCCTGGGATACGCGGCTTACGCCCGGGGGCAGCAGCGGCGGCGCCGCGTGCGCGGCCGCGCTCGGCATGGGCACGATGCACATTGCCACCGACGGCGGCGGCTCCATCCGCATTCCCGCGGCCTTTTGCGGGCTGTTCGGTTTCAAGCCCACGTTCGGATTCGTGCCGGTGCATCCGCACTCGCCGGCGCTGACGCTCTGGCACCAGGGCCCGATTTCACGCACCGTCGGCGACGCCGCGCTCATGATGACGGTCATCGCGCGGCCGGACGTGCGCGACTGGTACCAGGCGCCTGCGCTCAATCTCGATTTCCGCAGCGAGCTGGATGCCGGCGTAAAGGGGTTGCGCATCGGTTACAGTCCGGCACTCGGTTATGCCGACGTTGATCCGCAGGTCGCCGAACTGGTCGAAGCGGGTGCGCGCGTCTACGAATCGCTCGGTGCGAACGTCGAGGAACTCGACCTGCAGCTGGATGATCCCATTTCGATCATGCGTCCATTGTGGTCGGTCGCGCTCGCACTGGCGATCGGGCCGATGAACGCACAGCAGCGCGCGCTGCTCGATCCGCCGCTGCTCGAGATCGCCGAAGAGGGTTTCCGCCTGAGCGCGATCGAGTACCGCCAGCTCGAGCGCGCGCGCGAGGCCTTCTCGCGGCGCATGTGCATGCTGCACCGGGATTACGATCTTCTGCTCACACCGCAGCTCGCAGTCACCGCATTCGAAGCCGGTCACGAAGTGCCGCCGGGGTCGCACCGCAAGCGCTGGTGGGAATGGTCGCCTTTTACCTACCCTTTCAATCTTTCACAGCAGCCGTGCGCCACGGTGCCCTGCGGATTCACGCCGGCAGGATTGCCGGTCGGGTTGCAACTCGTCGGCAACAAGTTCGCCGACCAGCGCGTGCTACAGGCTGCGCGCGCATTCGAGTCTGCGAAGCCGTTCGTGATGCCCCGCGTCGAGACGCAGGCGCGCGCGCGTCCGCAGATGGCTGCTTCCGCCAGGCCGCACTGACGTAGCGCTGCCGGTCGCACGTCACGCGCCGCCGCCGGCTGCGCGGGCCGCAGTTCGGCGGATGCGGGCAGCGCGCCTTACGATCTCTTACGTTTCGTGTCGTTCTTCCTCACCGGCGGGCGTCTGCGCCCTGTAGGCGGCGCGTCGTTTTCTGTATCCTGAAGGGCACTGGGCGCGCTGTCGTCGATCTGCACACGGTCCGGAAAAGGCAATGCCCGAGAAAGCGAAGTTCACCTGGCCTGCGCCGCCGTACTACCGGCATGTCCTCGATTTGGATGCCGAGCTGCCGCGTGGATGCCTGATCTTCGGACGCAACGGCAGGCAGATGCCGGGCAGGCTGCATCGCTTCGTTCCGGACGAAAACCTGCTGGTGTTTCAGCGCGCCGGATCGGAATCGCTCGATACCCTCGACTTCTCCGGCATCAGGAAACTGCAGCTCATTCGCCCGGTACCGTTGATCGCGCGGGAGCTGGACCAGATTCAGCAGTCCGGCGCGACCCAACCCGCCGAGACACAGTCGTTCAAAGTCAGCTACAAGGACGGCGAGAATTTCTCCGGCGACACCTGCGGTTTCGTCATCGAGCGGGCGGGACTGTACCTCTACCTGGCGCAGGGCGACGGCAAGGTGGTCCGGGTGTTCATTCCTGCGGACGCGTATACCGACTATTCGATCGGCCCTTCCCTCGGCGAGATGCTTTCCGGACAGCACACCGACACGGTCGATTTCGTGAAGCTTGGACTGCAGTTCCAGAACGAGCTGCGCAGCCAGCGCATCGGCGACTATCTCACCGCGAGCCAGATCATCTCGCGGGACCTGCTCGAACAGGTGCTGAAGGACAGGGCCCAGAGCCAGCCCGAGCGTGCGCTGGGCCAGATCCTGCTCCGGGAGAAGCTGCTCTCCGAAGAAGAGTTGAACCAGGCGGTCGCGCTGCAGCAGCGCGACCGTAAATTGCCGCTGGGCGAGATCCTGGTGGAAATGGGGGTGATCGACCGGGCGACCGTGAACCGGCTGCTGGTGCGCAAGCTCGGCATCCCGTTCGTGGATCCGTCACGCTTCGACATCGAACCCGAGGTGCTGAACCTGGTCGAGCGTCGGCTCGCCGAAAAGCATCACGTGATGCCGCTGTTCCGCACCCATGACGAAATCGTGGTGGCGATGGAGAACCCGACCGATCCGGAGCCCACGCACGAGCTGCGTTTCTACTCCAAGCTGCGCGTGGTGCCGGTGATGGCGGACCGCGAAAGCATTTTTACCGCGATCCGCGCCCATTACGGTCATCACGCGGCAACGCGCAACGTGAAAGAACTTGCGACCGCAGCCGCGCTCGATGTCAGGCCGCAGGAATCGAAAGAAGCGGCGGTCAGCGATTCCGATAATGCGCTGGTGCGCCTGGTCAACCAGATCATCCAGGACGCGTACGAACGCAAGGCGTCCGATATCCATATCGAAACCTATCACGGCAACCGCGACACCAAGGTTCGTTTCCGCGTGGACGGCGAACTGGAGGACTACCTCGACGTCCCTGCGAAATTTCGCAATGCCATGGTCTCCCGGATCAAGATCATGTCGAACCTGGACATTTCAGAACGGCGTAAACCGCAGGACGGCAAAATCGTGTTCGACCGTTTCGGTCCGGCAAAGATCGAGTTGCGCGTTGCGGTCATGCCGACCACGGATGGCATGGAAGACGTGGTCATGCGCGTGCTCGCCGCAGCCGAACCGATTCCGCTCGAAGGAATGGGACTTCGCGAGGCAGCGCGAAAGGAAATCGAACGCATTGCCGGCATGCCTTACGGCATGTTCCTGATCTGCGGGCCGACCGGATCGGGCAAGACCACCACGCTGCACTCGGTGCTGGGCCAGATCAATAACGGCAGAAAGAAAATCTGGACGGCAGAGGACCCGATCGAGATCACCCAGAACGGGCTGCGCCAGGTGCAGGTCAACCCTAAGATCGGCCTCACGTTCGCGACCGCGCTGCGTTCCTTCCTGCGCCTCGACCCGGACGTCATCATGGTGGGCGAGATGCGCGACGCGGAAACCGCCAAGACCGGGATCGAGGCTTCGCTTACCGGTCACCTGGTGCTTTCGACTCTGCATACGAACAGCGCATCGGAGTCCATTACGCGATTGCTTGACCTCGGTATGGACCCGTTCAATTTCGCCGATGCGCTGCTCGGCGTGCTTGCGCAGCGGCTGGCGCGCGCCCTTTGCCCGGACTGCAGGAAACCCCACAAGGCCACGCAGGAAGAACTGGGCGCGCTTGCGGAGGAGTACTGCCTCGGCACGCCGCTCGATCCCGACACCGTGCGCGAAAGCTGGAAGGCGGCATACGGCGACAAGAGCGGCAGGATCACGCTGTACGAGGCGGTCGGTTGCGACAAGTGCGCGACCCGTGGATACCGCGGCCGACTGGGTCTGCACGAACTGTTGGTGAACAGCAAGGCTCTCAAGCGTTTGATCCAGACGCACGCGCCCGTGGAAGAACTGCAGAAGGCCGCCATGCAGGGCGGCATGCTCACGCTCAAGCAGGACGGTATCGAGAAAGTCCTGCAGGGCAGAACCGATCTGGCGCAGGTGCGCGCCGTGGCGATGTAACGCCGCAGGCGCTGTAAGGATACCCGCTGCCGGATGCTCAGCGCTGGAAGTGCGCTTTTTCTCCGAGCAGCGCCTCGCGGAAACGGTTCTTGAGCTGCGTACCGTCCCGCGGCGGCAGCGTCAGCGGAAGTTTCTCCGCTGAGACCTTGATCTGCGCGAACAGTGGGCCGTTCGCCGCATGCAGATCTCCGCGCAGTTTTTCCACCTGCTGCATGGACGTGATCGTCGATACGGTTGCGAAACCACAGGCTTTCGCGGCGGCGGCAAGGTCGACGCCGTGCGCCGTATGCGATTCCTGCATACCGGTTTCCCCGTAGCGTTCGTTGTCCAGCACGACGACCGCGAGATTCTCCGGGCGGGCGACGCCGATCGTGGCCAGCGAACCCAGGCCCATCAGCATTTCGCCGTCGCCGGTGATCACCAGCACGCGCCGGTCAGGCTGTGCGATCGCGAGTCCGAGCCCCATCGCCGGCGCGCCGCCCATTGCGCCCCAGAGCGGAAAGCTGAGCGGATGATCGCCGGCGGCGGTGACGTCCCAGGCCGCCGAACCCAGACCTGCGACCACCAGCAGCGCGCCGCGCTCGGCCAGCAGCGCGCGCACGACTTCGCGCCGCTGCAGACGTTGTTCGTCTTTTGCTGCAGCCGTGTTCACCGTCAGTCCTCGAAGGTTTTGGCGCCGAGCAGCCGCTGCCCGATCAGCAGTGCCGTCGGGCGCAGCGTGTTGTAGGCCATTCGCAGCGTACCTTCCGCAAGCGGCACGATCTCGTCTTCGCGTTCGGCGCGGCTCACCAGCACGCTCATTTCCCCGAGCACGCCCGCGCTTGCGCGGCCCATCGGCACCTGCCACGGGTTGAACTCTGCCCAGTCGCCGCGCATGGTGACCCACATGGCGAGCGGAATCTGGCAGACGGACAACATGGACAGCATGTTGATGCAGTTGCCGACGCCGCTCGATTGCATCAGCAGGACGCTCTTGTCGCCGCCCAGCCATGCGCCCGCTGCAAGCGCAATGCCTTCCTCTTCGGTGGTCAGGCGCACCAGGCGCAACTCGGGATCGGCTTCGCACAGGCGGATCAGCGCGCTGTGCCCGGCGTCGGGTACCACGCTGACCTGGCGCACCCGTTGTGCCTTGATGAGCCGGTAAAGGCCCTCGCTCCAGTGCGGACCGGAGGCCTTGGTCATCGCGATGCGATTGCGCAACAGGCCGGCGCCAGGCGTGCCATGCAGTGCGACAGGAAAAGTGGCGGGTAAAAAAACTCAGTCGAACGCGCGTCCGATCACCACGATCTTCACGAATTGTGAATTACCGTAATCCTCGTCCTTCTTCATGCGGAAGGAGTTCACGTTCTGGTTGTTGGAAGCGTCCCTGATATCCTGCGCGCAGTACCAGCCCATCAGCGAGTCGCCATCGATTCTCTGCCTCCGCTTGGTCTCCTTGGTTGGCAGGATCTCCATCCGCACCGACACGTAGACCATTTTTTGCGGGGCCATCTGCGACCACGTGGTGGTCGCAATCGAGAACGGCGACTTCTTGTCGAGACGCACTTGCAGGTCATCGATCCTGATCGCGCCCTTCGGGTTGATCGAATCGAGCTTCGCGATCTTGACCCCCTCCGGCTCTTCGACCAGCGGGAGGAAATATTCTTCGTCTATCCTGGTGCCCGATTCGTGGGGGCACTCGGCCATTCTCCAGGCCTTGCAAAGCGTCTCCGCGTCCATCTGCGAACAATCCTGCTCCGCCTGGACCCAGCCCGCGCACATCAGCAGCGCGAGGCCCGCGCCTGATATTTTTTTTCGCATTGCACTCCTCCTTGGTATCTTTTCGATTGTCCACTCCGGCCGCATCGGGCAGGCAGGACGCATGAACATAGGGCCATTCTAATGCTTACTGCCCCGACTTTGCCATTGAGCGCAGCGGCGGGCTTACCCTGTTCACGTGCCCAAGGTGTCCGTTTCGCGTTGCCCGCGCGCGGCACCCGAGTACGGTGGCCCACCTGTAGTAACGGTATAGTATCCGGGTTCGACAAGGAACGATCTCCGGAGGCATGCAATGACCGTCAAGGAAGCAGTCCGTACCCGCAGCACGCAGCAATCGCCCTACACTGACCGTGCACGCTACTACGTCAATGAGAACGGGTTCAGTTATGCGCTGCCGCCGGTGCCGGCGCGCCAGTTCCTCGCGGAACGCGATCGCGCATTCGACCCGAGTACTCCGACCGGCACGATCGCGCTGGATGCCTCCGACACCCTGGATACCGCGTATCCGGCGACCACACCGAGCCTGTTATGCCGCTACCTGCGGATTCGCGCCGGCGAGGCGTTGCGCACCACGCTGGTTGCCTCCGGCGAAATCTGCTACGTGATGGCCGGCAGCGGCGAGAGCCGCAATGCCGGCGATACGATCGCCTGGGGCGATGGCGATGTGTTCTGTTTCCCGGGCGGCAGCGAAACCGTGCACCATGCGGGCGCGGGCGACTGCCTGCTGTTCATGGTAACCAATGAGCCGCTGCTCGCTTTCGAGCGCCTGCGTGCGCCGGCGCCGGGGCAGGCGGCAGTCGAGGCCACGCACTGGCCCGCCGCGGACATCGCCCGCCAGTTCGAAGCCGTCTTCCGGCGGCCGATCACCGACAATACCACCGGCCATGCGGTGCAGTTCACCACCGAACGATTTGCGCCCGGGCCGATCACCATTCCCTCGATCAACGTCTCGATCAACACGCTTGCCGCCGGCTGCGACCAGCGCCCGCACCGGCACAACGGCGTCGCGGTCACGCTCGCGCTGCAGGGCGAAGGCGTTTACTCGACGATCGACGGCCAGCGCATAGACTGGTCGGACGGCGCGGCGCAGATCACGCCGGCCACGCAGATGCACTCGCACCACAATCGCGGCACGCAACGCATGCGTTCACTGGTGATCCAGGACGAAGGCCTGCATTACTACACACGCACGCCTGGCTTCAGCTTTGACTGAAGCGCGCAGGTTTCCGGAGTGGTCTGCCGCCGGCACCGCGGCCGCTTCCCGCATCAGGCCAAGGAGATAACCGCGCGCAAGCGCTCGCGGTCCGCAATGCGCACGCGCTTCTGGTTGACCTCGACAATTCCGGCCTTTTTAAACTTCGAAATTACGCGACTGACCGTTTCGAGCTGCAGTCCGAGATAACTGCCGATGTCGTCGCGCGTCATACGCAGGTGGAATTCCGTGGGAGAGAAGCCGCGCACCATGTGCTGCTGGGAGATGTCGAGCAAGAAAGCCGCGAGACGCTCTTCCGCGGACATGCTTCCGAGCATCATCATCAGTTTCTGTTCTCGCGAGATTTCCCGGCTCATCAACCTGTGGAAATGCCGCTGCAAGCTGGGCACTTCGCGCGAGAGTTCTTCCAGGCGCTCGAACGGAATCGCGAAGACCTCGCTGGTCTCGAGCGCGATCGCGTTGCAGACATGCCGGCTGGACCCGATGCCGCACAGGCCGACCAGATCGCCGGCCATCAGAAATCCGGTCACTTGTTCGCGACCGTCTTCGAGCGTGCGTGTGCTTTTCAGGTACCCTGTGCGGACTGCGTAAAGCGCCGAAAACTCATCCCCGGCGCGATACAGGTAGCTGCCTTTCGGAAGCTTGCGGCTGGCGAGCACGATGTCGCCGATACTCCCGATGTCATGCTCGGAAAGACCGGCAGGCGCAAACAATTCCGGAATGCTGCACGCCGAGCAGACGCTTCGCAGTGTGCCGAGATCCGAAAATGCCGCTTCGTGCTTCTGAGTGAACACGTGTCGTTCCTGCGATTCCGGTGTTTGTGCGTTGATCAGTGGCGAAGTGCGAGCCGACAACGCCCCGACAATGCACTTTCGCTGGACGGCCGGATGTTATCAAATAACCGGCGTCAGGGCGTTTCTCGCAACTGCGCAAACCCCGCAGTTGGTAATGCATGACGCGATTTGCACCCGGTTTGTCCGGAAGGTGCTTCATCGGCACATGCCGGCGGTGGCCTGATGCAACCAACTGCTCAAGCTGTCAATCTAGAAACCTTTGTGTCTTCGGAGGAATCATGCCCGCCGTGGATGATGACTGGGTGAAACTGGTTGCCGATCTTGAACGCCTTCTGAGACTGCGCAGCGTCCCGATCGGTATGCGCCTGTTCGAGACCGTGGAGGCGATGGAGGCGATCCCGAAAATCCGCCGGCCGAAGACGGTGCATACCACCGACCAGATCGTCGCCCAGGCCGCCCGTCTCGGCTGGACGGTGGGAATCACTGCCGACGATCTGGTCGGAGCGCAGTGCAGAGCGGTGGTCGGGCTTGGTCCGCAGGACGAGGAATGGCTTTCCGGGGCGCATATGGCAGGGGTGTGGTACGCGACGATCGAGGATGCCGGCAGGCACCAGGAGGCGATGCAGGTAGTGCCGTTCGGCCGGTATCGTGCGTTGGCGGTTTCACCGCTTGCGACCGGACGTCTCGATCCGCCGGACATTGCGATGTTCTATGCGACGCCGGGTGCGATGATGTATTTCATCAACGGGCTGCAGTGGACGGGCTACAAACGCTTCGACTGGAGCGTTGTCGGCGAGTCGGCATGCGCGGATTCATGGGGCCGTGCGCTCAGGACGCGCGAACCGAGCCTGTCGATACCCTGTTTTGCCGAAAGACGCTACGGTGGCGTGCTCGATGATGAAATGTTGATGGCGTTGCCGCCTGAATATATCGGCAAAGCGATCGCCGGAATGGGACAGCTGGCAAAGAGGGGCTTTCGCTATCCGTTTCCCCAGTACGGTATCCAGCAGGATGTACGCGCCGGGATGGCCGTCAGCTACTCCGACCGGGCAAGCAGCGCGGACTAGGGCAGCGCCGAATACAGCTTTTCCGGCAGGTGCGCGCGGATTTCCGCCGTGGATAGCTTCACGAGATTCTTGTCGATTTCCAATTCAACCATGCGCCGGGATTTCTCCGGCAGCGAATCGCGCAGCAGACCCAGAAAATCAGGCGGGGCGACGAGCACCACGCGCTCCAGTTCGCTGCGTGAACGTGCCGCGTCTATTCTGTCGCATAGTTTCTTTGCAAAATTCTTTGCTTCCTGGTCTTTCGGCCCGGTCGGGCTTTCCATGGCATGGCGGCCTTTGCCGAAACTGTCGAAGCTGCGCCCGGGCCGGTCGCTGGTCAGCTCCCTCGCATGCGCCACGCCTTCCGGGTGCAGGATGGCATCGAATTCCTCGAGCGGCGCGACCGGCGCGCCGGTGGAAAAGAATCGCGCGCTGCTGCTGTCGGCAACCAGGACCCAGGTTTTGCCCATGATGTAACTCTCCTCGATAAACGGTGAAGCCGCGCGGCAACGGCACGGCGGAAATGCAATTCCTCTATTACAGTTATGGCTTCGATGTGCGATTGATTCAAGTCAAAACTTTACCGGCGTACTACGGTCATATTAACCTGCACTATCCCAGATGGAATATTGTTTACCTGAAATAACAAGGAGATTGTCATGAATACTGACACCAAGGCCTCTACCGACAAGCTGGTTGCCGACATGAAAACGGTCATTGCCGATGCGGAAGAACTGCTGCATGTGACCGCCAACCAGGCCGGCGAAAAGGTCTCGGCGGCGCGCGCGCGGGCGCAGGACAATCTGCGTGTCGCGAAGGAAAGGCTGCGCGAGGCGGAACAACTGGCGGAAGATAAAGCGCGCGCTGCGGCGAAGGCCGCTGACGAATATGTGCAGGACCATCCTTGGCAGAGCGTCGGAGTCGCGGCAGCAATCGGCGTCGTCATCGGCATGCTGATTGCGCGCCGATAATCCGATGGCTGAACCGGAGTCTTCGGCGAAAAGCGGCGGCCTGTTCGGTTCGCTGCGCAACCTGGGGCAGACGCTGGCCGCCCTGCTGCAGAACCGGCTCGAACTGCTGTCCATCGATATCGAGGAACAGGGGTGGCGGCTGCAGCAGATGCTGCTGCTCGCGCTGGCGGCGGGGTTCTGCCTGGCGGTGGCCGCACTTCTGGCGGTGACCTTCGTCGTCGTGGTGTTCTGGGAAACTCACCGGCTTTTCGCGATCGGCGGGCTGTTCCTGGTTTTTCTCGCGATCGGGGTAGGGCTGGCGCTGGCGCTTGCAGCGCGCGCTCGCGAGCGCCCGCGCATGTTTGCCACGGTGCTCGATGAACTTGCCAGGGATCGCGACTCGCTCAGCAACAAGTCATGAGTTCCCGCCGCATTGCAGAGATCCAGGCGCGCCGCGCCGAGCTGCTCGTCCTCAGTGCGCGCCAGCGAGAGGAGATCGGGCGCGCGCTGAATGCGTGGTCTCTGCCGTCGGTGGTGATGCAGCGGGGAATCGCCGGCTGGAACTACATCAAGGCGCATCCGGAAGTGCTGGCGATCGCGGTCGGCGCGATCGTTACCCTGAGACAGCGGCGCACGGTGAAGTGGTTCTCCGTCGCCTTTGCGGCGTGGGAAATCTACCAGCGCGTGAAAGACCGTTTCCCGCGCAGGTAGCCACGCGCATCAGATCGGTTCCGCGCCTTCGAGCTGCGAGAACCGTACCGGCAGGATCTCGCGAGTCGACAGCCGGCCTTCCGTATTCTTCTCGACCAGCATCAGTTGCTGGCTGTCTTCGAGGCCGGCGGGGATCACCATCCGCCCGCCCGGCTTGAGCTGGTTGATCAGCGGCGGCGGAATCAGTTCGGGCGCCGCGGTGACCATCACCTTGTCGAATGGCGCATGCTCCGGCCAGCCGAAATAGCCGTTTCGCACGCTGATCTCGATGTTGGTATAGCCGGCGCGAGCAAGACGTTTTCCCGCCTCTGCGCTCAGCAGGTCGATCATCTCCACGCTGTACACCTTGCGTGCCAGTTCGGCCAGAACGGCCGCCTGGTAACCCAGTCCGGTGCCGATTTCGAGTACGGCGTCGTCGTCGCCGATCTGCAGCAGGTCGGTCATCAGCGCCACGATGAATGGCTGCGAAATGGTCTTGTCGAATCCGATCGGCAGCGGGCGGTTGAGGTAGGCATAGGCCTGCAGTTCCACGGGAACGAATTCATGGCGCGGCACCTTGCCCACCGCCTCCATCACCCGCATGTCGAGGTTGTACTTGCCGATCCGCTCGCCCGCCATCACGGTGTTGGCGGCGATCTCCATCACCATCTGCTGCCGCAATGCCAGGAACTGCTCCTCGTTCATCGATCCTGCTTCCGGGCCCTGTGCGCGCAGCCGGATCCGAAGTCCTCGCGATCAGGGAGTGGGAACGTGGGATGGGCCGGCTGCACGCTGCAAATCCCTGACGCTATTCAATCGCGCCCTGCCGGGACAGTGCCGAACGCAGCCGCTCGACGCGCTTTCGATTCACACCGAAATCCGAGTGCCCCAGTCGCGAGGCGGAACGTATCGCGATGATGTTCTCATCCGCGCGCAGGTGCAGTTCGAGATCGTCGACGTATCCGAACAACGCGCTGGCGCACTCGGCATGCACATAGTCCGGGCCTTCCGTGACGATGGTGGTGCGCGGCTGTGCCAGCACCGCCTCCCGCGCAGCCGCCCAAGCCTGCGCCGCCGGTAGCTTCAACCTGAAAGGTGTGATCGCGTGCTGCGCGCCGGTTTCGTCGCTGCATACGCAGTTGGGCGAGGCCGGGCACGGCGCGAGCCGGGCGCCGCGGACGCCGATACCGGATGGGCGCTTGCCCGCAAATGAAAACAGTGACATGGTCGCAGCCTGATGCCTCTCGTACCGGGATTGCGGAATCATTATGCGCCCGGACCATGGGCGTTCGACAGATGCGCCCGCGGCAGGCACCGGCAACGCGCCTTTCACCGGCGCGTAACATCCGGGCGGCAGACGGGTTTTTTCGGGAACTTGTCCCGTGCCCGCACTTTCTATACTTTCGTTGCAGGGGGACACCGGCAGTTCCGGTGCGAACGGTTTATGCTGGCAGGGCGTGCCGCCCCGCCGGCCATTTCAGCTTCCATACAGACGTCAAAACAATTCCTTAAGGAGTCGACCGTGGCAACTCTGAACGTAAACGGCAAGCAGGTGAATGTCGATGTCGAACCCGAAATGCCGCTTTTGTGGGCACTGCGGGATGAGCTGGGGCTGACCGGCACCAAGTACGCATGCGGGGTCGCGGCGTGCGGCGCCTGTACGGTGCATGTGGACGGGGAACCGGTGCGGTCCTGCGTCATGCCGGTATCGGCGATGGAAGGCAAGAAGATCACCACCATCGAAGCGCTTTCGAAGGACGGCTCTCATCCGGTGCAGAAGGCCTGGGTGCAGCTGCAGGTGCCGCAATGCGGTTTCTGCCAAAGCGGAATGATCATGGCCGCGGCCGCTCTGCTCGAAAAGAACGGCAATCCGAGCGACACCGAGATCGACGAAGCGATGACCAATCTCTGCCGCTGCGGGACCTACCCGCGCGTGCGCGCGGCGATCCATCTTGCCGCCAAGTCCGCATAAGGAGGCCGCCATGACAACCACATTCAAGGAAAGCCGTCGCGACTTCCTGGTCAAGTCCGCTGCCGTGACCGGCGGCCTCATGCTCGGTATCCGCATGCCCGGCCTCGCGCAGGCCGCTTCCGATGCCCCCGAAGTCACGCACTGGGTGGTGATCCAGCCCGATGACACGGTGGTGATCCGCATCGCGCGTTCCGAGCTCGGGCAGGGCTCCTTCACCGGGCTGTCGCAGCTGGTGGCCGAAGAACTGGAGTGCGACTGGAGCAAGGTGCGGCCCGAGTACGCCGACGTGAACGAGCACGTGCGCCGCGATCGCATCTGGCGCGACATGTCCACCGGCGGCAGCCGCAGTATCCGCGACTCGCAGGAGTACCTGCGCAAGGCCGGCGCCAGCGCGCGTGAAATGCTGGTGGCCGCCGCCGCGCAGCAATGGGGCGTGCCGGCCTCGCAGTGCACGGTCGCCAACAGCGTGATCACCCATTCCGCGAGCGGACGCAGCACCACCTTCGGCAAGGTGGCTTCCGCGGCCTCGAAGCTGGACGTGCCGGAGAATCCGAAAGTCAAGGACAGCAGGGACTGGAAGCTGATCGGCACTTCGCCTGCACGTTTCGACGTGCCCGACAAAACCACCGGCCGGCAGATCTACGCGGCCGACGTGCGTCTTCCCGGCACGGTGTTCGCCTCGATCGTGCAGTGTCCGGTATTCGGCGGCAAGCTGAAGAGCTACGATCAAGCGAAGGTGAGCGGCATGCGCGGCGTCAAGCGCGTGGTCGCCGGTGAAGACTGGGTGGCGGTGGTCGCCGACAACTGGTGGCGCGCCAACAAGGCCGTGAGGGAATTGCCGGTGCAGTGGGACGAAGCCGGCAACGGCGATGTCTCCAGCGAATCGATCATGGAATTCCTGCGCACTGGTATCGACGCCGACGATGTGCCGGTTGCGCGCAAGGATGGCGACGTGGAAAAAGCGTTCGCCGGCGCGGCGAAGGTGATCGAGGCCGAGTACCACTCCGGCTATCTCAACCACGCCACCATGGAACCGCAGTGCGCGACCGCGCTGTTCCGGGGCGACAAGCTCGAAGTGTGGGTCGGCACCCAGAGCGGCGAAGCCACCATTGCCGCTGCTTCCGAGGAAGCCGGCGTGCCGCTTGAAAACGTGATCGTGCACAAGATGCACGCCGGCGGCGGTTTCGGCCGGCGCGGGCCGCACCAGGAGTACACCAAGCAGGCGGTGACGATTGCGAAGCAGATGCCGGGCACCCCGGTGTGCCTGCAGTGGTCGCGCGAGGAAGACATGCGCCACGGGCGTTTCCGCCCGGTCTCGCTGGTCAAGCTGCGCGGCGCGCTCGACAGGGACGGCAACTGGACGGCATGGCATGCGCGCCAGGCCGATCAATCGATCATCATTACCGTACGTCCGACCATGATCGAGGGCGGCGTGGACCCGATCAACACGCGGAGCTTCCGCGACAATCCGTACAAGGTTGCCAATTTCACCAATGAATACGCCATGCGCAATCCGCACGTGCCGCCGGGTTTCTGGCGCGCGGTGGCGCATACCAACAACCCGTTTTACCGCGAGTGCTTCATCGACGAACTGGCACACGCGGCCGGCAAGGATCCCTACCAGTTCCGCCGCCCGTTGCTGCAGGGAACCAAGGACCTCGCGGTACTGGACGCCGTGGCGAAAGCGGTGAACTGGGGCAGCCGGCCGTCCCGCGGCGTGCATCGCGGCATCGCCGTGGTGGATTCCTACGGCAGCTATACCGCGGCAGCGGTGGAGCTTTCGGTCGACGACGACAGCGTGATCGACGTCAAGCGCGTGGTGGTAGCAATCGATTGCGGGCACGTGACCCATGCCGACGCGGTGAAGGGGCAGATCGAGAGCGGCATCATCTGGGGCCTCAGCGCGATCATGCACGAGGACATCACCATCAAGGACGGGCGTGTCGAACAGGGCAACTTCACCGACTATCCCGTGCTGAAACTGGCGGAAACGCCGGCGATGGAGACGATCGTTATGCCCAGCGGCGGTTTCTGGGGCGGCGTCGGCGAGCCGCCGATCGGTGCGGTGATTCCCGCGATCGGCAATGCGATCTTCTCCGCGACCGGCAAGCGTGTCCGCTCGATGCCGCTCAAGCATCACGGCTTCTCCTACAAGGCCTGAGAAGCAGGACTGAGTGACGAGGACTGAGTACTGAGTAACGACGGTTCAGAAATCGTGAAACTTGATACTGGACGGCGGCGGGCGCTGCAGGCGCTTGCCGCCGGTGCTTGCCTCGTTATCGTGCGGCCGGCCACGGCCGAATCGGAAGAACTGGCTCCCGTTCTGCGCGAGCTGTTCGGTGATCGCCGCATCGAGCAGGGCAAGGTGACGCTGGATTTGCCCAGACTGGCGGAGAGCGGGAACGTGGTGCCGGTCACCGTCAGCGTGGACAGTCCGATGACGCCGCAGGATTACGTCAAGCGCATCCACCTGTTCGCCGGCGAGAATCCGCAACCGCGGATTTTCGATGTCGAACTCGGGCCGCACAATGGCGTAGCGAAACTTTCTTCCCGCGTGCGCATCTCGACCTCGCAGCGGGTGATGGCCGTAGCCGTGCTCAACGATGACACGCTGTGGTCCGCCGAGGTCGATGTAGAAGTCACCGTCACGGGGTGCGGAACATGAGCCGCATGGGCAGGGCGCGGGTGCGCGTCCCGGAGACCGCCAGCCGCGGCGAGGTGATCGAGATCCGCACCATGGTCGAACACCCGATGGATTCGGGGTTCCTGCACAACAACATGGGGCAGCCCATTCCCCGCCACATCGTCGAGACCTTCACCTGCACCTATAACGGCAGCGAAATCTTCCGCGCGCGCCTGCATCCCGCGGTGTCGACCAATCCCTACTTCCTGTTTCACACCGTCGCAACCGAAACCGGCGAACTGGTCTTCACCTGGAAAGACGACCAGGGCGGCGTCGCCACCGCTTCCGCACGCATCGAAGTGAGCTAGCGCGCCGCGTGCCGGGACGGCGCTCTCAGGGTGCGGGCATGCGCGAGGAGTGATGATTCACGATCAGCCAACCGTCGGCTGACTTCCCGAACGCGAACGTAAACCGCATCGAGGTGACGATCTCGCGGCCGTCATCCATGTAGTGCGACGTGTAGTAGCCGGAATTGATCGCCACGTCGCCGTACACGCGCACGTGCTGCTCGCCGAGCGACATACGCAGCGTCGGGCGGCGCGCGGCGGACGCCTCGAAGTACGCGAGGATCTCCTGCGGCGTGGTGCGGATGGTCGGCGACACCGTTCCCCAGAACACCGCATCGGGCGCGTAGAGTGCCGCGATGCGCTGCGGGTCGCGAGTATTGAACGCCTCGATCCATGCCGCCGTCGCAACCATGACCTCGTGCCGCAACGCTTCCGCAGTGTCCTGTGCAAAGGCGCCGGCCGGTGCGAGCGCCAGCCAGAGGGCTGTCATCAGTCGCTTCATTTCTTCTCCGTTTTCTGCAGCGTGCCTGGTCAGGGATCGATCAGCACCCCGGGATTCAGCAGTCCCTTCGGATCGAGCGCTTTCTTCGCCGCGCGCAATGCCTGTGCGAAAGGTTCCGGCCGCTGCCGGTCGTACCACGGCCGGTGATCGCGTCCGACCGCGTGATGATGCGTGACCGTCCCGCCGGCTTCGATCAGCGCGTCGGACGCGGCCTGCTTGATCTCGCGCCACTGCGCGAGCTCGGCGCCGCGCTTCGGCAGCGCATGGAAACTGAAGTAAGGCGCCGGCCCGTCCGGGTAAACGTGCGTAAAGCGGCAGCTGACCGAACCTTCGCGCCCGGTGACCTCGCGGATGATGCGCCGCGCGGTATCCGTCACGTTCGCGTGGAAATCCGGGAAACGTTCCCAGGTGATCGCCGTCTCGAAGGTGTCGTACATCACGCCAATTCCCGTCAGCACTTCCCGGTAAAACGGCGCGCGCAGGAATGCCTGCCGCCAGGCGCCGGCCTCGCCGCTGCGATGGCCGTCCGCCTGCCCGATCGCGTGTTTGTCCCATTGGCCGCCGAATTCCGCGACGATTTCCAGTGCGCGATCCATCCACGCGTTTACCGGATGATCCGCGCTCTCGAAGGCGAGCACCAGGATATGCGCGGAACCGTCGCCGGCGCCGGTGACCGCCGCTTCCTCCGAATCGATGATGCGGCAGTTGGAAGGATTGAGCCCGGACTGCGCGAGTGCGCGGACCGCCTGCGTGCCGCGCATCCAGTCGGCGAAACGCACCGCCGTGCCGGCGCGAAATTTCGGTTTCGCCTGCAGCCGCATCCAGGCTTCGGTGATCACGCCGAGGATGCCTTCCGAGCCTGCGAACAGCCGGTCCGGACTCGGGCCGGCACCGGAGCCGGGCAGCCTCCGCGATGCGCTGATGCCGCGCGGCGTCACCACGCGTGTCGATTCCACCAGGTCCTCGATATGCGTGGCGAGCATGGCGAAGTGTCCGCCGGAGCGCGTCGCGATCCAGCCGCCGAGGGTGGAGTATTCGAACGATTGCGGAAAGTGGCGCAGCGTCAGTCCGTGCGGCTTGAGCTGGGCCTCGAGCTGCGGCCCCAGCGCGCCGGCCTGGATGCGCGCTGCGCGCGAAACGCCGTCCACTTCAAGCACGCGGTCGAGTTTCTGCAGGTTGAGCGAGATCACGCCGCGGTAATCGCCCTGCACAGCAGTTTCCACGCCGCCGACCACCGACGAACCGCCGCCGTAGGGGATAACCGCCGCGCTCATGCTGTCCGCATAATCCAGCACCGCCACGACTTCCGCCTCGTTCGACGGCCGCGCGACCAGGTCGGGTGGGTGCGGAAAATCCCGTGCGAACGCGCGCACGCTGTCCGGATACGATTTACCGTAGCTGTGGATGAGGCGGTCTTCGGTGTCGGCGGACAAGATACCGGCAAGCGCGGACGATGGCCGGATGCGCGGCGCGGGCAGCGAGATTTCCGAAGCCGCCGGCGGCGCCACTTCGTCCCATTGACTCACGCCGAAGCGTTTTGCGTAAAAGGCGCGCAGTTTCTCGCGCTCTTCCGGTGTTGCACCTTCGTCGGTGTAACCCCAGCCCCAGAATTTGAACCTGCGCTCGCTCATGCTTCACCGCCCGCCGATTGCAACAAGCCGGCAGTGTATCCCGCCGCGCCGTGACCTTGTAGCGCGCGTGGGCAAGGGCGCGCCGCCATGCCGAGGCGCCGCGAACGCGTTATGCTTCGTCTAGACGGCCAGGCCGTTTCCTGATGCCGACTTTGCGCAAGACCCGCCAGGGCCCAACCGCATACGCATCGATCGCATGACGCATAACGCGACGTTCACCGGCCGCAGGGCCCTGGGACGCGCGAATACCAGAACCGGGGAGGAAGTGGATGGAACGCGAGACGTTCGGGTTTGTCGGCGTCGGTCGCATGGGTACGCCGATGACGACCCGTCTGCTGGATGCAGGCCACAAGGTCAGCGTGTACGACGTCAGCAAGGATGCGGTTGCCGCGCTGGAGAAACTCGGCGCGACGCCGGCTGCATCGGCGGCCGAAGTCGCGAGTCTTGCCGATACCGTTTTTCTCAGCCTTCCCAATCCGGAGATCGTGCAGCAGGCGACGCTCGGCAACGGCGGCGTGATCGAAGGCAAACAGGTCAAACGCGTGGTCGATTTCTCCACCATCGGTCCGCGCATGGCAGGCATCGTGGCCAGGGGTCTCGCGGAGCGCGGCATCGTCTACGTCGACGCGCCGGTGAGCGGCGGCCTCGCCGGTGCGCGCAACGGCACACTGGCGGTGATGGTGGCGTGCCCGAAGGGCGATTATGCGGAACTGGAGGCGGTGCTACGGAATTTCGGCAAGCCGTTCCATCTCGGCGAAAGCGCGGGCCAGGCGCAGACCATGAAGCTCGCCAACAACCTTCTCGCTGCGGCGGCGATCGCAGTTTCGTCCGAAGCGATGGTGATGGGCGTGAAAGCCGGGCTCGATCCGAAGGTCATGCTCGAGATCCTCAACACCAGCACCGGCCGCAACAGCGCGACCCAGGACAAGTTCCCGCGCTCGGTGCTGCCGGGTACCTTCGATTTCGGTTTCGCCACCGGGCTCTCCTACAAGGACGTGCGACTTTGCATCGACGAGGCGGAGTCGCTCGGCGTACCGATGGTGGTGGGCGCCGCGGTACGCGAGATGCTCGCGGTGACCAATGCCATGTACGGCGCCGACTCGGACTTCACTTCGATGTGCCGCGTGATCGAGTCCTGGGCCGGCGTAGAGGTGCGCGGCTGACGCCGTCCGTCTGCAAACAGGGAGCGCCATGACTGCTGCAACCCGATCGATGAAAGAAACGGACGCAATCGCAACGAATGAAGCGCCGGGCGCACGCATCGCGCGCGAAGCGGCTGCGGTGTCGGCCGACGACCTGCCTGCAGAGGTCATCGACAAGGTCAAACTCTGTCTGCTGGATCTGGTCGGTTGTGCCTTCGAATCGCGCGATCTGCCCTGGGCCCGGCAGGCCGTCGCCATGGCGGATCGTGTTGCCGAGGGTGCGACGGTGATCGCTTCGCCGCGTGCCGCCGCTTGCGGCGACGCTGCCTTCGCCAACGCGGTGATGGGGCATGGCCTGGTGCGCGAGGACATGCATTCCGGCAGCATCAGCCACCTCGGTATCGTCGTGCTGCCGGCGCTGCTCGCGCTGGCGCAGCTGCATCGCACCGGCGGCCGCGACTTCATTGCCGCCGCCATGGTGGGCTACGAGGTCGGCGGCCAGGTCGGCCGCGCGCTGATGGATGCCGAGGTCGCGCGCATCCACCGGCCCACCGGCGTCACCGGCCCGGTTGCCGGCGCGGCCGCCGGCGCGCGTCTGCTGGGACTGGATGCGGCACAAACCGCAAGCGCGATCGCGCTGGGTGCGAACACGGTCGCGGGTTTCAACCAGTGGGCGCATACTGGTGGCAGCGAGATGTTTTTTCAGGCCGGATTCGCGGCGCGCAACGCGGTGAGCGCGGCGCGCCTCGCCGGGCAGGGCGCCTTTGCTTCGCCTTCCGCGCTGGACGGCGAGGCCGGGCTGTTCGCCGCCTTCGGCAAACGCGCGGCGGCTTCGAAAGTCGCGCTGTTCCGCGCCACGCCGGAAATTCTTTCCGTCTACCACAAGCCGGTGCCCGCCTGTAACTTCGCGCAGACCGCCTGCCAGGCTGCGCTCGGGATTGCGCGCGACGGCAAGTGCGCGCCCGGGAACATCGAGCGCATCGATATCAAGGTTCCGCGCGCGGGCGCGCTGTATCCCGGCTGCGATTTCAGCGGGCCGTATGCGCACATCCTGCAGGCGAAGATGAGCATCCAGTACAACGTCGCCGCGGCGCTGATCGAGGGCAGCGTGTCGGAGAAGAACTTCACGCTGCTGAACGATCCGCGCCTGCACCGGCTGATCGGCGTCACCACGCTGCACGTCGACGACCGCATGACCCGGGCCTATCCCGGCATGCAGGGCGGCGAAGTCGAGGTGCGGCTGAAGGACGGCAACGTGCACGGCATGCGCCTGGACGATGTGGTGAATGCCACGGCAACCGACGTGCGCGCGCGCTTTCGCGCTGCGGCCGAGGCGGTGCTCGGCGCCGCGCGCGCGGGAGAGATCGAGGAAAACATCGACCGCTTGGAAGCAAGCGACGACGTCGGCCGGATCGCGGCGCTGCTGCGCGCGCCGGACGGCAAGTGAAGAACCTCACCACAGAGACACAGAGGCACAGAGGCACAGAGAAAATGCGACGGAACCGACATGAAAACTTGCGTCGTGTTCCTGCATAAACATGGGGTTCATTTCAGTTGAGTGGATTTCCTCTGTGTCTCTGTGGTGAATGAACTGAATCCCCAGGGATGGAACTCGCACAACTGACGGAAAATTTCCTGCAGGCATTGACCGCCGGTCTGCTGACCGGCGCGATCTACGGTCTGATGTGCGTCGGGTTGAGCGTGATCTTCGGCGTCATGCGCGTGATCAATTTCGCGCAGGGCGATTTCATGATGCTCGGCATGTACGTCGCCTTCTACACGTTCGGCCTGTTCGGCGCGCACATGGCCTACGGCGACATCATCGGCCCGTATGTCGCAGCGCTGCTGGCGGGGCCGGTGATCTTTCTCGCCGGCATCATCCTGCACAAGCTGCTGATCAGCCGGGTCACCGGCATCCGCGGCAGCGCGCTCGAATCCGAAGGGCACTACGCGCAGCTGATCCTGACCCTCGGCGTGGCGCTGATCCTGCACAACGGCGGGCTGTATGTATTCGGGTCCACGCCGGTGTCGATTTCCACACCGCTTGCCTCCACGGCCTGGGAAGTCGGGCCGCTGTATGACGATTTGATCAGCGTGTTCGTCAACCAGGGGCAGACCATTGCCGCGGTGATCGCGGTTGCGACCGTGGTCGCCTTCGTGCTGCTGATGGACCGCTCGCGGCTCGGCAAGTCGCTGCGGGCCGCAGCGGACAATCCGGAAGCGGCGGTGTACATGGGCATCGACGTCGAACGCGCACATCGCCTGGCGTTCGGCTTCGGCGTCGCGGTGACCGCGATCGGCGGCGGCCTGCTCGCCTCCGGCGTGCTGTTCCAGCCCTACATCGGACTCGAGTACGTGATCGTGATGTACGCCGGCGTCGTGCTCGGTGGCCTGGGCAGCGTGTCCGGCGCTTTCTTCGGCGGGCTTACCATCGGCCTCGTGCAGCAGATGTCGACGTTGTTCCTGCCGAACCAGTTGCAGAACACTGCGATCTTCGTCGTCTTCCTGGTCATCGTGCTGCTGCGCCCGCAGGGACTGTTCGGCAAAACGGTGCGGAGAACCTGAGCGTGCCGACGAATCTTCGCCGTCAGGCGATGCTCATCGCCGGCTTCGGCATCCTCTACGCAATCGCGACCGCGTTCGTGGAGAACTCGTACTACCAGCTGATCATGGCGGTGGTGCCGGTGTGGGCGGTGATGGGGCTGTCGTGGAACCTGTTGAGCGGGTACAGCGGTTTCGTGTCTTTCGGTCATGCCGCGTTCTTCGGCCTCGGCGCCTACGCGGTGGCGCTCGCGCAGATTCACTGGGGGCTGTCGCCGTGGCTGGGTATTCCGTGCGCCGCGGTTGTCGGCGCGCTGGCAGGACTGCTCGTCGGCATCCCGACTTTCCGACTGCGCGGCCATTACTTCGCGCTGGCGATGCTCGCCTATCCGCTGGCGCTGCTGTACGTCTTCGAATGGCTCGGTTACCAGGAGCTCGCGCTGCCGATGCAGCGCGAAGCCCCCGTCGTCTACATGCAGTTCGAGGATCACCGCATCTATGCTTTGCTCGCGCTGGTGCTGCTGCTCGCCGCGATGGCGCTCACCGCGGTGCTTGAACGGTCGCGCTTCGGCGTGTCGCTGCTCGCCATCAAGCAGGACGAAGCCGCCGCCGAGGCCGCCGGCATCGACACCCTGGCGTGGAAACTGAAGGCAATCACCGTCAGTGGCGCGATGGCCGCCACCATCGGTGGTTTCTACGCGGTGGTGCTGCTGGTGGTCACGCCGCCCGCGGTTTTCGGCATGCTGGTTTCGGCGCAGGCGCTGATCGTGGCGATGTTCGGCGGCGTGGGCACGGTGTGGGGGCCGGTGATCGGTGCGGTGACGCTGGTGCCCTTGAGCGAGTTTCTGCATGCACGCCTCGGGCACGTCATTCCGGGCATCCAGGGCGTGGTCTATGGCACCGCGATCGTCGCGGTGATCCTGCTCGCGCCGGAAGGCATCTACTGGAAGGTGCGCGACCTGCTGTCGGGCCGGCGCGAATCGCGTCCGTCCGCCACGGACCAGCAGCCGCGGGCGCCGGCGAGCGCCGAGGTTGCGGAAATTGCAGCCAGTCCGGAACGCGATGAACGTCGCGGGCGGCGCGACCACCCCGTGGTGATGGAAGTGCGCAACGTTTCCAGATCGTTCGGCGGCCTCAAGGCCGTGCAGGACGTGAGCATGCGCGTGCTGGACGGCGAGATCCTCGGCATCATCGGGCCGAACGGCGCGGGCAAGACCACACTGTTCAACCTGCTGAATGGATTCATAGCACCCGACCGGGGCGACATTCTCTTCGAAGGGCGCAGCATCACCGGGCGCAAGCCGCATCGTATCTGTGTCGCGGGCATCGGCCGGACGTTTCAGGTCGTCAGACCGTTCCGGCGCATGAGCGTTCTGGAGAACGTGATCGTCGGCGCGTACGCGCATGCGGCCTCCGGCGAACAGGCGCGCGAAATTGCGCAAGAAGCGCTGGTGCGGGTCGGCCTCAGCCGGGAGGCGCAACTTGCCGCCGGCGGTTTGTCCAACAAGCAGTTGCGCCTGCTCGAGATTGCACGCGCGCTCGCAGGCCGGCCGAAACTGCTGCTGCTCGACGAGACCCTCGCCGGTCTCGGCGGCGGCGACGTCGAGGAAGTGATCGCGGTGATCCGCAGGCTGGCCGCGCAGGGCATCACCATCGTCATCATCGAGCACACCATGCAGGCGATGGTCCGCCTGGTCGATCGCTTCGTCGTGCTGGACAGCGGCGCCGTGCTGGCGGAAGGGCAGCCTTCCGAGATCACCCGGCATCCGGACGTGATCGACGCCTACCTCGGCAAGAAGTGGAGAGCCGCGAATGCTTGAGATCGACGCCCTGTGCGCCGGTTACGGCGACGTGCCGGTGCTGAACGAGGTCAGCATCCATGTGGGTGCCGGCGAGTTCGCCGCGATCGTCGGCCCGAACGGTGCGGGCAAGACCACGCTGTTCAAGGCGGTCTCGGGTATCGTCAGAGTTACCGGCGGCGCGATCCGCTTCGAGGGCCGGGATCTGCTGGCGGTGCCGCCCGCGGCGCGCGCGCATCTCGGCATCGCGCACGTGCCGGAAGGGCGACAGGTGTTTCCCTCGCTGACGACGCTGGAGAACCTGGAGATGGGTGCCTACACTGAAGCCGGTCGCCGCGCCTGGAAGCAGAACCTCGAGCAGATCTACACGTGGTTCCCGGTGCTCGCGGAGCGCGCTAAGGCGCAGGCCGGCGAGCTCTCCGGCGGCCAGCAGCAGATGCTGGCGATTGCGAGAGGGCTCGCATCCTCGCCGAAGCTGCTGATGCTGGATGAGCCGGCAATGGGACTCGCGCCCGCACTGGCGGACGAGATTTTCGAGCGCATCGTCGCGATCCACAGGGAATCCGGCCTTACCCTGCTGCTGGTCGAGCAGCGCGTCGCCGAAGCGCTGCACTTTTCCGACCGCGGCTACGTGCTGGAGGCGGGCAAGGTGGTGCTCGAAGGCACGCACGACGAATTGCAAAGCAACGACCGCATACGCCAGGCGTATCTCGGAATGTAGATACGCGATCTGCTGACGCGAACAGAAACGGGAGGAGGAAACGATGCGCAACCGAACCATCGCGACGCAGGGAACATTCATCACCGGCCTGGTCCTGGCCGCGACTCTCGCGTTTGCCGCGCCGGACGTGGCGGCGCAGACGAAGGAAGTCGAGGTCGGGCTGATCGCGCCGATGTCCGGCCCCTGGGCGCGGCAGGGCGAAGTCATGAAGATGGCCGCAGACCTGGCGATCGAGGAGATCAACCGCCAGGGCGGCATCAAGTCGATGGGCGGCGCGAAACTCAGGCTCACCGTGTTCGATGCCGGCGATACCGTCGAGAAGGCGAAGAATGCGGCCCAGCGCATGGTTGCGGATTCGCCGAACCTGGTTGCCGCAACCGGCGCCTATCTCAGTTCGTTCACCCTCGCAGTCACCGAGGTCACCGAACGCGCGCAGTTGCCGGTGGTCACCTTCTCCTATTCCGACCTGATTACCGAGCGCGGCTTCCGATACGTGTTCCAGACCTCGGCGACCGGCGTCCAGCAGGCGGAAGGTTCGCTGCCCGCGCTGATGGAGATGGCGGAGAAAGCTTCCGGCAAGCGCCCGAAAACCATCGGCATCGTCATGGACAATACCGCGGCCTCGGTCGCGTTCGTGAAGCCGATCAAGGACCACCAACTGGAGAAGCTCGGGCTGCGCCTGGTGGTCGACGAGACCTTCACGCCGCCGCTGGCGAACGCGACACCACTGATCCAGCGGGTGCGCTCCGGGCGGCCGGACATTTTGCTGCTGCTGCCCACTGCGATCTCCGATGCGAAACTGCTGCTGGAGAAGATGAACGAGTTCGGTCTCGGCCGCGGTCGTCTGCCGACGATATCCAATGGCGCGGCGATCCTCGACCCGGACCTGCGCGGCAGCATGAACGTCGCCCAGCTCGAAGGTGTGATGTCGGTGGTGGCCAACTGGACCACCAGCGCGCAGAAAGAGATGCAGGCGCAGCTGAAGGCGAAGACGAAAGAGCCGTGGGCGACGCAGCACTTTGTCACCACCTACGGCGACATGTGGATCTTCAAGGCCGCGCTCGAAGCAGCCGGCAAAGCGGACCGCGAAGCGGTCGCAAAGGCGCTGCGCGACATGGACCTGAAAGACGGCCCGGCAAAATACTTCCCGGGCGGCAGGGTGAAGTTCGACAAGGGCGGCCGCCGCATCGACGCCGGCCTCCTGATCGTGCAATGGCAGAAAGGCGTCCCGGTCACCGTCTACCCGCCGAAAGACGCCGTCGCCGAACCCATCTGGCCGAAGCGTTAGTCGGTCACGGGACCGAAAGTGATAACGTAAAACGCGGGAATGAAGAAAACAGGAAGAGCGAAACACGAAGACACGAAGGCACGAAGGAATTCCGGGGCGCGTCCGGGGCAATTGTCGCGTGGATTGCATTCGTTTGCGTTTTCCTGCGCGAAGTCGTGCGTGTCACCCCGGGCCAGGGGTCACGCCGCACTTTAAGGAATTACCTCGTGTTGTCTTCGTGCCTTCGTGTCTTCGTGTTTCGCTTTTTCATTGGTTTTTACATTGGTGGACAATCATGGAAGGAGACAGGCAAATGAACGACGAGCTGTTCGAGAAGGGACTGGCAATTCGCAAGTCGGTACTGGGCAAGGAGTTCGTGGAGAAATCCATTGCCGCAGCGGACGATTTCAACATGCCGATGCAACGGCTCACCACCGAGTACTGCTGGGGCGCGGTGTGGGGGCGCGAGGACGGATTGCCGAAGAAAACCCGCAGCATGCTCAACCTGGCGATGCTGTGCGCGCTCAACCGGCCGCATGAGCTCAAAATGCACCTCGGCGGCGCGCTGCGTAACGGCGTGACCCGGGAGGAGATCCGCGAAGTGCTCCTGCAGGTGGCGATCTACTGCGGCATTCCGGCCGGCGTCGATGCCTTCCGGGTGGCGAAGGAAACCTTTGCCGAGATCGATCGTGCCGAAAAGAAATGATCGGCCCGCGCGATTCCTGCGCAGCCAGGCACGATGCCGGGGAGTGAAAGATGACGGATGACACTTATGAGGTCTACGCGATCAAGTACGCGCGGCTGTCGAAGCGCTCGCCGGAGAACTTCGTCGGCGGCGACGAGCATGACGTCGAGATGCCGCTCAACTACTACGTGTGGGTGATCACGGGGAAGAACCGCAGCATCGTGGTGGACACGGGCTTCGGCGAGGAGATGGCGAAGAAACGCGGCCGGCAGATTCTGCGGCCGGTGGCCGAAGGCCTCGCTGCGCTCGGCATTGCGCCGGACAAAGTCGAGGACGTGATCATCACCCACATGCACTACGACCATGCCGGCAATCTGCCGATGTTTCCGCGCGCGCGCTACCACCTGCAGGACAGGGAAATGGAGTTTGCCACCGGGCGCTGCATGTGCCACACCATGCTGCGCCACGGCTACGAAGCCGACGACGTGGCGCACATGGTCCACTGCGTGTTCGACCAGCGGGTTGAATTCCATGACGGTCCCGCCGAAATCGCGCCCGGCATCGAAGTGCACCATATCGGCGGTCACACCCGCGGCCTGCAGTCGGTGCGCGTGCGCACGCGGCGCGGCTGGGTGGTGCTGGCATCCGACGCCAGCCACTTCTACGCGCACATGGAACAGGATCGCGCCTTCCCCATCCTCTACAACCTGGGCGACATGCTCGAGGGCTACAAGACCCTGCGGCGTCTTGCGACGTCGCCGAACCACGTCGTACCCGGACACGATCCACTGGTGATGGATCGCTACCCCGCCGCGCGCGAGGAGATGAAAGACTGGATCGTGCGCCTGGACGTCGATCCGAAGCGCTCCTAGTCCTGGTCAGGCCGGAAACGCAATTCACCACGGAGGATTCTTCTCTATACCCCCTTGAGGGGGAATATTATACTTGACGTACCCACTCTATTCGGGCACACTGGCTACAACATCAGGAGCCAATCATGTCCGCATCCATACTTTCCGCCCCGTACTTTCACGATGAACAAGCCGCTTACGAGTTCGTAGAGGCGAAGCTCTGGCCGCGTGGCCCGGTATGCCCCCACTGCGGCGGCGTAGAGCGCAACAGCAAGATGGGCGGCAAATCGACCCGCATAGGCACCTACAAGTGCTATGACTGCCGCAAGCCCTTTACCGTCAAGATCGGGACCATCTTCGAGGCCAGCCACATCCCCATGCACAAGTGGCTGCAAGCTATCTTCCTGATCTCGTCCAGCAAGAAGGGCATTAGCTCCCACCAGTTGCAGCGCACCCTTGGCATTACCATCAAGTCGGCTTGGTTCATGAGCCACCGCATCCGGGAAGCCATGAAGTCCGTTGGCGGCATGTTCTCCAGCGGAGGCGGCACCATCGAAGCTGATGCGACCTACGTGGGCGGCAAGGAAAAGAACCGCCATCGCAGCAAGCGCAACCCGAAGATCATCGGCGGCGTGGGCAAGCAATGCGTCTTTTCGCTGGTCCAACGCGACGGCGGTGCGCGCTCTTTCCATATCCCGAGCGTTCATGCCAGCAACCTGAAGCCGATTCTTCTGGAACAGGTCAATGTCGCTCAGGCCCGCCTCATGACTGACCGAGAGCGGCCCCTTCGTGCCTTGGCGTCGATTGTCGCCAGCCATGAAACCGTAAATCATGAAGCTGGCGAGTATGTGCGCGGCGATGTGCATACCAACACCGTCGAAGGCTTCTTCTCTATCCTCAAGCGCGGGATTATCGGAACCTACCATCATGTGAGCGCGGCCCATCTGCATCGCTATACCGCTGAATTCGATTTCCGGTACACCAACCGCGAAACCAAGGCGAAGGTTGACGGCAAGTGGGTTAAGGTCGGGCTGAGTGATGCCGAACGCGCTGACGCAATCCTGACCGGCGTGAAGGGCAAGCGGTTGATGTATAAAACAGCTCTTAACTGATAGTCCACAACGACATTGGGCCGGAAGAAAGTGGAGAAAGAAGGCAAAGCGTAAAAGGGGGAAGTCATGACTTCGGAGGAACGTATTTCGGCTCTAGAGAATCAAGTGGCGCAGATGCATGCGTCTTATCAGCAAGCAATGGACTTAATGCAGTTCCTTGGAGGTTCTGAGAGAGTTTTTCAAGCCGCCTTTCTTGCTCTAATACGGAAGCATCCAAACAAAGCAGAGTTTCGAGAGTTGCTGTTGGATCACGTCGAACGCTCGTTTGTATCTGTTCACTTTGACGCGCAGAACGAAAGCCATCAGCAAGGCGCTGAAGGAGCGCGTAACTTAATCCGACTCGCGCTAGATGCAGACTAAAGAGGTTCATATGCCTAAAGCCAAAAGGAAGTTAACCCAAGCGCAACAGTCCAAACAGTTCGTTGAGACTGCGAAGGCGCTTGGGGTGGATGAAAGCGGGAAGTCATTTGAGAAGGCAATGAAGATTGTCGCGCCACCTAAACGCCATATTTCTGCGCGACAGAAGAAAGCCACCTAAGTTCTACTTGACTATTGGATGCAATAACCGTTTCTCTGAGAGAGAGAATGGTTTCCTCATTGAAATGCGTCGTGAAATGAGGCAGTGACAAAAGGCTGAACAAGTCAGCGCGTGGCTTCATATTCCCACTGGCCCTTTCCTTAACGTTTTTTCTCCATTGCCACGCAAGAATGTCGCCGCACTGGAGAAGCCGCGCCTTGTCCTTAGGCAAAAAGGCATGGCCTGCATAGCGGTACCGTTCTTTACCCCAATCTTCAGAAGTAACAGCTTTCATAATGACTTCAGATTCGCTCTGATGCTCATGGCCGTTCTCAAAGAAATAAGCGATCTCCCCATCGTAATTATTCTTGTCCGCCCATCCTCTAGCTCCGAGCATGCAGAAGTAGCAGCAAAGCGCGTATGGGCTGATTATTTCCAATCCTTGAGCTTTTGCGCTAGGCAATAGGTAGGCGTATCTAAGATCGAAGGAAACTGCATAACCCTGGATCGCATACGCCTTGATTAACTCAATTAGGACGGTTTCAATTTCAATACATTCTTCCTTGGTCTTGTCTTTGAATTGCTTTGCGCCATGAGCGCACTCAGACATATGGAAAAACTTTAAATTATGCTTATCTAGAACTTCCTTCCATTTTTGATCTATCGCAATAGCCTTTTCTTTGTGGAATAAATAACCCGCAACGCAGAGAATGCCGTCCGACTCACTTTCGTCGTGGTAGGTTTCAATTAGTTGCAAGGCGCACCCCCCATCAGGCAAGAGGACATCAAGGAAACGACCGAAGTGGCCCATCCTACGCCTCCGCTACCGACTTGGGTACGGGAAGTACAACATTGCCCCCTTGAGGGGTACGAGGAGCGATAGCTAAAAGAGAAACCTGACGCAAAGGTCGCAAAGAAGCGCAAAGGACGCAAAGAGAATCTTTCAGTCAATCGGTACGCCGATTCAGCCGTCATTGCGAGAGCCGCAGGCCCGTGGCAATCCCGTAGTTGGTTTTCATAACCAGGGTCACCGCGCCGCGCGTCCAATTGCGGAACATTCCCGCCTCCCGGCTGTCATTGCAGTATGCCCGCCGCGCCGCATTTGCACTTCTCAGGCGGCGGGAGTCCAATGACATATTCCTGAACGACGATGGGAGGCAACAAATGAGATTCGCAAAAGCTGTCGCAGCGGCATTGGTTCTGACGTGGGCATGGAGCGCATCGGCGATTGCCAATGACATGATCTCCAAAGCGCCGGAAGGCGCTGAAGTCTATTTCATCACGCCTACGGACGGCGACCGGGTCAAGAGCCCGGTGAAGGTGAAGTTCGGTCTGCGCGGCATGGGCGTGGCGCCCGCGGGCGTGGAAATGGAACACACCGGCCACCACCACATCCTCATCGACGTGGACAAGATGCCGGACATGACCAGGCCGCTGCCGGCGACCGACAACGTCGTGCACTTCGGCAAAGGCCAGACGGAAACAGAGCTCAAGCTCAAGCCCGGCAAGCACACGCTGCAACTTTTATTGGGCAATCACCTTCACATCCCGCATGACCCGCCCGTGATGTCGAAGAAGATCACCATCACCGTGCGCTGACGCGAAAGCCGGTAAAGGAAATCCAAGGCAAACCACGAAGGCACCAAGGACACCCAGAGAACCTGGATTCTTACTGGTTTTCCTTGGTGCGCTGCCGACACGGCGTTGGCGAAGCCATCCGGGGCGGGATGGCAGCGCATGGTCGCGCTTCCCGCAAGCGGCCGGTTGACCCGGTAACGTGTCCGCGCGACTTGGTGGTTCCCAATGGGTTTAGCGTTTCCGCCTACAGCATTTCCAGCGGACTCGGTCCCTTCGGTGGCGGAAACAGTCTGTCCAGTTCTTCCAGTTGTGCCTTCGTCAGCCGGTGTTCCAGCGCCGCGGCGTTTTCGCGAAGGCGCTCGCGATTGCCGGTCTTGGGAATGGCGATGACGTCATCGTTCGCCAGCAGCCAGGCAAGCGCGGCCTGCGCGGGCGTCATGCCGTGCTGTTTCGCGAATCCCTTGAGTTTCGAGTTGCTGACCAGTCTCGCCTGTTCGATCGGGGAGTACGCCATCATCGGCACGCGTTTCTCCCGCAGCCACGGCAGCAGATCCCACTCGATGCCGCGACGCGTGAGGTTATAGAGCAGCTGGTCGGTCGCGACTGCCTGCCCGCCGGAAGTCGACCAGAGTTCCCGCATGTCGTCTAGATCGAGATTGCTCACGCCCCAGTGACGGATCTTGCCGGCTTCCTGCAGCGCGTTGAACGCCTCGATGGTTTCCGAAAACGGCACGCTGCCGCGCCAGTGCAGCAGATAGAGGTCGATGCGGTCGGTCGCGAGGCGCTTCAGGCTGCGCTCGCAGGCCGCCACCGCGCCTTTGCGAGAGGCATTGTGCGGGTACACCTTGCTCACCAGGAACACCTCGTCGCGCCGGCCCGCGATCGCTTCGCCGACCAGTTCCTCGGACTTGCCGTCGCCGTACATCTCCGCCGTGTCGATCAGACTCAGCCCGAGATCCAGCCCGAGCCGCAGCGTGGCGATCTCTTCCGCGCGCGTCGCGCGCTTGTCCCCCATGTACCAGGTGCCCTGACCAAGCGCGGGAACCTTCTCTCCGGAAGGAAGCCGTACGGTTTTCAATTGCTGTACTCCCTGAATACAATCTCACCACCAAGGCACCAAGGCACCAAGGCACCAAGGAACACAAAGAACTTCCGTTCAATTGTTCTTCGCGTGCTTTGCAAACTTTGCGTCAGGCTTCGCTTTTGTTGTTCTCGCCTACTGCCCCAAAAGGATCCCCGCCAGGTCCGGATCGGTCAGCACGGCGCTCATGACTTCCCGCGTCAGATTCGCCTCGAAGTCGCCGAGCTTCTCGATGAATGCGCGCGCTTCGTCCGAGGCGAGAAAGCGTCCGAGGAAGTCCAGCTCCGCGGCTGAGTAAGTCTGCGCCATGCTGCGCACGATCACGCCGCGCAGGGTACGCATCACCTTTGGGTCGGACAGCGCGGTCAGCGCCGAGCGGTACTGACCTTCCGGCAGAAACTTGATGGCTTCGGTGATCTGCCGCGACGCCAGCAGCCGGTAGGCCGGCAACTCGAACAAACGGTCGGCCGCCTGCACGCGGTTCTCGAGCGTGTCGGGTGCTGCGGCGAACAGATTCGTGGCGGAGAACATCAGCGCCAGGGCGACAAGCAGTGTCTTGATCATGTCATTCTCCGGAAGATCGTGTATCAGTATGCGCCACGCCGTGTGACCGCCTTTGCGTTTGACTCAGCCCTACCCTTGAGCTCTTCACTTTCCACTCAGCACTCAGTCCTCAGTCCTGCTCTTCACTGGGCACTGGGCACTAGTTTCGTACTCAGTCCTCGTCACTCAGTCCTCAGTCCTGCTCTTAATCCTTCCCCAGCAAATACCGATACATCCCCTCGATATTCATCTCTCGCCAGTCTCCGTACGCACCCCAGTCGCTGAACTCGTCCATGGTGACGGTGCGCTTGATCTCCGGCAGCGGCTTGCCGGCCTTGATCCCGGCGTCGACGCGCGCGCGCAGCAGTTCCAGGTAGGCGCGTTGCTCGACGATATCCAGCTTGCGGCCGACGGTGCTGTGGCCCGGCGCGAGGATGTCGAATTCCAGTTGTTCGATCGCCGCGAGCGTGGCGATCCAGCCGTCGATATCGGCGTCCGTCAGGTACTGGTACGGCAGTCGCCGCGGCGCAACGATGTCCACCACGAACACCGTCCCTTCATCCGGAAATCGCATGATCGCCAGATTGTTCGTATGGCTCGGCCCGAAGTGGATCAGCTCGACCGTCTTGCCGCCGAGCCGGACCGTCAATCTGTCGGTGAAGGTGACGTCCGGGACCGCGGTCGGCACGCGTTCGTCGAGAATGCGCCTGCGTGCGTCCTCGTGCGCGACGACGGTCGCGGTGTCCGCGAACACTTCTCCGCCGGACACGTGGTCTGCATGGCTGTGGCTGTAGATCAGGTAGCGGACCGGCCGGTCGGGGAATCGTGATGCGAGTTCGCGCTTGAGCCAGCGCGCGGCGTCCGCGTCGATCGGGTCGGTGGCGATGATGCCGTCGCGGGTGACCAGAAACACCGAAAAATGGAACTGGTTCTGGAATCGGTACAGGTCGCCTTCGATGTGCGCGATCGACCGCTGCGGCGCGTCCTGCGCGAACGCACTGCTGCCCGCCGCCAGCAGTGCAATCATTACGAACAACAGATTGCGTGCAAGTGTGCGTCTCATGATTTCCCTCCTGCTGACACCGTGCGGACATTGTAAGTGCAGACGCGTGCCCGCGGAATGCAAGACTGCTAACATCCGCACATGCGACTCACCGATCTCTTCGGCACCGAACTGCCGGTCATCCAGGCCCCGATGGCGGGCGCACAGGCTTCTGCGATGGCCGTGGCGGTGTCCAGTGCCGGCGGCCTGGGTTCGCTGCCGTGCGCGATGCTGGATGTAGACGGCATCCGCCGCGAACTGGCTTCGATACGCGAGCAGACCGACAAGCCCTACAACATCAACTTCTTCTGCCACAAACCGCCAGCGCCGAGTCCGGAGCGCGAGGCCGCGTGGCGCGCCGCGCTGGTGCCGTTCTACCGGCAATACGGAATCGATCCGGCGGGCATTCCACCGGGCCCGGGGCGCGCGCCGTTCACCGCTGAGATCGTGGACGTGCTGGAGGAATTCAAACCGCCGGTGGTGAGCTTTCATTTCGGCTTGCCGGAGAAAAAGTTGCTCGCACGGGTCAAGGCCACAGGCGCAAGGATCCTGTGCTCGGCGACCACCGTAGACGAGGCGCTGTGGCTGGAAGTGCAGGGCGTCGACGCGATCATCGCCCAGGGCGTGGAAGCGGGCGGGCATCGCGGCATGTTCCTGTCGGACGATGTCAGCACCCAGGTCGGCACCTTCGCGCTGCTGCCGCAGATCGTGCGCGCGGTGAAGCTGCCGGTGATCGCGGCCGGCGGCATCGCCGACGCGCAAGGCGTCGCCGCCGTCCTCGCGCTCGGCGCCGTCGGCGCGCAGGTTGGCACGGCCTACCTGCTGTGTCCGGAAGCCACCGTCAGCAAGATTCATCGCGCCGCGCTGAAAAGCGAAGCCGCGCGCCATACCGCGCTTACCAACCTGTTCACCGGCCGGCCCGCGCGCGGCATCATGAATACGCTGATGCGCGAACTCGGGCCGCTCAGCGACCTGCCGCCCGAGTTCCCGCTGGCCACCGCCGCCATCGCGCCGCTGCGCGCGAAGGCCGAAGCCGCAGGCTCCGGCGAGTGCTCGCCGCTATGGTCCGGCCAGAACGCAACCGGCTGCAGGGAGATCCCCGCCGCGCAGCTCACCCGCGAACTCGCCGCCGGTTTGTAGAAAGAACGTTCACCGCAAAGACGCAAAGAACGCGAAGAAGATCCGAGATGAGATTCTTCGCGTCGTTTCGCGCATGGGTGGTGGGACTTTGCGTACTTTGCGCCTTTGCGGTGATGTCTTCTTTTCGTTTTTATTAGTCATGAACAAGAAAAAACTCGAAGCAGCCATTCAATTCGCGATCGGTCACGAAATCCCATGGAGCCGGGACACCACCGGTGTTTGGGGCGTGCACCAGGAAGATCCGCCGCCATGGAACCGGCTGCGCGGGCCGGTGCATCCGCGTGGCGGGGTGTCCGGCATCATCCGGGTCGAGGGCGAGGCGCTGGCCTCGTGGGGCGAACCGGAGCGGGCCGATCTCACCTTCAGCGTCGCCAAAACCTATCTCGCGCTGCTCGCGGGCGTCGCGCACGACCGCGGCCTGCTGCCCGACGTAGACGAACCGGTGTGTGCGCGCGTGCCGGGCATCGGCTTCGACGCGGGCCGGAACGCGCAGATCACGTGGGCGCAGCTGCTGCAGCAGACCAGCGAGTGGGAAGGCGAGTGCTTCGGCGTGCCGGACCAGGTCGACCGATACCGGCATGTCGAATTCCAGGGACCGGCGCCGGCGGGAAAGAAAGGCGATCCGCGGCCGCTGCAGGCGCCGGGCACGTACTGGGAATACAACGACGTGCGCATCAACCAGCTCTCGCTCGCGCTGCTGCACCTGTTCCGGCGTCCGCTGCCGGAAGTTTTCGGCGAGACGATCATGCAGCCGGTCGGTGCGAGCGACGACTGGAAATGGGTGGGCTACGACGACGCGTGGGTGGAAATCGACGGCAAGCGCATGCAGTCCGTGCCCGGTGGCACGCACTGGGGCGGCGGCGTGTCCATCTCCGCGTTCGACCAGGCACGCATCGGCCAGATGATGCTCGACGACGGCAAGGAGAACGGCAGGCAGGTGATCTCCGCGGAGTGGATGCGGCGCATGCGCATCCCGTGCGCGATCGCGCCGTTCTACGGTTACCTGATCTGGCTCAATCACCAGCGCCGCGTGTTCCCGGGTGCGCCGGAATCGAGCTGGTTCGCCGTCGGCGCCGGCGGCAACTTCACCTGGGTCGAACCCGAACGCCGCATGGTGCTGGTGGTTCGATGGATCGACAACGCGCATGCGAACGCCTTCTTTGCGCAGGTGCTGCAGGCGCTGGACACGCCCGGATAATCGACTCGCGCGCCGCTTCCCGGACGCCTGGTTGCAGCGCTCCTCGGCCCGTTGCGGGTTGCGCTTGGAACCGGAAGTCGGAAGCGTACAATCAGCGCGGCAACCGCGACATGGAGAGATAAAAAATCGCGGAGGGGGTTTTGCACATCGAAACGCAGTCCATGCAGATCGGCCGGGGAGGGACTGAGCACGCAATGGACATCCAGTACCGAAGCGCTTCACTCGCCAATCCACCGGCATCGCTGCTGGCGGTGTCGCGCCTCGCATGTCGAAGGCGCGAGCTGCTCGCCGCGCTGATACGCCGGGAACTGGTCGAGCGCTGGCGCGGAACGCTGCTCGGCATCCTCGGGCCCATCCTGCTTCCGCTGCTGATGCTCGGCATCTATACGCTGGTACTCGGCACGGTACTCGGCCGGCATGCGACAGGCGACGCCGCACCATGGCCGCTTGCGCTCACCATTTACGCCGGCTTGCTGCTGTATCAATGCATGGCCGATTGCCTGCAGCAGGGTCCGGGCGCAATCGCGCGCAATCCCGCGTACGTCAGCAAGGTGGTCTTCCCGCTCGAACTGCCGCCGCTTGCGCTGGTCATCAAGTCGCTGCTGATCGCCTGGCTGCACACCGGCATATGGCTGCTCTGGGCAAGGCTGGGCTACGGTCCTTTGCCCGCCGGCGCCTTTCTGATCCTGCTGGTTCCGTTGCTGCTCGCGCCGTTTCTGCTGGCGGCCGCGTTCGCACTGTCCGCGCTCGGCCTTTTTCTGCGCGACCTCACGCATTTCACGGTGCTCGCCAGCCTGGCCCTGCTGTTCCTCTCGCCGGTGTTCTACGGCCTGAAGGATGCACCCGCGTGGATGCAGCCCTGGCTGCAGCTCAATCCGCTGACCGTGCCGATCGAGGCACAGCGCGCACTGCTGTCGGGCAGCCAGCCGGATCTGCCCGTGCTGATTGCCTATCTGTTCGCCGGGCTGATCTGCGCCTGGATCGCGCTGTATGTTTTTCAGCGGCTGCGCAAAGGGTTCGCCGATGTCATCTGACGCGATGCCTCAGGTCTCGATCGCGATTCCGTCTCTCAACCAGGGCGGCTACCTGGAGCAGGCGCTCGAATCCATCGCCGCGCAATCCCTGCGCTGCGAAATCCTGGTAGCAGACGGGGGATCGACGGATTGCACGGCCGGCATTCTCGCGCGCTGGGCGCCACGGCTCGCCTGGTGGCGCAGCCGCCCTGACGGCGGACAATCGGAAGCGATCAACGAGGCGCTGCGCCATGCGCGCGCGCCATACGTCGCCTGGCTCAATGCGGACGACGCGTTGCTGCCCGGCGGACTCGCCGCGCTGATCGGCGCGCTGGAAACACATCCCGACGCGCCTGCGGCATACGGCGACTGTCTTTTCATCGACGCAGTGCGCCAGAGCACCGGCAGCTACCGCACGGAAGAATTCGATGCCGATCGCTTCGCCTGGCGCTGCTTCATCGCCCAGCCCGCAACGCTGATCAGACGCAGCGTTTGGGAAGCGCTCGGCGGGCTCGACACGCAATTGCAGATGGCGATGGACTACGATCTGTGGTGGCGAATCTATCGCCGCTTCGGCCCGTTGCTGCGCGTGCGCCACACAGTCGCCGCCAGCCGCGATCACCTGCACACCAAGACCAATATGCGGCGCGCGCAGCATTACCGCGAAGCGATCGCAGTGGTGCGCCGGCACTACGGCCGGGTGCCGATCAAGTGGCGGCTCGCGTGGCCAGTGCAGGTCTGGGCACGCGCGCTGAGGCAACGTGTGAGGCTGGCACAGCATGGCTGAATCCGCGGTACGCGCATCCGGCGTAGGCAAGCGCTACCCCGGGCCGGGTTCGCCGTTGCGGCGGCTGCTGCAGGCGGTCAGCGGCAACGATCGCGGCAGTACCTGGGCTCTGCGCGATGTGTCCTTCGACGTGGCGCGCGGTGAAGCCTTCGGCATCATCGGACGCAACGGCAGCGGCAAGAGCACGCTGCTGCAGATACTCGCCGGCACGCTGGTTCCGAGTGAAGGCGAGGCATGGCTGCGCGGCCGCACCGGTGCGCTGCTCGAACTGGGCGCCGGTTTTCATCCCGAGTTCAGCGGACGCGAAAACGTGTTCTTCAACGCGGCGCTGTACGGAATTTCGCGCCGTGAAGTGCAGCGCCGGCTCGGCGACATCCTTGCATTCGCAGAAATCGGCGATTACCTGGACCGTCCGTTCAAGCATTACTCGAGCGGCATGCAGGTCAGGCTGGCGATGTCGGTTCAGCTCGCGATCCGTCCGGACATCCTGCTGATCGACGAAGCGCTCGCGGTCGGGGATTATTTCTTCCAGCAGAAGTGCCTCGCGCGGCTGCGGGCACTGCAGGCGGAGGGCATCACCTTGTTGCTGGTTTCGCACGATCTCAACCAGATCCGCACGCTGTGCCCGCGCGCGCTATACCTGAGCGCGGGCCGCGCGCTTTATGTCGGCGACTCCGAGCGCGCAGCGCGCTTCTTTTACCAGGAAGGCTATGCGCTGCCGGCCGCCAGCCGTGGTTCGACACGCGACCAGCAGCTGCTGTGGCAGACGGACGCAACTGCACGCGCCAACGGTGCACGCCTGCTGCAGGTGCGCCTGCTCGATGGTAACGGCGAACCTGCGCGCCAGTTCCGTCTCGGTGCAGCCGCCTGCCTCGAGATCGAGTTCAGCAATCCCGCCGGGCTGGATCTGCATCTCGCAGTGGGTCTGAAAAACCGCCACGACCAGCTGATCACGCGGCTCGCATCGTTCATGCTGGCCGACCAGTGCGCGCCCGGCGGCGAGCGCGTGCGCTACAACCTCCAGCTCGACCTGCTGCTGGAAGGCGGGCAGTACAGCCTCGAGGTAGCACTCGGCGAGCAGACCGGTCCCAACCAGCTGCGCCGCCACGACGAGACGCCCTGGCTTGGCCCGATCGAGATTCACTGGGACTACACCACGCACACGGCGCCGTTTCTCGGGCTGAGCGGATTGCCCGCCCAAGGCCGCTTCGTTTCCCTAGAGCGGGAGGCCGTCACCACGCCATGACCGAGAAAGCATTCCTGATCGGGTTCGGACGTCGCGCCCGCGCGCATCTGGACGCGCTACGCAAGCTGCCGCAGTTCGCGGTGGGCGGCGTGTTCGATCGCGATCCCGCTGCACGCGCGCGTGCGCGCGATGCCGGATTGCAGGTGTTCGACGATCTGGATGGCGGACTGCGCGCGATCCGGCCGGAGCTGGCGATACTTGTCACGCCGGCGGCGCAACGGCTGGCGCCCGTACGCGAAGTGCTTGCCGCCTGCACACCGCGCTGGCTGGTGGTGGAGAAACCGCTTGCGCTGACCTACGCCGAGGGACGCGATCTGGCCGAGCTTTGCCGGCAGAAGAAAGTCACGCTGGCGGTCGCGCACCAGCTTCCATTTGCAACCGAGTTCGCCGCACTGTTGGGCTGGATCCGGTCCGGCCGGCTCGGCGACATCCGGAGCATCCGCGCCTCCTGCCATGGCAGCCTGTTCGACCAGGGCTCGCACCTGGTCGATCTCGCCACGCATGTGCTCGGCGTGCCGGAGCAGGGGGAATGGGCGGAGGCGTTTCGGCACGACGACGCGGAGACACTGCGCGCGGTCACCGATCTCCCGGCCAGGCATGCGCCGGATCCCGCCCACGCCGGCGCGCTGCGTTTCACCGGCCAGCTGCGTACCGCGCGCGGCGCGGCGCTGCACATCGAGTGCGGCCTGCTGGTTCCGCAGCCGCTGCCGGAACTGGGACCATGGTTGCAGAAACGCATCGAAGTGACCGGCAGTCTCGGCATTGCCGAAGCGCACGTCGCCGTGCATGCGCAGCTGAATGCGTTCTCGGGCGCGCAGGAGACCATCGAGACCGGTCTTGCCGAATACGAGGCCGCGCTGGAAAACTTCTACCATGCGCTGCTCGAGGGCCGCACGGCGCACATCGAACACGAACTCGCCACGCTCGCGCGGCTCGAGGCGCTCCAGCAGTCCGCGGCACTGAAGCGGCCGCTGCAGCCGGGCGCGCTGCCTGCCGCGGCAGGTGAACCGGCGCAGGACGAGCCCGGGATTGCGCTGAGCGTGATCATGCCGATGGAGGATCATCGCGGCTACGGCCTGCGCGCGATCGAGAGCTGGACGGCGCAGCAGCGCTGCGACCCGGCACTGTTCGAACTGATCGTCCTCGTCGACCGCGACACCACACATCTTTCCGGCGCGATACGCCGGCTGCTGCGTCCGCACGACCGCCTGATCGAGGAAGACGCCGCGAACGAAATGGCGCACTACGACCTGGGTATCCGCCGGGCGCGCGGGCGCCATGTATTCCTGACCGAGCCGCACTGCATCGCCGAGCCGCAGGCGGTGAGCGAGGCGCTGGCGTTCATGCAGCGCAACCAGTCGGACGGACTGTGCGGGCGCAGCACGACCATCGCGCACAACGCCATCGCCAGGATGGAGGCGCGCATGTTCGACGAAGGCTTCGTCGACTGGTCGCAACCGGAGCACTTCGCCAAGGTGATCCTGCGCACGGTGCTGCTGAAACGCAGCGACTATCTGGCGATTGGCGGGTTCCAACCGCAGTTCGACCGTTTCGCGGAATGGCTTTTTGCGGCTGAACTCAAGCGCCGCGGCTATTCGCTGCACTATGCGCCGGGCGTCGGCGTGGCGCATCTCTACAGCGACAATTTCCCGCTGCTCGACAAGTTCATCCAGGAGTTCACCGACGGCGAGTGCGCCTATCGCCTGGCTGAAGACAATTCCGCGTTCTGCCAGGAGTACTTCGGCGACCCGCCGGAGTGGCATGAAGCGATGCGCTTCGACGCGGCGCTGCAGCGGCAGGATCTGCGCGCTTTGCTCGTCCTGCTGCACCCGTTTCGTCGTGTAGGAATCCGTGCCCGCGTGCGCGCGCTGCTCGGTGTTGCCGCGCGCCTGCCGGCGGTGCTGGCAGGCAACGCTTCGCTCCTCGTCCGTTATCGGCGCGTGGCCTTGCTCGCAAAGCTGCGCGCCTCGCTGCCCTGGCGCGACGAGGACGAGCGATACCGGCACTTCCTGCGTTACTGGGATCGCACCACCGCGCTCTGTCGCGTGCGTTATGCGCTCGCGCATCGCCCCGCACCGCAGCGCCCGGCAGCGGCGCCGGGCGACCTGCTCGAAGCCCAGCATGACCGGCCGGTTCGCGGGCTTCATGGCGGCGAAAGCTGGCAGGGTAAGCGCTTCCGCTGGTGCCAGCCGCTGGTCGGCGTACTGCTGCCCGCCTGCGCCCGCGAGCGGGAACTGCAGATCCGCGTGCTGCCGATCGCTGCGCAGCGCGTCGTTTCGCGCACGGTATTCTGGATGGGCAATCGCGTGCTGCAAGCGGAGGTCGAACGCAGCGACGGCGGCTGGTCGATCGTGCTGCGGGTGCCGGCAAGCACACGTTCCGTCTGGCTCTACTGGTTGTCGCCCGCCCTGCGCGGCGGCAGGCAGCACGGCGAAACCCGCGCCCTGTCGCTGCCGCTGTCGGCACTCGCGTACCGCGAGGCGGAGCCGCGCACCGAATCCATTGCAGGCCCGCAAGGGCAAATTGCGGAGGCCGTGTCGTGACCGCAATTGCGCCGAAGCTCAGCGTGCTGCTGCCACTGCAGGACGATCGCGGGCTCGCGCCGGAGGCCGTGGCCAGCTGGACGCAGGGCCAGCGCTGCGACTCCGCCGACCACGAACTGCTGATACTGTTTCCGCCGGCGCTCGCTGCGCGGGCGGCAAGCGTGAAGCCGCTGCTGCGCGAATGCGATCGCATGATCGAGCATGACGGCAACGAAATGGTGCTCTACAACCTCGGCGCGGAACTGGCACGCGCGCCCGGCCTGTTTTTTACCGAGGCGCACTGCATCGCGGAGCCGGATTCCGTGTCCAGCGCGATCGCAGCGCTGCAGTCCGGAGAAGCCGGTGCGTACTGCGGCCACAGCACGCCGCTCGCGCGCAATACGCTCGCGAAACTCGACGCCGCGCTGTTCACCGAGGATTTTGCCGAATGCATGAAGCCGGACCACTTCGGCAAAGTGATGCTGCGCGCGCTGATCATGCCGAGACAGGACTTTCTTGCGGCCGGCGGCCTTTCGGTGCCGCACTATCGATTTGCCGACTGGCTGCTGGCGGCGAGACTCCACAGCCGCGGCTATCGCATCGCTTCCGCGCCCGGCATTCGCCTGGCCCATCTTTACGCGGAGCGCTTCGAATTTCTCACCGGGTTCATCCGCGATTTCGTCGAAGGGGAGTGCCTGTTGCGCAGGGAGCCTGCAGAGGCCGAATTCTGTCGCCGGTACTTCGGCGATCCGCCCGCGTGGCGCAGGGCGCGCAACTTCGATCCGCAGGCTGCGCGGCATGCGTTCGCAAGCCTGCTCCGGCAGACGTTCACCGGGCGCGGCATTCCTGCGCGTATGCGGGCGCAGGGCATGTTGGAACTGACCCGCCGTGTTCCCGCCGCGTTGTGCGGGCGGCGCATGCTGACCGGCGGGCCGCGATGGCGTGTACGCATCGGACAACTCGGCAGTCTGTGCCCGCTGTTTCCGGTGCCGCTGCGGTTGCACTTCTTCACGCAGTTCTGGCGCAGCACCACCGATCTCTGGCGTGCGCACTACGCATTGCAGGCGCCGGGGCCGCGCGCGGTGCCGGCGCAGCATGCGCGCAGCCTGCTGACCGAATCCGCCGAAGGTGCGCTCGATCACCTCAACCCATGGGAGCAATGGCAGAGCGAGCGCTTTCGCTGGAGTGCGTCCTGCTGCCAGCTGCGCTTGCCTGCCTGTGACCGCCGGCAAGCCCTGACGCTAGAACTGGCCGCATTCACAGACGGCAGAACCATCCGCGATGCGCGATTCTGGCTGAACGGCGAAATACTTGCGCACGCGGTCCGGGAGCGCGACGGGCGTCCGCTCCTGCAAGTCGAAGTGCCGCCGCTCGCGCAACCCGCCTGGCTGTACTGGCTGGCTCCGGAGCACGGTCGAAGGGGAAGCGAAACCCGCTCGCTCGGCCTTCCGCTGCGGGAGGCGAAGCTGGAGATCGCATTGCGCGATCCGTACATGGGCACGCATGGCGCGCACGATGACCTCGTGCAGCCGATGCGGCGCTCCGGATGACTGCCGCGATCCGCCGCCGCAACCCGCAGCGCGCCATGGCCAACATCGGCCTGCTGCTGGTGTGGCTGGTCGTGCGTCAGGTGTGGCGCGTGGTACGCCCGTTCGCCGGGCCGCATCTCGGCCGCCTGCGCCAGCACCGTCCGCGCGCGCTGCGCGTAAAGACACGCGCCGCGCCCGTACTGGAGCATTACCCGCGCATCAGCCTGGTGACGCCGAGTTTCAACCACGGGCGCTTTCTCGAACGCACGCTGCGCAGCGTGCTGTCGCAAAACTATCCGAACCTCGAATACGTCGTCCAGGATGGTGGTTCGAGCGACGACAGCCTGCAGATCGTGCGGCGCCACGCGGACCGGCTTTCGCACTGGCAATCGACCGTGGACGGCGGGCAGGCGCAGGCGCTGAATCTCGGCTTCGCGCGAACCGGCGGCGAGATCATGGGCTGGCTGAACTCGGACGACATCCTGCTGCCGGGATCGCTTGCGACCGTGGCGGAACATTTCGTAGCGCATCCCGAGGTCGACGTCGTCTACGGCCACCGCCTGCTGATCGACGAGGACGACCGCGAGATCGGCCGCTGGGTAATGCCCGAGCACTGCGACCGCGTGCTGGGCTGGGTCGATTTCGTTCCGCAGGAGACGCTGTTCTGGCGGCGCAGCCTGTGGGAGCGCTGCGGCGCGCGCATCGACGAGAGCTTCCGCTTCGCGATGGACTGGGAGCTGCTGCTGCGCTTTCGCGAAGCGGGCGCGGTCATGTGCCGCCTGCCGTACTTCCTGGGCGCTTTTCGCGTGCACACTCTGCAGAAAACCCAGACCGAGATCGACAGCGGCGGCCAGGCGGAGATGATGCGGCTGCGCCGGCGCGCGCACGGCCGCGAAGTCGGTTACCAGGAAATCTGGTTTGGCGCGGTGCCTTACCTGTTTCGGCACATGCAGGAGCACTGGAAGCTCGCGATGCGCTCCGGGCGCGACACCTACGAAACCTATCGCCCCTGAGCCGAACATAAAAGAACGGAAACCGGAAAGTGCGCGTACTGCACATCTACAAGACCTACCGGCACCAGGGATTCGGCGGCGTCGAGCAGTTGATGTCCGAGCTCTGCCATGCCACCACCGATCTCGGCGTGAGCAACACCATCGCCACCATCGGCCGGCGTCGCGAGGTACTCCATCATCCGGAAGCAAGCATCCACACTTTTCCGGCGGAACTGACGCTCGCCTCGAACCCGTTCTCGCTTGGCATGTACCGCGCACTGCCTGCGCTGATGCGCAATGCGGACGTGATCCACTGCCAGTTTCCGTGGCCGACGGCTGACGCAATGCTCGGCCTGCTGCGTCCGTCGCAACCGGTCGTCGTCACCTACAACAGCGACATCGTGCGCCAGCGCCTGCTGCTGAAACTGTACCGGCCGCTGATGCGCCGTTTCTTCGATCGGGCGCGGGTACTGGTTGCCACGTCTTCCAATTACGTCAGGACCAGTCAGGAACTGCAGCCTTATCGTCATAAGGTTCGCGTCATCCCGATCGGGCTATCACCGCAACGTTACCCGGCGTCCGCGCCGGACCGACTCGCGCACTGGCGAAGCAGGGTGGGCGAAGGCTTTTTCCTGTTCGTCGGCGTCATGCGCTACTACAAGGGCCTGCACATCCTGCTCGATGCCTGCGCCGGTACGCAGATTCCAGTGCTGATCGTCGGCGCCGGGCCCACGGAAAAAGAATTGCAGCGCCAGGCGAAACGCCTCGGCCTTGCGCATGTCCGCTTTCTCGGCCAGCTTCCGGAAGAAGACAAGATCGCGCTGCTCGAACTCTGCCGTGCAGTGGTATTCCCGTCTCACCTGCGCGCCGAAGCGTTCGGCGTTTCGCTGCTGGAAGGCGCGATGTTCGGCAAGCCGTTGATCTCCGCGGAGATCGGCACCGGCAGCAGCTTCGTGAATCTGCACGGCCAGACCGGGATCGTGGTGCCGCCATCCGATCCGGCCGCGCTGCGCGAGGCGATGCTGAGTCTGCTCGCGGATCCGGAATGGGCGGCGTCGATGGGACGCGCGGCACGCGAACGCTACCTGCGCCACTTCCAGGCGCGGGAGATGGGCGAGGCCTACCTCCAGCTATATCGCGAGTCGCTCGAGCCCGCGTGCGCGAAACCCCTGACGGAACCGGGCGCGGTGCCCGGCAGCGAACCGGCGGCCCCTTCGTACGCAGGCAGCCGGTCGGACGCCGGCTGATCGCACGCACCACAAGCGATCCCGCCCGTGCAAACCCCCTCGGATAAATACGCCTGGTCGATCGCCATCGCCGGCGGCGCAGTTCTCTGGCTCGCGGCGACCGTGTTCGGCGGACGTGGCGAGGCGTGGGATTCGCCTCTCTATTGGTCCGTCGCCTACCCGTTGTCGCTCGCGCTGTCCGCGGGACTCGGCTACCAGTTCCCGCGGAAGCCCTGGCGCTGGCCGCTGGCGGTGATGTTCTCGCAGGCGGTCGTGCTCGCCGCGCTGGCAGCGAGCTTCGGCCTGCTGCCGCTCGGGCTCATCCTGTTCGGCATTCTCGCGCTGCCGGGTGTCGTGCTCGCGAACTTCGCGGCGAAGCTGCGCTTGCGCGGCAAAGGTTCCTGATGCCCGAAAAGAATCACCGCGAGGCAGAAGGCCGGGGCGGTTCAGGTTGTTATCGATCCAAAAACCAACTACGAGATTGCCGCAGTCGCTCCGCTCCTTCGCAATGACGGCATGGGAAACGCTGCCCGGAATCCCCGGGCTCCCATTACGCCTCCCACCCGAATTCCGTTAACATCCCCCTGGTCTCTCCTCCGCGCCCTCTGCACCCTCCGCGTTGAGCGCTGCTTTTGCGTCGTACAAGGACAGCCGAATGCCCTACGACCTGCTGATCAAGAACGGCCTCGTCATCGACGGGACCGGTGCGCCGGGGCGGCATGCGGATGTGGGGGTGGCCGGCGGGAAGATCGCGGAGATCGGCAAGCTCGACGGCAGCGCGAAGGAGACCATCGACGCATCCGACTGCGTGGTCTCGCCGGGCTTCATCGATCCGCACACGCATTACGACGCACAGATCTGCTGGGACGGCGCGGTGACGCCGTCGTCATGGCACGGCGTCACAACGGTGATGATGGGCAACTGCGGCGTGGGCATCGCGCCGTGCAAACCGGAGTCGCGCGAGGTCGCGATGCACGACCTGGTAAACGTCGAGTCGATTCCGTTCGACGTGCTCAATGCCGGCATCACCTGGGATTGGGAAACCTTCCCCGAGTACATGGACGCCGCCGCGCGGCGCAAGCCGTCGGTCAATCTCGCCTTCCTCGCGCCGCTCACGCCGTTCCGGCATTTCGTCATGGGCGGCGAATCGATGGAGCGTGCGGCGACGCCGGACGAAACCGCACGCATCGCCGGGCTGCTGGGCGAGGCGATGGACGCCGGCGCCTTCGGTTTTTCCAGCACCATCCTCAACCAGCACATGGGTTTCGGCGGCAAGCCGCTCGCCTGCCGCAACGCGAGTCGCGAGGAGCTGAAGGCCTACGCGAACGTGCTCAAGCAAAAGAACAAGGGCGCGATCGAGATCGCGCTCACCCGTCAGATCGGCGTGCTGGAACAGGATCAGTGCGAGACGCTGGACTTCCTGCTCGACGAATCCGGCCGGCCGGTGACGTTCATCGCGCTGTTCGACCGCGACGACATCCCGGAAGCGGTGCGCGACACGCTCAAGCGCGCGGCGCCGATGATCGCCAAGGGCGCGCGCCCGCAGACCTCGCCGCTGCCGCTCACCCGCGAGATCGACATGCGCAGCCCGTTCTCGTTTGCCTCGTTTCCGTCGTGGGAGCGTGTGTTCGCTGACAAGTCGAAGGATGCGCAGAAGAAGGTCTACGCTGACAAGGCGTTCCGCGACCAGTTCCGCGAGGAACTGAAGAACCCGCAGGGCTTCGGCAACTGGGAGCGCATCACCCTGCACGAAGTACGCTCGCCCGAACTCAAGCGCTTCGAAGGCCAAACTGTCGCCGAAATCGCCCGCGCGCAGGGCAAGGATCCGGTCGACGCCTTCCTCGATCTCACACTCGCCGACGATCTCGCGCTCGAGTTCACCATGACCTCGTTCAACACCCGCGTCGATCGCATGGCGGAGCTGCTCAGCAATCCCGCCATCCTCGTCGGCCTCGGCGACGGCGGCGCGCACGTGGACATGCTCTGCGACTCCGGCTATCCGACCTACCTGCTCGGCACCTGGGTGCGCGAGCGCGGAGTGCTCACGCTGGAAGAGGGCGTCCGCCGTCTGACCTCCGATCCCGCGGACCTGTTCGGCATCCGCGACCGCGGCCGTCTGCAACCCGGCCTCGCGGCGGACATCACGATTTTCGATCCCGTGACGGTAGGCTCGGGGAATCGCGGGGAGCGGCGCTTCGATCTGCCGGGCGGGGGGAAGCGGATGGTGATGCCGGCGGAGGGTGTGCAATACACTGTGGTCAATGGCAATGTGACTTGTACCGAAGATCAAACGGTCGGTGCAGAGGCGGTGGGGCGGGTGTTGCGGTCGTGAGTCCGGGCTCGACAGCCCAAACAGAATTTCTCGATTGTGCAGGCAGGCAAAAGGCAAGGCCTGAGCCCTTCAGTGTGTTTCGCTCGATTTGGCACCTTGTCCAATGTACATAAAAGAACAGACGCTGGACGATTTACTTCACAAAGTAATCTCGAAGCTCCTCAAGAACAATCGTCGCGTTACGGCGTCACGTGGAGACTTCATGGAAATGACTGGCGTTCTGTTGTTGCTCACAAATCCAAGAGCTCGCCTTAGCCGAACTGAGCAGAAACAACATCTTTTTAGCTCTCTAGGCGAGTTGCTATGGTACCTGTCTGGCACCAATGATCTGGACTTCATTCATTACTATGTCAAACGATATAAAGATGAGTCAGAAGACGGTGTAAAGGTGTATGGGGGCTATGGACCCCGCTTCCTGAATATGGACGGTCGGCATAATCAAGTACAGAACGTAATCGAATTGCTAAAAAGTAAACGAACTAGTCGCCGTGCCGTAATACAAATCTTCTCCGCTGCTGACATAGCGAAAGTGCATGTGGAAATACCCTGTACCTGCACACTCCAGTTTCTGATTCGTGGAGAGCGGCTTCACATGTTCACATATATGCGTTCCAATGATGCCTTTTTTGGACTACCTCACGATATATTCGCTTTTACCATGCTGCAAGAAATAATCGCGCGTACCATTGGTGTCGAGATCGGCGAATATAGACACGCCGTCGGGAGCTTGCATTTGTATGAAGATCACAAGAAGCAAGCGGAGGCATATCTTGATGAAGGCTTTCAGTCGAGAATCTTGATGCCCCAGATGCCGACGGGAGACCCTTGGCGTTCAATTCGCGTGGTCAGAGATGCGGAATTTAAAGTTCGCAACGACCAACTTGTCGAAAGTAATAAATTGGGGATCGCTCCTTACTGGCAGGATTTGGTTCGGCTACTGCAAATCTTTCGCTATTTCAAAGATGGCGCGCGCAAGGAAATAGCTCAGCTAGCTAAGGCAATGGCATCTGACGTTTTTAAACCCTACATAAAATTAAAGGCCGAGAATGCTAAGAAGCGCCCTGCGGAGGAACCTAAGGGGCAGTTGAGACTGCCATTGGGATAAGCGGTCGGTCATCGAATGAAAATATTGCTTAAGCCTCTGTTGACCAGTTTGTCAGAGGTACATCTTCACGCTGATGTAATTCCATGGAGTTCGCCGGTCCCTATGTTCGGAAATGTAGCGTGCTCCCTTGTTGCAACGCTTGGTCTAAATCCGAGTAACAGGGAGTTTGTGGACGCATTTGGAAACGAATTAAGCGGACAAGCGCGTCGCCTTGAAACGCTAGCATCTCTTGGTCTCGCACGGTGGGCTGACGCCAGTGAGCGCGATATTAGGTGCATTGTTAAGGGGTGTGAGAGATACTTTTCGAGGAATCCTTATGATCTGTGGTTTAAGAAGCTCGATGTACTTATATCGGCCACTCGAGCATCTTACTATTACGGTACTGCCTCGCACCTCGACCTAATACCTTTTGCGACTTCCAGAAAGTGGAGCAGCCTCTCGCGAAAGCAACGATACCTCCTGTTACAGGTTTCTGGAAATACGTTTGCGCATCTACTTAAAGAATCTCCCGTTCGTCTATTGATCCTGAATGGGACGGCTGTCGTTTCTAACTTTTGCGAAAGTTTCAGTATTTTCTTAGAGCGCCAGATTATGTCTGAATGGACGCTTCGTTCGAGGTCGCGCAATACCGTTCCCGGATTGGCTTACTCTGGGCGAATTCGTAAGCTTGGAGGGGTGGTGCTGAAGAGAGATGTACAAGTGCTTGGCTTTAATCACAATATTCAAAGTAGTTTCGGAATAACGAGAGACGTCGCGTCATCCATGAGGAGGTGGATTGGTCAATCGAGCGAAAGGGTCCTTGGTGAGGCCTAAGGATCGCCAGCGGGCGAAAAACTTGCGTGTGGCGCTACAGAACTTCGAGGCGCAACACTATCGCCTGCCCGGAATACAGATGCCCGCCTTTCGCGCCACACTTCTGGAACAGATTATTGAAAGCCAACGCCGCGTTGAGTATGTGGCTAGCATCAGAGGTCGCCCTATTAGTGCAAGCCGAGCCGATCCCTCGAGCGAGTTGTTCGATCCACTAAAGGCGGCAATATTTCATAACCGCGAAGGTAATCTAGACGAAGCATTCTGGCTTGTCTTCAATTTCGTGCATTTCGGGAAGAATCGACAGACCGGATGGCGATTGGCACGCGATATATATGGTGCCCTTGGAGGAAGGCCGTGGACGTGGGCGCGTATCAGCCCGGACCCCGAAGCATTTAGAAGCTGGCTCACATCTCACCAAATGACGCTCGGAGGACGAGATGGCGTAGAACGGAGATTCGGCAATCATCGACAGTACTTAAGCATAGATGCAGCGGCACCTTCTGGTACGGGATCTGCATTTGTCACCTATGTTCAATGGGTCGGTACGACACGAGATCATCTTACCCGGATAAATCAAGCACTGGTCGAATCTGGAGGTGACTCGCGTCAAGCTTTTGATCGTCTGTTTCATTCCATGTCCGCTGTAAAGTCTTTTGGAAGGCTTGCGAAGTTCGATTATCTAACTATGCTAGGCAAGCTCGGGTTAGCACAGATTGAACCAGGGTCGACCTATATGGTAGGTGCTACTGGTCCTGCGCGAGGTGCTCGCCTTTTATTTGGTGATACGAGCAACAAACTTAGCAAGAAAGAACTGGACCGTCGCTCGGTTCAGCTAGGTGCGGCATTGGGAGTTGGAATGCAAGTCATTGAGGACGCACTATGCAATTGGCAAAAAAGTCCTGGCCAATTCAGAGCCTTCCGAGGGTGAAAGGACTATACGGCCCATTTGTAGCGTCGCTTTAAGTTGTTCAATTGCTTCCGATTCAAAATACCTAGATGTTGTAGTTGGCCTACTACGATCCCCGGGGCGATTTGGATTTTCCTCGCAAATCGCATCACTGCACGTCCGTCGATTGGCAAATTTAAGAGTTCATCTCTATATTGCGGCGGCACCAACATATTCGCTGCGAACGTATTTGCCTCTTCTTCTTCTGAAGCGAACGGCACGGCTAACCCTTCCACGAACAACCTATTCGGATGTAGCACGAGATGCCCCCCTTCGTGGAAGACCGAGAACCAAAATTGATCGTCGGAAAGATATCGAAAGCTCAAGAGCATCAGAGCTTTATCGCGTGTGAGGAACTTTGTTGCCCCGCTTGCCGGACACCCAGGAGGCGTCCTAAGGACGACTACAGCTACACCGCACTTGGCAAAGCATCGTTGAAGCGCGGGAAGGAACACACTTGGATCTGTCTCCCTGGTTAAAGCGCGTGCCTCATTCAGCGCTTGCTGAAACAGTGTGTGATCCCAAGGTCGACACTCTATGGCTTCACTCTCGAGTTCAGCGCGACGAATCCATGCAGCAACTGCTCCCGGCGCGGACTTTAACGCCTTCGAAGTCCGAAACGCAGCTCTATTTGTGAGATCGGCGTGCGCTTCGCGCCATGACGGAACGTCCATTACGCCGAAGAAACGCAAACAAGCCGAGACTTTCTCGCCATGGCTCCTAACTCGAGGAATCCACCCTTCTTTCATCATTTCCGCGACTGGGAGGTCGTTCAGCCATTCGCGAACGGAGTTGTTATTTGCCTGCCCCTCTAGTTTCCGGATCGCGTCACGGTATTTATGTTCTCGCCTCTCCCAAAATGCCGATGAAGCCCCTAACACGGACTCCAATTTTTCGGCAATATCATGAGTAATTGGCTTGTTTCCGAGGATTAAAGCCCGTACTTCGTTTACGTCCTGACAGATTCGTCGCGCAAAATCAATCTCAGAAATATTTCGCAGACGAAGAATGTCAAATATTGTCTCTCCCGGTGGAGAAATCCAATCCGGACGGAAAGTATCAATCTCCATGATCAATAACTCCAATGTCTAATATTTTGACGCGCGTGACGTGGGACCAGTTCACCTCGCCAGTTCTATTTAAAGGTATAGATGCGTGATTCGCACAAGCAAAGATGGCAAGGTTGCCCGCGACTGGTATTGCGATTCGCCCTGGAGGAACGTCGCTGAGAAATTGTGGAGGCCCAGAGATAATGTCTGCCAGAGACTCTGCGCTTTCCACGTCCGCTAATCGGGCGCGCAATTGTCTAGCCGCGCTAATACCGAGCATTCTCTCCGCTTTCAATTGGCTCTCGCAAAGTGAGCGGACTAGTTTATTAGAAAAGGCGAGTTCCAATTGGAAAAGTCAGGCACCTTGACTTACCGCGGCAGGGGTGGGGCATTGTCACCGAGTTAATTACATGCCTATGCTGATACTTGCTAATGATAGCGTAAGCTTCCCCGTGAAGCGCATACCGCAAAAGGGGGAGCGCTAGGGTCACGAGCGGAGCGCGGGGGGCAGGCCTTGCGGTTTGCCTAGCCAGCAAAACTGCGATCGGTGTTAGTCCTTCCGCCCCAGATTGAGATTCACCAACCCTGCATGCCTCTTCGGCGGATGCGCTCGGCTCGCCTCGTCGTTCAGCACGGTGCCTCAGCCCAAACGGTCCGGCAACACCAGGTGGGCGTCCACGATCTCCGGCATGTGGGTGACCGGTTCATCTTCCCACTCGATGCGGTCGATGTCGGTTTCCGTGACGCGCAGGTTCGATACCGCAGCGGAGACGGGCCGGACGTATCAGGTCCGACCAGCACAAGCGTCTGGTTCAACAGTATCATCGAGTGACAAACGTGCCGTGCGAATTGTCGCAGGTGTGTTTTCCATGCGGAATGTCCGCAAACAAAGAGAACCCAGAATGAAAAAACTCGAAGGACGCATTGCCCTCGTTACCGGCGGCGGGCGCGGGATCGGGGCGGCGATCGCCTTGCGCTATGCGCGGGAAGGCGCGTCGGTAGTGGTGGCGGACCTGGACGAGGCGAGCGCCCGAGCGGTGGCGGATCAGGTGCGCGCGCTCGGTGTGAAGGCGGATGCGCTTGCCGTGGATGTGCGCGAACCGGCGCAGAGCGCGGCGATGGTCGGGCGGGTTGTCGAGCGCTTCGGGCGGCTCGATGTGATGGTGAACAACGCAGGCGTCATCCGCATCCGTTCGTTCCTGAACACGACGCCGGAGGACTGGGACTTCATGCAGTCGGTGAATGCGCGCGGGCTGTTCTTTGCGGTGCAGGCCGGTGCACGGCAGATGCTTGCGCAGACGCCGCTTGTGGAGGGGCGCCCGAAAGGGAAGATCATCAACATGGTGTCGATCGCCGGCCGGGGCGGCCGCCTGATGATGGGCGCCTATTCGGCGAGCAAGGCGGTTGCGATCAATGTCACGCAGACGGCGGCAATCGAGTGCGCGCCGCACATTACGGTGAATGCGATCTGCCCCGGTCCGGTCGCGACGGACATGTGGAAACAGATCGACCGCGAGTGGGCCGAGATCGAAGGGCGCCCGGTCGGCTCGGTGTGGTCGGAGCGCATTCGCGGCATCCCGATGAACCGGGGCGAAACCCCGGACGATCTCACCGGCATGGCGGTGTTCCTCGCCAGCGCGGATGCCGACTACATCACCGGCCAGTCGTATAACGTCGACGGCGGACTGGTGATGATGTGATTGACGGACTGCCGTCAGAAAGCTTGGGATCAGGCCTTGCCCTTCGCCGCTCACATGCGCGGCGACTCTCACACGTCTTCTGAACGCCTCCGACATTCTGGCTGGTAGAATTCTTTCGCATCATCGCGCATAGCCCGAACCTTGCTGCGAAGCAGTTCACAGCGTCTGCTCGGCTCCCGAAAACCTGACTCGACTATCCTGAACATGTCACAAATGGCAGAAACCCAACCAGGTACGCTCGCAATCCGGATGCTGAACGACTACGACGCGCGTAATCCGGGCACGGCGTTTTCTGACGGCTTGAGGCTTGGGCTCGACGATGCGTGGAAACTACAGGCTGCCGTAGCCCGGCTGCGCGAGCAACGCGGGGAAGCGGTCGTCGGATACAAGATCGGGTGCACCTGCGAGAGTAATCAACGCGCAAACGGCGTGTCGCATCCGTTGTGGGGACGGCTCTGGTCGACCGAACAGCATGCTGACGGCGCGGCGCTTCGCAAAGGCGATTTCGCCAATGTCGCGCTCGAAGCCGAGTTTGCCGTCACGCTTGCGCGGGCGATCGACCCGGCCAACGCATCGCCGGAGGAAGTCGCCGGCGCCGTCGACCGGATCTATCCGGTCATCGAACTCCACAACCTGGTCATGCGCGGTGCGCCGCCGTATGGCCACGAACTGGTTGCCAATAACTGTATTCATGCCGGCGTGGTTCGCGGGCAGGGCGTGGAAGTTTCCAAAGCGCCGCTTGCGACGGACCTGGCTCTCATGTTCGACGGCGAGACGGTCGATTCATGGCCTTCGCTTCAATGGCCCGACGACATCCTGTCGTCGGTCAAATGGCTGGCGGAGCGGTTCGCGGAATCCGGACTGCGCCTGAAAAAGGGCGACTTGATTCTCACCGGTGCGTTCGGACCGCCCATCGCGCTTGGCGACAAGACAAGAGTCGACGTCACCTCATCTGCGTTCGGCAATGTGAGCGCGACGATTACCCGCGCGCCCGACGCAGAAGAAACCCGAACTGCATTAACCAACAAGAGCACCAAAGGCACCAGGAAAACCAGAATGACCGGGTAATCCCCGATGTCGTTAACGTTTCGTCGGACCTCGTACTTCCTCCGCGCCCTCCGCGGTGAGAGTTAATCTTTTGGATTGTTGAACCGATGACTGCCGATTTTTCCTACGACCCGGTCACGGCGATCGACGAGGCGAGCGCCACCGGCGAGACCGCTGCGATCTTCGCCGACGTCCGCGCGACGATGGGCATTCCGCTGCTCACGTCGATCTGGCGCGGGCTCGCGGGCATGGGCGACAGCCTCGCCCAGGTCTGGGCGCTGACGAAACCGATCTACGCAAGCGGCCTGCCCGAGCAGGCACTGGGGCGTGTGCTCACGCGCGCCGGACTGCCGCGCCCGGAACCGCTCGCACCGACGCAGCTCGCCTGCGTCGGCGTCGGCGAGCGCGACCTGCACAACATCCGCGCGATCGTCGCGGCCTATAACCGTTCGAACGGCATGAACCTCGTTGCGCTGGCGGCGCTGGTCACGCCGCCGGCAGCTGAAGCAGCTGCCCCGGTGTCCGCGACACCGGCCCCGGACTGGCCGCCGTTGCGGCCGCTGCACGCGCGGGAGGCGATCGACGACAACACCTGGACCATGATCCGGCACGTCAATGCGTTCGGCGCACCCGGCCCCGACGCGCACGTGGCCACGCTGTGGCGCCACCTCGCGCACTGGCCGGGCCTACTCGCACTCGTGCACTGCGCGTTCGCGCCGCTGCAGACGCGCGGCGCGATCGCCGCGGCGAGCGCAAAGGTGGCGGCCCTGGCGCGCGAAGAAGGCGCGCGGATGGCGCATTTGCGCCCGGCCCGGTTCGACATTTCGAGTGAGGCGATGGATACGATCGTCGACTACGTCAATAACCCGGCGCTGGTAGCACGCATGGTCACGCTGGGACACATGCTGGCGGACTGGCTGGCGTCGCACGGTGCCGCCCCCCGGTCCTGACCGCCTCGCGCGGCGGCTCAGTTCTTGCGCCCGTAGTTGAGCAGTCCCGTCTGCCCCTTTGGCGGATGCGCCCGGATCGCGGCCTCGTCCGGCTCCGTGCCCCAGCCCGGACGGTCCGGCAGCACCAGGTGACCGTCCACGATCTCCGGCACATGGGTCACCAGTTCGTCGTCCCAGGCGATGCGGTCGATGTCGGTCTCCATGATGCGCAGGTTCGGCACCGCCGCCGAGAAGTGCGCGTTCATCATCGTGCACAGGTGGCCGTAGAAGTTATGCGGGGCCACGTTCACCTCGTGCGCCTCGGCCGCGGCCGCGATCTTCATCGACTGCCACACCCCGTTCCAGGGCGTGTCGACGATGGCCACGTCCATCGCCTGCTCGCGGAAATAGGGCAGGAACTCGCGTAGCCCCAGCAGCGTCTCGCAGGAGCTGATCGGGTGCGGGCTGTGGCGGCGGATGTATCCGAGCGCCTCCGGGCTGAAGCTGTCGATCTCGACCCAGAAGATGCCCGCCGGAGGCCGGCCGCACGGCGCAATAGAGTTCGGCGTAGATACGCTCGTGCGCGCATGCGTCCTGGCCGATGAGGCGCGGCGTGAGCCGCGAGATCACCGTGCTGACGCCCGGCGCGCCGCGGCAAGTGTGGGTGCGAAGGCTTCAGGCATGCTGCGCGACTCCGATCTCGCCACGGCGGATCGCCTCCGCACGCGCGATCACCGCCTGCTTCTGCGCGTCGGTCAGCCGCGCCACGTTCTTCACCTGCAGCGCCATGCGCGGGTTCCTGGCCAGCGTTGCTTCGTGGCGCATGAGGAAGTTCCAGTACAGGGTGGTGAACGGGCAGGCGTTGTCGCCGCTGCGCTGCGCGGGGTCGTAACGGCAGCCCTTGCAGTGCGGGCTCATGCGCTGGATGTACTTGCCGGTGGCGATGTAGGGTTTGCTGCCCATCAGGCCGCCGTCGGCGTACTGGCTCATGCCCAGGGTGTTGGGCAACTCGACCCATTCCACCGCGTCGACGTACACCGCCAGGTACCAGGCGTGAACCTGCTTCGGCTGCACGCCCAGCATCAGCGCGTACAGTCCGGTAACCATTAGTCGCTGGATGTGATTGGCGTAGCCGTGCGTGAGGGTCTGCACCAGGGCGTCGCGCAGGCAAGCCATGTCGGTGGCACCGGTCCAGTACCAAACGGGCAGGTCCGCCTGGGCATCGAGCGCGTTGCATTCCAGATACGCCGGCATCCGGGTCCAGTAAATGCCACGCACGTATTCGCGCCAGCCGAGGATCTGGCGGATGAAGCCCTCGACGCTGGCCAGTGGCGCGCGTCCGTCGCGGTGCGCGGCTTCAGCCGCAGCCACCACCTCGCGCGGGTTCAGCAATTTCAAGTTGAGCGCCGCCGACAGGTGGGCGTGGTACAGCCACGGGTCGCCCGGCCACATCGCATCCTGGTAGCGACCGAACAGCGGCAGCCGCTCCTGGATGAAAGCCTGCAAGGATTGCAGCGCCTGCGCGCGCGTGACCGGCCAGGCAAAGCTGTCCAGCCGGCCGGGGTGCGGTTCGAATCGGCTGCTGACGAGTGCGATCACCTCGCGCGTGACGGTATCGGGTTCGAACAACATTCGTTGCGGCACCATGCCTGGACCGGCAGCGCCGAAGGCCTCGCGGTTGTCCGCATCGAAGTTCCACTCTCCGCCGACCGGTTCATCGTTTTGCATCAGCACGCGATGGCGCTTGCGTTGATCGCGATAGAAATATTCCATGCGCAGGGACTTGCGGCCTTTGGCGTGCTCGGCGAACTCACGAATGCTGCAGAAAAAGTGACGGTCTTCGCGGATGTCCAGCGGCAACTTGTGGCGCTCGGCCACGGCCTTGATCGCACTTAGAACGCGCCAGTCGCCCGGGGCGGTCATCACCAGGCGGGCCGGTTTCAGTCGCAGGATGTCGGCCTGTAACTGCGCAGCCAGACTGCCGCCGTTGCCGGGCGCATCGAGACGCATGTAATGCAGCGGCCGCCCGGCGTCTTGCAGGGCTAGCGCAAAGTGACGCATCGCCGCCAGGAACATCACCGTGCGCGGTTTGCTCGACCACACATGGGTCGACTCCTCAGCCACTTCGGCCATCCACACGGCGTCGACAGCCGCATCGAAACCGTCGAAAGCTGCCGCATCGAGGTCGAGCTGGTCTCCCAGCACGACGATCAGGGAACGCAGCTCAGCCACGCGAAGCCTTGTTGCGTCGGCAGGCGTCGGAGCAGTATTTCACGTCTGCCCAGTTCTTTGCCCAGCAACGCCGCCAGCTCATCGCCCGGCCGCAGGCCATGCAAGGCTTGCTGGGCAACGCGGCCTTGTTGCCGCGAAAGCCTGCGCTGGGTGGCGTCATCGCGAAACCTCGCGGCCGTAAAACGTGACCACTCCATTTTCGTCCAGGTGTTGGACCGGCCCGCACCCGCCACCTGCTTGCCGACGAAATAAAGGCATCGACTCGCCTTTTCGGCGGTCTTGCACCTGTGCGCTGGAGGCAAGCACCCAGCCGAAAGCGGTCAGCGTCATCAAAAACACGCGATGGGGGAGGCGTAGATTGAATTTCAACTGCCTGGAGGGAAGTCCTGCCAGGAAGCACGCCAAAGCTGAATCTGCCCTCACGCGCTGTAGGCGACCCGGGACTTGCGCTTGCTCGCGTTACCGGTCTCCTTGATCTTGCTGAACTCGTGAGCTGTCAGCGCGAAAGCAATAATGATCAGGGAAAAGCAAAAGATACCAGCGTAGAGAATGGTCGAGTCACTCATTTGTCTGTCCTTTCAGGGAAAGCAGTTTGAAATAGATGCCGAAAGCCAGTATCGAGGGCACCCATGTTGCGGTGAAAAGGCCTTCTTCTTTCTGGCCGTTGAACCAGAGATACGCGGTGATCGCGAATGAAAGCATCACTGATAGCAGGATGCATGCGTCGGACATTTTGATCATGGTGTCTTTCCTTTCATTTGTCGGGGGTTGGCGAGAGAACGAACGCGAACTAGGATTCCCAATAGCCCCATGCTGCGATAAAAAAAAACAATACGGCCGCACCTGCATGCGATCTCACCATCGATTCCCCAGGCAATTGCAGAACCAGAGGAACTACCTCGAATATTCCCAGGAGCACCCAGCCGGCGAGTGCCAGAGCAACCGCGAAAGAGACCGCACCGATGGATCGGCGCAGTGTGCCCGGGCGCTTGGCCGCCCACTTCGATTGCGCTTTCAAGCTTTCTTCACGTAGGCCACGCACCAGCCCTTGGCGTTGACTTGCTTGCCGCCAAGGACACCGCAAGGGGCCCAAGGGTCGGAGGCTTTGCCCGCGTAGAGCGTGCAGTTGGCGCAGATGCTGCCTTTCACGTACTGCCCATACTTTTTCGTGTCGACCGCCGTCGCGTCGTGTTTGTAAGCAAGTGCGACTGCATTGGCGTCCTTCTCGTCGACGCGGGCGGGCTGCGCGGAGGCGGCTCTTCCGGTCAGAAGTACAACGCCGGCGGCGGGTACGAAAGCGAGCAGTGATCTCCTGGATTTGTTCATTGCGCTGCCTGTTAAGTTGTCGGATGGATTGTTCCAATTGCTTCTGGTGGATGGGAGGGGAGGGCGTTCGGCGAAGAACGTCCCCTCCCAGCCATGTTTAGTTGGGGACGATTACCGTGTCGATTACATGGATCACGCCGTTGTCGGCGACGATGTCGACGGCTGTGATCTTCGCGTCATTTACCTTGACGCCGCCCTTGGTGGTCACGGTGATCGCGGAGCCCTGCACCGTCTTCACCATTCCGGGCTTCACGTCCTTGGACATCACCACTCCGGGCACGACGTGATAAGTGAGCACAGCAGTGAGCTTGGCCTTGTCGGCAAGCAGCGCTTTGAGCTGCTCCGGGGGCAGCTTCGCGAATGCCGCGTCAGTCGGCGCAAACACGGTGAACGGACCCGGACCCTTCAGAGTTTCGACCAAGCCGGCTGCTGTCAACGCCGTGGCGAGGGTGTTGAACGTACCCGCGGAAACGGCGGTGTCGACGATGTCCTTGGCAAAGGCATTGGTAGCAATAAGGGCTGAAGCAGCAATTCCGAGTAGAACTTTTTTCACTTTGAAATCCTTTATATGAAGTTGATTGCGGTTGTTTCCGCTTTGCTGGGGATTCATGTCTGAATTCACAACGGGGCGGAGATTACGCGGTATTGTTCGTATTTGTATCGTTTTAAAGAAACAATAACGTTTCAATATCGTTTCATTTCGGCTAAAATTGGTAAAAGAAGCTGATAACACTGAAAATTTTCAGAAACATGGGGATCCAGCATGAAAGTGAACGTATGAACGCCGAGAACCAGACTGACGGCGTATATCGAAGCGGGGTGGCTGCGAGACTGTCCGGAGTACCCGTCGACACATTGCGAATCTGGGAACGCCGCTACTCGGTGATCGGCCCGCGGCTTAGCGCAGGCCGGCAACGTCTCTATTCCATGGCGGACATCCGGCGGCTGGCGATGATCAAGCAGCTGGTGGACATTGGCCATCCGATCGGCACCATCGCCTCGCTTGGTACGGAAGCACTCCTGGCCATGCAAGCCGCAACGTGGTCAATGCATGACACTCGGCCCGGGAGGGCGAACACCGGAGACCGCAGCAATACCAGGGTCGCATTGGTCGGCCCGCTAATGGTGGGTGAACAGTTCATCAAGGCCCTCTCGGGTGGCGCACTCAGAGTCACGGGGCACTGCGCCGACCTGGCGCAGGCCGTGACTGCGCTGAAGGACGTCCGTGCGGACATCGCGATCATCGATCTGCCCAGCATGAGCGATGCCGATGTAGAGCGGGTTACTTCGATCAAAGCCGCCTGCGGTGCGGAAAGTGCGATCGTGCTGTATCGCTTCGCGCCCAGCGCCATGGTCAGGCGTATGCGCATGGCCGGGCATGCGGTGGCGCGGTCGACAACGGATCCCGGAGCGATCGAGGCCATCTGTCTCAGCCTCCTGCGTCAACCTCGCCCCGAGACGGGCGAACGCCTGCGCTTGCTGGAGGCTGCTCTGCCGCGCCCGCCCCGGTTCGAAGACCAATTCCTTGCCGAACTTTCCAACGCATCCCGCACCATTAAGTGCGAGTGCCCGAAGCACATCGTCGACCTGGTGTTGGACTTGGGGGGGTTCGAGCGCTACAGCGCGGAATGCGCGAGCAGCAGCCCCGCCGATGTGGCCCTGCACCTTGAATTACAGCGCGCTGCCGGGTTGGCGCGATCGATCATGGAGCAGGCTCTGGAGCGCATAGCGATCGCCGAGGGTATCGAATTGCCTGAGCCGGAGGCGAACTCCTAAGAACTGTCCCAGCGTCGATTCTGGCTGCGCCTGCTTCGCTACTCGCATTTGGACTCGGCGGACTCATTTCCCTTCCTCGGACTTGCAGCAGCACAGGTGGCCGCACCGGCGAGGCGGCTTCTCCGCGGTGCGCGGGCGCAGGAGGCCGCGTACCGACCGACGCCGCGCTCCGTCCGAACTAACCATGCCCCAATCCCCGCGCCATGAATTCGCGAAACCGGGAAACTCAGGTCAGGCTAGGTACACTGCATAAATCTCAACGATCGATCGTTCAATCCATCACTGTTGCCGCGACACGCCGATTCCCCTTCATCGCATCTCGTGGAAGACCACAGATGAAATCCCGCCCCCAAGCTACCTCCAAACTCCTCACCGAAACCGACCGCGCGATCGTGACTGAATGGCACTTTGCGCCGGGAGCGGAGACTGGCTGGCACCGGCATGCGCATGACTACGTAGTTGTGGTGCTGACCGCGGGCAAGCTGATGCAGGAGACCGCGAACGGGGAGATCGTGACCGAGCTGGCGATGGGCCAGTCTTACGCGCGGAACGTCGGCGTCGAGCACAACGTGGTGAATCCGAACCCGCACGAGTTCGTCTTCGTCGAGGTCGAATTGAAGTAATACGCCGGGACTATCCCGGCCCGCGCTAGTTCTCGCGCACCAGATCCAGACTGACCAACCCCACCTGCCCCTTCGGCGGATGCGCCCGGATCGCGGCCTCGTCCGGCTCCGTGCCCCAGCCCGGCCGGTCCGGCAGCACCAGGTGACCGTCCACGATCTCCGGCACATGGGTCACCAGTTCGTCGTCCCAGGCGATGCGGTCGATGTCGGTCTCCATGATGCGCAGGTTCGGCACCGCCGCCGAGAAGTGCGCGTTCATCATCGTGCACAGGTGGCCGTAGAAGTTATGCGGGGCCACGTTCACCTCGTGCGCCTCGGCCGCGGCCGCGATCTTCATCGACTGCCACACCCCGTTCCAGGGCGTGTCGACGATGGCCACGTCCATCGCCTGCTCGCGGAAATAGGGCAGGAACTCGCGTAGCCCCAGCAGCGTCTCGCAGGAGCTGATCGGGTGCGGGCTGTGGCGGCGGATGTATCCGAGCGCCTCCGGGCTGAAGCTGTCGATCTCGACCCAGAAGATGTCCAGGTGCGCGATCGCGCGCAGGATCTTGAGAAAGCCCTCGGTCTTGGCGTTGAAGTTCAGATCGAGCAGGATGTCCACGTCCGGGCCGGCGCCCTCGCGCATCGCCTCCAGGTGCATGACCAGATCGCGCAGCACGTCGCGCTCGACGTTCAGTTCCGGGGCGAACGGCACACCGAACCCCGGCCGCCATCCACGCGGGTTCCTGCCGCCTTTCTCGTATCTGAAGATATTGGTTTTCAGTGCGGTGTAGCCTTTCTCGCGGACTTCGCGGCCAATCGCCTTCACGCCGTCGAGGCTGGTGATCGCGGGCTTGTAGTGGGTGGGGTGGTTGATGCGCCAGGTCGCGCAATGCGACCAGTACACGCGGATGCGGTCGCGGATTTTTCCGCCGAGCAGTTCGTACACCGGCACGCCGAGCGCCTTTGCCTTTGCATCGAGCAATGCGTTCTCGATCGCGCCCATCGCCAAGGCGACCACGCCGCCGGAAGCTGGGCGCGTGGCGCTGTAGAGTTCGGCGTAGATGCGCTCGTGCGCATTGACGTTCTGCCCGATGACGCGCGGTGCAAGGCGTTCGATCACCGCACCGACGCCGGGTGCGCCGAAGCCTTCGTCGAATTCACTCCAGCCGACGATGCCGTCGTCAGTGGTCAGCTTGACGTAGTGGTAGTTGCGCCAGCCTGCATCGCAGGACAGCGTCTCGATGGTTTTTACTTTCATGAAGGCAACCTCTCCCCCTCTCCCCAGCCCTCTCCCGCGAGGGGAGAGGGAGTTTTTTGGCTCACCGTCGTTAGCTTAGACCGGCATCCCGGTCAATCAACATGCCGTGTGACTCTACAAAACAATAGATCTACCACGACAATCCTACCAATCCGTACAACCGGTCGGTTCAGAAACTCCCTCTCCCCTCGCGGGAGAGGGCTGGGGAGAGGGGGTGGGTTTGTTATCTGCACCCACCGTCGATGTCGCGCACAATGCGGTTTTCGCGCAGCCTGAATGCAGACCTTCCAATGATTCCATTTTCCATTCTCGATCTTTCCCCCATCCCGCAAGGCGGCACGGCGGCGGATGCGCTGCGCAACACGCGCGAACTCGCGCAGAAAGCCGATGGCCTCGGCTTTACGCGCTACTGGCTGGCGGAGCATCACAACATGCCGGGGATCGCGAGTGCGGCGACTGCGCTTGGGATCGGGCACGTGGCCGCCGGAACGAAGAACATCCGGGTCGGCGCCGGCGGCATCATGCTGCCGAACCATTCGCCGCTGGTGATCGCGGAGCAGTTCGGCACGCTGGCGTCTTTGTATCCGGGGCGCATCGATCTCGGCCTCGGCCGCGCGCCGGGCACCGACATGGCCACCGCCCGCGCGCTGCGGCGCGACGTCAACGCCGCGGCGGAGCAGTTTCCGCAGGACGTGCTGGAGCTGCAGCACTACTTCGCCGAGCCGGAGCCGGGGCAGACGATCCGGGCGGTACCGGGCGCGGGACTGGAAGTGCCGCTGTGGATTCTCGGCTCCAGTTTGTTCGGCGCGCAGCTCGCGGCCGCGCTCGGCCTGCCGTTCGCCTTTGCCTCGCACTTCGCGCCCGATTACCTGACGCAGGCGCTGGAGATCTACCGCAGCCGCTTCGAACCTTCGCGCCAACTGGACCGGCCGCACGCCATGGTCGGCGCCAACGTGCTGGTGGCCGACACCGACGCGGAAGCGCGCCGCCAGTTCACCTCGCAGCAGCAGTCGTTCATCAACCTGCGTCGCGGCATGCCGACCCAGGTGCCGCCGCCGATCGACGACATCGACACCTACTGGTCGCCGCCGGAGAAGGCGATGGTCGAACGCGCGCTCGCGGTGTCCTTCGTCGGTTCGCCGGACACGGTGAGCCGTGGCCTTGCCGCGTTCATCGAATCCGTGAAACCGGACGAACTGATGATCACCGCGCACATCCACAACCAGGCCGCGCGCCTGCGCTCGATCGAGCTGGTCGCCAGCCTGCGCGAGCGGCTCGGCGCGACACAGCCGGCCACCGCGAAGCCCTGAGCGGGCAGGTACCGACCGCCACCCGATTGGACTACCATCCGCCAGCAGGTCCGGCAGGCCGCAGCATCCAACCATAACAACGGGGAGGCGGACGATGATCGCCTGGCTGAGGGAGCTGAACGCCCGCGAGCGCAAGACGCTGATCGCCGCCACCGGCGGCTGGGCCACCGATTCGGTCGACGTGATGGTGTTCGTTTACGTCGTGCCGACGCTGATGGTGGTGTGGGGCATGTCGCGGGTCGAAGCCGGCTGGATCACCACCGCGACGGTGATCAGCTCCGCGGTCGGCGGCTGGCTGGCCGGGGTGCTGGCGGACAAGTTCGGGCGCGTGCGTATCCTGCAACTGACCATCGCCTGGTTCGCGTTCTTCACTTTCCTCTGCGGCTTCACCAACTCGTTCGAGCAACTGCTGGTCGCCCGCGCGCTGCAGGGCCTGGGGTTCGGCGGCGAATGGGCGGTGGGATCGGTGTTGATCGGCGAGATGATCCGGCCGCAGCATCGCGGCAAGGCGGTGGGCACGGTGCAGAGTGGCTGGGCGATCGGCTGGGGCGTGGCGAACCTGCTGTTCCTGCTGCTGTACTCGGTGCTGCCGGAGGAGTGGGCCTGGCGCGCGATGTTCTGGGCCGGCATTCTCCCGGCGCTGCTGGTGTGGTACATCCGGCGCAACGTGCCGGAACCCGAGGTGTACAGCGCGACGCGAACGGAAGTACATAAACGCGGCGGACACTTCCTCGAGATCTTTTCTCCCGCGCTGCTGCGGACCACGGTGCTCACCAGCCTGATGGTCACCGGCATGATGGCGGGCTACTACGCCGTTTTCTTCTGGCTGCCGACGTTTCTCAAGACCGAGCGCGGGCTGTCGGTGTTCGGCACCGGGCTGTATACCTTCGTGGTGATCTTCGGCTCGTTCGCGGGTTACATCGCGGCGGCGTATCTCTCCGACCACATCGGCCGGCGGATGACCTTCTTCCTGTTCGCGGCCGGCTCGGCGGCAATCGCGATCCTGTACACGCAGATCCCGATCACCGACGCGATGATGCTGTTCCTCGGCTTTCCGCTCGGCTTCTTCGTGTCCGGCAACTTCAGCGGCTGCGGCCCGTTTCTTACCGAGCTGTACCCGAGCCGCGTGCGCGGATCGGGGCAGGGCTTCGTCTACAACCTCGGCCGCGGCCTGAGCGCATTCGCCACGCCGCTGGTCGGCTACCTCAGCAGCACCATGACGCTGGGAAAAGCGATCGGCGTGGTCGCGATCGTCGGCTTCGCGGTGGTGATCCTGGCGGTATCGCTCCTGCCCGAAACTCGCGGCAAGGTGCTGGCGGTTTACGATTAAGTGATGAGCCGGGAAAAGCCGAAAAGCGAAACACGAAGACACAAAGAAAACCGGCGTGTGCGTTGGTTACTTGAAGAGCAAACGCTCAACGCGGAGGAAAACATGACAAGCGAAACACGAAGACACGAAGAATATCGCCCGGGCATTTCTTTGCGTTCTCCGCGTACCTTTGCGGCCTTTGCGCCAAGCTTCTCTTTTGGGTTTTCCGCCGCGTTGAGAGTTGAATTGTTTCGCTGAACACCAGGAGAAACCAACAGTGCCAATGATCGAAACCGGTTCCAGTGCGCTTTACTACGATGTCTGCGACATCGTGCCGGCGTGGATCGGGAACCCGCAGACCATCGTCTTCCATCACGGCATCGCGGCCAACACGCACATCTGGGCGGAGTGGCTGCCGGTGCTGGCTTCACGCTACCGGCTGGTGCGCTTCGACATGCGCGGCTTCGGACAGTCTTCCGTGCCGGCGCGCGATTTCCGCTGGTCGTTCGAACAGCTTGTGGACGATCTGCTGAAAGTCGCCGACGCTGCGGGCGCCGGGCGCTTTCACCTGGTGGGCGAATCGATCGGCGGCACGGTGGCGATCGCCTGCGCGCTGCAGGCGCCACAGCGGCTCGCGAGCCTCACGCTGTCCAACGCCGCCGCGCGCGGCGGGCTGGTGTCGAACGTCGCCAACTGGCGCGACGTGATCGCCAAGTCCGGGCAGAAGGGCTGGGCGAAGCTGATGATGGATTCGCGCTTTCATCCCGGCGCGCTCGAACCTGCCGTGCACGCGTGGTATACGCAGGTGCACGAAACCTGCTCGATGGACGCGACGCTCGCACTCGCCGATCTGCTGATCGGCGCCGACCTGACGCCGCGCCTCGGCGAAATCAGGTTGCCGACCCTCCTGCTCAGCCCGCAGTCGAGCCCGTTCATTCCACTGGAAGTCATGGCGCAGATGCGCGCCGCGATCCCGGATGCCGGGCTGCAGGTCTTCGCGCACTCGAAACACGGCCTGCCGCTCTCCCACGGCCGCGCCTGCGCGGAAACGCTGGCGGCGTTTCTTGCGCGGTTCGGCTGTCCATAGTGGTATTCCCGGCAGTGCCCGCAGGCCATTCGGGAAGGTTCATGGCTGGCAGTAAATAATGCGGGAGTGCTAGTCTTGCCGTTGCAGATACTCTGGAATTCCCTTCATGGAAAAACCTTACTACGTCCATGCCGTTTGGGATGAGGAAGCAAGGGTCTGGGTCGCGTCCAGCGAGGACGTTCCGGGTCTGGCGACCGAAGCGGACACAGCGGAAGCCTTGATCGAAAAGCTCAAGGTGCTGATACCCGAGTTGCTTGCATTCAACGGACGCACCGAGACTGGACCAATTGCATTCGAACTGCTGACCAGGCGATTTGAACTCGCTGCGTGACGCAGAGCTTCACACCGCAGCTAAAGTAAAGGCCTCCTGAACGCCGGGTGCCAGTTTGTGCGTACTGGCAAAGGCGACCACGAAATCTGGTACAGCCCTGTCACCGAGGTTCATTTCGTGGTCGATGGCAAGATCAAGTCCCGCCATACGGCCAACGCGGTACTCAAGCAGGCCGGGCTGCCGAAACAGTTCTGAACATTACTGCAATATTCAATGGTACGAACCTGCGCGCTGCCAAGCGGTTTCACCGCCGCGAGCGCGTACCTGCGGTGTAGCCCCGAGCATCCGGACTACGCCTGGAGTAGCATGGAAACGGCTTGCGTTGCGACGGCAAGCCCCACCGTAAACAATCGATAAGGAGGAGCCCCATGGCCAAGAGCCCCGGAGAACCGGTCTATCGAGTCACCGAAGTCATCGGCACCAGCACCAAGTCTTGGGAAGACGCGGCCGCCAACGCAGTCTCGACCGCCGCAAAGTCCCTGCGCGACCTGCGCATCGCGGAAGTGGTAAAAATGGACATGAAAGTCGAGGACGGAAAAATCGTTGCCTACCGCACCCGCGTGATGCTGTCGTTCAAGTACGATGGATGAGCATCATTGAAGGCTCCGGGCAACAGCGATTCTCAGATGCTCTGAGGATCGCTGTTCAGACAACGCCGAGGGCAGATCTTGTTTCTTGCATGTGGCGCATCAACATTGACCCGAAGCCCGCGGAAGCTTGTAGAAATCCAATCAGTCCGCATTGCGGCTCGCGATGATCTTCGCAAGCTCTTTGTTCGACGTTCCTGCCGCGAACAATGATCGAATCAGGAGATCGATGGATACGGTGCTGTCTCCCGCTTCCATCTTTGCGACGCGCGACTGGCTTGAATTGACTGCCTTTGCCAGTTGCGCCTGGGTTAGCTTCCGCCGAATCCGCTGGCGCTTCAATGCGTCGGATAGCCGGAGCTTGAGTTCGACGTAAGCCTGTTCTTCGTCGCTGAGCTGGAGAAAGTCTGTCGCGGACCCCACTCGCCAACCTTTAGCGGCGAGGCGCTTGCGCTTTGATTCATGCATCTTCGTAGTCCTTCAGTCTCCGCCTGCAGTTGTCGATCACCGATTTCGGCGTCTGGGCGGTCTTCTTGGAGAAGACGTCCAGGATCAAAATCGCATCCACGTCAATCCGATAAACGACCCGCCAGGTAGCGTTCTCGTCATTTACCCTCAGTTCGTGACATCGCGCACCGATTGTCGGCATCGGCCGCGAAACTGGCATGGCTCATTTTTCGCCTCGTTGCAGCCTTCTCAATAAAACACCGGCTGCAATCCTCGCCATGTAGCCAAACGAGTGGCTTGTCGGATATAGCCATTTGGATCGAGGATATGTCATATCCGACATATCCGCAAGTGTCGAACGAACGAGGCGGCGGGATTGCTGGCGCCGGAAACCGGGCAATCGGCCGGTCGTGCCCGTCGCTACGAAGTCGCCAACGCCGGCTTCCGTTCGATACCACGGCCGTGCAACTTCGAGCTGGGAACCCAGACGGAACAGGGTGCCTTCGTCACCGAAGCGGCCGACGAGCTGTACGGCGAGCGGCAGGCCGCCGGTACTCTGCCCGAGCGGCAGCATCATCCCCGGCTGGCCGGTGAGGTTGAACCAGACCGTAAACGGCGAGAACTCGAACACGCGGCGCCAGTATTCGTCGACGTCGTCCATCATCATGTCTAGCCAGCCGAGCTTCACCGCGGTCGACGTTCGGCGAGACGCTCGCGCTTCAGAAGTGGTAGCGCAGCCTCAACTCGTAGCGCGCATCAACCGGCCTCTCGCCGAACTCGGTCAGTCGCTCGCCGCGGTTGAACGCTGCGCGCAGGCGCAGTTCGATGTTGTCGAAACCCGCGTACATGAGATCGCCGATGAGCGAATAGCTGCCGTCGTCGAGATTTGCGATGACAGTGGCGCTCGGCGTGAAGTAGAGGATATCGAACGGCTCCTTCTGGCTCGCGCGCACGTAGAGATAGTTGCGCATCGGGTTTGGGCCTCCGACCGGACGCGTGCGGAACTGCGCCTCCGTGATTCCCGCGCCGTTTCGGTAATACTCCACGATCCAGGTTGTCTCGCGCTCGGTGAGGTAGCGAAGCCCGAGAAGGTGGCTCGTCGTCTGCGGCTCGCTCACCCGCGCCCACTCGGCGTGCACCTCGAGCTGTGTGCCGAAATTGCGCGAGACGTCGAAGCCGAAGCGCGCGCTGCGGCTGCCCGGCCCCAGCCACAGGAAATCGATGTCGGTGTCGAAGTAGAGAAGCGAGACCTTTGCCGCCGGGTTCCAGTGGTCCTCGGCGCCGAAGTCGCTGTTCAGGTCCGAGTGCGTCGGCACGAGGAGCGGCGTGAGCGAATAGTTCTGCAGCGCGCCGCCGGGTGACCGCACGAAGCTGACCGAGAGCGCGAGGAAGCCCTCGCGCGCGAGCTCCGGGTCCTCGGGATCCTTCGGCCGCTCGAGGAAGGCCACCGGGCTCCAGGCGTAGCCCTTGCCCCAGCGCTGCGTCTTCTTTCCCGCTTCCCAGCTCGTGCCAGGCGAGGCCTGCCACGAGGCAAAGGCTTCATAGAGCTTTGCCTCGCCCTCCGATACGCGCAGATCGTCGGTGTATTCGCCGTGCGCGAGAAACTGCGCGCGCAGCGCCTCGCGCCGGAAGACGCCCGAGAGCTCCGCGGCGGCGAAGGTGCGGTCGTTGTATTTTTCGGTCACGCTGGGGAACTGCCGGGGGAAAATCGCCGAATCATGGTCGAGCCGCTGGCGCTCGGCGGTGGCCTGCAGGTAGCCGCCGAATTCGTAGGGCTTCTTCTCGAACTGCGAGACGTCGAAGCTGTAGTCGCTCTGCGCGATCGCGGCGCCCGCGAGACAGGCACCGGCGAGCCCTGCGGCGAAGCGCACGGCCTAGCGCAGCTCGCCCGCGCGCGGCAGGTAATCGAGCGTGAAGATCTCGTCCGCGAGCGTGCGCGCTTTGATGCTGCCGTAGAGCATCACCGACTTGTAGTTCTTGTAGAGCGGGCTGTCTGTCTCCATCGTCGCCGGGCGCTTGAGCCCGCCGCCGAAATCCTTGATGTTTTTGAAGCGCAGCGTCTTGATGAGCAGGCCGCTCGCCGCATAGCACTCGATCTCGGTCGGCGTGAGGCTCTCGCGGTCCACGCGCATCTTCAGGCGGTCGTAGGCTACTGCGCCGCTCTTCGCCTTGAGCTCGAGGAGGTAGGTCTTGCCGTTCTCGGTCGCTTTCTCGACGGTGTATTCCACGCTGTAGTCCAGATTCATGATGTCTGCATTGTTGAACACGCCGCCCACCACCGACTGCAGGCTCGTGATGCGGATCGGCTTGCCCACGTTCGGGATGTAGAGCCACATGTTGTCGCCGAGGCGCAGCGTGGCTCGGCCTTTCTCGCTCGGCGGATCCAGAAAGAGCGCCACCATCTTGTCGCGCCCCTTCTTTACGGAGAAGAGCACGAACTCCTTCTTGCGGCCGTCCGGCTCGATGTTGATCAGCTTGCGGTACATCTCGTAGGACTCGGGGCTGAGCTTGCGGTCCACCTGGCGCAGGATGGCGTCGCCGTCGAGGGCGAGCGCGGCAGGCGCGATCAGCGCCAGCATCGCCGCTGCGAGGTAGCGTCTCATTGCAGGACCTTCTTGACCGCCTGCGCGGCAGGGCCGCTCGCCGTCACCGTCCGGATCTTGCCTTCTTCCAAGGCCGGCGACAGCTTGGCGCCGAAATCGCCGGCAATCAGTGTCCCGACTTTTTTGTCCGCGAGCCAGCGGGCCAGCGCCGGACCGGCGCCGCCGGGATTCGCGGCCGCCGGGTTCGGATGCGACTCCACCATCGCACCGGAGGCGTCGAAAATGAGTATGTGCGGCGCCCGCGCCGCGACCGAGCTCACTGGCGCCTCGGCGTGCGCCGCCTCCGCGGCCACCGCGATGCGCGCGCCGTCGGCCCACGCGGTCGCTCCGATCATGGCCATCCCCGCAGCGAGCAGCCACGGCTTAAGTTCTTGTAGTAATTTCATGGCGCGTCTCCTAGACATGTCTCAGTGCGGTGATGGGATCCATGCGCGCCGCCTTCCAGGCGGGCTGCAGGCTGGCGAGGGTCGCCATTACGATGACGATGGCGCCGATTGCGAGCACGTCTGCGGCGATGAGTGAGGGCGCGAGCACCAGGTCGATCTGGCGCCCGAACTTGAACTGCACGGGCCAGACGTTGAGCGCATGGACGATGGCAAGGCTGAGCGCGATGCCGATCGCCGTGCCCATGATTCCGAGCAGCGCGCCCTCGGCGAGAAACAGCGCCAGGATGCGCTGCGGCGGCGTGCCAATCGCCGAGATCATGCCGATCTCGCGGATGCGCTCGTAAACCGCCATGATCATCACATTCATCACTGCGATGAGCACGATGCCGACCAGCATGATGCGGATGAAGATATCCATCAGGTCGATCATGCGCGCGATGTTGGCAAAGGGCGAGAGCTGGTCCCAGGCATGCACTTCGAGCGCGCTCTGGCCCTGTGGGTTCTTGAGGCCGGCAAGCGCGTCGACGATGCGTGCCTTCGCCGCACCAAGTACGCCGAGGTCCTTGAGCCGCACGGCGATTTCGCTCACTTCGCCTTCGGTCATTCGCAGCAGCTCGCGCGCGTCCTCAAGATGCACGTAGCCGTCGCGCCCGCCCGGGCCGGTGACGTCACCGAGCACGCCCTGCACGACGAAGGTCTGCCCGTTCACCGAACCGTCGAGGTTGGTCGCTACCAGCACCACGGTGTCGCCGGGCTTCAACTTCATGCCGCGCGCGATGATCTCGGGAATCAGCACCTTGCCGCGCTCGAGCAGCCCGTTCGCAACGCTGCCCTCCACCAGGCGCCCGGCGAGCATCGGCATGGCGGCGGCTTCACGCTCCGGCAGCACGCCGTTCAGGCGGATCGAGGTGGTCTCGGTGAAGTTGCTGAACATGGCGCCGAACTTCAGGCGCGGTGACCAGGCGACGACCGCGTCGTCGCCCGATAGCGCCTTCTCGACTTGTGCCACCGCGGTCGGCTTCATGTTGAGGTTCAGGGGCAGATTGTCGATGGAGGCGACATATCCGCGGCGGTGCACCTGCAGGTGGCCAAGCACCGAGTCGGTGATCTGGCCCACGATCAGGCTCTTGAACGAACTGGACACGGCAATGAACAGCAGCACTGCTACCACGCCGAGGATGATGAGACACGAGGTGAGCAGCGTGCGTCGCCAGTAGCGCGCGAGGTTGCGCGTGGCGAGCTTGAGGATCTTAGCCATGACCCTTCCCGCTGCTATTGTTCAGCAGCCGCCCGTCCTCGAGCGTGAACACCACGTCGGCCTCGCCCACGATTTTCGGATCGTGCGTAGAGAAGACAAATGTCGTGCCCGACTCGTCGCGCATCTTCTTCATCAGCTCCAGGATGCGGTACGCGGTGTCGTGATCGAGATTCGCCGTGGGCTCGTCGGCGAGCACGAGCTTCGCCTTGGTCGCGAGGGCGCGCGCCACCGCCACTCTCTGCTTCTGCCCGCCCGAAAGCTGGTCGGGGCGCTTGCCGGCCTGGTCGACCATGCCCACCGCCTCGAGGAGTTCCATCACGCGCGCGCGGCGCTCCGCCGCCGGTCGATTCTGCACCATGAGCAGCGGATATTCGATGTTTTCCGCGGCCGAGAGCACCGGAATCAGGTTGAAGTCCTGGAAAATGAAGCCGAGGTTCGCGCCGCGGAAATCGGCCGCCGCGCGCCGGTCGAGGCGGGCGACGTCCGTGCCGAGGACTTCCAGCTTGCCCGCCGTCGGGTGGTCCAGGCAGCCCACCATGTTGAGCAGTGTGGTTTTGCCGCTGCCCGAGGGGCCCACGAAGGCGACCAGCGAGCCGCCGCCGATGGCGAAGCTCGCTTCGCGCACCGCAGGAACGGCAACTGCGCCGGCCTGGTAGGTCTTGCCGAGATCGCGGGCGACGACGACTTTCATGGAGAGACATCCTACGCGCGGTGGGACTGCGACAATTGATCGCTGTCAAATCCACACCCTCCTGTCTGCGCGCTGTTCGCGGCGCTGGTCGCGGCCCTCGGCGCAGGCTGTTCTTCACCTCTTTACCTAGTCGCGCGGCCCGCTGCGCCATTCGCGACTGCTCAAATTCCTGGGCGACAGTACGTGTCTGATCCGGCGCATGTATAACCTGCTGTGGTTCGCCGACAACGCGCTCGCCATCATCAGCGGGTGCAAATTGGGTGACGCCTATTTCAACGTGCTCGATAAGAGCAATTTCGCGGACTTCGATCTGCCCGCCGGCGGGCGGCGATTGCAATTCGGGGTCGCAAGAGAGGCGCTCAAGGCAGAAGTCGCGGAAGGCGCAGGGGAAAAGAGGTGGGCATTAAAATGAAAAGACGGGAGCGCCGTTAAAAGATTGAGCTAAGGTCTGGTTTCTTGCATCACCTCCTCCCCGATTCACTCGAACACGCTGAAGTAAATCGCCTGGCCGACCTCTCGGTTGCTAAGTCGCCAACGCCGGCTTCCGTTCGATCCACGGCCGCCCGGCTTCGAGCTGGGAACCCAGACGGAACAGGGTGCCTTCGTCACCGAAGCGGCCGACGAGCTGCACGGCGAGGGGCAGGCCGCCGCTGCTCTGTCCGAGCGGCAGCATCATCCCCGGCTGGCCGGTGAGGTTGAACCAGACGGTAAAGGGCGAGAACTCGAATACGCGCCGCCAGTATTCGTCGACGTCGTCCATCATCATGTCTAGCCAGCAGAGCTTCACCGCGGGCGATGCGAGACCCGGGGTGAGCAGAACGTCGCAGTCTTCGTGAAAGGCGGCCATCTGCCGGCCGAGGCGGTGCGCGGTCTGCGTGGCGCGCACGTAGTCCGCCGAACTGATGGCTTCGCCTTTCTTCGCGGTAAGCCAGGTGATGCGCTCGACTTCGTCCTCGCGCGCCGGCCTGCCCTTGGTCGGATGGCTGGCGAGATTTACCACGGTGTTCGCCGCGGCGATGGTGACGAAGGTCGGCACGATTGCGGCGCGGTCGACTTCCGGATCGCGCTCTTCGACATGGTGGCCGAGTTCGGCGCAGAGCTTCGCGGTTTCTTCCAGCAGCCTGCGGCACTCCGGGTCGATCTTCGCGCCGTTCGGCGCGGCGGCAGTCCACGCGATCCTCAGCTTGCCGGGATCGAAACCGACTTCCGAAAGGTACGGCCGCGACGGTGGCGGCGCGACATAGGGATCGCCGGGGCCGGCGCCTTGCGTCGCATCCAGCAGCGCGGCGGTGTCGCGCACGGTGAGACTGACCGCGTGCTCGGTGGAACAGCCGGCAAGCCCCTCGCCCATGAACGGCGCAAAGGTGTTGCGGTTGCGGGTGGGTTTGAGTCCGACCACGCCGCAGCACGCGGCGGGCGCGCGGATGGAACCGAATCCATCGGATGCGTGCGCGATCGGCAGCATGCGCGCGCCCACAGCCGCGGCGGCGCCGCCGCTCGAGCCACCGGAAATGTGCGCCGTGTTCCACGGGTTGCGTGTCGGGCCGTGCAGCTGCGGTTCGCAGGTGAGCGACAGCCCGAGCTCGCAGGTGTTGGTGCGACCGTAGACCACCAGCCCCGCGCGCTTGAGCCGTTTCATGTGTTCGCTGTCGGTAGGTGATGGCGGCGTATCGGCGAAGAATTTCGAGCCGCGCGTCATCTTCACGCCGGCGATCGCCGAGGTGAGGTCTTTCATCAAATAGGGCACGCCGCGGAACGGTCCGTCCGGCAGCCCGTCGGCGATGGCTTTGCGCGCGTAGTCGTAGAGCTCCATGGTGACGGCGTTGATCACCGGGTTGCGCTGCCCGACGCGTTCGATCGCGGCCTCCAGCAGTTCCTCGGGTTTGACTTCCTTGCGCTGAACCAGCCGGGCCAGTCCGAGCGCGTCGTATTCTTCGTATTCCGCGAATCCGCTCATCGCATTTCCTCCCGTTTACGATTGTAACGGGTCAGGACTTCGGTGCCTCCGGTTCAGGGGACGGTGGATTTTGTTCGCCGCACCGGTGTTCTGCACGGAAACCCCTGCGCGTTACACTCCAAGCCGGATGCATGGACGCAACGGAACGTAGTGGTGTGGACTTATGGCAATGGTGCGGTAGTGGAACACCCGAACTGAACCGATCGATGCCGACACGGATTCGTCTTTCCGGCTGTTCTGCAGTGCGTTGCCTTATCGCAGCGCTCGCACTCGCCTCGAACGCCGCTGCTGCCCAGGTCTGCAAGCCGCCCCCGGGCGTGCCCGGTTTTGCCGAACTCGAGGCGGCCGGCGCGACAGTCGGTGAAATCCGCGCGGAACCGCAGGACGTCTTCGACCTGACGGATCCGAAGGAGGACAACAGTTTGTTCCGGCTCGCCAACGCGCTGCATATCGTGACGCGTCCAGGCGTCGTTCGCCGCCTCGTGCTTTTCGAGAGCGGCGAACCCCTGTCGGTGCACCTGATCGAGGAAACCGAACGCGTGATGCGCGCCAACCGGCAGTTCTACGATGTCTGTATCCGGCCGGTTGCCTGGCATGACGGCGTGGTCGATATCGAAGTCAGGACGCGCGATACCTGGTCGCTGGATCCGGGGCTCAGTTTCAGCCGCACTGGCGGCGCCAACTCGACCGGTATCGGTCTCAAGGAGGAAAACCTTCTGGGGACCGGGACTTCCATCGGTTTCTCGCGCAAGTCCGATGTCGATCGCACGGGGTCCGAGTTCAGTATCGGCCACCAGCATTTGCTGGGCGGCTGGACAGCCATCAACTACACCAATTCCGATTTCGACGACGGCAAGGCGCAGTCATTGAGCGTGGCGCGTCCGTTCTACTCCCTGGATACGCGCTGGGCGGCCAGCTTCACCGCGTTCACGGACGATCGCGTCGAATCGGTATACAGCGGCGGAAACATCGTCGCCCAGTACCTGCGTCAGCAGAAAGCCGCCGAGCTTTCCGGCGGATGGTCCAGGGGCCTGGTCGACGGCTGGACGCGCCGGTATACCGCCGGCCTGACTTACCGGGACGATCAGTATGAGCTCGATCCCGAGCGGACGGCGCCGTCGCAGTTGCCGGCCGACCAGAGGCGGGTTGCACCTTTCCTTCGCTACGAAGTGATCGAAGACCGTTTTGAAAAATTCGACAACCGCAACCTGATCGGGCGCCCGGAATATTTCCTGACCGGCTTCAGCTCGGCGGTGCAAGTAGGCTACGCGTTTTCGGAACTCGGCTCCACCAGTGAACAGTGGATCTATTTTGGGCAAGTGAGCAACGGATTCGAATTCTCCGGCGACCACGTTCTCCTGACATCGGCTTCATTCTCCGGGCAGTCCGGAGGCGACGTTGCAGAGAGCCAGTCGCTCGGCGGTTCCACCAGCTACTTCGCTCCGCAGGGCAGCCACACGCTGTTCTATGCCGCCGTTTCGCTCGACACCGTCTTTGGCGTCGACGTGTCCAACCAGCTGCTGCTCGGCGGCGACAACGGCCTGCGCGGTTACCCGCTGCGCTATCAGACCGGCAAGCACAGGGCGTTGTTCACCGTGGAGGAACGCTTCTATACCGACTGGTATCCCTTTCGCCTGTTCCGCATCGGTGCCGCGGCATTTCTGGATGTGGGCAGGGCATGGGGCGGCGACACAGCCAACAATGCCGATCCGGGCTGGCTTGCCAATGTCGGTTTCGGCATGCGCGTGATCAGTGCCCGCTCGGCGTTCGGCAACGTCTGGCACTTCGACGTCGCTTTTCCACTGAGTCCGGCGCCCGGCGTCAAACCGGTGCAGTTTCTGGTGAAGACCCGAAAGAGCTTCTGACCTCGCCGGCGTTTCAGCGCGCCGGATTGCCCGTTCCGGATCCCGCTGTCTGCCGCAGAAAATCGATCAGCAGTCCGCTCACCGCTTGCGGCTGTTCCTGCTGCACCCAGTGGCCCGCGCCATCCAGCAGGTGCAGGCCGCCGTCCATTCGCGTCAGCACGTCTTTCTGCATCTTGCGGATGTCGCCGCCCGGTTTCTGGTAGATGCCCCAGTCGCTCTTGCCGGCGATGAACATCGACGGTACGTCGATGGTGCGCCCGGCGAACACCTGCAGTTCGGCGATGTATTTCGGGCTGGTCATGCAGCGGTACCAGTTGAGCGATGCCTGGAAGCGGGTGCGCGCGAACGCGCTGCTGTATACGCGCAGCTCCTCGTCCGGCAGCCACCGGTTCGCCGCGATCTCGGCGGCGGAAGGCATCACTTCCGCGACCGTCTGCGCCATGTTCCTGTCGAGGTCCATGATGTAGTAGGTCGGCATTTTCGCCAGCTCTTCCGCGCTCCACGCGGCGAGCGGGACCGGCTTGTTCTGCTTCCAGTCGGCGCTCTTGTGGTGGTAGTAGGCGCGGAAGAAATCATGGATGCCCTGCGGGCAGTCGCACATGTCGGCGTCCGCCTCGCGCGTCGAGTAGTACCACTGGTAGTGTTTGCGCGGACGCGGCAGCGCGGCGAGCGCGGCATGAATGTCGGGGCTTGTTGAAGCAGGTGACGGATTGTCCGCGGTGTCGAACGGCAGCGGCGGCGGACCGCCGAACGGTGCGCTCATCAGCACCACCGAGCGGAATACGTCCGGGCGCACCAGCGCGCACCAGGCCGACGCGAACGATCCGAAATCGTGACCGACCAGCGTGTGCACCGAGCGATAGCCGAGCGCGAAAACCAGCGCGACCGCGTCCTTTACCAGGTTCAGCATGCGGTACGAATCGAGATCGCCATCGTAGTCACCGTCCCAGCCGGTGGTGCGCCCGTAACCGCGCTGGTCCGGCGCGACCACATGGAAGCCCGCCTGCGCGATCGGCAGCATGACCTTGCGCCAGCTGTACGCGAGTTCCGGAAAACCGTGCAGCAGCAGCACCAGCGGCCGGTTTTTCGTTTCGTATCCGGCCTCGAGCACGTGCATGTCGAGTCCGTTCACATTTCGTACGAAGCGGGAGCGGATGCCTGCCGGAAGCGGGCCTTCTCCGTATGCAACATCGGTCATTTGTGTCTCCGGTAGCGCAGGCGGCGCAGGCAAGCCGTGACCGCGCAAAGAGCGTGAGCCTATCAAAGAACTTGGGCGCCGATACTGCACAGGCGACAGGGACCTTCGTTGCGATGCGGCATGGCTGCGGCGGCGCATGGTGCTAAGCTGCCCCATCGTCAAGTGGAGGGGGCCGTCATGGGAGTAGTCGAACAATTACGTGAAGTTCGCCCGGCATCCGGGCAGTGGCCACAGGGTGCGGCATGGGTCGGCGGCCAATATCTGCCGATCGAGCAGGCCGGGATTCCGATCACCGACTGGGGTTTCGTGCGCTCCGATGTCACCTATGACGTTGCGCACGTCTGGCGTGGCAGCTTCTTCCGGCTTGACGATCACCTGAACCGTTTCACGGCCTCGATGAAAGGCCTGCGCATGTCGCTGCCGTTCGGGCGCGAGGGCATCGCGGAGATCCTGCACAACTGCGTGCGTGCCTCAGGCCTGCGCGATGCCTACGCCGCGATCATCTGCACCCGCGGCAGCCCGATGCCGGGTAAACCGCGGCATCCGGCGTATTGCGAGAACCGCTTCTACGCCTTCGTCATTCCCTGGGTTTGGGTGATGCCGCCGGAACTGCAGGAGCGCGGTGCGCATCTGCTGATCGCCAAGACGCCGCGCATTCCGGTCGAGTGCATGGACCCGACCATCAAGAACTACCACTGGGGCGACATGACGCGCGGGCTGTTCGAGGCGCACGACGCCGGCGCGGACAATACGGTGCTGCTGGACCCGGATGGTTATGTCACCGAGGGCCCGGGTTTCAACGTATTCGCCGTGACCGGCGGCACGGTCGTTTCGCCCGACCGTGGCGCGCTGGAAGGCATCACCCGCATGTCGGTGTTCGAGTTGTGCGAGGAGCTCGGCATTCCGGCGCGCACAGGCCGGATCACTGCGGACGAGTTGCGCGGCGCGGACGAGGTGTTCTGTTCCACCACCGCCGGCGGTGTCATGCCGGTATCGCGCATCGATGGCAAACCGGTTTCCGGCGGCAAGCCGGGGCCGATATCGCTGCGGCTGCGCGAACGTTACTGGGAGAAGCACGCCGAAGGCTGGCACGCGACACCGGTCGATTACGACTGAGCGGGGGAGCTGGCCGTGTCACGGTCCGGATGCCGGCCGTGAGCGGCTGCGTGCGATCGTGCAGCCGTAGCCTGATCGATGAAGCGGGGCGGGTGGTTACGACGTGCCGTTGAGAACGACCACGACGATCGCCACGATCGCCACCGTTACCCAGCCGAGCCAGTCGACGTAGCGGTGCAATGCCGCTTCCATGCGCGCGCCGCCCCAGGCCATCAGGCCGGCCACCAGAAAGAAGCGCGCGCCGCGGCCGATGAACGAAGCAATCGCGAACGGCAGCAGCGCCATCGACATGGTGCCGGCGGCGATGGTGAACACCTTGTAGGGAATCGGCGAAAAACCGGCGATGAACACCGCCCAGAAACCCCAGCGGGCGAACCAGTCCCTGGCGGTGAGATAGCCGTCCCAGTAGCGTCCGCCGTATATCAGCGGTTCGATCAGACCGAACGCGGCTGCCCCGATCAGGTATCCAAGCAGTCCGCCTGCCACCGAGGCGAGCGTGGTGATCAGCGCGAACAGCCACGCGCGTTTCGGCTGCGCGAGGCTCATCGGCGCCAGCATCACATCCGGCGGAATCGGAAAAAACGACGATTCGGCGAAACTCAGCCCGCCCAGGTACCACGGCGCATGCCGATGCCGTGACCATTGCATGGCGCGCGCATACAGCGGAGAGAAGATCTTGAACACGAGGGTCTTTGGCTGGATTCGGACGCGGTATGCTTGGCCGACATGATAATGGTTAATCAGGTCGCATCGCCGGATACGAGCATGCCCCGCCGCTGGATCGCGCATCTGGACATGGACGCCTTCTACGCGTCGGTGGAACTGCTGCGTTACCCGGAACTGCGCGGACAGGCGGTGGTGGTCGGCGGCCGGCGCGCGCACCAGCCCGCGCTCCAGCCAGACGGTACGCGCAGCTTCGCGCGACTGCGCGACTATGCCGGCCGCGGCGTGATCACCACCGCGACCTACGAAGCCCGCGCGCTCGGCGCGCGCTCCGGCATGGGGCTGATGAAAGCGGCCGCACTGGCGCCGGAGGCGGCGCTGCTGCCGGCCGACTTCGATGAGTACCGAAAGTACTCGCGCCAGTTCAAGGCGGCGGTGGCGGAGATCGCGCCGATGATCGAGGACCGCGGCATCGACGAAATCTATATCGACCTGAGCGGCGTGCCGGGCGTGCAGAATGCAACCGGCGCCGATCCGCATGCGGGCGTACGCGAAATTGCACAGCGGATCAAGTCGCGCGTGCGCGATGCGACCGGCCTGACGTGCTCGATCGGCCTGAGCCCGAACAAGCTGCTGTCGAAGCTGTGCTCCGAGTTCGACAAGCCCAATGGGTTGACCCTGGTGACCGCGGAAGACATTCCCGCGCGCATCTGGCCGCTGCCGGTCGGGCGCGTCAACGGCATCGGTCCGAAGGCGAACGCGAAACTCGAGTCGCTCGGCATACACACCATCGGCGAGCTTGCGGCGGCGGACCGGCAGTGGCTGATCGAAAACTTCGGCGTGAATTTCGGCGCCTGGCTGCATGAGGCTGCGCACGGCCGCGACGAACGCCCGGTGGTGACGTTCAGCGAGCCGAAATCGATCAGCCGCGAAACCACGTTCGAGCGGGACCTGCACGCGAAACGGGACCGCGAGGCGCTCGGTGCGATTTTCACTCGATTGTGCGAACAGCTTGCCGCCGACCTGCAGCGCAAGGGTTACGCTGCGAAAACCATCGGCGTGAAGCTGCGCTATGACGATTTCAGGATCGTGACCCGTGAAATGACATTGCCGGGCCATATCCAGGATGCGGGAACGATTCGCCGGACCGCCGGCAGATGCCTTCGGCAGGCTCCGCTGGAAAGGCGGTTGCGGCTGCTCGGCGTGCGCGCCGGCGGGTTACGAAATGCCAGCGACCTGCCGGCGGCGGAAATGCACGAGTTGGAGGAGGAGAGCGATCAGCTTTCGCTGTCGCTGTTTGAGGAGGTGGAAAGCTGATCGGCGGGAGTCCGGCGGGACGACAAAGTGCCGGGAAATGTCGGTATTCTGACGAAGTGTGTTAGCTAGCGCTTACCCATCAACCACCCGTCGCCGTGGCAGTGTTTGCAGGTCTCGCCCTGGTTGATCCCGGTGGTGGTGCAGACCGGACACTCGGTCCAGTCCTCGTCGCTGCCACGCCAGGTGATCCTTCCGCCGCAAGGCCCCCCGTGGGGCGCGGGCCGCATGCACATCACCGTCCGCTCCAGCGAGCCGACATAGGCCCGGCCGCAGCGCATGCATCCGGCATCCGGGCGCAGCTTCCTGAGTGCATCCATTACCAATGGTCCCATCGTGTTGACAGGCCGCGATCGCGAGACCGCGGGCGAATCCAAGATCCTGAATAGTGTGCAAATAACAGGCCAGACCCTACGTTGAGTGTCCCATGTCATACGCTCACCCGCGGATTTGAGAGGTGACTGTACCTGCCATCATGAAGAATTCCCTGTTTAGCCAAGTGCGGTTGACGGAGCCGTGATTTGGGAATAGTCTGATTCGGTCGATCGACCGAATTCTCTGTTTGAGAGACCGGAATTGATTCAGGGCCGTTGAGACAGCGGAGGTTGGAACATGGCAGTCAGTGCACCGAAGCGGGAACTCAGCGCGGATGTACGAATGCGGCTGCTGGCGGCGACCGAAACTTGTATCCGTGAGTTCGGATACGCCGGTCTTTCCACGCGTCGCGTCGCCGATGTCGCCGGGGTTCCACTCAGCCAGATTCACTACCACTTTGGGTCCAAGGAGGGATTGGTCCTCGCTCTGCTCCAGCTTCAGGACGAGCGGCTGATCTCGCGCCAGCGAGCGATGTTCGCGGAGAGCGAACCCCTCTGGAAACGTTGGCAGAAAGCCTGTGACTTCCTTGACGATGACTTCGCGTCCGGCTACGTGCTGGTGCTGCAGGAGATGATTGCGGCCGGCTGGTCGAACAAGGCGGTCGCTACCCAGGTGCAACGCCTGATGCGTCGATGGCACGACCTGTTGACCACGGTCGCGACGGAAGCGGGCGAGAAGCTGGGTGGACTGGGGCCTTTCGCTCCTAACGAGGTCGCCAGCCTGATTGCTCATGCCTTTCTCGGTGGCGAGGCGACGTTGCTGCTTGGCATGGACGACCAACGGTATCCCACCCGGCAGGCGCTGAGAAAGTTCGGAGAGTTACTCAGACAACTGGAAGAAGGGTAATCCCTGGAGGCCTGACCATGCGTGCACGGAATCCGGACCAATGCGGGAAGGTGGAGCGCGCCAGGGTGAGAATTCATTTCGAGGTGTTCGGAGACGGCGCGCCGACGATTTTGCTGATGGCGACTTGGTCGATCGTTCATTCTCGCGCATGGAAAGCGCAGATTCCCTACCTTGCGCGGCATTTCCGCGTGGTCACCTATGACGGCCGCGGCAACGGCAAGTCGGATCGCCCGGCCGGCGCATCCGCGTACGTGACTGACGAATTCGTGGCAGACGCCATAGCGGTACTCGACGCGACTTCGACGGATCGCGCAGTGCTGGTCGCAGTTTCACTTGGCGCGCACCATGCGGCGGTGCTCGCCGCGCGTCACCCGGAGCGCGTTCTCGGCGCCGTGCTCATCGCACCGTCGGCACCGTTCGGACCGTCACGCGGCCACATCACACCTCAGCATTTCCTCGCAGAGCTGGATTCCGAAGACGGCTGGGCCAAATACAACCAGCATTACTGGAAACGGGACTTCCGCGGCTTCGCTGAATTCTTCTTCAGTCAGTTGCTCAATGAACCACATTCGACCAAGCAGATTGAAGACTCGGTCGGCTGGGCAATGGAGACGAGCCCGGACACGCTGATCGATACCGTAAAGGCGCGATTCATGCCGCATGAGGAGAACGAGGCGCTGTATGCATCGATCGGTTGCCCGGTTCTGGTTCTGCACGGTGACCGCGACGAGGTGATGCCCTGTGAAAAGGGAAAAATCATTGCGCAGCTCACACGTGGCGAGTTCATCCTTCTGGAAGGGTCCGGCCACTTGCCACAGTGCCGGGATCCGGCCCTGGTCAATCTGGCGATCCGCGATTTCGTGAATCGCCTGGAATGCCGGCCACGGCCAATGCGAACACTGCGACGTGGTGCAGGCAAACGCCGGCGCGTGCTCTACCTTTCGTCGCCGATCGGTCTCGGCCATGCGCGTCGCGACCTCGCAATCGCAAGCGAACTGCGCGCACTGCACCCGGAGATGGAGATCCACTGGCTCACGCAGCACCCGGTCACACGGTTCCTCGAGGGCAGCGGGGAAGCGATCCACCCGGCGAGCGAGAGGCTCGTCAATGAATCGAAACACATCGAGACCGAGGCGGGTGAGCACGACCTGCATTGCTTTCAGGCGCTGCGGCGCATGGACGAGATACTCGTCGCGAACTTTATGCTGTTTCAGGAGGTGGTCGAAGACGGCAGCTACGACCTTGTCGTCGCGGACGAATCCTGGGACGTAGACCACTTCTGGCACGAGCACCCCGAACTGAAACGCGCACCTCTGGCGTGGTTCACCGATTTCGTGGGCTACGTTCCGATGCCTCAGGGTGGCGATCGCGAGGCCTTTCTTACTGCAGATTACAACGCGGAAATGCTTGAGCACATCGAACGCTTTCCCCGTGTCCGCGATCGCGCGCTGTTCGTAGGCAATCCTGAGGACATTGTTCCGGGAACGTTTGGACCCTCGCTGCCGGGAATCCGCGAATGGACCGAGTCGCATTTCGATTTCTGCGGCTATATCACGGGATTCGATCCACGCGAACTCTCTGACCGGGCTGAACTGCGCGGCCGTTTCGGGTTCGGACTCGACGAGAAAGTATGCATCGTGTCGGTAGGCGGCTCCGGCGTTGGCGGCCACCTCCTGCGGCGGGTCCTGCAGTCGTTTCCCCTCGCACGCAGAAAGATGCCGGAACTGCGGATGATCGTTGTTGCCGGACCGCGTATCGCCCCGCAGGAGCTACCAAGCGTCCGTGGGGTCGAGATCCATGGCTACCTGCCGGACTTGTACCTGCGGCAGGCAGCCTGTGACCTTGCAGTGGTGCAGGGCGGATTGACGACCTGCATGGAGTTGACCGCGGCGCGGGTGCCGTTTCTGTACTTTCCGCTGCACAACCACTTCGAGCAGAACATTCATGTGCGCTATCGACTGGATGGATACGGCGCCGGGCGTCGGATGGAATATGCCTTGTCCGATCCGGACGAGATCGCCGCGGCAATCGTGGACGAAATCGGACGACCGGTAAATTCGCGCGAGGTGGAGAGCGACGGTGCGCGGCGCGCTGCCGCACTGCTCGCCGGTATCCTGTAGTCGCTTCTATTGCGGTTATGAGCGGCACGGGAAGCTGCCGCCCCCATGGTCGTCAGTTCGCGTGCGAGGTCCTGGAGCCGAGCGTCGAGCGTACCGCTTCGAGAAAACCGGTGAGGCTGATGGGCTTGTGCTGGTAGCCGTCGAAGCCGGCTTCCATGATTTCCCGCCGGTTGCGCTGCATGGCGGATGCGGTCACGGCGATAACCGGGATCGCGCGTGTGGCCGGATCGGCGCGCAACCGCCGCAGTGCTTCGATGCCATTGATCCCCGGCAGCTGGAGGTCCATCAGAATCAGCGCGGGCAGATGTTCGAGCGCGAGACGCAATCCTTCCTCGGCGGTTTCCGTTTCCAGGGTGCGATAGCCCCGGGCCTGCAACACGTCGCGTACGAGTTTACGGTTGAGCGGCTGATCCTCGACGATCAGTATCAGCTCGCCGCTCATCACGCCGTTCTTTCGCGCAGTGCGTCGTCGATGGATGCCTGTCCGGCCGCGCGGATTCCGGGTTTTGGTGTCGACTCGCCGGTAATCGAGGAGACCGGCAACGTAAAAGTGAAGACGGAACCTTTACCCAATGTACTTTCGACCCGGATGCCGCCATCGTGCAATTCCGCGAACCGTCGCGCCAGCGTCAGTCCCAGGCCGGTCCCTTCGCGCCGGATCTCCTGGTTGCCTCCAACCTGCTGGAACTCCTCGAAGATCCTTTCCTGGTCCTCTGGCGCGACTCCGATGCCAGTGTCGCTGACCGAAATCTCGACCGCGCCGTTGCACAGCCGGGCGCATACATCGACTTTGCCGCCGTCCCCTGTGAACTTCACCGCGTTCGACAGCAGGTTGAGCAGCACTTGCCTTACCTTGCGTTCGTCGGCCCGAATCGTACCGACGCGTTTGTCAATCAGCAGGCTGAGTCCCAGCCCGTGACGCGCGGCGCGCTCACGCACCAGCGTGAGCGTGTTCTCGATCGTTTCGGCCAGATCGAACTGCGTCAGCGCGAGCTCGACCTTGCCGGCCTCGATCTTGGACAGATCCAGGATGTCGTTTATGAGAGAGAGCAGGTGCCTGCCGGAAGAGTGGATATCGTTGACATACTCGAGCTGCTTCGCATTCAGCTCGCCGAACATCTTTTCGCGCAGCACTTCCGAGAATCCGATGACGGCGTTCAGCGGCGTGCGTAGCTCGTGGGACATGCTCGCCAGAAACTCCGACTTGTGCTCGCTCGCCGCCTCCAGCTCGCGGTACAGGCGCCCCAGCCGCTCGCTCATCGCGTTCAGGTCCGCGGCTAGCGCGCCAAGCTCGTCGCGGTTCGGGACTTCCACACGCCCGGAGAAGTCCCCGGCGGCAATCTCCCGCATGCGCGTTTCCATTCGTCTCACAGGACCGATCAACGACAGGGAGATGCCGTAGCCCAAGGCGAGCGCCGCAAGAATGCAGGCAACAGCGAACACGAGCACCAGCCGGCGGGATTCCACGTATGCGGCCTGACTGGCTTCGACGCTCTCCACCATCTCGGCTTCCGCCTTGTTGACCAGTTCGTTGGTCAGGCGCTCGAGCTGGTCTGCGAGCGGTGTCGCGCGCGCGATCTGCAGCGCGTGGCCCTCGGCGGCGCGCCCTTCGCGGATCAGTTCGATCACGCGCGTCACCACCCGGATAAACTCCTCGTACTCGCGCCTGCCTAGCGCGAAGATTTCCGCTTCATCGTGCGCGACGAACTCCAGCCGGTCGAGGTTGTAGCCGAACTGGTTGAGCTGGCGCAGGGTCGCCTCGAGCGTGCGCTCGTCCGGCTTGAGCAGCGCCGAGGAAACGCTGTAGAGCTGGCTGACGGTGTCGTAGTTGAGTTGCCGGTAGGCAGCGATCTTTCTTTGCAGCTGCACCATCTGCATGTTCTGCAGATTCACGTCGTTGAGCGCCCGTATTCCCACTGCGCCGGTTGCGAGCATCATCGCGACGATAATCAGGAACGCGACCAGCAGTTTCGCGTGAACGGAGGCCCGGGTGCGGGCGATCAGCCGTGGCAGCCACTGGATCATGGTTCTGCCCTCTCGTGCACCAGGCTGCGCAGATCGCCGAGAAACTCATGTTCGTCGAAACGCCAGCCGAGATACTGCACGCGCAGCGTGCCGCTGCGATCCACGATGGAAGTCAGGAACGTATGATCCACTTCGCGCCCTTCTGCTGCCTTCCGGAAAACGCCATAGGCGCGTACCACCCGTTCGATATCCGGAATCGGTCCGGTCAGGAAGGAGAAACGCTCCCGAGGCGCCGAAAAGGCTTTTGCATAGCGCCGCAGCACGGCCGGTGAGTCGTGCAACGGGTCCACGGTGATGCCGACGAAATGCACGCGTGGTGTATCCGGTCCGAGGGAACGCTGTATGTTTACCAGCTTCGCAGTCAGAACCGGACACGTGCTCGAGCAGCTCGTGAAGATGAACGTCACCACCGCCACCCGGCCGCGAAGCGCACGCAGCGAGAACGGTCTGCCGTCCTGGTCAGTGAGCCTGAATTCCGGTGCGGTCCCGATCTTCGGTAACGGCGCCGGTGCGCCGGCGTACGCCATGACGGCGCATGCAACCGCAAGGCACAGAGCGAAGACGGTCTGCCAGACCCGGCTCACGCCTTCATCTCCCGCTTCAGCTCGTTCAGGAACCGCCAGTCGGTGCCCTGCTCGATGAGCCGGTTGGGGTTGGTCTTGATCATGCCCACCTCGTACAGTCGCAGGGCGTGGAAGCGCAGGGTGTCTTCCGGGTTTGCGTGGCGCCAACGGTCGTAGGGAAGAACCCGCATGACGCTCAGTCCGACCGGATAGCGCGTCTCGTAGCCATAGTCAGAGAGGTAGCGCGCCGCGCGTTCGGGATCGGAGGAGCAGATATCGGCCGATTTCAGGATGGCGCGGACAACGTGGCGGGTTGCAACCGGATAGCGCCGCACGTAGTCCCGGTTTGCCGCGATCATGCAGCAGAAGTACTGGGACCATGGCCGGTCCAGCGTGGTGTTGACAATGACTTTTCCCAAGTTCCGGGCACGCATTTCGTGCGGCTGGGGATCAAATGCGAGGAACGCATCGGCCCGTCCATCTATGAACATATCCATGGCGCCCTGCAGGCTGTTTTCGCCCGAGACCCAATGGACATCCCGGGTCGGATCCATTCCCACGTAGGCCAGCATGCTCGCCATGAAGATGTGGTCGCCTCCGCCGAACCACTGCACGGCGATGGTTTTGCCTTTCAGGTCTCGAATGGAGTTGACGCTCTCGTTTCCGAACAATTCATAGCAGCCCGCATGCACACCCGCGAGCACGACGATCGGATCGCCATCGTCCATCGGCGGGATTAATCCCGGGGAAAACCACATCGTGAAATCTGCCTGACCATTCGCCAGGACCGCAGGACCGGGTTTCGTCCCGACCGCGATGTATTCGATCTCGGTGAATCCCTCCATGCGCAAGAACTCCTGCGCGAGGTACTGCGGTGCCATGCATATTGCCGGAGCGTGGAGCAATCGAACCTTGTTGGTTTCCGGCAGGTTCCCCGCAAGCGTCAGCGAGGATCCGGCGCCAAGAATGCCCGCACCGCCAAGACAGCACGCGCGCGCCAGAAACTCTCGACGACTGTTCTCTGCATTCGAGGCATCGGACATGCGCCCCCGGCTTTTCAATTGGCCGTTGGCGTCTGGTCGAAGCGGCAAGGCGGATGCTGCGCCTATGCGAACTCGATTGAACAGGTTCATTCGCGTGCGTCCAGAAGTTCCCGCAGGAACCGTTTAATTGCTTCGGAGATCGTGTGAGTCGCCTGCGGGTCGCCGTTGCAGCAGATGAGGTGGCCGGCGACCGAGTCCACAGACAATGCACGCGAATCCGGAATGGCGTTCAACTGGAACTCGATGTGTTTCGGCAAAAAGAACTGGTCATGCGGGCTGAAGATAAACAGCGTCCGGGCCCTGATCGAACGCAGCGCGGCGCCGGTGTCGTCATTGAAGCCCGGCGTGTTGCCGATCCAGCCGAGTCCGAATGACTTCACCAGATAATAGAGATCTCGCGCATCCTGTATGTCCAGGTAGTAAGCGCCCCAGCCGATACGCCATCTCTCGTACGCATCCGGTGTGTCGATGTTCTGCTCCCACCATTCCCTGGAGTAAAAATACGGGACCAGCATTGCTATTGCATTTGCCGCGCATGCCGCGGGGTTCTCATCGTAGTGTCCGCCGTCCCATCCGGCGCAGTGTTCGAGAATCGACGACATCTGCCGCGCACGGAAAAATCTCTGGGTGCCGGATCTGGCGCCGCCTGAGATCGGCAGGAGCCCATCCATGAAATCCGGATAGCTCACGGCAAACTGCACCGATTTCATCGCGCCCATCGATATCCCGCCGACCGCCAGTACGCGCGCAACGCCCAGTTCTTCGGTCACCAGACGGTATTCCGCCCTGACCATGTCCCGCGCGTTGTATGCAGGGAAGTTCATCTTCAGCCCGCTGCCGGTCGGACTGCTGCTGTGCTCGAAACCCGTTTGCGTATTGCCCAGCGTGTCCGGGACGATGATGAAGTACCGGTCGGTATCGAACGCTCTTCCAGGGCCGATCAGGTGGTCGAACAGGTGATGGTTCGCTCCGCCGCCGTGCAAAAGCAGTACCGCGTTGCTCTTGTCCGGGTTGAGAATTCCGTGTGTGACGTAGGACATCCGCAGGTCGCGGATGACGCCGCCATGCTCGAAGGTGAATTCGCCCAGCCGTGCGATCTGGTGCGCAGCCTGATCAGGCCAGTGGGCGAACGTCGGCGAACAATTTCCAAGACCTGTGACGCACAACGCAGCGACTATACTCAGGAATCGTTTCATGTTGGTCGGTTTCATATCTGTCATTCCTGCCGCCGCGGATCAGGCCTTCATCTCCCGCTTGAGCTCGTTCAGGAACCGCCAGTCGGTGCCCCGTGTTATGAGTTTGTTCGGGTTGGTCTTGATCATTCCGACTTCGTACAGGCGCAGGGCATAAAAGCGCAGCGTGTCTTCCGGGTTCGTGTGGCGCCACATGTTGTATGGCAACCGGGTCAGGACGTCGAGAGCAAATTCGTAGCGCGGCTCGTAGCCCTTCGCGACGATGTAGCGCGCGACGCGCTGCGGGTCCTGTGCACAGATGTCGGCGGCACGCAGGTATGCGCGCAAGGCCCGCTTCGATGCAACCGGATTCCGTTGCACGAAGTCGGCATTGGCGCAGAGCATGCAACAGAAGTACTGCGACCAGGGGCGGTCCTCCGTGGTGTTGAGAATGACGTGCCCGAACTTCTCGGCGCGCAGTTCCTGCGGATGCGGCGGGAATCCGATGAAAGCGTCGGCCTTGCCTTCGACGAAAAGACGCTTGGCATCTTCGGCACGAGGACCCATCACCCAGCGCACGTCCTTGCGCGGATCGAGCCCCACGTACGCGAGCATGCTGCGGACGAGGACCTGCGCGCCGCTGTCCTCCCAGTACACGGCGACCGACCGGCCCTTGAGGTCGCTGATTCTGCGGATCGAACCGGTGGCGAAGAGTTCATAGCATCCCAAGTGAATGCCTGCCAGCACCACCAGTGGCAGGCCGGCATCGAGAACAGGCAAGGTGCCGGGGGCGTCCCACATGAGGACGTCAGCCGCACCCATGGCGGTGGCCTCCACGCCGACGGCGTTCGGGCTCATGACGTACTCGACTTCGGAAAACCCTTCGAGTCGCAGAAGGTCTTCCGCAAGCGCCTGCGGTGCCAGGCAGGTCGCGGGCGTGTGAAGCACCCGGATGCGGTCGGTCTCGGGTGGCGGCTCGGCGGCAGCGGTGCGCGACAAGCCGAACAGCGACGCAGCAGTCAACGTGGATGTATGCGCCAGGAACCGGCGACGGCTGTAATGACTCTGCTTCATTTCTCTGTCTCCCATGGTTGTGGCACGACCGGAAGCCGTCCCGCGCCAGCCTGCCGGCAGCGGGCATACACGGTGCATATAGATGCCTTTGGCTGCACGAGTCGCTTTCCGGTACAGGTCAGCGCGTGCGCAAAGGCGACGCCGGCTGGGCGGCGGGCCCGGTTGCAGGGCTGAAGGTGCTGCGCACGGCTTCGGTTTCAGCCGAGGGTTTCATGCCGAGCACGATCGACAGCATGTCCCGGCAGCGGCGATAGACTTTCAGCGCTTCGGCGGTTTCGCCGAGCTCGCGGTAGCAGATCATGAGCAGCCGGTAGAGGGTCTCGGAAAGATTGTCGAGTTCCAGCGCGCGCGTATAAAGCGCGGCGGCTTTTTCCCATTGCTTGAGCCCTTCCAGTTGGCCGCCAAGCGTGCTGACCGCGCGGACGAACTTCGCTGCGAACCGGTCGCGCGCCGCTATTGCCCAGGATTCCTGGGAGTCGTGTGCCAGGAAATGCCCGGCGTACAAACGCAGAAGCTCGTATACCAGTTCGGCGTGTTCGACGTCCCGTTTCTCGTACGCCGAGTGATCGATCCGGTTCACCAGCGCCTCCAGCGTCTGGACGTCCAGCCAGCAGCGGGTCATGTCGAGCGATAACCGACCCTCGGACAGCGTGAGGATGTCGTCGATGCCGATGAGCTTGCGCAGCCGGTGCAGGTTGCTGTTGAACGACACCCGGGCAGCGTCGCCCTCGGCATCCGGCCAGAGAGACTCGGTCAGTGTCTGGGCACTTACGTTCTGGGCACCTGAGGCGATCAGTGCCTTGAGCAGATCGAGCGGGCGTTTCTGAACCTTCCGGCTGAACGTGATCGGCTGTCCATCGCGCAGCAGCGCGAACTGTCCGAGCGTGTAGATCTTCAACGGCCAGGCGTGCCGGGTGTCGGGAGCGTGCGTCTGCGGCTTCAGACCTGTAATACGCCAGGCGGCGACGTTGCGTGCGAAACCTTCGAGGTTGATGTCCTCCGCCGGCCGGGTTTCCGCGATTGCTTCTACCTGCTCCTGTACCGGGCCGCTGACCAGGATCTCGCCTGGCCTTGCTTCCGTGCTCAGGCGGGCGGCGAGGTTGGTGACCCTGCCGACGACGCCGTACCCGATCCGCGCTGCGTAGCCGATCGCGCCAATCGTTGCATAGCCGTGCGCGATGCCGATACCCAGCGCAATGTCGTGCCCGCGCTTGCGCCAGGCATACACCAGTTCATCGAAGCGATGCAGCATGCGCAGCGCCATGCGTACGGCGCGCGCGGCCGGATCTTCCACGATGACCGGGTCGTTGAACACGACCAGCATCGCGCTGCCGCTGAACTCTTCCAGCGTTCCACCGTGGGCTTCGATGATTTCGCCCATTTCCTGGTGATAGAGGCGCAGCACGCTCAGCACCTCTTCCGGTTCGGACGTATCGGCGAAGGCGGTAAAACCGCGCAGATCCAGTATCGCCACGGTGACTTCGCGCCGGTGCGTAGCCAGCGGATCGTCTACGTCCCCGGTGACGATGCGTTCGGCAAGATGCGGCGGGAAAAAACGCTTGAGCTGCGCCAGCCGCTGCAATTCGCCGAGCTGTTCCTGCACGCGCTTCTCCAGCCCCACATTCAACAGCGCCAGTTCGGCTGCCTGTGCCTGCACGGTGTCGTGGAAGGTCTTGATGCGGAGCAGGGAGCGCACGCGCGCCAGCAACTCCGGCGGATCGATCGGTTTGGTCAGAAAGTCGTCCGCGCCGGCATCGAGTCCGCGGATGCGTTCCTCGACAGGGTCGAGCGCCGTGACCATGATGACCGGCAATACCCGTGTCGCCGGGTCGGCGCGCAGCATGCGGCAGACTTCGTAGCCGCTGAGTCCGGGCATCAGCACGTCCAGCAGAACCAGATCGGGCGCGACCGAACGGATTTTTGCCAATGCCTCATCGCCGGAAACGGCGATCGCCGGTTCGTACCCGCTCACGGACAACAGGTCAGCGAGGAGTTTGCGGTTGGTGGCCTGATCGTCGACGATCAGGATGCGCGCGTGAGATTCCGGCGCAAGCCCGAATGGGGGATTCTCCGCGCTAGCCGGCCCGGCCAACGGCCGGCCGTCTTCCTGCCCCGTCTGTAACGGCTTGCTCGACATTTGGGAGTCCCTCCCGGTTGACGTCGAGACTGGCCGGTAGCGTCGGATCGCCCGGCGCGACCGGGAGAATCGTTTCTTCTAAGCTAGGCCTGTTCCGCGCCGGCTGCAAGGTGCATATGGCGGCATATCGGCGTTCATGCCTTGAGTTCCCGCTTCAGTTCATTGAAATGCCGCCAGTCAGTGCCTTGGGCGATGAGCTTCTCGGGAGAAACCGAGATCATGCCGACGTCGTGCAGCCGCAAGGCGTGGAAGCGCAAGGAGTCCTCGGGACTTGCATCGCGCCAGCGGCGGTACGGCAGCTCGCTGAGAATCTCAAGGGCGGCCTGGTAATCACTTACATACCCTCGCTCCGTCATGAATCGTGCGGCGCGTTCGGGTTGCTCGGCACAGATGTCGGCTGCCTTCAGGAACGCACGCAGAGTGCGCTTGGTGGCGATCGGGTTCGCGCGCGCGAACTCGCGGTTGGCGACGACGATGCAGCAGAAGTACTGCGACCAGGGTCGGTCGGTGGTGGTATTGACGATGACGTGGCCGATCCCGCGCGCGCGCAGCTCCTGCGGTTGCGGCGCGAAACCGAGGAAGGCGTCGGCGTCGCCCTCCGAGAAAGCGCGGATCGCGTTCTCGGTCGTGCCCGCCACCACCCAGTCGATGTCCCTGCGCGGATCCATCCCGATATAGGCGGCCATGCTGGAGACGAAAACGTGCTCGTGTCCGCCATAAGTACTGATCGACACGCGGTTTCCTCGCAAATCGCGCAGTGCGCGCACGTGCCCCCGGCCGAACAGTTCGTAACAGCCGGCGTGCACGCCGCCAAGGGCCACCACCGGATGGCTGTTCGCCAGCGAATAGACGACGCTGGGCACGGTGTCCATCCATATGTCCGCGCGCCCCGCGCCAAGCAGCACGGAAGGGGAGTTCGCCGTCATTTCGATGTACTCCACCTCGGTGAAACCTTCCATGCGCAGCAGTTCTTCGCCAAGGTAGGCGAAAGCGAGGCAGATCGCCGGGAGCTTGAGCAGGCGAATCTTCTTCACTTCGGGCGGCGGTTCGGCTGCAAGGGCCATATTGCCGACGGGCAGCAGCGAGGTTGCGCCGAACGCCGAGGCACAGCGCAGGAACTCCCGGCGGGAGACTGTATGTGGCTGGTCGTTACGCATTTCTACACCTGTCCTTGATCCAGAATCGACGGTCTGCCCGTACCGGAATGCGGGAGGTCCCGGCGTCGGCTGGCCATGTCCAATTCAGCGACGGGCCGAACGATGGCGCCATGCCGGCAGCATGGTAGCCACGAGCTTACACGCGGCTTACAGATTGAGACAGATCGCGAGGGAGGCTTCTTTGCGGGCTGAGACCCGGCCCGGCGCCGTCTGACGAGGGCCGCGCCGGGACTGTGTGTCGCACCTTGCGCGCCCGCAAGCGTAAGCCGCATGTCAATGGCGCCTCTCGATCCGTATACCAACGGCAAAGCCATCCGCTCGATCATCCATACGCGCGCCGCAGCCGACTTTCGTATGCGATACCGGTGCGATGCGTACCGCGTTCACTCCGAAATTCGCCTCGCGGCGGAGCGTGGTCGTCGAATCGTATTGGAGCGGGGCATCTCTCGAAGGAGAACGTCAATGAACATCAGATCCGCATCCATCGCCTTGCTTGCAAGCCTGTCCCTGATTCTCGCAAGCAATACCGCGCAGGCGCAGAACGCGCCGAAGTTCATGCAGGAGACCTACCCGTCGCAGGCACTGGAGGCTGCAATGCAGGACCTGGGCGCCCTGCAAACACCAGACGCAGCGCTCACTCCCAAGATCCGCGAACTCGTGGGGCTTTCCGTCGCGGCCACCATTCCGTGTCAATACTGCGTTTACTACCACACCAAGGCGGCGACGCAATTCGGCGCTTCCGCTGCGGAGATCAGGGAAACACTTGCCATGGCGGCGCAGGTTCGAAAGTGGAGCACGGTATTGAACGGCTCCCTGTACGACATGGACGCGTTTCGCCGCGAAATCGACGACATGTTCGCCGGGAAATGAGCGGTACAAGCGACCTTTCAACCTGCCGCGCCTTGGCTATCCGTATGCGGATTGCAAGCAGGCGTGGGTGACCATTCCCGGTGACAGGCCCGACATGCCCGTCACCGGGAAAGGAGAAAAACCATGAAGTCAGCAAGCATCAACACACATTTGCAGAAATTCGCCGCCGCTTCGGTTCTTGCCGCCGGTATAGCTGTGAGCCCAGCCGCAGCAGAGACCTGCATCTCGCCTTATATAAAGGCGTTGAAGGATCCCGAGAAAGTCATGTACCTGTGGACGCTGCCCGCAAAGGCCGGCGGCGGCCCGGATTACCTGGCAGTGATCGACGTCAATCTGGCTTCCGCCACTTACGGGAAGGTACTGAAGAAGGTCAAAGTTGGTTCGTCCGGCAACGAAGCGCACCACATTGGCTACACAGATGATCGCGCCAGGATCTGGGCCGCCTCGCTCAATACCAGCCGGATGTTCATATTCGACGTCAGTACCGATCCGGCAAGTCCGAAACTCATCCGCACCATCGAAAACGTTCCCGGGCTAACTGGCCTGAGCGGCCCGCATACGCCTTATGCAATTCCCGGCCGCATGCTGGTGAGCATGGCATCCGGTCCCGATGGATCCGGCGCTGGCGGTATCGCCGAGTTCACCAACGACGGTGAGTTCGTCGCCAGCCATGCGGCGGACAATCATCCCTACGAAACGGTGATCAAGCCCGAGTTCAATCGCATGATCACGTCTTCGTGGTTCCCGCAGAAGACTTTCATGAGCACGCCGGACAAGTGGAACCCGCAGGAATGGGTCAATCCGAACACCATGTTCGTGTGGGATCTCAAGGAACGGAAAGTCATACAGACGCTTTCGGGCGATCCGATCAATCTGGCGGCTCGCTGGATGCTCAAGCCGGGAGCGCGATACGGATACAGCATCAGCGCGCTCGGCAATTCCATCTGGCGATTCCGGCTGGAAGACGATGGCACCTTCAGTTTTCGAAAGGCCGGGGATACCGGTGCAACCTGCGGGCCGGCCGACCTTCGGCAGTCGCCGGACGACAAGTATCTCTACCTGAGCTGCTTCGGCGGCAGCGAGATCCAGGCATGGGATATTTCCGATCCCGAGAACATCCGGCTGCATGACACGATCCAGGGCATCGTCCAACCCAACATGATGCATGTGACATTCGACGGACGCCGGGTGTACTTCACCAATTCGGCAATCAGCACCATCGACTACTCGCCGCGCTACTCGTTGCAATTGATCCAGATCGGCCCGGACGGCCGCATGAAGCTCGACCCGAACTTCCATGTCGACTTCGCAAAGGCGCCCAACGGACCGGCAAGGCCTCACGACATGTTGCTCAACTGAGTACCGGCTTCGCCGCCGCGTCGTGCGATTGCCCGCGCGGCCGGCGGCGATGCCATCGATCGAAGAGGTTTGTATGAAACAACTGCATATATTGTTCGCTGCGCTGGCGATGATTGCAACAACGCCAGTGCAGACGGCAGAAGACAATCTGGAACAGGCCGTATCCGAAAGGCCGCATCTTTCCGTTATCGCCCGGGCGCCCGACTTCGTGCTGCGCGATATCGCCGGCGAAACCGTCCGGCTGTCCGATTACCGGGACCGCGCCGTGCTGCTCGCGTTCATCTTCACGAGCTGCCCGGGCGTCTGCCCGCTTATCTCGAAACAGATGCAGTTCGTGCAGCGCGAGCTGAAGTCAGCCGGGTTATTCGGCCGGCAGGCCGTGATGCTGTCGATGACGATCGATCCCGCGACCGACACCGCGCCGGTGCTGGCTGCCTACGCCCGCAAGTACGAAGCCGATCCGGCCGGCTGGCGTTTCCTGCGCGAATCGGAAGAAAAGACCCGGCCGATCCTGAATGCTTACGACGAATGGACCAGGAAGCTGCCCAAAGGCGACCTGGACCATCCCGCGCGCGTCTACCTGATCGATCCGAAAGGCAACATCCGTGAAATCTACAGCCTGGCGTTCTTCAACGAGCGGCAGGCGGTGATCGATGTCATGGCCTTGCTTGGCGAAGTGCGCTGAAAGCGCCCGCACGGCGTGAACGTAAACTCTGAAGTGGACATGCCGACACGAATAGGCGCAAGACGATCCCAATCCTCGGCAGCGCGATGCTGCCTGGAATCTCCGCCGGTTGCAGTGTTGCGGGACGAGAGCTTATCGAACACACTTCAGGCGTGTCACAAGCATCCGCAGGGCACTTCATGCGCGCCCATATTCTTCAGCATGTTCCGTTCGAAGGACCTGGCAGCATCGGCGACTGGTTGAAATCGAGTCGGACCGTGGTTGCGCACACGCTTTTCTTTGAAGACGACTCTCTGCCAGCGGTCGCGGAAATCGATCTGGTGGTCGCAATGGGCGGGCCGATGAGCGTCAATGACGAAACGGCCTATCCCTGGCTCGTTGCCGAGAAGCGTTTCATCCGCGAGGCGATCGAGGCCGGCAAGGCGGTGGTAGGCATCTGCCTGGGGGCACAGCTGATCGCGAGCGCACTGGGCGCACGCGTGTATCCGAACGACGAGAAGGAGATCGGCTGGTTCCCGGTCTACGGCGTTCAGGCGACTGAAAGCCGGCAGGGGTTTCCGTTCCCCGTGGCAACGCCGGCATTTCATTGGCACGGGGAAACGTTCGATCTTCCGGATGGCGCGGTTCATCTCGCGCGCAGCGCCGCCTGTGTGAATCAGGCCTTCCAGTTCGGCGGCAACGTAGTCGCATTGCAGTTTCACCTCGAGACCACGCCGGAAAGTGCGCGGGCGCTGGTCGAGAACTGCCGCGACGAACTCGTCCCGGCAAGGTATGTTCAGTCGGAACGGGAAATCCTGGCGGCTGACGTTGCGCGCTACGACGCAATCAATGCGCTGATGGAGAAAGTGCTGGCCTTCGTCACACGCGAGGTCGGGTAACCGGATTCGCGCGATCCCGCGGGTATCAAACCACGGCAGGCGACAGGTCCGATTCTGGTCTGCGCAGGTTTTCGGCTACGCTACGGGCATTGTTCACATCGCGGAGCCCGTCATGCAATACAAAGTCCTTCCCGGCACCGACATGAACGTATCGACCGTCTGCCTCGGCACCATGACCTGGGGCGAGCAGAACAGCGAGGCGGAGGCGCATGCGCAGCTCGACTACGCGGTCTCGCAGGGCATCAACTTCATCGACACCGCGGAAATGTACCCGGTGCCGCCGAACGGCAAGACGCAGGGGCGCACCGAGCAGTATCTCGGCACCTGGCTCGCGAAACAGAGGCGCGACAAGCTCTGCATCGCGACCAAGGTTGCGGGGCCGGGGCGGCGCGACTGGATTCGGGGCGGGCGTACCGACCTGACGAAAGACGTGATTGCGGAGGCGGTGGACACCAGCCTGCAGCGGCTGCAGACGGATTACATCGACCTGTACCAGATCCACTGGCCGCAGCGGAACGTACCCAACTTCGGCGCGACCGAGTTCGATCCCGCGAAGGAAAAGAAGCCGGGCGGGCCTTCGATCCACGAGCAGGTCGAGGGCATGGCGGCGATGATCAAGGCCGGCAAGATCCGCCATTACGGTCTGTCGAACGAATCCGCATGGGGCGTGTGCGAATTCCACCGCGCGGCGAAGGAGCTGGGCGTGCCCGGGCCGGTGACGCTGCAGAACAGCTACAGCCTGATCTCGCGCAACGTGGACAACGATCTCGCCGAGGCGCTGTTCCGCGAGAACATGACGCTGCTCGCCTACAGCCCGCTGGCCGCCGGGATTCTCACCGGCAAATACATCGGCGGCAAACAGCCGCCGAACGCGCGCTTCACGCTGTTCGACACGCTCGGCATGCGCTTCCGCAAGCCGATGGTGTCGGAAGCGTTCGACGCTTACGTCGCGCTCGCGAGGAAACGCGGCATCACGCTGGTGCAGCTTGCCCTGGGTTACGTCGCGAGCCGCTGGTATCTCGGCTCATCGATCATCGGCGCCACGACGATGGCGCAGCTCGAGGAAGACATCGCCGGCGCGCAGTTCGAGCTGGACGCGGACACGCTGGAGGAAATCAGGCAGATCCAGGCGCGGTATCCGAATCCGGCGGCATAACCGCGGGATCCGTGCGCTTCAATCCACCACGGACTGCACCACCAGCGTCTTGAACATGGTGGCGTACCAGAGCAGGTGCTGCACCGACTGCATCATGTACACGCCGACCAGTTCTTCCTCGGGATCGACCCAGAAGTAGGTGCCGGCGTAGCCGGCCCAGTAGAACTCGCCGACCGAGCCGTCCATCGGGTTGAGCGCCGCGGGTGCGCGCGGGCCCTCGGTGCGCACCGCGCCGAGCAGGCCGTAGCCGTGGCTCTGGCCGGGGAGGTAGAAGGGGCCGCGGCTGATCACGTCGCCGATATGATCTGAGGTCATCAGCTCGACCGTCTTTTTGCCGAGGATGCGAGTGCCGTCCAGCGCGCCGTCGTTCAGCAGCATCTGCGCGAAGCGCGCGTAGTCCATCACGGTCGAGGTCAGTCCCTGGCCGCCGGCCTCGAATTTCACCGGCCCGGTCGGGTCGGTGTATTGCAGGATCAGGCTTTCCTTGTCCTTGGGGAAGGGCTCGACGACGCGCGATACCTTGCCGGGCGCGACGCTGAACGCGGTGTCATTCATGCCGAGCGGTCTCGCGATGCGTTTCTCGAAGAACTCGCCGAGGGTCATGCCGGAAACCACTTCGATCAACCGGCCGAGCACGTCGGTCGAGCGGCTGTACCACCAGGTCGTGCCCGGCTCGAACTTGAGCGGCATCTTGCTGATGCGATTAACCAGTTCTTCATTGCTGATGTCGAGATCGTTCACGCCGCCGTCGATGTACACCTGTTCGACTGCGCCGCCGCCGGGGAATGGCCTGAAGAAGCCGTAGGTGAAACCGGAGGTGTGCATCAGCAGATCCATCACGCGGATCGGGTTCTTCGCCGGCCTGGTTTTGATGTCGGCCGGCGTTTTCGCGGTGTCGGCGTTGGTCGCCACCCGCAGATCCTTCAGCTCCGGCAGATACATCGACACCGGGTCGGAGAGTTTGATCCTGCCTTCCTCGACCAGGATCATCGCCGCGACACTGGTGATGGGTTTGGTCATCGAATAGATGCGGAAAATCGAATCGCGGGACATGCGACGCTTCGTGCCCGGATCCTGCAGGCCGTAGGCTTCGAAGTACGCAATCTTGCCGCGCCGCGCGACCAGCGCCACATAGCCGGGAATCTCACCGGCATCGACCCTGGCGCCGAGCACCTCCTTGATTCGATTCAGCCGTTCGGTGGAGAGTCCGACCGACTCCGGTTTCGCGCGCGGCAGTTCCGCAGCGATCGAAGATATCGCGAACAGCGCGACGACGAGTGCAAATGACCACTGGCGAACGGTGCGCATGGGGGTCTCCTCCTGGTATCGAATGCTCGGATGGCATCCGTACGGTCAAAATAGACCAGACCGGCAACGCAGGCAAGGCGGAGCTAAAGGCAGGACTGAGTGCTGAGTGACGAGGACTGAGAACGAAACGGGTGCCCAGTGCGCAGTGAAGAGGAGGACTGAGTGCTGAGTGGAAAGTGAAGAGCTGAAGGGCTGGACCGAGTGCTGCGTGACGAGGACTGAGTGAAGGACGACCAAAGGGAAAACCAGAATAGAGGCAGCTCCTTAATTTATTGGTTCGCGCGAATGGGGGTTTGCGGTCCGGCCGGTTCTTTATTTCTTCCGCGTTGATGCGGATCCGTTGCGGTCGGCGAGTTCCGCGATGCGGGCGGCGCCGAGGATATGTACGCCCGGACCGAGATCGGTAATTGCGTTGATTGCAGCTTGCGCGATGTGCCGTGCGCGCAGCGGCTGCAGGCGCGGGGGAATGATGATTTCCATGACGGCTTTTGCGCCCCAGGCGATCAGGCGCTCAAGCGGATTGCCTTGCCCCGCAATGTAGTCGGCGGTCGGGCGCACGACGATCAATGTCTCGAATCCGAGGCCGACGAGATCGACTTCGCGCACGTGCATCGCGGCGCCGACCGGTGCGGACAACTGCAGAAAAGCCGACAACGGCGCAAGCAGGACGAAGCGCCTGGCGCCGTTGCGCGCAGCGGTCCGCGCCAGGGCGGGAAGCTGTTCCACTGTCAGCGGCAGGTAGGCGCGGTCGCGACGGAAGTATGTACGCGTTCCGTCGATGCAGCAGTACACGTCGTCCGCGCGCGGCATGGCGATGTCCGTTGCCGGCGTCAGGCCGCCGAACGTCCCGGGCGCCACCTGCCACGGCCGCAGGCGCGGCAGCATCGAGCGCAACGGCGCCTCGACCGCGACATGCACGGATGCGTAAGCCGGTGTTTCCAGCAGGCAGTTGATGAGCTCTTCGCCGAGACGGCCGACGGTGCCGATCGCCAGCGCGGTGCGTAGTGCGACTGCCTGCGGTTTCAACGGTGCAGCGTGCATGGCGAAGACATCCCGCGACACTTCAGCCGCAAAGCGGCGGCCGCGCAATTACCCGGGAGGTAATTGTGACGCCCGCGCCGCCTGTCTACTCTGGCGCTGTCGCGCACGTGCGCACTCGAGGAGAAGAAAATGGAACTGTCGGTCCTGCTGGGTGATGTCGCCATCGCGGTGGCGATCCTGATCGGTGCCGGTGCGCTCGGCACCCCGATCGGCTTCGGTTTGCTGGGCGGACGTTTCCTGGAAGGCGCTGCGCGTCAGCCTGAACTGATCCCGCTGCTGCAGATCAAGCTGTTCGTCGTCGCAGGGCTGCTCGACGCCGTGCCGATGATCGGCGTCGGTATCGGCTTGTATCTGCTGTTTGCGAATCCGTTCGTTACGATGGTCGGAGGCTGAACAACGGCTCGGGGTGCCGCGGTCGCCCCGCTTCCTTGCAATGACGGCAAGTGCAGGGCCCTTCAGCGCGGTTTGTCGCCGGCCAGCGTGATGCGGTGCATGACGCGGCGGTGGCCGTGGTAGTCGTTGACCGGGTAGTGCTGGGTGCAGCGATTGTCCCACAGCGCGATCGAACCGGGCCGCCAGGCGAAGCGGCAGATGAATTCGGGGCGGATCTGGTGCGCAAACAGGTAGTCGAGCAGCGGTGCGCTTTCCCCATCGGTCATGCCGGCGAAGCGCACGGTGTGTGCGGTGTTGACGTAGAGCGCGGTGCGTCCGGTCTCCGGATGAATGCGCGCTACGGGGTGTTCCGCCTCGTACTCCTTTTGCGCGTCGCCGCGGCCGTCGGTGCGGATACGGTCCTCGCGGGTCCTGGTGACGTCGGCTTTCGCCGAGGAGTTCACGCCCTTGAGAATGCGCAGTACGTCCTTCATGCTGCCCGAGAGTGCATCCCAGGCGCGGTACATGTTTGCGAACAACGTGTCGCCGCCGGCGGGCGGTACTTCGCGCGCGAGCAGCATGGAGGCCATCGGCGGCGTTTCCAGATACGCGGTGTCCGAATGCCACACGCCGCCGAAGTTGACGCGCTCATGTTCGAGCTTCTTGACTTCGATGATCTTCGGGAAGCCTTCGATACCCTTTACCATCGGGTACTCGACGGGCGTGCCGAAGCGCTCGCCGAAGGCCATGAACTGCGCCGGCGTGAGCGGCTGGTCGCGGAAGAATATGACCAGGTGTTCGAGCCAGGCCTTGCGGATCGCGGAAACCGTGTCGGCGGACAAAGGCAGCGACAGATCGACGCCGTCTATCTCGGCGCCGAGCGAACCGGAGATGCGTCGGACTGCGATCACGCCGGGAACTCGGTCAGCACCTGTCCCGGACCTGCGTCCAGCGGGACGTATTGGCGGCCGTCGTGGACCTGCACGCCGTTGACCCACACACCGCGCACGCCTTCGGGTTTGCGCAGCATGCGCGCGCCGCCGCCGGGCAGGTCGTTGGCGCGGATCAATCCCGACGTGCCGACCGTCGCCGGATCGAACAGCAACAGATCAGCCCACGCGCCGGGCAGGATGCGGCCGCGGCCGGGAATGCGGTACTTGTCGGCGGGGTCGGCGGTGAGCCTGCGCACGCCTTCCGCAAGCGTGAAGGTGCCGGTCTCGCGCACCCAGTGGCGCAGGAAATGCAGGCCGAAGCCGGCATCGCACAGGAAGATCAGGTGCGCGCCGGCATCCGAAAGCGCGAGCACGCCGGCCTCGTGCCGGAGCAGCGGCGCGACGCCGGCATCGTTGTTCTGGAACAGCTTGGCGATGAACTGCGCGTCCAGCGGCTGATCGAAAAACCAGTCGAGCGGATCGCGTCCGGCGGCGCGCGCGCGTTCGGTCACCGGTTGCTCGTCGAGTTCGATCTTCGACCAATCGCCATAGAACAGGATGCCGGCCTTCGGATTCGCCAGGTTCTCGCGGAAACGCTGCCTGAACGCGGGATCGGCGTAAATCGCGGCGCGTTCTTCCGGCTTCGCGGCTTTCACGCGGTCGAATGCATCGTGCGAATAGAGCAGATAGGGTTCGCGCAGCGTGAAGTCGAACGACAGCGGATGGCAGTTGGCGTGGATGTAGACCTCGTGGCCGCGGCCATGGGCGGCGGCGCAGCGTTCGTAATAGCCCATCGCCGCATCCGGCGCGGCATCGTTATGCATCGCCAGTACCGTCACCATGAACGCCGGGCGTCCGGTGTCGGCGGCGAGCGACTCCATGAATTCCGTCGTCGCGCGCGCGCCGGTGGCCATCACGAATACGCCGCGGCCCTGTTCTCCGAGCGGTTGCATCAGCGTACGCAGTTCCTGTTCGCTGGCGATGGTAGACGGCATCGGCCGGCCGCCGTAGCCCGCGTGGTTGGGCGAGAAAGACGAGGCGAATCCGATCGCACCGGCGTCCAGCGCTTCGCGCACCATCGCCTGCATTCTTGCCAGTTCTTCCGGCGTCGGGTCGGCGCGGGTGGAAGCGTCGTCGCCCATCACCGCGGTGCGGATGGTGGAGTGGCCGGCAAGCGCGGCGAGGTTCGCGTAGGGCGCGATGCGGCGAAGCTGCGCGAGATACTCCGGAAACGTTTCGAAATCCCAGTCGGTGCCCGAAAGCAGGGCGTCGAGATCCATGCCTTCGACCACCGAAAGATTCTTCAGCATGGTCTCGCGCTGCGACTGCGGGCAGGGCGCGATGCCGAAGCCACAGTTGCCGATCACCGCGGTGGTGACGCCGAGTGCTGGCGAAGGCGACAGCGTGCGGTCCCAGGTGACCTGCGCATCGTAATGGGTATGGATGTCGACGATCCCCGGCATCAGCGCAAGGCCGTCTGCGTCCACCGTACTGCGCGCGCGGCCGGTGACATGGCCCACGTCGACGATGCGCCCATCGCGCACCGCGACGTCCGCCGTGCGCGGCGGCGAGCCGGTGCCGTCGACAACGCTGGCGCCGCGAATGATCAAATCCTGCATAGGCGAACAATTCTGCTCGAGGCAAAGTACAAATTAACCACAAAAGCACCAAGGCACAAAGAAAATAAAATGTCTCCTGGAGTTTCCACGAAGTTCGGTGCCGGGACCGCACCCGATAAAGGCGTTGAATATCTGCAATTAGAGCAGTTTTTCTTGGTGTTCTTGATGTCTTGGTGGTCCAGCCGGTTATTCAGTATCAGGGCGCCAGCGACGCCGCGTAGGCGGAAAGCGCGATCATGTCGTCTTCGGTGAGTTGCGCGACCACCGGCTTCATCAGTGTCGTCCATGCTCCGTTGCGCACGCCATGTTGCATATCGTAGAGCTGGCGGAAGAGATAGCTCGGCGAGCGGCCGGCGAGCGCCGGCACCGGGCCGAGCCCGCGAAGGCCTTGGCCGTGGCAGATCGCGCAGGCGACCGTCCTGCCGTCACCGCCGCCGGCCAGCATCTCGCCTTTGCTCAGGCTGCCGTCGGGGACGAGTGCCACGAAACCGGACCGTGCATCGCGCAGCTCGGTGCGCTCCAGGTCTTCCGGCATCTCGATGATGCGGCTGCCGATCGGTTCGCGGCCGCCGCCTTCGGCTTCGACCAGCATCCAGCCCTCGACGGTGGTGTTCGGCACGGTGTCGGTTTCGATCACCCGAATCCAGGGTTGCGGTTCGAGGCTGGAAAAGTACTCGGCGGCGATCCTGATCTCTTCATCGGTCACCGCTTTCGCGGTCGAGATCATCAAGGCGATCGGCAGGCTGCGCGGTTCCGATGTCATTCGCGCGCCGCTCCTGAATTCGGCCATCTGCTGCACGATGTATTCGGCGGGCAACCCCGCGAGACTGGAATTCTCGGGGCGGCCCATGCCATTGGGCAGATGGCAGTAGCCGCAGGCGAGCACCGCCGGCTTGCGCCCGTGCGCGACGATTTCCGGCATCGGCGGGTGATCTTCCGGGTGCCAGTCGGGCGCGGCGAACAGGTCGCGGATCTGCGTGAGCGTAAAGGCCCGCTCGCTGCCGGGTACGCGCCGCGGTACGCCGTCATCCGGCTCGGGCACGAGGCCGGGCGGATTCACCGGGTATGCCCACGAGGGCGGCGGATTATCCGCGGCGAGCAGTACCCCGGCTGCCAATATGAGCACGAGCGCCGCAGCACGGACTGCGCGTTTCGCTTTGCGATGAGTCATCGATAGTCCCGGTTTCAGTCCGCGTGGAGATCTCATCCTGGTCGATCAGGGCACACCATAGCGCAGCATCCCAGGCAATTCACGCAATCGTCCCGGATTCCGTCGATTGAAGGCATTTGCAACTCAAACCCGCACGGAGGCAGGATAATGGATGTCTGGCGAACGCGGGACGCGATGCCGCGTTCCGACCGGAACTGCCAGTACGATACCTGCCATCCCGCCCATTCAGAGAGATAAATCAACCTCATGCTCCCAGTCACTCTTGCGCTGCTGATCGCAAACGTCGCCATGTTCATGCTGCAGATGGCCACCGGCAATACGCCGATGTTGTGGTTCGCGCTCTGGCCTGTCGAAGGCGGTTCCAACATGCCGCCGTTCCAGATCTGGCAGCTCGTCACCTACAGCTTCCTGCACGGCGGGCTTGCACATCTGTTCTTCAACATGTTCGCGCTGTACATGTTTGGCAGCGACATCGAACGCGTCTTCGGCTCGCGCTGGTTCCTGATCTATTACACGGTCTGCGTGGTGGTCGCGGCACTGACGCACATGGTGGTGACCGCGGTGATGGGCCTGGAACCGCTGCCGACCGTCGGCGCCTCCGGTGGAATGTTCGGTCTGCTGCTCGCATTCGCAATGTATTTCCCGGAACGCAAGCTGTTGCTGATCTTCCTGCCGGTGCCGCTGCCGGCAAGGGTATTCGTCGTGCTCTACGGCGCGGTGGAGCTGTTCTTCGGGGTGACCGGCACTGCCACCGGCATCGCGCACTTCGCGCACCTGGGCGGGATGCTTGGCGGCATACTGGTGATCATGCTGCGGCGGGGGAAGATCGGGAGAAGATAACTGCAGGACTGAGGGACAAGAGCAAGGATGAAGGATGAAGGATGAAGGATGAAGGAAAGACAGGACTGAGGACTGAGTGGCAAGGGCTGAGGAAAAAAGTCAGGGGCCCGGGAACCGGGTGGAGATCGGGCGCAGCGTGATTGGCGGCTCGCGGTGCTGAATTGATTCTTGGGGTGTCGAGATGAAAGCGGTTGCGGGATGGGTATTCGTGCTCTCGTCCGCCTTGGCGGGATCGGCGGTGGCGGTGGAGTCGGGGGAGCGGGTGGACAATTTCGCTCTGCTGGATCATGCGGGCGCGTTTCATGAGCTGTATTACCTCTCCGACGCGAAGGCCGTGGTGCTGATGGTGCACGGCAACGGCTGCCCGATCGTGCGCAAGGCGTTGCCCGAGTTCAAGGCCATCCGCGAGAACTACCGCGCGCAGGGAGTCGAATTCCTGCTGATCAATTCCAACCTGCAGGATGATCGCGAATCGATCGCCAGGGAAGCAGCCGAGTTCGACGTCGACTTGCCGATCCTGGTGGACGAGACGCAGCTCATCGGCGAGTCGCTGGGAATCGTGCGCACGGCGGACGTGTTCGTGATCGACCCGAACGGGTGGAAAGTCGCCTATCGCGGACCGGTCGACGACCGCCTTGCCTATGGCGCGCAGAAACCGGCGGCGAATCGCCACTACCTGACCGATGCGCTCGACGCGGTGCTGGCCGGAGAGCCGGTCGCCGTGGCGCAGGCGGAAGCCGTGGGCTGCCTGGTCAATCTGCCGGAGCACGACCGGCGCGAAATGCACGCGGAAATCTCGTATCCGGAACGCATCGCGCCGATGCTGGCCGAGCGTTGCGTGAGCTGTCACCGGCCGGGCGGGATCGGGCCGTGGGCGATGACCGGTTACGAGATGGTGCGCGGCTTCGCGCCGATGATCCGCGAAGTGATCCGCACGAAACGCATGCCGCCCTGGCACGCCGATCCGCACTTTGGCAGTTTCGTCGGCGACCGTTCGCTGACTGCGGAGGAGATCAGGACGCTGGTGCACTGGATCGAGGCCGGCGCGCCGCGCGGCGACGGGCCGGATCCCCTCGCGGAGCGGGACGCCGAGTGGGCGGAATGGTCGCTCGGCAAGCCGGACATGATCGTGGAAGTGCCGGCCTTCGACGTGCCGGCAAGCGGTGTGGTCGATTACCAGTACCCGTATGCGGACAATCCGCTCGATCGCGACGTGTGGATCCGCGCGATCGAGATCATCCCGGGCGACCGCGCGGTGGTGCACCACGTGCTGGCGGGAATAGACGATCCGGACAACGGAGAGCGGCGCAATATCCGCGGGCAGATCGGGGAACTGGGCGGTTACGCGCCGGGCAAGAATGCGGTGCCCTACCCGGAGGACACCGGGATCCTGTTGCGCAGGGAAGCGAACTTGCGGTTCCAGATGCATTACACGCCGAACGGCCGCGCGACCCGGGACGTGACCCGGGTGGGCTACTACTTCTACGATCAGCCGCCGAAGCACCGGCTCGACATGACGATGATCATGGATGCCGGGCTCACGGTGCCGGCGCATGCGAAGTCGTACACCGATTCGCTGGAGCACGTGTTCGAGCGCGACGTGATGCTCTACAGCCTGATGCCGCACGCGCACTTGCGGGGCCGCGCTGCACGCTTTACCGCTCACTACCCGGACGGCGGCGAAGAGATTCTGCTGTCGATGCCGAAATACGACTTCACCTGGCAGACAACCTATGCGTTGAAGTCGCCGAAACTGCTGCCGGCCGGCACCCGCGTCGTGTTCGACATGACCTGGGACAACTCGGCGCAGAATCCGGCCAATCCCGATCCGGAGCAGGACGTCTACTGGGGCGAGCAGACATGGGATGAAATGAACGTTGGCTGGATGAGATACCGCGACGCGGACGAACGCGACCTGGCGGCGAGGACCGCGCGCTCGCAGTGAAGGGCGGATCGCCGCGCGCCGTCGCGGAGCGTGAACTGGCAGAAGACGCGTTTTCGTATCTGGTGCCGGACACGCCATAATGGCGGGACGGGCAGTTTCCTTGAGAGCGGCAGAAATCCTTTCTGAATAATGAACAATGCGGGCTTTGCGCCGCCGCTGGCGAGCGTCGTCTACATAAGGGTGCATGAGTTTGCGCGCCGGCCGGTCATGGAACAGGCGCGACTGCGGGCGCAGCTCGAAGCCGTGATCGCGGTGACGATGGCCGGGCTGCTGCCCGAGGAGCGCATCGTGCTCGACGCACCGGATGGTGTGGCGATCGTGATCCTGCGCAACCCGGGGAAGGCGCTGGAGATGGCGGACCGCGCGCTCGCGGCCTCAAGCGTGGGACTCAACTTCTGCATCGGCATCAATCACGGCGCAGTGCAGCTCGCCGCAGACGGCCCAGAGCATGAGGGGCCATTCGGCGATGCGATCGCGACCGCCGCGTCGGTGGCGGAATTCGCCGCTCCCGCGAGCCTGGTCATGTCCCGTTCGTTCCGCGACGCGCTGTTGGATGCATCGCCTTCGCTCGGCGCCAGTCTGCGCCCGACCGGAATCGCCAGCGACCGTTCGTTGCGCACGCATGAACTGTTCGTTCTCGACCGGGACGCGGCGGCGCGCCGGCACCGGCGCCTCGTTTTGTTCGCCGCGGTGGTGGCGGCGGCATTCATCGCGGCCGGCATTGCGGTCCGCCTCGCAGGCGGAGATACGCAGGCACAGGCCGGCGCCGTATTCGATCAGCTCGCTTCCACCGTGCGCGGTTACGGCGATGCGCTGCGCGGCTTCATCGGTAAACTGAAGTTCTGGTAATGGCCAAAAAGAAACGCACACAGCTGGGCCGCTACAAGATCCTGGGCGAAATCGGGAAAGGCGCCATGGGCACGGTGTACAAGGCGCGCGACCCGGTGCTCGACCGCGTCGTGGCGCTGAAAACCATCATGCTGCTGGAGGACGTTTCCGGCCGCTCGGAGTACGAAGCCCGTTTTTTTCAGGAAGCGAAAGCGGCAGGCCGGCTAAACCATCCCGCCATCATCTCCATCTACGATTTCGGCGAGGAGGGCGATCTCGCCTACATGGCGATGGAGCTGCTCGAGGGCGAGGAGCTTCGGGTGCGGATGTCCGAGAGCGGCGTATCCACCCGCGAGGCAATCGACATCGCGGAACAGGTGGCTGACGCGCTCGGCTTTGCGCACGAGCGCGGTGTCGTGCACCGCGACATCAAGCCAAGCAACATCATGCTCATGCCGCGCGGGCGGGTGAAGATCATGGATTTCGGCATCGCGCGCGTGCGCGTGTCGGACCTGAAAACACAGACCGGCACGCGGCTCGGCACGCCCAAGTACATGTCGCCGGAACAGGCGATGGGACGCCCGACCGACCATCGCTCGGACGTGTTCTCGCTCGGCATCGTGCTGTACGAGATGCTGACGCGCTCACGGCTGTTTGTCGGCTCTGACATGACGCACGTGCTGCACAACGTGGCGCATGTCCGGCAGATCCCGCCCAGCCGGCTGAATTCGGAAGTGCTGCCGACGCTGGATCTCGTCGTGCAGAAGGCGCTCGAGAAAGAGCCCGACGCGCGCTACCAGGATGCCTATGAGTTGGCGTCGGACCTGCGGGCGTGTCTTGCCGAACTCGGCGGCCGTGACGATGCCGGTCTCGTGGCGACGGTCGACACGCTGCCGCTGGATGCGCAGCCGGCGGCCGGCGACGCAACGGACACCGTCAGGACCGTGAGACTGGAGGCCGAGAAAACCCTGCGGCTGGCGCCGGTGGCGGGGACGATCGCATCCGACACACGACTGCCCCTGTCGCCGCGTTTCGACTCGCGCGCGGCGCTGCGGCGACTGGCAGAACCGACGCAAGGCGACGCCATCCGGCTGGTAAAACCGCCGCGGCCGGTCGGGTTCCTGCGCAGGCTCAGGCACGACGCTTCGATGCTGCTGCTGATCGCAACCGTCGTGGCAGGCGCGGTTGCCGGCGCCGCCGCGGCTTTTGCCTGATCGTCTTTTCGCCGCGCGCGCTTGCGGCGGCAGTCAGAATCTCAGGCCGATTTTTGCCCCGTAGGAGTTGGCGTCGCCGGTACGATCGGCCTCGAACGCCATGTTGAACAGGCCGAAGTTCAGATTGATTCCGCCGAACAGTTTGCTCTGCTCGAATTTCTCTTCCCTCAATCCGGTATCGCTGCGCGGTGTGCTGGTGACCCATACGATGCCCGCGCCGACGTACGGTGTGAGGAAGGCAAATCCTTTCGACATCGAGATATCCAGCCCCTTGGTGTCGAAATCCAGCTGGTCGATGCCGGAGACGCGGGTGTAGCTGCCGCGCACGGCCAGCGCCGGCATGGCGATGCCGCCATCGAGAATGGCGTACTTGGCGTGAACACCCCACAGCGAGATGTCGAGTTCCGGAACTTTTACGTACATCGCGCCGACGTCGATGCCGAGCGGCAGGCCCTTGGTCAGGTGCAGGCTGGGTACGATCGCGGTCGAGAACGCGCTGGACGAAGTGACTTTCTCCAGGACGTTCGAGTGCTCCAGGTCGGTGGCGGTGACCGCCAGGCCGATATCGAACCCGGTGATGCCCAGCGGTTCCGCAGGCGAGAGCGGCTTGTAGCTCAGCGCCGCGCCGAGGTCTTCGGACAGCAGGCGGAACTCCGCCTGCGACGCGTTCTGCAGCTGGTCGATGTCGTCGGCGAGCGCCGGCCCTGCGCACGCGGCCAGAACAGTGAAGAAGATGGCAATGCGTTTCATGATGTGCTCCTTTGGTTCAGTTGACCCATGCCGGCGGTTCCAGTCCCTTCGACAACAGGAACTCGCGATTGAACAGCCGGCTCTTGTAGCGCATGCCCGAGTCGCACAGCAGCGTGACGATGGTGTGACCCGGCCCCAGTTCCCGTGCGAGCCGGATCGCGCCGGCGATGTTGATGCCGCTGGACGTGCCGAGCAGCAGGCCCTCGCGGGTAATCAGCTGGTACAGCAGCGGCATCGCTTCGCTGTCGGGGATCCGGAACGCGAGGTCGACCGGCGTTCCTTCCAGGTTGCTGGTGATGCGGCTGTTGCCGATGCCCTCGGTGATCGAGCTGCCCTCGACCTTGAGTTCGTTGTTGCGGAACCAGTTGTAAAGCGCCGAGCCGTCCGGATCGGCGAGCGCGATGGTTGTATCGCGATTCTGCTGCTTCAGATACATGGCAATACCACCGAGCGAACCGCCGCTGCCGACCGCACACACGAAGCCATCGATCTTCCCTCCGGTCTGGCGCCAGATCTCGGGCCCGGTGGTGGTTGCGTGGAAGTCGCGGTTGGCGAGGTTGTCGAACTGGTTGGCCCAGATCGCGCCGTTCGGATCGCTGCCGTTCAGTTCTTCCGCCAGCCGGCCGGAGACCTTGATGAAGTGATTGTCGTCGCGATACGGCACCGGTTTCACGAAGCGGATCTCGGCCGCATAGGCGCGCAGCGCGTCGACCTTTTCCTGGCTCTGGTTGTCCGGCATCACGATCACCGTGCGGTAGCCGAGCGCGTTGCCGACCAGTGCGAGGCCGATACCGGTATTGCCGGCCGTGCCTTCCACGATGGTGCCGCCGGGACGCAGCGAGCCGTTTTTCTCAGCGGCGCGGATGATGCCGAGCGCTGCGCGGTCCTTCACCGAGCCACCGGGATTCATGAACTCCGCCTTGCCATAGATCTCGCAGCCGGTCGTCTCCGACGCGTGCTGCAGGCGGATGAGCGGCGTGTTGCCGATACAGTCGAGTACGCTCTGGCTTGTATGCATGGACCGATTGGTCGCCCGATAGAATCACTATCGTCCGCCAGCAGATGCGCGATGGCAAGTCGCAGGAGCAGAGGCGGTCGCAGCGAATGCGTACAGGCGAGATCGCCACGGCGGCCAAATCCGCCTCGCGATGATGTTTCTCTGTTCGTGCCTTCGTGTCTTCATGGTTCGCTTTTAACGGTGCCTGCCCGATCAGTCGTAGCCGGGCGGCGGGACGAAGGGCTGGAATTCGCGTTCGAGGAATTTTGCGGCGGCGATGGTGGCGAGATCGCCGAATTGCGGCCCGACGATCTGCACGCCGACCGGCAACCCGTCGCCGGTGAAACCCGCGGGTGCAACCGTCGACGGCAGCCAGACCATGCCCGACAAACCGGCCCAGAACAGCTGCGTGGTGGAGGGCTGCGGCTTGCCGTTGACCGTGACAATGCGTTGCCAGCGTTCGCCTTCGTGGTTATGCGCAAAGGCGGCGGTGGCGGCGACCGGACACAGCAGCAGGTCCCAGTCGCGGAAGAACTCGGCCCATTTCTGCCGCATCCAGCTGCGCTTCTCGTTCCACGCATGCCATTCGCGGTGGGTCATGGTGTTGGCGTGCACCATCCACGCCTCGTAGCTGTCCTTGTCTGGCAGCGAGCCCGTGGCCAGTTTCTGCTGGCGCTCGAAGTGTTCCTCGGTAAGCGAGGATGAAGTGGCTGCGCGCAGCAGATGGATGTAGACGCGATGCGCCTCGTGCAGGTCGAAATCCGGACGCGCGGTGTGATTCACCTCGGCGCCGTGCTGCTCGAAGCACTCGGCCGCGGCGAGCACGCGCTGTTGCACCGAAGCGTCCACCTCCGCGGTGTCCGCGTTCGACAGCACTGCGACCCTGAGCTTCTTTACTTCCGACCTGGGTTTGGCCAGCACGATCTTCAGTCCGCGCGAATCCATTTCATCCGGGTAGGCAATGGCATTCAGTGCGATCTCGAGATCGGCGGCGCTGCGCGCGAGCGGGCCGATCACCATCATGTCCTTGGTGGCGAGGCTGCCGGGAAGATGATGGCCGCGGATCGGGCACAGCTCGAACGTGGGTTTGTGTCCGAACACGCCGCAGTAGTGCGCCGGGTTGCGGATCGAGGCGCCGATGTCGCTGCCGATCTCCAGTCCGGTCAGTCCCGCTGCGAGCGCCGCGCCTGCGCCGCCCGACGAGCCGCCGGGAACGCGGGTCACGTCCCACGGATTATTGGTAGTGCCGTAGACCGGGTTGAAGCTCTGCCAGTCTGCAAGCATCACCGGTACATTGGTCTTGCCGAACACCACTGCGCCGGCGCCCAGCAGGCGATGAACCGAAAGCGCGTGCCGCGCGGCGATGTTGTTCTTCATGTCCGGGCGGCCCCACGTGCTGGGCAGGCCTTCAACATCGAAGGATTCCTTCACCGTCATCGGTACGCCGTGCAGCGGGCCCCACCAGTCGCTCTTCTTTGCCGCGCGGTCTGCTTTCTTTGCGCGCTCCCGTGCGCGCTCAGCATCCAGCACGACGATTGCGTTCAGCTGCGGATTGATGCGTTCGACGCGATCGAGATACAGGTCGAGGAGCTCGAGACAGCCGATCTGCCGGCGGCGGATCAGGCTGGCGAGTTTCTTTGCGGAGTGGAATGGTATCGAGCTGGTCATCGTCGTCGATTCAATCAAACCTTAAAAGCGAAACACGAAGGCACGAAGACACGAAGACACGAAGACACGAAGTAAAAACCAGGATAAGGATCAATACTTGAGAATTGCATTTTGTCGGAGTGCGTCGTCGTGGCTCAACCTGCCAGAGCCCTTTCGATGCGAAGTTTATAGAAGTTTCTCTTTGTGTCTTCGTGCCTTCGTGTCTCGCTTTTCGTGTAAACGTCGATTCCTATTTCCGGATCGGCGCGGTGCCGCTCTGCTCGAAGGGCAGGCGGATGGGGCCAAAGCGGGTGCCGGCTTCGATCGAACCTGTGAGCGCGTAGTCCGTCCGGCTGCCGGTCAGCAGCTTGTAGACGCCGGCGCCGAGGGCGTTCGGCGAAAAAGCGAGGGGCACTTCCAGGGTCACTGCTTCGCCGGCGCCGATGCGCGCGGCATTGGTGAGGCTGGCGCGCCCGATCTGCTGGCCGCCGAGCGCAAGGCTTGCGCCGAAACGCGCAAGGTCGAGCTGGAAGCGGTTGGTGTTCTTCACGCGCAGTTTCGCGGTGGCCTTTACCGAATCGAGGCTGAGTGCGGCAATGTCGAAGGCAACCAGTTCCACCTCGGGCACTGCCGGCACCGGCAGCTCGCCGGTCCTCGACAACGGCAGGTTCAGCCGCCCGATGACCGGTGCGTCTACACCGAGTGTAAAGTCCGCACGATACGGCACCACCGAACCTGGACGTACGCCCTGCAGGGTTTCGAGTAGCGAGACCAGGTCGATCCGTGCCGGCAGCTGAACGATACTCGATCCGCCCGCGGGAACCGTACCGGAAGGCCGCATGCTGCCCTCCAGGAAGTTCCTGCCGCTGCTGCCGATCGCATACGACAGATCTAGTAACGGCAGCCCGACGAAATAGGGATTGGACACCTCGACCGTGAATAGCAGGTCGGCAGTCTGCAAGTTCAGGTGCCGCAACTCGGCGCCGATGATGCGGGCGGTCGGTTTGGGCGCCTCCGAAAGGGTTTCGTCAAGCGACTTGCAGCCGCCGATGAATGCGAACGAAAGAACCGACAGAAATGCGAGGAATGCGACGCGGGAAGATGGGCGCATGGACGTCCGGTGGTGTTCAAAGTCCTGCAATCCTAACAGCTTGCGCCGGCATCGAACGGGCAAAACGAATCGCCGGACCGGATGGTCCCGGTCGTTTGTGATGCCGTTCCTGGTATGCCTGGCGGTCCGCTCTTGAATCCGGTTTTCTGAAATCTGCTCAGAAGCCGCGAAGCAGCGGGTGCATCGAGTCCGGGATTTCCAGATCGTAGGCGAGGATCCGCGCGGAGAGCGATTTGCCGTAGTTGTCGATGCACAGGCTGCGAGAGACGCCGCCGCCCAGCGCGCCGCGGGCGACGAAATTGAGCGCTTGCAGGCCGTCGATCTCATAACGGTCGACCTTGCCGGTGACCACGCCGACGTAGAACGCCTTGAAACGCTCGGCACTGAGCTGGTCCTTCAGGTACGGATACAGCTCCGGCGTATAGGAAATCACCGAAATGTTCGAAGTGTTGCCCTTGTCGCCGGAGCGGCAGTGGGCCACATGCTGCAGCATGACTCTCATGGTTATGCCTTTTGTGTCAAACAGGACAAAAAATACATAAACGAAACACGAAGGCACGAAGACACAAAGGCACGAAGGAACACCAAGAAAGTCTGAAATTGGTTCTCTGCGTTCTTTGCGTTCCTTTGCGGCCTTTGCGTCGAGTTTCTCTTTTTTGCTCTGTGGTTTTTCTTCGTGTCTTCGTGCCTTCGTGTTTCGCTTTTCCGTTCCCCGGTTCTTCCTTCGCGCCACTGTGGCGAAACTTTCCTCCTAGCTCTCGTAGTAATTCACGCTCGGTGCGATCCTGTCGCGGGGCACCAGCGATGACCAGACGCCGATGATTTCGCGTGTGCGGTCCTGGTGCGGGACGCGCTTGCCGGTCATGCCGACCCCGGAGACTGCCATGCCGTCGACTTCGCGGCCAACCTTGTTGGCTTCCTCGCGCGTCTTCGTGCGGGCGGCGACGCGCACGGCGACTTCGTAAGGCTCAGGCGCGTCGGGCGGCGTCATGGCGCCGTGGATCGCGTTCAGGCCGAGGAAGTCGATGCGCAGTTCTTCCGCATCGAGATTCACGATCCGGAAGCGTTCCTCGAGGATCTTCTTCGCCAGTTGCGCGCGGCGCAGCGCGCCCTGCCCGGCGTAGAAGAACATGTCTTCGCCGATGAAGCCTTCGATGCAGCCGATCGAAACCTTCAGCGTGGGCGTACGCGGCTTGCCGGAGATGTGGGTCACGCGCACGCGGTCCGGGCCGATCTGCTCGAGCTTCGCGGTGGTGAAATCCACCACTACGTCGGGCGTGATGTAGTACGAGGGATCGTGCACTTCGTACAGCAGCTGCTCCTTCACCGTCATCAGGTTCACCGCGCCGCCGGTGCCCTCGAGCTTGGTGATCACGGCCGAGCCGTCTGCCTCGACTTCCGCGATCGGGAATGCGAGATTCCAAGGGTCGGGCACGTCCTTGAATCCGGGGTCGGCGAAATAGCCGCCGGTCACCTGCGCGCCGCACTCCAGCAGATGCCCGATGCCGTTGCCGGCGCCGAGCCGCGCGTGGTCGAGCGCGTCCCAGCCGAACGCGTACATCATCGGCGCCATGAAGATCGACGGGTCGGCCACGCGGCCGGAGACTACGATCTGCGCACCCTGCCGCAGCGCTTCGACGATCGGTTCGGCACCGAGATAGACCTCGGCCGAAACCAGTGCGTCCGCGAGCGTCGCGGTCGGCTGGCCGTTCTCCAGGATCACGTCGGTCAGTTCGAGCACGCGGTCGGTGATCATGCCGCCATTGATCGCAGCGACCTTGACGCCGCGTACGCCGAGCTCGCGCAGCAACTGGACGATGCGCTCGGCCGCGCCGTCCGGGTTGATCCATCCCTGGTTGCTGACGATCTTCGTGCCGTTTCTCATGCACGCCGGCAGCACGCCGCGCATGCGATCGTCGAGATAGGTGTCGTAACCCGGGAAAGCGGGGTCGCGGCGCTTGCGCACCTGCGCGGCGGAAATGGTCGCCTCCGCCATGGTTTCGAAACACAGGTAATCGAGATTGCCGCGTTCCGCATTCAGTACCGCGGGACTGATGCGGTCGCCCCACCATGCCGAGCCGGCGCCAATGCGTAAGGTCTTGGTCAACAGAGCCTCCCCTCTCCTTGAGCCGGTGTGCGTGTCTATGCAAGTTCCAGCAAACGAAACTCGCTTTATGTTTATGGTAATCTTCTTGCGCGAATACAGCGTTCAGAACCAGTCGCGCTTTCCGGATGTTAGAACGCACCGTCGTGAAGCGCAAAGAAGAAACGCCTGCACGAGTCGCCGAGTCAGTGCACACACAGCCTGACCGGCAAGGCAACCGCGGCCTGGCCGAATCCGGCGCGGGCAGCGAAGGGAGGAGAAAATGAGCACCTCAACGCGTTGGAAAAGACGCCCGGAGGGTTCCACCTGGGGCGATTTCGGTCCGGACGACCAGCTCGGGCGACTCAACCTGCTCACGCCGGAGAAAGTAAAGCAGGGCGTAGCGGAAGTGCGCGAAGGCATCAGCTTCTGCCTGAGCCTGCCGCTCGACTATCCGGGCGGCAACATTCTGAACCCGAGGCGATTCCCGCCGGTGCTGCGGCCGACACTGCGTAACGGCAAGCCGATCATGAACTACGTGCTCGGCAAGGAGAATCCCCTGGCGACCGACGTCATCAACGACGACGCGGTCATCCTCCACCTGCAGTACTCGACGCAATGGGACAGCCTGGCGCATGTCGGCCAGATGTTCGATGCGGACGGTGACGGCACGCCCGAGCCGGTTTACTACAACGGCTATCGCGCCGGCAGGGAGATCGTCGGGCCGAGCAGCCCCGACGATGCCGGCGCGGTCGGCTCGGTGCCGGCGAAAACCACCACCAAAGTGGAAGCACTCGGCATGGAAAACATGGCCGTCAAATGCGTCCAGGGCCGCGGGGTGATGATCGACCTGCACGCGCACTTCGGCCGCGCGCACGAGGCGATCGGCTACGACCGCCTGATGCGCATCCTCGACAAGGACGGGGTGACGGTCGAGCCGGGCGACATGGTCTGCCTGCACACCGGCTTCGCACAGATGATCCTGGAAATGAACCGCCAGCCAGACCGGCATGCGCTGGAGAACGCCTGTGCCTCGCTTGACGGCCGCGACAACCTGCTTCTGCAATGGATCACCGACTCCGGCCTTGCGGTGCTGGTCGCAGACAACTACGCGGTCGAAGCGTTGCCGGCGATATCGCACGAAGGCTGCTGCGCCACGCTGCCCCTGCACGAGCACTGCCTGTTCAAGCTCGGCGTGCATCTCGGGGAACTCTGGCACCTCACCGGCCTGGCAACCTGGCTGCGCGAACACAAGCGCAGCCGTTTCCTGTTGACGGCACCTCCGCTGCGCCTGACCGGCGCCGTGGGCTCTCCCGCAACCCCTATCGCAACGGTGTAAGTCATGAATGAAAGAACTTCATCCCTGTCCTCGGTGCAGAAGGCGTGCCGCATTCTGGGCGCGCTGGCCAATTCCGATCGGGCTCGACTGACCGACATTGCCGCCCACGCAGCCCTCAACAAGGTAACGACTTTGCGGATCCTGGAAGTGCTCACGCGCGAGGGTTTCATATCGCGCGACGAGATGACCAAGACCTACAAGCTCGGCGATGAGGCGATGGTGCTGTCCGCGGCCGCGCGCAATCGTGACGACCTGCGCGCGCGCGCCAGGCCTTCGCTGATCAGGCTCGCCCAGCTTTCTGGAGACACGGCCCTGCTGTCGGTGCGCAAGAGTGCGGAATCCCTGTGCATCGACCGCGAGGCAGGCGGTTTTCCGATCCGCGCCAACTATCTTGACGTCGGCAGCCGGCGGCCGCTCGGTGTGGGCGCGGGATCCATGGCCTTGCTCGCGTGGCATCCGGAACAGGAGATCGCGCCGCTGCTCGGCGCCGTGGACGAACGCCTGCGCCCGTATCCGAACTACACGCCAGACGGATTGCGCGCGGAGATCGTGGAATCGCGCCAGCGCGGCTACACGCTGGTACTCGACCGGGTGGTGGAACGTATGGGCGCGGTCGGCGTGCCGGTGATCGGGCTGGACGGCGTGCCGATCGCCGCGTTGTCGATCGCCGCGCTGTCCGAACGCATCTCCTCGCGCCTGGAGGAGCTGGTTGCTGCGCTGAAGCGCGAGGCGGAGTCGATCATCGATCCGCGGCGGGGAAAAGCAAGGATGAAGGAAAAAGGCAGGATCGAGGACTGAGTGGCGAGGACTGAGTAAAGGCAAGGCGTCGGCAAACCTCGCCTTGTGCCTGGTCATCGCCGCGTATCGATCGATACATGAACAACAACGCGAAGGAAAACCATTGAGCTGGATCGTGGGCGTCGGGCTGACGCCTTATGGAAAACATCCCGGCAGCTCGACGCTCGACCTGATGAGCGTTGCCGCCGAGGCGGCGCTGGCGGACGCGCAGATCGGGCGCGGGGACGTGGACGGGTTGATCTGCGGTTACTCGACCACGCTGCCGCACCTGATGCTCTCCACGCTGTTTGCGGAACATTTCGGGCTGCGGCCGAAGTATGCGCACGCGATCCAGCTCGGCGGCGCCACCGGCTTCGCGATGGCGATGGCGGCGCACCTGCTGATCGAAGCGGGCGCTGCGGAGCGCATCCTGGTGGTTGCCGGAGAGAACCGCCTGACCGGGCAGAGCCGCGATTCCGCGGTGCAGACCCTGGCGCAGGTCGGCCATGCGGTGTACGAGGTGCCGCTCGGCGCGACCATCCCCGCGTACTACGGGCTGGTTGCTTCGCGCTACATGCACGAGCACGGCACCACCGAGGCCGATCTCGCCGAACTCGCGGTGCTGATGCGCGCGCATGCGGCGCGGCATCCCGGCGCACAGTTCCGCGAGCCGGTCAGCGCGGCGCAGGTGCTGGCTTCCAAACCGATCGCCTCGCCGCTGAAGCTGCTCGACTGCTGCCCGGTATCCGATGGCGCCGCCGCGTTCGTGGTGAGCCGCGAACCGTTGAACGACCGCAGGGTGCGCGTCCGCGGCGCGGCGCAGACGCACACCCATCAGCACGTGAGCGCGGCGCCGAGCCTGACCGCGTTCGGCGCGCAGGAATCCTCGAGGCAGGCGCTGGAGCAAGCCGGCGTGCGCCTGGATGACATCGGTTACGCGGCGATCTACGACAGCTTCACCATCACGCTCACCATCCTGCTGGAGGAGATCGGGTTGGCGCCGCGCGGGGCGGCCGGCCAGCTTGCGCGAGAAGGGCATTTCTCCCTGGACGGACGGATGCCGCTGAACACGCACGGGGGCCTGCTCTCTTACGGCCACTGCGGCGTCGGCGGCGCCATGGCGCACCTGGTCGAGACACATCTGCAGCTCACCGGCCGCGCCGGCGAGCGGCAGGCCGGCACGCCGCGGCTGGCGCTGCTGCACGGCGACGGCGGCGTGCTCTCCTCCCACGTTTCACTCGTGCTGGAGGCGGCATGACGGTGCGCGACTGGATCAATGGCGGAGAGGGTATCGCGTATCAACGCTGCGGCGGCTGCAGCGCCATCTGGTACTTCCAGCGCGGCTTCTGCCCGGCCTGCGGCAAAGCGGATCCGCAGACCCTGCAGGCATCCGGACGCGGCACGGTGCTCGCGCTGTCGCTGGTGCACCGCGCGCCGGCGGAAGCACTGCGCGCGCATGCGCCTTACCTGATCGTGCTGATCGACGCCGACGAAGGTTTCCGGCTGATGGCGCATGGTGCAAAAGACCTGGCGATCGGCGACCGCGTGCGCGCGCGCTTCGTCGCCTTCAACGACAAGAACATCCCTCATTTCGAACGGAGCCCCGATTGAATCCAAGAGAGCAGTTGCGCGCCGCGCTCGAACCGAAATCGGTCGCAGTCATTGGGGCGCGCGGACACGTTACCGACGAAGTCGGCCGCTTGCGGGACGCGCGCCTGGCCCCGCCTCCCGCACCAAGGTTGCTCCGCAACTACCGTGTCGGCGGGGCGTCGGACAATCCGAACAAGATAGGCGGGCGCCGCGGACTCGTTAGCGCCGAAGGCGCCCGTTTGCGGGCCGGCTGCGACTCGTTAGCCGCAGGCCCGTTTGCGGGAGCAGGCGGAATTGGTCCCGGCTCAGGCTTCGACCATCGCAGCCTTGTTGGCCCCTTCCCGCACCGGCGCTACGCGTACCGTGTCCGGGGCCAGGCGCTTCGCCCGCCGGGCCATTGCCGACACATGCGATGCTGCGCAGGAGGGCTGGGCATGAGCGCCCGTGATCAACTACGTGCCGCGCTCGAACCGAAATCGGTCGCAGTCATTGGGGCGTCGGACAATCCGAACAAGATAGGCGGGCGCCCCCTGCTGTATCTGCACCGCTTCGGATTCAAGGGCCGGGTGTTCCCGATCAACCCGAACCGCGCGGAAGTGCAGGGCTTCAAGGCCTACGCGTCGATGGCGGATGTGCCGGAGGCGCCCGACGCGGCGGTGATCGCATTGCCGGGCGACGCCGCCATCGAGGCGGTGCAGGCCTGCGCGGATGCAGGAGTGAAGGTCGCGGTGGTGATGACCTCCGGTTTCGGCGAAGTCGATGCGGTCGAGGGCAAGGCGAAGGAAGCGCGCATGCGCGAGATCGCGCGCAAGGCCGGGATGCGCATCGTCGGGCCGAACTCGCAGGGGCTGGCCAACTTCGGCACCGGCGCGATCCTGTCGTTCTCGACCATGTACATCGAGGCCGCACCGATGGACGGTCCGGTGGCGGTGGTGAGCCAGAGCGGTGCGATGAGCGTGGTGCCTTACGGTCTGCTGCGCGAGCGCGGCGTGGGCGTGCGGCATTCGCATGCCACCGGTAACGACTGCGACGTGTCCGCCGCGGAATTCGCCTCGGTGGTCGCGGAAGATCCGGACGTGCGCCTGCTGCTGATTTACCTGGAGAGCGTGGTCGATGCGGCGCCGCTGGCGGAACTGGCCCGCGTTGCGCATGCGCGCAACCTGCCGGTGGTGGCACTCAAAGCCGGGCGCACGGCGGCCGGCCAGGAAGCGGCGCGATCGCACACCGGTGCGCTGGCGAACGAGGATCGCGTAGTCGAGGCCTTTCTCGAGCGGCACGGCATCTGGCGTGCGCAGAACACGTCGGAACTGGTGGGCGCCGCGGAGCTGTACCTCAAGGGCTGGAAGCCGCGCGGGCGCAGGCTGGTCGCGATCAGCAATTCGGGCGCGGTGTGCGTGATGGCCGCAGACACGGCCTCGCAGGTCGGCATGCCGATGGCGAAACTGTCCGAGGCCACCCGCGGCGCGCTGGCGAGGATCCTGCCGAGCTTTGCCACCATCACCAATCCGATTGACCTCACCGCTGCGCTGCTGACCAACAGCCGGCTGTTCTCCGACATCCTGCCGGTGATAGCGCGCGATCCTTCCGCCGAGGCGGTGCTGATCGGCATCCCGATTGCCGGCCAGGGCTATGACGTGGACGCCTTTGCCACCGACAGCGCCGCGTTCGTACAGTCCACCGGCAACCCGCTGGTGGTGGCTGCGCCGCAGCCGTCGATTGCCGCGCGCTTCAAGCAGGCGGGCCTGGCGGTGTTTCCGACCGAGAGCGAGGCGGTCGCGGCGCTGAACCAGTTCATGGCGCACATGGCGCTGATGGCCGGTGCGCGCCATGTCGGCAAGTTCACGCCTGCGCATTCCATCGGCGGCAAACCGCGCATGCTGAATGAAGCGCAGAGCCTCGCGCTGCTCGCGGCCCATGGCGTGCCGGTGGTCGAACACCGCCTGTGTGCCACCGCGGACGCCGCCGCTGCCGCGGCCGAAGACCTTGGCGCACCGGTGGCAATGAAAGGCTGTTCGCGCGACGTGGTGCACAAGTCGGAACTGGGCATCGTCAAGCTGGGCGTTGGCGGCGGCGAGCAGGCGCGCAGCGTGTTCGGGCAGTTCCAGGCGCGGCTCGAGAGCGACCGGCTCGCATTCGAAGGGGTGCTGGTGGCGCGCATGGCGCGCGGCCGGCGCGAGCTGATGATCGGCGCGCGCATCGACCCGGTTTTCGGGCCGATGGTGATCGTTGGCGACGGCGGCAAGTATGTCGAGGCGATGCCGGATGCGCGCGTGCTGTTGTGGCCCTTCGACGAGCGCGACGTGCTCGAAGCGCTGCAGCGGCTGCGCATCGCGCCGCTGATCGGCGGCGTGCGCGACGAGCCGCCGCTCGATGCCGGCGCCTTTGCAAAGGCCGCGGTCGCCGTCGGCAGACTGATTGCCGATCCGCAGGCGGGCGTGGTCAATCTCGACGTCAATCCGATGCTGGTCGGCGCGCGCGGCGAAGGCTGCGTGGCGCTGGATGGTGTGGTCTACGCGACGGGAGAAGGTGAATGAGGTTTGGAATTAACCACGAAGACACGAAGACACAAAGAAATCCGGAACCAGGCAACTGCAGGATCGACAACTGCACTCTCATGGGCCGATCGGGTCGCGCGATAGCTTAAATTTCGTCTCGGATTGACCAGCTTTTCTTTGTGCTTCTTCGTGTCTTCGTGCCTTTGTGGTAACCATCGCAGCGTAAACGCTACCAACTGCCCGACGCACCGCCGCCGCCGGAGCGGCCGCCGCCCCCCGAAAAACCTCCGCCGGAGCTCCACGAGCGCGATCCGCCGCCGATGGTGAAACCACCGATCGAGGCGCGGCCCTTTTGCCGGAGGTCTTCCTGCGCCTTGCGGTACCACTGGCTGCGCCTCAGGAACAGTTTCGCAAACGGATAGGCGATTGCGTAGGCAACGAAGATCTTGAGGGCAGCGGCGCTGCCGAAGATCACCATCGGGAACATCGACCAGAACGGGATCAGGAATAGGTACAGGAACCAGCCGGTGCCGCCGGGCGTGGCGAGCCCGATCAGCGTGAACAGGCCGATGATCCCGAACACGAAGGCGCCGATCAGGATGCGTTCGCCGAGCGGCATGTCCGGCGCCTCGAAATGGAAACCAGAACGCTGTGTCTCGCCGGGCAGGTCTTCCGGCGGTACCCAGCCGCCTTCCAGCACCGAAACGATGCCACGCACGCCCTCGGCGATGCCGCGGTCGTAGTCCCCTGCGCGGAAATGCGGCGTGATGACGTTGCGGATGATGCGCGATGCGTGCGCGTCGGTGAGCGTCTGCTCCAGCCCGTAGCCGACTTCGATGCGCATGCGGCGGTCGTCCGGCACCACCACCAGCAGCACGCCGTTGTCCTGTTCGCGGCTGCCCAGCTTCCAGGCCTCGAACACCGCAACCGCGTAGTCCTCGATCGGCTCGCCTTCGATGGTGCGCACGGTGAGCACGGCGATCTGGTTGCCGGTATGGCTTTCGTGGGTGCGCAGCAGGTGCGTGATATGCGAACGGGTTTCCGGCGCGAGCAGTTCTGCCTCGTCCACCACGCGGCCCGAGAGATAGGGAATCTCTGCGGCTGCGGCAAAGCCCGCGGTGAGCAGCAGCGCCAGCAGCAGCCGTCTCATCGCGGCCCCCGTGTCTGGATGATTGCGTCCGGCAGCTCGTTCTGCAGGGTGGAGCGCCGTTCGAAACCCTTCTCCAGCAGCAGCTCTTCCAGCGCGTCGAGACCGGCGATGAACGCCGGCATGAGCCGGCGCCGGCGCAGCAGCGGCTTCATGGCTCCGAGCACCCGGCCAAATTCCTGGCGGGGAATGCGCATCGACAGGCCCGAATCGGGCAGCACCACCACTTCGCGTTCGAAGATGGAAACCAGCAGCAACACGCCGATCCTGCCGCGCGTGGCGTGCAGCTCGTGTTGGAGGAACAGCGTATGGGCATGCTGCCGGACTTCGAGGTCACGGCGGGCTTCGTCGACGAAAAATGCGGCGAGCAGGGGAATCAGCACGGCAAGCAGTGCGGCACCAGCGCCGGCCGCAGCAATGCCGAGTGCCGCGAGCAGAACCGCGCCCTTTCCATACCAGCCGATGCCGGCGAGCACCCAGGCGCTCACCGCGAGCGCCGCGATCGACGCGCCGAGTGCGAAGGCTTTCCAGGGGATTTCCGGGTAAGTGTCCGACCTGTCGACGATCGCGGTGACGATCTGCGCGCCGGTCCTGTACTCGACCTGTTTCACCCGGGCGCCGATTTCTTCCTGCTCTTCCTGGGCGAGGTACATGGGCGGCTCGAATTGGTATCCAGATTGTGTGCAGGATGCCATAGATGCCTGCGGTCGAGATGATTGCCGCGAATGCGGCCCGTGCACGCGACAGACCGTGCATGTCGCCTGCAGCAGACAGGGTCGGGTTGCGGCGGGCGCAACGCCGGGCGCGAACGTCGGCGACCGTGGCGTCGCGGGCATCTGCCGCGCTTCGCAAGCGGGTTTTCATGACTTCGGAATGTTCGCACTCTGGTACTGAAGCCGTCGGCTCGCGCTGCGAGAGCGTGGTTTCCCTGCAAAATCGGGCTTTCTCCTATGGAAAATTGTTGACAACGCTCTAGGCGCTGTGCATTCTCTGCACCGCATGCCGCTCTGCGGCAAGGCAGATTTCCGAAACGTAATCGCGACCATTCCTATGGGAGAGTGACAATGGCAACCGCCAAAAAGAAAGCTGCAACCAAGAAGCCTGCGAAGAAGTCCGCTGCCAAGAAGAAGGCACCGGCCAAGAAGAAGCCTGTCAAGAAAGCCCCGGCGAAGAAAAAAGCCCCGGCAAAGAAAAAGGCTCCGGCAAAGAAAGCCGCTGCCAAGAAGAAGCCCGCCAAGAAGAAGTCGACGACCAAGCGCAAGCCGAATGCAGCATTCATGAAGGCGATGACGCCGAGCGCGAGCCTGGCAGCCGTGATTGGTGGTTCCCCGATGCCGCGCACCGAGGTGACCAAGAAGCTGTGGGGCTACATCAAGAAAAACAGCCTGCAGGACAGCAAGAATCGGCGCATGATCAATGCCGATGACAAGCTGCAGAGCGTTTTCGGTGGCAAGAAGCAGGTGTCGATGTTCGAGATGACCAAACTGGTCTCCAAGCACCTGAAGTAACTGTTCCAGGCGGGCCGGCGGCGCTGCTGCCGGCTCGTTCGCCAGGCGACTTCCCGCTCGCCCTGTGCTGCGGGATCAAGACGCATGACCCGGCTCCAGGTGCCGGCAGCCATGTTGCGGACCTGCGATATGGCGCGATTGGCGCCGTCCTGCCGATGCCCGTACCCTCGATTTCTAGTCGAAGCCACTGCCTCCTCCCGGTTGACGGTTTGCGTCGTGTCCGCATAATGCACGCATAGAGCGCGCTTGCCGCGACGTCCGACAAGATCCCATTGAAAGATCACCGCAGCACTCCTCACGTCCTGCCTGCCGGCGCCAGCGCCGGCGCGGAAGCAGGCGACGCCTCCCCGCGGGAATTGCAGCACGCCGCAAACGTCCGTCGCGCGATATTGATCGTCGCACTGGCGGCAGCGAGTCTGATGGTGTTCGTCGCGGCCGGCTTCGAGTTCCACTGGAACGTGGATGCCTGGCTGCTCGCGCACAGCATTCTCGAGACCTTGATCATCGTCGTTTCGGCGCACGTGGTTTCGATCAGCGTCGGCCTCTGGGCGACACAGCGCGATCCGCGCTGGCTGGTGCTGGGTACCGGATTTCTGCTGGCGACGCTGCTGAACGTCGGCCATCTGTTGCTGTATGCGGAGGTGGTTTCTCCGGCGCCGCACGCCCTGAGCAGGGGCGTGTTCGTCTGGGCGCACGAGAGTACGGCATGCCTTGCGCTGCTGGCCGCGGCTTTCGTGATGGGCGAGAAACGGGTCAATGGCCTGCGTGCCGCCACGGCGATCGGCTTGCTCGCCCTGTTTGCCGTCTCGGTCGTTTTCTTCGGTCCGGCCCTGCAGGCGGCAGTCGAAACGACTTGGATGGACAAAGGCAACAACTTCTTCAACATCCTGGTCTGCTTCGGTGCGCTGGTCCTGGTGGCATCGCGGGTGGCGGCGGGAAACCGGACGCTCGGCCTGGTCGCGATCGGCGCTGCGGCCGGCGTCGAGATCGTGGCGCAGCTTTCATACGTGGCAACGCGGCAGTACACCGATGCATACACGTCGCTGGCCCACGGTTACAAGCTGGTCGCATTCGCCCTGCTCTATTACGGCCTGTTCTTCACCGGCTTCCTGCGTCCGTACAAGCTGCTCCACAAGACCGAGAATCTCTTTCGCACGCTGGTGGAACGCTCGCCTGCGGGGATCGTGCTGTCCCGGGGCGGACGGATCATTCACGCGAACCAGGCTTTTCTCGGGATGTTTGCGTTCCCGGATCTCGAAACCGCGAAGCGCGCACGCCTGTGGGAGCTGGATGCGGAGGACACGCGCGAAGCACGTGGCCGGCATCTCGCGCGCGAGTCGGGCACGCGCGAAGTCCCGGGTTCGTTCATGCGGCGCGCGCTGCGCTATGACGGCAGCCTGATCCACGTGCGGGTCGAACACGAGGTGGTCGAGATGGCCGACGGGCGCGCCACGCTCGGGTATTTCATCGATCTGTCGGAGACCGTCAAGGCGCAGAAGGAACTGCAGAAGCTGGCGCATTACGATCCGCTGACCGGCCTGCCGAACCGGACGCTGCTGCTCGAGCGCCTGGAGCAGTCGATCCGCATCGCCGAGCGTACCGGCGAGGCGATCGCCGTGCTGTTCATCGACCTCGACCAGTTCAAGGGCGTGAACGACACGCTGGGTCATGCGTCTGGCGATGAACTGCTGAAGCTGGTAGCGAAACGGCTCAAGAAAGTCTGCCGGCGCGAGGACACGCTGGGACGCCTGGGCGGAGACGAGTTCCTGGTGATTGCACGGCACCTGGAGGACGACGGTGGCGCCGGTGTGCTTGCACACAAGCTGATACGGGCACTGGACGAACCGTTCAGGCTGCAGGGACGGGAGCTGTACGTCGGCGGCAGCATCGGCGTGTCGATGTACCCGCGGGATGCGCGCGACGTGGGCGAGATAACCAAGAACGCCGATGTGGCGATGTACCAGGCGAAGCGCGGCGGCGGCCCGCGCGTGTGCTTCTATTCCGAAGACATGAATGCGCGCGCGGTCGATCGCCTTGAGCTTGGCGGCGAACTGCGCCGCGCGCTGGAACGCGAAGAGTTCGAACTTTACTATCAACCCAAGATCGAGCTAGCTACTGGCCGTGTCTCCGGGGCGGAAGCCTTGCTGCGCTGGCGCAGTGCGTCGCGCGGCATCGTGCCGCCGTCGAGTTTCGTGCGTATCCTGGAAGACAATGGCCTCATCCGCCAGGTCGGCCGCCTGGTGCTGGCCAAGGCCTGTCACCAGGCCATGGAATGGCGCTCGGCGGGATTTGGGCGCATACCGGTTGCGGTGAATCTTTCCGCGACGCAGTTTCGCGGCGGCCAGCTGGTGGAAGATGTCGAGATCGCGATCCAGGCTTCCGGACTGCCGCACGAGGACCTGGAACTCGAACTGACCGAGACCGTGCTGTTCGAGGACCTGCAGCAGGCGCGGGATCCGCTGGTGCGGCTGACCGACAAGGGCGTGCGCGCGGCGCTGGACGATTTCGGCACCGGCTATTCTTCACTGTCGTCGCTGCACAATCTGCCGGTGCAGTGCGTGAAGATCGACCGTTCGTTCACCCAGGCGCTGGAGAGCGGCGGCAGGAACACCATCGTCTCGGCGATCATCAGCGTGGCGCACACGCTCGGCATGCGGGTGGTGGCGGAAGGCGTCGAGACCGAATCCCAGCGCGACATCCTGCGCGACCTCGGCTGCGACGAGATCCAGGGCTACCTGATCGCACAGCCGATGTCGGTTGGCGATTTCGCGCACTGGATGCGCACCCACCGCACGCCGCATCTGGTGGCTATAGGCAAGGATGAAGGTAAAACGTAGTTAAAAGTACTGAGTACCGGATAAAAAGTGTCGAGTGAAATGCGGACGCGATACGCTTTTTGCTCAGCACTCAGCACTCAGCACTCAGCACTCAGCACTCAGCACTCAGCACTGGTCAAAGTCTGTTCCTCGACATGACGAAGGCGTGGACTTTCCAGATGTCCTCGTCGGACATGATCGAGCCCCAGGCAGGCATGCCGCTGTTGCCGCCGTTCTTTACGACGTTGAAAAATTCATTCGTTGCAAGTTTCGAGCGGAAGATGTTCGGTCCGCGTCCGCCCGCGCGAAAGTGGCAGCCGAAGCAGCGGCTGCGATAGATCTTCTCGCCTTCGTTCAGCGCGTCCGTCTGCCCAAGATAGGGGTTCGCGCCCGCGTCGTCCGCCGATGCGAGATGCGGGACAACGGAGAAAAACAGGCCGCAGGCCGCGAGGCTGCACGCTGCGCAGAAGCGTCTGACATCGATACGGTGTCTCATGCGGACGATCCGACGTTGCGGGTTCAGCCGGCGCGCGGCCGGAGCGGGATGGCGCCCGCCCCGGCATCGCGTGCCGGGCGAATGGATCAGTCGATCGGTTCGCGTTCAGGCATTTCCGGAAATCCGTATCCCGGCATCACCCGTCCGCCCAGTGTCGCACCGGGTTGGCCAACAACCGGCAGCGATCCCGGAATCGTCACCAGGTTGGTGTCGTCCTGGATTCTCTTCGGTCCGCCGTCCAGCGCGAACACCCAGAGATTGCCGGCCTTGGGTTCGGTGTAATAGAAGCCCATGTCGCCGCCGATCCCGCCCGAGGGCACGGCGACATACTGCACGCCGTCCAGCTCGTAGGTGATCGGGCTGCCGATGATCCCGGAGCCGGTCTGGAACTGCCACAGCACCTTGCCGCTCTTCGAATCGATTGCCATGAAGTAGCCGCGCATGTCGCCGGTGAACACCAGCCCGCTGGTAGTGGAAACCGCACCGGCCCAGAACGGCGCCGGCCCGCGCACTTCCCACGCGATCTTGCGATTGCGCAGGTCGAAGGCGACGAAGCCGCCCGTCTGCTCGCCGGGGATCAGATACTGCTGGTAGTCGGCGCCGAGGAACCACTCGCCCCTAGTGGGCGGCTCGAACTTGTCTTCCTCCCAGAACTTGTAACCCATTGCCCAGTTGTTGGACAGGAAGAACACGTAGTCGAGCTTCGGATCATAGGACAGCGGGTGCCAGTCGATCGCGCCTTCCAGAGAGGGAATGATCGGCGCGACTTCCGGCCCGCCCGATTGCGCGATCATCTCCGGATTGACGTTCGGGCGGCCGGTCACCGGGTCGAGTCCCGAAGCCCAGTTGATTCCGGGAACCAGACCCTTGCCGTAGATGAACTTGCCGTTGGTGCGGTCGAGCACATAGAAGAAGCCGTTTTTGTCGTAGTGCACCAGCGCCTTGACGCGTTTACCGTCCAGCGCCGTGTCGAGCAGCACCGGCGTGCTGACGCTGTCGTAGTCCCAGCAGTCCCATGGCGTGTACTGGAATCCCCACTTGATGGTGCCGGCATTGGCGTCTATCGCGATGGTGGCCGCCGACCACTTGTTGTCGCCTTTGCGCACCTGGCAGTTCCATGGGCCGGCGTTGCCGGTGTTCCAGTAGACGAGATTCAGTTCAGGATCGTAGGCGCCGGTGGTCCAGGTCGGCGCACCGCCGTTCTTCCAGGTGCCGCCCGGCCAGGATTCGTTGCCCGGCTCGCCGGGTCCCGGAATCGTGTACGCGGTCCAGCGCAGCGCCCCCGTCCTGGCATCGAACGCCTTGACGAAGCCGCGGATGCCGAATTCGCCGCCCGCAACGCCGGTGAGCACCATGTCCTTCACCACCAGCGGCGCGCCGGTGATCGAGTAGCCCTGTTCCCAGTCTTCCACCTTCGCTTCCCATGCCACCGCGCCGGTGTCCTTGTCCAGCGCGATCAGGCGTGCGTCCATGGTGCCGACATAGACGAGATTGCCGAGCAGCGCGACGCCGCGGTTGTTGGAACCGCAGCAATAGACGCGCTCGACGTCCTTCGACAGTTCCGGGTCGAAGCGCCATTTCACCTGTCCGGTGCGCGCGTCGATCGCGAACACGCGGGACTGGTCCGCGGACATATAGATCACGCCCTTGTGTACCAGGGGCGTGGCCTGCAGTCCGCGGTTGTCGCCGCCGGTAGGGAATACCCAGACCGGATGCAGGCGGTTGACGTTTCGTGGCGTGATCTTGCCGAGCCTGACGTGGCGCTGGCCATCGTAGGTACGGCCGTACATCAGCCATTCGGAAGTGTTGCTGTCGGCTTTCACCAGGTCCTGGTAGCTGACCTGTGCAAACGCAGAAGGGATTGCCGAAGCAACGGCAATCGCCCCGAGAGCGAATGCTCCCAGGATTCCAAAACGCGTGTTCATTGATGCCTCCCCGGATTTACGGTTTTTCGACGAAACGGACCGCGCTCACGGCTTCGAGGCCAGGCCTGCCCGCTACTTCGGGCGGACGGGGCCTCGGGGCGCGCAACACGGGCTGCTGCGCCTGAGGTGAGGGGCCGGTGGCTGGCGGGGGAGGTCCCCGTCGCGATGCTTCCGCTTAAGGTCTTCTCGGTCGAACGCCTCGGCACAATCAGGATATTCCTGTCACATGACAGCGGCAAGTAGTGCGTTGCCGGTAGAATCAGAGTTTTCCGAAAGCTACGAAGTGCCGTTGATTCGCCCGTTTGCCGGACTGCGTCCGGCGCCGCAGCACGCTGCAGAAGTTGCCGCGCCCCCCTACGATGTGCTGACCGCCGCGGAGGCGCGCGCGCGCGCCGCGGACAAGCCGTGGAGCTTCCTGCACATCTCCAGGCCCGAGATCGATCTTCCCGAAGGTACCGATCCCTACGCGTCTTCCGTCTACGCGAAGGCGGCGGAGAACCTGCAGCGGATGCTGGGCAAAGGCGTACTGATGCGCGACGACAAGCCGTGCTTCTATGTCTGGCGCATGGTGATGGGCGACCTCGAGCAGACCGGGCTGGTGGCCGCGGCATCGGTTGCGGAATACGACGGCAACCGCATACGCAAACACGAATTCACCCGGCCCGACAAGGAAGACGACCGCGTGCGCCAGATCGAGGCGCTGAATGCGCAGACCGGTCCGGTGTTGCTGGCCTATCCGGATGCGCCCGGGATCGACGCCCTGCTGGCGCAGTCCGCGGAAGGTGAAGCCGTCGCCAACATCACCGCGGATACCGGCGTGCGGCACACGCTCTGGCGTGTCGACGAACCGGATACGCAAAGGCGGCTGGCGGAGGCTTTCGAAGCGCTGTCCGCGCTCTACATCGCCGACGGACATCACCGCTCCGCTGCCGCCTCGCGCGTGGCGGCAGCACGCCGCGGTTCGAACGGCCGGCAAACTGGAAATGAAAGTTACAACTATTTTCTGGCGGTCGCGTTCCCACATCACCAGATGCACATCCTGCCTTACAACCGAGTGGTGCTGGACCTGAACGGCATGGACCGCGCGCAATTGCTCAAGCGCCTGCAGGAAAGGTTCTGGGTGGAACAAAGCATCGCGCCGATCGCGCCGGCGCAACCGGCGATGTTCGGCCTGTATATCGAAGGCAGCTGGTACAAGCTTGCCGTGCGTCCGGAATACCTTTCGGCGGACGATCCGGTGGCGCGGCTGGACGTCAGTCTGCTGGCCGACAATGTGCTCGCACCGCTGTTCGGTATCACCGATCTGCGCCGTGATGCGCGCATCGACTTCGTCGGCGGCATCCGCGGCCTGGAAGAACTCGAAGCGCGTGTAGATGGCGGCAGCGCGGCCTGCGCATTCTCGCTGTTCGCGACCCGCATGGAAGACCTGATGGCGGTGGCGGATGCCGGCAAGGTGATGCCGCCGAAATCGACCTGGTTCGAACCGAAGCTGGCCGACGGGATGGTGTCGCATGTGCTGGATTGAAGACCGCACCGCCATGGAACACCCGACCGCAACCGTGTGACCGGATCGACCGTCCCGATGTCCGCCCTGGCACGTACGCGCGAACCGGAATTCACCACTGCAGAGGTCGAAGCCTTCCGCCGCGACGGCTATGTCGTCGTGCACGGGCTCGCTGGACGCGCGCAATGCGCCGAGATGAAGCGGCTTGCGCAGGATCATCTTGCGCGCGCAGCGGGGCCGGTAGAGTACGAAGCGGACGTTCGCTATCCCGGCGCGCCGGTCTCGCACGAGGGGCCCGGCGGACGCACGGTGCGCCGGCTGCTGCAGGCGTACGTGCGCGACGCGGCATTCCGCGACTGGGCGGTTTCCAATGCGGTCGGCGCGCGCCTTGCGCAGCTGCTCGGCACGCAGCCAATGCTGTCACAGGCGCATCACAACTGCATCATGACCAAGGATCCGGGATTTTCCAGCCGCACCGGCTGGCACCAGGACATCCGCTACTGGAGTTTCGAGAAGCCGGAGCTGATCTCGGTATGGCTTGCGCTCGGCGAGGAGACCGAAGAAAACGGCTGCCTGTGGCTCGTCCCGGGATCGCATCGCGAGAACTTCCGGCGCGACCGCTTCGACGAATTGCTGTTCTTCCGCAGCGACCTCGACGAGAATCGCGCGCTCATCGACAGCGCCGTGCGCGCCGAAATTGCGCCCGGCGACGTGCTGTTCTTCCACAGCCGGCTGTTGCACGCCGCCGGCTGGAACCGTACCGCTGAAACCAAGCTGTCGGTCGTGTTCACCTACCACGCGGCGGACAACCACCCGCTGCCGGATACGCGGTCGGCTTCGCTGCCCTCGGTGCCGACGGCGACTTAGCGCGTTCGAACCGGTACAGGCCGTCCAGATAAAGCAAGACAATCCGCATCAACCATCAAGGACACCAAGAAGAACTGAAAGTCCCTGAACAGGAATCGCCTGATGAACCTGGTGGTTCGCCTTGTTCCGATCTTTCGCTTTTTCTCCGCGTCCTCTGCGTACCCCTCAAGGGGGTATAGAAAAGAATCCTCCGCGTTGAGCGCTGCTGCGGCACTTGGAGCCCCACGGCTGCGATACACTTGCGGCGAATTTACGATATCCGGAAGGGAGCATACGAATGAGTACAACGCCGAAGATCAAGGGGCTGCGCGCCCGACCGGTACTTGCGCCGATGAACCGCCCGCTGCACACGGCGAGCGGCGCGATCGACAAGGCGCCGCTGGTGTTGGTGGATCTCGAGACCGATGCCGGAATCACCGGGTCGAGTTACGTGTTCACCTACGCGCCGTTTGCGCTGAACTCGGTGGTCGCGCTGCTCGATTCGCTCGGCGAGCTCATCAAGGGCGAGCCGGCCGATCCCGTACCGCTTGCGCAGTTGCTGGCGAAGCGCTTCGCGCTGATGGGCGGGCAGGGTTTCACCATGATTGCGGCAGCCGGGATCGACATGGCCTGCTGGGATATCGCGGCGAAGGCGGCAAACCTGCCGCTGGTGAAGCTGCTCGGTGGCACGCCGCGGCCGGTTCAGGCGTACAACAGCTGCGGGCTTGGCATCATGGGCGCGGCAAAGGCGGCGAAGGAAGCGGAGGAACTGGTCGCGCCGGGATTCAAGGCGGTCAAGGTGCGGCTCGGTTATCCGACGCGAGAGGAAGACGTCGCGGTGGTGCGCGCGGTGCGCAAGGCGATCGGTGTGGGCGTGACCTTGATGTCGGACTACAACCAGTCGCTGTCCGCACCCGAGGCGCAGGCGCGCGCTGCGATGCTCGATCACGAAGGCCTGTACTGGATAGAGGAACCGGTGCGCTACGACGATTACGCCGGATGCGCAAGAATCGCGCGCGATGCGGCCACCGCGATCCAGATCGGCGAGAACTGCTGGGGGCCGCACGACATGGAAAAAGCGCTCGCTGCAGAAGCCTGCGACTACTTCATGGCCGACGCCGTGAAGATCGGCGGCGTGTCCGGCTGGCTGCACGCAGCGGGCATGGCGCAGGCGCGCGGCATGCCGTTGTCCAGCCACCTGTTCCCCGAAGTCAGCGTGCATCTGCTGGCGGTTTCGCCGACCTGTCACTGGCTAGAGTATGTCGACTGGGCCAGCGCGCTGCTTCAAGAGCCGATCGTAGTGAAAGACGGATTCGCGCAGAATCCGCAACGTCCGGGAATCGGCATGTCCTGGAACGAAGATGCGGTCGCACGCTGCATCGTGAAATAGCCCGCAATCCGCAGGCCGCAGAACCACGCGCCCGGCTGGGGGTCTGAACCGGTATCCTGACGACTGCCCGTGCGGCACCGCCATTTGGCTGCGGTCGGCGATAATGTTGCTTTTCGATACATGAATCGTCGCGCGGCATCGTGCATGACCGGTGACAAATGTTGCGGTCGACGCACGGCGGCCCGAAGCCGACTACTTGCATGATTTTTTTTCCCACCGTAAGGCTGCGCTTTTGCGCCTGCCGCGATTTCCGCGTATGGCGTATGAATACGGCGCGCGCACTGGTCGTGTTGCTGTTGTTGGCGGTGGCAACCATCGATAGCGCGCAGGCTGCGACCTTTCGCGTCGAGATTGCGGCCCCCGGTGCGCTGGCTGAATTGCTCAGATCGAATCTCGACCTTGCGCGCTGGAGCGAACGCGAGGACGTGACCGAAGACCAGTTGCGCCAGCTGGTGAGCACGGCGCCGCAACAGGTACGCAGCCTGCTGGCGACAGAAGGCTACTTTTCTCCGCGTGTGAGCGCCGAGCTCACCGGCGATGCCGACAAGCGGGTGGTGCACGTGGAGGTGGAACCGGGTGAGCCGGTGCGCATTGCCTCGGTGGAATTCAGGGTGCGCGGCGAGATCGAGTCCGACCCGGAACGTGATGCGCGGATAGTGCGTGCGCGTGAAGCTTTCGGGCTGAAGGACGGGGCGCGGTTTCGCCAGGACGACTGGGCCGCGGCAAAGCAGAATGCCGTGCGCAGTCTTCAGCGCAAGCGTTATGCCGCAGCCCGGGTGGCGGAAAGCCGCGCCGACATCGATCCGGCTGCGCGCGAGGCGCGGCTGCGGATCGAACTCGACAGCGGGCCGCCGTTCGTTTTCGGTGAGATCGAAGCGACCGGGCTGGAACGTTATCCACTGCGGATCGTGCGCAATTACAGCCCGATCCTGCCGGGACATCCTTACGACGAAGAGCAACTGCTGCGTTTCCAGAGCCGCCTGCTGGGCAGCGGTTATTTTGCCAGTGCCGTAGTCACCGGCGGGCGCGACCCTGCGCAAGCCAGTGCAACACCGGTGCTGGTCAACGTGGTCGAAAGCCAGGCGCGCCGCGTCGAGCTGGGCGCGGGCTACAGCACCGACCGCGGACCGCGCTACCAGGCGGGTTATACCGACAGGAATACGTTCGATCGCGCGTGGCGCTTCCATTCGCAGGCGAAAGTCGATCGGCTGAGTGAACAGGTGCTGGGCGGGCTGACTTTCCCGCGCAGGCAGAGCGGCTGGTTCTACGGTTTCGAGGGGCAGTTCAATCACCAGGACATCCAGGGTGAGGAATTAACTGACTGGAACGTGACCGGTGCGCGCACCTATCTGGATGAAAGGCGCGAGTATCAGACTGCGCTGCAGATTCTGCAGGAGGAGCAATCGCTGCCCGCAGAAGACGACGACCGCAAGGCGCTGTTCCTGAGCCAGGCGTGGACCTGGATCGGGCTGGACGATCAGCTGTCGCCGCGGGACGGTTACATGGCGCGACTGCACGTGGGCGGCGCTTCGCGCAGGGCATACTCTGACCGCAGTTTCGGCCGCATACGTGCGAAGGCGACGTATTTCCAGCCGGTCGGCGGCTTCGGCACGCTGATCCTGCGCGCCGAGGCCGGCGGCGTTATCGCCGAAACGCGCGACGACATTCCTTCCGCGTATCTGTTCCGTACCGGCGGCGATACCACGGTGCGCGGTTACGCGCTCGAAAGTCTCGGCGTCGATGAAGGCGGCGCCATCGTCGGCGGCCGCTACATGGCTGTTTACAGCGTCGAGTACGTGCAATGGCTGACGGCCAACTGGGGCCTCGCCGCCTTCTACGATGCCGGCGACGCCGTGGACAAATGGTCCGACTATCGCGCGGCGGTGGGCTATGGCGGCGGACTGCGCTGGCGCAGCCCGGTGGGTGCGCTCAGCTTCGACATCGCGCACGGCGAGGAGACCAACGAGATGCGCCTGCATTTCAGCGTGGGGTTCGCGTTCCGGTGAGACTGCAGCGCTTCGCACTCTGGGTGGTGGTCATCGTCTCGCTGCTGGTCGCGGTTGCGGCGGTGGCGCTGCACGTTGCCAGCCGCAGCGAATCCCTGCTGCGCTGGGGCATCGCGCAGGTCTCCCCGCGACTGCCGTGCGTGCTGCAGGTCGAGGGTCTGCGCGGCTCGCTGGTCGAACCACTGCGGATCGAGCGCGTCGTTTGCGAAAACGAGCGTGTCAGTGTCGAGGCGCGCGACGTGGCATTCGACTGGACGCCCTGGCTGCTGCGACACAAGCGGCTGGAAGTCTCCAGGCTGCGCATCGCGGAGCTCGATGTCACGCTGGTGCCACGGGAAAAACCGCGTCCGCCTGAGGACCTTCAGCTTCCCCTGCTGGTGCGCGTCGCCAGCGTGGAGATCGGCGAGATCACGGTCCGAAGGAGATCGGCAACGGTCGAGTTGCAGGATCTGCGCGCGGCCTATCACGGCGACGCCAATGTGCACGCAGCGACCGTGCACGGCGTCGGCACGCAGTGGGGACGGTTCGAAGGCGAGGCCACCATCGGCACCCGGGCGCCGCTGCCGCTCGGCGGACGGCTAACCGTGGACAGCGCGTATATCGAAGGTTGGCCGCTCGCGGCATCGATCGCCATTCACGGTGAATTGCGCGCGATCGCTGCGCAGATCGAAGGCAGTGCAGGCGAAGTGCCGTTCGACGCGCGCCTCGAACTCGCACTTTTCGAAGACGATCCGGTGCGGCGCGTGACCGCGCACGCGCGCGGCGTCGATCTTCGCACGATTGATGCGCGCCTGCCGCACACCGCGTTCGAAGTCGCGATGAACGCGCGCGGCCAGGGCTGGACCGCGCTGTCTGGGACCCTGCACGCGAACAACACCGAACCCGGCAGCATCGACCGCGAACGGCTCCCGCTGCATGCGCTGGAAGCGGCATTCGCTGGCGGGCGTGAAGCCCTGCGCCTGAGCGAGGCGAAGCTCGACATGGGCGCTGCCGGAAACGCGGCGGGTTCAGTCGGTATCGAACCCGGGCGGATCGAGCTTGCGCTGGACGTGCGCGATCTCGACCTGCGCGCCATCCATTCGCGCCTGCGTTCCACACGCCTTGCCGGTTCGATCGGCATGAACGGCGAAAAGTACCGCCAGCGCATCAAGGCCGATCTGCGCGAGGGCGATCTGCAATTCGAAGGCGAAGCGGAGATTGTCGAAAAGCGGGTGCGTGTCGAGCGGCTGCTGGCGCAGGCCAGCGGCGCGCGACTGCAGGCAAACGGCACGCTTGTGCTGGCGCAAGGATTCGAGTGGTCGGCCAGCGGGGAGCTGCGCAGTTTCGATCCGGCGCGATTCGGCGATTTTCCATCCGGACGGATCAGCGGCAGGATCGATGCACAGGGCCGGCTGCAGCCCGAATGGCTGGCGCAGATGCGCTATGCGCTCGACCGCAGCCGTTTCATGGGCCAACCGTTGTCCGGCAGAGGAAAACTCACGCTGTCGCCGGGCCGGTTCCGCGATGCCGACGCGCAGATTGCGCTTGGCGGCAACACCTTGCACGTCAGCGGCGGATACGGGCATGCAGGCGACGGTTTCGATTTCCGTATCGATGCGCCGCGCCTCGCGGCACTGGACGAACGAGTGACCGGCCGCCTGCAGGCAGTCGGCCGCGTGTCCGGCACGCCGGCACGGCCCGCGCTGGATGTGACTGCCGAGGCGCACGAACTCGCGTTCGACCGCTATCGCGTGGCGCGGTGGGGTGCACAGGCCAAGGTCGAGCAAGCGGAGGATCCGCGCCTGAACGTACGCTTGCGCATGGAGCGGCTTGCGCGCGGCGATCTCGAACTCGAGACGGTTTCTGCCGAAGCGAATGGCAGCCTGTCCGCGCACGCGATCGAAATTACCGCCAGCGGCGAGCATATCGAGCTTTCCGGCGCGCTCGAAGGTGGCTGGGATTCCGCGCGCAAGGCATGGAGCGGCGTGATCGCGCGACTGCAGAATGGCGGCGATTTCGCGTTCAGGCTCACGCAGCCCGCGCGTGTCGACGTTGCCGCGGATCGCGTGCTGATCGGCGAAACCGGCGTGCATTTCCAGCAGACGGACATCGCGCTGGAGGAAACGCGCCTGGAAAACGGTGAACTGTCCGCGGCAGGATCGATCGCCGGTGTGCGCGCTGCCCGGTTGCTGGAACTGATGGATGAACCGCCGGAGGTCGAGACTTCGCTGCTGTTGCGCGGGCGCTGGTCGATACGCGCGGGCGATTCGTTCGATGGCCTGGTCGAGCTTGCGCGTGTGAGCGGCGATGTCGTGATCCCTGGTGACGAACCGCTGCCGCTCGAGTTGAGCGAAGTGCGTCTGGACGTGCGCGCGCAGGCCAACCGGTTGACTGCACGCGGCGTGCTGAAAGGCAGGCAGCTGGATGCGCAGGCGCGTGCGGAAACCGTGCTCGAACGGCGCGGTGCACGGTGGGGCGTGGCAGGCACCGCGCCGCTCCAGATCGAAGCACGCGCGGAGATCGGTTCGATTCGTCCGCTTGCGGCGCTGCTGAGCCCCGCAGTGAGCGCGGACGGCCGGCTGAAGGCGCAGCTTCGCGGCGACGGCACGGTCGCGCAGCCCGCCTTGCAGGGCACGCTGGAAGGCGCAGGACTTGCGATCGAGAACGTGGAGAACGGTATCTTCCTGCACGAAGGCACGCTGCTCGCAGAGCTTGCCGATGGTGCAATCGCGCTGAATCGCTTCGATATCAGGGGCGGCGAGGGCAGCTTCAGCGCGACCGGCAGGCTCGCCCGCGGGGATGGCGGTCCGCGACTGGATCTCGAATGGAAGGCGGACAGGCTCGCGGTCGTGCAGCACCCCGACCTGCGCCTGACGGTCTCCGGCGCCGGCAAAGTGGGCGCGGATGATCGGCGCCTGGCACTGAGCGGCGAACTGCGCGCCGACCAGGGACGCGTCGAGCTGCGCAGCCAGAATGCGCCGGCGCTCGGCGGAGACGTCGTCGTCGCCGGGCGCGAAGAGCGCATCCCGGTGTCCGAACGCGTACTGCGATCAGATCTGGATCTGAAGCTCGACCTCGGGCCGGATTTTCAGATTGCCGGGCGCGGGCTGAATGCGCAGCTCGCGGGCAGCATCCGCCTGGTCACCGCCGAGGACGCTACGCTGGCTGCGAGGGGAGAGATCAGTGTCGCGCGCGGCACGTTCGAAGCCTACGGGCAGCGGTTGTCGATCGACCGGGGCAAGTTCTATTTCTCCGGCCCGGTCGACAACCCGGGACTCGAGATCCGGGCCATGCGCAAGAACCAGGCGGTGGAAGCCGGCGTGGAAGTGACCGGTACCGCCCGCAATCCGAGTGTGCGGCTGGTGTCGGAGCCGGATGTTCCGGACCCGGAGAAACTATCCTGGCTGGTGCTTGGGCGCAGGGTCGAGGCGGGCGATACCGGCGATGCGCAGCAACTGCAGTCTTCCGCGGCGGCCCTCGCAGCCGGGCTGGGTACGGCGCCCCTGCAGCTGCAACTCGCGCGCGCAGTTGGCGTGGACGAACTCAGGGTCGCTCCCGCCGCCGACGGCACCCAGGGCGGCGTGGTCACGGTCGGCAAGCGCATCTCCGACCGGATCTACGTGAGCAACGAGCGCAGCCTCGCCACAGCCACCGACACGCTGCGCGTGAGCTACCAGCTGTCGAAGCGCTGGGCCGTCCGCACCGAAAGCGGCCCGACTGACGCGGTGGACCTCTTCTACACCATTTTCTTCGACTGAACTCCAACCCGTCCGGCGTACCCGGTCATGTCTTGGTCCCGTTGAAAAAAAGCGGAACGTGCGCGTCCCGCATTTCATCTAATGCGGTGAAAGGAGCCGAGCGATGATCCCAACCACCGAGCCCGTCGCAGGGCTGCCGACTGAAAACGATGCCGATCTGGCACAACGCATCGCCGCCGGGGATACCGCCGCGTTCGAAGTGCTGATGCGCCGATACAACCGCATGCTGTATCGCGCTGCCCGCGCGTTGCTGCACAGCGATGCCGATGCGGAGGACGCGTTGCAGACTGCGTATCTGCACGCATTTCGCGCGATGCCGGATTTTCGTGGAGAAGCACGGCTTTCGACCTGGCTCGCGCGCATCGTGATCAACGAATCCATCGCGCGCCAGCGAAGATACGCGGCGGAAAACAAGGTCATCCCGCTGGACGCAGCGGCCGATGCCGACGGTGAGCTGCCGGTCCCGCCCGACGCGGCAGCGGAAGACAATGCGCCCGAACTGTCAGCCATGCGCAGCGAGACACGCGCGCTGATCGAACGAAAGATCGATATGCTGCCCGAACAGTTCCGGACCGTCTTCGTGCTGCGCGCGATCGAAGAACTCTCCGTCGAGGAAACCGCATCCTGGCTCCGAATTCCCCAGGCGACGGTACGCAGCCGGTTCTTCCGCGCGAGAAGCCTGCTGCGCGAATCGCTGGCGCGAGAGCTGGATGCCGCGCTTGATTCGGCCTTTGCGTTTGACGGAGCCCGTTGCGACCGCATCGTATCGATGGTGATGCGCGAGCTGCTCGCCCCCGATTCTCCAGCACCTCCCGACGGCTGACGCCGCGGGCACGCAAGGCGTCCCGGCGGCGCCATTTCCATCCACCCCTTCAATCCTTTCTTACTAGGAGGTCACCATCATGTCTTCATTTCTGAAACTGGCGCAGGCCGATGTTTTGGACGCGCCGCGCCGCGCGTTTCTCGAACGTTCCGGCGGACTGCTGTCGGCGAGCGCGATCGCCCTGATGGCGGGTTGCGAGTCCCTCGCGGCAAAGAATGCCATGGCCGACGATGGCAGCGACGCGCGGATCCTCAACACCGCGCTCGCTGCGGAGCTCGAGGCTGTCGCCGCCTACCAGCTCGGCGCCGACAGCGGCCTGCTCCAGCCCGCCACCCAGCGCCTTGCGCTGACTTTTCAGGGGCATCATCGCGCGCATGCCGATCTGCTCGCGGCCACGGTCCGCAAGCTCGGCGGTGCACCCGCGCAGCCAAAGTCCGACTACGGATTTCCCGTCGAGCGGCTGAAGGCGCAGGACGATGTGCTGCGTTTCGCGGCGCAACTGGAGAAGGGTGCGGTCAGCGCGTATCTGGGTGCGGTGCCGGTTTTCGAGGATCGTCAGCTCGCGAAAGCCGCTGCCAGCATCCTTGGCGACGAAGCGATGCATTGGGCCGTGCTGCGCCATGCCTTGGGCGAGGAGCCGGTACCCGTGGCGTTCGTGGCTTGAGGTGAACGCGTTCCGTATTGCCGCGCTGACGGCGCTGGTGTCGCTCATGATGTCCGCACGCGTGAGCGATGCCAGCGATGACGTGCAGCGCGGCGAGCAGATCTACGACCGCTGCCTCGCCTGCCACGCGCTCGAACGCAACCGGACCGGTCCGAAGCACTGCGGCCTGTTCGGCCGTCGCGCCGGCTCGGTACCGGGGTTCGAGTACTCGAAGGCGATGCGAAGGTCCGGGATCGTGTGGAACGAGGCCACGTTGGACGCGTTTCTCGCACACCCGATGCGCGCGGTGCCCGGTACGACGATGGGATATGCCGGGATCGAAAGCCCGCAGGAACGCAGCGACCTTATCGCCTATCTTCGATCAGCCAGCGCATCCGCGGCGCATTGCCGCTGAGTCGACCGTAACCGCGACGCACGTTCGACGCCAGTCATTGGCTCGTATGTCCAGTGTCGCGCGTAAGCGAAGCGGCGGCCGCGTGCGCTGGCGGATTCCATGGGCAGTACTCAGAACGCGGCGTCGAATCCGAACAGCAGGTAATGTTCCTTCGTCTGGTGGCCTACGTAAGGCGGCCCGGCCGCAGACGTACCAAGCAGGTCGGCGTTGACCTCGGCGACCGCTTTCACGTTGCGCATGAAAAAGTATGAGGCGCCGAGCGTGAGCGAGTTGATTTCGATGCCTTCATAGACCGTGCCCGTGCCCTGGAAGTCGTCCGCTTCGGCATAGTTGTAGAGCAGTGAATAGGCCCACCGGTCGCTGTGTATGTAATCCATGCCGGCGAATCCGCCGAACCACTTCTGTTTGCGCGCCGGATCGGCATCCAGGAATCCATCCCACTCGTTCCACAGGCCTTGCGCGAACCAGTGCAGCTTCGGCGTGACCGAGCCGGAAAGATCCAGCCCGTAAATGCGCTTGTCGGTATCGCGCGTGCCGGCGACGGTGCCCGCGAAGCCACTGGCGCTCTTCTGTTGTCCAGTCAGTGCGAACAGGCCCGTGGAGATCGGGCCCACGGAAAAGCCGAGCCGGCCGAAGACGCTCTTGTCCGAGTCGTTGTCGAACATATGGTCGGGGCGCCGGTAACCGGGGCTGTTGATGGTGAAATTCTGTTCGATGCCGTTGCCGTTGACCGCACCGAGCGCGATGCCGACCGGGCCGACGTCGCGATCGAAGATCACGCCGCGGTCATAGGTGATGCCCGCGGCGCGGTAGGCGTAGAAATCCTGGAAGGTCAAACGCACCTCACGCGGGAACATCAGGTCGGAGACCTGGAACTGCCCGAGCTGCAGCGCGACTTTCGATCCGAACAGGTCGCTGTGGCGGAACCATGCATCCTCGATGATGGTTTCACCATTGCCGCCCTTCTCGGCGAATATTCCGTAGAAATAGTAAGTGATGTACTCGGACAGCGGCGCGCTTGCCAACAGCTTGATCAGGTAAGGCGCCTGGAAATCGAAACTCGAATCGTTGCCGGTCGGACCCGTGGCCGGATCGATCTCCTCGCCGTCGCGTCCCTGGACGTAAGCCTGCGAGCGGATTGCGAACGGCGGAAATTTCGGCAGCGCGAGCAGCTCGTCACCGACGTCGACGGTCGTCGCCTCCTTCCAGTGCGGCAGGCGGTAGTTGGCGGCGGCGAAAGATTCCCCGAACTCGTTGAGCCGCGGAAAGGCGTTGTGGCAGGCGTTGCAGCTGATGTTGTACTGGCGCGCAAATGCCGGCATGCCATGCGCTGCAGGTGACAGCATGACGGCCAGACCCGCGAGGACCGCCGGGTAGAACAGGCAGCGCATCAGTCGGTAATGGTATTTGCGAGTCATGTCGTCCTCCTTGGGATCGTGTCGGGTCGGAGCATCCAATGCCACCCCGCAAGGCTAGGAGAAGGCGGAGGACCGAGCCTTGACCGGGATCAATTGCGCGCCAATTCGGTCGCGCGCGATGATCACCAACATGAACTAGAATCATTCACAGGCCGGGAAGGGGAGACAGGTATGCAGGCAATGCAGTGGTCGGATGCGCTCGCCGTTGGCGATGCGCTGATGGACGAGACACACCGGGAGTTCGTGGACTTGCTGAACGGGTTGGGCGCCTCCGGGGAGAACGATGCCCTGACGCGCCTGGACGCGTTCATCGCGCACACGGAAACGCATTTCGCGCAGGAGAGCCGCTGGATGTCGGAACTCGATTACACCGCTGCCGAGTGCCATGAACGCGAACATGCGATGATCCTTGAGACGGCGCAGGCGGTTCGCGAAAAACTGGCGGCGGGCGAGGCCGGACCCGATCTCGCGAAGGTCTTGGCGCTCGGCGTTGCGGAATGGTTTGCGAACCACGCCGCGTCGATGGATGCGGTGCTGGCCCTGTATATGAGGGAGCAGGGTTACGCGCCGACGCCGGGCGCGTAATCGCCTAAAGAATTTCCAGCACCTGTTCCGGCGGACGCCCGATCACGGCACGCTCGCCGGACACCACGATCGGCCGCTCGATCAGGATCGGGTCCTCGACCAGGGCGTCGAGCCACTGGTCCGCAGTGAGCGTCCTGCCGGTGTATTTCTGCTTGTAGACACTTTCGCCTTTGCGCACGATCTGCTCCGGACGCATTCCCAGCTTCATGAGGATGGCAGTCAGTTCGGCTTGAGTGGGCGGGGTCTTCAGATACTCCACCACCACAGGATCCGCGCCCTTCGCCTCAAGGATCGCCAGCGCGTTGCGGCTCTTGCTGCAGCGGGGATTATGATAGATGGTGACCGAATTCTTGCCCATGTGTGCCGCCCTCGTATGTTTGGCTTGCCGAAGTTTGCCGAATTCCGCATTCGCCCGCAATGCAAGCGGTCCGGGCAAGGTAGTGCCGGTGGCCTGCGCCGAAATTCACCCCAGCGCGTGGTTCACCACTTCGGTCGTGTCCCTGGACAGACCGTCGGTTGCGCGAATGCGTTCCAGCGCCAGCGCGGCATGTTTTCCGCGCAGTGCGTCGAATCTGCGCCAGCGGTCGAAACAGCGTGCGATGCGCGCGGCAACCTGGGGGTTCAGCGCGTCCAGCTCGATGATCCTGTCCGCGAGAAAAGCGTAGCCGGAGCCGTCAGCCGCATGGAAACGCGCGTGATTTGCGCCGAATGTGCGGATCAGCGAATAGACTTTGTTCGGATTGCGGATGTCGAATGCCGGGTGCGATGCGAGCCGCTTCACGTTGTCGAGCGTGGAAGGCAGGCGCGAGGCCGCCTGCACCGCCAGCCACTTGTCGATGACCAGCGGTTCGTTCGCCCACTTGTCGTGGAATCGATCCAGTGCGGGCCGCCGCTCTTCGCATTCGGTATTGGCGAGCGCAGTGAGCGCAGCCACTGCATCGGTCATGTTGTCGGCATCGTCGAACTGCCGGATGCACAGTGCGCGTACCACCGCATCGTCCAGCTCCATCAGATAGGAGAGGCAGAGATTGCGCAGCGCGCGCTGTCCTGCGGACGCGGCATCCGGGCTGTAGGCGCCGCGCACCGCGAATGCCTCGTAGGCAAGCAGCAGTTCGCCCTTGAGATGCGCCGCGATCTGCTTTCTCAGCGCGGTGCGCGCAGCATGCAGCGCATCCGGATCCACCTCTTCCATCTGTTCGGCCAGCGTGGCCTCCGAAGGCAGCGACATGGCCTCGGCCGCGAACGCGGGGTCTGCGGCGGCGTCGGCGAGGACGCGGCCGAACGCGGCGAAGAACGCGTCCGGGAACGTGAACGGCACAGCGGCATGAATCGCAGCGGCCGCGCGCAGGATCAGCTCGCCGGACAGCCGCTGGCCGGCTTCCCAGCGATTGAACGAGTCGGAGTCATGCGCCATCAGATGCGTGAGCGCCGCCTCGTCGTAGCCGTACTTCACGATGACCGGCGCGGAAAAGCCCCGCAGGAGGGACGGTACCGGTTTTGTCTCGACCCCCTCGAACACGAACTGCTGCTCGGGCTGCGTGAGCGAGAGCACACGCGTGCCGGAAACCGCTTCCGGTTTTCCTTCGAGGCGCAGCGGCAGGTCGCCGCCGTCCGGACCCACCAGCCCGAGTGCGAAAGGAATATGGAAGGGCAGTTTTTCCGGGTGGCCTGGCTTCGGCGGGCAGGACTGGCGGACGGTGAGCGTGTAGCGCTCGCGCGCGTCGTCGTATGCGTCGGTGACATGCAGCACCGGCGTGCCGGCCTGGTCGTACCAGCGCCTGAACTGACCGAGGGCGATGCCGGAGGCATCCTGCATCGCCTGCACGAAGTCGTCGGTGGTCACCGCCTGGCCGTCGTGTCGCTGGAAGTACAGATCCATGCCCTTGCGGAACCTGTCCGCACCGAGCAGGGTATGGATCATGCGCACCACCTCCGCGCCTTTCTCGTACACGGTCGCGGTGTAGAAATTGCTGATCTCCATGTACGACTGCGGGCGCACCGGGTGCGCCATCGGCCCGGCGTCTTCCGGAAACTGCGCAGCGCGCAGCGCGCGAACTTCCTGGATGCGCTGCACCGGGCGCGAATACATGTCCGCACCGTACTCCTGGTCGCGAAAGACCGTCAGCCCTTCCTTCAGCGAGAGCTGGAACCAGTCGCGGCAGGTGACCCGGTTCCCGGTCCAGTTATGGAAATACTCGTGCGCCACCACGCGGTCCAGAAACAGGAAATCGTTGTCGGTGGAGATGTCAGGGCGCGCGAGCACGTACTTGGTATTGAAGATGTTCAGGCCCTTGTTCTCCATGGCGCCCATGTTGAAGTCGCCGACCGCGACGATCATGTACTGCTCGAGGTCGAGTTCCAGTCCGAAGACGTCCTCGTCCCACTTCATCGCTTTCTTCAGCGCCTGCATGGCAAATCCGCACTGGTCGAGCTTGCCGGGTTCGACGAAGATCGACAGCGTGACCGTGCGGCCCGAACGCGTGGTGAAGCTTTCGTCCAGGCGCTCGAGCTTCGCTGCCACCATGGCAAAGAGATAAGAGGGTTTGGGGAACGGGTCTTCCCATTTCACCCAGTGCCGCCCGCCATCCTCGCTGCCGCTCGCTACCGGATTGCCGTTCGACAGCAGTACCGGAAATCGCCCCTTGTCAGCATGGATGGTGGTGCTGTAACGGGCCATGACGTCCGGGCGGTCGGTGAAAAAAGTGATGCGCCGGAAGCCCTGAGCCTCGCACTGGGTGAAGTACCCGTCCTTCGAGGCGTAAAGGCCCATGAGCTGCGTATTCTGCTGCGGATGGATGCGCACGTCGGTGACCAGCGTGAATGCATCCGGCACCTGTTTCAGCGTCAACCGGTCTTCCGTCAACGCATATTCGTCGCTGGCCAGCGTGCGTCCGTCCAGCGAGACCGATTCGAGTTCGAGCGCCTCGCCGTCCAGCACCAGCGGCGCACTGCGTTCGATCGCATCCGGATTGCGCTCGATCGCAAGGCTCGCCCGTACCCGCGCATGATCGTCGCGCAGGTCGACGTCCAGATCGATGCTGCGGATCAGAAACGCCGGCGGCGTGTAATCTTTCAGGTAAATCGTTCTCGGTGCAGGGGTCAGCATGTTGATCGCGGCCATCGGAATCTTGTCGGGTTCGGGTTCGACGCGATTCTACCGGCTCGGTTCAATCGGGACGCGGGCATTGGGGCGGACAAAAAAACGGGCGCCCGAAGACGCCCGCAGGGGAGTGTCGGAAAGATCCGACAGGGGTGCTCAATACCAGTGCGGTTTCCCGTGCCTTTGCGCCTTCCTCGCGTGTCCCGGCGGCACGTTGCGGCCGATGTGATGCGCGACCGGCCCGGCATCGACGATCTGCACGCCGATCCGGACCGTGGGACCCGGGTCGTAAGGAAGGATGACCACGGAATCGCGGCCCGCGTAGCGATAGGTCACCTCGTAGCCGGTGACCACCGTACGAACCGACTCGGTCACCTGGCAGCGCTCCACCGGCTGGTTGACCGGCGCGGCGTAGGTGGTGCGGTTGTCCATGCGGTCGCCGACGATTGCTCCGATCGCTGCGCCGGTAGCCGCCGCGGCAATCCTGCCGTTGCCCTTGCCGACCTGCGCCCCGAGGAGACCACCGGCGATACCGCCGAGGATGCCGCCCGCGGCGGAGCGGCGCGGTGCCGGGTACACGGTGACTGACTCGGTCCAGCACCGCTGATGCGGCTCGCTGATTCGCTCGTAGATCGGAACCGTGGACATGACCGGGACCGTTTCGACACGGTCATAGGCGATGGCCGGTGCCGACAGGAATACAGCGATGACCGGTAGAGCCGTTCTGTTGTTCATGATGTACCTCCACTAATGTGCCATGCACACGAGCCAGAAACGGACGGGAGGCGGGGCGGTTGACAGGATCAGGGCAGGGGCAGCGTGTCGCCGCCCGGCGACGGCGCCTTTTCAGCTTCGGTTAAGCAACGACGCCGGTCAGATGCGCGAGAAAGAATGCGGTCTGCCTGGAGACTGCCTGTTCAAAGATCCGGTCGTGATAGATATCGAAGTGGCCGCAATCAAAGCGCGCCAGTTCGGCGCGGGGCATGCGCGCGGCGACGCGGGCGACCGCATGCGGTGAGATCAGCAAATCGCGCTCGGCCAGCATCAGCAGCGCGGGACAGCGCACCCGCCCGGCGACGGATGCCGGACGGTAGAGCGAAAACTTCAGCGCGATCCGCGCACAGCACTTGTTCTGCCAGTTCGAATCTGCGGGCCGGATGCGCATGACGCCTTCGTAGGCGTCGGGCGTCGGCAGCATCGCCAGCTCACCGCGGTCGGACACGATCGGAACGTAGTGCGGCGGCAGGCCGAGCAAGGCCTTTGCCGTATCCAGGAGGCCGTGCGGAATCGCGCGCAGCGCGAACAGCGGTCCAAGCTGCCACATGGTGGTGAAGGGATCGACATACGGCACCTGCGACACGACGGCGCGGACCGCCGGGTCTTGCGCCGCGATGGCGAGTACGTGGCCGCCGCTGTATGAGCTGCCGAACAGCCCGACACGCGTGCCATCAATCTCCCGCAGCGCACGCGCATGCGCGATCGCCGCCTGCCAGTCCTGCACATGGCGCCACGGGTCGACCAGCTGGCGCGGCTGGCCGTCGCTGTCGCCGAAGCTGCGGTAATCGAACAACAGCACCGCCAGCCCGGCGGCGGCAAATCGTTCCGCATAGGCCGGCAGGCGGAATCTCCTCTCCGCCCCGAAACCGTGCGCCATCACCACCACGGGCGGCGCTTCCTTCACGTCGGGCAGATAAAGGTCCGCGCCGCAGCGAGTACCGTGGCTGACGAATGACGTCGATGCCGCGTGGAAGGAGATGTTCATGTGCCTGCGTCCCGCATTCGTGTAAGGCGCTTCAATCGCCTTCGATCGCCGCGATGAATGTTTCGATTTCCATGCGGCCGAGACCGGTCATGCGCGCCGCCACCGGTGTGGTCAGCAGCGTCCACGACGCATCGGCTTCGGCCAGCATCTTGCCGTCCGCGGTTTTGACGGATGCATGCGTTTGCGCGCGTTTTTCGTCGCGCGCAATGATCGTCGCGCCCGCCACCAGTTCGCGCTCGAGGGGCACGGGCCGGGCGAAGCGGATATTCATTTCGATCGTGAGGGCCAGCCTGCCGGCGCGCGCCGCCAGTGTCCAGGCTGCGGCTTCGTCGAGCAGAGTGGCGACGATGCCGCCATGCGCCACGCCCTCCATGCCGCACAGATGCGCCGGCAGCGAGACGATGGCATGACAGCCCTCGGCGGACTTGTGGAAGTGCATTTGCAGGCCGTGCGGATTGCGCGGCGAGCAGCCGAAACAGTTGCCGGGCCAGAGATTCGGCAGTGCCTTCTGCATAGGGCTGGAGATCTCCTGCACGTTGAACCGGACGAAAGCATACCTGCCATCCTTCCCGCGATCGAGTATGGTCCATGCCGGGTGTGCCGGACGAGTGCCATGCGCCAGCGTACCCGCCGGGGTTACAATCGCCATAATCGAGATCGCCGGACATCGAAATGACGCGCGCATGAATCTGGAAAACCTCGCGCAGACGCAGACCATCGACGAAGACCAGGCGCTACGCTACCTGGTCGAGGGCACCGCTGCGGTTACCGGGCAGGAGTTCTTCACCGAACTGGTCAGAAATCTGGGTGGCGTGCTGGGCGTATGCGGCGCGTGGGTGACCGAGTACCGTCCGAACGATCGCGTTCTGCACGCCTTTTCGTTCTTGATCAACGGCGAATGGCGTCAGGACTACGAGTATGCGCTGGACGGCACGCCCTGCCAGCCGGTGATCGAGGGCGGCGGGCTGGTGCATTTCCCCGAGCGGCTGGTGCAGCTTTTCCCCGACGATCATGCGCTCGCCAGGATCGGCGCAGTCAGCTACATGGCGATGCCATTGCTGGACACGGACGGCAAGGTGATGGGCCACGTCGGCGTCCTCGACAACAAGCCGATGCCGCACAGCGAACGCAGCGAGCGCTTGCTGCGTATCTTCGCAGCGCGCGCGACGGCCGAGTTGCAGCGCATACGCGCAGAACAGACCGTGCGGGAAAACATGCAGAAACTCTCGCGGCTGGTCAAGGGCGCGATGGATGCCATCATCGAACTTGACGGCGCGCTGACGATTACGCTGTTCAACCCGTCTGCGGAGAAGGTATTCCGTTGTCCGGGGGAAAAAGTTCTGGGTTCCGGCTTCGACAGGTTTCTTTCCGTAAGCAGCCGCCAGAAACTCGCCATGCTGGTGAAGGAACTGCAGGCACAGAAGGAGGGCCGGCGCTATCTGTGGATTCCGGGCGGGTTGACGTTGTGCACGCTGGATGGCGAAGAGTTTCCGGCGGAGGCGACGCTTTCCTGCTCATCCGGCACGCAGGGCGTGTTCTTCACGCTCATCCTGCGCGACCTGAACGAGCGTATCGAGGCCGAGAAACGCATCCAGTCGCTGGCCAACCAAGCCGCATACCTGCGCGAGGAATTGCAGGAGGCGCAGAACTTCGGCGAGATCGTCGGCCGCGGCGAAGCGCTGCTGCACGCGCTCAGGGACGTACAGCAGGTCGCGCCCACCGATACCACGGTGCTGATTCTCGGCGAGACCGGCACCGGCAAGGAGTTGTTTGCGCGTGCGATTCACAGTGCCAGTCCGCGCAGGGACAAGCCGCTGATCAAGGTCAATTGTGCGGCGATTCCTTCGCAACTGATGGAAAGCGAGTTCTTCGGTCATGAGCGCGGCGCCTTTACCGGCGCGACCTCGCGCCGCGAGGGACGTTTCGCGCTGGCCGACGGCGGCACCATTTTTCTGGACGAGATCGGCGAGTTGTCACTCGATCTGCAGGCCAAGCTGTTGCGCGTCCTCCAGGAAGGCGAGTTCGAACCGGTTGGAAGTTCCCGCACGCGCAAGGTCGATGTGCGGGTGGTGGCGGCAACCAATCGCGATCTGCTCGAATTGTCGAAGGAAGGAAAGTTCCGCGAAGACCTGTATTACCGGCTCAATGTATTCCCGGTGCAGATTCCTCCGCTGCGCGATCGTGGAGAAGATATTCCGCAGCTTGCGCAGGCTTTCGTCGAGCATTTCGCCAAACGCATGGGCCGGCCTGCGCCGCGTCTTGCGCCGGAAGACATCGCCAGGCTCCGGGCCTACAACTGGCCGGGCAATGTGCGCGAACTGCAGAACGTGATCGAGCGCGCGGTGATCACGTCCCGGGACGGCCGGCTCGACCTCGACCGCGCGCTGCCCGAAAGAGCACCGGCAGCATCGGCCGTACCGCAGGGCGAAGCTTCCGCGACGCGCGTGCTCACCGCGCAGGAGTTGCTCGCGCTCGAGCGCGAGAACATCGTGCGCGCGCTCGAGAGCTGCCAGTGGCGCGTCGCCGGCGAGCGGGGTGCGGCGAATCTGCTCGGCCTCAACCCCTCGACACTGGCCTCGCGCATGAAGGCCTTGAATATCTCCCGCAGTCGTTAAACGCCTGGTTGCCTACCTTTGCGGCGATCGCGAGATCTCGTAGTCGCCGCTCGCGAGATCTCGTGACACGCGAGTTTTCGCAACCGTTTCCGGTTCCTCTCTGCAACACAACACACTGATTTTTCTGCTCGAAGTCAAGGTGCTCCGAGCTGGCCCGCTGTTCGCTAACAGGACGACCGGCGCCAGCACAAAGCCGGTTCTCAGCCGTTAACGGCGAATCCTGTCGATGTGGCGGGCGCTCCTGGTCAACGTTTCGGAATAGGAGTTCTGGCGATGAAAACAGCTCATGCATTCAGCGCAGTCGCGGAGATTCCGCCTGCGATCCGGCCTGAGTTCGCTTCGATGGCGGTGGTGTACGTGCCCGAACTGGCCCGCGAGCCTGCAAGCAACGACGTTGCAGCGGACATCGCGGCCTGGGCGCGGCACGCAGCACGCGCGAGCGGATTCGGCGCGCCGGAAGCTGTCGATTCGCCGGAACCGTTTTCCGGAGAAGTGCAGGCGCCGGAGTCGCTGATTGCGACCTTCTGGCGGCTTGCGTCTTCCTGGGCGAGATGAACGTCCGCGCGCCGGGTTGTTTCGACCGCATGTTCAAACTGAGGAGGAATCTGCTATGAAACGGGGTTTGGTTTTTCTGTATGGCGTGGTCGCGTACGGCATCTTCTTCGCGACTTTCCTTTACGCAGCCGGGTTCGTCGGCAACCTGTTCGTGCCCAAGTCCATCGACTCGGCGCCCATGGTGCCTTTCGTGCAGGCGCTGATCGTCAATGTCCTGCTGCTCGGCGTGTTCGGTCTGCAGCACAGCATCATGGCGAGGCCGGCATTCAAGAGTTGGGTGACTCGCATCATTCCCTCGGCCGCGGAGCGCAGCACTTATGTGCTGTTGTCGAGCCTGGCCCTGATTCTGCTGTTCTGGGGATGGCAACCGATGGGCGGCACGGTATGGAACGTGCAGGATCCGGTCGGCCAGGCGCTGCTGTACGGACTGTTTGTGTTCGGCTGGCTGCTGGTGCTGGTCAGTACTTTCCTGATCAATCACTTCGATCTGTTCGGACTGCGCCAGGTGTGGCTCTACCTGCGCGGGAAGGAATATACGCATCTGCGTTTCGTGACGCCGGGGCCTTACCGCATGGTGCGCCATCCGCTGTATCTGGGCTGGCTGTTTGCGTTCTGGGCGACGCCGATGATGACGGCCGCGCACCTGGTGTTCGCGATCGTGACCACCGCGTACATCTTCGTCGCGATCCAGTTGGAAGAGCGCGATCTGCTCGACGTGCACGGTGCGGATTACGAGAACTACCGCCACCGCGTGCCGATGATCATCCCGCGACTTTTTGGCAGGAGCCGGGCAACCGAGGGACACGCGCAAGCTTGAACCATTCCGGACTTCGACCGCCCACAGCCGATGGAGTGCCGCGCCTGCGTTTGCTTGAAGCAATGCGGCGCGGCTCTCCTGATGGTTCCGGGATTCCGGGGGCGGGCGAACTGCCGGGAATTCGAACCGGGAAATTCATGGAGACTGAAATGAATGAATCGATTCGTCACGCCGTCACACTGCGTGAAGGCGCAATATTGAGAATCCGCGATGGCAGGGGCGTGCGCGTACTCGCGACGCACGGTCAGATCTGGATCACCCAGGAAGCTGAAGCTCGCGACGAAGTGCTGAATACAGGAGAGTCTCTGCAGATCGAGAGAGACGGCCTGACTCTGGTTCAGGCCCTGTGCCCGTCGACGGTTGCCATGCTTGCGCCGCGCAACGGCGACGCTACGGAACCAGCGGGCACGTTCTCCGTCAATCCACCGGCGCAGCGGGCGGCCTGAAGGAAGAAACTGATGCCCACGCGTGCGCGCGGCCGTAATCGGGCCGGGGCACACGCGACAGCATCGATCCTTTCGGCTGCGCGCCGGCTACGCGCAAAGGCACGTGCGGCGCGGTTCGCAAGCGGGATGAATGCGCACGATGCCGTCCCGACATGTCGCTTGTTGTATTTTGCGTTGCACGCGATGCGTTGACGCGCATTCCCTTTATTTTCCGAAATGCTTCCTGCACGGGAGACGGTCCGCAGTTTCTCCGGCCGCCAGTCTTCTCTTCCGCCACAGGCTTCACCGTTCTCCGCCTAGCCTGGCGGGTGCTGCGCTTCGATATCGAAGCCGCGTGAGCACCGTGCGCACGGCGCCGGTCGCACGCACAGCTTCAATTCCACCTGCACGATTTCTTTCTCGCGCATGCGATGTGCGCGCGCGCAGCTTTACCGGAGGGCTCGCGATCATCGTCCGATGATTTCGCGATGCGTCGCGAGATCCCGTTTTCGCACGTCGCGAGATTTCGCGATTCACGAAATTTCGAGTGGGTTCCGGCGCTGTCGACGTTCCTTAACGCGCTGTGCGCAAAGAGGAAATGGTCTCGTACCCGAGCTGGCATGCATCGCGCTAACAAGGGCCTGCGAGTGTGGAAGTGCAAACGCCGCACGCGAAACCGCACTCGCGCAAACGTTCTCTTCGTTCAAACAAAGGAGCAGATATGAGTGGCGAGCGGGCAGCGAGAAAGTCGAATGTCGTGGTCAACGGCGTCGATGTGGACCAGATCATCGGAACCATAGATGCGGTTAGAGCGGCGCCGGCCCTCGCGAAATTCACCTTCCGTATCAGCAACCGGTGGATAGACGGCGGCCAGAACCGCACGACGATCCGCGGTTTCTGGGGCGCGGGAGCCGAGAATGACCGCGAGCCCTTCGTGCTGGACAGCGACGAACCGTATCTCATGTTCGGCGAAGATCAGGCTCCGAACCCGATCGAGTACCTGATGCACGCGCTCGCGGCTTGCGTGACCACGTCCTTCGTTTATCAGGCCGCCATGCGCGGCGTGAGGATCGAGGCGATGGAGTCGCGCATCGAGGGCGAGATCGACATGCAGGGCATGTTCGGGGCGAGCGATGACGTTCGCAACGGTTTCGAGAATCTGATGGTGTGTCTGCGCGTCAAGGCCGACTGCTCCGCTGAAATGCTGGAGGAGCTGTGCGGGATGGCGCGACGACGCTCGCCGGTTCTCGACGTCGTAAGCAGGCCGGTGTCGGTCAGCGTCTCCTGCGAGCCGCTGCAGGACAACGGTGTGGAATCCATCACTACTTCAACCTCGTTTTCAATCAAAGGAGATACACCATGAAACTCGTCAAAGCTGTTTCTGTTCTCGCCCTTGCGGTTGCGGCTTCTTCCGCTTTCGCCAATGTCGATCGCCCTGGCCGCCAGTCGACGGCCGTCGGCAACGTCTCCAACGTCACCAGCTGCGCGCAAGGCTGCCACGTATCCGGTATGCAGGGCCGCGGTTCGCATGTCGTCGATCTCACCGCGAAGTCGACGGTGCGCGCGGTGATGTTCTCGCACGCGTATGCGCAGGAGAAACTCGGCCGCTCGTGAGCGCCGAGAGTTCCTCAAACCATTTTAAGGAGATATCCAGATGAAAAATATCAAGGCAGTGATCGGCTCCATCGTGTTGGCAACCGCGGCCACCGCAGCTTTCGCAACGGACCCCGCGAACCCGACCGGCCCCTGGGCGGTAGAGCATTCAGCTTTTTTCCAGCAGCCGCAAACCCGCATCGCAGGGTATCAACCGCAGCCGTGGGCAGTCGAGCGGTCTGCGCTCTTCCAGCAGTCTCCCGTCGACGTGGCGGGTTCGCAGCCGCAGCCGTGGGCCGTCGAGCGCTCCGCCTACTTTCCTCGTCCGTCTGCAGTGGCGGATTCCGGAGACGGCAATTCGAACCGGGGGCGTCTTTGACGACGCTACGGTGAGGGGAAGCCGGGAACGGGAGCAGATGCGAAAGGCGCTGCCCCTGCTCTGGCTTCCCGACACCGGCGGGCGCGAGCGGCTGTATGCCGCCGCCCCCCCCCCCCCCCCCCCGGCGGGGTTCGCAGAAACCGCAGTACGACCTCGAAGCTGCGTAACAGCGCCGTCCGTGTGACGGCGTTTTTTTGTCTATAAAAGTCCGCAGCGACGGGCAAGCTTTGAACCCTGCCGGTGCGTCCGCGTGTTAGCGCACGCCGGGGTTATGCTCTCCCATCGGGCGACGCCGATCCGGCACGCCGGCCATGTCAGGGAGAGACAAAGATGATCGATCTGCCGGAGGACACGCTGGCCAGGCTGCACAAGACCGGCAGCGCCACGGTGGCCACCATGCTGTTCAAGCGCGGCTTCAGGAATGCGTCGATGCGCGGCGTGAAGCCGCTCGGCGGTGCAGCCCGCACGATGGCGGGCGAGGCTTTTACGGTGCGCAATATTCCTGCGCGCGAGGATCTGGATGTGCTGGCGCCTTTCGACGGGCGCGAACGGCTGCAGGCCAGGGCGTTCGACACCTGTCCACCCGGTCAGGTGTTTGTGGTCGACTGTCGCGGCGAAACGGAGGCTGCATTTGGCGGCGGGATTTTTCTTTCCAGGCTGGCCGCGAAAGGCGCCGCAGGCATGGTGTCGGACGGCGCCGTTCGGGACAGCGCGGAGATTGCTTCACTCGACCTGCCGATATTCTGCGCCGGGGTGGCACCACCCCCGAGCCTGGTGCTGCAGCATGTGGCGGAAATCGGCGTGCCGATCGGCTGCGGTGGCGTCGCCGTATACCCGGGCGACGTCATCGTCGGCGATGGTGACGGCGTGGTGGTGATTCCGCGCGCGTGCGCCGACGAGATCGCGGACGCGGCGCTGGAGCAGCAGCGCTACGACCGTTTCGCGGTGGAGCAAATTCGGGCGGGCAAGCCGGTGTTCGGCACGTATCCGCCGGACGAGGCGATGCAGGCGCGCTTCAGGGCATGGCTGGATAAACGGCGCTGACGTTCTCCCGGACGGGGTGCAGCACCCCGGCGCCCGTTCGGGGAACTGCGTGGCAGGCGGATTCAGTCCGCGAGGGAAATGGTAGTCATCCGGTTGCCGTTGGCGTTGCAGCGCGTGGTGAGTTCCAGCCTTACGCCGTGCAACTGCGGTACTTCTGCGTTCCGCGACAATTGCGCATCGATGCCCGGCTCGTACGAGAAATGACAGCTGCGCCGGTTTTCGCCGGCAACCCGCAGCTTTGCCTGCCACGCCGCCGCTGTGGCGCGTAACAGTTTCTGCATTCTTGCGATTTCACGTGACGAATCGATCCGGTCGGCGTTGCTGGTCGAGCTGTACACGCAGATCAACCAGGCTGCGGGGCAGAGCAGCACCTTCCCGCCGAGTCCGGCCCCGGTCGCCTCCGGGCTGACGTCCAGCCAGTTGCCGGTGCGCAGCAGGCTAATGCGGTCGGTGCGGGGTGGAGTTTTGGCAAGGGGTTGCATGCTGGTGGCCTCCTTCTGAAGCTGATGCGAGAGGGTTGCACCGAATGTATGCCCTTGTCTGCAGAGACGCTATCGGGGGAAACCCGAAGCGGAGTCAGGGTGATCCTTAAGTGTGCGGCATTGCGGCGATTGCCCAGGACAACCTTGCCGGGGACGGGCGATCAGGCAGGCGGCGCGACCGCCCTCCCGGCTTCTTCCAGCACCGGCTCGGCCTTGAGCTGCGTGGATATCGAATCGACCAGATTCTTGAATTCTGCGTAGTACGCAGGCGCGCCCTGGTACTCGAGCCAGAACCGCTTGCCGCCTGGCCGCATCAGGATCAACGCTAGCGGCTCGCCGCCCATCCGATAGAGGGCAACCGCACGATCCGATCCGGATTCGGTTCCATCGGGAAACGCCGCCGAGTGGGTGCATGCATCTCTGCGACACAGGCTTCTCACCAGCGCCTCTGGCGTGCGCTGTTCGTCCGGCCGGACGAACAGCGTCAGGCGCGCGCCGGGCGCGCGATCGCTGGTCAGCACCAGATACTCCGCGTCGATTGCCGCCATCTGCTGGCCTTCGGCCGGCCGTATCTGCAGATGATGCCAGCGCACGTCCTCGGACCTGGACATCGACTTCCACAGCAGCGAGATCCTGTCCAGAGAGAAGGCGGTTACGACCAGTGCTGCGCCGAGCAGCAGCAGGAAGGTTTCCAGGGTGGAGAAGCGACGCATGGTGCGCAACCCTAACCGATTGTTTCGTTCCTGTTCAACACGCGTGCGGATGCCAGGCGCATGAGCAGGCTCATGACGGGTCGCGACCGACGCCGACCGCATCGGTCGAGAGCCGGGCAACGAACCCGGTACGACGCCAGACCAGGGCAAGCAGCGTGAAGTACACGGTGAACAACAGCGCTGCGTTCCATTCCATTACGTTTTCCAGACGGTACTTGAAGCCTTCGTCGCCGTAGAAAACCGGAAGGAACACACTGACCAGGCCGAGCGCAAGCGTGACCACGCAGATGCCGAGCAGAATCCGTTCGATATGGGCCGGCACGCGGGCCCTGCCGGACTCGACGATGCGCTGCAGGTGGCCGGCGGCGATCAGCATCGACAGGTAGGTGAAGCTGAAGTACACGACGATGCCGTACCGGCGCAGCCACTGATAGGCGCGGCCCTCGGTGCCGAGGAAGGTGCCGTACAGCACGAGGAAGGCGCCCGCCAGCAATCCAAGCCATGGCAGCACGCGCAGTGCCCGGCGCGGATCGGCGCCGATTCCGCGCAACCACGCCGTGCACAGCAGCCAGGTGACCGCCTGCAGCACTGCGCCGGAAAGCAGGAACGCGCGGAAGATGTAGTTGGGAAGATCGTGGCGGCCGGCGAGGCTGATCGAGACACAGCCTTCAAAGAAAGGATTGCATGCCGGGATCAGGTCGAGCCGGTTCGAAAGCCATAGTGCGATCAATGCGCCTGTCGCCGGAAGCAATCCTCCGATGAACGGAAATGCCCAGAGCGCATGCGCACGGTTGCCGGAAGCGGGGTTGGTCGGTTGCATTGCACGATGTTAATTCGGACGCGGCGTGGCCCGCCATCGCCAGACTGCCGGCGGGTTGCAGCGGGCCCCGCGATTGACACGAGGACGGATATTCGTATTCTGTATACAGTATTCAAACGAAAGGCCGGTCATGTCATCGATTCGCCGCATCGAGTTCGCTCCAGATCTTACCGAGCAGGTCTATCAACGGCTGCTGAACGCCATCTGCGACGGTGAGCTGGCAGCGGGCGCGCGCCTCACGCAGGAGGAACTGGCGGCATCTCTGGACGTGTCGCGCCAGCCGGTGCTGCAGGCCTTGCGCCTGCTGCGCAAGGATGGATTCCTGATCGATTCGGGACGGCGCGGGCTGATGGTCGCGCCGCTGGATGCGGGGCTGATCAGCCACGTCTATGCCGTGCGCGCGGTGCTGGACGGGTTGGCCGCGCGTCTGGCTGCACAGGCGAAGGCGCGCATCGATGTGTTGGTGATCGCCGAGGGCCGCAAGGCCGCCGCCGGCACCCGCATCGTCGCGATGATCGACGCCGACGCCCGCTTTCACGACCTCATTTATGCCGCGTCAGGCAATCCGCTGATTGCCGAAAGCGCGGGCCGGCACTGGCAGCACGTGCGCCGTGCGATGGGCGCGGTGCTGCAGACGGTCGGCGTGCGCGCCTCGGTGTGGGACGAACACGAGGCGATACTCAAGGCGATCGCGCGCGGCGAGGACGAGAAGGCGGAAAAACTGGCGAGGAAACACGGCGAGGGTGCGGGACGCAATCTCGCCATGCACCTGGACAGACACATGCGCGAGGCATCATGAACGCGCGATACGGAGGAGACATGAAACTGACGAACGAACAGATCGAACAATTCAACCGCGAGGGCTACCTGTTCTTTCCGGGCCTGTTTAGTACGGAGGAGACGCGCGTGCTCACCGACGAAGTACCGGCGCTTTACGCGCAGCAGCGCCCGGAGAACGTGCGCGAGAAAGGCAGCGACGCGGTGCGTACCAATTTCGCAGCGCACCTGTACAGCACGCCGTTCGCGAAGCTCGCGCGCCACCCGCGCATGGTGGAACCGGTCAGGCAGATCTTCGGCGAAGACCTTTACATGCACCAGTTCAAGGTCAACGGCAAGATGGCCTTCGACGGCGACGTCTGGCAATGGCACCAGGACTTCGGCACCTGGAAGAACGACGACCTGATGCCGGAGCCGCGGGCGATGAACGTCGCCATCTTTCTCGACGAGGTGAACGAGTTCAACGGCCCGCTGATGTTCATTCCGGGCAGCCACGAGATCGGCATGCTAGACGCACAGCACGACACCTCGACCACCAGCTACCCGCTGTGGACCGTCAGTCACGACACCATCCGCAAGCTGGTCGAACGCGGCGGCATCGTCGCGCCGAAGGGCCCGCCGGGGTCGATGATCCTGTTCCATTCCTGCCTGGTGCATGCGTCGACATCCAACCTGTCGCCGTGGAATCGGATCAACGTCTACCTGAGCCTGTGCGCGGTATCGAACCACATCCGTCGTTTCAAGCGTCCGGAGTACATCGCGCATCGCGACTTCACGCCGATCCAGTGCCTGCCGGACGATTGCCTGCTGAAGGATTACGATGTGCCGCTGCCGTGGAAGGACGGTACACCCGAGGAGGCGCTCAAGCCGAAACTCGTAGCCTAGAACCATTGTCCTCCGTGGTTCACGTAGATTTTCACAAGGGGCACGCATGAATCTTTACGCGAAGCTGCGCGAACGCGAAGCGCAGGGCAAACCGCTCAGGGTCGGGCTCATCGGCGCCGGCAAGTTCGGCGCGATGTATCTGGCGCAGGTGCCAAAGACACCTGGCGTGCATCTGGCCGGCATTGCCGACCTGGATCCGGCCGGCGCGCGAAAGAACCTGGAACGTGTGGGCTGGGCGCCGGATCGTTGCGGCGCGGAATCGATCGATGCCGCGCTCGCGCGCGGGAACACGCATGTCGGCGACGACTGGGCGTCGCTGATTGCGCATCCGGCGATCGACATCGTGGTGGAGGCGACCGGCAATCCGATTGCAGCGGTCGATCACGCGCTCGAAGCATTCAGACACGGCAAGCATGTGGTGATGGTCACCGTCGAAGCCGACGCGTTCTGCGGGCCGCTGCTGGCGCAGCGTGCGCATGAGGCCGGCGTGATTTACAGCCTCGCTTACGGCGACCAGCCGGCGCTGATCTGCGACCTGGTCGACTGGGCGCGCACAGCCGGATTCAGCGTGGTGGCGGCCGGGCGGGGACACAAGTGGCTGCCGCATTTCGCGCAGTCCACGCCGGAGACGGTGTGGGGGCACTACGGCCTGACGCCGGAGCAGGCGAAGGCCGGCGGGCTGAATCCGAAGATGTTCAACTCCTTTCTCGACGGCTCGAAGCCGGCGATCGAGAGTACCGCGGTGTGCAATGCCACCGGGCTGACCCCCGCGCCGGACGGGCTTGCCTATCCGCCGGCGAGCGTGGACGACATTCCGGCGGTGATGCGGCCGCGGGAGGAAGGCGGCAGGCTGCATCACAAGGGCCAGGTCGAGGTGGTGTCTTCGCTGGAACTCGACGGCAAGCCGATTGCCTACGATATCCGCTTCGGCGTGTGGGTGGTGTTCGAAGGCGATACCGAATACATCCGCCGCTGTTTCACCGAATACGGCGTGCGCACCGATGCTTCGGGCCGCTACGCCTGCCTGTACAAGCGGTGGCACCTGATCGGGCTCGAAGTCGGAATCTCGGTGGCGTCGGTCGGCGTGCGCAACGAACCCACTGGCTGCGCGACCGGGTTCCGAGCAGACGTGGTCGCCGTGGCCAAGCGCGACCTCGAGGCCGGTGAACTGCTGGATGGCGAGGGCGGTTACACCGTGGTCGGCAGGCTGATGCCGGCCGCCGACTCGCTGAAACTCGGTGGTCTGCCGCTCGGGCTGGCACATGGCTGGAAACTGCTGCACCCGGTTGCCGCCGGCAAGCCGGTGCGCTGGCAGGATGTCGCCTTCGACCGGGCGAACACCGCGGTCAGGCTGAGGCAGCAGATGGAGCAACAGTTCCGGGGGCAGCAGGCGGCCGCAGCTTGAGCTGCATTGGCCGGGTGCATCGCAGAACATCCAGTCTGCAGCCGCCAGCCGGCGTGCTGCATTGCGGCCAATCAGCATGTTCGGGCGATGACCTTACAAATCACCCGAGAGCTGTGCTTTAACGTCCTTTCCTGTCTGGTAGTTTTTCCATTTCAGCGGTATTCTATGAGCCGCGGGCAGCGGGACCGTCATTCGAATGCGCCCCATGCGGCGCTCCAAGTCCAGAAGGGGTCTTGCCAGCGGTGGTGAACTGGCCAGGCTGATTGTCCGCTGACCAGCCGCGCAAACATCGTGGTCCCTGGGGGAGCATGGCAACGTTAAGAAGCTATTTGGGGTTCATCCCTGTCAGCCGGCGCTTGCTGATGATCATCTGGCCGTTCCTGGTGATCGTGGTGGTGCTCGTGTGGCTGTCCGTCCAGGGAATGAACGTGCTGATGGCCACGCGCGCGTATTCCGAGGGCGAAAGCCTGTGGTCCAAGGGACAGAAGCAGGCGATCTTCTACCTGCTGCGCTATTCGGAAACCCAGTCGGAGATCGATTACCGCAGGTACCGCGAGGCGATCGCGGTGCCGCTGGGCGACCAGAAAGCGCGCCTGGAACTGGAGAAACCGAACCCGGACTATGCCGTGGCCTGGCAGGGATTCATCGAAGGGCGAAACCATCCGGACGACGTCCCGGGGCTGATCATGCTGTTCCGGCGCTTCCGCGGCGTGGACTACATGGCGGATGTGATCGACCTCTGGACCGAAGGCGACCGCCTGATCGGCGAACTTACCCAGGCAGCCGAAGAGTTGAACGTCCTGATCGTCGCGGGCGGTGCCGACCCGGCGGTTCTGCGGACTTTCCGTGACCGGCTGCTGAACATCGATACCCGCCTGACGCGCCTGACTGACCAGTTCACACGCACGCTCGGCGAAGCCTCGCGCAAGACCAGGGACCTTCTGCTGATGGTCAACCTTGCCGCTGCAGGACTGCTCGTCCCCGTCGGCGTTCTGCTCTCTCATCGCATGGTCAGACGTCGCGAGGAAGCGGAAGAGGCGCTGAAACACAGCGAACAACGATTCAATCTGGCGATCAGCGGCAGCAACGACGGTATCTGGGACTGGGACCTGCTGACCGACGAAGTCTATTTCTCTCCACGTTTCAACGAGCTGCTCGGGTACCGGCAGCACGAATTGCCGGGTACTTCGCAGGCGTTCATGTCCCGGTTGCACCCGGACGATGGCGAAGTGGCCGACGCGGCATTCAAATCCAACGTGAAAGGCGCGGCGCCGGTGGACATCGAGGTCCGCCTGCAGACGAAGAAGGGCGACTACCGCTGGTTCCGCATCCGCGGGCAATCGGTACGCAATATCCAGGGGCTGGCGGTGCGCATGGCCGGCGCCATCACTGACACCACCGATCGCAAGCAGGCCGCCGCCGAACTGTTCGCCGAGAAGGAGCGGGCGCAGGTCACGCTGGCGTCCATTGCGGACGGCGTCATCACCACCGATACCGATGGCTGGGTCGAGTACCTGAATCCGGTGGCCGAGGAACTTACCGGGTGGAATACCAGTGCCGCGCGCGGCTTGCCGCTGCAGGCGGTGTTTCGCATGATCGAGGAAACCACCCGCAAGTCCGCGCCAAACCCGATCGAAACGGTGCTGCGTGAGGAGCGCACGGTCGAGGTGACGCCCACCCTGCTGCTCGTCCGCAACGATGGCAGCGAAATTCCGATCGTGCACTCGGCGGCGCCGATACGTGACCGTTCGGGGGAGCTGATCGGTGTGGTCGTGATCCTGCATGACGTGCGCGAGGAGCGGCAGTACGCGGCCAAGCTTTCCTATCAGGCGAGCCATGATGCCTTGACCGGCCTCATCAATCGCACCGAGTTCGAGCATCGCCTCAGTCTCGCGTTGAAGAGCGCATCCCAGCTCAAGCGCCATCACGCGCTGATGTACCTGGACCTCGACCAGTTCAAGATCGTGAACGATACCTGCGGCCATGCCGCCGGCGACCAGTTGATGCGGCAGGTGAGCTCGATCCTGCAGCGGCGGCTGCGCGAGGGTGATACGCTCGCCCGCCTCGGGGGCGACGAGTTCGGCGTGCTGCTGGAGAACTGCCCCCGCGACCATGCACTGCGCATCGCCGATGAACTGCGCCAGGCGGTGATGGAGTTCCAGTTCGTATGGGGGACGCGCGCGTTCAACGTCGGCGTCAGCATCGGCCTGGTGAACATGGAAGACGGTCACATGAACATCGCTGACGTCATGAGCGCGGCCGACGCGGCCTGTTTCATGGCCAAGGAGAAAGGTCGCAACCGGGTCCAGGTCTATCACCCGGAAGACAACGAGCTGTCGGTGCGCCAGGGAGAAATGGAATGGGTCGGGCGCCTGCAGCGGGCGCTGGACGAGAACCGGTTCGTCCTCTATTCGCAGGATATCGCCCAGCTCAGCGGCCGCAGGATACGCGCTACACACTGCGAACTGCTGATCCGGATGCTGGATGAGCAGGGCGAACTGGTTCCGCCGATGGCCTTCATCCCCGCAGCCGAACGCTACAACCTGATGCCGTCGATCGACCGGTGGGTGATCCGCACCGCGTTCGCCATCATCGCCAGGCTGCACTCAAAGGGCGCACCGAACGCTGGAGACATCTTCTCGATCAACCTTTCCGGTGCATCGATCAGCGATGACCGGTTCAAGCCCTATGTCGTGGAGCAGTTCGAGCGCTTCGGCGTGGCGCCTGGCTGCATCTGTTTCGAGATCACCGAAACCGCCGCGATCGCCAATCTCGACAGCGCCGCGCGGTTCATCAATGACCTCAAGGCGCTCGGTTGCCTGTTTTCGCTGGACGATTTCGGTGCCGGCATGTCCTCGTTCGCCTACCTCAAACACCTGCCGGTGGACTTTCTCAAGATCGATGGTGGCTTCGTCAAGGACATGGCGGACGATCCGATCGACCGATCGATGGTCGAGGCGATCAACAGCGTCGGCCACGTCATGGGCAAAAAAACCATTGCGGAATTCGTCGACAGCGACCGCGTCATGGCGGCGTTGCGCGAGATCGGTGTGGATTTTGCTCAAGGCTACGGCGTTGCCAAGCCGAAACCCTTCGCACCGCGCCTGCAGGTGGCCAACGCGTAGCCGGCGGCGGTATCAGGAAGAACCTGAAGCCGGTTAGGGTTTACACCGATACACGCCAACCGTTGTGGGACGTAGCATACCCGGCATTCGTCACTCGACGCGCAATGAATGGTTGCCGGGCGCCCGAAAAGGACAAGGCGACGACGTGGTGGCTGGATGGCACGAGCCGATACGAAAATGCATTGGTAAGGCTCTGGCAGGCTTCCCATAACTTTTTGAAAGTTAGCGGAAAATTGGAAACTTAACAAAGTGTCAGATTTGACAGGAGTTTTGTCGATGGCGCATGTTGCGATCGAGCGTCAAGAATTGCATTGAAGGGTTTCGCAGTACCCGCGCCGCATTCCGGTCGGCGTGGTGGTCGTGAGGTTCAAAAAAACATTCAAGGAGAAAGAGAAATGGGTTCGATGCATGAGTTGTCCCCCAACCCCCAGTGGGTCGAGTCGTTGCACGGTTACGTCAAGCCTTACTGGAACGAGCTGCTGGATGGAGAGTGGGCGGAAGGCGTGGCCAACACCCGGCTTTCAATCCCCGAGATGCAGGGCTGGATTCTGCAGATCTACCCCTTTATCCATGCGTTTCCGAAGTTCCTGGCGGAAGCGCTGATCAAGGTGGAGGACGACTATTCACGTTCCTTCCTGATCGACAATATTCGCGTCGAGAAGGCCCACGCGGAACACTGGATCTGGATGGGCATGGGCTTCGGGCTCAAGAAAGAAGACATGCTCGAGCTCGCCGAAGGCAACCGGCCGCTGTTGCGCGACGTGCAATCGCTGACCGACTGGATGTGGTACATCAACACCAAGGGCTCGCTGGCCGAGGCGGTCGGCGCTACCAGTTTCGCGATCGAAGGCATCGCCGGCGATATCGCGCGCAAGGTGACGAAAGGGTTCGAAGCCTATCGGGACCAGGAAGGCGTGCAAATGGGGCCGAAGACTTACAAGTGGTTCCGCGAGCACGCGGTCTATGACGACGCGCATCCGAAGATCGCGCTGGAGATCGTCAAGCGTTACGCCACCACGGACAAGATGCAGACTCGCGTGATGATCGCTGCAAAGCGCAGCGTTCAGCTTCTGAACAATGCGCTGGTGACCGCTTATCAGGCGTATTCCCCGGCAGTGAAGAATGAGCGGGTGTCGGTGGAAACGGAAAAGCGCAGGAGCGGCCGCCGCAGCGATCGCCGAACCGTGCAGCAGTTGGTCGGCTTTCCGGACCGGCGTTTCGCCGATCGCAGGGAACGGGCCCGGCGCGCAGTGGCCTGACTTGGGAGTATCCGGAAGTCGAGAGACTCCCGGCCTTCTGCAGCACACGGCAAACGGGCACCGGCAGGTGCCCGTTTTTCATTGGTATTGCCCGGAGGCAGGAACCGCCGCGCCGCCGGCGCGCGTTCAAGCTGTTCTGCAGGTGTCCCGGTAGATCGAATTCCTCGGGAAGGCGAACACGCGCCGCAGCATCGGCTCGAAGAAGTCGAGTGGCGCGCATTCCATGTCGGGGTCGAAGGCGGGATTGTCGTAGATCTCGCAGAATCGCGCGGTGCGCTCGAAATGCGGATGGCCGCGGAACTGCTCGCGCATGTCCGGGTCGAGCCCGATATGCTGGAAGAAGAAATAGCCCTGAAAAATCCCGTGCTTCTCCACCATCCAGTGGTTCGCCTCCGACACGAAAGGTTTCAGCATCGCGGCCGAGACCTCGGGATGGTTCCATGAGCCGAGTGTGTCGCCGATGTCGTGCAGCAATGCGCATACCACGTATTCCTCGTCTTCGCCGCCCTTGTGCGCCAGGGTCGCCGTCAAAAGGGAATGCTGCAGACGGTCCACTGCGAAGCCGCCGGAGTCGCCGCCGAGCAGTTTCAGATGCGCGAGGATGCGGTCGGGCAGTTCGCGCGCAAAGGGCTGATACCGCTCGACGATGATGTCCCAGTCCTGCTTTGTGCTTTCCCGCATGGACTTGAACGTGGCGCATTGATCCTGAAGCCGGTCTCCCATGATGTCCTTCCGGTCTGCGTGATTCCGATACGGCAGTATAACGCCCGGGCAGCCCGGCAGGCTTGACGCGCGCCCGTGCAGGCTGCAACGTACGCGCCGCCGCTACCAAGACAAGGAAGAAGAATGAATCTGGTCCAGAAGCTGAAACGACAGATGTCCCTGCCGGTGATCGGCGCGCCGATGTTCATTGTCGGCAATCCGGCGCTGGTGATCGAGCAATGTGCGAGCGGCATCGTCGGTTCGTTTCCCGCGCTGAACGCGCGGCCGGCCGCGGTCCTGGACGAGTGGCTCGAAACAATCGAGTCGGAACTGGGAAAACGCCGGCAGCAGCATCCGGCCACGAAGATCGCTCCGTATGCGGTCAACCAGATCATTCACCAATCGAACGACCGGCTGGAGCGCGACCTCGATGCATGCATGCGCCACCGCGTGCCCGTCATCATCACCAGCCTGCGGGCACCGCACGATGTGGTGAAGAAAGTGCATGAATACGGCGGCGTGGTGTTTCATGACGTGATCTCGATCCGTCACGCGGAAAAGGCATTGGAAGCGGGGGTGGACGGGCTGGTGTTGGTGTGCGCAGGCGCCGGCGGGCATGCAGGCATGCTGAGCCCGTTCGCGCTGGTGCGCGAAGTGCGACGCTTCTTCGACGGGCCTGTCGCCCTGTCCGGGTCGATCACCGATGGCGCAGGCATTCTCGCCGCCGAAGCGATGGGCGCTGATTTCGCCTATGTCGGCACGCGCTTCATCGCGACGCAGGAGGCCAATGCAGCCGAGGCCTACAAGCGCATGATCGTGGAGAGCAACGCGGCCGACATCGTTTACACGCCGTTCTTCAGCGGCGTGCACGGCAACTATCTCAAGCCGAGCATTCGCGCCGCGGAGCTCGACCCCGACAATCTGCCGGCGGCGGACAAGAACACGATGAACTTCGGCTCCGACCGCCAGCGACCGAAAGCCTGGAAAGAAATCTGGGGCGCCGGCCAGGGCGTAGGCAATATCGACGATGTGCCGCCCGCGGGCGAACTCATTGCCCGCCTGCAGCGCGAATACGCCGAAGCCCGCGCGCGCCTGGCGCTCGACGCCATGGCGGAAGCCTGAGGCTCACCACAAAGACACGAAGGCACGAAGAGACGCAAAGAAGTTCATCGGCATTCCCCGGCCTACGTCTTTCACTCGGCGCGTGGCAGTGGCCCGCCCGGAATCCGCAGCACACCATGGCCCATCGAAGCGCAGGGAATTTCTTCGTGCTCCTCCGTGCCTTCGTGTCTTTGTGGTGAATATTACAAGCGCTAGATCAAACGCTCTTTGTTGAAGAAGGCCTTGCGCCAGCGGGTGACGGTAACCTTCTCGAACAGGCCGGCCTTGGTGAACGGATCCTCGGCGATGAATTTCTCCGCAGTTGCGCGATCGTCGGTGTCGACGACCAGCAGACCGCCGTTGCCGCCGGTGCCGTCGTCTTCGATCAGTGCGCCGGCGGCGAGCAACAGGTCTTTCTTCTTCGTCAGATATTCCAGGTGTTCCGGGCGTTTGTCGGCGCGCAACTGCTCGGAGCCGGGTTTGTCGCGGGTCTGAATCGCGTAAGGCATCGCAGCTTCTCCTCCGGTATGGATATGGAGGCGCCATCATAGACATTCCGAACTCCGCGTGCATGGAAGGCGCGGTTTCCGGATAATTACGGTTCTTTCAAAAATCTTCCGTCCAGCGATTCCCGATGGCTCAATACGTTTACACCATGATGCGGGTGGGCAAGGTCGTGCCCCCCAAGCGCGTCATTCTCAAAGACATATCGCTCTCATTTTTCCCCGGTGCCAAGATCGGCGTGCTGGGTCTGAACGGCTCCGGCAAATCCAGCCTGTTACGCATCATGGCGGGAGAGGACCAGGAGTTCGAAGGCGAAGCAGTGCCGATGCCGAACCTGCGCATCGGCTACCTGCCGCAGGAGCCGCAACTCGATCCGAAGCAATCGGTGCGTCAGGCGGTGGAGGAGGGCCTCGGGGAAGTCCTGGAGGCGAAGCAGAAGCTGGATGAAATCTATGCCGCGTACGCCGAGCCGGATGCCGACTTCGACAAGCTCGCCGAGGAGCAGGCGAAATACGAGGCGGTGCTGGCAGCAGATGGCGCCGATGTCGAGCTGCAACTGGAGATTGCCGCCGATGCGCTGCGGCTGCCGCCCTGGGAAGCCGGCGTGGAGAAACTCTCCGGCGGCGAGAAACGGCGGGTGGCGCTGTGCCGGCTGCTGCTGTCAAAGCCGGACATGCTGCTGCTGGACGAACCGACCAATCACCTCGACGCGGAAAGTGTCGACTGGCTCGAGCAATTCCTGCAGCGCTTCCCGGGGACGGTGGTGGCGGTGACGCACGATCGCTATTTCCTCGATAACGCCGCCGAGTGGATCCTGGAACTGGATCGCGGCCACGGCATACCCTGGAAAGGCAATTATTCGTCCTGGCTTGAGCAGAAGGAACAGCGCCTCGAGATCGAGGCCAAGCAGGAATCCGCGCGCATCCGCACCATGCAGAAAGAGCTGGAATGGGTGCGTGCGAATCCAAAAGCACGCCAGGCAAAGAGCAAGGCGCGTATCGCACGCTTCGAGGAACTGTCGTCGCATGAGTACCAGAAGCGCAACGAGACGCAGGAAATCTTTATCCCGGTTGCCGAGCGCCTCGGCGACAGCGTCATCGAGTTCAGGAACGTGAGCAAGGGGTTCGGCGACAAGTTCCTGATCGACGACCTGAGCTTCAAGGTGCCGCCAGGCGCGATCGTCGGCATCATCGGCCCGAACGGCGCGGGCAAGTCGACGCTGTTTCGCATGATCACCGGACGCGAGAAGCCCGACAGCGGAGACATCGCCATCGGACCGACGGTGAAACTCGCGTCCGTGGACCAGTCTCGCGAAGCGCTTCCGGACGACAAAACGGTCTGGGAAGCGGTGTCGAACGGCCAGGACATTCTCAGCGTCGGCAAGTTCCAGATGCCGTCGCGTGCCTATATCGGGCGCTTCAATTTCAAGGGCGCGGACCAGCAGAAACTGGTGGGCAACCTGTCTGGCGGCGAGCGCGGCCGCCTGCATCTGGCGAAAACCCTGAGCGTAGGCGCGAACGTGCTGCTGCTGGACGAGCCTTCCAACGACCTCGATGTCGAAACATTGCGCGCGCTCGAGGATGCCATGCTGGAGTTTGCCGGCAGCGTGCTGGTGATCTCCCACGACCGCTGGTTTCTGGATCGCATCGCGAGCCACATCCTTGCCTGCGAAGGCGATTCGAAATGGGTTTTCTTCAATGGCAACTACCAGGAATACGAAGCCGACAAGCGCAAGCGCCTTGGCGAAGAAGGCGCGCGTCCGAAGCGTATCCGCTACAAGGCGCTCGCCGTCTGAGCGAAGCTGAGGCCGCGGCCCGGCGTTGAAACGCGGCGCGGCCGCTGCCGTGGCCGCGCGCCCGGACAAGTCCGGCCCGATAGCCGTTGCCGCATTGCTCGACATCCAACGACGCCATTCACGAGAACTCGCGACTTTGCGAGTTCTCGCGATGCCCGGACACCCACGCCGGGCCACAACCATCTGATCCAACGCTGGTTTTCTGTCTCTTGCGATTGGCACGGCAAGTGCTGGATTGCCTCCGGGGTGCGGGCCACGAAGCCGCGAAAAGCGCGGTCGCCCCGTTCTCCGCTTGCGGGAGACGGAAGATGACGTTTGAACCGATGCAGTTCGTCACAGCCATGCAACAGCCGGCGCAAACCAGCGTCGGCGGCCGACCGCCGGCGAGCGCGCGTGCGCACGCGTCGGGCGATCATCCAGCCGGCGCCTTTGTCCGCGCGCTCGATCATTTTCTGCGCGCGACCGGGCATCCGCTGGCGGAGGTCGAAGATATTCTGCGCACGCATCCGCACTTCGTGCCCGCGCATCTGCTGCGCCTCGCGATCGTGGTCTGCGCCAAGGATGCAGCGGCGGCACCCAGGCTCGCGGCGGCGCTGACGGATGCAGAGCGCGCTGCCGCGCATGCGGGCGAAAGGGACAATCGCCATATCGCAGCGGCCCGGGCTTGGCTGGCCGGCAAACCGCTGATCGCCGCGGAGTTCTACGTGTCCGCGCTGCGCGAGGATGCGCATGACGTGCTGGCATTGCGCCTCGCGCAGTCGTGCTATTTCTTCCTCGGATACCGGAGCGCATTGCGGCGGACGGTGGACAAGATCCTGCCGGCGTGGACGCGGAACCTGCAAGGCTACGAACACGTGCTGGCGATATCGGGATTTGCCTACGGCGAAACCGGTGACCCCTGGCGCGCGGAAGCGCTTTGTCTCGAAGCGCTCGATATCCAGCCGATATTCCCGTTTGCGATCCATGCCATGGCCCATGTGCTGCACGAGCGCGGCGAACACCGCCGCGGCATCGACTGGATGCGACAGCGCGAACCGCAGTGGAATACAGGTGGCCGCATGACCGGGCACAACGCCTGGCATCTTGCGATGTTCGACCTGTCGTGCGGCAATCGGAACAGCGCGCTGGAGATTCTGGACGCAACACTGCTCCCGCTCGCAGAAGAATCGGCGAGCAACGCAGCGGATGCCACTGCGTTGCTGTGGCAGCTCCAACTGGACGGGGCTTCGCCCGGTTCGCGCTGGTCCCGCCTGTCCGAGTGCTGGAGCAAACAGCTGGTCCCCGGATTCTCGCCTTTTCTGGATCTGCACGCGGCCATCGCGTTCAATGCAGCGCGGCATCCCGATCGGGAAAACGCGCTTGCGCGCACGATCGAATCCACCGCGCGCGGCAGCAGCTATTCGGAACAGGCTGCGCGCAATGTCACTCTGCGCGGAATGCCGGCGATCGGCGCCTTTGCGACAGGGGCATACCGGAACGCGAGCGAAATGCTCCGGGCATTCGCCCCGGCACGCGAGAAGCTGGGAGCCAGCCATGCGCAGGAAGGCCTGTTCGAACGCATGAGCCGGGAAGCCGAGCGCCATCTCGCGCCCGGGCTCTCTCGGGACGGTGTCCTGAAGGTGGCCTGACCCGCGACCTGCGGCCGGTGCTTCAGCCGCGGCCGACGAAAGGCATCTTGGTCGCCATGATGGTCATGAACTGCACGTTGGTGTCGAGCGGCAGGCTGGCCATGTAAAGCACTGCGCTGGCAACTTCGCGCACGTCCATCATCGCCTCGGGCCTGGTCGAACCGTCCGCCTGCGGCACGCCCTTGGCCATGCGCGCGGCGAGTTCGGTCATGGCATTGCCGATGTCGATCTGGCCGCAGGCGATGTCGTACTTCCTGCCGTCGAGCGATGCGCACTTGGTGAGCCCGGTGACGGCATGCTTGGTGGCAGTGTATGGCGACGAGTTCGGCCGCGGCGCGTGCGCCGAGATCGAGCCGTTGTTGACGATGCGTCCGCCACGGGGATCCTGATCCTTCATGATCCTGAAAGACTCCTGGATGCAATAGAACATGCCGCTCAGGTTGATGTCGACCACGTTCTTCCACTGCTCGACGGTCAAGTCCTCGAGCGGCACGCCGGGGGCGTTCACGCCGGCGTTGTTGAACAGCAGGTCGAGGCGACCGAACTTCTCTTTGGTCTGCGCGAACAGTGCCTTGACCGATGCCGGATCGCTGACGTCGGTCGGCACCGCCAGCGCCCGCTTGCCGGCGTCGCCGGCATCCTTGATGGTGGTTTCAAGCGCGTCCTTGCGCCGTCCGGCGAGCGCCACGCGATAGCCGTCGTTCAGCAACGCGAGTGCGACCGCCTTGCCGATGCCGCTGCCGGCGCCGGTCACGATTGCGGACCTGTTGTGCGTACCCATGCTTCAACCTCCCGGGAATGTTTTCAACTGGATGATCGGCGCGCGCAGCGCGCAGACCGTGAATGGTACCGCAGGCCGTGGTGCCGAGGACGCAGCGTCCGGAAACGGCACCAACCACCAAAGCACCACGACACCAGGCTAAATCGGGAAGCGATTCTGACTTTCCTGGTGTCTTGGTGCCCTGGTGGTTCACATTACGTTTTCCTGCTACTGAATCACTGGCAAGCGCGCACAGATCCTGCCTGCTCCGTCGCGGCGGCGAGCAGCAGGCTGATATCATTGCCCGCCAGGATCAGCCGCATGCCGCGGTCGATGTAACGCTTGAGCAGCTCCTTGCCGTACACACCGCCAAGGCCCGGCCATTTGCCATGCCGATTGCAGGCCTTCACCACGGTGTCGATCGCGGCGGCCAGGCGCTGGTCTTCCAGCTGGCCGGGAATGCCCATCTCCAGGCACAGATCGTTGCTGCCGATCAGCAGCGCATCGACACCGGGAATCGCGGCGATCTGCTCCGCGTTCTCGATCGCGCGCGGCGTTTCCAGCATGACCACCACCATCGTTGCGTCGTTCATGGCCGTCACCACTTCGCCGGCCGATTTCGGCGCAAAGCCGAACTGCGGATAGCCGCCGGCGATCGAGCGGTGGCCGAGCGGCCGGAACCGGTAAGCGTCGACGATCGCCCGGGCCTCTTCCACGGTATCCACATGCGGCATGACGATGCCGAGCGCGCCGCCGTCGAGACAGCGCGTACCCATTGTCAGCTGCATCTGCGGCACGCGCACCAGCGGCGCGATGCCGGCGTCGAGCGCGGCCACTGAAATCGAGTAGGCCGTCTCGGTGGAAGTCATCCCATGCTCCAAGTCGATGAACAGCCAGTCGAAGCCTGCGGTTTTCATCACGCGCGCGATTTCCACGCCGCGCACGCCGCGCACCCCCATGCCGATGGCGAGTTCGCCTTTAGAGAGGCGTTGTTTCGCCGGATTGATGATGACTGTCACGTGATCGTCTCCTTGTGCGGGTGAATTGCGCGGGCCGAAGCCGGCCGGGCGTACTGCGGTCGGTGCCGTTTCAGATCAGGCCGCGATTGTATGCATATAATCACCCGGCCATCCAATCGCGATGCGGCGTGTTTTGCCACTATCATTACGGCAGGGGCATGCCAGCGAACGTGGTGACCCCTGCGTCGTGAACGCCGTCAGAGACGGCGGCAGAACAGTCATAAAGAGGAGGCTGGACCATGGATCCTGTGGCAATCGCCGCGGCAGAATCGCTCTCCTACTGGCCGCTGGCCGTGCTGGGCATCAGCATGGCCTTCATCATCATCGGGATCGCGGTGCTGCGCATCCACCCCTTCCTGGTGCTGAGTCTTGCCGCGATCATGGTCGGGCTGATGTCGACCCAGCTCCCCGGCGTGCCGCCGATGAATCCGCTGGTGCAGGCGGTGGAGCTGTCGATGTCCGAGTTCGGCAGGGCGGCGGGCAGCATTGCCTTCGTCATCCTGCTCGCATCGATCATCGGCATGTGTCTGCTGGAAAGCGGCGCCGCGGACAAGATCGTACGCAGGTCGATCGCCGTGCTGGGCGAGAAACGCGCGCCGCTGGCATTGCTGGGCAGCGGTTTCTTCCTGTCGATCCCGGTGTTTTTCGATACGGTGTTCTTCCTGCTGATTCCGCTCGCGCGCGCACTGGCGTTGCGTACCGGTCGCAATTACATCCTCTACGTTCTGGCCATCTGCACCGGCGGTGTCATCACCCACGTGCTGGTCGCGCCGACGCCCGGGCCGCTGATCGTCGCCGAAACCCTGCGGCCGCTTGGTCTGGATCTCGGCACCACGATGGTGGTGGGCATACTCTGCGGGATCATTCCGGCGATCGCGATGCTCTACCTTGCCCGCTGGCTGGATATCAAGGTTCCCGTTCCCCTGCGTGAGACCCCGGGTGCGCCGCTGTCGGACCTGCAGGCCATCGTCGACAAGAACGAAAACGAACTGCCGCCGTTCCTGCTGTCGATCATGCCGGTGCTGCTGCCGGTGTTGATGATTGCGGGCGCCTCGTTCATGGGTCTGGCGCAGACCAGCCTGCCGGCCGTGGTGTCGCTGCTCGGCGGCGAGAGTTCCTTCGAGGCGATCAAGTACTACATCGATTTCATCGGCAACAAGAACGTCGCCATGCTGACCGGCACCGCGATCGCCGTGTACATACTGATAAAGCAGAAAAAGCTCGGTCTGCATGCGATCAGCGACGCAATGGGGCCGCCCCTGGAAACCGCAGGCGTGATCATCCTGATCACCGCGGCCGGCGGCGCATTCGGCGCGATGATCCGTCATACCGGCGTGGGCGACGTGATCAAGGCGATCGCGGAAGACTATGGCATCAACTACGTCCTGCTCGCATGGGTGGTTGCCGCCGTCATCCGGGTGGCGCAGGGTTCGGGCACGGTGGCGATGATTACGGCAGCAGGATTGATGGTGGCGATTCTGGGTGACGGATCGGTGCTTTCCGTGCATCCGGTCTACATATTCCTCGCGATCGGATTCGGGGCGCTGTTCTGCTCGTGGATGAACGACAGCGGTTTCTGGGTTGTCGGAAAGCTTTCCGGTTTTACCGAGCGGGAGACGCTGAAGACCTGGACGGTGCTGACCACCTTCGTTTCGGTGGTCGGCGGCATGCAGGTCCTGCTGTTGTCCTGGATCCTGCCGTTCAAGTAAGCACACACCTGAAGCGCGCTGCGCAGTGCGGCGCGCCTTTGTGCGAAACGGCGACCCGGATGCGATCCCGGTCGCCTTTCGTTTTATGAATCTTGTTGAAGGAGCTCGGTGAACGTGGACCGAATCGGTGAAATGCTCAGAACCTGGGGCGGTGGCTACGGCTGGATGCTGCAGGCGTTCGGTGTCGTGTTTGTTACCCTGATTGTCGGCGTGATCGTCAAGCACCTGCTCACGCGCCTTACATTGCGCACGCGCGCGAGCCGCAACCTGATCGACGATGCCTTGTTCGATGCGCTGACCGCTCCCGCCAACGGTGTGGTGTGGATCGTCGGCGTGGCATTCGCCGCCCACATCGTCGGCAGGCAGACCGAGGCGGCGATTTTCGACGCGGTCGATACGGTGCGGGACGTCGGCATCATTCTGATGATCATGTGGTTCTCGCTGCGCCTGGTGAAGAACTACGAGACCAGCCTGATCGAAGACAAGCAGCGCAAGGGCGAACCGGTAGACAAGACTTTCGTCAGCGCCATCGGCAAGCTGTTTCGCGCCGCCGCGATCATCACCTCCGCGCTCATCATTCTGCAGACCATGGGCATCAATATCGCCGGCCTGCTCGCCTTCGGCGGCGTCGGCGGCATCGCGGTCGGTCTGGCCGCCCGCGACATCATGGCCAACGTGTTCGGCGGTCTCACCGTCTATCTCGACCGGCCGTTCGCGGTCGGCGACTGGATTCGCTCGCCCGACAAGGAAATCGAGGGCACGGTCGAGGAGATCGGCTGGCGGCGCACCGTGATCCGCACCTTTGACAAGCGGCCGCTGTACGTGCCGAACGCGTTGTTCACCAATATCTCGGTGGAAAACCCGTCGCGCATGAGCCACCGCCGTATCTTCGAGAACGTCGGCGTGCGCTATGACGACGTGGCACGCGTACCCGAGATACTTTCCGACATCCGCAAGTACCTCAACGAGAATCCGGACATCGACCAGGCCGAGACGCTGATGGTCAACTTCAACCAGTTCGGCCCGTCGTCGATGGATTTCTTCATCTATACCTTTACCCGGACCCGGGTGTGGACCGAGTACCACATGGTGAAGGAGCAGGTGCTGCTGAAGGTCTCCGACATCATCGCCAGCCATGGCGGCGAGATCGCGTTCCCGACGACCACCGTGCACGTGCCGAACGAGGTCAGGCTGCTGGAGGAAGCGAAAGCGGCTAATTGAGGCGGCCGCGGCCGCCCGGCGCGTCGCTTGGGCCGGGCGGCCATCGTGGGAGATGGTTCGGAATCGGCACTTGCGGACATCGCCGGTGTGTTTACACTTCGGAAACCGGGCACAGCCGCAGGTGTGCGCTTCCGGGATCGGAGGCCTTTCGCCGCGTTCCGGACGCTTTTTCCGCTGGATTGAAACATCCAGATTGCATGGACATGGCGCGGTCCTGCGCAGGCAATCCGGCTTTTTTTACCTGTATCGACTGACACGGAGGGAACCATGGATGTTCGCGCAGCCGTCGCCCACAAAGCGGGCGCACCCTTAACCATTGAGACCGTGCAGTTGGAGGGGCCGAAGGCCGGCGAGGTGCTGGTCGAGATCAAGGCGACCGGCATCTGCCATACCGACGAGTTCACGCGCTCGGGTGCCGACCCGGAAGGTTTGTTCCCGGCAATCCTGGGTCACGAGGGCGCAGGCGTAGTAGTTGACCTCGGGCCGGGGGTCACCAGCCTGAAGAAGGGCGACCACGTCATCCCGCTGTATACGCCGGAATGCCGGCAATGCGAGTACTGCCTGAGCGGCAAAACCAATTTATGCCAGGCGATTCGCGTGACGCAGGGACAGGGCGTCATGCCCGACGGCAGCAGTCGCTTCTCGATGGACGGGAAGAAACTGTTCCACTACATGGGCACTTCCACTTTTGCCAACTACACCGTGGTTCCCGAGATCGCGCTGGCGAAGATCCGCGAGGACGCGCCGTTCGACAAGGTCTGCTACATCGGTTGCGGCGTGACGACCGGCATCGGCGCGGTGATCAACACGGCAAAAGTGGAGCCGGGTGCCAACGTGGTGGTGTTCGGTCTTGGCGGCATCGGGCTGAACGTGGTGCAGGGCGCGCGGCTGGTGGGCGCCAACATGATTGTCGGCGTGGACCTGAATCCGAAACGCAAGGCGCTCGCCGAAAAATTCGGCATGACCCATTTCGTAAACCCGAAGGAAGTCGATGGCGATCTGGTCGCACACCTGGTGAACCTGACCGGGGGTGGCGCGGATTACAGTTTCGAGTGCATCGGCAACGTCGACGTCATGCGCCAGGCGCTCGAGTGCTGCCACAAGGGCTGGGGGGTGTCGGTCATCATAGGGGTCGCGGGGGCGGGCCAGGAGATCAAGACCCGCCCGTTCCAGCTCGTTACCGGGCGCGTCTGGAAGGGCACGGCGTTCGGCGGTGCCAAGGGCCGGCGCGACGTTCCGAAGATCGTCGACTGGTACATGGACGGAAAGATCAACATCGACGACCTGATCACGCACAAGCTCAAGCTCGACGACATCAACCAGGGGTTCGACCTGATGCACGAAGGCAAATCCATCCGCTCGGTCGTGGTCTACTGAGAAGGACAAGGTAACGCACACCGGACAGGCGGGAAAATGCTTGCAGGCGATCCGGCGTGCGCCGGTGTTTTCGCCTGCAAGCGGACAGCTGTCACAACGTCATTGCAATCGCGTGTCTGCTCGGCAATCCGCTTCGGTACGGTGCGCGGACTCCTGAATGTCTGAAGTTGTCCATCACGCGCGCAGCATCCCGGAGGCCTTGGCGGTCTGCGTCGCGATGAAATCCATCAGCGGCGGGGACAGGCAATCGTAGGGCTCGAGCTTGAGTTCCTTCAGCCTTGCCCGCACCGCGCCCATGTTGTCGGGACTGGCCCCGGACTCGATGATCGACGAAACGAATGCCGCAAATTCCGGTGGCGCCCAGCCCGTTTCCTTCGAGAGCTCGGTGTGGAAGAAGTCGAACCCGTACAGCGGATGCGCCTTGTTCTCGATCCGGCCGTACATGTGGACCCCGCATTCCTTGCACGCATGGCGCTGAATCGTCGCCTTCGGATCCACTACCGCGAGCTTGTCGCCGTTCGCTTTCACGCTTAGATTCTCCCGCGGGACGACAGCCACCTGCGAGAACAGCGCGCCCTTCGGTTTCCAGCACTTGGTGCAACCGCATACGTGGTTGTGCGCGCATTGCCCCTTGATCGCTATTTCGACTTTGTTCTGCGCGCAGTGACACTCCAAGGTCCCGCCGGCAAAGTCCTTCGCTGCGGGTTTCAGTCCACCGTCTACCCCTGGATGTATCTTGAGATTGCTCATGACCGATCCTCCTCTTGGGTTGAGGGCATCGAAAAAACGCGTGACGCACAAACGGCACACGCTCCCCCTGCATCGATGACAGCCTGGAGCCGGTCCGCCTGCGAGGCGGATCAGCGCCAGGGAAGGTGATCGTAGAACTTTATCCGCTCCTGGAACAGCCTTGAATGCCGATTGAATATGGAAATAAAGGCGCCGGGCCATTGGTCCGCGGTCCGGTTCTGCTGCGAGCCGGAGCGATTGCGGCAATGCGAAATAAGGATGGGTGACGCTTTCAGCCCGGCTGACGGGCCTGCCGCACATCTGCTCCATGCTGCATGCGCACTCCAGCGCGAAGGCCTCGGGGTTTGTGGCATGGCGAGCGGATGAGGCCTATATTCCTGCGCAAGACTGATAATCATCTAGCCGCCTCCTGCGAAGGGGCGTAGCGTCGTGATGGCAAGAA
>JBBDIL010000034.1:0-227155 GCA_040880425.1 Burkholderiales bacterium | reverse complement strand
CGCGCGCCATGAACTGCTGCGCCTCATTGACCGGAGGCGGCTAATGGGTGACCCCATCACTTCGCTCGCACCTGGAAGCAGGTCGTTTGCGCACCGATCACCCGCGCCTTCGTCAGCCGCGACCACGTCGCAGTGTCGAACGAATGATCCCAGTGGCTATGTCCCGTGATCAGCAGGTTCACCGCTTCCGGCCCGCCGATCGCATCCAGCACGCGCGACACCGCATCGACATCCGGCCGGAACGGCTGCGTGGTGTACATGTACCCGCCGCCGCCGCCATGGAACGCGCTCTGCGGCAACCGCGTGATGTAGCCGTCAAACACCGCCTTCACCGGCCCGGCCTCGATCTGCAGGTTGGCGATCGACATCCAGGTGATGTCGACGTGGGAAGGGCCGGCGGCGCTGGCGATGGGAGACCAGAGAAGGCCGAGGAGCACGAGAACGAAACGACGCTTGCCGCTGATTCTGTCAAGCATAGGGGATCTCAATTGAGCACAGGCACTCGAGTAGCAGTCGGCAACTCTTTGAGCAGCTCATGCAAGAAACAAGACCTGACCCCATCATTTTACACCCGCCGTTTCCCAGCCCGCAATCTTCTCTTCAGCCCAACATCCCCGGCAACCACAACACCAACGCCGGCCATACCGACACGACCACGATCACCGCGAGGAAGCTCAGGTAGAACGGAAACGAGGCGACGATGGCGCGTTCGTAGCTGACGTTGGCGATCTGCGCGGCGGTCATCAGGGTCATGCCGACCGGCGGGGTGATGTTGCCGACGTTCAGCGTAACGATCATGACGATGGCGAAGTGCAGCGGGTCGAAGCCGAGCGTCACCATCGCCGGCACCAGCACCGGCGCGACGATCACCAGCGCAGGCAGCACGTCGACCAGGGTGCCGATCAGCAGCAGCATGAGATTGACCAGCAGGATCTGAATCAGCGGATCGGTGCTGACGGTGGCAATCAGTTCCGCGGCTTCGCGGGTGATGCCGGAGCGGGTGACGAACCAGCCGAGCACGGTGGACGCGCCGAGCAGGAAGAACACCACGCCGGATAGCCGCACGGTGGTGAGCAGCGACTCCCATATCCTGCGCCAGCTCAGCTTGCGGTAGACCAGCATGCCGATCGCGGCGGCATACACCGCGGCGAAGGCGGACGCTTCGGTCACGGTGGAGAACCCGCCGAGGATGCCGCCGAGGATGATCACCGGCACCAGCAACGCCGGCAGCGTCGGCACGAAGGCGCGCAGCGCGAGGCCGATGCCGCCGCTGCCGTGCGCCGGGAACTGGTGCCGCCACGACAGCCAGCCGCTCACCACCAGCAGCGAGACCGCCATCAGCAGCCCCGGCACCACACCGGCGACGAACAGCGAGATGACCGAGATGTCCTGCAGCATGGTGGCGTACACCACCATCACCACGCTCGGCGGGATGATCGGGCCGATCACCGATGAGCAGGCGGTGACCGCCGCGCTGTAGGCGGCGGGATAGCCTTCTTTTTTCATCGCGGGGATCAGCAGCTTGCCGATGGCGACGGTGTCGGTGATGGCCGCGCCGGTGAGGCCGGCGAAGAACACGCTGGTGGTGATGTTGACGTGGCTGAGTGCGCCGCGCACACGGCCGAGCAGGGCGTTGTTGAAATCGATCAGCCGCTGGGTGAGCCCGGCGCGATTCATCAGCTCGGCGGTGAAGATGAAATACGGGATCGCCATCAGCATGAAACCGCCGACACCGGAAAACATGCGGTCGGCGATGATCTCGAGGAAGCCGATGCCGCCGATCGATACCGCGCCCGCCAGCCCGGAGAACACCATCACCAGCGCGACCGGCGCGCCGATCAGCAGGATGAAAAAGAAGACGAGCAGCGCGGGCGCCATCAGTCGCTCGATCGCACCAGCTGTTCGGCGATCTCTTCCGGCTCCACCGGCTCGAGCAACCGCAGCCCGCTCGGCAGGTGCAGCAGCAGCACGACGCCGGTGACCGGCACGCAGGCCGCCACCCAGCGGCCGTGTATCTGGATCTGGTCGGAGACCATGTAGTACTGGGTGGAAAAGACGAAGAAATCCCAGCCGTACCAGATGAGCATCAGCGCGAACACACCGATCAGCGCCACGCTCGTATAACGCAGCGCCAGCGCGAAGGGCGGAGGCAGCATGCGCGGCACCAGGTTCATCGCCACGTGCTCGCCGGCCTTGAACGCCACCGTAATGCTGAGCATGCCAATCCACGGAATGAACAGGCGCGCAAGCGAATACGTCCAGCTCAACGCCTCGCCGGTGACCGACATATAGAAGAACCCGATGAACGAGATCGACAGCATCGCCAGCACGCAGCCAACGCAGACCGCCAGCACGATCCGGTTGACGACGTCGCTCAGCTTTTCAAGGGTTCTCGCGATCGGCATTCGCCTGCGTCCGAAACAAGTACAAAGTCCTCACCGCAAAGGCGCAGAGGGCGCAAAGGAAAACGCAAGACAGACCGTACTTACCACCAAGGCACCAAGACACCAAGAGAACCCGAGAGCAGTTTCATTGTTTTTCTTGGTGCCTTGGTGCCTTGGTGGTTTATTCCGGTTTCGCTGGCTTTTCCTTCGCGCCCTCTGCGCCTTTGCGGTGAAAGGTTTTCCTTTACCGGCCGTAGCGCTTCATGTCGCGCGCGTTGATCTCCTTCTCGACACGCGCGACTTCGGTCCACAGACCGTCGACCAGCTTGGCGTCCACGCCGAAATCTTCGGTGATCCATTTCTTCCACGCCGGCCGGGCGAGGGCGGCCATCTTGTCGCGTTCGGCCTGGGGGAGGATGTGGCACTGCTTGAAGTTCTTGCAGGATTCGTCCCAGCCCTTGACCGCGGCGAGCACGGCGATGCCGTGCGCGACCTGCACCGCTTCGCGCGCGGATTCGACCAGGATCTGCTGGTATTCCTTCGGCAGGCGCTTGAACCAGCGCTCGCTCACCAGCCACGAGATCGAGTTGTAGACATGGCCGCTCAGGGTGGTGAAGTCGTTCACTTCCCACAGCTTGAACGCGAGGCTGATGCCGGGCGCGTTGAACTGGCCGTCGGCGAGCCCGGTGCCGAGCGCGGTCAGCACTTCGCCCCAGGGCAGCGGCGTGGCGGAGGCGCCGAGCGCGCGCATGGTGGCGACGTGCGCCGGGTTTTCCTCGACACGGATGCGCAGGCCCTTGATGTCGTCCGCGGAGCGGATCAGGCGCTTGTTGTTGGTGAAGGCGACGAAGCCGCCGCCGTCGTCCAGCGTGCCGAGATAGCGCAGCCCGGACTTGAGCGTACCGCGCATGAAGTTCGCGTGCCATTCGCCGTCGAAATAGGCACGCGCGACGCGGTAGTTCGGAAACAGGAAGGGCGTGGTAGCGATCTGGTACTCGCGGAAGAACGAGGACATCGCGCCGGATGAGATCAGTGTCGACTGCACCGTGCGGCCGGCTTGCGCCTGGCGCGTGGTCTCCACTTCGTTGCCGAGCTGCCCGTTGCCGAACACCTTGACGTCGATCTCGCCGCCGGTGCGTGCCTCCACCAGCGACTCGAAATGCTTCATCGCCGGGTGCATTTCGTTGTTGGTGAGATCCTCCGGCGCGAGATGGCTGATCACCATCGTGTACTTCGCCGCCTGCGCCGGCGCCATGCCGAGCGCAGCGACCATGCCGAGAACCAGCGCGCAGAACCCCGTGCGATGCAGCTTCATGTTTCCCCTCCCGGAACTTGTTGACTGCCGACCATGGTCAATTTAACGCCGCTTTACCGCGCTGTCACCCTGAACCGTTCGCAACCTGGGTGCTGTGGCCAGCAGCTGTGCAGAAAACCTTTCACCGCAAAGGCGCAAAGGGCGCGAAGGAAAAGCCAGAGAAACCGGAATAAACCACCAAGGCACTAAGAGAACTCGAGATCAGTTACTTTGCCTTTCTTGGTGTCTTGGTGGTAAGTACGGTCAGTCTTGTGTTTTCCTTTGCGCCCTTTGCGCCTTTGCGGTGAACGCTTCTGCGGTAAACGCCTTCGCTACTGCTTTCAGCCCGCCGGTTGCAGTGCAGGTTCGGTGGCGCCGAGGGCGAACCGGATGTTGTACAGCCGCGCGTAGATGCCGTTTTCCCTACGTCTCTCAGTCGCGGCCGAAGTGCGTGGCGAGATAATCAAGCAGGCGGTTGCGCGCGGCGGTGTCATCGATCTGGCGCATGCCTTGTTCATCGACCATCCACTGCAAGGTGTCGTCCCAGGCGCTGCGGGTGAGGCCCTGCTGCTTGACGATCATCAGCGAGTGGCACGCCTTGCACAGATAAAAAACTTCCTCGCGGCCCGGGCCCGGCGGCAAGCCGTCCCAGTCGTGCGGCGCGTCCGGCTGTGGGGCATCGGCCTGCGCCGAAGCGGCGGGCAGCGGGAGCGGCGCATCGCTCAAGGTGCGCAGATATGCGATCAGATTCGCGCGTTCGTTGTCGTCCTTGACGCCGGGGAATGGCATGCGCCCCTCGGGCGCGATCAGTTTCGGATCGAAGAGATAGCGGTTGAGTTTCTCGTAATCCCACTTGCCACCGACCTGCTTCAGCGACTCCGAATAATCGAAGCCGGGCTGCGACGCCACTGCGCGCCCGACTACGTTCCAGAGGTTCGGGCCGATGCCACCCGCTGCGCCGGGTTGCGCGACATGGCAGACGCTGCACTGCAGGTAGATATTCTCTCCCGCGGCGGAATCGGCTGCGGCCAGCCAGGATGTAATCGGTGCGGGTCCGGGTTCTTCGGCGGCGAGGAGCGTCGCGGACAACAACAAGGCTGCGCCAGCCAGCAGGGCAGCGCTATTGCGCGCCGTCCTGGCGGCAAAACAAACGTGATACATCGTCTCAAGCAACGCGCACGGCGATCCGGTGCATGGCATTGTTCGCATAACCCTTCGGATTCCAGGCAGTGGCGAACGGCTGCATGCGGCCTTCGTCATCGGTCGCACGCGCCCACACCTCGTAGTAGCCCTTGCCGGGAAAACGCACGCGCGCCTTGAAGTGCTGCCATGCGTACGGGTTCACCGGCCGGCGCAGGTCGGTACGCACCCAGGTCGCGCCAAAGTCGATCGACACATCAACGGCACTCACCGCGTTGTCGCCTGCCCATGCGTGACCGCGCACTTCCAGCTCCGGACGCGACAGTGAAACCGCGATGCCGCTCTCCGGGTAGGTGATCAGCGATTTGACTGGCAGTGCCTCAAGGATGCGGAAATCCGCTTCCGGCACCTTCTCGCCCGGCGCGACCGGATACGCGGGCACGCGATAGGACGTGCCGCCCATTTTCGCGCCGTCGTGCTCACGATCGCGCACACTGATGCGCGTCAACCATTTCTGCGAACACGAACCCGGCCAGCCCGGAACCACAAGCCGCAGTGGGGCACCGTTCATCCGATGAAGCGGGCCGCCATTCTGTTCGAATGCAACCAGGTTGTGGGGATCCAGCGCCTTTGCGATCGGCACGCCGCGCGAGATCGGCTCCTTGGACGGGTCGCCGGAAAGGTGGGTGTCAGCGCCGTAGTGTCCGGTATAGACCGCGCTGGGTCGCAGACCTGCAGCCTTCAGCACATCTGCAAGGCGCACGCCGGTCCAGCGCGAGCAGCCGATCGCGCCGACCGTCCACTGGTTGCCCTTGGCCTTCGGTTCGAAGAAGGCGCGGCCATTGCCGCCGCACTCGATCTGCAGCTGCAGCGTGACGACCTCGAAGTTCTTTTTCAGGTCGGCGATACTGAATTCGAGCGTGCGCTCGACCTCGCCATCGATCCGGACCGTCCAGGCGCCGGCATCCACCGAAAGCGGCGGATTGCCGTTATTGCGGATGAAGTGGCGCGCGGTCGGCGTCACTTCGTCGTCCAGCATCTCGGGCATGCTCTCGGCGTTCAGCGGCCGGTCGTTCAGAACGATCAGCCCTTCCTTCCCCTCGATACGCATTGGCTCTTCGGCGAGCGCGACCGGGATCAGGCCGGCGGGCAAGTTGCGGTGGAAAGGAATCGCGCCGCCCAGCAGTGCGGCCATCGTGGCCAGCCCCGCACCTTTCAGAAAGCCGCGCCGGTCGGGGAAAGCTTCGCGTCCAAAGACCAGGCGGTCCGCCCGCTCCGGGTCGTCTGCGTACAGTTCGAAGATACCGACCTCTTTTCTATTCATGTCCCGCTCCTCCCGACTCTCATATATTGAAACTCCGGTGACGCCGGATGCCCGTATCGGTTTTGAGTCTAGCGGATAGACCGGGAGCGCGTGTGACAGCTATGTGACTGCACTGCGGCCGCAAGTGCCGGCCGGCAGACCGGTTCAGGCGAGGGACTGCGAGGGATGGGCCGCAACCGGCTCCGCGCCGAGAGCGAACTGGATGTTGTACAGCCGCGCGTAGATGCCGCCTTTGCCCAGCAACTCGGCATGGCTGCCGACTTCGGCGATGCGGCCTTCGTCGAGCACTACGATGCGGTTGGCCTTTTCGATGGTGGACAGGCGGTGGGCGATGACGATGGTGGTGCGATCGCGCATCAGTTCCTCGAGCGCGGCCTGCACGTGTTTCTCAGATTCGGAATCGAGCGCGGAAGTGGCTTCATCGAGGATCAGCACCGGCGCGTTCTTGAGCACGGTGCGCGCGATCGCGATGCGCTGGCGCTGGCCGCCGGAAAGGCGCACGCCGTTCTCGCCGATCAGCGTATCGAGTCCCTCCGGCATGGCACGGATGAAATCCAGCGCGTGCGCCGCGGCGGCGGCGCGCTCGACGTCTGCGCGGCCGGCGTTGGCGCTGATGCCGTAGGCGATGTTGTTGGCGACGGTGTCGTTGAACAGCGCGACCTCCTGGCTGACCAGCGCGATGTTCGCGCGCAGGCTTTCGAGCGTGAGCGTCTCGATGTCGTGGCCGTCCAGCAGGATGCGGCCGGAGTCCGGGCGGAAGAAGCGCGGCACCAGGTTGGCGAAGGTAGTCTTGCCGCTGCCGGAGGAACCGACCAGCGCGATCATCTCGCCGGCGCGGATATCGAGATGCACGTCGTCCAGCGCCGGGCGCGGCGCGCGCGGGTAGCGGAAAGTGACGTGCTCGAACGCGATCTCGCCTTTCGCGCGCGGCAGATTCACGGTGCCGGTATCGCGCTCGGGCGATTCATCTATCAGCGAGAACACGCTCTCGGCCGCCGCCAGCCCGCGCTGCAGGTATTCGGCGACGCCGGTCAGGCGCTTGAGCGGGGCGGTGATCATCAGCATCGCGGCGAGGAAGGATACGAAGGTGCCGACCGTGGTCTGGTCCTGCTGGGCGCGCAGCGTGACGTAGTAGACGACGATGGCGGTGGCCACCGCGGCCATCAATTGCACGATCGGCACGTTCGCCGCCGCGGCGACCGTCTGTTTCATCAGCGAGCCGCGCACGCGGTTGCTGGTGTCGTTGAAGCGGCGTGTTTCGTACGCCTGCCCGCCGAAGGTCTTCACCACCTTGTTGCAGTCGATCGTCTCCTGCACCACCTGGGTGAGATCGCCCATCGCCGCCTGGGTCATGCGGCTGGTACGGCGCAGGCGGATGTTGAAGTAGCGCACCGCGATCGCGATCGGCGGGATCATCACCAGCGTGATCAGCGTGAGCCGCCAGTCGAGATAGACCAGGTAGGCGAACAGCCCGATGATGGTGAGCGAATCCTTCACCAGAACCGTCAGCACCTGCGTCGCCGCCTGGGTGACCTGGGTGACGTCATAGGTGAAACGCGAGACGAGGTTGCCGGTGGTGTTGTCGTGGAAGTAGCCGAGCGGCAGCGCGAGCATGCGCCGGAACATCTGGTCGCGCAGGTCCATCACCACCTTGTTGCCGACCCAGGCGCTGGCGTACGAACCCATGAAGTTGCCGATGCCGCGCACGACGAACAACACCACCAGGAACAGCGGCACCCACTTGATGAGGAACGGGTCCTTGTCGACGAAAGTGCCGTCGAGGAAGGGCTTCAGCGCAACCGGCAGCGCCACCTCGGTGATCGCGCTGATGAGCAACCCCAGCACCGAGAGCGTGAACACGACCCAGTAGGGGCGGACGTAGCGCAGCAACCGGAAATAAAGATGCGCGCTGGTGGCTTCATGCATGGCGCGCAAGATAGCACAGCTTGCTGCGGCTATAGCCGGCCTGGGAATTCACCACTAAGGCACAAAGACACGAAGGAACACCAAGAAATCTGTTCTGACTTTCTTTGTGCCTTCGTGTCTTTGTGGTGTATCCCCCGTTGCCAGCCTGCCCGTCAGCCGTGGTTGATCATGACATGGCGGACGGTGGTGTAGTCCTCGAGGCCGTACATGGACATGTCCTTGCCGTAGCCGGACATCTTCATGCCGCCGTGGGGCATTTCGTTTACCAGCATGAAGTGGGTGTTGATCCAGGTGCAGCCGTATTCGAGCCGGGCGGCGACTTTCATCGCGCGGCCGACGTCCTTCGTCCACACCGAAGAAGCGAGGCCGTAGTCGGAGTCGTTTGCCCATTCGATCGCCTGGTCGGCGTCCGAGAAGCGCGTGACCGATACCACCGGGCCGAACACTTCCTTGCGCACGATCTCGTCGTCCTGCGTGGCGCCGGCGATCAGGGTCGGTTCGAAGTAGAAGCCGGCGCCCTTGCCCTGCCGGCCGCCGGCGACGACTTCCATGTGTTTCGCGGAAGTGGCGCGCTCGACGAAGCCGGCGACGCGCTCGCGCTGGCGCGCGGAGATCAGCGGGCCGATGTCCGAGTCCTCGGCTTCGGGCTTGCCGTACTTGATCTGTTTCACCGCCGCACCGAGGTCCGCGACCAGCTTGTCGTGGATCTTCGCGCCGGCGTAGATGCGGCAGGCGGCAGTGCAGTCCTGCCCGGCGTTGTAATAGCCGAACACCTTGATGCCGTCCACCACCGCCGCGAGATCGGCATCGTCGAACACGATCACCGGCGCCTTGCCGCCGAGCTCGAGGTGGGTGCGCTTCAGGCTGGACTGCGCCGCCTGCAGCACTTTCTGTCCGGTAGCGATGCTGCCGGTGATGGAGATCATGCGCACGCCGGCGTGGTTGATCAGCGGCGAGCCGACGCTGTCGCCCTTGCCGTGCACGACGTTCACCACGCCGTTGGGGAACAGTTCCGCCAGCAGCCCGGCAAGTTTCAGCGTGGTAAGCGGCGTCATCTCGGACGGCTTGATCACCACGCAGTTGCCGGCGGCGAGCGCGGGGGCGAGCTTCCACGCCGCCATCATCAGCGGGTAGTTCCAGGGCGCGATCTGCGCGATCACGCCGACCGGGTCACGGCGGATCATGCTGGTGTGGCCGGCGAGATACTCGTCGGCGGCGGAACCGTGCAGACACCGCGCGGCGCCGGCGAAATAGCGGAAGCAGTCGACGATCGCCGGCAGTTCGTCGTTCAGCACGCGCACGTACGGTTTGCCGCAGTTGAGCGACTCGAGTTTCGCAAAGGCCTCGGCATCCTGCTCGATGCGGTCGGCGAGTTTCAGCAGCAGCAGCGAGCGCTCCTGCGGCGTGGTCTGGCCCCAGCCCGGGAATGCCGCGCGCGCGGCCGACACCGCCTTGTCGATCTGTGCCGGGTCGGCCTCACGGATCTTTGCGATGACGTCGTCGTTGTGCGGATTGACGACCGGTTCTTCCGCGCCGGAACCGGCGACCAGTGCGCCGTCGATCAGCAGTTTGGTCTGCATGGGGAACTCCTCCTGTTGGTTATTTACCGCTGCCGGCGACTTCCTGGGTATCCCGTGTCAGGTAGAACGCGAGCAGGATCGGGATGAAAGTGACGGCGATCACGAACACCGCGACGACGTTGGTCACCGGCCGCTCGCGCGGGCGCACCAGCTCGGTCAGCATCCAGATCGGCAGCGTGGTCTGCTGGCCGGCGGTGAAAGTGGTGACGATCACTTCATCGAACGAGAGTGCAAAGGCGAGCATGCCGCCGGCGAGCAGCGCGGTCGCCATGTTCGGCAGCAGCACGTGGCGGAAGGTCTGGAAGCCGTTGGCGCCGAGGTCCATCGAGGCCTCGATCATGCCCGGCGCGGAACGGCGCAGGCGCGCGAGCACGTTGTTGTAGATGACGACGATGCAGAAGGTGCCGTGGCCGACGACGATGGTCCAGAAACTGAACGGAATATCAACGAGGTTGAAGGCCGAGCGCAGGCTGATGCCGGTGATGATGCCCGGCAGCGCGATCGGCAGGATGATCAGCAGCGAGATGGCGTCGCGGCCGAAGAAGCGCGAACGCCACACCGCAGCGGCCGCCAGCGTGCCAAGCACGATGGCGATCGCGGTCGACACCGAGGCGACCTTGATCGACAGCCACAGCGCATCGCGAATGTCGTCGCGGTGGAAGGCGACCGCGAACCACTTGGTAGTCAGCGCGGGCGGCGGAAATACGAAGCTTTTTTCTTCGGCGCTGAAGGCGTAAAGCAAGATGAACGCGAGCGGCACGTGCAGGAACAGGATGCCCGCGAGCGCGGCGGACCGCAGCGGCCAGCTCGCGTTGCCGCCGCTGACCGGATCAGAGCGCATTGAATGCACCCATGCGTTTGGCCACCATCAGGTAGACGCCCATGATCACGATCGGCACCACGGTGAAGGCGGCGGCCAGCGGGATGTTTCCGGAGACCCCCTGCAGCTGGTACACGGTCTGGCCGATGAACGGCCGCGAGCTGCCGATGATGCGCGGGATGATGTAGTCGCCGAGTGTAAGCGAAAAGGTGAAGATCGAACCGGCGACGATGCCGGGCAGCGCCAGCGGAAAGATCACCTTGCGCAGCGTCTGCCGCGGGTGCGCGCCGAGATCGGCGGAGGCCTCGATCAGCGAACGCGGCACGCGCTCCAGCGCGGCAACCACTGGCAGGATCATGAACGGCAGCCAGATATACAGGAACACCATGAAGGTGCCGATATACGAGATCGACAATGACGGCCCGCCGACCACCGGGATCGACAGGATCGCATTCAGCAGCCACAGCAGGTGCAGCTGCTCGGCAAACCAGGTGACGATGCCTTCCTTGGCGAGAATCAGCTTCCACGCATACACCCGCACCAGGTAGCTCGACCACAGCGGCAGCATCACGCCGAGGTAGAGCACCGCACGCATGCGCATCGACGCGTAGCGCACCATGTAATAGCCGAGCGGGAATGCGATCGCGGCCGCCGCCAGCGTCACCGCCGCCGCCATCAGCGTGGTGCGCAGGATGATGTCCATGTGCGACGCGGTGAACAGCTCGCGGTAGGTTCTTAGCGAGAACTCGCGCACCACTGCGCCGGAGAAATGGTCGATATAGAAAAAGCTCTGCAGCAGCAGCGAGAACAGCGAGCCGAGATAGATGACGCCGAGCCACAGCAGCGGCGGCGTCAGCAGCAGGAGCAGCAGCAGCCGCGGATGCAGGTACAGCGCGCTGGAGACGCGCTGCAGCACCGAGGGCGAAGCCGCCATGGTCACGCGGAATCCTCCTTCAGGCTCTGCACCAGGTCGCGCGCGAAGCAGATGCGCACCGTATCGCCGGCGGCTGGCGTCCGGCCGCCGTCGCCGCTGTTCTGGCGGACCACGGTGAGCTGGCCGCCGTCTACCGCCACGGTGTAGCGCGTGGTTGCGCCAAGGTAGGTGATCGAGGACACCTTGCCGGTCGCGGAGATGGCGTTATCCGGCATGGGCGCATCCGCTGCAAGCACTGCGATCTTTTCCGGGCGGATCGCGAACGGCCGCGGCGAGCCGGTCAGGCGGCGGGCGAATTCGCCCTCGCACAGGTTCGACACGCCGACGAAGCCGGCGACGAACGCGGTGGCGGGGTGCTCGTAGATCTCGCCCGGCGTGCCGATCTGCTCGATGCGTCCGTGATTGAACACGGCGAGCCGGTCGCTCATTGCCAGTGCTTCGCCCTGGTCGTGGGTGACGTAGATGAAGGTGATGCCGACCCGGCGCTGCAGGTCCTTGAGTTCGTCCTGCATCTGTTCGCGCAGCTTGAGGTCGAGCGCACCGAGCGGCTCGTCCAGCAACAGCACGCTCGGATGGTTGATCAGCGCACGCGCGAGCGCGACGCGCTGGCGCTGGCCGCCGGAGAGCTGCGACGGTTTGCGCCCGCCCAGGCCGGACAGCTTGACCAGTTCGAGCATCTCTTCCGACTGGCGCCTGCGTTCCGCAGCGGGCAGCTTGCGGATCATCAGCCCGTACTCGACATTCTCGTACACGCTCATATGCGGGAACAGCGCGTAATCCTGGAACACGGTGTTGACGTCGCGTTCGTAGGGCGGCACGCCTTTTACGTCCTTGCCGTGAACGGTGACGCGGCCGGCATCCGGCTGTTCGAAACCCGCGATCAGCCGCAGGCAGGTGGTCTTGCCCGAACCCGAGGGGCCGAGCATGGAAAAGAATTCACCGTCAGCGACTTCGAAGCTGACATCGTCCACGGCCCGTACCTCCCCGAACACGCGGGAGACGCTGGCAAAGCTGACGGCGACACGGTTTCCTTCGGACATTGAACACCGCACATCGAACAGGCCGCGGGACGCGGCCCGTTCCAGGTTGATCAGACGGTACTGTGAACTGGCGGGCGAAACGGGCCGGGCCTGGCGACCCGGCCGTGCGCCGCGTTACCGCCCGCCGAGGACGGCGATGTAATCGGTTACCCAGCGATAGTAGGGGACGCAGGTCTTGCCGCCGCCGCAGTTGGTCACCGGCGTGCGCCAGAACCAGACTTTCTCGAAGGCGCCGAGGCCGTTGGTCTCGCAGCCCTTCTCACCCAGCAGCGGGTTGCCCTTGCAGGCGTCGAGCACCACCGGCACCGAGCCGAACCAGGCAGCAAGGTCGCCCTGCAGCTTGTTGTTGATGGAGTGCTCGAGCCACATGTACGCGCAGTTCGGATGCTTCGAATCCGCATGCATCATGGTGGTGTCTGCCCAGCCGGTGACGCCTTCCTTCGGCACCACGCTGGAGATCGGCGCCTTTTTCGAGCGCATCAGGTTGACCTGGAATCCCCATGCGGAGGACGCGACCACGCCTTCGTTGGTGAAGTCGTCGATCTGGATGAACGGGTCGTGCCAGTAGCGCGCGACGATCTTGCGCTGTTCGCGCAGCAGCGCGAGCGCGGCCTTGTACTGGTCTTCGTCGAGTTCGTACGGGTTCTTGATGCCGAGCGCGGGATTGGCGTGCATCAGGTAGAGCGCGGCATCGGCGATGTAGATCGGCCCGTCGAACGCCTGCACCCGGCCCTTGTTGGACTTGCCGTCCGGCAGGCGCATTTCCTTGAACACCACGTCCCAGCTCTGCGGCGGATTCTTGAACACGTTGGTGTTGTAGGCGAGCACGTTGTAGCCCCACTGGTAGGGCACGCCCCAGTGCTTGCCATCGACATAATGCCAGGGCGCCCTCTGCAGGCGCGGGTCGATCCTGCCGTAGCTGGGAATCAGCCGGGTGTTGATTTCCTGCACGCGCTTGCCGGAGATCAGCCGCATGCTGGCGTCACCGGAAGCGGTCACCAGATCGAACCCGCCTTCGTTCATGAGCGCGACCATCTCGTCCGAGGTGCCGGCGGTCTTGACGCGGACCTGGCAGCCGGTCTTCTTTTCGTATTCGGTGACCCAGTCGAATTCCTTGGCGGTGGCGCCGCGTTCTATGTAACCCGGCCACGCGACGATATCGACGAACCCTTCGGCCTTGCCGATGCTGTCCTTCCTGGCCAGCGCCGGCGACGCACACAGTGCGGCCGCGGTCATTGCCGCGACCAGACACCCCCCCTTGAAGCCGAACTTGCGGTACGACATGGCGATTCTCCCTGGATATTGATCGGATGATTCCCCGTCCGGACCGGCTCCGGCGTCCCAATGCAAGGACATATGACGACTGCAACCCCGGGGGGCGCGGCGTCGGTCGACGCCACGGATTGTAGCCATCCGATTACCGGTCCGGAAGCGGAGAATTCAATCGCCGAACCGATAGTCCGCGGACAGGAAGAAGCTGCGCTCGGGCGCCGGATAGGCGTTGTACACGCCTGGGCTGAATACGCTGCGCACTCCGTAGGTGAAGTATTTCTCGTTGGTCACGTTCAGCACCGAGAAAGCTACACGCAACCTGCCCGCTTCCCGGGAAACGCCCAGGTCGGTGACCGTATACGCGGGGATCATCTCGCCGAAGGAATTGGTTTCGTCATTGTCGAAGAACTGGCGCCCGACGTAACGCGTTTCGAGCGTGAAGCGGGTGTCGCCGGCCAGGCGATACGCCGCGGACAAGGCAGCATGATTGCGCGGCACCAGCGGCACGGTCCTGCCTTCGACGCTGTTCCCCGCGAGCGCGCCCTCGGTGAACTTTGCAACGGTGTAGGTATAGCTGCCGGTGAGTTCCAGTTCGGGCCAGGGCAACCACGCCGCTTCCAGTTCGAGGCCGTAGCGCCGCGTGGGCGGAAGGTTCTCGTTCTCGAACGTGAACGGGTTGAAGCGGATCTCGTTGCGCAGGTCCATGTGGTAGGCGGACACGCGCAGGCGGGAGCCGGCGCCGCTGCGTTCGATCCCCACTTCGCGATCGTGCGATGTCTGCGGCTCCAGGAAGGCGACCTGCGGGTCGAAGAACGGGCCGCCAAACTGGCTGTAGATTTCATCCACGGTGGCGATGCGGAAGCTGCGGCCAAGCTTGCCGTAGACATGCCAGACATCGGCGATCGGCTGGCGCAGCGCGATTTCGTGCGCGCGCACCGTGCGCGACTGCGTACCTGCCGAATAGGCGGCGGCGCTTTCCGCATCCCGGGCGTCGTAGTCGACCGACTGCACGCGGCCGCCGACCGTGATCCGGGTGGCGGACGGCAGATCCGTGGAATGCTGAACATAGACTGCATCGTTGCGCTGTTCCGCCAGCACCGTCGCCGGGCCGGTGCGAACGGACTGGTAATCCCAGCGCTCGAGGTCTACACCGGCGACCAACTGATGCGCCCAGCCGAAGCTTTCGTGATGCAGGTTCATGCGCGGCGTGAGCGTCCACACTTCGACATCGGCATCGACGCGCGTGAAACCGAAGAACAGGCTTTCCGAACGCTTTTTGCGGTAACCGAGATCCGTGGCCAGTTCGATGCGGTCCAGGTCGACCGACGCGAAGCCGCGCACGAACGCGGACTCCCGGTCCGCGTAGTCGTCCGGGGTGGTCGCGCCACGACGGTCAGTCTGCAGCTGGGTATTGCTGCGCGCGCCCGGCAACTCCAGATCCTGCTTGTCGGCGCCGACCGTCAGGCGCAGTTCCGGACCGGGCGCAAGCGTTGCGACCGAGACTTCGGCATTCTGCTGACGCAGTGCGTTGTGATCGCGGTAATTGTCCGACTCGAGGTACTCGGCGTACGCCGTCAGTCCGATGTTCTCGCCGGCCAGGCTGCCCGAGGCGCGCGTGCCGAGGGTGTCGTAGCTGCCGCCGCCGGCCCAAACACGAAGCTCGCGCGAACCGGATTCCGGTTTGCGCGTGACGATGTTGATCACGCCGCCGGTGGCGCCGCCGCCATACAAAACTGCGCCGCTGCCGCGCAGGATCTCGATGCGCTCCACCGCGGAAAGCGGGATGGAAGACCAGCGCACTGCGGTCAGCTCGTTGTCGTTCAGCTTCACGCCGTCGACCAGCACCAGCGTATTCTGGTCGCCGGTGGCGCCGAATCCGCGCAGGTCGACCTGCTTGTCCGGGCTGCCCGTGCTGTCGCGAAACAGCAGGCCGGGTTCGCGCGCAAGCAGCTGCGGCAAGGTGCGCGAGTGGCTCTGTTCGATGCGTTCGCGCGAGATGATGCTGACGCCGATCGGGGCATCCGCTGCCAGCTGCTCGAACCGCGTCGCGGTGACGGCGACTTCGGGTGCGACCAGTTGCGACTGCGCCTGCAGGTGAAAGGGAAAAACCAATGCTGCGCCGGCCGCCAGGGCCGGGAATAGGCGTTCCATGAAAGTCCATCTCCCCATGGTGCGCACCCGCCGTGCGCACGGATTGCAAAGAGGAGTTTTCGAGGAGGTGGTGTCGAGGCATACCGCGGGCCCCGGATCCCGCCCCACGCGGAAACTCCGTTCCCGCTCATGAGGCCGGTATCCGGGCTCGCGAGACTTGGCGCGTCGCCTTCCCGTGGCACCTGCCGCGTTGCGTGCGGCTTGGACCACAGTGGCTGGGATGACGCGCCCACACTCGCTTACCGTTGCGGGGGCAGCACAGGCTTGGGAAGCCGGCCGGCTAATCCTGCAAAGAACGCGCGGCCGCTCCGGCACCTGTTTCCCGTTTAACCCTGGCTTGGAAACTGCACAGGGCACCTCAGAGCTTGAGCGATTCTAACGCATCACCCAAGGCCGCAGCAGCAGACTATCGTGTAGGTGAGTACTCGCCCGGCAGATATGCCAAAGAACATTCAAAATGAATCCTTAGCAGTTGACTTTTCAGCATTTTCAAAACTATAGTGTGGCCCATGAATGCCGAGCTCGACGCCCTAGACGACAGAGTCAACCAACTGGTCCAGCTCTGCCAGAAACTCCGCAAGGACAACATGGAGTTAAGGCAGCAGGTGGCGAGCTCGCATAGCGAGAACAAGCGCCTGAACGAGAAGATCGAGGCGGCAAAGGTCCGTCTGGAGGCCCTTCTGAAGCAGGTGCCGGAGGGAGCCGAATGAGCAGGGACCCGGGTGGACTCGACATCACCCTGCTCGGCCGCCAGTTCCGGGTAGCCTGCCGCGAAGGGGAGAAAAAGGACCTGCTCAAGGCGGTCGAGTATCTCGACGCCAAGATGCGCGAAATCCGCGACAGCGGGAAAGTGATCGGCATGGAACGGATCGCGGTGATGGCGGCACTGAACATCACCCATGAGTATCTTTCCGCGCGCTCGGGCGACGGGATCGACGTCGGCGACCTCGAGGGCAGAATGCGGCAGATGCGCACGCTGATCGAAGAGACGATTTCCGCGCAGGACGAGTTGTTCAAATGAGGAAATTGGCCTAAAGTAAGGATGTCCCCTGCGGTGTTCGTTAAGGCTTTAGTTTCTTTGAACCAGTAAACTTTGACTGAGGTTGCCGACTATAGAGAGCTGTTGTGCGCGTCCAGAACCGGAAGCGCCTGAAGCACTCGGAAGGCGACCACCCTTGAACCTCCGGTTCAAGAGGCCAGTCTGACGGCACAGGCGGGGGGCAACTCTCTCGACAGCGGGACGAAGCGGCAAGCGGCACTGCCGCTTTTTTTGTTTCCGGTTTCCGCAACCTTCTCGGAATGTTTCACATGCGTTACTGGCTCATGAAATCGGAGCCCGACGTTTTCGGCGTCGACCACCTCGCGAAGCGCCCGCGCAAGACCGAACCCTGGACCGGTGTGCGCAACTACCAGGCGCGCAACTTCATGCGTGACGATATGCAGCCCGGCGATCTCGCGTTCTTTTATCACTCGAGCTGCCCGCAGCCCGGGATCACGGGAATCGTGAAGGTTTCGCGCGCCGCCTATCCCGACCAGACGCAGTTCGACCCGGACAGCGAATACTACGATCCGAAAGCCACGCGCGAGAAGCCGCGCTGGTTCAACGTGGATGTCACGCTGGTGAAGAAGACCCGGCTGGTCCGACTGGAGGAACTGCGCGCGCATCCCGAACTCGGGTCGATGCTGGTGCTGAAACGCGGCAACCGGCTTTCGATCATGCCGGTTTCCGGGCACGAATGGCAGTTCGTGCAAGGACTGCTTCAGGACTGAACGATGGCGATCGAGTGGTGGGTGGTCTACCTGCTGATGGGGCTGTTCGTCGGTTTCTTCGCAGGACTGCTCGGAATCGGCGGCGGCACCATACTGGTCACGCTGATGGTGTTCATGTTCAGCGCGCAGGGATTTCCAGCCGACCGCGTGGTACACATCGCGCTGGCAACCTCCCTCACCAGCATCATCTTCACTTCTCTATCCAGTTTGCGCGCGCACCATCATCACGGCGCGGTGCAGTGGAACATTTTCAGGCGCGCCACGCCCGGGCTGGTAGTCGGCACGCTGCTCGGCACTTTTGTTGCCGATGTGATGGAGTCCCGCTACCTGGCGATCTTCTTCGTCGCCTTCGTCTATTACTCGGCTGCACAGATGTTTCTGAACCTGAAGCCGTCGCCGAGCCGCCGGCTGCCGGGCGCGCCAGGCATGGTGGCCGCGACCGCCGGCATCGGCGTGCTTTCAAGCCTGGTTGGCGCGGGCGGCGGCGTGCTGACGATTCCGCTGATGATGATGTGCAACGTCCCGCTGCGTCACGCGATCGGGACTTCCGCTGCGCTCGGCCTGCCGATCGCGCTTGCCGGTGCAGTGGGGTACGCGGCGAACGGCATGGGTCAGGAAAACCTGCCGCCGTTCAGCATCGGTTACGTCTACCTCCCCGCGCTGGTCGGGATCGTCATCGGCACCTTTGTCACCGTGCCAGCCGGTGCGCGCGCGGCGCACACCATGCCGGTCAACCGGCTGAAACGCATCTTCGCGGTGATCCTGTTCATCCTGGCGTCGAAAATGCTGTGGACGCTGTACTCAGGTTAGCACCGGCAGAACCCTGACCGAACTGCATTAACCACCCGGAACACCGAACGCCTGAATGATTTTCCTGGTGTGCTTGGTGATCCTGGTGGTTCGCATTTCCTCTTTCTAGCGTCGGCGGAACCACCCTGTCAGGCTGAAGCGCTCGCGCGTGCAGGGCAGCACTTCGTGCGCGAAGCGTTCGCTCAGAAACGCGACCAGCGTGCCGCCCGTCGGCAGTATTTCGAGTGTGCGCGCTTCGTCATGGTCGAGGAAGACGCGCAGCGTACCGCCGTCGGCTGCCTGCCAGTGCTCGTTCAGGTACAAGGTCACCGTCAACTGCCTGCGGTTATCGTCGCGCAACTGGTCGTAATGTCTTTTGTAGCCGGCGCCCGGCGCATAACGCGCGAGATGGCATTCGAAATCGAACAGTCCGAGCTGCAGCTCGCGGTTGACCGCGAGCCGCAAACCCTCGAAGGCGGCGAGCGCTTGCTGCAATGCTGCGGGCGCGGATTCCGGTTCGATCCAGAGGATCTCGTCGCCGCGGATGTCGTCGTGCCGGCGAAAGTCTCCACCGGCGCCGATTCCGGCCTGGCGGAATGCCTCTTCGGCCCGCAGGCGCTGCGCTTCCGTGCGCAGGGCCGCGATCGCGTCGTCAGGCAGGAACTGTTCGATGACAGCGATGCCGCTTGAAGCAATCGCCGCTGCGGCCTGCTCGGCAAGCGATTCGGCGCTGCATTGGGCGCGCGGATGCACGGTTGCTTCAGCCGGCGGCAGCGAGGCCGCGTCGCGTCAGGATGGGCGCTGTTTCCGGCGAATGCGTACGATGCGGATTCATGATGCGGAGTAGCGGTCGCGCAGTACGGCTTTCTGTACTTTGCCCATCGCATTGCGCGGCAGCGCATCCACCACGAATACCTGCTTCGGCACCTTGTAGTTGGCGAGCTGCGTTTTCAACGTTTCGATGATCGCTGCGGCATCCAGGCTCGCGCCGCCCTGTACAACCACCGCGGCGGCAACCGCTTCGCCGAAATCCGCGTGCGGCACGCCGAACACCGCAGACTCCGCTACCGCGGGCAGTTCATCGATCGCCAGTTCGATCTCCTTCGGATAGACGTTGTAGCCGCCGGAGATGATCAAGTCCTTGGCGCGGCCGACGATGGAAAGGTAGCCGTCGGCATCGAAGCTGCCGAGATCGCCGGTGCGAAACCAGCCGTCGGCGGTGAACTCCTCGGACGTTTTCTCCGGCATGCGCCAGTAGCCTGCGAACACGTTTTCGCCTTTTACCTGAATGCCGCCGATCTCGCCGGCCGGCAGGGCGCGGTCTTCCCCGTCGGCAATGCGAACCGACACACCCGGCAGCGGCATACCGACCGTGCCGGCGCGGCGTTCGCCATGCAGCGGGTTGGATGCGATCATGCCGGCCTCCGACATGCCGTAGCGCTCGAGGATGCGCTGCCCGGTTCGCGATTCGAATTCGCGGAAAGTTTCCGTCAGCAGGGGAGCCGATCCGGACACGAACAAACGCACGCCGCGCGACTGCCCGCGGCCGAAATCCGCATTCGCAAGCAGGCGCGTGTAATAGGTCGGCACGCCCATGAACACCGTTGCGCGCGGGAATGCCTGCAGCACTGCGCGGGCGTCGAATCGCCGATGCCAGAGCAGTCTCGCGCCGGCAACCAGCGCGCAGTGGTTGGCGACGAACAGGCCGTGTACGTGGAATATGGGTAGCGTGTGCAGCAGCACATCGCGCTCGCTGAAACCCCACGTCTCGATCAGTGCACGGACATTCGATGTCAGGTTGCCGTGCGTGACCATCGCGCCCTTGGAGCGGCCGGTGGTGCCGGAGGTGTAGACGATCACCGCCAGTTCGTCGGCGCGCATGGCGGCCGTCTCGAAGTCCGCCGGTAATCCGACCGCGGCCTCGGCGAGACTGCCTGTCCCGGACTCATCCAGCGTCCAGACTTCCGCGCCGGAGTCGCCCGCGAGTTCCTGGAACAACGGCGACGAACCGGGACCGCAGACCACGACACGCGGCTCGGCATCACGCAGAAAGTATTCGAGTTCGCCGCGCTGGTATGCGGTGTTCAGCGGCAGATAAACCAGGCCTGCACGCAGGCAGCCCAGATACAGGCACAGCGACTGCGCGCTTTTCTCGGCCTGCACCGCCACGCGGTCGCCTCGCGCAAGGCCGCGACCAAGCAGGAAGCGGGCATAACGCCCGGCCTGATCGTGCAATGCGCGATAGCTGATGGTTTCGCCATCATCGGTTTCCAGCGCGCACGCATCGACTCGCCCGGCGACCGATGCTTCGATCAGCGCGTACAGGTTTCCGTTCATTGCACGATTGCGTCGACTACGCCGGCATCCAGTGCCTGTTGCAGGCTGGCGTCCGGCTGCGCCTTGCCCAGCACGCGTTCCTCCGCAGCGGGCGGCAGCAGGCGCACGCGCGCGCCGGTTGCCGCTTCCACGCACTGTGCTGGCGCAGCCAGCGCGACGTAGATGCCACCGGCTGCTTCGCCGGTGATCCGCAAATTGGTCTCGCGGCCGGTCGCGCGCGCCGCGGCGATGCACAGCGCCAGATGCGCGACATACTCGGACAGCAGGAGCTTTTCGTCCAGCACGGTCGCCGCCTGGCCGGGCGAGTCGAGCTCGAGCACCGGCGACATGTTCCCGCCTTCGTCGATGAACCGATGCGCCAGCGCCCAGCACGCGGCAGCGCCCACCGCTTTGCCGGCTGCGAAGTCGTGTTCGCCGCCGTCAACCGCAACGCCGGCTTCGTCCAGCCGTTCGCGCAGCTTGCGATGGTGGACCTCGGGCGTCACCGGCGCATGCGCGGTTGCCAACGCCGCCAGCAGCGCCGGGCGCACGTCGTCCGTTGCGTCGTCGCACAGCACGGCAGCCGAATCGATCCGCGCACGCGCCTGCGCGCCCATCAGTTTCCTGACTGCCGCCGTTTTCGATGCGTCGAAAGCGGCCTTGCCCGCTGTCGCCTCGACGATGCCGGGACCGGACATCGCAAGCCGGCTGGATTGCGTGTAGATGCGCGCGCCGCACAGCATGGCGAGCATGCTGGCGCCGCCGAAGCAGTCGCGGCCGATCAGCGCGATCATCGGCAAACCGGCGACGCGCGCTTGCAGCGCTGCGGCGTAAAGCCTTCGAAAGGCGCCGAGCGCCGGCAGCCCGGCGTCGATGCGCGCGCCGGCGGAATCGAGAATCAGCAGCACGGGTTGCTGCTCACGGGTTGCGAGGTGCAGGCGATGCGCAAGCGCGTCGCTCTCGGCGACACCGAACGAGCCGCCGGCGATACGCCGGTCGGTCGCGGCGACCTGCACCGCGCAGCCCGAAATGACGCCGCGCCCGAGCAGCAGCGTGCCCGCTGCATCCTGCGTTTCGAAGCGTGGGTCTTCCAGCAGTGCGATCGCGCGCTGTTTCGCGTCGAGCGTGGAGAAGCGCTGCACTCCGGGGTTCAGATGCCGCACCACCTGCGCGCAATCTCTTCGTAGGCCTGCACCGAGGCTTCGACGCGATCCATCACGCAGTACTCGTCGGTCTGATGCGCCATCTGCGGTTCGCCCGGCCCGAGGATGATCGTTGGCGGCGAATCGTAGGCGGCGTTCAGCGCCGCAGCATCGGTGAAGTAGGTTGCCACGCGCGCTTCGGGGGGCGCGCCGAGCAGCGGCGTCATGACTTCGAACACCTGTTGGATCCATGGATCGTTCGGCTCGGTGAACACCGGTTCGAGATCGAGGATGGTTTCGAGGTCGACTTCCGGGCCCAGTTCACGCGCGAGCTGGGCTTTTACTTCCGTGTGCAGCGAGGACGGCACGCTGCGGATGTCGATTCCGATCGCGGCTTCGTCCGGCACGGAGTTGATATTCAGGCCGCCGTGGATCGTACCGACGTTCAGCGTGGCCTGCCCCATGAGCGCATGCGGCGGATTGGCGAAGCGGAATTTTTCCAGCACGCCGAGCGCTTTCGCCATCTTGTAGACCGCGTTGACGCCTTTGTCCGGCATGGAACCATGCGCGGTCACGCCGTGCGTGCGCGCGTTGAGCCAGAATGCGCCCTTGTGGCCGACGAACGGATAGTTCGAAGTCGGCTCGCCGACCACCACCGCGCCGGCGCGACCAAGCGCGCCTTCGTGCTTTGCCAGCTCGAACGCACCCTGGCAGCCGGTTTCTTCTCCTGCCGTGATCACCAGCTCCAGTCCGGGCGAACGCGCGAGTTTCGGCGCGAGATGCACGGCGGCGGCGACGAACGCGGCGACGCCGCATTTCATGTCGCTGGTGCCGCGGCCGTAGAGTTTCCCGGACTCGGTCTCACAGGCGAACGGATCCTTCTTCCATTTCGCAGCGCCGAGCGGCACGGTATCGATGTGCCCGGTAAAACACAGCGGCTTCTTGTCGCCGCTGCCGCCGATGCGCGCAACCAGGTTGGCGCGCTTTTCGCCCATCTTGTGATACGCGACAGTAAAGCCGGCCGATTCGAGCAGCGCGCCCAGATGATGCGCGCAGGCCTCCTCGTCACCCGGCGGGTTGATCGTGTTCATTCGCACGATCTCTTTGGTCAGTTCAAGCGCGTCGATGCGTTTCACTCGTTCTCTCCTCGGCCTGCATACATCAAGATATCAGTTCTCCATGGACAGGCTGTTGATCACCACGAATGCACAAAGTACACAAAATTAAAGGCTTTGATTTTCTTCGTGCCTTTGTGCCTTAGTGGTGATTCCCTGCGCTCAACTTTCCCACTAGCGCCCGAAGTACGCAGCACGCACGTCCGGATCGTCGCGCAGCTTCGCAGCATCGCCCGCGGCGACAACTCGACCCTGCGACAGCACATAGCCGCGATGCGCGATGGCCAGGGTCTGGCGTACGTTCTGCTCGACCAGCAGCACGGTGATGCCCATCTCGTTGATGCGCCGGATCACCGCGAAGTTCTCTTTCACGAATAGCGGGGACAGGCCGAGCGATGGCTCGTCCACCACCAGCAGGCGCGGCGCGCCCATCATCCCGCGACCGATCGACAGCATCGCCTGCTCGCCGCCCGACATGGTGCCCGCGAGCTGGTCCATGCGCTCGCGCAGCCGCGGGAAAATGTCAAAGGCCTGCTCCAGGCGGCGCGCGATCGCCGACTTGTCGGTTTCGCCGTAGGCGCCGACCAGCAGGTTCTCCTCCACGGTCATCTTCGGAAACACGCGCCGGCCTTCCGGGATGCAGGCAATGCCGCGCCGGATGATGTCGTGGGTCTGCGCCTGCGTGATATCGATGCCTTCGAACACGATGCGTCCGCGCCGCGCCGGCGTCAGGCCCAGGATCGCGCGGATCAGCGTGGTCTTGCCGACGCCATTGGCGCCGAGTATGCAGGTGATCGCGCCGCTTTCCACTTCCATGCTCACGCCGGTCAACACGTCGGCCTGGTCGTAGCCGGCGTAGACGTCCTCGAGCAGCAGCTGGGCGATCATTCAATCCTCTCCCAGATACGCGGCGCGCACGCCAGGGTCGGTGGAAACGGTCTGGTAAGCACCCTCGCAGATCTTCTCGCCGTAGTTGAGCACCACGCAGCGATCGGTCACGCGCTCGATGACGCCCATCTCGTGTTCGATCAGGATCACCGACAACCCTGAGATCCGATCGCGCGTCGCGAGCAGATCGTCCATCAGCGCGCGCGTTTCTTCATGCGTCATGCCGGCCGAGGGTTCGTCCAGCAGCAGGATGCGCGGGCGGCTGACCAGCGCGCGGCAGACTTCGACTCGCCGCCGGTCGATCATCGGCAGCTGCGCCACCGGATCGAACAGATGCGCGGCGAGCCGGTCGCTGAAACGCGCGAGCTGTTCGCGTGCGAAATCGACATTCTCCTCGAACTGCTTCTTGAGCCGACGGCGGGCGAACAGGTTGGTGACGATACCGTGATCGAGATTGCGGTGATTGCCGACCATCAGGTTGTCGAACACCGTCAGCGGCAGGCACAGGCGTGAACGCTGGAAGGTGCGGGTGACACCCGCGTCGTAGATGCGCTGCGGTTTGAGGCCGGTGATATCGCGCCCCTCCAGCGCGACGGTACCGGACGCAGGCCGGTACAGACCGGTCACAGTGTTGAAGAAGGTGGTCTTGCCGGAACCGTTCGGACCAATCAGGCCGAGGATCTCGCTGCTGCCGAGCGTAAGCTCGAGCGCGTTCAGCGCGGTGAGCCCGCCGAAGCGCACGGTCAGGCCTTTTGCCTCGAGCAGCGGCGCGCTCATTTGCCGTCTCCCGGGAAGTACTGTCGCGGGCGCCGCGGCAGCAGTCCGTCCGGGCGGAAGCGCAGGATGAGAATGACCAGCACGGCAAACAGCAGGAAGCGGTATTCCTGGATGACCTGCAGTTTCTCCGGCAGCACCACCACCAGCAGCGCCGCGGGGATCACACCGAGCGGATTGCCGCTGCCGCCGAGCAGGACGATGGAAACCAGGATCAGCGAGTCGCTGAAGGTGAAACTGGTGGGTGCGATGTAGCCGAGCATCATCGCGTACACGCCGCCGGCGAGACCGGCGAGGAAATTGCCCAGCGTGAAGGCAAAGATCTTCCAGCGCGCCACGTCGATGCCGAATACGGAAGCCGCGGTTTCATCCAGGCGCACCGCGTCCATGCTCAGACCGAGCCAGGAGCGTTCCAGCCGCTTGACCACGAGCCAGGCGAATCCCGCGAGCAGCAGGGCGATCACCACATAGCTGAGAAAGAACGATATCTCGCGGTCGTCGCTCAGTTCGATGCGCGTGTTGAAGGTCCAGCCGAGAAGCTCCAGACCCGGAACCTTCAGGCCCTGCGGGCCGCCGAGCGCGTCGTTCACTTCGAGGAAAGTCTTGAACAAGAGGGCGAAGGCGATGGTGATCAGCGCCGCGTAATGCCCGCGCGTGCGCAGGATCGGGAGGATCAGGATCGAGCCGATCAACGCGGCCATCAGCCCGCCGAGAACGAGAACCAGCAGATGGGGCGTGCCGGTATGGGTGGCGAGCACCGCGGTGGTGTAGCCGCCGACCCCGAATACCGCCGCGCCGGCGAAGTTGACGATGCCCGCATAACCGAACTGCACCGTCAGCCCGAGACAGGCGACGACGTAGAGCATCACCGTAGCCAGCATCAGCAGCGCAAAGTGCGATTCGTGCAGCGCCAAAGCCACCAGCAGGACGGCCAGCATCACCATGGCCGGAGACAGTTTCGGATGCGCGTATGTCACAGTTTCGATGCGGGCTGCGAGGCCGCTGCGACCTGTCAGATAGAAAGCGACTACTGCGAACACGGCGAGCGCGGCGATCTCCCATTGCTCTTCGAGTTCGAGGAACAGCCCCGCGAACACGGCAAAAGCGGCGAGCGCGGCGAGCGCGATCACGCGGTCGATGGTTGCCGGGCGTGCGTTCATCTACACGCGCTCCGACGAACGTTCGGCCAGCAGCCCGGTCGGCTTCCACGTCATGATCATGATCACGACGGCAAAGGCGAAGACATCCTTGTACGCGGGCACGGTGAACCACACGGCACCGATCGTCTGCAACCCGGCGAACAGGAAGCCGCCGATGATCGCGCCGAGAATGCTGCCGAGGCCGCCGACCACCGCGGCACTGAAACCGATCACGCCGAGCAGCAGGCCCATGCCGAAGTTGATCTCGTTGTAGTACAGGCCGTTTGCGACACCGGCGAGCGCCGCCAGCGCGGAGCCGATGGCAAAGGTCAGCAGCACCACCCAGCGAAAGTCGATCCCCATCACCTTTGCGGTTTCGGCGTCCTGCGCGACCGCGCGGATGGCGAGGCCGAGCCGGGTGCGGCTGATCACCAGATGCAGCGCGACGATCGCGGCCAGCCCGACCACGATGATGATGACGCTGTCCAGACGCAGGGTGAAATTGCCGAGGGTGTAGGCGTCCGTCGGCAGTAACCGCGGAAAGGGCTTGGGGTTGGATCCGGCCGGGTAGAACAGTCGCACCGCCTCGCGTAGCGCGAGACCGAACATCAGCGTCGCCAGCAGGGTATTGAGCGGCGGCGCGGATTTCAGCGGCAGGATGAGGAAACGCGCAAGCAGCGCACCGAGCACGCCCATCGATGCGATCGCGGCGAGCGTGATCAGCAGCACCAGCAGCAGCGGTGAATCAATCCCCATGAACTGCAGGCCGGCGTAACTCGCGAGCGCAACGAAGGCGCCGGCCATGAGCACGTCCCCGTGCGAGAACTTGATGACGTCCAGCACGCCGAAGAACAGGGTGAAGCCGACCGCGACCATGGCATACACCACGCCCAGCACGAGGCCGTTCAATAAAAACTGACTGAGTACGCCGATGTCCACGTCTCTACCGGTCAGCGCGGCAGCTTGCGTTTGCCGGTCGCATAATCACTGTCTTCCCAGATGGTCCATTTGCCGTCCTGCACCACAAACTTGGTGATGATCGGCACCATGTTCTGCCCATGCTCGTCGAAGCTGATGGTGCCGACCGCCGACGGGTAGTCGCGCGTGGCATTCAGTTCACGCGTGACCCGTTTTCTGTTGGGGCCGACCTTTTCCACCGCGTCGATGATCAGGTTGGCGGCGGCGAATGCAAACGGTCCATAGGCCTCGGGTGGGTCGCTGTAGCCCTGCTGGCGATACGCGCGCAAGAATGAATTTCCGCCAGGCAAGCGCTCCGCGGGCGCGCCTTCCCTGAAAGCAACGGTCCCTTCCGCCAGCGCGCCCAGACCCTGGATGTATGCGTCGGACACGATACCGGAGGTGCCCTGGAACACGGCATCGATACCCAGCCTTTCCATCTGCGAACGGATGCGCACGCCGATCGGCGTCAGTCCGCCGAAGTACAGCACCTCGGGCTTCAGCTCGCGGATTTTGGTCAGTTCCGCATTGAAGTCCTGCTGGTCTGCAGTCACGCCGAAACTGCCGAGTATGGTGCCACCGTACCGTTCCAGGTTTTCGCGGAAGTAGCGATTGTGGCCTCTGCCGTAATCGGTAGTGTCGTGAATCACGGCCCAGCGACGATAACCCGACTCAGTCATGAACCTTGCGGCGACTTCGTTCTGGTTGATCATGGTGCCGTTGACGCGATGCACTTCCTTGTAGTCGTTGCCATAGGTAATGTCAGGCAGCACCGCGCCCCACACCACCGCCGGCAGGCCGAAGCGGTGATAGACGTCCACCGTACCCATCGCCACCGCGGAACAGTAGTGCGCCACCGCGGCGACCACATGGCGGCTCGCAGCTGCCTTGGTGGCCACCTGCACGCCGATGTTGGGTTTGCATTCGTCGTCCAGTACCTCGAGCCGGTAGCGGTACTTCGTGTCGGGGTCCGCATTGCGCAGCCGCACCGCAAGATCGGCCGAGTTCCGGCCACCCAGACCGTTCGCCGCGACGCCGCCGGTCAGCGGTCCGATAAAAGCGATGCGCACGGTTTCGACCCCGTCGTTTTTCGAGCAGGCGGCAAGGAAGAGCAACAGCGGAAAAAGCAGGCCAGTTACGCGGCGCATTGTCCGGATTGTAGGCAAGAGGAATGCGAATCGAGGCGAGACGAAAGTTTTTTCGATGCTCGTATTACCGGTCGAGGGTATTGAGTCGACCGCAGCTTGTCAACGCGCAATGAAAAAGCGGCCCGCAGGCCGCTTTCAAGTTTGCGCGCACTTGCCGTGCGTTACTTCCTGCGCAGTTTGCGTATTGCGGCGAGCTGCGCAGCGAGCATGGCGAGTTCTGCTTCGACGGTTGCGACTTCCTGCTTGTCTGTCGCGCTGCGCAGCGCCTCCTCGGCGCGCTTCTGCGCCTCGAGCGCCTTGGCTTCGTCCAGGTCGTGGCCGCGAATCGCGGTATCCGCCAGCACGGTAACCACCGCCGGCTGCACTTCGAGGATGCCGCCCGCAACGAAGATCAGGTTCTCTTCGCCGCCGCCCGCCGGCTGGATGCGCACGGCGCCAGGCTTGATGCGCGTGATCAGCGGCGTGTGCCGCGGATAGATGCCAAGCTCGCCGGCCTCCCCGGGAAGCACGACGAACTCGGCTTCTCCGGAAAAGATCGACTCTTCGGCACTGACGACGTCTACTTGTAGCGTGTTAGCCATTTCGAATCCTGGTGAACGGTGTATCAGGCGATGTATGGCGGGGCCGGCGCGTTTTCCTTTCCCGCCGTCCGCGCGTCACCGCTTACTGCATCGATTTCGCTTTCTCGAATGCTTCCTCGATCGTGCCCACCATGTAGAACGCCTGTTCCGGAAGCTGATCGCACTCGCCGTTGACGATCATCTTGAAGCCCTTGATCGTGTCCTTGAGCGAAACGAATTTGCCCGGGGAACCGGTAAACACCTCGGCCACGTGGAACGGCTGCGAAAGGAAGCGCTGGATCTTGCGTGCGCGCGACACCGCCTGCTTGTCCTCCGGGGACAGTTCGTCCATGCCGAGAATGGCGATGATGTCGCGCAACTCCTTGTAGCGCTGCAGGGTCGCCTGCACCGCGCGGGTGGTGCCGTAGTGGTCTTCGCCGATCACGTTCGGGTCCACCTGGCGCGAGGTGGAATCCAGCGGATCCACCGCTGGATAGATGCCCAGCGAGGCGATATCGCGCGAAAGCACGACCGTGGCGTCGAGGTGGCCGAAGGTGGTCGCGGGCGACGGGTCGGTCAGGTCGTCCGCCGGCACGTACACCGCCTGGATCGAGGTGATCGAGCCGGTCTTGGTCGAGGTAATGCGTTCCTGCAGCTTGCCCATCTCTTCGGCCAGCGTCGGCTGGTAGCCCACGGCGGAAGGCATGCGGCCGAGCAACGCCGAGACTTCGGTTCCGGCGAGCGTGAAGCGATAGATGTTGTCGACGAAGAACAGGATGTCACGCCCTTCATCGCGGAATTTTTCTGCCATCGTCAGTCCGGACAGCGCCACGCGCAAACGGTTGCCCGGGGGCTCGTTCATCTGGCCGAACACCATCGCGACTTTTGACTCGCCAATGTCGTCCAGCTTGATGACGCCGGCTTCGGACATCTCGTGGTAGAAGTCGTTGCCCTCGCGGGTGCGCTCACCCACGCCGGCGAACACGGAGAGGCCGGAGTGCTCCTTGGCGATGTTGTTGATCAACTCGAGCATGTTGACAGTCTTGCCGACGCCGGCGCCGCCGAATAGGCCGACTTTGCCGCCCTTGGCGAACGGGCAGATCAGGTCGATCACCTTGATGCCGGTTTCGAGCAGGTCGACCGAGGGCGAGAGTTCCGCGAACTGCGGCGCATCGGCGTGAATCGGCCGGCGCTCGTCGGACTTGATCGGGCCGGCTTCGTCGATCGGACGGCCGAGCACGTCCATGATGCGCCCGAGCGTGCCATGGCCCACCGGCACCGAGATCGGCGCGCCGGTGCCCCTGACCGGCATGCCACGGCGCAGTCCGTCACTGGAGCCCATCGCGATACAGCGCACGACGCCGTCGCCGAGCTGCTGCTCCACTTCGAAGGTGAGGCCTTTCTCCGCGAACTTGCTTTCGGCAGATTCGTCGAGCACCAGGGCATCATAGATCTTAGGCATGGCGTCGCGCGGAAACTGGATATCGACGACTGCGCCGATGCACTGCACGATGGTTCCGTTTGCTTGTGACATTTCGGTTCCTTAAAAGCTGGATATCTTCTGTTCGGATCGGTCTTGCTTAAACAGCCGCCGCGCCGCCGACGATCTCGGCCAATTCCTTGGTGATCGCAGCCTGGCGCGACTTGTTGTAGATCAAGGTCAATTCATCGATCAGCGTCGCCGCGTTATCGGATGCGGACTTCATCGCCACCATGCGCGCGCTCTGCTCCGACGCCATGTTCTCGGCCACGGCCTGGAACACGATCGCCTCGACGTAGCGCGTGAGCACCTCGTCCAGGACCGACTTTGCCTCCGGCTCGTAGATGTAATCCCAGGAACCTTTAGGCGCGCCCATGCGTTCTCCGGAAACCGGCAGCAGCTGCTCAACCACCGGTTCCTGCTTCATGGTATTGAGGAAGCGCGTGTAGCAGAGGTACAGCCGATCGAAACGGTCCTCGGTGTAGCCGTCGAGCATAATCTTCACCGCGCCGATCAGGGACTCCAGTTTCGGGCGGTCGCCAAGCGCGGTCACCTCGGAAACAATGTTGGCGCCGAGGCGCTGCATGAACCCCAGGCCTTTGCCGCCGATGCAGCACACATCGACTTCTTCGCCTTCCGCCTGGTGGTTCTTGTACTCGTTCAACACCATGCGCAGGATGTTCGTGTTCAGCCCCCCGCACAGTCCCTTGTCGGTGGTCACCACGATCAGGCCGACGCGCTTGACGGTGTCGCGTTCCACCAGGAACGGATGCCGGTATTCCGGATTGGCATGCGAGATGTGCGCAGCGACGTTGCGGATCTTCTCGCCGTACGGGCGCGCCATGCGCATGCGTTCCTGCGCCTTGCGCATTTTGGACGCAGCCACCATTTCCATGGCCTTGGTGATCTTCCGGGTGTTCTGCACACTCCGGATTTTTCCTCGTATTTCCTTGGTTCCCGGCATCGTTCAGTCCTGGTTACCGGCATCGGCGGCGGGACGAATGCCCGTTCCGCACATGCGCATCAATAGCTCCCGCTTTGCTTCCAGTCCTCGATGGCTGCTTTCAGTGCCTTCTCGTCGTCGCTGGAAAGATCATTCGTCTTCTGGATACTCTTGATCAGATCGGCGTACTTGTCCTTGACGTAGTCGCGCATGGACTTCTCGGCGGCCGATGCCTTCTTTACATCGACATCGTCGAAATAGCCGTTGTTGACCGCGAACAGGGTGAGCGCCATTTCCCAAACCTGCATCGGCTGGTACTGCGGCTGCTTCATCAGTTCGGTCACCATGCGTCCGAGGTCGAGCTGCTTGCGGGTGGCTTCGTCCAGGTCGGACGCGAACTGTGCGAATGCGGCCAGCTCGCGATACTGGGCCAGCGCCAGGCGCACACCGCCGCCGGTGTCCTTGCGCTTCATGATCTTGGTCTGCGCAGCGCCACCGACTCGCGACACCGACACGCCGGCGTTGATCGCGGGACGGATACCGGCGTTGAACAGATCGGTCTCCAGGAAGATCTGGCCATCCGTGATCGAGATCACGTTGGTCGGCACGAATGCGGAGACGTCGCCGGCCTGGGTTTCGATCACCGGCAGCGCGGTGAGCGAGCCGGTTTTGCCCTTGACCTTGCCTTCGGTGAAGCGCTCCACCCAGGCTTCGGACACGCGGGCGGCACGCTCGAGCAGACGCGAGTGCAGGTAGAAGACATCGCCCGGATAGGCTTCGCGTCCCGGCGGGCGGCGCAGCAGCAGGGAGATCTGCCGGTAGGCCCAGGCCTGCTTGGTCAGATCGTCATAAATGATCAGTGCGTCCTGGCCGCGGTCTCGGAAGTACTCGCCCATGGTGCAACCCGAGTAGGCAGAGATGTACTGCATGGCTGCGGACTCGGAGGCCGAGGAGGCGACCACGATGGTGTATTCCATTGCGCCGTGTTCTTCCAGCTTGCGCACGACGTTGGCGATGGTCGAAGCTTTCTGGCCGATGGCGACGTAGACACAGAAGAGATCCTTGCCCTTCTGGTTGATGATGGTGTCGACAGCGACCGCGGTCTTGCCGGTCTGGCGGTCGCCGATGATCAGTTCGCGCTGTCCGCGGCCGACCGGCACCATCGAGTCGATCGCCTTGAGGCCGGTCTGTACCGGCTGCGAAACGGACTTGCGCCAGATCACGCCGGGCGCGACTTTTTCGATGACGTCGGTTTCTTTTGCTTTGATCGGACCTTTGCCGTCGATCGGTTCGCCCAGTGCATCCACCACGCGGCCGATCAGTTCCGGACCGACCGGCACCTCGAGAATGCGGCCGGTGCACTTGACCGTATCGCCCTCTGAAATATGCGTATAGTCCCCGAGCACCACCACGCCGACCGAGTCGCGCTCGAGGTTCAGCGCCAGTCCGAACGTGTTGCCGGGGAACTCGATCATTTCCCCCTGCATCACGTCGGACAGGCCGTGCACGCGGCAGATGCCGTCCGTTACCGACACGACCGTGCCCTGTGTGCGCGCCTCGGAGGCGACCGCAAGATTCTGGATCTTGCTCTTGATCAGTTCACTGATCTCTGATGGATTCAACTGCATGGGTCACTGCTCCTATTTCGTGAGGGTTGCGGCCATGCTCTGCAGCCTGCCGCGCACCGAGGCATCCCAAACCTTGTCGCCGACCTCGACCTTGATTCCCCCGATCAGCTCGGGGTCCAGCGAGACTTCGGCGCTGATCTTCTTCTGAAATCGTTTCGAGAGCAGCGCTACGATCTGCTCGAGCTGCGCATCCTCCACCGGAAAGGCGGAGAAAATCTTCGCTTCGACCATACCTTCGTCGCGTGCCTTGAGTTCCTGGTACAGGCGCCGGATTTCGGAAAGCACCGTCAACCGTCTGTTCTGGATCAGGATCTGAACCAGGTTCCGCGCCGAACCGTCGACACGCTCGCCGCACACGGCCAATAGCAGACGCTCGATGTCGGCGCTGGTGACCTTGGGATCGGCAAGCGCCGCCTGCATCGCAGGGTCATCATGAACGGAGACGAGGAAATCAAGCGCTTCCGCCCAGTTCGCAAGCTCGCCGCGCTCCTTCGCCAGACGAAATACCGCCTCGGCGTATGGACGAGCGATCGTTACCAGTTCAGCCATGAAAATTACCTGAGTTCAGCTTCGATGCTCTGCAGCAGCTGTGCATGGGCCTTGGCGTCGACCTCGCGCCGGAGGATCTTCTCCGCGCCGGTGACGGCCAGCACGGCGACCTGTGCGCGCAGCTGTTCCTTGGCACGGTTGACCTCCTGCTCGATCTCCGCTTTGGCGGCGGCGACGATGCGCTCGCCTTCGGCGCGCGCCGTGTCCTTGGACTCTTCCACCGCCGCCGTCGCGCGACGCTCGGCCTGCGAGACGATCTCGGTGGCCTGCTCCCGTGCTTCCTGGAGAACCTCGGCTGCACGCTTGGCTGCGAGTTCGAGGTCCTGTTTGCCGCGCTCGGCCGCGGCAAGTCCGTCGGCGATCTGCTTCTGGCGCTCCTGCATCGCGCGCGCGAGCGGAGGCCAGATGTATTTCATCGTCAGCCAGATGAAAACACCGAACCAGATCGCGTGGCCGAGTAATGTCGCGTTGATGTTCACGCTCGCCTCCCGGGGCTGGACAGTGTGTGGTTTAGCCGCCGATCGCCTGCTGGATGACGGGTACGAACGGATTGGCAAACAGCATATACAGACCGATACCGACACCGATCATGGTCACCGCGTCGAGCAGACCGGCAACGATGAACATCTTCACCTGCAGCGTCGGGATCATTTCGGGCTGGCGGGCTGCGCCTTCGAGAAAACGGCCGCCGAGAATACCGAAACCGATGGCGGTGCCGAGCGCACCCATGCCGATCAGCAGCGATACCGCGATTGCGGTCATACCCAACACCGAAGCGATTTCCATGTTTTTCTCCTAAAGCGATATAAGTGAAACGAACAATTCCGGTCGAACCGTCAATGGCTCTCCGCGGCCAGGCTCATGTAAACAATGGTCAGCATCATGAACACGAAGGCCTGGAGGGTAATGATCAGAATGTGGAACAGCGCCCATGGCAGCGCCAGCGGCAGCTGCCACACTCCGAGCAATGCAATCAGAATGAAAACCATCTCGCCGGCGTACATGTTTCCGAAAAGTCGCAGCGACAGCGAGATCGGCTTGGCGATATCCTCGATGATGCGGAACAGCAGGTTCACCGGGAATAGCCACTTGCCAAAGGGGACGGTAAGCGCCTCGTGCAGTAATCCGCCCACGCCTTTGTACTTGAGATTCAACGCGATCATGATCACGAACACCGTGAGCGACATCGCGAAGGTGACATTGAGGTCGTTGGTCGGAACCGGGCGCCAGTAGTGAACGCCGATCGGTGTAAGAACCAGCCCCCAGAAGTCCACCGGTATCAGGTCCATGGCATTCATCAGGAACACCCAGACAAAGATGGTGATCGCCAGCGGCGTGACCAGATTGCTCTTGGCGTGGAAAGTGTCCTTGACCTGACTGTCGACCAGCGAGACCACCATTTCCACGAAGTTCTGCCACTTTCCGGGCACGCCGCTGGTTGCGGTGCGCGCCACGGCCCACATCAATCCGAAGGCGAGCAGGCCAAGCGCACCGGCGCCAATGAGGGAGTCGACGTGAAAGGTCCAGAAGCCCTCGCCGACTTCCAGATAGGTGAGATGGTGGCCGATGTATTCGGCTGCGGTAGGCCCGGTTTGGTCTGGCGAACTCATTTGTTATCGATCTTTGAAGACATCAGCAAGGCCACCCAGTACACGGCCAGCGTGGCGATGTAGGCAGCGAACAGCGGCAATACGGAAACGTTCTTCATCCAGGCAAACGCTGCAGCAAACATCGCGAACGTGAGCACCAGCTTGCCGAACTCTCCGGCGTAGTGGGCGCGTAGCACGCGGTCCGGCGATGCACCGCGGGAGCGTATGACTCTCAGCGCGTAGAAAGCGCCCGGCACCACCGCGATTGCGCCGCCGATCAGCGCCGATGTCGCCGCGGCCGTTCCCGACCACCCGAGGAAAATCAGCGCGGCCAGCACTGCCACTGCGAGCTGCAAACCTACGATCTGCATCACCGCCCGGATCATAAGGTTGCCCCCCAAATGCGCTCACCAGTCCCCGCGCAGGGCATTGTGCGGGCGCAGCAAGCCCACAAAAAGACCGCGATTTTATTGATTCAGGCGAAGACCTGTCAACGCAGATTAACGTTTGTTGTGTCATCACGGACACTTAGTCAACCGCGTAGACGCGCGAGAATGTCGTCGAGCTGATCCAGGCTCGAATAGGCAATGGCCAGCTTGCCGCGACCCTTGGCGCCGTGCGATATCTTGATGCCAGTGCCGAGGATTTCCGCCAGCTCTTCCTCCAGCGCGGCGATATCACGATCCTTGCGCTTGGGACTTCGGCCTGCTTTTGCGGGTGCAGAACGCTCGTTCACCAGTTCCTCGACCTGCCGTACCGACAGTCCGAGCGCGGCGACGCGTTGCGCAAGCTCAGTCTGGCGCGCGCCGCTTAAAGCGAGCAGCGCACGCGCGTGTCCCATGTCGATGCTGCCTCGCGCCAGCAAGTCCTGGACCGGTTTCTCGAGGCTCAGCAGTCTCAACAGATTGGTCACCGCACTGCGCGAGCGGCCGATCGACCCCGCCGCGGCTTCGTGCGTCATGCCGAACTCATCGATCAGTCGTCGCAGTCCGTTGGCTTCTTCCAGCGGACTCAGGTCTTCGCGCTGGATGTTCTCGATCAAGGCCATCGCCAGCGCGGCGCCGTCGGGGACCGCGCGCACCACCACCGGCACCTGTTTCAGTCCGGCAAGCTGAGCAGCACGCCACCTTCTTTCGCCGGCAATGATTTCGTACTGGCCATCGTCTATCGGCCGCACGAGAATGGGCTGGATGAGGCCCTGCGCCTTGATGGAATCTGCGAGTTCCGAGATCGACGCGGGATCCATCCGTGTTCGGGGTTGGTAGCGTCCAGGCCGCAGTGCACCCAGAGCGAGTTCGGTGGGTTGGTCTTCCGCGCGGGCCGTGTCCCCGGAGAGCAGTGCATCCAGGCCTCGACCCAGTCCTTTTAGTTTTGCCATTTGCTGTCCTTCTATCCGTGCCTGCCGAGCATCTCACCCGCGAGCGCAAGGTAGGCGAGCGCCCCTTTGGACTGGCGGTCGAATGCGATTGCAGGAATACCGTGGCTCGGCGCTTCCGCCAGACGCACATTGCGCGGAATTACCGTCCGGTAGACTTTTTCGCCAAAGTGCTGCTGCAGCTGGTCGGAGACCTGCTGCGACAGGGAATTGCGCGGGTCGTACATGGTGCGGAGCAAGCCATCGATTTCAAGTGCCGGGTTGAGGTGAGCGCGCACTCTCTTGATGGTCTGCACCAGATCGCTTAGGCCCTCCAGCGCGTAGTATTCGCACTGCATCGGAATCATGACGGCGTTCGCGGCGCACAAACCGTTCACGGTCAACAGGCTGAGCGACGGCGGGCAGTCGAGCAGGATGTAGTCGTAGTCGTCAGAGATCTCCGCGAGGGCGTGCTTCAATCGCATCTCACGCTCGGGAAGGTCGACCAGATCGATCTCTGCGCCGGCCAATTCACGATTGGCCGGGATCAGGTCGTACTCGCCTTTCTCGCTGCGCTTGCGCACCGCGCGGATCGGCTCGGCGCCCAGCAGGACGTGGTACACGGTTTTTTGCAGCGCACGCTTGTCGATCCCGCTGCCCATGGTGGCATTGCCCTGCGGGTCGAGATCGACCAGTAATACGCGTCTGCCTGCCGCCGCCAATCCGGCCGCGACATTGATGCTGGTGGTGGTTTTGCCGACGCCGCCCTTCTGGTTCGTAACCGCGACAATTCTTGCCATGATTCAGGACGCCCCGTCGACAGGATTGAGAAAAATCAGGTGACGCTGCGCCGGCAGCGCCGGCACGATAAGCGGGACGACTTTTTCCACCGCTCCTGCCGGCATTTGTGCGATCTCTTCATCCGGATATACCCCTTTCATTGCAATCAACCGCCCGTCAGGTTCGCACAGCCGGCGGGCGGCACGATAGAAATCGGCAAGTTCCGCGAACGCCCGGGAGATGACCACCTCATAGCGACGGGCGGGCCGAAAATCCTCCACCCGAGCGGTTTCCACATCGACATTGGTCAATTCCAGTTCCGTTTTCGCCTGCTGCAGAAACGCCGTCTTCTTGTGGTTGCTGTCGAGCAGGGTCACCGTGCGATTCGGGCACGCAACCGCGATCGGAACACCCGGCAGACCCGCACCGGAGCCCACATCCAGTACCCTGCCTTCAGGCAACCACGGCACCACAGCAAGACTATCCAGTAAGTGATGGCTCACCAACTTCGACTCGTCGTGGATCGCGGTCAGGTTATAGACCTTGTTCCATTTCCTGATCAGCGCGAGGTAGCGCAACAGCTTTTCCTGCGCCTCGGTTTCAAGCGTGAGGCCGAGCGCCTTGACGCCCTGACCCAGTACCGCCGCGTTCAATGTGCGGTGCCGGTGGCGGCACGCGCCTGGCCGGAGTCGGGCGCAGACGGCTGGGCGCGCTTCATATGCACGAGCAGCAACGAAATTGCGGCCGGCGTGACACCCGAGATGCGGGACGCCTGGCCGAGCGTTTCCGGCCGCTGCTGTTGCAGCTTCTGGCGGGCCTCGAACGAAAGCCCGCGCACCACCGCGTAATCCAGATCGGATGGCAAGCGCAGCGATTCGAACTCCGACAGCCTGGCGACCTCGTCGCGCTGCCGGTCGATGTACCCGCTGTACTTGATCTGGATCTCAACCTGTTCGCCAACCTGCGGGTCCTCGACGCCCGGACCGACACCCGGCAAAGTCATCAACCCGCGGTACGAAACGCCTGGTCGACGCATCAGGTCTTCCACCCGATGCGTTTCCGTCAGGGGTTCACCTACGATCCGGTCAAGCGTGGCAGCCTCTATCAAACGCGGGTTGATCCAAGTGCCGCGCAGGCGTTCCAGCTCTCGCGCAATGGATTCGCGTTTCCTCTCAAACGCGTTCCAGCGCACATCGTCCACCAGACCAAGGCGGCGTCCGATGTCGGTCAGCCGCAGATCGGCATTGTCTTCGCGGAGACTGAGGCGGTACTCGGCACGGCTGGTGAACATCCTGTACGGCTCGCTCACGCCGCGCGTCACCAGGTCGTCCACCAGGACACCGAGGTAAGCCTCGTGCCGTTGCGGCCACCAGGCGTCGCACCCCCTTACCTGCAGGGCAGCATTCACACCTGCCAGCAGCCCCTGCGCAGCCGCTTCCTCGTAGCCGGTCGTGCCGTTTATCTGGCCGGCGAAAAACAAACCTGAGAACGCCTTGGTTTCCAGTGTGGGCTTGAGTGCACGCGGGTCGAAGTAATCGTATTCGATCGCATAGCCCGGCCGAAGGATATGGGCCTGCTCCAACCCCTTGATCGATCGAATAATTTCAACCTGGACATCGAAAGGCAGGCTGGTCGAGACGCCATTCGGATAGATCTCGTGGGTCTCAAGGCCTTCGGGCTCGAGAAAAATCTGGTGCGACGCCTTGTCTGCAAAACGCGTGATCTTGTCTTCGATGGACGGGCAGTAGCGCGGGCCGATGCCCTCGATTACGCCGGAGAACATGGGCGAACGATCCAGATTCGCACGGATTACCTCGTGTGTCCTCGAGTTCGTATGCGTAATCCAGCACGGCATCTGCCGCGGGTGCATCGCTGCTTCACCGATATAAGAGAACACCGGAACCGGATCATCGCCCGGCTGCTCTTCCATGACCGAGAAGTCGATGGTCTTGCCGTCCAGTCGCGGTGGCGTGCCGGTTTTCAGGCGTCCGACCGGCAGGCGCAACTCGCGCAGTCGCTGAGCGAGACTGACGGACGCGGGATCCCCTGCCCGGCCGGCCTGGTAGTTCTGCAAACCGACATGCACCAGTCCGGACAGAAAAGTACCTGCAGTGAGGACCACCGACCGCGCACGGAACCGAATGCCGAGCTGGGTGACCACGCCAGTGACTCTGTCGCCCTCCACCAGGAGGTCGTCGACTGCCTGCTGGAAAAGCGTCAGATTGGATTGATTCTCGAGACGTCGACGAATGGCGTGCTTGTACCGCAGCCGGTCGGCCTGCGCGCGCGTTGCGCGAACGGCCGGTCCCTTGCGTGCATTCAGGATTCGAAACTGGATGCCGGCTTCGTCGGCCGCGAGCGCCATGGCACCGCCCAGCGCGTCGATCTCCTTGACCAGATGGCCTTTTCCTATACCGCCGATCGACGGGTTGCAGGACATCTGCCCGAGCGTCTCGATACTGTGCGTCAGCAACAGCGTGGCGCAGCCGGCGCGCGCTGCAGCAAGCGCAGCTTCGGTGCCGGCGTGCCCGCCGCCGACGACAATCACGTCAAACGCTACCGGGTGGAACATGAGATGGGTCCCTGCGAGGAGGCCGCATGATACCCGTCGTTGCCGGGTGCTTCAAACTACCGCGGCATGTTTCACGTGGAACACGGCGTTCGTTGGGACACGGGTTGTTTCACGTGAAACATTCACCCGCCCGTAACGAGATCAAGCGCCAGCTTCACAATCAAGACGAATACTACCGTCAGGAAAACCCCTCGTATCAGCGGGATTCCCTTACGTACCGCGAGACTGGCGCCAACGAGCCCCCCTGCAACGCTGCAGGCTGCCATTGGAATACCCACGGCGTAATTGACATGCCCGCTGGCAACAAAGAACCCAAGCGCTCCGGCATTGGTTGCCAGATTGATCACTCGCGCCGAGGCAGCCGCCTCCAGAAATGACCTCCGCAGCCATTTGATCAGTCCGAACATCAGGAAACTGCCCGCCCCCGGACCAAAGAACCCGTCGTAGAAACCGACCACGCCACCTACTGCCGCTGTGCGCGCTCCCAGCCTCGCACCGTCCGGCAGCGGCACGCGCTCTACGCCAAGACGGCGATTGATCAGGGTATAGCCGGCGACGCACACGAGCAGCAGCAGCACCAATGGCCGCAGCACGTCCGGCGGCACCAAAGTCACAGACCAAGCGCCGGCACCCGCGGCGGCTCCTGCGAACAGTGCAGCTGGAATCACGCTGCGCCAGGCAATCGGCACCGATACGGCGTACCGCAGCGTCGCAACCAGGGTGCCGGCAATTGCCGAGAGTTTGTTGGTACCCAGCAGGGTGGCCGGCGGCGCGCCGGGCAGAACTGCGAACAGCGCGGGAACCAGCACCAGGCCACCGCCGCCGGCGATCGCGTCGATCATCCCCGCGAAGAAGGCAAAGCCAGCGAGTACGGCGACTTCCACGATCGATCCCTACTTACCGATACAGAATCGCGAGAAGATCTCTCCAAGCAGATCGTCCGCCGTCACTTCCCCGGTTATGGCGGACAGCGCTTGCTGCGCCTGCCGCAGTTCCTCCGCAAACAGTTCCTGCTGGGCTAGACAGCCGCTAGCGCGTTCCAAGGCCGCCATCGAGGCACGCAGCGCGGCCAGATGCCGCTCCCTCGCTATGAATGGCGTTTCCTCAGTTTCCTTCCAACCGACTGCGTCCAGCAGCGCGCTGCGCAAGAGTTCTATTCCCTCCCCGGTCTTCGCGGAAACGAATACTTCCTCGCCATCGTCGCACGGAGTACGACACGCTGTTACGCCTAGAATATCTATCTTATTGATTATTCGCAGTTTCTTTGCCGTCCGCGGGATCCCACTGATGATCTCCGGTTCGACATCAAGGTCTGCATCCAGAGAATCCACCACATGCAGAGCGATGTCCGCCTGCCCGATCTCGCGCCACGCCCGCTCTACGCCGATCCGTTCGACGGCGTCCCCGGTAGCGCGTAATCCCGCGGTATCGACTATGTGAATCGGCACCCCCTCGATTACCAGCTCCCTGCGCAATGCATCGCGCGTCGTGCCCGCGATCTCGGTAACGATCGCCACTTCCTCTCCCGCGAGAACGTTCATCAGGCTCGATTTCCCAACATTCGGCCGGCCGAGCAGCACCACGCGCGCGCCTTCCCTGAGCAGGTTCCCGCGCATCGCTGTCCGATAGAGCGCGTTGGTATCTTCCCGCAGGCGCTGTACGCGCTCGCGAGCGCGTGACTTCTCCAGGAAATCCACCTCCTCGTCCGGAAAATCCAGCGACGCCTCAACCAGTGCGCGCAAGTCGATCAACGCGTCGCGCAACACGTTCACGCGCGCTGAAAACTCTCCGGCCAGCGATCTCATCGCACTCCGGGCCGCCGCAACCGAACTGGCGTCGATCAGGTCGGCAACGCTTTCAGCCTGCGCCAGATCCAGCTTGCCGTTCAGAAACGCGCGGCGCGTAAACTCGCCCGGCTCCGCAGGGCGCGCCCCCAGTTCAAAGCAACGCGCCAGCAGCAGACGCAGAATCGCCGCGCCGCCGTGCCCCTGAAGTTCCAGAACGTGTTCGCCCGTATACGAGTGAGGTGCGGGAAAATAAAGCGCTATCCCGCGATCGATGGCAGCGCCGGTCGCATCCAGAAAGTCGGACAACTCTGCACGCCGGGGATGGAGTGCCACACCGAGCATCGCACGCATCAGCGCCGGGACCTCCGGCCCCGATACCCGCACCACGCCTATGCCGGCGCGGCCATGCGCCGTTGCAATTGCCGCAATGGTGTCAGCGGCTCGCATGAGCGGCCTTGGACCGCTCTATAGTTCGCGTAATCTGCCACTGCTGCGCAATGGACAACAGGTTGTTGACCAGCCAGTAAAGCACCAATCCCGCAGGGAAGAAGAAGAAGAACACACTGAACACCACCGGCATGATCTTCATCACCTTCGCCTGCACCGGGTCCGGCGGCGTTGGATTCAGCCAGGTCTGTACGATCATCGACAGGCCCATCAGAACCGGCAGAATGTAATAGGGGTCCGGCGTCGAGAGATCGGTTATCCAGAGCATGAACGGTGCGTGCCGCATTTCCACGCTCCCGAGCAGTACCCAGTACAGCGCGATGAACACCGGAATCTGCACCAGGATCGGCAGGCAGCCGCCAAGCGGATTGATCTTCTCCGTCCGGTACAACTCGATCATCGCCTGTTGCATCTTCTGCCGGTCGTCGCCGTGAATTTCCTTGAGCTTCTGCAGTTTCGGCGCAAGCACCCGCATCTTGGCCATCGACCTGTAACTAGCCGCGGAAAGCGGATAGAAAAGAAGCTTGATGATGACGGTCAGGATGATGATCGCCACCCCCCAGTTGCCGACCCAGTCATGCACCGCCGACAGTACCCAGAACAGTGGAGCGGCGATCACCGTCAGCCAGCCGTAGTCCACTGCCAGTTGGAGTCCGGGCGCAAGTTCCGCCAGCTTGTCCTGCTCCTGAGGACCCGCGTAAAGCGGCATGGAGATACTGGCACGTTCGCCGGGGCCAATTTCTCCCACCGGCACAATCACGCCTACTGCATACTGCTCGTTTCCGAGCGCGCGCGTGTAGTACTCGCGAGGCGTACCTTCCTTGGGCAACCAAGCGCCCAGAAAGTAGTGCTGCACGATGGCAACCCAACCGTCGTTTGCCTGCCGCGGATAGTCGCCCTTGCCCTTTTCAATATCACCAAAGTCTACTTTCGTGAACTTCGATTCGTTCGTGTAAACCGCTGCGCCGGTGTAGGTGGGTAGCATCCGCGAATCGCCCGGTGGCGGATTGCCGTCCCGCATCAGCTGGAAATAAGCATGCGGGCGCATCGGCTCGCCTGCAGGGTTGCGAACCTCGAACCGGACATCGACGAGATACGTGCCCCGGTGAAAAACATAATGCTTGGTTACCTCGGCACCCGATTCGCCTCTGGCGGACAGGGCGACGCGCAGTTCATTCTGCCCCGGTTGCAGCGCGTATTCGAATTTCTCCGCACGGTAAGGCGTGGTGTGGTTGGGCAACCCGTTCCCGATCAAGCCGCTTTGTGCAAGATAGGTCCGATCCCCTTCCTGCAGCAGAAGAACCAAGTTCTTCTCCTTGTCGAGCGTGTCCCTGTGCTGCAGTAGTTCGAGCCGACGCAAAACGCCCCCTCGCGGATCGATCTCGGCCGCGAACACGTCGGTGCTGACCTTGATCAGTCGCGTGCTGTCTGCAGCCGTTGCACTCTGGCCGGTCGGCGGCACGGCTGCTGCAGTCCCGTCAACGCCGGGCTCCGGAGTGGCTGTCGGCAGTCGTTCGACCGGGGCTGAAGGCACGGGCGACTCTGCCACGGGTTGCTCAACCGGCGCGCGGTACTCTCGCATCCACGCATCGAACAGAAGAAAAACCGAAACCGCAAAAATGATCGCGGCAAATACTCTGAGGCTGTCCATCGGTTCCTGAAAAATTTTACGGTACTGGGTCTGCGCCACCCGGGTGCCACGGATGGCACTTGGCGATTCGGTTCACCGCCAGCCAGACTCCCCTGATTATCCCGTGCTTCTCCACGGCCAGGCGCGCGTACTCAGAACACGTCGGATAAAAACGGCAGCTGCTTCCAATCCACGGGCTCAAGACATATTGGTAAGCCCGGATCGCTGCAATGACCAGCCGCTTCACGCGTGCGCCCTTCGCAGCAGCGATTGCAGTTCCGCGCGTGCCCTCGCTCTCTCCACCCGGGCAACTGGACGGCGCGGCCGGACGATGAAATCCACCGGCGCCAGTTCCTGCCGCAGTTTGCGGAATTCCTCTCTGACCAAACGACGAAGCGACGCCCGGTCGACCGCCCGCGGCGCGACCTTGCGACTGACGACGATGCCGAGACAGGCAGCCTGCGAAGAATGAGTCGTTCTGGCGAGAACCAGAAAATAGGTGCCGTGAAAGCGCTGCGGAAAAACCCCGGTAAAGTGCGCCGCGCCCCTCAGCCGTATAACGCGTGGCAGGGTGGCACGGGCCAGAATCACACAGCTAGGCGAGCCCGGCCCTTGGCACGACGGGCATTGATCACCGCTCTGCCGCCTCGAGTACGCATGCGCACCAGAAAACCGTGCCGCCGCTTTCGCCGCGTGACCGAGGGTTGGAAGGTGCGTTTCATGATGCCTCTCCGTTGTTTGCCTGAAAAAGCGCGTCATTACACGGGTTTGTTGCGCGATTGTCAATGACGGACGGTTCTGCCAACCTGTGGATAACTACGTCCCGAACTGCTAGAATTCGCCCACTCCCTGCTGCTTTGCAACCGCAGCCCATCTTCCCATAACAAGACTGCGCCGATGGACGGTTTCTGGACCCATTGTTTACGCCATTTTGAGAAGGCAATCCCGGCGCAACAGTACAAGACCTGGATACAGCCCCTGCAGGTCCGGCTGGATGGTGACACCGTGCATGTTGCCGCTCCAAACCGGTTCGTGCTCGAGTGGGTCAAGGACAAATACCTGGTCGACCTGCGCAAGCTTTCATCGGACTTTCTGAGGCGCGACGTTGATATTGTGCTCACCGTTGGACAGCGGCCTGCAACGACTGCCGGTGCGGCTCCGCCCGCCAGCACACCGAGCGCCGCCGAGCCGGCACCGAGCCGCCCGAAAGTCCGTGGCGAAAGCAGGCTGAATCCCCTCTTCACCTTCGATTCCTTTGTCACCGGCAAAGCCAACCAGCTGGCCCGCGCCGCCGCGCTTCAGGTCGCCGAACATCCTGGTGTGGCCTATAACCCTTTGTTCGTTTACGGGGGCGTCGGTCTCGGTAAGACGCACCTGATCCAGGCAATCGGCAACATGGTTCTGCAACGCAGTTCCGGCGCCAAGGTACGCTACACGCATGCCGAGCAGTATGTGTCGGACGTGGTACGCGCCTACCAGCACAAAGCCTTCGATGGTTTCAAAAAGTACTACCACTCTCTGGACCTTCTTCTGATTGACGATATTCAGTTCTTCAACGGCAAAAACCGGACGCAGGAAGAATTTTTCTACGCCTTCAACGCGCTGATCGAGGACCACAAACAAGTCATCATTACCTGCGATACCTACCCGAAGGAGATTTCCGGCATCGAGGATCGTCTGATATCCCGTTTCGGCTGGGGCCTCACCGTCGCAGTCGAGCCGCCCGAACTGGAGATGCGCGTCGCGATCCTGATCAAGAAAGCAGAAGCCGACCGCATCCGGTTGCCGGAAGATGTCGCTTTTTTTATTGCCAATCATATCCAGTCCAACGTGCGCGAACTGGAAGGCGGGTTGAAGCGTGTGCTCGCCTACGCCAAGTTTGCCAACGCCAGGCTTACAGTTGAACTTGCGCGCGAAGCGCTCAAGGACCTGCTGGCCGTCCAGATCAGGCAGATCTCTATAGAGAACATCCAGAAAACGGTTGCGGATTACTACAAGCTGAAAGTGTCCGACATGTACTCCAAGAAGCGCTCGCGGATCATCGCGCGTCCGCGTCAGATCGCCATGGCATTGGCCAAGGAACTGACGTCGCTCAGCCTTCCGGACATTGGCGACGCTTTTGGCGGCCGCGACCATACAACGGTATTGCACGCCTGTCGTAAAGTAACCGAACTACGCGCGCACGAACCCGATATAACTCGTGACTTCGATGCATTGTTGCAATCATTACGTGGTTGATGCAGAACCTGTGGACCAATTGTTGACAACTTGTTGTTTGGACTCCTTCTGCAAACTTATGCACAATCGCTCCACTGGTCATGCAATGCTTATGCACGTTCAAGAATCGCGGCAACTCCCTGCGCAGACTGAAAAAAAACAGTTGTCCCCAGCAAAAAGCCTTCCTTACTACTCTTACTATCTTCAAAAATGAAAATACTAGATATCGAGCGCGAGACCTTGCTCAAGCCATTGCAGGCAGTATCCGGTATTGTCGAACGGCGTCATACGCTGCCCATACTTTCGAATGTTCTGCTTGAAGCAGACGGCGATGCGTTGCGCCTGTTTGCCACCGATCTGGAGATCCAGGTCGCGACCCAGACTGCCCTTTCCAAGTCGGCAAATAGCCAATCGGTAACGGTTTCCGCCAGGAAACTGCAGGACATCTTGCGCTCGCTTACGGACGCTACAAAAGTCAGCCTAGACGCGTTGGACGGCAAACTCGTCGTGCGGGCAGGCAAGAGCAGATTCAACCTGCAGACTCTTCCAGCAGAAGATTTTCCGCGACTAGCAGACACCAGCGCCACCATTGCCACGGTCAAGTTGCCGCAAGCCAGACTCAGAAGCCTTCTGCAACTGGTTCAGTACGCGATGGCGCAGCAGGATATTCGCTACTATCTGAACGGGTTGCTTGTCCTGATCGAGAAAGACTCACTCACGCTGGTGGCAACGGACGGTCATCGGCTGGCATATGTCAGCACCAAGCTCGACCAGGAATATCCCCACGCAGAAGTTATCGTTCCGAGAAAGGCGATACTGGAGCTGGTGAAGCTGCTGTCCGACGTGGAGGAGACGGTAGAACTGGACATCCTCCAGAATCAGGTCCGCTTCAGATTTTCCGGGATCAATCTGATCTCAAAAGTGGTGGACGGAAAGTTTCCAGACTACACCAGGGTAATCCCGACCAACTACAAGAAGCATTTCCAGATTCCGCGCGTGACATTGCTGCAGGCCTTGCAGCGCGCAGCGATTCTTTCAAACGAGAAGTTCCGTGGCGTGCGTTGGGTCCTTGGCAGCAACAGCCTGCGCATCGTGTGTACCAACGCGGAACAGGAAGAAGCTGAGGAGGAACTGGAAATAGCCTACGACGCGGACGCTCTGGATGTCGGTTTCAACATTACTTACCTGCTGGACGTGCTCAACAACCTCGACTGCGAAGAAGTCGACTGTGCGCTCGGAGATGCAAACAGCAGCATGTTGATCACTGTACCGGGAGACAAGAACTTCAAGTACGTCATCATGCCGATGCGCATCTGACGAAAGCCCGAGGAAACCCGAAAAGCAACATGGCAGAAAACGACTACAACTCCGACAGTATCAAGGTCCTGAAGGGCCTGGAAGCAGTACGCAAGCGTCCGGGCATGTACATCGGCGATACCAGTGATGGCACCGGTCTGCACCACATGGTCTTCGAGGTGATGGATAACTCGATAGACGAGGCCCTCGCCGGCCACTGCAACGAAATCAAGGTTGTCATTCACAGCGACAATTCCGTAAGTGTCGTGGATAACGGCCGCGGAATTCCAACCGGGCTGCACCCGGAAGATGAGGAAGGGCGGTCCACGGCCGAAATTGTGATGACTGTTCTCCACGCCGGCGGAAAGTTCGACAGCAATTCCTACAAGATTTCCGGTGGCTTGCATGGAGTAGGCGTTTCGGTGGTGAACGCGCTTTCAGAGTGGCTGCGCCTGACCATCCGCCGGGATGGTGTCGTGCATTTCATCGAGTTTCGGGACGGCAAGCCGCTAGCACCCCTTAAGCAGATCGGACCGACGGAAAGACGCGGTACGGAAGTTCATTTCCTGCCCAGCAAGGATGTCTTTGAGAATATCGAATACCACTACGACCTGTTGGCAAAGCGACTTCGCGAGCTGTCGTTCCTGAACAATGGTGTCCGCATCGAGTTGCAGGACCAAAGGACCGCCAAGGAGGAGGTTTTCGAGTTTGCTGGCGGCGTGAAGGGTTTTGTCGAGTACATCAACCGCAGCAAGACCGTGCTTCATCCGAATATCTTTCACTCAATCCGTGAACGGGATGGCTCTTCCGTTGAAATCGCAATGCAGTGGAACGATTCCTATCAGGAGCAGGTTTTGTGTTTCACCAACAATATTCCGCAGCGCGATGGAGGTACGCATCTGACCGCGTTGCGCAATGCGATGACGCGGACGCTTAACCAGTACATCGAGTCGAACGAGCTCGCAAAGAAAGCCAAGGTCGAGACCACGGGCGATGACATGCGCGAAGGATTGACCTGCGTACTCTCGGTGAAACTGCCAGACCCGAAATTCTCTTCGCAGACCAAGGACAAGCTAGTCTCTTCGGAGATCCGTCCGGTTGTGGAAGACGCGGTCTCCGAGTCCCTGGGTGCATGGCTGCTGGAGAAGCCCAGTGATGCGAAGATCATCGTTGGAAAGATCATCGATGCCGCGCGCGCGCGCGAAGCAGCGCGCAAGGCCCGCGACATGACCAGACGAAAAGGAGTGCTGGACGGCTTCGGTTTGCCGGGCAAACTGGCAGACTGCCAGGAGAAAGATCCTGCCAAGAGCGAACTCTATCTGGTTGAAGGGGACTCAGCCGGTGGTTCGGCGAAACAAGGCAGGGACCGCAAGTTCCAGGCAATTCTGCCACTGAAGGGCAAGATCCTGAACGTGGAGCGTGCGCGCTTCGAAAAGCTGGTGTCGTCACAGGAGATCGCCACCCTGATCACGGCGTTGGGCACAGGGATCGGCAAGGACGACTACAAGCCGGAGAAACTGCGATACCACCGTATCATCATCATGACCGATGCGGACGTGGACGGATCCCATATCCGTACGCTGCTACTGACCTTCTTCTATCGTCAGATGCCAGACCTGATCGAGCGTGGCCACGTTTACATTGCGCAACCGCCGTTGTTCAAAGTCAAACACCGCAAGGATGAGCGTTACCTCAAGGATGAGCATGAACTCAAGGAATACCTTCTGCGCGAGGCGCTGAAGGATGCGGAACTGCACCCGGGCGGTGGCCGCCCGCCGCTTGTCAAGGAAACACTGGAAGCGGTTGCACGCTCGTACATTCTCGCGGAGGCGGTCATTGAGCGCGTGGGAAAACGCATCGATCCTGCAGTGCTGAGCGCACTGCTGAAGGAACCAGAGATCAGTCTGGAGGATGCGGCTGCAGCAGAACAGTCAGCGCTACGTCTGACAAGGCTGTGCGCCGAGGATTCAGTCGAGATAGATGCGCAGTTCGACCAGAAAACGGAGGCGTATGCGCTGGTCATCAGACGCATGCAACATGGCAACGAGCGCAAGAGCGTGCTTGATGAAGACTTTTTGGCCAGCGGCGACTATACGCAGATGAAACAGACTGCCGAAGTCCTGAATGGACTGCTTTCCGAGGGCGCCTATGTCAAGCGCGGCGAAGTGGAGCGCAGAGTAACCGAGTTCAAGCAAGCGCTGGACTGGTTGCTGGAGGAGGTGAAGAAAGGGGTCTCGGTGCAGCGCTACAAGGGGCTGGGCGAGATGAACCCGACACAACTCTGGGAAACTACGATGGATCCGGCATCGCGCCGGCTGCTCAGGACACAGATCGAAGACGCGATCGCTGCCGATGAAATTTTCATGACACTCATGGGGGACCTGGTCGAGCCGCGCCGGGCCTTTATCGAAAGCAACGCGCTCGGCGTTCGCAACCTGGACGTTTAACCGCCGGACTTCCGCTTTTTCCTTGCAGCGGCGCCAGCGCCGCTCTTCCCCACCGGCTTTCTCTTCGGCTTGGCTTTGGCTGCCGTGACGCGCGCTGCCTTGCGGCTGCTCCCGCCGCTCTTACTTGCCTTTGCGGCCAGCAGGTCGATGGCCTCTTCCAGCGTGATCTTCTCCGGATCGATGGATCCAGGAATTGTCGCGTTGATCTTCCCGTGCTTCACGTACGGACCGTAGCGACCTTCGTGTACGGCAACCGCGCGTTCATCTTCCGGATGGATCCCAAGCTTCCGGCCGCCCCCGCCCTTGCTTTTCGCTTCGGCCAGCAGTTCAACCGCGCGATCGAGCTCTATGTCATAGACGCTCTCGGTTTTCGGAATCGACTTGAAGCTGCCGTCATGCTTAAGATAAGGACCGAAGCGGCCGATGTTGGCTTCGATCATCTTGCCTGTTTGCGGATGGTTTCCGAGTTGGCGCGGCAGCGAGAGGGCTTTCAGGGCGAGCGCCAGCGCTTCGTCCGTGGGCTCGGTCGGCAACGGTACATTCTTTGGCCAGGTCGCCCGTTTGGGCTTTTCCTTGGCGCCTTGAACGGTTTCCCCTACCTGCACGTATGGGCCGTACGGACCGACCATGAGCAGAATTTTCTGCCCCGTTTCGGGGTACGTTCCGAGCACCAGCGGTTCCTTCCGACCCCCTCCAATACCGAATGGCTCGGTGTAGTCGCATTTCGGGTAGCCGCTGCAGCCAATGAAAAGTCCACGGCTGCTGTTCTGCAGTAATACAGGTTTACCGCACTTTGGGCACAGCTCGGCAGGCTTGCCCTTCTTCTGCCATGTCGCGTCCATGAGACCCTGGGAGTACGCGCTCCAGGTGCGCACCCTCGGCTCCGCCGCCGGCAGCGGTATGCCGCGGCTGACTGTGCCCTTGTTCTCCAGATCGGTCGAAAACGTCGACCAGAACTCGCGCATCACCGCGATCCAGTCGAGCGCACCATTGGAGATCTCGTCCAGCTCCTCCTCCAGATTCGCGGTGAATCCGTAATCGACATAGTGATTGAAGTGCGAGGTCAGGAAGCCATTAACCAGGCGGCCGACATCTGTCGGCGTGAAGCGTTTCTTCTCCAGCAGCACATAACCGCGATCCTGGAGCGTCGAGATGATATTGGCGTAGGTGGACGGTCTGCCGATACCGAATTCCTCGAGCGTCTTGACAAGGCTCGCTTCCGTGTACCGCGGCGGTGGCTGAGTAAAGTGCTGATCACCGTAAAAACGCTTGACCGGTATCACGTCTTTCTCCGAGAGAGCCGGAAGCTTGCCCTCTTCTTCCTGTTCGATGTCGTCCGCACCTTCCGAGTACACGGCGATAAAACCGGGAAACACCAATACTTGGCCGGTGGCCCGGAACAGCGTACCCGAGGCGCCGGCTGCCAGATCGACGGTGGTGGTATTGAATTTCGCGGCGGTCATCTGGCTGGCGAGCGTCCGTTTCCAGATCATCTCGTAAAGCGCAGCCTGGTCGGGCCTGAGGAAAGGTTTTACCGATTCCGGCGTACGCGTAATCGATGTCGGACGGATGGCTTCGTGCGCTTCCTGCGCGTTCTTGGATCGATTGCGATACTGGACAGGGGCCTTCGGCAGATACTCCGCGTCGAAATTCTTGCCGATGTAGCCACGAATTTCAGCCAGCGCGTCGTTCGAAAGCACCAGGGAATCGGTGCGCATGTAAGTGATCAGACCCACGGTCGATCCGCCGATGTCCACGCCTTCGTACAACTGCTGGGCTGTACTCATCGTGTTCTTGGAAGTCATGCCGAGCTTGCGTACCGCTTCCTGCTGCAGCGTCGATGTCGTGAAGGGCGCCGCGGGTTGCCTCGATTTCGGTTTACGCTCGACACGCTTGACGGTAACGGCACCCTTTGCAGCCTTTTCAATCGCTGACACGACCTTCCGGTGCGCGTCTTCGCTTTCGAACGAAAACTGCTCGACTTTTTCGCCGCTGTACTGGTAAAGGCGCGCTGTGAACGTCTGCTTACCCTTTTCGGCCTCAAGATGGATAGTCCAGTACTCGCGGCTCTTGAAGTTCTCGATCTCCTGTTCCCGCTCGACAATCAGGCGTAACGCTGGACTCTGCACGCGGCCTGCGGAAAGACTGGGGCCGATCTTTCTCCAGAGAATTGGTGAGAGATTGAAGCCGACCAGGTGATCGAGCGCGCGGCGTGCCTGTTGCGCATTGACCAGCGGCATCGAAATCTCTCGCGGATTCCGCACCGCATCCTTGACCGCGGATTCCGTGATCTCATAAAAGACAACGCGATGCAGCTTCTTGTTCTTCAGCAGTTTCTTGCTCTTGAGAATCTCTGCAAGATGCCACGCAATCGCTTCCCCCTCGCGGTCCGGGTCGGTCGCCAGATAAATGTCGTCCGCCTTGGAAACGGCTTTGGCGATCGCATCGACGTGCTTCTTGTTGCGCTCGACCAGTGCGTAGCGCATCCGGAAATCCTCGTCCGGAGCGACTGCGCCCTCCTTGGCTTCCAGGTCGCGCACATGCCCGTATGACGCGACGATCTCGAACCCGCGCCCCAGATATTTTTTGAGCGTCTTGGCTTTCGAGGGCGACTCAACGATAAGAAGACTTTGCGACATGCGCGCGACCGGTCGGAAAAAGAGGGCGAGATGATAAGAACTTGCCGATCGCGCGGCAAGCGGAGTCTGCCCAGGCCGGCTTACTGCAGATAACGGCCCTGGTTGTTGGCGAGCAGTTCTTCGAGCACAAGGACATCGACCGGCTCCCGCTGGTTCCACAGAACCATCAGGACGATCAGCTTGATCTTGTCCAGATCGATACCGGACTCGTCCAGCGCGGCAACGCGTTCGATGATCAGTTCGCGCAAAGCAGGGCTGATAATCGCGGAATCCTCGAGAAAGCGCAGAAAGCCGCGCGCCTCCGGGGTAATCCTCGTGAGTTCCTTATCCGTGAAAATGCGAAAGCCCGTGCTCTCGCCAAGTGGGGCGACTTCGCTGTCCGCATCGAACCGTTCCAGCCCGTTCAGCCAGGCAAGTGCGAGCGTTATTTCGTCGCTGTCGAAGCCGGCAGCGGAAAGTCGTTTAGTGAGCGTTTCTGCGTCAGGATATGCACCAGCGTGGTAGTAGTTCTCGACCAGGTACACGAGAATGTCGAACATGTTCCCCCGTGTGTGAATGGACAAACGCCGTATCGCTAGCGCAAGCGCTGGAACCGGCCGCCGGGCAGTCTCGCAACCACCCCGTCGAGTTCCAGTTGCAACAGCATCGCCGAAGCGCCATCGGCAGTCAAGCCGCTGCGGCTGCACAATGTGTCCAGATCGACCGGGTCGAAACCCATATTACTAAGCAGGGGGTTTTGATCGTGCGGGGTCTCCAACACCGGATTGGAGGCGCGCCCGTTCTGCACACCCCGCAACTCCTCCAGCACGTCGCTGGCAGACTCCACCAGCTTCGCGCCCTGCTTGATCAGGAGGTGACAACCCTTGGACAAGGGCGAATGTATCGAGCCGGGCAGCGCAAATACGTCGCGTCCCTGCTCCAGTGCGAAGCGCGCAGTAATCAATGATCCGCTTTGCAGCGCCGCTTCGATCACCAGTACACCAAGTGCAAGGCCGCTGATCAGCCGGTTGCGCCGGGGAAAATTGGACGCGATAGCCTTCGTGCCGAGAGGAAACTCCGATATCAGCAATCCGCGTTCTGCCAGCGCGTGAGCCAGATCGCGGTTGCGAGCCGGATAAACGATATCCAGTCCGGTGCCGACTACCGCTATCGACGAACTCGCGCCGGCAAGGCCGCCCCGGTGCGCCGCCGCGTCGATACCGAGCGCCAGCCCGCTGACGACATGCAAGCCCGCGTCTGACAACTCGCACGCAAAGGCTTCTGCGTTTGCAGCGCCTTGCGGGGTTGCGTTACGGCTGCCGACGATAGCGAGCGAATCGCCGGAGAGCAAAGAGTGGTCGCCTTTCAGGTAAAGCAGCGGTGGTGGATCTATGGTTTGCAGCAGCCAAGCGGGATAATCCGAATCCGCCAGGGTTAGCAGGCGGTTGCCCGGCTGCAGCAGCCAATCTTGCGCGGCTTTCAGGCGTTCTGCGTCTGGACCGGCGACGATTGCCGCGGCGGTTTTCCTGCCTACAACATGCTCAAGCTGCTGCGACGAAGCGGCCACCACCGATTCCGGATGCCCGAACTGGTCCAGCAGTCTGCGTTGCCCGACCGGGCCAAGACCGGGGACCAGTCCGAGCCGGAGCCAGGCCTCAAACTCGCGCGGCTCGGACATGCCGTGTGGAACAGTTTTCGGTTACGGCGTACGGACGGCGTCCAGGACGTTTACCGGGCGCGTGGAGTTCATGACCAACGCGTAGGAAACGCGCTCGAAAACGCGGAACACGAACACGACGCCATAACGCTCGTCCGGAAGATTCACACGCTCGCGCGGGTCGGTCGATCCCGCCGGCTGTACAGAAGGCCGCGAGCGATAGAGTGCGAGGACATGCCCGGTTTCGATACCTTCCCGCGTCCCGCGATTCAATACCACGACCTGCAGCGGCCCGATCTCCGAAACCGATTCGCCGGCCGGTGCGATGATGCGGCCGCGCACCATGCCGGCGGGCGCATGCGGCATATACGGCATGGCGGAAACCGGAGCCGCGTAGATCAGGCGATCGCCGGGAGCCATCTCTCTGAGCGCATTGGTAATCTGCACAGTACTGATTTCGCCGAACTCCCGAACCTGAGCCTCGCCCAGGTTAATGGCCTCATAGCCGAGCGTCTCACCCGTGTCCGGATCGATGAAAGTCTTTCCGGGCCGCACTACCTTGAATTCCGATCCCTGGTCCAGCACCAGCCCTTTCACGAAAGCGATGTCGCCAGTGCCGAGGACGACGCGGTCTTCCTGCGTCGCGATAATGCGAGGCGCGTTGGCAAGTTCGTACTCGTCGACAATCAGCGGCTGGGAAACGAACGCTTGCAGCTTGGCGGCAGGAATGCTCTGAATGGCCGACAGCGGCAGTGTCTCAGTGCGGATCCTCGGGCTGAGACGCTGGGTCAAAAGCTCCCAATCCCGATCTCCCTCAAAGCGCAGGCGCGGCGTGCCGCCTGAAAAATCCAGCACGATCACGTCGCCCGGATAGATCCAGTGCGGATTCCTGATCTGGTCCCGGTTCAGGCCCCAGATATCCGGCCAGCGCCACGGGTCCCGCAGGAAGCGGGCCGATATGTCCCAAAGCGTATCGCCTTTAACTACGACATAACGTTCAGGCGGCGACTCGGTCAGAACCAGCTCGTCCTGCGCGGCTGCGGGAAACGAATGGAGTCCTGCCAGCAGGGCCAGCGCTGCGAAAGATACAATTGCCTTTACCATCCCGGGCTCCCATTTCTCGCGCTCCATGCGCGTCTTCCGGAACGGCGGGCGAGAGTGAATCGACCGAACCGGACACTTTGGTTTAAATTCTGCATATAGTGACTTAAATTAGCAAGTAATTATGGCGTTGTTAGGAATTTTACGTTATCCCGACCCGCGGCTGCACCGGATTGCCGAGCCGGTCCGCAAAGTGGACGATCAGATCCGTCAGCTGGTGAAAGACATGGCTGCCACCATGTATGCGGCACCCGGAATCGGCCTGGCCGCGACCCAGGTGGACGTGCATAAGCGAGTGATCGTCATCGATATTTCGGAAACGCATGACCAGCTACTGGTGCTGATCAACCCGGAAATCCTGCGATCGGGCGGCCAGATCGAATGCGAGGAGGGCTGCCTTTCGGTGCCGGGCATTTTCGACAAGGTGTCACGGGCAGAAGGGATCACGGTCAGGAGCCTGGATCTACAGGGCAAGCCCTTCGAGCTGGACGCCGAGGGTCTGCTTGCGGTGTGTATCCAGCACGAGATGGATCACCTCGAGGGCAAGGTATTTGTCGAGTATCTGTCCCGCCTGAAACAGGAACGCATCGTCAAGAAACTGAAGAAGATGGAGCGGGTTACGCTGTGAAACCGTCGATCCGCGCTTAGTCCGATGCGACTGGTTTTTGCAGGTACCCCAGCCTTTGCGTCGACGGCATTCGAGGCTCTGATAGCCGCCGGGCACGAAGTGGTGCTGGTTCTGACCCAACCGGACCGGCCCGCCGGCAGGGGCATGCGACTGGTAACGAGCGAAGTCAAACGCACTGCGACCGGTCAAGGCGTCGAGGTTTTGCAGCCGGAAACCCTGAAAACCGCGGACGTGCAGGCGAGGCTGCGTGCTACGCATGCCGACGCGATGATCGTTGCCGCGTATGGTTTGCTGCTGCCGCGCGAGGTACTGGATATTTTCCCTCTGGGATGTATCAACATCCACGCCTCGCTGCTGCCGCGCTGGCGCGGCGCGGCGCCGATCCAGCGCGCCATTCTCGCCGGCGATGCCGAAACAGGAATCAGCATCATGCAGATGGACGCAGGCCTGGATACCGGCCCGGTCTATCTCATGGAGCGCATACCGATTCATCCGACCGACACGGCCGCTACCCTGCATGATCGGCTCGCCGCGCTCGGAGCACGCACGATCGTCGCTGCGCTCAACGGTATTTCGAGTGGAGCGCTTGCGCCGAAACCGCAATCTGACGCCGACGCGACCTACGCGGCCAAGATCACCCGGGCGGAAGCGAACCTCGATTGGACCAGGAGCGCGAAGGATCTGTCCCTTGCGGTCCGGGCGTTCGACCCGTTTCCGGTTGCGCAGTCGCGGCTGGATGGGGAAGTCATCCGAATCTGGTCGGCGCAGGCGCTGGCCGAACCCAAGGGCGGTGAAGCCGGTGTGGTACTGGGCGCTGATGCAGAAGGCATCGTCGTAAGCTGTGGCGTGGGCTCCCTGCGAATCCTGGAACTGCAACGGGCCGGCGGCAGACGCCTTTCTGCGGCTGATTTTCTTCGCGGATTCCCGGTCGCGGCGGGTTCTCGCCTGGGGCGCTGAGTGCATTTCCGCGCGTGCTAGAAGTCCAGAGGCTGGCGGCCCAGGTGGTTGCCGCGGTTCTCGCCGGGCGCAGCCTGAACGATGCGCTCGAGCAAGCGCAGGCATCTGAATCATTGATGCCCTCCGATCGGGCCGCGCTGCAGGCGTTGTCCTACGGCACCCTGCGTCACCTCGGCTATCTGCGCTTTGCCCTTTCCCGGCTGGCGCCTCGGCAACCGAAGCAGCCAGCCATCGCCGCGCTGTTATGGGTCGCGCTGCATCAGCTCGAACACACCGGGGCCGCGCAGTACGCCGTGGTGGACAGCGCAGTGGAAAACGCGGGAAGCCTCGGGCGGCGAGAGATGAAACCGTTCACAAACGCCGTGCTGCGCACATACCTGCGAAAACGCGAGGCCGTTCTGTCGGCGGCGCACGGCGATCCAGTCGCCTGCTTCTCCTACCCGATCTGGTGGATAGAGCGCGTGCGGCGCGAGTTTCCTGAGCGCGCGGACGACATTCTGCAGGCGGGCAACCTGCACCCGCCAATGACACTCAGGGTGAATCGTCGCCGCGTCGGCGCAGACCGCTACCTTGCCCTGCTTGTAGAGGCCGGCCTGCAGGCACGCCGGGTGGGTCCGTGCGCGATCACCCTGGCGCAGCCGATGCCGGTCGCCCGCGTACCGGGCTTTTCGGAAGGGCTGGTATCGGTGCAGGACCTGGGCGCGCAATTGGCTGCGCCGATGCTCGAGTTATCCGCCGGCCAGCGCGTATTGGACGCATGCAGTGCGCCGGGAGGAAAAACCGCGCATATTCTCGAGTGCGCGGATGTCGAACTGCTGGCCCTGGACAGCGACCCGATCCGTCTGGCGCGCGTCGCGGCGAACCTTTCACGCCTTGGACTTTCGGCGACGGTAAAACCCGCCGACGCCGGCGAGATCTCGGCCTGGTGGGACGGCCGGCCGTTCGATCGCGTGCTGCTGGATGCGCCGTGCAGCGCGAGCGGAGTGGTACGGCGCCATCCGGACATCAAGTGGCTGCGCAGGGAGACCGATATCGCCGGCTTTGCACGCCAGCAACGCAGGCTGCTGGATGCCTTGTGGAAGGTGCTCGTTCCCGGTGGTAAATTGCTCTACGTGACCTGCTCGATCTTCCGGGAAGAGAATCAGGACCAGATCGATGCGTTTCTCGCGCGGCACGATGATGCGCGGCACATTGCCGGGGCACCAGGACTGCTGCTCCCGGACGAAGAGCACGATGGCTTCTATCACGCCCTCCTCGAAAAAATCTGACCTGCTCGCCCGCTGCCTGGGATTCCTCCTGCTGGCGTGGTCGGCATGTGTTGTCGCCGAAGGGATTCTGGTGACGTCAGCCGACCTGGTCGAGCATGGCGGCGACTATCATCTCAGCGCCAGCTTTGAAACGGATCTCACCCCGACGCTCGAGGATGCGCTGAACAAGGGCCTGCCGCTGTACTTCACGGTCGAGTTCGATCTGATCTACCCGCGCTGGTACACGCTCTATCTCTGGAACCGCAAGATCGTCGAGTTCGAGCAGGTGTACCGGGTTTCTTATAACGCCCTGACGCGCCAGTACCGGTTGAGCTACGGCGCGCTGCACCAGAATTTCGATACGCTCGACGAGGTACTCGCGCTGTTGGGGCGTTTGCGCGACCGCAAGCTGTTCAGCGTTTCCGAGCTGGACGAAGGGCGCGTTTACGAGGCGCAGATCCGCATGCGGCTGGACACCACGCTGCTGCCCAAACCGTTCCAGGTCACGGCCCTCGGCTCGTCAGACTGGACGCTGGTATCGGACTGGTATCGCTGGACGGTCATGCGATGAACAGCTACTTGCGCAGATTCAAGAAATCGCTGACGACGCGGGGCATGCGTTATCTGGTGGCGCTCGCCCTCGGTCTTGGCGGGCTGATGCTCTATCTGCTTTCTACCGCTAGCGCGAATACCACGCTGTTTGCAGAGGATCTGCCGATACTGCTCGGCTTTGGCGTCGCCCTGGTCGTGGTGCTGATGCTGCTGGTCGGCTACCAGCTTTTGCTGCTGCGGCGCCGGCTGAAGGCGCGCGTATTCGGCTCGCAACTGACCGTGCGACTGGTGCTTCTGTTCTCGCTGGTTGCCGTGCTTCCGGGGGCGCTGGTGTACGCGGTTTCGGTGCAGTTCCTGGCGCGATCGATCGAATCGTGGTTCGACGTGCGGGTGGACAAGGCGCTCGAAGGTGGTCTGAGCCTGGCCCGCTCGAACCTGGACTCCACGCTGCGTGAACTGCGCCGCAAATCGGAGACGATCGCCATCGGTCTCGACGACCGAAATACTTCGCGCCAGGTCGCGGCGCTGAACCATCTGCGAGAGCAAGCCAGGGTTCACGAAGCCGCATTGATCGACTCCGACGGCCGCATCATGGCGTTTGCCAGTGCCGACCGGGGCGCGCTGATGCCTTCGCTCCCGGCGCCGTCGGTACTGCGGCAGGTGTGGATGCAGCAGCCGTACAGCGCGATCGAAGAGACAGCGGAGAACGCGTTGCAGCTGCGCGTTCTGGTTCCGGTCAACCAGCCGTCCGGGGGAACCGCGGTGCTGCAGCTGATCGAGCCGGTGCCGGAGCAGACAGCGCGTGACGCGGCGATGGTTCAGGGCGCTTATCGTGACTATCAGGAGTTGTCGCTCTCCAGGGAAGGGCTGACACGGCTGTATGCGCTGACCCTGACGCTGTCGCTGCTGTTGGCGTTGCTCTCCGCGTTGCTGCTGGCGATTCTGTTCAGCGAACGGCTGTCCGCGCCTCTCGGCTTTCTTGCCGCGGGCACGCGTGCGGTCGCGCAAGGCGATTTCTCCCAGCGGCATCCGGTCCGGTCCCATGACGAGCTTGGACTGCTGACGGAGTCGTTCAATGCGATGACCCGACAGTTATCGGAAGCGCAGGCATCGGCGCAAAGCCATCAGGAAGCACTGGCCGCCGCCAAGGTTTATCTCGAAAGCGTGCTTGCAAATCTGTCCGCGGGCGTCGTTTCTTTCGACCCGGGATACGGTTTGCGCTCGGCAAACCGCAGCGCCGAACGCATTCTCGGCGTAGGGCTGACCCCGCTGATCGGTGCCGCGAGGGAGGAGTGGGAAACCCATGCACCGCGTCTCACGCGAATTGCCGCTGCTGCGCGCGACGCGTTTGCGGCAAGCGAAGGGCGTGCGTGGGAAAGACAGGTCGAGGTCGATACGCAGACCGGAAAGCAGGTGTTGCTGCTGCGAGGCTCGGAAGTGACCACCGGCGAGGACAGCGGGCTGGTGGTGGTATTCGATGACATCACGCATTTGCTGCAGGCGCAGCGCTATGCGGCGTGGGGAGAAGTCGCGCGGCGCCTCGCCCACGAGATCAAGAATCCGCTTACACCGATCCAGCTTTCTGCAGAGCGCCTGCAGCATCGGCTTTCCGACAAGCTGGAGCCGGCCGAAACCGACATCCTGCAGCGGTCGACCCAGACCATCGTCAACCAGGTTGCGGCACTGAAGGCGATGGTCGATGCTTTCAGCCAGTACGCGCGTTCACCCGAGCCCGATCTGCACCCGGTCGATCTGAACGTGCTGGTCAGCGAGGTGCTCGATCTTTACGCCGCGTCGCGCTCCGCGATTACGCTGGAGCTGGCAGATTCGCTCCCGGCGATCTCCGGCGATTCCGCGAAGCTGCGCCAGGTGGTTCATAACCTGTTGCAGAATGCCGAGCACGCAGTACATGAAGTGGCAAAGCCGCACATCGTGGTGCGCACCGAGCCGATTCCAGGCGGTGCCCGCCTGACCCTCGAGGACAACGGACCGGGATTTCCGGAGCCGATCATGGCGCGGGTGTTCGAACCCTACGTCACCACCAAGTCGCGTGGCACGGGGTTGGGGCTGGCGATCGTGAAGAAGATCGTCGAGGAGCACAACGGCACCATCTCGATTTCCAATTTGCCGCGCGGCGGAGCCGTGGTCGAATTGGTCTTGCCGCGCAACGTGCAGACGGCCCTCACCGAAGTGAAAGTCATCAACCGCTGATGCCATGAGCCAGATACTGGTCGTAGACGACGAAGTCGGGATACGCGAGCTGCTGTCGGAGATCCTGCGAGAAGAAGGCTATCAGGTGCGTCTTGCGCAGAACGCCGCGGAAGCGCGGCAGATCCGCGGACGCGGGCGTCCAGACCTGGTGCTGCTCGACATCTGGATGCCGGATACCGACGGCATCACCCTGCTAAAGGAATGGGCCACGACCGGCCAGCTCACGATGCCGGTGGTGATGATGTCCGGGCATGGCACGATCGACACGGCGGTGGAGGCTACCCGCATCGGGGCGTACAGTTTCCTGGAAAAGCCGATCGCGCTGCAAAAGCTCCTGGCCACGGTCGGCGTCGCGCTGAAACAGGGTGTTTCCGGCGCGCAGCCTGCACCCGCGCTGGCAACCATCGGCAGGTCGCCTGCTGTCGAACAGTTGCGCGGGCAACTGGAGCGCTTGCAGAGCCTGCGCACTTCGGTTCTGTTCGTGGGCGAACCGGGAACGGGGGCCGAGCAATGCGCGCGATTCCTCCATCAGGCCAACACGCCCTGGCTCGCCCCCGAGGATTTCTCGCTGTTCGACCAGGCTGACGGCGTGGTTTCCGATTCGGTCGCACAAGGGCTGCTGTTCCTGCGCTCGGTAGAAAAGCTCAGCGCAAATCAGCAGCACAATCTGCTTGTGCAGGCTGGCAATCTTGAACGCGCGCAGGCGCGCACGCTGTCGTCCACGTCCGTGTCGTTGCCGGAACAGATTGCCGCCGGCGAATTCGATCCGCGGCTTTATGCCGTGCTCGCAGGGGTGGTCGTGCGCGTTCCCGCATTACGCGAACGGCCGGAGGACGTGCCCGAACTGGCGGGCCTGGTGCTGGCGCGCGCAATCGAGGCCAGGGAAGTGCCTGCGCGCAGCCTGAACACCGCGGCTCTGAACGCGCTGCGCAACTACCACTGGCCAGGAAATCTGGTGCAGCTCGAAAGCGTGGTCAAGAGTTGCGCGCAACTTGCGCGCGGCACCGAGATCGGCGTCGCAGACGTGACCAATGCACTCGCCACACTCGAGGCGCCGTTGCCCAGTCCGGTGCACGCGCTGCCGCTGGATCGCCAGCTGCGCGAAGCGCGGGACGCGTTCGAGCGCATCTACTTCGAGTACCACCTGAACCGTGAAGGAGGCAACATGAGCCGTGTGGCCACGCGGGTGGGCCTCGAGCGCACCCATCTCTATCGCAAACTTAAGCAGCTCGGCGTCAAACTCCCGAGACGCGCGGAAGAGTAAGCGCTGCACGGCCTGGGCTAGAATACGTTCGCCCAGCGATCCCGGTTTCCGGGATTTTTTTGTTTGTCGAAAGGGGAGAGATGGCGACCAGAACGGAACTTGCCAATGCGATACGCGCGCTGGCAATGGATGCGGTGCAAAAGGCGAATTCCGGGCATCCGGGCATGCCGATGGGAATGGCCGAGATCGCGGAAGTGCTGTGGAGGCATCATCTGCGGCACAACCCGGCTAATCCGCAATGGCCAAACCGCGACCGCTTCGTGCTATCGAACGGACACGGTTCGATGCTGCTGTACGCGCTGCTGCATCTGACCGGCTACGACCTGTCGCTGGACGAGATCAAGCGCTTTCGCCAGCTTCACTCCAAGACTCCGGGCCATCCGGAATACGGTTGCGCGCCGGGCGTGGAAACCACCACCGGCCCGCTGGGACAAGGTCTGGCGAACGCGGTTGGAATGGCGATCGCGGAGAAGATCCTTGCCGCGGAGTTCAACCGGCCCGGTTTGGACATTGTCGACCATCACACCTACGTGTTCGTCGGCGACGGCTGTCTGATGGAAGGCATTTCGCACGAAGCCTGCTCGCTTGCCGGCGTTCTCGGTCTGGGCAAACTGATCGCCATCTATGACGACAACGGCATCTCGATCGATTCCGACAAGGCGCATATCAGCTTCTGGTTTTCCGATGAGACGCACAAACGCTTCGAGGCCTACGGGTGGCATGTGATCGACGGCGTTGACGGGCATGACCCGGCTGCGGTTGACCGCGCCATCCGCGAGGCGAAGAGCATTGCCGACAAGCCGTCGCTGATCTGCTGCAAGACCATCATCGCCAAGGGCGCGCCGAACAAGCAGAACACCGGCTCCGCGCATGGTGCGGCGCTCGGCGATGCGGAGATCGCCGCGACGCGCGAGGCGCTCGGCTGGAAACATCCGCCGTTCGAGATTCCGCAGGCCATCTATGACGGCTGGGATGCGCGCAAGAGCGGGGCCGCGCATGAAGCCGAGTGGAAGAAGAAGTTCACCGACTACGCCAAGCGTCATGCCAAAGAGGCGGCGGACTTTTCCCGGCGTACACACGGGGAGCTTCCTGCTTCGTGGCGAACGCAGGCGGACGCAATCGTTGAGCAGGTAAACGTCAAAGGCGAAAGCATCGCCACCCGCAAGGCTTCGCAGAATGCGATCGAGGCGCTGGGACAGATTCTCCCGGAGCTGGTGGGCGGTTCGGCGGACCTGGCGGGCTCCAACCTGACGATGTGGTCAGGGTCGAAACCGGTCACGCGCGACGGCGGTGGAAACTATATTTTTTACGGCGTACGCGAGTTCGGCATGGCGGCGATCATGAACGGCATGGCGCTGCACGCCGGCGTGCTGCCGTATGGCGGCACCTTCCTGGTGTTTTCGGATTACGCGCGCAATGCCCTGCGCGTCGCGGCATTGATGAAGGCGGGCAGCATCTTCGTGTTCACCCATGACTCCATCGGGCTCGGCGAGGACGGTCCGACGCATCAGCCTGTGGAACATGCCGCCAGCCTGCGCTATCTCCCGAACATGGATGTATGGCGCCCGTGCGACGCCGTGGAAACGGCGGTGGCATGGGTGTCTGCGATCGAACGCCGCAACGGCCCGACCAGCCTGTTGTTGTCGCGCCAGAATCTGCCGCATCAGAACCGCAACGCGCAGCAGGTGACCGCGATCGCGCGCGGCGGTTACGTGCTCGCCGATGCCGCGGAACCGCGCGCCGTGATCATCGCCACCGGCTCGGAGGTGGCGTTGGCGATGGGGGCACAGAAAACGCTTGCGGACGCAGGCATCCCGGTGCGAGTGGTGTCGATGCCGGCAACGACAGTGTTCGACCGGCAGGATGAGGCATACCGGGAGAGCGTATTGCCCAGAGGGATGCCGCGCGTCGCCGTTGAAGCCGGTGTCTCCGATTTCTGGCGCAAGTACGTCGGCCTGGACGGTGCGGTGATCGGTCTCGACCGCTTTGGCGAATCGGCGCCAGCCGGCGAACTGTTCAAGCATTTCGGCCTGACCGCGGACGCGGTGGCTGCCGCGGTCAGGCGCGTGCTCTAGAAATACGGAGGGAGCGGTCCAAGGTGGTCAGACAACCCGCTGCGCAATTGCTCGCCGACATCGGCGGCACCAGCGCGAGATTCGCGCTGAGCCGGGACGGACGCGTCGATCAGCAGCAGACGCAGCGTTGCTCGGAATCACCGGGTCTGCTGGAAGCTGCGCGCAGCTACCTGGATCTGGTTGGAGCGTCACCAACGCAGGCGGCCTTCGCGGTCGCGGCGCCAGTGCTCGGTGGGCAGGTGAAGATGACCAACTCGGCCTGGACCTTCTCGATCGAGGCGACGCGTGAAGCGCTTGGCCTGGAGCGCCTGCTGGTAGTGAATGATTTCACCGCATTGGCGCACGCGATCCCGATGCTCGGTCAACACGAACTGCGTCAGGTGGGCGAGGGTTCTGCGGCGCGTGGCGCGCCGGTCGGGGTCATCGGGCCCGGAACGGGTCTCGGGGTCTCCGGCCTGATTCCGGTTGGTGATCGCTGGGCGGTACTGCAAGGCGAAGGCGGTCATTGCAGTTTCGCTCCGCGCAGTAACCGCGAGGATGCGCTGTTACGCGTGCTGCGCGCGCGCTTCGGGCATGTGTCCTTCGAGCGGCTCGCCAGCGGGCCGGGCCTGAGCAATATCTATCAGGCGCTCTGCGAACTGGACGGCGCGGCACCCGTCGAACTGCCTCCGGAGGCAGTGACGGCGGCCGCGCAAGACGGCAGTGACCAGCGGGCGGAGGAAACGCTCGACCTGTTTTGTGCGGCGCTCGGGACCGCGGCTGCCGACCTCGCCCTCGCCATTGGTGCACGCGCGGGGGTCTATATCGGCGGCGGCATCGTGCCGAGGCTTGGCGAGCGATTCGCGAAATCGCCGTTTCGCGAGCGTTTCGAAGACCACGGCCGGTTCAGCGCCTATTTGGCCGGCATCCCGACGTTTGTCATCATCGCGGAACACCCGCCGGCATTGCGTGGCCTGGCGGCGCTGCTGGACAGCCCTTGATCAGGGTCACTGCGCGGACAGGCGGCTGAAGTAAAATCGCAGTTTTTCTGCAGGAGGTCACGTCATGGCGATTCGCGTCGCGATCAACGGTTACGGAAGAATCGGCAGAAACATACTTCGCGCCCATTACGAAGGCGGCAAGAAGCACGGTATCGAGTTTGTTGCGGTGAACGACCTTGGCGATGCCGCCACCAACGCACACCTCACCCGTTACGACACCGCGCATGGCAAGTTTCCGGGCACGGTGGCGGTAGACGGCGATCATCTCGTGGTCAACGGCGACCGCATCCGCGTCTGCGCGCAGAGAAATCCCGCCGAGCTGCCGTGGAAAGAGCTCGGTGTCGATCTGGTGATGGAGTGCACCGGGCTGTTCAGCAGCAAGGAGAAAGCCGGCGCGCACATCACCGCCGGCGCGAAGAAGGTGATCATTTCGGCCCCGGGCGGCAAGGATGTCGATGCCACGGTGGTCTATGGCGTGAATCACGGTGTGCTGAAGGCATCGCATACGGTGATTTCGAATGCTTCGTGCACCACCAACTGCCTGGCGCCCGTGGCGAAAGTGCTGCATGATCGCATCGGACTGGTCAGCGGGCTGATGACCACGATCCATGCCTACACCAACGACCAGGTGTTGACCGACGTCTACCACACGGATCTGCGGCGTGCGCGGTCCGCGACCATGTCGATGATTCCGACCAAGACCGGCGCTGCGGCGGCGGTCGGGCTGGTACTGCCGGAACTGAACGGCAAGCTGGATGGTTTCGCGATCCGCGTTCCCACCATCAACGTCTCGCTGGTCGACCTGTCGTTTGTCGCCAAAAAAGCGACCTCGGTGGAAGAAGTGAATAACGCGTTGAAAGAGGCTGCCGCCGGTCCGCTGAAAAGCATACTCGAATACAACACCGATCCGCTGGTGTCGATCGATTTCAATCACAATCCCGCGTCCTCGATCTTCGACGCCACGCTGACCAAGGTCTCCAACGGCACCCTCGTAAAAGTCTGCGCGTGGTATGACAACGAATGGGGCTTCAGCAACCGCATGCTGGATACAGCGGTTGCGCTGATGGGAGCGAAGTGATGCGTTTGCACGACGCCCCAGTCGTTACGGCGGACGCTAACGTGGCGCGAAGCGCCAGGTTAAGCGAGCGCAGCGAGCGGCGGGAGCCACAATGCGCCCGCTTCAGCAACCGCATGCTGGATACAGCGGTTGCGCTGATGGGAGCGAAGTGATGCGTTTGCACGACGCCCCAGTCGTTACGGCGGACGCTAACGTGGCGCGAAGCGCCAGGTTAAGCGAGCGCAGCGAGCGGCGGGAGCCACAATGCGCCCGCTTCAGCAACCGCATGCTGGATACGGCGGTTGCGCTGATGGGAGCGAAGTAGGAATTCGCGATGCCCATGCTCCGCATGACCGATCTCGACTTGCGCGGCAAGCGCGTCTTCATCCGCGCGGACCTGAACGTCCCGCAGGACGAGACCGGCCGCATCACCGATGACACGCGTATCCGCGCATCGCTTCCCGGTATCCGGCATGCGCTGGAAGCGGGCGCGGCGGTAATGGTGACTTCACACCTTGGCCGACCGACCGAAGGCGAACTGAAGCCGGCGGATTCACTCGCGCCGGTGTCGAAGCGTCTTTCCGAACTGCTCGGCGTGCCGGTGGCGCTGAAGACAGACTGGGTGAAAGGCGTCGACGTCGTCCCGGGGCAAGTGGTACTGCTGGAGAACTGTCGCGTAAACAAGGGCGAGAAGAAGAACGACGACGTGCTCGCACGCAGCATGGCGAAGCTCTGCGATATCTACGTGAACGACGCCTTCGGTACCGCGCATCGGGCGGAGGCGACGACGCATGGTATTGCGAGGTACGCCCCGGTGGCCTGTGCCGGGCCGCTGCTGACAGCGGAAGTGGAAGCGCTCACCCGTGCGCTCGAAAATCCGAAGCGCCCGCTGATGGCGATCGTGGCAGGGTCCAAGGTGTCCACCAAGCTCACCATCCTCGCCGAACTCGCAAAGAAAGTGGACCAGCTGATCGTGGGTGGTGGAATAGCAAACACCTTCATGCTCGCGCAGGGGATGAACATCGGGAAATCGCTTGCCGAGCCGGATCTGGTGGCGGAAGCCAAAAGGATCATCGAGGAGATCGCTGCCAAGGGTGGATCGGTGCCATTGCCGACCGACGTGGTTTGCGCAAGGGAACTATCCGCGCAGGCTGAAGCGATCACCAGACGCGCCACCGAGGTCGGAGATGACGAGATGATTCTCGACGTCGGTCCGGAAACCGCGGCGAAGTTCACTGCATTGATTGCGGACGCCGGCACCATTGTCTGGAACGGACCGGTCGGCGTGTTCGAGCACGAACAGTTCAGCCGAGGCACGAAGACAGTGGCGGAGGCGATTGCCTCTGCACGCGGATTCTCGATCGCGGGCGGAGGCGACACGGTCGCCGCGATCGCAAAGTACGGCATCGCCGAGCGCATCGGCTACATCTCCACCGCTGGCGGCGCGTTTCTCGAGTTTCTGGAAGGCAAGAAGCTGCCTGCGATCGAGATTCTCGAACAACGTGCGGCGGGCTGAGCGGTTGTTGAATCCCGGAAGAAAGTTAAAGCTCAAGAGCGAACCAGCAAGGACATCAGGAAAACCAGGAAACGCAATTTCATCCTTACTTTCCGCTGGTGTTCCCGGCGTCCCTGGCAGTTCCAGGTTTGTTGCGTCAACGTGGTGATAGTCGGATGCAAAGAAGCACGAAGATCGTAGCGACACTCGGTCCCGCATCCAGCGACCGGGGAGTGCTGACCCGCATGATCGCCGCCGGCGTCGACGTGGTGCGCATGAACTTCTCGCATGGAACAGGTGACGAGCATCTGGCGCGGGCGGAGTTGGTGCGGGACATCGCCCGCACGCTGGAACGTACCGTGGGCATCATGTGCGATCTGCAGGGCCCGAAGATACGCATCGGAAAATTCGAAGAGGGCCGGATCACGCTGGCAAAAGGCGATGTATTCGTGCTCGATGCCGGCTGCAAGCTGGGAAACCGCGAGCGGGTCGGCCTGGACTATCTGGAGCTGGCGCGGGACGTCCGGCCGGGCGACGTGCTGTTGCTGGACGACGGGCGGATTGTGCTGGATGCGCAGAGAATCTCAGGCGACGAGATCACCACCACCGTGCGCGTGGGCGGTGAGCTCTCCAACAACAAGGGCATCAACCGCCAGGGCGGCGGCCTGACCGCGCCGGCGCTCACCGCGAAGGACATGGAAGACATCAAAACCGCGGTAGCAATGAAGGCCGATTTCGTCGCGGTGTCGTTTCCGAAAAGCGGGGCCGACATGTACATGGCGCGCGAGCTGCTGCGCGCCGCGGGCGGAAATGCGATGCTGATTGCGAAAATGGAGCGCGCGGAGGCGCTGGAGGCGCTCGACCAGATCGTAAACGCTAGCGACGGCATCATGGTTGCGCGCGGCGACCTGGCGGTCGAGATGGGAGACGCCGCGGTGCCGGCGCTGCAGAAGAAGATGATCCGGTTCGCGCGCGAGATGAACCGGCTCACCATTACGGCGACCCAGATGATGGAGTCGATGATCACCAGTCCGGTGCCTACGCGCGCGGAAGTTTCGGACGTGGCGAACGCGGTGCTGGATGGGACCGATGCGGTTATGCTCTCGGCCGAAACCGCGACCGGCAAGTATCCGGTGGAAACGGTCGAATCCATGTCGCGCATCTGTCTGGAAGTGGAGAAGTCCACCGAAGTCACGCTCGATCGCGACTTCCTGGACAGGGTATTCACGCGGGTCGACCAGTCGATCGCAATGGCCGCCTTGTTCACTGCCTACCACCTGAAAGTCAAGGCGATCGCCGCGCTGACGCAGTCGGGATCAACCGCGCTGTGGATCTCGCGGCTGAATTCCGGGGTACCGATCTATGCGCTTACGCCCGAGGTCTCGTCGCGCTACCGGATGAGCCTGTTCCGCGACGTGTTCCCGATGATGATCAACTACCACGGGCACGACCGCGAGTTGCTGCTGCAGGAGGCGGAAGAACAGCTGGTGGCGAGCGGTGTGGTGCAGAAAGGCGACCTGGTGGTCGTGACCTTCGGCGAGCCGATCGGCTCGTCGGGTGGCACCAATACGATGAAGATCGTCAAGGTCGGCGAGCACCGCCGGCCATAACAATCCAAAGGAGAACGGTTTATGGCGCTGGTATCGATGCGTCAACTGCTGGACCACGCTGCCGAAAGCAGCTACGGCGTGCCCGCGTTCAACGTGAACAACCTGGAGCAGATCCAGGCGATCATGCAGGCGGCCGACGAGACCGGCAGCCCGGTGATCATGCAGGCGTCTGCGGGTGCACGGAAATACGCGGGCGAACCTTTTCTGCGTCATCTGATTCTTGCCGCGGTCGAGATGTATCCGCATGTTCCGGTGGTGATGCACCAGGATCACGGCGCGAGCCCCGCGGTCTGCCAGCGCTCGATCCGCTCCGGTTTCACCAGCGTGATGATGGACGGATCGCTGAAAGAAGACATGAAGACGCCGGCGCCTTACGAATACAACGTCGAGGTCACCGCAAAAGTGGTGGAGATGGCGCATGCGATTGGCGTGTCGGTGGAAGGCGAACTAGGCTGCCTGGGTTCGCTCGAGACCATGACTGCGGGCAAGGAAGACGGTTCAGGCGCGGAGGGCGAACTCACGCACGACATGCTGCTGACCGATCCGGATCAGGCTGCCGACTTCGTCCGGCAGACCGGAGTGGACGCGCTCGCAATCGCAATCGGCACTTCGCACGGGGCCTACAAGTTCACGCGCAAGCCGACGGGAGACATCCTTGCCATCGATCGCATCAAGCAGATCAACCGGCGCGTTCCCAAAACCCATCTGGTAATGCACGGCTCGTCCAGCGTGCCGCAGGACTGGCTGCAGGTGATCCGCGACAACGGCGGTGAAATGAAGGAAACCTACGGCGTGCCGGTCGAGGAGATCCAGGAAGGCATCAAGCACGGCGTGCGCAAGATCAATATCGATACCGACATCCGGCTGGCGATGACCGGCGCGATCCGTCGGGCGTTCAACAAGGACAAGAGCGAGTTCGATCCGCGCAAGTACCTGAAGGAAGCGATGCAGGCGGCGAAGTCGATTTGCAAGGCGCGCTTCGAGGCTTTTGGCTGCGCCGGCCAGGCGGGTCGCATCCGGCCGATCGCCCTCGACACCATGGCCGAGAAGTATGCCAGGGGCGAGTACCGCGCCGTGGTGAAATGAAAGTGCGGTGCGAGTGCGCTGGGATGCGGCCATGACCGCAGCCGGCAGGGGTGCCGGAGGACGAACCGATGAAGACTAAACGTGGCACGGGTAAGAAACCGCTGGTCGGCGTGGTGATGGGCAGCACCAGCGACTGGCCGGTTTTGCAGCATGCAGCAGCGACCCTGCAGGCATTCGGTGTGCCATTCGAAGCGCATGTAGTATCTGCGCATCGCACGCCCGATCGCATGTTTCATTATGCGCAGACGGCGCAGGGCCGCGGCCTGCGCGCGATCATCGCCGGTGCCGGCGGCTCGGCGCACCTGCCAGGCATGATCGCCGCCAAGACGACGCTGCCGGTGCTCGGCGTGCCGGTGACTTCGCGCGCGCTTTCAGGACTCGATTCACTGCTGTCTATCGTGCAGATGCCGCGCGGTGTGCCGGTGGCCACCTTTGCAGTGGGAGAGCCCGGAGCAGCGAATGCCGCGCTGTTTGCAATCGCCATGCTGGCGCTGGAAGACGAAAGGCTGGCACGCAAGCTGCGCGCTTTCCGCCGGACCCAGACCGCCAAAGTGCGTGCGATGAAGCTGCCGCGGAAAAGCAGGACATGATCGAGCCCGGCGCAATGCTCGGTCTTCTCGGCGGCGGCCAGCTCGGGCGCATGTTCACCATGGCCGCGCAGAGCATGGGATACAAAGTGCTGGTGCTGGATCCCGGGGCGCACAGCCCCGCTGGCAGCGTGGCCGACGACCATCTCGCCGCGGACTATCTCGACGCCGGCGCTTTGCGCGACATGGCTGAACGCTGCCCCGCGGCCACCACCGAATTCGAGAACGTACCGGCAGAAAGCCTGCGCGTGCTTTCGGCGCACTGCGTGGTCAGCCCTTCTGCAGAAGCCGTGTCGATCGCGCAGGACCGCATTCGCGAGAAGACTTTTCTGCGCGACCATGACATCGCAGTCGCCCCGTTCAGCGTAATCCGCTCGAACGCGGATCTGGCCGCACCCGGCACTGCAGACCTGCTCCCCGGCGTGCTGAAAGTCAGCCGTTTCGGCTACGACGGCAAGGGCCAGGCGCGCGTCGCATCCGGCAGTGAGTTGGTCGCGGCATTCGACGCGCTAGGCGGAGAAGCCGGTGTGCTGGAGCGCTTCCTGCCGCTGGACAAAGAGGTTTCCGTGGTGGTGGCGCGCGGTTTCGACGGCGAGGTCCGGACTTGGCCGGTGGCCGAGAATCGGCACGAGAACGGCATACTGGATGTAAGCATCGCGCCTGCGCGCGTGCCGGAAGAGGTTGCGGAGAAGGCGCGGGCACTGGCGATCAAGGTCGCGCAGAAGCTGGATTATTGCGGCGTGCTGTGCGTGGAATTCTTCGTCCTGCAGGATGGCAGCCTGCTGGTGAACGAGATTGCGCCGCGTCCACATAACAGCGGCCACTACACCATCGACGCCTGCGTGACCTCGCAGTTCGAGCAGCAGGTACGCGTGCTGTGCGGCCTGCCCCTGGGCGATACCGCCATGCACTGCCCGGCGGTGATGGTCAATCTGCTGGGAGACCTGTGGGCCGCAGGCGTGCCGCGCTGGGAGCAGGTGTTACGCGAGGCGCGGGCCAAGCTGCATCTGTACGGCAAGAGCGAAGCCCGGCCCGGGCGCAAGATGGGACACTTCACCGTGCTGGACGAGCGCGTCGAAGCCGCGCTGGAACTGGCACTCTCGATCAAGGCCGGGCTTTCCGCGTCCGCGCGCGGCGATTCCCTGTCGAAGACCGCATAGAACAATATGAACGACGCGCCGATACTCGAAACCCGTCTCAAGTCGCTCAAGCTTCTGCATCGCGGAAAGGTGCGCGACCTCTATGCGATCGACGAAGAACGGCTGCTGGTGATACAGACCGACCGGCTGTCCGCGTTCGATGTAATTCTGCCCACGCCGGTGCCGGGCAAGGGGCGCATTCTCACGGCGCTGTCGAATTTCTGGTTTGCGAAGCTTCGGCACGTCATTCCCAATCATCTGCTCGACGTCGCGCCGGAGAGCGTGGTCGCGGCCGACGAACGCGATCAGGTGGCCGGGCGGGCGATGGTGGTACGCCGGCTGAAACCTTTGCCGGTGGAGGCGATCGTGCGCGGCTATCTTGCCGGCTCGGGCTGGAAGGACTACCGGAAGACGCAATCCATCTGCGGCATTGCGCTGCCCGCGGGACTGCGCGAAGCCGAGAAGCTGCCGCAACCGATCTTCACGCCTTCGACCAAGGCGGCGATTGGCGCGCACGACGAGAACATCGCCTATGCGGAAGTCGAAAAGCAGATCGGTGCAGAGCTCGCCGGGAAGGTTCGCAACTCTGCGATACGCCTGTACTCCGAGGCGGCCGATTATGCCGACACACGCGGCATCATCATTGCCGATACCAAGTTCGAATTCGGCACCGACAAGGCGGGCGCGCTATACCTGATCGACGAGGCGTTGACCCCGGACTCCTCGCGTTTCTGGCCGAAGTCCGGGTATCGGACTGGAATCAGCCCGCCGTCCTTTGACAAACAGTTTGTGCGCGACTGGCTCGAGGCGCAGAACTGGAACAAGCGGCCTCCGGCGCCCACGCTTCCGACGGACATATTGACGAAGACCGCGGCGAAGTACGAGGAGGCGCTGAAAATGTTGACCGCCCGGTGACCCGCCCGGCGGCGTTACGCACCGGGCCGAGGCTCAAGGCATAATCCAACGATGCACACCAGAACCTTAGTTCAGCCGAGCGGGCGCGCGCATGGATGAATCGGTTTCCGAGCGCGAGATCGAACGGGCGGCAGAGATTCTGCGTGCCGGCGGCCTGGTCGCGTTCCCGACCGAGACCGTGTACGGTCTGGGCGCCGACGCGTCGAACGACGCGGCGGTGAAGAAGATCTTCCAGGTGAAGGGACGTCCGGCCGAGCACCCGCTCATCGTCCACCTGGCCGACATGAGCGGACTCAAGCACTGGGCGCGCGAAGTGCCGCGCGAGGCGTGGGTGCTGGCGGAAAAATTCTGGCCGGGACCGCTCACCATGATTCTCAGGCGTGGCCCGCAAGTCGGCGACGCGGTCACCGGCGGCCAGGATACGGTCGGCCTGCGGGTGCCCGCACATCCGGTCGCGCGCAGGTTGCTGCACGCATTCGACGGCGGCATCGCGGCGCCTTCGGCGAACCGGTTCGGGCGGCTGTCTCCGACTACGGCCGGGCACGTGCGCGAAGACCTCGGCGCCGACGTCGATCTGATCCTGGACGGTGGCGCCTGCGAAGTCGGCGTCGAGTCCACCATCGTCGATCTTTCCCGCGCGACAGCGTCGATTTTGCGCCCGGGGCAGATTTCCCGTAAGCAGATCGAGGACGCGTTGCTGGTGGAACTCGGCGACGATACCGTCGACGCCCCGCGCGCGCCCGGATCGCTCGATTCCCATTACGCCCCGGTCACGCCGCTGAGAGTGGTGCACCCGGACGAGCTGGAGAGCATCCTGCGCAAGCAGTACGCGGGCATGCCGGTGGCGGTGCTGGCGCGGCGCAGCCGGCCGCGCGGTTCGCGCGCCGCGCTGTGGCAGGTGGCGCCGCAGATACCCGCGGATTACGCGCATCATCTCTACGCCTTGCTCAGGCGCATGGACCGCGCGGGCTGCGCGCTGATTCTGGCCGAAGCGGTGCCGGCGCTGCCGGAATGGGCCGCGGTGCAGGATCGGCTTGCGCGCGCTGCGATGGCGGAGGCACCGGCGCAGGCAGCGTTGGCGGCTGCCGGGCGTTAGGCGGCGTTGGACCCCGTCGTCCTGTTCTTCCTGCTCGGCGTTGCAGCACGCCTGGCGCGGAGCGACCTGCGGCTGCCGGAGTCGATGTACGAGGGCTTGTCGATCCTGCTGCTGCTCGCGATCGGCCTCAAAGGCGGCGTCGAACTCGCGCGTCAGCCGTTCCTCGAACTGCTGCCGCAGGCGCTGGGCGTCATCCTCATGGGCCTGTTGCTGCCGCTGATCGCCTATCCCGTGGTGCGCTTTCTCGGGCGGCTGAACCGATTCGACTCCGCTTCGCTCGCCGCACACTATGGATCGGTGAGCGTGGTGACTTTCGCGGTGGCGCTCGCCCATCTGGTCGACCGACGCATCCCGCACGAGGAATATGCCGCCGTGTTCGTGGTGCTGCTCGAGATCCCCGGCATCGTGGTCGGTATCCTGCTCGCGAAACTGGGAACAACGCGCGGCGTGAGCTGGGGAGCGCTCGCGCATGACGTGTTTCTCGGCCGCAGCATCGTGCTGCTTGCGGGCGGGCTGGCGATCGGCTGGATCGCGGGGCCTCAGGCGCTCGAGCCGCACGGCCGGCTGTTCTTCGACCTGTTCAAGGGTGTGCTCGCCCTGTTCATGCTGGAGATGGGCCTGGTCGCAGCCGCGCGCTTGGGCGACGTGCGCCAGCGCGCGGGATTCCTGATCCTCTTCGGCACGCTCGTGCCGATGGCGTTCGCCGTAATCGGCGCTCTATGCGGGCTGGCGGTCGGGCTTTCGCCCGGAGGTACCATGTTGCTCGCCACGCTCGCCGCGAGCGCATCCTACATCGCCGCGCCGGCGGCGATCCGCATCGCCGTGCCGGAAGCCAACCCGTCGCTGTCGCTGGCAGCAGCGCTCGGCGTCACGTTTCCGTTCAACGTGCTGGCCGGTGTACCCCTGTACCTGTGGCTGTCGAACATGATTCACGGTCTTGCGGGATAAAAGCATGCATCCGAGAAAACTCGTCGTGATCGTCGCCGAATCGGCACTGGAGAAGGTGCTGACGCGCGAGCTGCTTGCGCTTGGCGCACACGGCTATACCGTGAGCGACGTGCGAGGCCGCGGCGCCCACGGCGAACGCGAAGCTGCCTGGACGGAAGACCGCAACGTGCGCATCGAAGTCGTCTGCGAGGAGGAGGTCGCGCAGCGCATCGCACTGCACGTCAAGGAGCGCTACGCCGAGCACTATGCGCTGGTGGTCTACGTTCTCGACGTCGGCGTGTTGCGCGGTGAAAAGTTCTGAGCCGGTGCGCGCGGCCGCAACGCCGGGAGAAGGTCGAGGGATAGGATCAGCCCGCCACTGCACGCATGCCGGTCGCAGCGGGCGACCGCGTCAGATAATCGAGCGCCGCCGATACGCCGGATTGCCTGGCCGGCACACCGGCGAGCGCAAGGCTCATCTCGACCCCGCACAGCGTGCCGGCCAGCATCAGTTCGTTGAAGTCGCCGAGGTGGCCGATGCGGAACACCTTGCCGGCAAGCCGGCCGAGCCCGGCGCCGAGTGACAGGTCGAAGCGTTCGAGCGCGATCTCGCGCAGCCGGTCGGCGTCATACGCGTCAGGCAGCAGCACCGCGGTGAGCGAGTTGCTGTATTCGGCCGGATTCATGCAGAGTATCTCCAGGCCCCACCCGCCTACCGCCTGTCGCGTCGCCTCCGCGAGTCGCGCATGTCGCGCGAACACCTGTTCCAGTCCTTCCTCGAGCAACATCGCGATCGCTTCGCGCAAACCGTAAAGAAGGTTGGTCGCCGGCGTGTAGGGGAAGAACCCGCTGCCGTTCGTGGCCAGCATCTCGTCCCATCTCCAGTACGAGCGCGGCAGCCGTGCCGACTTCGATGCGGCCAGCGCCTTGTCGCTGATCGCGTTGAAACCCAGCCCGGGCGGCAGCATCAACCCTTTCTGCGAACCGCCGACGGTGACGTCCACGCCCCATTCATCGTGGCGGTAGTCGATCGAGGCAAGCGAGGAGATCGTGTCCACCAGCAACAACGCGGGATGTTGGCTGCGGTCGATGGCGTCGCGGATCGGTGCGATGTGAGTGGTGACCCCGGTCGAAGTTTCGTTGTGCACGATGCAGACGGCCTTGATCGCATGCGTCCGGTCTTTGCGCAGCCGCGCTTCCACCTGTGCCGCGTCGGCGCCGCTGCGCCAGTTGCCGGAGACGAAATCGACCTCCAGGCCGAGGCGCTCTGCGAGGCGGCGCCACAGTACGGAGAAATGCCCGGTCTCAAACATCAGTACGAGGTCGCCCGGCGAAAGCGTGTTGACCAGCGCCGCTTCCCACGCGCCGGTACCCGAGGCCGGGTAGATGATCACCGGCTGACGGGTCCTGAAGATCTGCTGCATTCCGTCGAGCACCGCCCGTCCGAGGCGCGCGAACTCGGGGCCGCGATGGTCGATGGTCGGCCGGTCGATCGCGCGCAGTACGCGATCGGGAACGTTCGTGGGCCCGGGTATCTGCAGAAAATGCCGTCCGCTGCGATAGGGCATGGTGCCGGGGCCGTCCGGATTGAGGGGTGCGGCGAGCGTACTTAAAATCCTCTTCCGCGACAAGGCAGCCGACGGCACGTCTGGCACATGCCGCGCACGAGGCGTCGGGTATCATGTGTGCGGTTGCTTCCAGTCCGACAAGAATTGGTGAATACCCCGGCTATCCCCATCCGATCGCTCGCCGCGCACCCCGCCGCGCATCCGCTTGAGCAGCGACTGCGGCGCGAGCTGGACGGGGAAGTACTGTTCGACGCTTTTTCGCGCGGACGCTATGCCACCGATGCATCGATCTACCAGATCGACCCGGTCGGTGTGGTCGTGCCGCGTACCGACGACGCAGCGCGGGTTGCATTGCAGATTGCGGCAGATGCGGGCGTGCCGGTGCTTCCGCGGGGTGCCGGCACTTCGCAGTGCGGGCAGACCGTGGGCGCCGCGCTGGTGATCGACTGTTCGAAACATCTCGACCGCATTCTGCAGGTCGACGCGCAGCGCCGCGAAGCCGTGGTACAGCCGGGTGTCGTGCTCGACCGCCTGAATGCGTCGCTGCGGGCGCACGCGCTCTGGTTTCCGGTAGACGTGTCGACATCCGCGCAGGCCACCATCGGCGGCATGACCGGAAACAATTCCTGCGGCGCACGCTCGATCCGCTACGGCAACATGGTGCACAACGTCTGCGCGATCGACGCCTGGCTGGCCGGCGGCGAGTGTTTCGCATTCGGCTCGAGCGAAGAAGTGGAGCGTGGGCCGGCGGGTTATCGCGAGCTGGTAATGAAAATCCATGCGATTGCGAAGCGCGAAGCAGCCGAAATTGCTGCGCGCTGGCCGACCGTGCTGCGGCGCGTGCAGGGCTACAACCTCGACATGGTGCAGCCCGGCGCCGCGCCAGATTCGCTGCCGCACAATCTTGCGCACCTGCTGGTCGGCTCCGAAGGCACGCTCGCGTTGTCGAAGAGCATCACGCTGAAGCTAGCGCCGGTGCCCGCGCACAAGACGCTCGGCGTGGTGCACTTCCCGGACTTCCACCGCGCAATGCAGTGCACGCAGCAGATCGTCAACCTGGATCCGGACGCGGTGGAGCTGATCGACCGCACCATGATCGGTCTTGCGCGCGATAACGCGGCCTTCCGCCCGATCGTCGAGCGCTTCCTGCGCGGCGACCCGGACGCGATCCTGCTGGTCGAATTCGCTGGCGAAGACCGCGACGTGCAGACGCGCAAGCTGCGACGCCTGGTCGAACTGATGGGAGACCTCGGGCTTCCCGGCAGCGTGGTCGAAGTGACCGACGCGAAGCTGCAGAAAGATATCTGGGAAGTGCGCAAGGCAGGGCTGAACATCATGATGTCGATGAAAGGCGACGGCAAGCCGGTATCGTTTATCGAGGACTGCGCCGTGCCGCTGGAGCATCTCGCCGAATATACCGACCGGTTGACCCGCGTATTCGAGAAGCACGGCACGCGCGGCACCTGGTATGCGCACGCCTCCGTGGGCACGCTGCACGTGCGGCCGGTGCTGGACATGCGGCGCGACGGCGCGGAGAAGATGCGCGCGATCGCGGAAGAGGCGTGCGCGCTGGTACGCGAATTCAAAGGCGCTTATTCCGGCGAGCACGGCGACGGGCTGGTGCGATCGGAGTGGATCGAGCCGATCATCGGCTCTCGGCTCACGGCGGCGCTGGCCGAGATCAAGGCGCTGTTCGACCCGCGCGGGCTGATGAATCCCGGCAAGATCGTCAATCCGCCGCGCATGGACGATCGCTCGCTGTTCCGCTTCAAGCCTGGGCACCGCGCCGAACCACTCGACACTGCGCTGGACTGGTCGGAATGGGGCGGCTTTGCGCCGGCCGTGGACATGTGCAACAACAACGGCCATTGCCGCAAGTTCGACGCCGGCGCCATGTGCCCCTCCTATCGGGCAACACGCGACGAACGGCATCTCACCCGCGGCCGCGCCAATACGCTGAGACTGGCATTGTCGGGGCAGTTGGGCGCGAACGCGCTTACCAGCGATGACATGTTCGACACCATGGCATTGTGTGTGGGATGCAAGGGCTGCAGGCGCGAATGTCCGACCGGTGTGGACATGGCGCGCATGAAGATCGAGTTCATGCATCACTACACCAGACGTCACGGGCTTACGCTGCGCCAGCGGATGATCGCTTACCTGCCGCGCTATGCACCTGCGTTCGCACGGTGGTCGACATGGCTTAATCTGGGTGCTGCCGTTCCGGGCGTGCGCTGGGTGCTGGAGAAAACCACGGGCATCAGCCGGCACCGCAGCCTGCCCAGGTGGCACGGTCACGCGCCTTTCGTTCCCATGCAACATGAAAATGCTGCCGGAGCGTACCCTGTGGGAGAGGTGCTACTACTGTGCGACACCTTCAATCGCTGGTTCGAACCGGAGAATCTGCGCGCCGCGATTGCAGTGCTCAACGCCGCGGGATACTTTGTTCAGGTCGCAGAACCGCAAGAAGGGGGCCGGCCATTGTGCTGCGGGCGAACCTTTCTCGCCGCGGGACTGGTCGATGAGGCGCGCATCGAGGCGCGGCGCATGATCGATGCGTTGAGACCGCACGTGCTCCGCGGCAGGAAGCTGATCGGCCTGGAGCCGTCATGCCTGTTGACGCTGCGAGACGAGTATCTGGCGTTGGGGTTGGGCGAAGAGGCGGAACTGCTTGCGCAGCATGCGCAATTGTTCGAGGAGTTCGTGGTAGAGCAGCACGCGGCGGGCCGCTTCTCGCCGGCGTTCGAGCCCCTAACGGCGAAGGCGCTGCTGCACGGCCATTGCCATCAGAAGGCATTCGACGCGATGCCCGCGGTACGGCGAGCGCTCGAGCTGGTCCCGGGCCTGGCGGTCGAGACCGCCGAGTCGGGATGTTGCGGTATGGCGGGCAGCTTCGGTTTCGAACAGGAGCATTTCGCAGTGAGTATGCAGATGGCGGAATCGGCGCTGCTGCCGCGCGTCCGAGCCGCGGCAGCAGACACGCTGGTGGTGGCCGACGGCACCAGCTGCCGGCATCAGATCCGCGACGGCGCGCAGCGGCAGGCGGTGCACGCAGCCCGGGTTATGCGGCAGGCATTGTCGCCTGGAGCAGGAAGATGAACGCGCAAATGCGCCGCATGTTGTTGTATTACCTGCCGTTCGCCTGCAACCTGGCGCTCGCGGCCTACCTGGTGTGGCAACTGTCCTACGTCTCGCTGCTGGATCGCCACAGCCGCTTCCTCATGTTCTCCGTGCTGTACGCGGTCGGCGGCGTGGTGGTCGCGGCTTCAGGCGTTACCGTCTTCTTTCACGCTACGACGCAGAGAGGGCGCGGGCCACGGTGGCTTTATCCATTGGCAGTGAGTAATACGATCATTCCCACGCTGCTGCTGCTGGCCATGCTGCGGCTGGCGTAGCGGGCGCATCGACTGAAAAGGGAGAGCCGTGCAAGAGGATATGCAACCGAAATGGAAGTACCACGGCGTGCGCGTGGTGAAAAGCACTGAGCTGGACACCAATACGCCGCAGACGCCGGGCATGAATCGCGCCGCGGCGATTACGCATGCACGCGCCGGCGCGGAGAAACTGTGGGCGGGTACGGTCGTCATTCACCCGAAGGCCAAGACCGGCGCGCACCACCACGGCGCCGTGGAAAGCGTGATCTACGTGGTGAGCGGCAGGGCCCGCATGCGCTGGGGCGATAAACTCGAGTTCGTCGCCGAGGCCGGCCCAGGTGATTTCATCTATGTGCCGCCTTACGTGCCACACCAGGAAATCAACGCCTCCGACACCGAACCGCTGTCCTGCGTGCTCTGCCGCAGCGGCCAGGAGCCGGTGGTGGTGAATCTGGATATTCCCGCTGTGGAAAAGCCGGAGGCGGTGCATTGGGTGGATAACATTCATCCGGAGCCGAAGTAAGGTGACGGGTGAGGCGATAGGCGTGAGAGGCGAGGGGCAAATTCGCGGCGCGACTTTCCGGGTGCCGCCTTCAGCATGCTTCGACTGCGGGCGTTCGGGTTTATTGTCGTGCTCGGATGGAGCGCGGGCGTTGCGCTCGCCGAAGAGGGCTTGCGCGGGCTGCTGCTGTCCGACATCGGGTGGGAACAGCGGCGCAGTTCACCCGACGTGTTCTACGCCGGCATCTACGGCGACCCGGCCAGGCCGGGGCCTTACGCCTTCCGGGTGCGCGCTCAGGCGGGGCACAGCCTCCCGCCGCACGTCCCATCCCGACGAGCGCACCGTCACGGTGTTGTCGGGCTCCTACTGGTCCGGCGTCGGCGAAACGTTCGACGAAGCGAAGCTGGAAGTTTTTCCCGCCGGTAGCTTCTACGTGATCCCGGCGGGCGTGCCGCACTTCAGTGCGGTGCTCGAGGGCGAGGTGGAGTTCCAGGAAGCGGGCGTCGGGCCGAGTTCACACGATCTGGTGAAGTCGGGCGGTGGGGAGAAGTAGGCGGCAGATTCCACGCACGGACAGAAAGTAACGAACGAGAGTTTGTATCTTTCCGGGCAAAAGGCAAGGCCTAACCCTGCGCTGTGTGCGCTGTGTGCGCTGTTGGCGCCTACGCCTTAGATGGCAGCAATGCGGCGAGTGCTACGAGTGCAAACGCCGCGACCGCCGCGATGGTGCGCACGATGTGCCATTGCCACCACTGGTCACGTAGTTGCGCCCAGTTCGCTGCCGGCGCCTGAGCACTCCAAGTCATGACGATGGCGTTGATCGGCTGGTTTCCTAATCGCGTCACAAGGGCGGCCACGAGCATGAGTAGCGCAGCGACGACGAGGAGCATGAGGCTGCGTCGATCAGTACGCGAGGCGAATGCGAGGAACACGGTGAGCGCGATGCAGGCCGCTCCCATGAGTGGAAAGAGCGTATTGAGTGAGCGAACCGCATTCTGGTGCTGTTCGACGTAGGCTGATGCGGAGAGGCTGGCGGGGTTGTAGCCGACCAAGATTCCGAACATTGAGCCGACGAGTAATGCCAGGATCAAGACAAGAACGAATCGGACAGTGTTGATTGCCACGTGGGACCTCGCTTCCATGGGTGATGGGGTCGTTAGGCGTCACCTCGCTGCGCAGGCGCCGATTTGGCTCTTCATCTCAACAAGGATGACATGCGTGGGCGTTTCACCTGTATTTGTTCCGATGTGAGTCTGCGCGTTTGACCACATCACATCACCCACCTTGAACTGGCGTCGCAACACTGTACCATCCGGCAAAGTAATTGATCGCTTGAAGTTGGATAGAGAGTAAAGAACAAAGGCAGGATGCGTGTGGTGGTTCGTCTTATCACCGGGAACGTCTTTGTAGTCAAGGACCCGCACGCAGTCGTTCTCAAAGATAGCCTTGTATTTCTCTCCGTCGGTCAGCACCGGGTCTTGCGCGTGTACGGCGAGGGGCAGGATTACAGCCGCGAGAATAACTGCCTTGAGAATCATGACATTTCCTCCGATTATGGAAAAATAGAAAAGAGGACAGAGTGAGCTAGCCCGGGTTCTACGGACACTTCAATAGGAGACGATAATGAAGGAGGTGTCCGATGGCAGGCAAGCATCCAACCAAGGTCAATCCCGAGCGAGTGCGCAGGTGCTTTACCGTGGAGTTCAAGCGCGAAGCGGTGCGCTTGCTCGAACAGGGACGCAAGCCCGCTACCCAATTGGCGCTGGAACTGGGCGTTCAACGCAACCAGCTCTACAAATGGCAAGCGCGACTGCACGCCGGCGTCGCCTTGCATGCGCGTCCCGGTCGACCTCGGCGCGTGGACGAAAGCGAGCTCACCCGGCTGCGCCGCGAACTCAAGGCGGTTACCGAGGAGCGCGACATGCTAAAGGAGGCCAAAGCGTACTTTGCCAAGCGCCGGCGGTAAGGTACGAATTCATCGCCTCTCGCAGCCGACGCCTTAGCGTGACGCGACTTTGCCAAGCCTTGTCCGTGTCGAGAAGCGGCTACTACGACTGGCTCGGACGCGCCGAATCCGAGCGCACACGCCGCGATCGCGAACTGCTTGACCGGATCCGGCAAGTCCATGAGGCCAATCGGCAGGTCTATGGCGCGCTGAAGACCTGGCGAACACTGCTTGCCCAGGGTGTGCATTGCGGTAAGCACCGGGTCGCGCGACTGCGACAGCAGGCGGGCATCGAGGCGCGACGCAAGCGCCGCTTCCGGGTAATCGTCGAACACCATCACAGCGCCCCGGCCGCGCCCAATCTGCTCGCGCGCCGCTTCCGGGCGACAACACCGGACCGTATCTGGGTGGGCGACATGACCTTCATCCGCACGCGCGCTGGCTTCCTGCACCTGGCGGTGCTGTTGGATCTGTACTCACGCAAGGTGGTGGGCTGATCGATGAGCGACAAACCCACAATCACGGTCGCACTCGATGCCCTGGGCATGGCGCTCACGCAACGCCAACCGGCAAGTGCGCTTATTCATCACACCGACCAGGGCGTGCTCTATAGCGCGTACCGGTATCGCGAGACACTGTCCGCTTATGGATTGACGCCGAGCATGAGCCGCAAGGGCAACGCTTACGACAATGCGGTGGCCGAGAGCTTCTTCTCCAACCTGAAGAACGAACTGGTGCATCACTGCGACTTTGCCGATCGCGAGCAGGCGCGCTCGGCGATCTTCGATTACATCGAGTGCTTCTACAATCGGCAGCGATTGCATCAGACCCTGGGCTACGTCAGTCCCGTGCAATTTGAGCAGTTAAACTACGATGCAAATTAAACCGTCCGTGAAACCCGGGTTAGCTCAGAGTTAATTTCCTGGTCACTCATACTGGTCCAGCCGCGTCTTCGACGGTGGGCCACGAGATCGATTCTCGATCCTCTTGCCGAGTACCGTTTCGCGTGCCAACCGCTGCTCCTCATCGCCTCGCCGCCGTCAGCAGAAGTTCGTTGGGACCTTCCCACCCCGCAGCAGTTTCGAACACCTTGAGGCGCGCTTCCATCGCCGCCCAGGCTGCTTCCGATGCGGTGGCGTCCAGCTTGTTAAGGATCTGCTGGATTGGACTCGCCGAAGCTCGGATGAAACGCAGATAATCCTGTGTGGAAGGGAGTTGGAACGGAGCGTCAATCTTGGTCGTTGCGACATCTTTGAACCCCGCATCCCGGAAAATCGCGTCGATCAACCCTGATTTACCCAGGCTCAGCAGACCGCCGCGCTGGTAAGGATCGCGCGGGGGAAGACCTGCATGCTCGAGCGCGGTCGACATGACAATTGCAATGCAAGGGTTCGCCTCCGGTCTCGAAAACACCATCGTGCATACACCACCTCCAGGCTTCAGCGCCCGATACATTTCCCGAAGTCCCTGCAGCGGATCGGGGAAGAACATCAACCCCAGCCGGCATACCGCCGCGTCAAAGCTTGCTTCGTCGACTTCGAGGAGTTCGCCATCTACCACCCGCGTTTCGACGTTGTCGTGGCCCGCACGCCGCGCATTGATTGCTGCAAACTCGAGGATGGCGGGCGACAGATCGGTCGCGAGCACGAAACCCTTAGGACCCACCCGTTCCGCGATGTCGAGTGTCTGATCGCCGGCGCCTGCGGCAACGTCGAGCACGCGAGACCCGGGCTTGATTCCTGCCATATCGAGCATGGCGTCGGTCGCGCTGCGCAGCCACGCACGAACCTGGGGAGTTTGATCGTTCCAGCCTTGAGCGGCTTTCTCCCACTGGTTGCGCGTCGCAAGCTTGAAGGCTTGCTGGTCAAATGCCGGTGCCATTGTCATGAAGCGTTGTTTGTCATCGAAAGCTACTGGTGGGAATGAGCGAGGTCGAGAAAAGGGGCCTTGATCTCACTGATATGGAAGATGACGACTCTCGTTGGCTCGCTGGCACTCCGGTTGTACCCGGTCATCTTGACCAGCGGCGGCTCAACGAGCGCCTCGCCTGCTTTGAGGATGATCGGCTTGCGCGCCTCGAGCTCCAGCGCAACGGCGCTCTCAAGAACGTAGACCGTGACCGGGAAACGATGGGTGTGGGTGACGGTCCGGTCACCGGGCTTGAATGTCCCCGTAAGCCCGCGAACTTCTTGCCGTTGCCTGGTCGGCATCGCTTCGACGACCTGATGCAATGCGAGGTTGGGTTTCGCAAAGTCAGTCCCATAGGTGGTAGTCACGAAACCGATCATCGCACCTGCAATCCCGCTGCCGAGCCAGTGTATCCTGCGCATGGTTGTTCTCTTGAAGTCATTGCTGAGTCACCCGATGTACGCTAGCCGGTGATTTGATTGCGGTGATCGAGACGCAAAGCCTACGCGGTTGACCCCATCCATCGTAAGCCGCAGGATTGCAAGGCGGGGCCGCATAAGTGCATAACCATGTTCGATTGGAATGATCTCCGATACTTTCTGGCTGTCGCCCGCCATGGCAGCACGCTCGCGGCCGGCCGTGCGCTCAAACGGAGTCAGTCCACTGTGCAACGCCGACTGGCGGAGCTCGAACGGCGGATTGGCCGTAAGCTGGTTAGCCGTAACGCGACCGGTTACCGTCTGACGGAACTCGGCCAGGAGATGGTCCCTTTCGCCGAGCGCATTGAGCACGCCGTGCTTGGATTCGAGCAGCAGCTAGAAGCATCGAGGCGGGATGTCGCAGGCGTCATTCGGGTGACCTGCCCGGAGCCCTTGGTCTACCGCATTACACAGTCGTCGCTGCTCGATCGCTTTCATGCGCGCTATCCCCGACTGCGCGTGGAGTTCGTGATGAGCGACAAATATCTCGATCTCATGAAGGGTGAGGCTGACGTTGCTCTTCGCTCAGGCGATACGAATGCCGATGAGCTCGTCGGACGCAAGATCGCGGATTCTCTCTGGGCGGTGTACGCCAGCCACAAATACGTCGAGCGGCACGGCAAGCCGGATCGCGTCGAAGATCTCAACCAACATTTGGTGGTCGGCTTTGACGAGACCATGATCAACCATCGTGCTTCCAAATGGCTTCGTCAAGTGGCACCGAATGCCAAGGTCGTGGCGCGCAACAACAGTGTTCTTGGGTTGCTCTACGCGGTGAAGTCGGGCGTCGGGCTTGCGCCGCTTCCGACAGCTCTCGGCGATGAGGAGGAGGATCTGGTACGTGTGCTCGGTCCGGTTCCCGAGCTCACGCGGATCTGGCGGCTGCTGACGCATCCCGATTTGCGGCGCACACCGCGAGTGTCTGCCTTCTTTGACTTCATCATCGAGGAAGGCGAAGCGCTCAAGCTGATTCTGACTGGGTAGTGAAAAAGGGGCCACCCATCCCGACGAGCGCACCGTAACGGTGTTGTCGGGGACGTACTGGTCCGGCGTCGGCGAAACCTTCGATGAAGCCAGGCTAGAAGTTTTTCCGGCCGGCAGTTTCTACGTGATCCCTGCGGGCCTGCCGCATTTCAGTGCGGTGCTTGAGGGCGAGGTGGAGTTCCACGAAGCAGGGGTGGGGCCGAGCTCACACGATCTGGTAAAGCCGGCGGGTGGGGAGAAGTGAGCATTGGGTATCGTTTAGGCAAGACCTGATCACACGCTCGAAAAGAAATTGCTACATTGCAACACCTGACACCGCGCTGCGCGCGCGCTGTGATGCGCATCGTACCGCCGCAGCCTGCGCAGGTCTCGATGCCGAACACGCGCTTAGCGAACTGCGCGACGAGCAAACTTTAGGATCTACCCTCGCTGCTTACTGGTAAATAGCGCAGCGTTGCCCTAAGAAGTTCTAGCAAGTAAAGATCGATACCAGCTTCGGCTCGCCATATTTCGAAATTCCCTGAGCCTCCAATTGAAGCGGCACTTCCCCAATCGTCGCCCGCATTGACAAGGACATTCCAATTTGTTCGCGCGTCGCTTTTTTATACCAAGATACCGTATAACCGTCTCAGCCTGCTGAGCGGACTTCACCCGGAATAACTCCGCACAATCCGAAAGCTCTCCGGGGAGACCATGGGCCAGCTCGCCAAAAGGAAGTGGCTCGCCATAAGTTAGTTTGTGAGAAATGGCAAACAGGTATGGGACGATGCAGCTTTCTGCATACCCCAGAAGTGTTGGGGCTTGTGAGACTTTCCATAACAGAAGTGGCCCCGCAAATCTGAACAACGCTATAAGTGGAAACTCCGGGCACAACGCCGGACCGAGAACGGCCTGGCAATAAGGAGTTTTTGATGAAGAAGAAGGCATCGGGGCGGCGCACCCGCCGCACGCACAATCCGGCGTTCAAGGCCCAAGTGGCGCTGGCCGCCCTGCGGGAAGATCGCACCATGGCTGAACTGTGCGCACAGTTCGAGCTGCATCCGAACCAGATCAGCGAATGGAAGAAGCAGTTGCTCGAACGTGCCGCCGAGGTGTTTGCCAGCGGTGCATCACCCGAGCCGGTGAATCTGGCACCACTGGATCGCCCCCAGAACACCGGTAATGCAGGGTTCAGTAGCTCATCGCCTGAGGGCAGAAGGCCTAAATAGAACGGCAACCGAAGAGGTACCGCAAGACCTTTGGTTCTCGGATTGGCAGGATAGTGGCGCCCTGTGGGAAATTTCCCGTCATTACGCCCGATTTGACCAGACCGTGACTTTGCTCTGGTTCGATGAAGATGAATTGCCGGAGATCGAACCGCTTAACGGTCGCAACAGTTCGCGCTCTGATGAGGAGCGCGGAGTCAGCGAGTTAACCGGGGAACTGCCTTGGCCGGGACGAAGTCGGCGAAAGCGTTGATGCATGCGACAGGGTCTTAAAACATAGCATTCCCTTCCCACCGGCCACCAAAGTCCAGACTCAACCCCCGTCCAGCTTGCCGTCAAGATCCAGCACCGTCTTCACCGCCCTGGTCAGAGTTTCAACTTCAACCGGCTAGGTGATGTAACCGTCGGTACCGCCGGCCAATCCCTTGAGTACCGTTTCCGCGCTGAATAATCGCCAGATATTCGCGTCCGACTCTATCCTCTATACGTCTGCGACGAACAAGCCTTAGCGTTTGGTGAGCCAAGCCTGATACGCCGCCTTCGTTTCCTCGTTGGGCGGATAGACCCCGACGATACTGTCGCCGCTTTCGACGCGCTGGCGCACATAGGCTTCGAGCCGGTCCTGTTCTACCGCGTCCCGGGCAACTTCCTCCGCAATTGCTGCCGGCAGTACGACGACGCCGTCGGGATCGGCAATGACGATGTCGCCCGGAAAGACCGCGACGCCGCCGCAGCCGATGGGAACCTGGGCGTCGGCTGCGAGCATGCTCACGTAGCTCGGCGGCGCGGCGTTTCCGCGCGCAAACACCGGGAAGTCCATTTTCCTGAGTTCCGCGATATCGCGCATCGGCCCGTCGGAGACAATGCCGGCAACACCGCGCACCCTCAGGCGGGCAACGAGGATGTCGCCGAAGGTGCCGCTGACATCCATCCCGCCGTAAGCATCCACAACAAGCACGTGCCCGGCCGGCACCACCTCGATGGCCTTGCGCTGGGGATTATCCGGGTCCGCCATCGCCGCGCCGGTCGCCAGATCCTCACGCATCGGAACGTATCGCAGCGTGTAGGCGGGACCGAACATGCGCGGCGTATCGGGGTTGACCGGGGCGATGTTCGAGATTGCCCGGGTGCGCAATCCGCGCTTGATCAATTGTGCGGTCAGGCTCGCCGTAGTGGCGCGCGAATACAGATCTCGCGCCGCGTCGCTCATAACGGCAGTCTTCATGGCATCACCTTTCTTCCGGATCGAGTCGACAGTTACTTGTGCAGGTAAAGCGCAACAAGGGCTTCCTGTCGGGTCCTTTCCGGGCTCAATGAATCTCCGGTTCCGCAGTCGGCTCCGTGCCTTCGAGGAAATCGAAGTCGCAACCCTCGTGGGCCTGCCTGATGTGCTCGGAGAACAGCTTGCCGTAGCCGCGCTCGAACTTCCGTATCTTCGGTTTCCAGGCCGCGCGGCGTTTCGCCAGTTCTTCGTCGCTGACCTTGAGGTTGAGCGTTCTGCCGGGCACGTCGAGTTCGACGGTGTCGCCGGTCTTTACCAGCGCGAGCGGGCCGCCGATCCAGGATTCCGGCGACACGTGCAGCACGCAGGTGCCGTAGCTGGTGCCGCTCATGCGTGCGTCGGAGATGCGCACCATGTCGCGCACGCCCTGCTTCAGCAGCTTCTTTGGGATCGGCAGCATGCCCCACTCCGGCATTCCGGGGCCGCCGAGCGGGCCGGCGTTGCGCAGGATCAGCACCGAATCGGCGTCGACGTCGAGATCTTGCGTGTCGATGCGTGCCGCCATGTCGTTGTAATCGTCGAACACCATCGCGCGCCCCGCATGCTTCAACAGTTTCGGGTCGGCCGCGGTCGACTTGATCACCGCGCCGTCCGGCGCGAGGTTGCCGCGCAGCACGATCAGCCCGCCCTCGGGCTGCATCGGATTGGCAGGGGTGCGGATCACGTCCTCGTTGTGGATCCTGGCGCCGGCGATGTTTTCGCCCAGGGTCTTGCCGGTGCAGGTCAACGCGTCTGCATCGAGTAATCCACGCATGCCCTCGAGCATCGCATTCAGTCCGCCGGCGTAATAGAAATCCTCCATCAGGTACTTTCCCGACGGGCGCATGTTGACGAGATAAGGCGTGCGTCGTCCGATCTCTTCGAAACGCTCTAGCGGGATCTGGATGCCGGCGCGTCCGGCGAGCGCAATCACGTGAATCAGGCCGTTGGTGGAGCCGCCGAGTGCAATCAGCACTTTTATGGCGTTATCGAATGATTCTTTCGTGAGCATGCGCCGCGGCGTCAGGTCCTCCCACACCATGTCGACGATGCGCCGCCCGCTGTAAGCTGCCATGCGCCGGTGATTGGAATCCGGCGCCGGAATCGATGACGCATTCGGCAGGCTGAAGCCGAGCGCCTCGGCGACGCTGGTCATGGTCGACGCCGTGCCCATGGTCATACAGGTGCCGGCGGAGCGGGAGATACCTTCTTCGATCTCGCTCCAGTCGCGCTGCGTGATGTTGCCGGCGCGCAGCTCATCCCAGTATTTCCACGCGTCCGACCCGGAACCGAGGGTCTTGCCCTGCCAGTTGCCGCGCAGCATCGCGCCCGCGGGGACGTATATCGCCGGTATGTCCATGCTGATCGCGCCCATCAGCAGGCCGGGCGTGGTCTTGTCGCACCCGCCCATCAGCACGCAGCCGTCCACCGGATAGGAACGCAGCAGCTCCTCGGTTTCCATTGCGAGCAGGTTACGGTAGAGCATCGTGGTCGGCTTCTGGAACACTTCCGCCAGCGAGATCGCCGGCATCTCGATCGGCACGCCGCCCGCCTGCCAGACGCCGCGCTTGACGTCCTCGGCACGTTCGCGCAGGTGCGAATGGCAATGGTTGATTTCGCTCCAGGTATTGACGATGGCGATGACCGGTTTGCCCTGGTAATCCTCACGCGTCAGTCCGAGCTGGAGTGCGCGCGAGCGATGCCCGAAACCGCGCAGGTCCTGGGTGCTGAACCAGCGCTGGCTGCGCAGTTGTGCGGGTGTTCTGATTTTTTTCATGAGAGCGCGATGCGGTTGTGTTGAACCGCGCCGCAGCGTACACCAGCTGCCCCGGCTGCGCAAAACCGCATCGAACCCGGCGGGTGCATGGGCCCGCCGCGGCAGAAGATTCCAGCGCTAGGAGTTCAGGAGACTGTCACCCTGTTAGGCGCGCTGCCCGCTTTCCTGGGCAGCACGAGTTCGAGCACGCCGTCCGTGTATTTCGCCTGTGCGTTCTTTTCATCGATGGCGGAGTCGAGCGTAAAGCTGCGATAGACGCTGCCGTGGTAGCGCTCGCTGTGCACGATGCGCTCGCCCTCCTTCTTCTCGCTTTCCCGCCGGATTTCCGCACCAATGGAGACGGTGTTGTTGTCGACGGTGACCTTGATGTCTTCCTTCTTCGCGCCAGGAATCTCCGCGTGGATGGTGTAGAACTTCTCGTCCTCTTTCACGTCGATCTTCATTTCCGGCGCGGATTCGGCCGCCGCACCCATGCGCACGGGTCGCAGCATGAAACCGCGGAACAGGTCATCCAGATCGTTGAAAGGGTCGAAGCGTGTCAGATTGGCCATGATCGTTCCTCCGTAATTACCTTTTGTCGTCACTGCGCAGTGTTTCACGCAGCTCTGCCTCCGCCGCGAACCAGTCGTCTTCCGGAGACCCGCCGACGAATCCGCGCGCCTCGGCCCGCAAGTAGGCGGCTGTGGCCACCAACTCGTGCCATTGCGCTTCACGGCCGGTTCTCTCCTTGCCGCCACCGGTGGCGCGTTTGTTTCTGCCGGCGGACACGCGCCGCGACCCCGAAGCGTCTTTCGCGCCTGCAGCTGTTCCCGATCCGCTCCGGCGCTTTGCGGTTTCCCCTCTCGTCACAGTCGTTATCCTGGCGTGCTCATCGCCGCATCCGCGCCCTAGTAGCGCGGTTCCGGCGGTCGCTTACAACCCCGCGCGCGCGTGATCCGGCTGCACTGCAGGATTCCCCCGTGCACCATGGTTTTGCCGCGCATGCTCGACCAGCTTTCGGCGTGCCATGTCGAACGCATCCTGGACAGCCTGATCGGCGTCTGCAGAACCCTGCTGTTTCACGATCAACTCGTCACCCGGTACGTGCAGCACGATTATCACGTCAACAGGGTTCGCATGCCGATGCGCGTGCGAAACAGCAATCTGGCAGCGCAGCAGACGCGGATGCACGGATTCGATCCGTCGCAACCGGTCGCGAATTCGCGTCGCAAGGATCTCGGACCGGGCGATGTTCTCGAAAACGATCTGAAGGGGAACCTGCATGGCATTGCTCCTCGTCTGTTGGCTGGGCGGTTCGAACTGTTCGAACTGCTCGTGTCGATTGCAGCGATTCGCCAGGCGGCCTTCACGGTACCCACCCTCAGACAAACCCACCTGGAAAAAAATTGTCCGAGAGAAAGCCGTATGGGGCATTGACCAAGGTCAAAAAACGCGTCGCGCAGCGCGCGATCCCACGCTTGATGCATCGACCTTTTCCGGGATCGCCACCGATTCCGCGCCGGATCCATGAAGCGGAATCTCGGGGAGCAACAGCAGGCCGACCGCAATTGTTAGCGCTTACTGCGCCAGTGCTTTACTTTTGCAAACGCGAATCAACCCGGACTTGCAGTGTCCCAAGCATGTCAACGATCACGCCAAATCTTTCTTGCCGGAGCGTGTCAATCGCGTTATCACGTCTGCCATCGGGCCGTGGAATCTCAGAAACGATCATGCGGCGAGCGCAGTCCGCCCCGGCTGTTTGCCCACTCCTGGGCGCGTGCAATCCCCACGCGGATCGCGAAGGCCTCGTCATCTCTCTCGCACAGAAGCGCATTCGCGATTTCGATTGCTTCCGCGCGGACCTCCGGCCTCAGGTCTCGCATTGCGGGCGGATGGGTTTGTTCGTTCCAGGGCATTGCTCTTCCGATCCTTGTCAGTGATCGCCAACCCCCGCGGCAGTCGAGGGTAATCGTTACAAACCTATACGGCTACGGTGCGTATAGCGCGTTCGCGACGGCCTTCTTTCGATACCATGCCCGCGAGGCCCGAGATTTCTTCTGCCAGCAGCAGCAGCAGCATGTCATCTGCCGCAATCACGCCGACCAGCGCGCCGGACGCATCTACTACCGGCAACCGCCGTACGCCCTTGTGCCGCATCAGATCAATGGTCTCCGCGATGCCGGCGTTCTCGCTCAAAGAGACGAGTTCGCCGCTCATCGCGTCACCCACTTCGATCGTTTCGGCGTCCAGCCCAAGCGCCACGACGCCCACCGCGATGTCACGATCAGTGATCATTCCGACCGGAACACGTTTCGCATCCCGGTCTTCCGTGACCACCAGACAACCGATATGGTGCTCACGCATGAGCTTGGCCGCAGTGGCGACACTCTCCTTCAGCATGGCGAAGACGACTTCGCGACTGCAAATTTCTCCGATCGCCATGACGCTCTCCCTCTGGTTAACTTCTGGCCCAGTGTCGCGGCTGCGGCGAAAACGGTAGTTGATCCATATCAACGGAACCGGCTGGAAGCGGCCGACGCATTTGAGCGCGCGGCAGTTGCGCTGACTCCGATAGCTACCGCTCCGACGTCGGTCTCGCCGGTGCTGGCGGTCGTGATCGAGTGCCCGGGAACGATCTGGACTATTTACGTCTCGGCTGGCGAAATGCTTTGATCTACGAAATGGCAGGCCGACGCCGTTCAATCTGAACCGGGGCGGTGTTATCTCCGCCGCCGGGGTCGGTTTCGATATTTCCTACGGCGCGCGTTGCCTGCGCACTGGCCTGCTCGCGGAGGATCTGCGGCTGAAGCAGGAGCGGGTCGCGGAAGTGCGCTACCGTCGCATCCCCGCCGGGATCGGCGGCACCGGACGCATCAGCCTGTCGGAACGCGAGATGAACGCAATGCTGGCGGGCGGTGCGCACTGGGTGGTCGAGCAAAGCTAAGATACCGCAGACGACCTGGAATGCATCGAAGAGCGCGGGCAGATTCGCGCTGCGGGATCCCGAGTTCGCCTGTGCGCCGAGCCGGCCCACGCTGGGTAGACGCTATTTGGGGGGCCATGCGCGCAGCGATCGACTGTGTGCTTGCGAACCGGCAAATCCCGACCAAGCTGACCCGCGACGCCTTGCGGGAAGTGTTCCCCAGGGGTGGAGATGCCACTCCTGTATGACGCCTCGCGCAATACCTGCAAGATCGAGGACCATGTCGTGGACGGACGAGTGCGGCTGTTCGTGCATCGCAAGGGCGCGACCCGCGCGTTCGGTCCCGGACAAGCCGATTTGCCGGATGCGTTCAGCGCAGCGGGGAGCTGCTGGTCGGAGGCTCGATCGGAACGGCGTCCTGCGTGCTCGCCGGCGCCTGCAAAGACGTAAGCGCAGTGGTCGACGCCGCAGAAAGCGCCGGGCTTGCCAACAAGGTTGCAAGACTGGTACCGCTGATTTCCATCAAGGGCTGATCGCCGCGCGACCCGCGTCAGGCGAGCCGTTCAACGCACGAGGCGGGTCAGTGCACCGATCTTTGCTCGGCAGCGTCGATATCGCGGTCGACTGCGTCGTGGATCCTGCGCCATTGTTCCCGTTCCACGACATACAGCTGCCGGAACAGTCGGACCGCCTGCGCGCGTTGATGCCCATCGTCCTGCACATGACAGACATGCATAAAGGCGGCGGCCACTTCCAGCGTCTGGTCCCAGGATTCCTGGTTGCCGCGCAGCACGGCAGCCCTGAAGTATGCTTGCTCGTCTGTACTGTTCCAGCCACGGGTCTGCGCCAGGCGGGTCACTTTGTCCCGGAGCGCCTGTGTTTGCGCCGCCTGGAAATCGGCGCCGTCCTTCATTATCTGATCGACCTCGATGCGCAACGGGTCGTCTGCATCCAGCCTGCACCCCGGCGAGATGCCTTCTCCCGCCGCGAGCGCAACGGTCAACGGCTGCACGGCCATCAGAAGAAAATGCGCTGCAACCGTCATGGTGCGCAGGTGTCGGTCGCGCTGGCTGCCCGCAGGACGGATTCGACAAGCCACGTATCGGATCCCGCTATTCCTTCTCGTGCTTCTTCCGGTCGAATTCCGACCAGGCCTTGTCAAAGCTGTCAGCGAGCGATTTCCAGGCATTCTCGAATCCCAGACTCAGGTCTTTCCATGCGGCTTCGCTCGCGCTGCGCATGTCTTCCAGGCGTTTGATCGCCTCGTCGCGTTGCCGGCGCATGCTGTCGATCTGCGCCTGATAGTGCGCCTTGGCGCTGGACTGTGCGGTCTCGACTTCCTGTTCCCACTTCTGCAGCTTCACGTTCCATTCGTCGATCTGCGCCTTCATCGTCTCGACATACTCATCACGTTTCATTGCTGCCTCCAGGGTTTGCGTGTGGAAATGGAACCCGGCCGCTTGTGGCGGCCCGGGTTCGGGATCGTGCGGGCGTTCGCGCCCGCCGATCCGGTGGTTTTGCTGTTACGACGACGTGCACTGCGAACCGAACGGCGTACGTTGCGCGGACGCATCTCCATGACTGTGGCGATGCTGCATGGACAGTTTTTCGGCGCGACCCGCGACGATCCGGGCCTGTTCCTCAAGGCCTGCGTGCGTCAGTGCATCAGCATACTCCTCGAGAAAGTGCGCAAATCCGTGCGGGTCCCGGTTGGCGGCGTTCATGCCGTCCAGAGCGTCCACGGCACGATCGAAATACGACACCGCCTCCTGGTACAGTTTCTGGTCCATCTTGAGTCGCGACAACTCGACCAGCGGCATGTGCGCGGGTCCGCCGCTGCTTTCATCGATCGCCAGCGCTTGCAGCAACAGCTCTTCGGCGCGGGCAAACTCGCAGATCACGCCGAGCGCGCGGCCATACTCATGCGCGACGATCGCAGCCGTCTGCGAATCGCCGTTTTGCATTTCTGCCGCGCTGTGGGCGCGCGCCCAATACTTGACTGCGCTCCGCCAGTCGCCTTTCTCCTGCGCCTGCATGGCGGTACTCGCGTAGTGCTCCGGGGTCAGTCCTTCTTCCGCCTGTGCCTGCGCGGCTGCAACCGCGAGCATCAATACGGATATCCAACCCTTGATTCCGAACATCATTCCGTTTCTCCTTATGACGCTGATCGCCGGGGCAACCGCAGTCGCACTGCGGACCACGCCGGCAACAGCTGCGCGGGTCGCTGATCGGGACGGTCAGCCCACGGGGTAAAACTACCACAGCCGCAGACCTTGCGCGGCTGCGCGCAGCGGCGTTACGCCGCCGACAGCGTGAGACGCTGGCGTGCTGCCGTCCATCGCGCCTTGAGGCAGACCGCCTGCATGATCTTCTCGAAGCCGGCCTCCGATTGGGAAACGGTATGGTGCGGCGCCGCCTGCAGATCGATCGTATCGCCCGCCGTCAGCGCCACCTGTCCGCCAAGCACGCCGTCTTCGAGCATGACGCCACTGCACCGCTGCCAGCTGAAAACCTGTCCGAAGCCACCGACTGTCTGCCCGTCCAGACGATAACGCCCCATGGAACCATCGCAACTCGGCATGGCCAGATTCAACTCGCTTTCGATCCCGACGGCTTCCGCGTCGAACCGGTACTCGACGACCACGGCATTGTCGACCACCGAAACCGTCTTGGTCAGTCCCAGGCGATCGCAGAAAAACACCGCGCGCTCGCCTTTCACTTCAACCAGGGAGTAGGCAATCTCCGCAGACGAACCGCTGTGCGCCTCGCGGTCCAGGAACAACGCCCTCGGCCGGGTGTCGGCAACCAGGTCTTCCGCTGAAACAGGGTGCCGGAAACTGACGCGGTCGTGCGCGGACGCGATACCCTCGCCGGCATGCTGCGTATTTTCGCCCTCGCTGATGCGGCGGTGATAGTGCTCCCTGCGGCGCGCCAGCGAATCGGCCAGGTTGTGCCGCAAGTCGTATATATCAAACTCGTGCACCGCGCCGAAGCCATCGTTTCGCAGCACCGCCTGAACCGTGCCGTTACCCAGAAAAATTTCCAGCGCGCCATCGAGGTCGATGTCGGCGACCGCCGGTAGGTCGCGCGCCGAGACTGTGTCGAGTACTGCCTCGAGTTCCACGATGGCGTTCCATACCGCGCGGCGCAGATGCGGCAGGTACAACCCGCCGAACAGTCCGTGCCAGTAGGCATCATTCGCCTGAGTCAGGTGCAGCAGATCGCGCATGCGGTTGGTCGCTTTCTCTGCCGGCAGCGCCGCGATGCGGGCCGAGAGCTGAAGCATGCGCTTGTGCATCCAGTTCGCCTCCGCATAGCGCGAAAGAAAGTTTCGCCAGATGCCTCCGCGCAGGAAGGGCTTGCGCGCCTCGTAGCGGTTTGCGGCCTTCTCCTGCGCCACCAGGTCGGCCCACTCGTTCGCGCGATCGGCGGGCAACGCCCATTCGTTCATCTCGATATACGAGGTTGCAGGCAGGTAAACGACGCCGCGACCGGCATGCTGGCGATGGTATTCGCGGTAGTGGCAAGTTGAAATGACCGGAGACGCCAGCACGCCCTCGACGAAATGTTCCAGCCATTTCTTCTCGTAGACCCACTCATGGGTCTCCGGCCAGATGCCGAACTTTTCGATATCGTCAAAGTAGATCGCCGCCGTCATGGCGTCTTCGCCTGCCAGCGACTCGATGAACTTGACCGCCTCGACCGCAGGCGAGAACGGCAGGCGGTAGCGCAACGCCTCCGATATCGGAAACAGGTCCAGCCGTACCCCGCCTTCCTCGGTGGAAAAGTACCCGCTGAGTTCGTCGGCATTCCGGCCGGCGCACAGGAAGTGGTAATCGTCTACGGTTACGTAACGGATGCCGGAGTCGGCAAGCGCCGGTGCGACCGCGGATTCCCAGACCCGTTCGGTAAGCCACGCGCCCGCCGGGCGCTGCCCCAGGCTACGCTCGAGCCGGTCAGAGAGCGCGGCTAGCTGCGAACGCCGGTCGCGCTCGGGTATCGCCGCCAGCACCGGCTCGGTATCGCCGCCGCCAAACATCTCGACCTGCCCTCTCGCCACCATTTCGTGAAGCTTCTCCATGTCCCGGGGAAACTTGCGCAGCAGGTAATCGAGCAGCCAGCCGCTGAAGTGCACCGCGAACCTGAAGTCCGGATATCGGTAGAGGGTCTCGAGATAAGGCCTGTAGCAGCGCACGTGCGCGTCATCCAGTACCTCTTCGAAGTTGCCCGCAGGCTGGTGCGCATGCACACCGAACAGCAAGGAAATTTTCTTGGTCATTGAAAAAGTAATTGAAACACTGCAGGCACGAAGAAAATCAATGAAAGCTCAATGCGAAGGTGCATGCAAGCGCAAATGACGGCAGGAGAACATCGACGTGATTTCTTCCCGGTGCCCTGGTGGTGAGCGGGTTCCGGACGTTCCCCCAAGTCCGGCGCCGCGAGAATTGTCGTTCAGGAAGCGCGTCGCATGGCACCACCGAGTTCGGCTTTGCCGCCGCCGTGGCTGATAGCGGCCGACAGCTGCGGCGGCACCGGCAACTGCAGAAGCCGGTAGAGATTGCCGAGTTTGTGACGGAACAGTTGGTCGAACGCGGCAACCGCTTCGCCTGGGTTGTAGTCGCCGAACCACCAGAACCAGTCCGAGCCCTCGCAATCGGAAAGCTGGCGCGTGGCATCGGCCAGAGCCTCGACTGACAGTTCGCCCCGGGCCGCGACCAGATCGTAGGCCTGTTTCGCTGCGCACAGCAGATCCCACGCACGATTCTTGTCGGTCGATCCGATCCAGGTGGCGAAATTGCCGTACACCCAGCTCCCCGCCACCAGCGTGGCGAGCGGTTCGGTTGCCGGGGCCTGGTCCAGCACGGCGGCGAACGTCGTGGTGCGAACGGCGTGGTGATTCTCCAGCGCGGAATACAGCTCGTTCAGAAAATAGTAGCCGTTATATGGGTAGTACTCCCAGGCATTCTCGCCGTCGAGAATCACGCTCGCCAGTGGCCGCTGACCGCGAAACGGCGCCTCGGCGATCGCATCCAGTTGCGCGATGAAATGCGCCGCGGCGTCGCTGCCATGCCATTTCGCGTACTCGAAGCCAATCAGGTCCGACAGGCGTTCGTCACGAAAGAAACAGGTAACCGTGCGATCCCCGGCCTGCATGCCGTACGGCCGGTAAAGGTACTGCCCGCGTTCGGCGACGGGCGTGTCGGTGCGAGCAAGGCTATGGGCGAGCACGCCTTCGCCGCTGGCGACCCATTCGCAGCCCTCCGCTGCGAGCAGTTCGATGAACGCCTGGGAAACCGCGCCTTCCGCAGGCCAGTATCCGCGTGGCGGTGCACCGAATCGCCTGGCGTGGCTTTCGCGCGCCGCGACGATATGCGCGCGGGTGCGCGTCCGGCCGCCGGGGTAATTATCGGCGGCCGGCAACGGCGCATCCGGCTGGCTTTCCCGTGCCGACTGCAGGGAGATCAGCAGTGGACCGATCGGATGATATTCCGGCGTCGAACTGAGTTCGATCTGGCCGCGCTCGGCAAGCGCGCGGTAGCGCGGAATCACGTTCGCGATCTCGCGGGCGTAGAGCGCGAACAACTGCCTGCGGTGATCGTGGCTGAAGCCCTCGCTTTGCGCCTGCAGCTGCGCCACGGTGGGATCGCGCCGGCGCACCGTCTCGCCGACCCAGGCGAGGTGGTACCAGGTAATGAGGTCGCCGATGTACTGCCCCGACAGGTAGCAGTTGCCGATGTCGCCCTGGTCGCGCGTGAAACTGTAAAGATCGCGTAATCGCCGATAAGCCGGATAGGGCTCGACCATCTTGGTGTGGTTGGCGCGAAAGCACTGGTCGAGGATCAGCTTGCGCGCGTCATCGGAGATGTCTGTCAGCTCCGGTTCGGTAAGCAACCGCAGAAGCGGGTCGCGCAGATAGCCGGACGCAAACTGATCGACATAGTCTTCCAGCTGGTCGAGCAGCACCGGCGTGAAATTGACCACTGCCCGGACGCCGGCGTGCGCTTCCAGATGCGCGGCCATGTCGGTGTAGTCCTTGAGTGCGTGCAGGTATACCCAGGGTTTCGCAAACTCGCCCGTGGCGTGGTCGCGAAAATCGGGCTGATGCATATGCCACATCAGCACCAGGTCAAGTTGGGACTCGGACGCCATCAGCTGTGTCTATAGAGTGTGGTTGTGAGCATGGCCGTGGATGCAGCAGCCGCGCGCGAGGCCGGGCAGGCGACGGCACGCGCCTCGGCGCAGCTTTCGTGCGCCAATGCAAGGCCCGGCTCCGCCGTGGTATGAAACGATTCGAATGCCATAGTACCGCGCAACGGCCAACGTCCTGGGACAACTACCTCTGGTGGAAGGTTGCGTGGCCGAGCATGTCGGGCGTGACCAGGACCACCCCGCGTTCCGAAACGTAGAAGCGTTTCCGGTCTTCCGCCGGATCAACGCCGACCTGCAATCCCTCCGGCAGAATACAGCGCTTGTCGATAACACAGCGCTTGAGAACGCAATGCCGGTTGACGACGACCTCGGGGAGAATGACCGCATCCTCGATCGTGCAATAGCTGTGCACGCGGACGCTCGAAAACATCAGCGACCGCCGCACCGTCGAACCGCTGACCACGCAGCCGCCCGAAACCAGTGAATCGATGGCATGGCCGCGCCGGTCCTCATCGTCGAACACGAACTTCGCCGGCGGCAACTGCTCCTGATGGGTCCAGATCGGCCATGCCGTGTCGTACATGTTGAGGTCGGGCGTTACCCGGGTGAGATCGAGGCTCGCTTCCCAGTACGCGTCCACGGTACCGACATCCCGCCAGTAGGGCGGCTTGTCGGGTTCGGTGACGCAGCTCTCGGAGAATCGCTGCGCGAACACGCGGCAGCGTGGAACGATGTAGGGAATCAGGTCCTTGCCGAAATCATGGCTGGACGTGCCGTTCTCGGTGTCACGCTGCAGCTGGTCATAGAGAAAGTCCGCGTTGAAGACATAGATTCCCATCGACGCCAGCGCCATGCCCGGCTCGCCGGGGACCGGTTTCGGAGCGGACGGTTTTTCCGCGAACTCGATCACGCGCATGTCGTCGTTTACGCCCATCACGCCGAACGACTTTGCTTCGTCCAGCGGAACCTCGAGGCAGGCCACGGTCATGTCGGCCTGCTTGGCGACGTGATACGCAAGCAACCTGCCGTAGTCCATCTTGTAGACATGGTCGCCGGCAAGGATCAACACGTACTCGGGCCGGTAGGAACGCAGGATGTCCAGATTCTGGTACACGGCATCGGCCGTCCCCTGGTACCACGACTGTTCAGAGACCCTCTGCGATGCCGGCAGCACGTCGACGAATTCGTCGAAGCGTCCGTCGAGAAAACTCCAGCCGCGCTGGAGATGTCTCAGCAGACTGTGGGACTTGTACTGCGTGGCCACGCCGATGCGGCGGATGCCGGAATTCACGCAATTCGACAACGGAAAATCGATGATGCGAAACTTCCCACCGAAAGGAACTGCGGGTTTGGCGCGCCAGTCGGTCAGGTTCTTGAGGCGGCTGCCTCGCCCCCCGGCAAGCACCAGCGCGTAGGTGTTCTTTGTGATGAGGCTGACGAAGCGCTGCGTCGGATCGGCGTTGGACATGCAGGAATCCTGATGAAGGCAGATGGGTGTTGAACTGGCCGGCCGCATTCTCCCGCCCCTCTTTCCGCATTCCGGTCGCGGGCGGACGAGTTTAGGAGAGACGTTCCGATTTCCGTTGACGGAGGTCAAAAAATCGGCGAAACGCGGCGCAACCGCCTTTATAATAGGCCTCTTACGCGCTTGGAGTCATCTCCCGAACGCGTCATTCCAAACTTTTTTTCGATGATCTCTGCTGTAGCCAGCGATACCTCGCTCGAAACACTTGCGAGCGCTCGCGTCCATGATCCTCACCACGTGCTCGGCTTGCAACGCGATCGGGACGCCTACCGTCTGCGTGCGGTGAGGCCGGATGCCGAAGCGCTGTGGGTGCGTACTGCGTCCGGTTTTGCACCGATGAAACGGGTGCACAAGTGCGGAATTTTCGATTGGAAGGGTGCCGAGGCGCCGCCACAGCCCGTGCTGCTGCGTGCCGAACGTGCAGGTCATGCCTGGGAGTTTCACGATCCGTACGCCTTTCCGCCCGCGATCAGCGCCGACGATCTGTATCTTTTCAACGAAGGCACGATGCACCAGGCCTACCGCTTTCTCGGCAGCCATGCCCAGATACGCGAAGGCGTCGACGGCATCCGCTTTGCGTGCTGGGCGCCCAACGCCGAGCGCGTCAGTGTAGTCGGCGAGTTCAACGGCTGGGATGGCCGCATGCACCCGATGTCCGCGCACAGCGACAGCGGCGTGTGGGAGATTTTTATTCCCGGCATTCAGCGCGGCGCGCTCTACAAGTTCGAAATCCGCAACCGCGCCACCGGCGAGATCCTGCTCAAGACGGATCCCTACGCGCAGGCCTATGAGGTGCGCCCGGGAACCGCGGCGCGTGCCGCTGCCGCGTCCGATTACCGATGGGGCGACCGCCAGTGGATGGAGCGGCGCGCACGATGGGACTGGCTGCATGCGCCGCTGAATATCTACGAGCTGCACGCCGGTTCCTGGCGGCGCCATCCGGACGGGCGTTTCTATAGCTGGGACGAGCTGGCCGAGGCGCTGGTGCCCTATGTGACCGACATGGGATTCACCCATATCGAGCTGCTTCCCGTGTCGGAGCATCCGCTAGACGAATCCTGGGGCTATCAGACCACCGGCTATTTCGCGCCCACCAGCCGGCACGGCGATCCGGACGGCTTGCGCGCTTTCATCGACGCCTGCCACCGGGGCGGCATCGGCGTGCTGCTCGACTGGGTGCCGGCACACTTCCCTACCGACGCATTCGCGCTCGCGCGTTTCGATGGCACCGCGCTGTACGAACATGAGGACCCGCGCCTCGGCTTTCACCAGGACTGGGGTACGCATATCTTCAACTACGGGCGCAAAGAAGTGCGCGCATTCCTGCTGTCGAGCGCGCACTACTGGCTGTCCGAGTTCCACATCGACGGATTGCGGGTGGATGCGGTCGCCTCGATGCTTTATCTCGATTATTCACGCAAGCAGGGCGAGTGGCTGCCGAACAAATATGGCGGGCGCGAGAACCTGGAGGCGATCGAACTCCTGCGCGAGATGAACATCATGACGCACCGCGAGTTTCCGGGGGCACTGACCGCGGCGGAAGAGTCCACCTCGTGGCCGATGGTTTCGCGGCCGGTTTACCTGGGCGGGCTCGGCTTCTCGCTGAAATGGAACATGGGCTGGATGAACGACACCCTGCGCTACATGTCCCGCGAAGCGGTGTACCGGCGTTTCCACCATCACGAGCTGACTTTCGGCCAGCTTTACGCCTATTCGGAAAACTTTCTGCTGCCGCTCTCACACGACGAAGTGGTGCACGGCAAGCGTTCGCTGCTGGACAAGATGCCGGGTGATGCCTGGCAGAAGTTCGCCAACCTGCGCCTGCTGTTTGCCTACCAGTACACGCAGCCGGGCAAGAAACTCAACTTCATGGGTAACGAGTTCGCCCAGGGGCGAGAATGGCGGGTCGACTGGGAACTCGACTGGCATCTGCCGGGAACCGATCTCCACCGCGGCGTGCAGCAGTGCCTGCGGGATCTGTCGCGCCTGTATCGCGAAGTTCCGGCCTTGCATGACCTCGACTTCGAGCAGTCCGGGTTCAACTGGATCGATTGCCACGATGCCGACCAGTCCATCCTCGTCTATCAGCGCCGCGCCCGCGATGGCGGCTTCGTGATCGTCGGGCTCAACTTTACCCCGGTGCCGCGGCACGGGTACCGGGTCGGCGTACCGGACGGCGGGCGTTATCGCGAGCTGTTCAACAGCGACTCCACGTACTACGGCGGCGGCAACGTCGGCAGCGGCCACGTGGAGGCCCAGGCGGCGCCGTGGATGGGACACCCGTTCGCAATCGATATCACGCTGCCGCCACTGGCTGCGGTGATTCTGCAGCGGGAAGCATGAGGCGCGCCGCGTTTCCACGCATCAACCGATAGGCCGAGATGGCAGAGACGGCAAAACTGAAAGTACTTTTTGCGACCTCCGAGATCACGCCCCTGATCAAGACCGGCGGGCTGGCGGACGTATCGGGCGCACTCCCGCCCGCGCTTGCAGGACTGGGCGTGGATATCCGCGTGCTGGTGCCCGGTTACCCGCAGGTGATGCAGGCACTGAAAACCAAAGGTCGCGTTGCCACACTCCCCGGGCTGCCCGGCATGCCGCCGGCGCACCTGCTCGCCTCCAAGCTGCCGAGCGGCCTGCCACTGCTGGTGATCGACTGCGCGATCTATGACCGTGTCGGCGGCCCGTACCAGGATGCGGCGGGTCGGGACTGGCCGGACAACGAGTTGCGTTTCGGGCTCCTGTCCTACGTGGCCGCCTTGCTGTCCACGCCGGCTTCGCCCTACCCCTGGATGCCTGATCTGCTTCATTGCAATGACTGGCAGACCGGTCTGGCCCCGGCCTATCTGCACTACGTATCGGGGCGGAAGGCAAAGACGCTGATCACGGTTCACAACCTCGGCTACCAGGGCGTGTTTCCGACGGAAGCCGCCACGCGGCTCGGCCTGCCGCCGCAGTCTCTGTCGATCGACGGCGTCGAGTATTACGGCAGCCTGTCGTTCCTGAAAGGCGGTCTGCGATTCGCCGATCGCATCACCACCGTCAGTCCGTCGTATGCGGAGGAGATTCAGACCGAGCCGCTGGGCATGGGCCTGCAGGGCCTGCTCAGCCACCGCCGCGACGTGCTCGCGGGAATTCTGAACGGGATCGATACCGACGCCTGGGATCCGGAGAGCGATCCGTATATCGAACGCTATTACAACGCCGGACGCCTGGCCGCGAAGGAAGACAACCGCAAGGCCTTGCGTGCCCGCATGGGTCTCGAGAATCAAGCCGATGTCCCCCTGTTCGGCACGGTCGGGCGCCTGACCGAACAGAAAGGTCTGGATGTACTCGCCGAGATCGCTCCCGACCTGGTCGGGCTGCCCGCGCAGCTGGTGGTACTGGGCGCGGGCGACGCAGAACTGCAGGATGCCTTCGTTGCGCTCGCGCGGGCACATCCGGGGAAGATCGCGGTGCAGGTGGGATTCGATGAAAGTCTTTCCCACCAGATCGAGGCCGGCGCCGATCTGTTCGTCATGCCTTCTCGCTACGAGCCTTGCGGACTCAACCAGTTGTACAGCCAGCGCTACGCAACGCCGCCGGTGGTCCACGCCACCGGCGGCCTCAAGGACTCGGTCGTCGACGTCACACCCGAAACGCTGGCCGCCAGGACTGCGACCGGTTTCATGTTCTCACCGTTGTCGGCGCAGAATCTGCTCGCAGTCTGCCGCCGTGGCGCCGAGACCTTTCGCAACAGGCGCGTTTGGCGACAAATACAGAAGAACGGCATGGCCCGCGATTTCAGCTGGGAGGCGAGTGCCGGTAAGTACCTGGAGCTTTACCGCGGACTGCTGGGCTAAAGTCCGGCCGCCCGGTACAATTTCCTGCCAGAAAGTCTCGCGCGTGCGCCCTGCCGCAGGCGCATCAACAAACCCGGATGGAGGTCAGGCAATGATCGGAGATCGGATCGAAGTCAATATCGCCGGCGGACTCGATATTCCGCTCCCGCAGATGGTCCACGTGCGCCAGAAGTTCAAGACGCCGAGGCTCGACAGCGTGACCGGAGCCGTGGTCGAGCAGTTCAAGAAACCGGAAGTGCGCGCTAAGGTGAAGCCCGGTATGAGCATCGCGGTCGGCTGTGGCTCACGCGGGATCAACAACATCGCGGAGTGCGCCAAAGCGGTGGTCGGCGAACTCAAGGCGCTCGGCGCCAAGCCTTTCATTTTTCCCGCGATGGGCAGCCACGGCGGTGCCACCGCGGAAGGCCAGCAGGAGGTGCTGGAAGGCTACGGCATCACGGAGGATTACGTCGGCTGCCCGATCCGCTCGAACATGGACGTGGTGGAACTGGGCAAACTGGACGACGGCATGCCCGTCTACATGGACAAGAATGCCGCCGAAGCGGACGCGGTGGTGATCATCCCGCGCGTCAAGCCGCATACGAATTTCCGCGCGCCGATCGAGTCCGGCATCGTCAAGATGCTTACCATCGGCATGGGCAAGATCATCGGCGCCACCACGCTGCATACCTACGGCATGGACATGTTCGGCGAACTGTTGCCGAAAACGGCGAAGTTCATCATGTCGAAAAAGAACTTCCTGTTCGGCGTGGCCATGGTCGAGAACGCCGCGGACGAGACCGCGATCGTCGAAATCGTTCCCGCCGAACAGACCTTCGAGCGCGAGCCGCAGCTTCTGGAAAAGGCCAAGCAACTGATGCCGCGCCTGCAGTTCGACGAAATCGACGTGCTGGTGGTCGAGCGCATCGGCAAGAACATCTCCGGTTCCGGCATGGATCCGAACATCACCGGGCGCAACTGCCGCTTCGTCGAGTGGGAGCTCAAGCCACTGGTCAAAAAGATCGCCGTGCTCGGCCTGACGCCGGAAACGCACGGCAATGCCACCGGGCTGGGCGCGGCCGATGTCATCACCATGCGGCTGTACCGCGAGCTCGACATTGCCAAGACCTACGCCAACATCATCGCGTCGACCTATCTCGATGGTGCGGCCATTCCCATGATCATGAATACCGATGAGGATGCCATCCGCCTCGCGGTCAAAACCGTGGTGCGCACCAAGCCCCAGGACACGAAGATCGTGCGCATCGCCAATACGCTGGAGATTGTCGACATCCACGTTTCGGAGCCGATGCTGCCGCTGATCAAGGCGAACCCATCTCTGTTCGAGATCGTCGGTGAACCCGAGCCTTTCAAGTTCGATGCGAAGGGCACGCTCTATCCGATGCTGGCGCGTCAGCATGAACATGTCGCGGCCTGATCATCCTTTCGGGGTAATCGCCGGTCATGCAGATCCATCTTGACGCGGTCGGCGGCGTCGCCGGCGACATGTTCATCGCCGCGGTTCTGGACGCGTTTCCAGATCTGCGCGAAGACATGCTTTCCGCAATCCGGGCGGCGGGACTGCCCGGCGACGTAGGTCTGTCCATTGCGGAACATCGTGACCACGCGTTGACCGGGCTGCGGTTCGCGGTCGACGAGGGCTCGCATCGCGGCGCCGCGCATCACCATCACACGCCGTTCCGGGAAATCCGTGAACGGCTTTCCCGTGCACCGCTCGATTCCAGTATCCGCGAGCACGCGATCGGCATCTTCAACCTGCTGGCGGAAGCCGAAGGCAAGGTCCACGGCATGGCACCGGAGGATGTCAGCTTCCACGAACTCGGCGAGTGGGACTCGATCGCCGACATCGTCGGTGCCGCCTGCCTGATTTGCCGGCTGGATGCGCGCTGGTCGGTGGGCGCGCTGCCGCTCGGCTCCGGACGCGTCAAGACCGCGCACGGCATGCTGCCGGTGCCGACGCCGGCGACCGTGCTGCTGCTGGAAGGTTTCGACTTCTTCGATGACGGCATTGCCGGAGAGCGGATTACTCCGACCGGCGCGGCGATACTGAAACATCTGGACTGTGACCAGTCGGCGGATCGCGGCTCGCGCCGGCTGCTGCACAGCGGGACCGGTTTCGGCACCATGACGTTTCCGGGAATCAGCAACGTGCTGCGGGTGCTTGCGTTCGAGGAGACGCAGACCCGCACCGAGACCGACCGGGTGGCGCAGATCCTGTTCGAGATCGATGACCAGACATCCGAGGATCTGTCGATTGCGTTGGACAGACTGCGCGCGCACCCCTCGGTGCTGGATGTGCTGCAGATGCCGGCATTCGGCAAGAAAGGGCGGCTTACCGCGCATGTGCGCTTGCTTGCCGATGCCGACGACCTCGAATGCGTGTGCCGTGCCTGCTTCTCGGAAACCACCACGCTGGGCGTGCGCTATCAGATCGTCGAGCGGCGCAAACTGGCGCGCGAGACGGTCTCGGTCGAAGCCGGCGGGCGCAGTGTGCGCGTGAAGGTGGCGGAACGTCCGGAAGCGCGGACCGCGAAAGCGGAAGCCGACGATCTGCTCGCGCTGACCGGTGGGCGCGTCGAACGCGAACAGGTGCGACAGAGCGCCGAGGTCCTCGGACTCAAGAAGGACAGTTGATGCGAACGGTCGAGGAACACCTGGAGCGGCTGGCCGGCGTCATCGACAGTCTCGATGAGGCCGCTGTGGCTGTCAGCGGCGGTGTCGATAGCCTCACGCTCGCGGTGTTGGCGCACCGTGTGGCGCCGGTGCGGGTGACGATGTTCCACGCCGTATCGCCTGCAGTGCCGGCCGAAGCCACCGAACGCGTGCAGACGCTTGCGCAGCGCGAGGGCTGGACTTTGCGCATCATCGACGCGAAAGAGTTCTCCGATGGCAACTACCGCGCCAATCCCGTCAACCGCTGCTTTTACTGCAAGACCAACCTGTATTCCGCAATTGCTCCGCATACCCTTGCACAGATCGTTTCTGGAACCAACACCGACGATCTCGGCGAATACCGCCCCGGTCTGGACGCCGCGCAGAATCACGGCGTGCGCCATCCCTTCGTCGAAGCGGGCATCGACAAGGCAACGGTCCGCGCGATCGCGCGGCAACTCGGACTGGGCGTGATTGCCGAGCTGCCGTCTGCGCCCTGCCTTTCCAGCCGCATCGAGACCGGAATCGCCATCGACCCGCGCGTGTTGCGCCTGGTGCACGCCGCAGAGAAACTGGTCGCCGCGGCGCTGGCTCCCAAAACCGTGCGATGTCGCGTGCGCTCCGGCGGCGTGGTGATCGAACTCGATGAAAAGAGCCTTGATGTGCTGAACGACGCCGGGTACGAACTGCTGGCCCGCGAAGTTTCGGCGCTGTTCTCCGCAGATGGGCTGGACTACCCGGTGTCCTTCGCTGCCTACCGCACGGGCAGCGCCTTCCTGGTGCAATTGCAACCTGCGTAGATTGTTTGAACCACAGAGGCACAGAGACACAGAGAAAACCATGAAACAGACCACAACAGATTCAACAACAGAAGGAGCGAATCAATGCGTTGTCTTCTGTGTCCCTAGTGGCTCGCATTTCTCCCGTCTTTGTCTTTGTCTGTGTCTCTGTGCCTCTGTGGTTCAAGACCTTCCTTGGACATGACCCTGCATAAAGACGTAATGCTGGATTTCGCGCGCGAGGCCCGCACGGGACTCGACGAGGCGGTGTTCTGCGCGGGAAAGTCGGTTCAGCACCTTGCCGAGATCCTGACCCAGGTCGAGGCGCGGGGTACACGTATTCTGCTGACCCGTCTCGGCGCCGAGCAGTTCGAAGGCTTGCCATTGGCGCGCCGCACGGCGATCGACTACGAGCCGTTGTCGAGAACGGGTTACTTTGGCGGGTCGCACCCGCGCGTCGAACAGAAACGCATTGCCGTAGTCGCCGCCGGAACTTCCGATGTCGCGGTTGCGCGCGAAGCGGCACGCACGCTTGCTTATTACGGCGAGCAGCCCGCGGAGATTAACGACGTCGGTGTCGCCGGGCTGTGGCGGCTGCTCGAGCGCGTGGAGGAGATTCGCGCGATGAAAGTGGTGATCGCGGTGGCCGGCATGGATGCCGCGCTGCCGACCGTGATTGGCGGACTTGTCGCGGCGCCGGTCATCGGCGTACCGACTTCAGTGGGTTACGGTGTCGCGCACGGCGGGGAGACCGCCCTGCGCTCTATGCTCGCAAGCTGCTCGCCAGGGTTGACCGTCACCAACATCGATAACGGCTACGGCGCTGCCTGCGCTGCCTTGCGCATCCTGCGCGCAGGGTCCTAACAAACTTCTTCACCGCAGAGGCGCGGAGGCACAGAGAAAAGCAGGAGAACAGCGAACCTTTCGGAACACCAAGAGAGGCAAAAAGAAGTTCTTTTGGTGTACCTAGTGGCCCGCTCTTTTCTTACTTGAACTCTGCGCCTCAGTGTCTCTGTGGTTCCAGACTTTACGCCAGCAACACAGCAAGCATGCCGGTGAGGAAGATGCCGTCGAACGAACCGGCGCCACCGATCGATGCGATGGGGGCGCCGAGTTTGCGGATGTCTTTTAGCCGCAGCAGGTCCGCGCCGATCAGCACACCCAGCGTGCCCCCGATGTAGGCGAGCGGCGCGCGTGTCTGCTCCTCTCCCAGCGAAACGGCGATCGCCGCCGCAGCCAGCGGCGCGATCAGGATCGGCATGCCGATGCCCATTCCCCTGATCGGCCTGCTGAACAGGTGCGCGATCAGCGAAACCGCAAGCACGCTCAACAGGGTTTCACCCATGCCGACCGTGCTGTTGAAGAAAAGGTAGAGACAGAATGCGACGGGTACCACGCAGCCGCCGACATTCACTGCGATCAGTGTCTTTCCCGGAATGCCGACAGTCTGCAGGCGCAGCCAGGGAGGCAACCTCGCCGCCGGGGCCTCGCCGGTGTTCTCGGAGTCGATGGTGAACAACGGCATATTGAGCAGGCTGCCCGCCAGCGTCGTCACCAGCAACAGGTACGCCGCGTGCGCAGAGAGGCCGAGCTTGCCGAAGGCAACCGTCAGTACACCGTACTGCACCAGCAACGCCAGCACCCCGACCGCGACGGCGAGTAACAACAAATGCATCGGTGATCTGGGCATTGCTCTGCGGCCTGGCGTTCTGCGGTGAGCTTTGCGCCGCAGGCTAGCAGCCTGACCGGCGCAGCGGCAAGTCGGGACGAAAAAAAGCCCGGGAGCGACTCCCGGGCTTTTTCCGATATCTGCTGATACGCGATTACTTCAGGTCGCTCTTGACCGCGTCGATCGCCGCCTGCGCGCAGACGCCGTCCTGCGCTGCGCTTGCACCGGAGACACCGATCGAGCCGATGTGATGGCCGCTCCCGGTTACGATCGGCAGGCCGCCTTCGAACGTGGCCACGCCCGGCACGAATGCCAGACCCGGCACGCGCTCCTTGACGATACCCTCAACCTGCTTGGTCGAAAACGGGAAGCCGGCGGAAGTTTCAGCTTTCATCAGCGCGATCTCGATGCTCTTCTGATACGAATCGTCCATGCGCGCGAAGTGCTTCAGGTTGCCGCCATTGTCCATAATGGCAATGTTCATCTTCCACCCTTCCTGACGGGCCTTCTCCTCGCAGGCGGCCGACATCTTCTGGGCCATTTCGAGCGTCAGCACCGGGCGCATCTCGACTGCACCGGCGGCGCCCGCAGCAAACAGCGTTGCCAGGGAAAGAGAAACGAGAGTCTTCTTCATGGAGTTGGTCCTTTCTGTTTTGATGGAAAAAATGAGAATCGGGACCGGCATGATCGCGGCTTTCCCCAAAGCCGCCCACCCTGTACGAACCACACGAGCATTTGATTGCAACGTCGGGCTCGGCCAGTCTCGACAATTCGATTGGTCCAGCGAGACCGGCTAAAGTTCGCAGGCTACCGGATAGCGGGTAGCGGTTCGTGGAACATGTCCACCCGCTTGCCGGCATGACGATACACCGTTTTCACCTGTTCGCCGATCAGGCCATCATCGATGCCGTCGTGGTCGCATGGCGGAAGCCATTCAGTGACCCGGTCGCGGATGGCGCGCCGCCCGAGTACGAACGGCGTGGCCGTGTGGATCATGCGGTGGGCATCCGCAGGGAACCTGCGCAGTTCCTCGGCATCCCCTGTCGTGCCGCCCCGCTACACCACGATGCGCATGTCCTCGCCGGCGAGACGGGTACCCAGGCCAGCAGCAGGCGCGTAAAGGCACGCACGCCAAAGATCCCTCAGTTGTCGGCGAGCCGAAAGCCCTTGAACTGCCAACGGTCATGGGGATAGAAGAAATTGCGGTAGGTCGGGCGGACGTGCGATTTCGGCGTTGCGCAAGATCCCCCGCGCAGCACCATCTGGTTCACCATGAACTTGCCGTTGTACTCGCCCAACGCGCCTGCGCTCGGCCGATAGCCCGGATACGCCACGTACGGGCTCTGCGTCCATTCCCATACGTCGCCGAAGAAGCGCGGCTCGACGCCGCATGGCGCCGGATGCAGGCGGCCGCTGTCGAGGAAATTGCCGTCTTGTTCGTAGAGGCTGGCGGCAACTTCCCACTCGAACTCGCTCGGCAGCCGTTTACCTGCCCAGCGCGCATAAGCGTCAGCTTCGTAGTAGCTGACATGGCAGACCGGTTCCGCCGGATCCACCGGGCGCATTCCGGCCAGCGTCATCTGCCACCACTCGCCATCGCGGCGTTCCCAATAGAGCGGCGCCTGCCAGGCCTGCGACTTCACGGTCTGCCATCCATCCGAAAGCCAGAGCGCCGGATTGCCATAACCGCCGTCATCGATGAACGCAACGTACTCGGCGTTGCATACGGGACGCGAGGCGATGCGGAAATTTTCCAGGTAGCGGCGGTGCCGCGGCGCCTCGTTGTCGAATGCGAAGCTTTCACCCGCGTGTCCAACTTCGTAGAGTCCAGACGGAAAGGACAGCCACACGATCGCCGGCGCCTTGTCGCGTCCGGCTTCAATCGCCGATCGGTAGGCCGGGCGCAACGGGTTGGACGCGAGCAGATGCTTGATGTCGGTGAGAATGAGTTCCTGATGCTGCTGTTCGTGATGGATGCCGAGCGTGACGCGTTGCGAGATCTCTCGCGAAACCTCCGCGGGTGCGGCAGCGAGCAGGTCTGCAAGGCGATCATCGACATGAATACGGTACGCGCGTATCTCCTCCAGCGACGGTCGCGTGAGCAACCCGCGATCCCTGCGCGGATGGAACGATCCGACGGTTTCATAATACGAATTGAACAGATAGCCGAACTGCGGGTGAAAACTGCGGTAGTCCCCGACAAAAGGCGCGAGCACGAAATTCTCGAAGAACCAGGTCGTATGCGCCAGGTGCCATTTCGCCGGACTCGTTTCCGGGGCGCTCTGCACCACGCAGTCTTCAGCCGACAGCGGGCGGCACAGAGCCACGGTGCGTTCGCGCACGGTCCGCAACGCCTCATACGAACCCGATGCGGCGTCTGCGGCAGGCACGGAGGCCAGGATGTTATGCATTGAAAGCTCCTCGTCCGGTATTTTTGCCGGTCAGCGCAAAGTGTAAGTCTGTTGCGCACTTTGCAACAAATCGCGTGCAGTCGCATGCTGTAGACAGCGGAAAAAACACTTTCGCGGCGGCACGTTCCGCGGTAAGGTTCAAGGGGGAGCGAGACAGGAGAAGAAGATGAGAACCGTTGCGCAACCCGGCCTTGCAGGGGCCCCGCCAAACTTCCGGTTCGTGCGCATCGGCGCTACCTCCGGCATCGATGCCGATGAAGTACTGGAAGGCCTTTCCCGAACGCAAAAGTCCCTGCCCGCCAAGCTGCTGTACGACGCGCGCGGCAGCGAACTGTTCAACGCAATCTGCGAAACAGAGGCCTACTACCCGACGCGCACCGAACGCGCAATCTTCCTGGAGCATGCGGGCGCGATGGCGGAAGCGATCGGCGCTGACAGCGTGATCGTCGAGCCGGGTTCCGGCGAGATGTCCAAGGTACGCATGCTGCTGCCGGCACTCAGGCCGTCGGCATATGTCGGAATGGATGTGTCCGAAAAGCAGTTGATCTCTGCGGGCACCCGGCTCGCCGCCGATTACGCCGAACTCGACGTACTTGCCGTTTGCGGCGACTTCGGCCGGCTCGATGCCGTTTCCCCACATGTCCCCGCGGCCAGCAAGCGCGTGGCCTTTTTTCCCGGTTCGACTATCGGCAATCTGGACCCGGCCAGGGCGAGGGAGTTTCTGTCGGTTCTCTTCAACCTCGTCGGCGACGATGGCGTGGCCATCGTAGGTGTGGACTTGCGCAAGGCGAAAGCGGTCCTCGACCTGGCGTATAACGATCCTGAAGGTTATACCCGTGCCTTCAACCTGAATCTGCTTACGCGCCTGAATCGTGACCTCGGCGGAGATTTCGACGAACGTCGGTTCCAGCATCACGCCTTCTATGATGAGGCGCGCGGCAGGATCGAGATGCACCTCGTCAGCATGGTCGCGCAGAAAGTCCGCATTGCGAACCGCGAAATCACGTTCGCGCCTGGCGAGTCGATTCACACCGAGAGTTCCTACAAGTACGAGCCGCAGGCCTTTGCCGCCCTCGCGGGCGAAGCCGGATTCGAGACCCAGCGGCTATGGACGGATGCGCGCGAGTATTTTGGTGTCTTCCTCCTCGCACGCAACTGAATGCGTGGCCCCAAGCATTCGCCGGGCCGTAGACAAACCTGATGACGGCACGCAACGCGAATGCCGCAACAGCCCACCAAACGCTTCTCGGCGCGGGCGGACAACTACGCGAAGTTCCGTCCCGGTTATCCGCACACGGTAATTGAATACCTGGCCGCGGAGTGCGGCCTCGAGCCAGCTGTACCGGTTGCGGACGTGGGCTCCGGAACCGGCCTGCTCGCACAAATGCTCCTCGAACACGGCTGCACGGTCTATGGCATCGAGCCCAACCGGGAGATGCGCGAGGCAGGCGAGGCCGCGCTGGCCGGACTGGAGAACTTCATCAGTCTGGACGGATCCGCGGAAGACACCGGGTTGCCGGACGCATCGGTTGGTTTGATCGTGGCCGGTCAGGCCTTCCACTGGTTCGAACCTGCGCGCACGCGCGAGGAGTTCCGTCGCATCCTGCGTGAAACGGGTCGTGTCGCGCTCGTGTGGAACTATCGCCGTGCGGACGCAAGTGAATTCCTGCGCGGTTACGAGGCACTATTGCATCGCTACTGCCCGGAGTATCCGCGGCTGCTCGATCCCGAACGCCATCGCCAGAAAGTCGTCGCTTTCTTCTCCGGCGGCGCGCTACGCGAATTCAGCCTCGACAACCGGCAGCGCCTCGATTATCCGTCATTCGAAGGCCGGCACCTGTCGCAGTCCTACGTGCCGCTGGAAGGCGAGCCGATGATGCAGGCGCTGCGCGTGCTCTACGACACGCACCAGCGCGCCGGTGCGGTTACGCTCGATTACGAAACGCGATTGTACTGCGGCAGTTTTTCCGGATGAGCGCCGCTCGCCCGGGGTCTTGAAGCCAGGCGCTAGAGCCAGCGCATCATGCCCATCTCGTACGGATGGGTCAGCGATGCATGATAGGGGAACGCGCGGATGCGGTAGTCCAGCTTGCCGCAGATCTCTGGCGTCACCTCCAGCGCGTAACGCTGTTCGCCCTGTTCGGTGCGCACACCCTCCGATTCGAAACGGTAGCTGGTTGCGCTGTTGTCGCCTTCGATGTCTGTCTGCTTCATGAGCAGCAGTTCGACCGCGATATCGTCCGGCTTCAGAACGTCCAGGTTGATCGCGACCTCGAAGCGGACTTTCTCGCCGAACTGGATCTGCTTCTTCGGCAGATCGATCCGGCGCAGCGCGACCTTGCTCCATGCCTTGCGCACATGTGCTTTCCACTCGGCGATCCGGCGCGCGGTCTCGAAATCCGAATCGCGATAGCGCCTTCCCTGCCGGGTTGCAGGCAGATAGAACTTGGAGACGTACTCGCTGACCATCCGCGCCGAGCTGAAGCGTGGCAGCAGGCTCGCGATAGCGCGCTTCGCCATGCGCACCCAGTCGGCGGAATAACCGGTGTCTCCGCGCCGGTAGTACATCGGAATGACATGGTCCTGCAGCAGCTCGTAAAGCGTGCGGCTTTCCTCGAAGTTGCGGCGTGCCTCGTCGAGATGCTCGGAAACCGGTTTGATCGCCCAGCCATTGGTTCCGTCGTAGCCCTCACCCCACCAGCCGTCTAGAACCGAGAGATTGAGCACGCCGTTCAATCCCGCCTTCATGCCGGACGTACCGCTGGCTTCGAGCGGATACAGCGGCGTGTTCAACCACACGTCCACGCCGGATACTATGCGCCGCCCCAGCCTGAGGTCGTAATCCTCGACCAGCAGGATCTTGCCCTCGAGCTCCGGCAGCCGCGACATCTGCGTCACCCGCCGGATCAGATCCTGTCCGGGGGTATCGGCCGGATGCGCCTTGCCGGCGAAGATGAACAGCACCGGCCGTTTCTCGTCGCTGACGATCTGCTTCAGCCAGTCGAGATCCTCGAACAGCAGCGCGGCTCGCTTGTAGGTCGCAAACCGCCGCGCAAAGCCGATGGTGAGCACGTTCGGATTGCCGGCATCGGCCAGCCTCAACAGCCGGTCGAGGTGGGCTTCGGAGCCCCGGTTGCGAAAATGCTGGCGCGTAATGCGGTAACGGACCAGGTGCAGCATCTGTGCCTTGAGTGACTGGCGAATGCTCCAGAACAGGTGATCCGGCATCTCGTCGATGCGGTTCCAGTACCTGTGATTGAGCATGTGATGCGTCCAGTCAAAGCCAAGAAACTTCTCGAACTGGTCTGCCCATTCGGGCGCCAGAAACGTCGGCACGTGCACGCCGTTGGTGACGTAGTCGATCGGATTCTCTTCCGGCTCGAGCTCGGGCCAGAGACTGGAGCAGATCCTGCCTGACACGTCGCCATGGATGCGGCTCACGCCGTTCTGGAAGCGCGATCCCCGAATCGCCAGTGCCGTCATGTTGAACTCGCGCGATCCGTCTGCCCGTCCAAGCGCGAGAAACTGCTCCTCGGTGATGCCGAGGTCTTTCTGCAAGCGCGAGAAATAGGTGCGGATCATGTCCTCGCTGAAGTGGTCGTGCCCCGCGGGTACCGGTGTATGGGTGGTGAACACCGTGTTCGAAGAGACTGCTTCCAGTGCGGCGTCGAACGACATGCCCTTCTGCACCTTGGCGCGTACCCGCTCCAGGATGAGGAATGCCGGATGGCCCTCGTTTATGTGCCACGCGGTCGGGTTGAGGCCGATCGCGTGCAGCGTGCGCACGCCACCGACACCGAGAATGATTTCCTGTTCGATGCGGGTGCTCTTGTCGCCGCCGTAGAGCCGGTGGGTGATGTTCCGGTCCTGTGCATTGTTCTCGTCCAGATCGGTGTCGAGCAGATAGAGCGTCACGTGTCCGACGATCGCCTTCCAGACGCGCACCGTCACGTTGCGGCCAGGCAGTTCCACCTTGACCCGCACTTCGGCGCCGTCGTCGTTCAGCACCGGCGTGACCGGGAGGTCGTCGAAATCGGAATCGCCGTAATGCGCGAGCTGGTTGCCTTCGCTGTCGATCGACTGGTGAAAATAGCCTTGCCGGTACAACAGGCCGACGCCCACGAACGGCAGCCGCATGTCGCTCGCAGACTTGCAGTGATCACCGGCGAGAATGCCGAGCCCGCCCGAATAGATCGGCAGACTTTCGTGGAATCCGAATTCGGCGCAGAAGTAGGCGACCAGATCGCTCTGTTGCAGCCATTCGGAACCGTTCCGGCGCAGCGGCTCGCTGTGGTAGCTGTCCAGTTCGGACAGCACGCGGTTGAAGTTTCCGAGGAACACCGGGTCGTCCGAGGCGTCGACCAGCTTCTGCTCGTCCACGCGTTTCAGGAATGCTTTCGGGTTATGCCCGACTGCATCCCACAAGGCGACGTCCAGCCGGGAGAACAGTGTTCGTGTCGGGCGATCCCAGCTGTACCAGAGGTTGTTGGCGAGTTCTTCCAGCCGGGCCAGCCGGCGGGGAATGTTTGGTTTGACCTCGAGGGAGAAGATCGTGCCTTTTGTCATAGTCGCGGATTATGGGAGAAGCGGGCCCTGCGCGAAAGGGCGAGGTGAGCACCAGGCCGGTGCCTTCGGGGGCATGCCATGGTGCATAGCGACTGCGCAAGCCCAGGCAATCGGGTTGGTGTCACAGCATGCGCGCGTTTAAAGGGTGCGCAGTGTATCAGAGCACGTAGCGCGCCAAGTCCTCGCTCTGCGCCAGCGCCTTGAGGCGCTGGTCGACATAGCCGGCATCGATGACCACCGTTTGCGACTGCTGGCGACCGGCATCGAAGGACACTTCATCCAGCAGCCTTTCCATCACGGTGTAAAGCCTGCGCGCGCCAATGTTCTCGGTTCGCTCATTGACCTGCCAGGCGATCTCCGCAAGCCGCCGGATGCCGTCCGGCCGGAAGTCGAGCTTCACGTCCTCGGTGCCCAGCAGGGCCTCATACTGGCGTACCAGGCAGGCATCGGTCGAAGTCAGGATACGCTCGAAATCCTCCACCGAGAGGCTGCTCAGTTCCACACGGATGGGGAACCGGCCTTGCAGCTCGGGAATCAGATCCGACGGCTTGGCAAAGTGAAAGGCGCCGCTGCCGATAAACAGGATGTGATCGGTCTTCAGCATTCCATACTTGGTGGTGACCGTGGTGCCTTCGACCAACGGCAGCAGGTCGCGCTGCACGCCCTGGCGCGAGACCTCGGATGCGCCTCCGGCTTCCTGACGGTTGGTGATCTTGTCGATTTCGTCGAGGAACACGATGCCGTTCTGTTCGGCGTTGGTCAGCGCGCCCAGTTTCAGTTCCTCATCGTTGATCAGCCGCGCGGCTTCCTCATCTGTCAGGAGCTGCAAGGCTTCCTTGATGCGCAGCTTGCGCGTGCGACGGCGCGGGCTGCCCAGATTCTGGAACATGCCCTGTATCTGCTGCGTGAGCTCTTCCATCCCCGGCGGCGCGAGGATCTCCATTTGCGGCGACACCTGGGCGACTTCGACCTCGATCTCGCGATCGTCCAGTTCACCTTCCCGCAATTTCTTGCGAAAGCGCTGCCGCGTCGCCGAGTCTGCCGGCTCGGGCGTATCCCCCGGCGCGACACCGCGCGCCGGAGGCAGCAGCGTATCCAGAACCCGCTCCTCCGCAAGATCCTCTGCGCGATGACGCACTTTGGCGGTTTCCTTCTCACGCGCCTGCTTGATGGCGATCTCGACCAGGTCGCGGATGATCGCGTCCACGTCCTTGCCGACGTAGCCGACTTCGGTGAACTTCGTCGCTTCGATCTTGATGAAAGGCGCGTCGGCCAGCCGCGCCAGCCGACGCGCGATCTCGGTCTTGCCGACGCCGGTCGGTCCGATCATCAGGATGTTCTTCGGCGTGATCTCCTGGCGCAGCGGCTCGGCCACCTGCTGCCGGCGCCAGCGGTTGCGCAGCGCGATCGCCACCGCGCGTTTCGCCGGATCCTGGCCGACGATATGTTTGTCTAACTCGTGAACAATTTCCTGGGGGGTCATCGAAGACATGGGTTAACTATTGAATAAATTGACACAAGGCCGGAGCGTGGCGAGGTTGCTCTGAAAGAAACAAGCGAAACACGAAGACACGAAGAAAACCGAACAAGGGATTGCAGGAGTTGCCCTTGTATTCCTTGGTGTCTTCGTGCCTTCGTGTTTCGCCTTTGGGTTTCCCCTTGACCCTCGCCCCCTATTCCAGCACCTCGATCACATGGTTCTGGTTGGTGTAGATGCAGATGTCGCCGGCGATGGAGAGTGCCTGTTTGACGATATCTGCCGGCGGCAGTTCGGTGTGTTCCAGCAGCGCGCGCGCCGCGGCCTGCGCGAAAGGCCCGCCGCTGCCGATCGCCAGCAGGCCCTGCTCGGGCTCGACCACATCGCCGTTCCCGGAGAGGATCAGAGAACTTTCATGATCGGCTATCGCGAGCATCGCCTCCAGCCGCCGCAGAATGCGGTCGGTACGCCAGTCCTTGGCGAGTTCGACCGCCGCGCGCAGCAGATGCCCCTGGTGCTTCTCCAGTTTCGCCTCGAAGCGCTCGAACAGGGTGAACGCGTCCGCCGTTCCGCCGGCGAAGCCAGCCAGGATGCGATCGTGATAAAGCCGCCGCACCTTGCGCGCTGAAGCCTTGAGCACGACGTTGCCGAAGGTGACCTGGCCGTCGCCGCCGAGAGCAACCTGGTTGCCGCGGCGAACCGAAACAATGGTGGTTCCGTGAAAACTTTCCTTCATTGCTGACTGTATTCTGGTTGGTTGCTCGAATCAGACGGCGGGCTTCGCCATAATGATCGCGGCGCGTTCGTCGACCTTCAGCATCCGTAGCAGCGTTGCCACCAGCAGGTTCGGCTTGATGATGCGCACGGTTTTGCCGAGGTCGCTCAGCGCGGCTGCGGTGTTGCCGAGATTCGCGGCACAGACGAAATCGATGCGCGACAACCGCGACAGATTGATGTTGACGAACTCGCGGTCGCGCGCGAACTGCTTGACCGCCTCCAGCTGCGGGTCGGTCGCACCCAGCATCTCGCCCTGGAGCAGAATAACCTCCGGTCCCGCGCTGTAACGCGGTTCGTCGCGCCGTTCGTCGGACGAGGCGTGGGGCAGCACCGGCATCAGCACGGGTTCCCAGGCCGGCGGTTCGACTTCGGCGTACAGTGCGTATTCCAGTGCCGCGCTCTCATACGGCTTCTGCCGTCCCTGAAGCTGATACAGGTCGAGCAGCAGACGCCAGAACGGCGCCACCTTGGGTTGCGCATCCACTGCCTTGCGCAGCAACTGCTCCAGGTGTTCGGCTCCAGAAAAATGCACGCCATTGCCGTTGGTGATCAGGAACTGAAGCTCCCGGCTGAGCAGTTCGCAACCATCGGCTGAGATGCCGGTGATCTTGTTCAGATCCAGGTGGACGATGCTGTTTGCGGCTGCCGCCGCGCCTACGGCTGCAAGCTGTTTTTCCGTAACCTTCCCCAGTTCACCGCTGATTTCGCAATATGCCGGCCCGCCGCGGCGCAGTTCCGGAGGAAGATTGTCGCCCAGCGAATCGTCGGTTACCCACAGCGGCGCCGGTTTGTCGAAAGTTGCGGTATAGCGGTTGGCCAGCTCGTCGAACTCGGCCCAATGGCCCTGAATCCGGTGCAATTCGAACAGCATCAGCCACATCATCTGCATGTCCTGCCCGGACCGCGCCTCCGCGATTGCATCCGAGAGCAGCGCAGCCGCTTCCGCGGAGCGCCCGTTTGCGTAGCGAACGGCCGCTTCCTGAGCTTCCGGGGACAGATGGCCCTGGATCTCGGATACTTCGAAGCTGGAGGAAGTCATTTCAGGTGAGCGCAGCGTAAGCCGCAGGATTGGATAAAACCGTGGCCGTATGACCGCCGGTCCCGCGAAGAATAACGACAGCGTACGCGGCAGGCAAGCCGCAGGCCGCCTAGGCGGCCTGCGGGCGTCCCTTCTCGAGACTGCTGGCGATGATACCGACGACCGCCAGCGACCATACGATGACCGCGCCGGTGGGCAGGTCCGTGAGCAATGAAACCAGCAGCCCGACACCGTAACCGAGTGCGCCGACCAGGTAGGCTTTGAAAAGCCGGTGCGCCCGGGCGTCGCGGGTTGCGAGCGCCGGGATGATCAGGCTTGCGAATACCAGGTAAATGCCGACCATCTGCACCGATGCCGTGACGGCAAGGCCGAACAGCAGGTAAAAACCGACGCGCCCCAGCCTTTGTTCGCCGGCACCGAACCACGCCGCGCAGATCACCGCACTCAGGATTGCAACCAGCAGCAACTGCGAATTGCTGACCCACAGGACTTGACCGACCAGCAACTGGCGCAGGTACTCGCCGCCGTGCGGGTTTTCCGCGAGCATGATGATCTCGCCGGTCGCGGCGAGAATGAATACCGATCCGATGATCGCTTCCTGGTAACGCGGCCATTTCTTCTCGGTCCATGTCAGCAGCAACGCCCCGCCGAGCGCGGCGGAGAGCGCTGAAAGCTGCACCCCGACGCCGATGCCGTGCTCGGCCTCGAATCCCATCAGGTCCGCGGCAATCACGCCGGCACCGGCGATCTGCGCGATGGCGATGTCGATGAAGACGATGCCCCGTGCCAGAACCACCATGCCGAGCGGCACGTGGGTGGAGACTACGAGCAGGCCTGCGATGAATGCCGGCAGGAGAATGCTGAACTGAACTTCGGACAAAATGACGGCTCCGTATCAGCGGTTGACGGCTTTCTTCAGCCGGAAGAGGGTGTCATCGAACAGCGAGAAAAGGTCCTTCGCCGCCTTCGTGCCGCCGACGGTAAACGGCAGTTCCACCAGGGGGATCTTCGTGCGTTCCGACAGCCATTTTGCCGCTTTCGGATCATTGTAGGCCATGCGGATGATGAGGTCGGCCGAGTCCGGCTGCAGGCGGGTGAGCAGACTGGACAGATGCCCGGCGGTCGGCGGGATGCCCGGCTTCGGTTCGATGTTCATCACCTCGACCATGCCGAGCCAGTCGATCAGATACACCGCGTCCTTGTGGTACGGCACCACGCGCAAACCCTCGAGTGGCGCCGCTTCCGCCTCCCACCGTTCGATTGCCGCCGACCAGCGCGCCTGGAAATCCCTCCCGCGCTCCGCGTAGTACGCAGCGTTCTCCGCATCGATCTCCGCCAGCCGCTTGCTCAGCTCCGCCGCGATCAGCGCGACCTTGTGCGGATTCAGCTGCACGTGCGGGTTACCGAGCGGGTGCTGGTCGCCCTGCGCGCGGTCCAGACTGTCAGGAACTTCCAGCCTTTCCACCTGTTCGGCAGCCAGGAGATGCCCGGGACTGCCGCGTTGCACTTTACGATTACCCGCCGACTGCAGCAGCACGGGCAGCCAGCCGATCTCCAGATCCGCGCCCATGCAGATCATCAGATCGGCAGTGCGCATGCGCGCGACCAGGCTCGGGCGCGCCTCGACCCGGTGCGGGTCCTGGCGCGCGGTGGTGGCCTGATAGATTGATACCTTGTCTCCACCCAGTTCTTCTGCCAGCGCCGCCCATTCCGGCACGCAGGCGAACACGTTCAGTTTTGCGTATGCCGCCGTGGGGAGCAGGCAGAGCGCCGCCGCCAGTGCGGCGGTTCGAATCAGTCTCATCGCATTTCTCCTGAAAAAAATTCAAACAGGCTCTGATGCACGCCCGCGCTCCCCACGGCGCGGGCGTGCAGGCGTCCGGATCAGAAGCGGTGTGCGCCGTGCGCGCCCAGGCTCATGATGTACTGCACGAAGATCTGGTTGTCCTTCTCGTCGAAACGCGCCTCGTCGCGCGAGAACTGCACGCGGAAACGCGAGAATTCGGACGGCGAGAAGTCGATCATCGCCGAAGTGCGCTTGGGCTTGTGGCTGCGCAGCTGCTCAAGGTCGGTGCTCGTGTAGTTCCCGTCCGCGCCGACGAAATCGAAGCTGCCGGAATGCAGTTCGTCATAGCGCACGCCGGCGCGCCAGCGCGGCATGAACTGGTAGACCGCCTGCGCGTACCAGCCTTTCTTCTTCGAGCTGAAGGCGCCTTCGTCGTCGAGCGCGGCTCCGAGGGGGTCGCCGACGATTTCCAGGTCGCCGTCTTCCTTGCTCTGGAAATACTCGGCCTGGAACTTGAAGTTGCGCTTTGAGGGATCGCCATTCAGCGCCCATTTCCACACGAAGTCCACGCCCCACATCTTGCTTTCCACGGCGAGCAGCTCCACTTCCGCTTCCGGGTCGGCCTCGAGCCCCAGGCCCTCGCCTTCATAGTGGCGCTCGGCGGCGCGCGTCTGACGGAAGCTGGCGCCGAAGCGGTAGCTGTTGCTGAAGCCGACGTCGCCGCCGACATGCACGAAGGCCGCGCCGGAATTGAAGCCGTTCTTCTCGCGCTCCGAGCCCGGGAAGTTGGCGCCGCGGCCGCCTTCGACGCCGAACTCGAGAAAGATCGGGGTGGGCGCCACATAACGCAGTTGCAATCCGTCGTCGGCGAGGTTGCCGCCGAAGAATGCCTGGTGCACCAGCGGCAGGTCGACGAAGTCCCAGGAATGCGCGTGCTGTTCGTTCTGGTAGCCGAACGCGGAGAAGAACCTGCCGAACTTGATCGTGGTGCCGGGCAGGTAACCGCTGTTCTGGATAAAGGCTTCCTCGATCTCGATTTCATCTTCGCCGCTGATGCCGGCGGTGAAGTAGCCGGTGAAATACGGGTCGATATTCGCCGAGATGGTCAGCTCGGACTCGTCGATGCCGAAACCCTTCTCGCCCGGACCGAAGCCGTGCGCAAGGCCGTGTCCTTCCTCTTCTCCATGCCCACCGCCGGGCGGCAGAAAGCCGCCGATGGTGTAGCTCTCCGGGTCCTTGCCCAGGTGGCGGTACTTGCCGTCGAGAATCAGCGAAATCGCGGGGTTGAACGCAGCCTCGGTGGTGAGCGGCTTTGCACTATAGGCTGCTGACGTTGGCTCGGAATCCTGGGCAAGTGCCCCGGCGGGTGCGGCGAATGCGGCGGCAACGGCGGCCGCCATGACGTTTCTGATCATTTCCATTACTCCTCTGAACCAGTGAACGCCGGCACACGCATGCGTGTGCCGGTCAATCAATTTCGACTTGCGGGTTCAGACGAGTGCAGGAGGTGCGCGGGTGCGGTAGGCGTCGGGCGCTTCTGCGTGCCATGCCTGATGGTCATGGCTGAGTACCGAATAGCGCAGGCCGGCTTCGACCAGTACCACCCCGGTGGAAGGCGCTGCGTGCGTGAACTTCTCGGCGGATACGCACTTGCCGCACAGCTTGAGGTGGATCAGCGTTTTTTCGTGCGCGGGGGAGGAATCCTGACTGGCATGCGACAGCACGTGCGCGATCGCGCCGTGCTGCGCAAGCAACAGCACGGCCGGCAGGATCAGTATGAGCGCGCGACGCAGTAAGTTCATGGCGGCTGACGGCGAATCGAACCTTAGTCTATAACAACTCCGCCGTCAGATGCCACGTTGTTGCAATGCGATATCAGTCTGCAACCGCGGAAAGCAGGCGATCGATGGCGTCATCGAAAAGCGAGAACAGGTCCTGCGCACCGGATGTACCGCCGATGGTGGTCGGCAATGCCGTCGCCGGTACCTGCGTGCGCTCGGACAGCCAGTTGGACGCGCGCGCATCCTGATATGGCGCACGTACGATCACCTTTGCCGGCTCGCGTTTCTGCTGCTCCAGCAAGCCGGCCAGATGCGCTGCGGTGGGCGGCAGGCCCGCTTTGGGTTCCAGCATCGCCACGTTCGGCATGCCCAGCCAGCGGGTCAGGTAATTGAAATCCATCTCGTGCTGGATGACGGGCACCCCCTTGAGCGGCGCCGCCCTGCCTTCCCAGCGCGGAATCGCCTCGTTCCAGCGCGCCGAGAAATCGGCGAGCCGCTGCTCGAAGAACGCGCGGTTGCCGGGATCCAGCTCACCCAGCCGCTCGGCGAGCACGCGCGCGATCGGCGCGATGTTGCGCGCGTCCAGCTGTACGTGGGGATTGCCCTGTGGATGCAGGTCGCCTTCCGCGCGGTCCAGCCGCGTCGGGATGTCGATGCGATCGACCAGCATCGCAGCCTCGATGTACCCGGTGCTGCCCGGCTGGATCCGTGGATTGCCGGCCTGCCGCAGCAATACCGGCAGCCAGCCGATCTCGAAGTCCGCGCCGGTGCATACGACGAGGTCCGCGCGGCGGGCAGCGGCCATCAGGCTGGGACGCGGCTGGATCTTGTGCACGTCCTGGCGGCCGGTGGTCGCCGTGTAGATATTGACTCTGTCGCCGGCAATCTCTGCGATCAGCGCGCTCCATTCCGGTTCGCAGGAGAAAACCCGCAGCGGGGCTGCGTTGGCAACGGTGCTCAAGACGAGCGCCGCAAAAATCAGCATCAGTTTTTTCATCTTCATGTTCCTCTTCGATCAGAACCGGTGCGCGCCGTGCGCGCCCACGCTGACGATGTACTGTAGATAGATCTGGGTGTCCGGCAGGTTCGGCCGCGACTCATCGCGCGCATACTGCAGCCGGAAGCGGCTGAACTCGGACGGCGAGAAATCCACCATCGCGGTCTTGCGCTCCGGCTCGTAATCCGCGAGCACGGGTGCCGCGTACTCCACGGTGCCGGAATCCACCCGGTCGTAGCGCACGCCGGCGCGCCAGCGCGGCATGAACTGGTAAACCGCCTGTGCGTACCAGCCGGATTGCGAGGCGCGGAAACGGTCGGAAAGCGCACCAAGCGCGCCGCTGCCGGCCGTGTCGTCGTACGCCAGCTCGCCGCTTTCCTTGCGCTGGATGTACTCTGCCTGAAAGATGAAATTGCGCACACTCGGGTTGCCGAGCGGCGCCCACTTCCAGACGAAGTCGGCTACCCATACCCGGCTCTTGCCGGTAAACGCGAACTCAACGAGCGCATCCGGATCGTTGATGTCGATGTTGTCGTTCTCGCGTTCGTCGGCGCGGGTGCGCAGATAGGCTCCGCCGGCACGCCAGGAATGGCTGTCGCCGACGTCGCCGCCGAGATGCAGGTACGCCGCCCCGGAGGAGAACCCGTTCTTGACCGATTCCTCGCTGGCGGGAAAGCCGAGGCCTTTTCCACCTTCCACGCCGAGCTCGATGAACAGATCGGTGGGCGCGATCCACTTGAGCTGCACGCCGTCATGCCGGTACTGGGTGCCGAGCAGCGCCTTGTAGGCGAGCGGCGCATCGACGAAATCCCAGAAATCCTCGTGCTGTTCGTTTACGTAGCCGATACCGGAAAGATAGCGGCCGAAACGCGCGGTCAGCCCGCTGGGCAGTGCCAGCGTGGTGACGTAGCCCTGTTCGACTTCGGCGCCGCCGTGAGAGTCGAAGGTGATGTAGGCCTCGCCACGGAAGAACGGGTCGATGTTGGCGGAGATCGCGAGCTCGGTACGCCCGAGCCCGAAGCCGCGCTCGCCGGGGCCGAAACCGTGACCGTGCTCGCCGCCGGCGAGGAAGCCGCCGATGCGGTAGCCGTCCGGCTCTTCTGACAGGTCCGCATACTGGCCGGTCATGATCAGCGAGATCGCGGGGTTGAATGCATTCGCGCCGGACAGGATGCCGGCCGGCGTGGCGATGGCTTGCGCATAGACCGCGGGCGCAAGCAGAAATGACGCGGCGATCGCGCCGCTGCGAAACAGGGACATCTTTCCTCCCGAATGAGTTGTGATTGCACCCGGAAAATCCGGGTGAAAGTCAGGCGCTCAACTCAGGAGGCGGTGCGCGTCCGTGGAAACGATGATGCGGGGCGAGGTGAGGGGCGTCGTGCGGCGCAGTCGCCAGAACATGCGCAGCGACAAGCTCGACCGCTCCGGGAGTCGACGCCGCCAGCGCGTCCGGCGCGCTGGTCTGCGGCGCGCACTGATCGCATGCCTGCGTGCAGCCTTGTCCCTGGATCTCTTCCTCGATGAAATCGCAGGGATCGAGTACGTGCGTCACCATCACCGCCTGCGCGCCCTGCAGGCAGAGCGCGAGCGTGACCAGCAACAACCTGCGAATGAAAGTAGTCTTCAGCGAGAACATCGGGCGCGCCTTGCAGGGGGCGAATCTTGCAATGGGGGTGCAGCGGCGTCAAGCCATGCGGCGCCGGGCAGCGACTGCGGAAAACGGAACTTCCGCGCAGCAGCGGTCTACGGGTCGTCCAGCGACAGTTCCTCGGGCAGATGGCTGACATCGCCCCAGCGCAGCACCTCGAAGCGCGCGCCATCGAAGCCCAGCAGATTCACCGAGGCGTTGTAGATCGGAAAGTCGCGCGGCAGGTCCAGCGGTATGCCTCTGGCGCGACGATACGCGGCATCCAGCACACCGCCGTGGGTGACGATCGCGATGCGTTTTCCCGCCTTCTCCCGTGCGATGCCTTCGAGTGCCGCCAGAACCCGGGTCGAGAATTCTGCAAGCGATTCGCCGGCTTCCAGATCTGCATTCGGTGCGCGTGTGCGGAACACCGTCCACACCGCGGGCGTCCGCCCTCTGGCTTCGTCGCCGGTCAGCCCCTGCAGCACACCGAGATGCCGTTCGCGCAGCGCTGGATCGGGCACGATCGTCAGCGCGGTGGCATCCGCGACCGGCTGCGCGGTCTGCATGGCGCGGGTCAGGTCGCTGGCATAGATGCCATCCAGCGTTTCTGCCCGAAACCGATTGCCGACCGCGCGCGCCTGCGCGAGGCCGGTATCGTTCAACGGCTGGTCGACATGGCCCTGGATTCGGCCTTCGACGTTCCACGCAGTCTCGCCGTGGCGGATGAGAAACAGCAGGGTCTGCATTGCGGGCGGGATTGTAGCCGCAATACGAAATGAAACCTTACTCGCGCGGATAAACCAGTACGCGCTCGACGATCAGCGTGTCGTCTTCGTAAAGGCGGAAGGTCACGGTGTAGCGGTCGCCCGGGTTCAGGCTCAGGCTAAGCGTCGTCAGTGCGGTGGCCTGGCCTGGATTTGCATGCACCCTGCCGGCCTGACGCGTGGACGAACGGCTCGCACCGGCGGTCTTCTCCGACAGCAGTTCGTAGCGCAGTGCCCGCCCGCGTCCGCTCTCGATCCGCGGCGAAACGCGCAAGGTGCCGCCGGTCGCGTCGGTTTCGAGCGTGAGCGAGATGTCGGGTTCAGCAGCCATTACGGATCCCGAAGAAACCGCAACCGCCGCGGGCACCAGGAGGCAAAGCAAGGCAATCGTTCGTGCCATGGCGCCGATGTCCGTTCCCGGAACTTGCCTTTGCGTCCCGCGCGCTCCATGTCTGCGCGGCGGATCATGCCTTCGGCGGTTTGCGTTTCGCACGCGGGTGCGCGGCATCGTAGGCCTTGGCCAGATGCTGCCAGTCGAGATGGGTATACACCTGTGTGGTGGAGATGCTGGCGTGGCCGAGCATTTCCTGCACCGCGCGCAGGTCGCCGCTCGATTGCAGCACGTGGGATGCAAACGAGTGGCGCAGCATGTGCGGATGCACGCGCACGTCGAGGCCCTGCTTGAGGCCCCAGTCGCGCAGCCGCTGCTGAATCGCACGCGGCGTGATGCGGCGGCCGGAACGGCTGACGAACAGCGCCGGCTCGTCATGTTCTGCCAGCAATGCGCGTTCCGTCAGCCACGCCTGCAGCGCCGCCAGTGCCTGGCGCCCGACCGGTACGATACGTGTCTTGCTGCCCTTGCCGGTTACGCGCACGGTTGCGTCCGTGAAATCGACGGCGCCGTGATTCAGAGAAACCAGCTCGGCCAGCCGCAGCCCGGACGAATAGAACAGTTCGAACATGGCGCGGTCACGCAGCGCGAGCGCATCGCTCCCCGGAATCTCGACCAGATGCGCCGCTTCTTCCGGAGACAGCGCATCCGGCAGCATGCGGGCGGTCTTCGGCGCACGTACGCCGGCGCAGGGGTTCTGTCGGAAGCCGTGGTCGCGCGCGAGATAGTTGTAGAAGCTGCGCCAGGCGGAAAGTGCGCGCGCGAGCGATCTTCCGCCGAGACCGCGCGCGTGCAGCGTGGCGACATAGCGCCGGATGTGGTGCGACTGAACGCTGTCCAGCCCGGTGTCCGCCGCCAGCGCGATCAGCGCAGCGACGTCGCGCCCATAATTTTCCACGGTGTGCGGCGAAAGCCGCCGCTCCTGCGCGAGATGCGCCAGAAAACTCTCGAGCAGCGGATGCGGCCGAGCGTTGCCGCCGGTGTCATGCGATGCTGGCGTCGCCCGCGCCATGGGCTAGAGTCGACGCTCCAGCGTTGTGCTGACGATCTCGCCCAGGCGTTTCAGATAGAGCGTGCCCATCTCCGGATAAAAGCGCTTCGGGTCTTCGCTCGCCAGCGCCAGCAGGCCGAAAACCGCATCGCCGCCGCGCAGGGTGACGTAGGCGTACGAACGCAGCAGCGGCGCAGCCTCGCCGAACCATTCTGCGGAATCGAACATCGCCTTGTGCGAGCAATAGGGGTTGCCCAGGCTTTCCGCGAGCACACGGGCTTCATCGCCGACAGCCGAGAACTCCGGCAGGTCCTGCGCGCTGCCTTCGTTCCACAGCCGCACGGCAATGTGAGGGATGGCGAAGTCCTCTCGCAGGTTGAAATACAATGCCTGCAGCAACGACGCCAGGCCTTCGGCACGGATCAGCGCCAGCGTGGCGCGGTGCAGGCGTTCGCTGATGGCGTCATTCTCCTCGCCGAAACTCACCAGTTCGTGAAGCTTGGCTTCCAGCACCTGGTTGCGTTCGCGCAGTTGCAGCAGCTGCCGCTCGGCGAGCGAGACGGCGCGCCCGTCATGGTGCGGATGCGGCAGGTTGATGCGCGCGAGTACTTCGGCATGCTGCTCGAAGAACTCGGGGTGCGCCTGCAGATAGCCGGCGATCTCTTCGTCTGTCATTTCCCTCCCTGCATTTCGATTTCTCCTTCGAATACCGACTGCGCGGGCCCGGTCATCCGCACCGGGTGGCCATCGCCTGCCCAGGCAATCTCCAGCTCCCCGCCGCGCGTCTGCACCTTCACCGGGGTATCGAGCAGACCGCGCGAAATGCCGGTTACGACCGCAGCGCAAGCGCCGGTGCCGCAGGAAAGCGTCTCGCCGGCGCCGCGCTCGTATACGCGCAGCCGGATGCCGTGCCGGTCGACAATCTGCATGTAGCCGGCATTCACGCGTTGCGGGAAGCGCGCATGGCTTTCGATCATCGGTCCCTGAACGCCAACTGGCGCCACGTCGACATTGTCCACTACTTGCACCGCGTGCGGGTTCCCCATTGAAACCGCGCCGATTTCCACCGAGCGCCCGTCGACCTCCAGCGAATAGACTTGCGCGCGCTGACCGGCGGCAAAGGGCACCTTTGCCGGATCGAACTCGGGCACGCCCATGTCCACCGTCACCCGGCCGTCCGGCTGCAACCGCGGTTCGATGATCCCGGACGCGGTCTCGACGCGTATCGCAGTCTTGTCGGTCAGGCCTTTGTCATGCACGTAACGCACGAAGCAGCGCGCGCCGTTGCCGCATTGGCTGACTTCCCCGCCGTCGGAGTTGAAGATCCGGTAATAGAAATCCGTGCCGGCCGAGCGCGGCGGTTCGATCACCAGCAACTGATCGAAGCCCACGCCGAAATGCCGGTCCGCGAGCGCACGGATCTGCGAGGCGTCCAGTGCGAGCGGCGCGGTGGTGGCATCGATGACGACGAAATCGTTGCCCGCCCCCTGCATCTTGGTGAATCTCAAACGCATGGAAGAACAGGCGCGGGGAAAATCGCCGGCGGGCAGATCAAGCATGAACCCGCTGTACCCGAATCCTGTTCGCGCGCGAGTCTGTTCAAGGTTCTCACCCGGACTTCGGACCCCGGATCCCGGGCCCGATCTCTTTTGCCATTACGTAGTCATCCATCACGAAGCCGTTGCCGATGTCCGACTCGACCGGTTCGGCGATGGCGTAGCCGTTGCGCAGGTAGGCGACAATCGCGCGCTTGTTATGCTTGTTCACCTGCAGATACAGCCGGTGGCGGCCGTGCCGTACTGCCTCGCTTTCCACGTGGCGCAGCAGCGTGCTGCCGAGTCCCTGCCCCTGGAAGCGCTGGTCGACGTAGAGCTTGTCGAGTTTCATGTCGCCGTTTCCCTCGCCGGTTTCGTAGGAGGCAAATCCGGCCAGCCGGCCGCCGGTTTCAAGCTTGTCCCACCAGGTGTACCGGCTGGCGAGCTGCCGGCGCATGACCTGCGCGCTGTAACGCCGCTCGAGCATGTACTCGATCTGCGCCACGGTGATGATACCGGGATAGTGCCTGTACCAGATTTCGCGCGCGAGCCGCGCGATCGGTTCGAGATCGTCGGCACCCACCGCGGAAATGCGATTGGCGTAGGCGGCAGCGGGCCGGTTCATTCGTTGGCCAGGAAGGCGCTGCACAGACCGTTGTAGTCGCGCCAGATGCAGCGGTCCATGACCACCATCATGCCGCCGGCGCGCGCGCGATGAGCCGCCTCTTCGTTGATGATGCCTTCCTGGATCCACAGGCGCTTGATCCCGGCGTCCAGGCAATCGTCCACGACACCGTCGATCTGACGCGGCGCCCGGAACACGTCTACCAGGTCTACCGCGACCGGGATGTCGCGCAATCGGGAGTAGGCCGGCTCGCCGAGCACCTTCTTTACCAGCGGCCGTACCGGAATGATGCGGTAGCCCGCCCCCTGCAGCGCCCGCGCGATCCGGTAGCTCGGGCGCATCGGCAGCGGCGACAGTCCGACGATGGCGATGGTTTTCACCTCGCGCAACATGTTGCAGATCTCGCCGATGTCCGGATTGAGAAACATGCAGTAAACCTTTCTTCCCCTTCCGTGATAGTGTTCGTGTTTCCGTACGGCCCCCTTGCCGGTGCGGCCGCTCGCGTTGCATTTTTTGCCCGTTGCATGCGCGCTTGCCTGGCGACGTCTGCCACGCCGCTTACCGGCCGCAATTATCCCATCGGTTCATGTGCGCGCGTCACCACGGCAACGGGTGGCGTCAAGCCGGGCCGCGGCCGGCGTGGTCCGCCGTCATCCCGGGTGTTGCCCTTGATCTCGGCTGCTTGTAGCGGTTATACGACCAGAGATACTGTTCCGGGCACTGCCGGATGACCGATTCAAGGGCGCGGTTCAATCGACGCGCGCGGGATTCGCCTTCCGCTGCGTCAGGCATGGACTGGAAAACGATCTCGTAGCCTTGCCCGCGCGGGAGCCTTTTCGCGTAGCACATCAGCATCGTCGCACCGGTGGCTTCGTGCAGCTTTGCCACCAGCGTCATGGTATAGGCGGGCCGGCCGAAAAAATCCGCCCATTCGCCGTCGCCCGCGGCCGGCACCTGGTCGGGCAGGATGCCGACAGCTTCGCCTCGGCGCAGCGCCTTGAGCAGTATGCGCACGCCTTTGAGGTCGGCGCTGCCCGAGGCCAGATTGGGCCGGGTGCGCCCTTCGATTATCACCGGGCGCAGCGCCTCGATCCGCGGCGGGCGATAGAGCACGGTGAACGGAGAATGCAGGGCGCAGTATTGTGCGATCACCTCGAAGCAGCCGAGGTGCGGCGTCAGCACCATGAGGCCCTTGCCGGCCTGGTGTGCGGCCTCGACCAGTTCCAGGCCATGCGCGGTGCGCACCCAGGAAGCGACCTCGGCTTGCGGTCGAAACCAGATGGCGGGGACTTCTGCGATCCCCTTGCCGCTCTCCGATACGTTCGCGTGCAGCAGCCGCTGGAAATGCGCCTCGTCGGTCCAGACCCGGCTTTGCAGCAGGTTCTCCCGTAAACGATGCGCGTATTTCGGAGAGGACAGGTAGACCAGCCAGCCGAGCGCGGCCCCGGCAGCATGCAGCCAGAACAATGGCAGTCCTGCAAGCAGCCGCAGAAACCCCTTCAACATGAAGCATTTGTCCGGTTGATCGACAGGTTTTTCGGCAAGGCCTTTTTTGCTATGCTGGGCAACTTTCCGAGCGACGAGTGGACCAGCGAATGAACGACTATCTATTTACTTCCGAATCGGTGTCAGAGGGCCATCCGGACAAGGTGGCGGACCAGATTTCCGACGCCGTGCTCGACGCAATCTTAACCCATGACAAGACTGCCCGCGTCGCTGCGGAAACCATGGTCAACACCGGTCTGGTGGTCATGGCAGGTGAAATCACTTCGAACGCGGTGGTGGATTTTCAGCAGGTTGCACGCGACACCATCAAGCGCATCGGTTACGACAACACCGACTACGGAATCGACTACCGCGGCTGCGCGGTGCTGGTTGCCTATGACAAACAGAGTCCCGACATCAAGCAGGGCGTCGACAAGGCGCATGACGATCCGCTCAACCAGGGCGCCGGCGACCAAGGCCTGATGTTCGGCTACGCCTGCGACGAAACGCCGGTGCTGATGCCGCTGCCGATCCACCTGTCACACCGCCTGGTCGAACGCCAGTCCGAGCTGCGGCGCGACGGCAGACTGCCCTGGCTGCGCCCGGACGCGAAATCCCAGGTCACGGTGCGCTACGTCAACGGCAAGCCGGATGCGATCGACACCGTGCTGTTGTCCACCCAGCACGCGCCCGAGATGACGCTGGACAAGATTCGTGAGGCGGTGATCGAGGAAATCATCAAGCCGGTGCTGCCGAAGAACCTGGTCAAGGGCAACGTCAATTACCTGGTGAATCCGACCGGGCGCTTCGTAATCGGCGGGCCGCACGGCGACTGCGGACTGACCGGCCGCAAGATCATCGTCGATACCTATGGCGGCGCCGCGCACCACGGCGGCGGCGCGTTTTCCGGCAAGGACCCGTCGAAAGTCGACCGCTCGGCCGCCTATGCCGCGCGCTACGTCGCCAAGAACATCGTCGCCGCGGGACTGGCCAGCCGATGCGAGGTGCAGGTGTCCTACGCGATTGGCGTCGCCAGGCCGACCAGCGTGTGGGTCACCACCTTCGGTACCGGCGCGATTCCCGACGAGAAGATCGCGCAACTGATCCAGAAGCACTTCGACCTGCGCCCGCGAGGCATCGTCGAGATGCTTGACCTGCTGCGCCCGATTTACGAGAAGACCGCCGCCTACGGCCACTTCGGCCGCGACGAGCCGGAATTCACCTGGGAGAATCTGGACAAGGTCGAAGCGTTGAAGGCCGACGCCGGGGTGAAGCAGACGGCAGCGGCCTGACCGGCCGCCTGCCGGGCTCTCACCGCAAAGGCGCAGAGGGCGCAAAGAAAACACGCAGACAAACAGATTCTGCCGAAGGGCCTGCGAGGATTATCGCGTGCCCAAGTGCGCAGACAGCCTCGACCGCAACCCCTTGCTCTCTAATATTTTTCCTTTGCGCCCTCTGCGCCTTTGCGGTGAACGTGGTTGGTTCAGCCGCTTTGCCCTTTCGGCCCGCTGACCTATAATGACGCCCTGCTGAGGAGCGCTGCGACCTGCCCCATCGAGGACAGGCCAGGCTCAGCAAGAATAACGGCGCTCACAAACCCTGAACCGGTTTGGAGCGCCGTCGTCGTTTCGGCGCTCCATCAATTACTTCAAGGAGAGTGTCGATGTCCGCAGTCCTGCAATCCAACGCCAAACCGAACGATTTCCACGTCGCCGACCTGTCGCTCGCCGACTGGGGCCGCAAGGAAATCGCCATTGCTGAAACCGAGATGCCCGGCCTGATGGCCATCCGCGAGGAATACGCCACCACCCAGCCGCTGCGCGGCGCGCGCATCACCGGCTCACTGCACATGACCATCCAGACCGCGGTGCTGATCGAGACGCTGCAGGCGCTCGGCGCGCAGGTGCGCTGGGCTTCGTGCAACATCTACTCGACCCAGGACCACGCCGCCGCCGCGATCGCCGTGACCGGCACGCCGGTGTTCGCCTACAAGGGCGAGTCGCTTACCGAGTACTGGGAGTTCACGCACCGCATTTTCGAGTGGCCGAACAGCGGTTACGCGAACATGATTCTGGACGACGGCGGCGATGCGACGATGCTGCTGCACCTCGGCACGCGCGCGGAGACCGATGCTTCGGTGCTCAACCATCCCGAGAGCGAAGAAGAAACCGCGCTGTTCGCGGCCATCAAGGCCAAGCTTGCCAAGGATCCGAAGTGGTATTCGACCCGGCTGGCGCAGATCAAGGGCGTGACCGAGGAGACCACCACTGGCGTCAAGCGGCTGTACCAGATGGCCAAGGACGGGTTGCTGAAGTTTCCCGCGATCAATGTGAACGACTCGGTCACCAAGTCGAAGTTCGACAACCTGTACGGCTGCCGCGAGTCGCTGGTCGACGGCATCAAGCGCGCAACCGACGTGATGGTCGCCGGCAAGATCGCAGTGGTGTGCGGCTACGGCGACGTCGGCAAGGGTTCGGCGCAGGCGCTGCGCGCGCTGTCGGCCCAGGTCTGGATCACCGAAATCGACCCGATCTGCGCGCTGCAGGCGGCGATGGAAGGCTACCGCGTGGTGACCATGGACTACGCCTGCGACAAGGGCGACATTTTCGTCAGCGCCACCGGAAACTACCATGTGATCACGCACGATCACATGAAGAAAATGAAGAATCAGGCGATCGTCTGCAACATCGGCCACTTCGACAACGAGATCGATGTCGCCGGGGTCAAGAAGTACAAGTGGGAAAGCATAAAACCGCAGGTCGATCACGTCATCTTCCCGGACGGCAAGCGCATCATCATGCTGGCGGAAGGGCGGCTGGTGAATCTCGGCTGCGCTACCGGCCACCCGAGCTACGTCATGAGTTCCTCATTCGCCAACCAGACCATCGCGCAGATCGAGCTGTTCAACAATCCCGACCAGTACCCGGTCGGCGTCTACGTGCTGCCCAAGCATCTCGACGAGAAAGTGGCCCGCCTGCAGCTCTCCAAGCTCGAGGCGCAACTCACGGAACTGACCGACGCGCAGGCGCGCTACATCGGTGTCGACAAGGCCGGTCCGTACAAGCCGGATCAGTACCGCTACTGACCATTGCGGGCGCGGAATGACCGAAACATCGGGTCTTACAATCCGGCATACGCACCGGGAGGATCTTCCGGCGCTGATCGCGTTGCAGCATCAGGTGTATCCCGGCATTCCGCCGTGGTCGGAAAGGAAGTTCCTGCAGCAGATCGAAGCGTTTCCGCAGGGGCAGGTCACTGCGGAGATCGACGGCGAGATCGTCGGCTGCGCGAGCGGGCTGATCCTGTCGTGGGACGACTGGCCGGTCGAGCACAACTGGAGCGAGATCACCGCGGCGGGCACCTTCGATACGCATAACCCGCAGGGCCGCACGTTGTATGGCGCCGAGGTGTTCGTCGATCCGAACCTGCGCGGTTACGGGTTGGGTCACGCGCTGTACGAGGCGCGGAGGAAAATCTGCCGGAGCCTGAATCTGAAGCGCATCATCGCCTGTGGCAGGCTGCCCGGCTATGCCGCGCATGCCGGTGAAATGAGCGCGGACCTGTACGCGATGAAAGTAGTCTGGGGCGATCTCTCCGATCCGGTGCTGGGCTTCCAGCTGCGCGAGGGCTTCCGCTACTGCACCGTGATCCAGGACTATCTGCCGGAGGACAAGGAATCCTGCGGCTACGCGTCGCTGATCGTCTGGTTGAACCCCGAGTTCGATCCCGGGCAACCGACACGGATTCCCGAGGGAGACGTATTGTGAATGTACGCATAGCTGCGGTCCAGTATCTGCTGCGATCGATCCATGACTGGGCCGGTTTCGAAAACCAGGTGCGATTCGTGATGAAAGCGGCGGGAGAGTACCGTCCGCAGTTCGTCATGCTGCCGGAGATCTTCACCACGCAGCTGCTGTCGTTCATGGACACGCGCGACCTGCCCGCGGCGCTGCGCAACATGCATGACTACACTCCCCGCTACGTCGATCTGATGTGCAGTTTGGCGCAGGAGTGGAAAGTGCACATCGTCGGCGGCAGCCACCCGACCATGCGCGGCGACAAGCTGCTGAATACCGCCTACCTGTTTACCCCGAGCGGCGGCGTCTACGAGCAGGACAAGATCCATCGCACCCGCTGGGAACGTGAGAAGTGGCACACCTCGGCGGGGGATCTTCTGCACCTGTTCGACACGCCGTACGGCAAGATCGCAATCCTCATCTGCTACGACATCGAGTTTCCCGAACTCGCGCGGCGCGTGTGCGAGGAGAATGCCGATATCCTGTTCGTGCCTTCCTGCACCGACGATCGCCAGGGCTACCTGCGGGTGCGCTACTGCTGCCATGCGCGCGCGATCGAGAACCAGGTTTTCGTGGCGATGACCAGCACCGTGGGCAACCTGCCGGTCGAGGGGCTCGCGCTACACTATGGCCAGGCGAGCATCATCACGCCCTCGGATTTCCCTTTCGCACGCGACGGCATCGCCGCGGAGGGCACCCCGAATGTCGAGCAGATCATCATCGCCGATCTCGATCTCGAGACCCTGAGCGAAAACCGCATCAACGGCACCACCATCCCCTTGTACGACAAGCGCAAGGAGATCTACGACGACAAGGTCGAAGTGGTGTCGGTGAAATGACTCTGGTCGCGCGCGCGCGCCGGCCTCGCTGAAATCCGGCCATGCCGCAAGCAGACAAGCGCAGCTTCAGCTTCGAGCTTTTTCCGCCGCAGACGCCGGAAGGCGTGGAAAAGCTGCGCGTCACCCGGCAGCAGCTCGCACACCTGGAACCGGAATACTTCTCGGTGACGTTCGGTGCCGGCGGTTCGACCCGTGACCGCACGCGCGAGATCGTGCTCGAGATCAAGGCAGAGGGGCATCGAGTCGCGCCGCACGTGTCCTGCATCGGTTCCACACGCGACAGCCTGCGGGCGATGTTGGAGCACTATAAGCAGCATGACATCCGGCGGGTGGTGGCGCTGCGCGGCGACCTGCCCTCGGGCATGGCGCAGGCCGGCGAGTTCCGCTTTGCCTCCGAGCTGGTCGCCTTCATGCGCAGCGAGTTCGGCGACTGGTTCCACATCGAAGTGGCATGTTATCCGGAAACCCACCCGCAGGCGCGCAGCGCACGTGACGATCTCGCCGCGTTCAAGCGCAAAGTCGACGCCGGCGCCGATACGGCGATCACGCAGTACTTCTTCAACCCGGACGCCTATTACCGGTTTCGCGACGAGTGCGCGGCGATGGGCGTCGACATCCCGATCGTGCCCGGCATCATGCCGATCAACCGCTTCCATCAACTGGCCAGATTCTCCGACGCCTGCGGCGCCGAGATTCCGCGCTGGATCCGCAAGCGCCTCGAGAGCTACGGCGACGACGCCGCCTCGATCAAGGCCTTCGGCCTGGACGTGGTGACCCAGTTGTGCGACCGCCTGCTGCGACACGGCGCCCCCGGCCTGCATTTCTACACCCTCAACCAGGCCGGCCCGACCACCACCATCTGGCAGCGCCTCGGTCTTTGAGCCCTGGCCCGCGGCGGGGAATTACCACTAAGACACGAAGGCACAAAGAAAGGCTGAGAACAAAAGCTCAACGCAAAGACCGCAAAGAAGCGCAAAGGGCGCAAAGAAAAAGACCGGGATTTCTTTGTGTTCCTTTGTGCCTTCGTGCCTTAGTGGTTCCCCACGATGCTTGCGTGTCCTCACGCAGACGGCGGCAACGAAAACCTTTTGTCATCGGTTCGCGCGTGAAATAGACTTCCGCGCGTGCCGTTCCTGCGCAAGCATCCGGTTTACGTCCTGTTCGCCGCTTTCGTCATCGCGGCGATTGCGGAGTATTCCTGGCTGGACTGGCTGCGCAGCGCCGAGCAGCGGTTCTCGGATCTGTTCGTGGCGGTGCAGGCGGAGAAGCTGCAGCCCGATCCGGACATCGTCATTGTCGACATCGACGAAGCGAGCCTGGAAGCAATGGCCGAGTACGCCGGACGCTGGCCCTGGCCGCGCTCCGTGCATGGCGAACTGGTGGCGGGGATCGCGCAACAGAACCCGCGGGCGATCGTGTTCGACATCATGTTCTTCGAGCCGGACATCTACCGGCCGGAGGCGGACGCGTTCTTCAATTCGGTGGTGGCCGGCCTCGACAACGTCTACTTTCCCATAGCACGGCAGGATCCCACGGGCGACCCTTACGGCGTGCCGATGGCAGAGATTACGGCGGCGCTGGGCGCTTACAACGGCACGCGCAGCGACCCTGATGCGCTGGTGAATATGTCGCTGCCGCACGCACTCAGCTTCGACAACTGGCGCCTGGGCACGATCAATTTTCTCGCCGATCCCGACGGCGTCGGCCGCCGCTACTTCGTGTATCACGATGTCTACGGCTGGCGGGTGCCTTCGCTGCCGGCGCGCGTGGTGCAGGATCTCGGTCATGCGGTGCCGGACCGCGAGTCGGTCCGGCTGAGCTGGCCGGGCGGGGAAAGCGGGCACCGGCATGTGTCCTATGTCGATCTCTATATCGACTTCAATCGTGAGGATCGCGTCCGCGATCCACGGGAGTTCGAGGACAGGATCGTGGTGATCGGCGTGACCGCGACCGGGTTGCACGACATCCGCTCGACGCCGGTGAACAGACTGCACAACGGCGTCGACATACTCGCCACCGCGATCGACAATCTGAAGAACCGCAGCTACCTGCGCGAAGCCGATCCCGCGTGGAGTGCGCTCGCGACCCTGGCATTGCTGGCGTTGCTGCTGGCCGCGTTTCACTGGCAGGTGAATACGGTGAAGCTCGGCGCTGGGCTCGCCGCAGTCACCGCCGTTGCCCTGGTCGGCAGCCACGTCGCACTCGGAAAACTGATGGTACTGCCGGTACTGCGGTTCATGGTTTTCGCGTGGGGCTTCTATTTCCTGGCCGCGCTTGCGGAGTACCTGCGCGAACGGCGTGAGCGGCAGCAGGCGGTGCGCGAGTTCTCGCGCTTCGTAAACCCGCACGTGGTGCAGGAACTGATTGCACATGGCGGGCTCTCACGGGAAGGCGAAAGCCGTCAGGTGACGCTGCTGTTTTCGGACATCCGCGGCTTCACCACCTTGTCCGAGACCCGCAGCCCGCAGGAAGTGGTCGAACTCCTGAACCGTTATTTCACGCGCCAGGTAGAAGTCATCGTGCGCAACGGCGGCGCGCTCGACAAGTTCATCGGCGACGCCATCATGGCGATCTGGGGCGCGCCGGTGGATGACACGCGCCACGCGGAGCATGCGGTGCGCTGCGCGCTGGAGATGTCGGATGCGCTGGACGAGTTCAGGCGGGAGCTTGGCGAGCTGAGCACGGCTTTCGACATCGGCATCGGCATCCACTCCGGACCGGCGGTGGTCGGCCTGATCGGCTCGGAGCAGCGGCGCGAGTACACCGCGATCGGTGACACGGTAAATCTCGCGTCGCGCATCGAAGGCCTGACCAAGGGCGTGGCGCGCGTGCTGGTGTCCGAGGACACCATGCGATTGTGCGGTGACACCTTTGACTTTGCTCCGCGCGGACTCTATAAAGTCAAAGGCCGCACACAGGAGGTCGCGCTGTTCGAGCCGCGATACAGGAGCCCATGACGCGTTGGTTGTCCGCATTGTTGTTTCTGTTTGCCCCGTCGCTCGCCTGTGGGGGCGAGAGCGGTTACACCTATCAGCCGACCGAACTCAAGGCGCGCCCGTTCCTGGATGCGCAGACGGTGGCGACCCTGCCCACGCGCAGCCAGGTGGAGATCGTCCGCCGGCAGGGTGCCTGGATGCAGATCCGTACACCGGAGAAGCGCGAAGGCTGGGTGCGCATGCTCTCGGTGCGGCTCGGCAATCCGGATGCAAAACCGTCAGGCGGCAATTTTCTGTCGGTGATCGGCATTCGCAGCCGCCCGCGCGCACAGACCACCGGCACCGTGACCACCGGCGTGCGCGGATTCTCTGAAGAGGATCTGGCCAAGGCCGAGCCGAATCCCGCCGAGGCGGAAAAGTTGAAGGGCTTCGCTGCGAAACCCGCGGACGCGAACAGGGTCGCGCAGACTGGCGGTCTCAGCGCGAAACCGGTGCCGTACTTCGATGAAGACGGCAAGCCGCTGGGGGCAAAAAAATGAGCGCCCCGCGGAACGGACTGACCGCTGCCGTCGTTGCGGTTGTGCTGCTGGGCGGATGCGACGGCGGCGGACTCAATATCCAGAATGTGGACGTCGGTTCGATCGTCAGGAGCGTAGCCGACCTGCGTCCGGTGCAGGAACCGGAAGAGATCGAGATCGGCCAGGGCATGCTGGAGACGCTGCTTGGCGCGCGGCCGCTGCTGGACGATCCGGAACTGCAACGTTACGTCAATGGCGTCGGACTATGGGTGGCGCGCCAGTCGGAACGCCCGGATCTGCCCTGGCAGTTCGGGGTGAACGATTCGGACCACATCAACGCGTTCGCCGCGCCCGGCGGCTATATCATCGTCACCAAGGGCATGATGGCGTCGCTGCGCAACGAAGCGGAACTGGCCGGCGTGCTCGGCCACGAGATCGCGCACGTGGTGCAGAAACACCATCTCCGCGCCCTGCGCAAGAACGCGGTAATAAACCTGCTGAGCGAAGGCGCGTCGGCCGCCTCTTCCGAAAGCCGTCACAAGGAGATGGTGGAGATGCTGATCGGGCCGACCAGGGAGCTTTATGCGCGCGGCCTCGACAAATCCGACGAATTCGAAGCCGACCGCATGGGCGTGGTGCTCGCCGCGCGCGCTGGGTACGATCCCTACGGCTTGCCCGCGGTCATGACCACCCTGGCCGCGGTGAATCCCGCCGACAGCTATCTCGCCCTGCTGTACAAGACCCACCCGGCGCCAGACGCGCGCATACAGCAATTGATGACCGGCATGGGTACGCGCTTCGACGCGTTTGCCGAAGCCCGCCAGAACGCCACCCGCTTCCAGCAAGCCACCCGCCGCCTGCAACTTGCCGAGCGGTGACGTCAGCTAACACAAAAGCGAACCACGAAGGCACGAAGACACCAAGTAAAACCGGGAACAAAAGCTCAACGCAAAGGCCGCAAAGGAACGCAAAGGGCGCAAAGAATAAAGGCGAACCCGAGTATTACTTTGTGTTTCTTCGTGCCTTCGTGGTTCGCTTTTATTTCGGAGCTGTCAGTGTGACCGCGGCCAGGTGACTCACGCCGCCGCGCGCACGGACGCGCGGGAGGGATGCGCAGCGTAGGCGTGATAGGCGGCGGCTTCGGCGGTGCCGGGTTCGATGTTTGCGCCCATGTCGGCAAACACGGTTTCCAGCGCGCACAACGCCAGCATCACGTTCTCCATCTTGCAGGAGTAACCCATGATGCCGAAGCGCCAGATCTTGCCGGCGAGCGCGCCGAGCCCGGCGCCGATCTCGATGTTGTACTCGGCAAGCAGCCGGCGTCGCACTTCCTTTTCATCGATTCCGGGCAGTACGTACACCGCGTTCATCTGCGGCAGGCGATGGGCTTCTTCCACCAGGAACGGCAGGCCGAGTTTTTCGAGACCGGCTTTCAGCGCCTTGTGATTGCGCTGGTGGCGTGCCCACGAAGCTTCCAGCCCTTCTTCCTTGAGCATGACCAGCGCTTCGTGCAGCGCGTACAGCGAATTGGTGGGCGCGGTGTGATGGTAGGTGCGGCTGCCTTCGCCCCAGTAGCCGAGCAGCAGGTTGAGATCCATGAACCAGCTTTGCCCCTTTTGCCTGCGGTTCTTCACCTTTTCCACCACCCGATCGCTGAACGTGATCGGCGACAGGCCCGGCGTGCACGACAGGCATTTCTGGCTGCCGGAATAGCAGGCATCGATGCCCCATTCGTCCACCAGCACCGGTATGCCCGCAAGCGAAGTGACCGTATCCACGATGGTCAGTGCGCCGTGCTCGCGGGCGATCGCGGCCAGGCTCTTCGCATCCGAGGCGACGCCGGTCGAAGTCTCTGCATGTACGAAGGCGAGCACTTTGCTATCGGGATGCGCCTTGAAGGCGTCGCGCACTTTCTGCGGGTCAACCGGTTTGCCCCAGGCGTCGTCCACCACCACCGGCACACCGCCGCAGCGTTCGACGTTCTCGAGCATACGGCTGCCGAATACGCCGTTGCGGCAGACGATGACCTTGTCACCGGGCTCGACCATGTTGACGAAGCACATCTCCATGCCGACCGATCCAGGTCCGGACACGGGAAACGTCAGCGCGTTCCGGGTCTGGAAGGCGTAGCGCAACAGTTCCTTCAGTTCCTCCATCATCGAGACGAACACCGGATCGAGATAACCGATGGTCGGGCGCCCCATCGCCGAGAATACGCGCGGGTGAATCTCGGACGGGCCGGGGCCGAGGAGCGTACGTTGCGGAGGATAGAAAGAACCGATCCTGCTGCCTGACTGCTTGTTCATTCGTTGATTTCCCGGATGAAGAACGCCGGCGGGCGCCGGCGTGAAGCGCGGCAGTTTACAGGCTGGCGAAGACCGATGAAAGCGCGGTCAGGAGAGCGTCCGCCGCAGGCCGAAGCGGACGAACAGGATCCCCGCCAGCATGGCGGCCACGAACGCCCACACGCGTGGCTCGCCGAAGGCACTGCCGACGATTGCCGGGGCCGGGCAGAAACCGCCCAGCCCCCAGCCGGCGCCGAAGATCAGTGCGCCGGCAAGCAGCGGGAAATCGAGCGTGGTCTTCGCAGGCAAGGCGAACTGGCGCTCGAACAGCGGTGCCTGCCGGCGCAACGCCAGGCGATAGAGCAGCGAGAACACACCGACCGCGCCCGCCATGACCAGCGCCAGGCTCGGATCCCAGTTGCCGGTGATATCCAGGAAGCCGATCACCTTGGCCGGATTGCTCATCTGCGAGACCAGTAGCCCCGCGCCGAACAGCAACCCGCAGAAGAAGGCGACCAGCGAACGGTTCACAGCAGATGCCTCACCGTGTAGACGGCAATGAAGCCTGCTGCCATGAATGCGAGCGTGGCGACGATCGAACGCAGTGACAGGCGCGAGACGCCGCAGATACCGTGGCCGCTGGTGCACCCGCTGCCGAGCTGGGTCCCCAGACCCACCAGCAGGCCGGCAAGGATCACCTGTCCATAGCCGGCCTCAAGCCGAAAATGCACGCTGGCCGGGAAGGCCAGCATCGCGATCAGGCCAGCGGCCAGCAGGCCGCCGAGGAAGGCGAACCGCCAGCCCGAATCCGTCTCGCCGCCGACAACGGCCGCGCCGAGAATGTTGGACACGCCCGCAAGACGCCCGAGCAGCCACCACAGTCCGGCCGCGCCCAGTCCGATCATGGCGCCGCCGGTCAGTGCGGAAACCGGGGTGAAGTCGACGATGGTCATGAATTCTCCGCCTTGCGCGCAACCGGAAGCTGAATCAGCTTGGCCGTGAAGTCCTCCTCGTCGAACGCGATATCGCCGTCGAGATAGGCGTTGTCCTGGGTCTTCAGTCCCGCGAAGTCGAACAGCTTCGGATCGAGGAGATGTGAAGGCGATACCCGCTGCAGCGCCGAGAACATGGTTTCGATGCGGCCGGGAAAGCGTCGCTCCCAGTCGCGCAGCATTTCCTTCACCACCTGGCGCTGCAGATTGTCCTGCGACCCGCACAGATCGCAGGGAATGATCGGAAACTGCTTGAGCCCGGCGTACGCCGCGAGATCCTTCTCGCGGCAGTAGGCCAGCGGACGGATGACCATATGCCGGCCGTCATCGGACATCAGCTTTGGCGGCATCGCCTTCAGCCGGCCGCCGTGGAACAGGTTTAGGAAGAAGGTTTCGAGAATGTCGTCGCGATGATGCCCGAGCGCGATCCGCGTGGCGCCGAGTTCTCCCGCGACCCGGTAGAGCACGCCGCGCCGCAGCCGCGAACACAGCCCGCACATGGTCTTGCCCTCGGCAACCACCCGTTTCACCACGCTGTAGGTATCCTGTTCGACGATGCGGAACGGCACGCCGATCGACGACAGGTAATCCGGGAGCACATGCTCCGGGAACCCGGGATGTTTCTGGTCGAGGTTGACCGCAACCAGATCGAACTGTATCGGCGCGTGCCGCTGCAGGCTGCGCAGCACGTCGAGCAGCGCATAGCTGTCCTTGCCGCCGGACAGGCACACCATGACCTTGTCGCCGTCGCGGATCATGTCGAAATCCGCGATCGCTTCGCCGACCTGGCGGCGCAGCCGCTTGGCCAGCTTGTTGCCCTCGTAGAGCTGTGCTTGCAGATCGCCCATAGGTCTCTATCTTACTTGACCGCGAAGATCTCGAAGCCGACCGACTCGCAGTCCGGATAGATCTCCGGCTTCTCGCTGCAGACGCGTGCCGCGATGACGCCCGGTTTTTCCAGGCACACCGCGAGTATCTGTTCGCAGAACGTTTCCTGGAGATGAAAATGTCCGCTGTCGGCGATGCGCAGGATGTCGTTGCGCAGCGTGTTGTAGTCGACGGTCTCCCGGATCGAGTCGCGCGCGATTCTGGCAGCCGGGTCGAGGAAAACCTCGAGGTTCACGATCACCGGCTGGCGGGCGATCTTTTCGTGGTCGTAGATGCCCATCGACACCTGGGCGATGAGATTCTTCAGGAACACGCGCCGAGTCTGCTTCAGGTCCAGCGCTACGGCGGCCTGCGCGGCGTCTCGTTCGCGAATCCGGTTTGCAGGCATCTACTGCACCTCGAATTGAATGTCGCGCTTCAGCGGCAGCAGATGCTGCCCGCCGTCGACCGCGATCGTGACGCCGGTCACCGCTTTCGCGTTCACCAGGTAGCGCACGGCGTCGACGATGTCTTCGACCCCGGAACTCCTGCCGAGCGGGGCCAGCCGGTGCGCGCGCCGGAAGTCTTCCTCGGACAGCGACTCCGGCGGCAGCGTGAGGCCAGGCGCGATTCCGCACACGCGCACGCGCGGCGCCATCGCCATGGCGAGCACGCGCGTCGCACCCTCCAGTCCCATGCGGGTGACCGTGTACGACAGAAAGTCCGGATTCAGATTGAAAATCTTCTGGTCGAGCATGTTGAGGATGCAGCCGGGCACGCCGTCCGGGAGCTGTTTCTGCAGCGCCTGCGACAGCATCATCGGCGCCCGCAGGTTCACGGCGCTGTGCCGGTCCCACAATGCCGGATCGAAGGAAGCGATGTCGTCGTATTCGAACAGCGAGGCATTGTTCACCAGCAGCGACAGCGGGCCGAGCGTGCGAACACACTGCGGCACCAGTTCCGCAACCGCAGACGGATCCTCGAGATCGCAATGGATAGCCATCGCCTGCACGGCGCGCGCGCGAAGCTCGCGCACCAGCGATTCCGCATCCTCGCGTGAACTGCGGTAATGCACCGCGACATCCCAGCCGTCCTCGGCGAGCGCGCCCGCGATCGCGCGGCCGATGCGGCGCGCGCCCCCGGTAATCAGTGCAGCCTTGCCCTGGCGCACAGGTTCGGTCATGACAAGCGTGTGTTGCGGTTTCCCGCAGCGATAAGGAAGAATGCGGATTTTAGCCCAACGCTGTCTCCAGCCTGCTTTGCCTGCAGATTCCCCGCCGTCAGTTCTGCCGCCGCCGGACGAAGTGTCCGCCGCTCACACTCGCAGGGTTGCGAAGCATATAGAGCGCGCGATCATCGCCGCCGGCGGATGGATCCCGTTTGCGCGCTACATGGACCTGGCGCTGTACGAGCCGGGGCTTGGATACTACGCCGCGGGCGCGCGCAAGCTTGGTGCGGCAGGCGATTTCACCACCGCACCCGAGATCTCACCGCTGTTTGCGCGCGCTCTGGCGAGACAGATCGCCGCGGTCATGGAAGCCACCGGCGGCGAGGTGATCGAGCTCGGGGCCGGCTCGGGGCGCCTGGCCGCCGGCCTGCTGCGCGAACTGGCTGTCCTCGGCTGCCTGCCGGAACGCTATCGCATCCTGGAAATCAGCGCCGATCTTGCCGACCGGCAGCGCGAATTGCTGGAACGCGAGGCGCCGGCTTATCTGTCCCGCGTCGAATGGATCGCGACGCTGCCCGGACGCATCCGCGGCGCGGTGATTGCGAACGAAGTGCTGGACGCATTGCCGGTGCACCTGGTCGTGTGGCGCGGGGACGGGATCGCCGAGCGCGGAGTGGTGTGCGGCACCGCGGGTTTCGAGTGGTCGGACCGACCGCTCGTGCATGGCGTGCTGCATGACGCGGCGAAAGAACTCCCTCTGCAGGCGCTCTATCTGAGTGAGATCGCACTGCAGGCGCGCGCGCTGGTGGCGACACTGGCAGAGCGGCTCGAGCATGGGCTGCTGCTGTTCATCGACTATGGGTTCGGCCGGCGCGAGTATTATCATCCGCAGCGTTCCTCCGGCACGCTGATGTGCCATTATCGCCATCGCGCACATGCCGACCCGTTCTTTCTGCCAGGGCTGCAGGACATCACCGCGCATGTCGATTTCACCGCGATCGCCGAGGCCGGTATCGACGCCGGCGCCCGGCTCGCCGGCTACACGACGCAGGCACAGTTCCTGATCAACTGCGGCATCACCGACCTGTTGCAGGCGGCCGATCCTGCGCGCACCGGGGAATACCTGCCGACCGTTGCCGGGGCGCAGAAACTGCTGTCGCCGGCGGAGATGGGCGAACTGTTCAAGGCCATCGCGCTTGCCCGCGGCATCGAAGCGCCGCTGCTCGGATTTCGTAACGGAGACAAGTCGAGACTGCTATGAACGATTTACTGCGCACCCCGGACTCGCGCTTTGCCGTGCTTCCGGATTTCGATTTTCCACCGAAATACCTGGACCGTCTGCCCGGGTTCGAGGGGCTGCGGCTGCACTACGTGGACGACGGCCCGCGCGATGCCGACGTATTCCTGTGCCTGCATGGCGAGCCGACTTGGTCGTATCTGTATCGCAGGATGATCCCCGTCTTCACCCAGGCAGGATTTCGCGCGGTGGCGCCGGACCTGTTCGGCTTCGGCCGCAGCGACAAGCCGGCGGACGACGCGCTCTACACCTTCGACTTCCACCGCAACACGCTGGTTGCGTTCATCCAGCGGCTCGACCTGAAACGCATCACCCTGGTGTGCCAGGACTGGGGCGGCGTGCTGGGCCTGACCTTGCCCATGGATATGCCGCAGCGGTTCTCGCGGCTGTTGGTGATGAACACGGTGCTCGGCACCGGCGACGCGCCGCTGCCCGAGGGTTTTATCGCCTGGCGCGAATGGGCGGCCACACATCCCGACATGGCGGTCGGCAAACTGCTCAACCGTGCCTGCCCACACCTGACCGCGGCCGAAAGCGCGGCATACGACGCGCCGTTTCCGGACGCGCGCCACAAGGCGGGCGTACGACGATTTCCGCAACTGGTGCCGGATCGCGCGGATGCGCCGGGCGCCGCGATCTCGCGTGCCGCGCGCGATTTCTGGTCATCGCGATGGCAGGGCGCAAGCTTCATGGCAATCGGCATGACGGACCCGGTGCTCGGCGCGCCGGTGATGCATGCGCTCAGAAACTCGATCCGCGGCTGCCCCGCGCCGATGGAACTCCCCGACGCCGGTCACTTCACCCCCGAATGGGGCGAGCGCATCGCCGCCAACGCGCTCGCCTGTTTCCTGGGCTACTGACAAAGGCCAACGCTCCCGACACGAAGGGTCACGAAGGCAACGGAAAGGAACACGAAGGAAAGCACGGGCCAAAGCGTCGAATGCATGCCTGACGCGTTGCGCCGTCGGGTTTCTCCTTCGTGTAACCTTCGTGTCCTTCGTGTTCAAGTAGTTTTGGCTCCTCGGAGTATCCAGTTGCACATTCACATCCTAGGCATCTGCGGCACCTTCATGGGCGGCATTGCGGCGATTGCGCGTCAGGCGGGACATCGCGTGACCGGTTGCGATGCGAACGTTTATCCGCCGATGAGTACGCAACTCGAAGCGCAGGGCATCGGCCTGATCGAGGGCTGGGACCCGCAACAGACCGGACTCGAGCCCGATCTGTTCGTCATCGGCAACGTGGTTTCGCGCGGCAATCCGCTGATGGAGGAGATCCTGAATCGCGGGCTGCCGTACATCTCCGGCCCGCAATGGCTTGCGGAGAACGTGCTGCCGGGCAAATGGACGATTGCGGCCGCCGGCACCCACGGCAAGACCACGACGGCATCGATGCTGGCCTGGATCCTCGAGCATGCCGGGCTGGAGCCCGGCTTTCTGATCGGCGGCGTGCCGGTCAACTTCGGCGTATCGGCGCGTGCGAGTGCTTCGCGTTTCTTCGTCATCGAGGCCGACGAATACGATACGGCGTTCTTCGACAAGCGCTCGAAGTTCGTGCACTACCGGCCGCGCACCGCGGTGCTGAACAACCTCGAGTTCGACCACGCCGACATCTTTCCCGACCTGGCGGCGATCGAGACCCAGTTCCACCACCTGGTGCGCACCATCCCCGGTAACGGTCTGATCGTCGCGAACGGCCGCGAGCCGAGCCTGCAGCGCGTGCTCGACCTCGGCTGCTGGACGCGCCTCGAGTGGCTGGCGCGAGAAGACGGCTGGCGCGCCGGCGAGGCGGCAGAAGACGGTTCTTTCGAAGTGTCGTTCGCGGGCGATGCGCAGGGCCGCGTGCGTTGGGAACTGCTCGGCGAACACAACCGCATGAACGCCCTGGCGGCGCTGGCGGCCGCGCGTCATGCCGGCGTGCCGGTCGCGCAGGGTATCGCCGCGCTGTCCGCGTTTCGCAACGTCAGGCGGCGCATGGAGGTGCTCGGCATTGCCGAGGGCGTCACCGTCTACGACGATTTCGCACACCACCCGACCGCGATCGCGACAACCATCGCCGGCTTGCGCCACAAGGTGGGCGGTGCGCGCATCCTGGCGGTGCTGGAACCGCGCTCGAATACGATGAAACTCGGCGCGACGAAGAACGCGCTGCCGGGCAGCCTGGCAGCAGCCGACCAGGTATTCTGTTACACGGATGGCCTGCAGTGGGACGCCGCGCAGGTACTCGGGCCGCTCGGCAATCGTGCCGAATGCCATGCCGATCTGGACGCGCTGGTGCAGGCGGTGGTGCAGTCTTCGCGTCCGGGCGATCACGTGTTGGTGATGAGCAACGGTGGATTCGGCGGCATCCATGCCAGGCTGCTCGACGCGATCGGCCGTCGCGCATAGCCCGTACGGCTGCGTCCCGAGCGTGCAGCGCTTGCATGCGTGATCGCAATCGGTGAGAGTGTGGTTTCGCCGATGCTTGTCTATATCCACGGATTCAACAGTTCGCCGGCTTCCCACAAGGCGCGACAGCTTCGCGAACGCCTTGCCGCGATCGGCCGCGAAGCGGATTTCGTCTGCCCGGCGCTGCCGCATCTGCCGCGCGAAGCCATGGCATTGCTCGAGAAAACGGTCGCGCAGGCAGACGCTGCGCGCACCACGCTGGTCGGCAGCTCGCTCGGGGGCTTCTACGCAACCTGGCTGACCGAGCGGACCGGTTGCCGCGCGGTGCTGGTGAATCCGGCGATTACCCCGCACGAGGGATTGCGTGCTTACCTCGGACCGCAGAAAAACCTCTACACCCATGAGGCTTACACGTTCACGGAAGAGCACCTGGCGCAGCTCGCAGAGTTCTACATCGAGCGCCCGGCGCACCTGGACAGGTATCTGCTCATCCACACCACCGGCGACGAACTGCTCGACTGGCGCATTGCGGTCGATCGTTATCACGGCTGCCGGCAGATCGTGGTGAAAGGCAGCGACCACGGTTTCGCCGAGTTCGGCGCCTACATCGAGCCGGTGCTGGAGTTCGCGAACGCTCGCGTATAATCGCGCACTCTTCCGCCGGGCTCCGGATTCCGGCCGGCTCTCTGCAATTCTTCCAGCGCAGCACATGAACGTTTTCTACGAAGAGGACGGCGGCTTCAAGGCCGGCATCGTCCTCGCCGACAACAATACCTCGCTGCAGGTCGAGACTCAGCACGGCAAACGCACCAAGGTAAAGACGGCTGCCGTGCTGCTTCGATTCGAGCATCACTCGCTGAACGAATTCATTGAGTCTGCGCATGCTGCGGCGGACGCAATCGACCCCGGATTCCTGTGGGAAGTGTGCGGTCAGAACGAGTTTTCGTTCGACAGCCTGGCAAAGGAGTACTTTGGTCGTCAGCCATTGCCGGAGGAATCGGCGGCCCTGCTGATGCGGCTGCACGACACGCCGACGCATTTCTACAAGAAGGGCAAGGGGCGTTACAAACCGGCGCCGCCCGACGCGCTGAAAGCCGCGCTGGCGTCGATCGAACGCAAGCGGGCGCAGGCCGAACGGCAGGCCCGCTATGTCGAGGAGCTGAAGAGTTTCAGGCTGCCGGAGACGTTCCGTCCCATGCTGCAGCAACTTTTGTACAAACCAGACCGCAACGCCATCGAGTACAAGGCGCTGGAAACGGCGAGCACGGAACTCAGGCTGTCGTCGCTGAAACTGCTGGAACAGTGCGGCGCGCTGCCGTCCAGCCACGATTATCATCTTGGCCGCTTCCTGTTCGAGTATTTCCCCGGTGGCACCGGGTTTGATCCGGCGCTTTCCGCGCGCGACCCGGACGAGCTGCCGCTGTCCGAAGCGGAGGCTTTCAGCATCGACGACGCAGATACCATCGAGATTGACGATGCGTTCTCGGTGCGTAGCCTCAAGAACGGCAACTCCATGGTGGGCATCCACATCGCCGCGCCCGTGCTTGGCATCGATCCAGGCTCGGAGCTCGACCGCGAAGCGGCAAAACGGCTGTCGACCGTTTACTTCCCCGGTTCCAAGATCACCATGCTGCCGGGGCCGGTGATCGAACGTTTCACGCTGGCGGAGAACAGGCAGTGTCCGGTAGTGTCGATGTACGTGGAAGTCACACCGGAACTGCAGGTTGTCGCCTTGCGCACGCAGATCGAACGCATCCGGATCAGCGCCAACCTGCGCCACGATACGCTCGAGACCTGCTTCAATGCAGAGGCTGTCGCCGCGGGGCAGGTCGATTTCGCACAGGGCGATGCGCTGCTTTTCCTGCACCGGTTGGCGGTCGCGCTCGAGCGCGCACGCGGCAAGGCGGATAGCGGCGTGATACGGGTGGACTACAGTTTCAATATCGAGAATGACCGCGTACGCATCCTGCAACGCAAGCGCGGCGCGCCGATCGACAAGGTGGTGTCGGAAATGATGATCCTGGCCAATTCGGAATGGGCGCGCATGCTCAAGGAGGCGCAGCTGCCGGCGCTGTTCCGGGCGCAGACCAACGGCAAGGTCAGGATGTCCACGGCGCCGGCACCGCATCAGGGCCTGGGCGTGGACCAGTACGTGTGGGCGAGCAGTCCGCTGCGCCGCTATGCAGACCTGGTCAATCAGCGCCAGATCGTCGCGCTGGCGCGGGGAGACGAACCCGTTTTTGCCGGCGCCGACGAAGCGCTGCTGGCGGCGATGCGGGATTTCGAGCTGACCTACGATGCTTACGCCGGGTTCCAGCGGCAGATGGAGCGCTACTGGTGCCTGCGCTGGCTGCTGCAGGAACAGATCTCGCTCACCGGAGCGGAAGTGTTGCGCGACGATCTCGTACGGCTCGACCGGATTCCACTGGTGTGTCGCGTGCCCTCGGTGCCGCAACTCCAGCCGGGATCGCGCATCGAACTCGCAGTGTCGCAGATCGATCTGCTGGAGCTGACGCTGCACTGCGAATTCCAGCGCGTCCAGGACGCGGACACCGCCTCGAGCTGATTCCGGTGCATCCCGTTTGACGTCTATGGCGGACGTGGCGCGTGCGCGTTGCGTGGCACAGGAGCCGGTATAGGCCGGATCGCAGCCGGACGTTCGCGAAATCGTCCGCTTATCCTGTTGCAACGGTATTTTCAACGTCCTAGACTTGCTCGCGTGAAAACGACGCGCTCCCGCTTTTGCAGGAACAGATCATAAGCGCAGTGTCCGTGCGGCCGCGCAGCGCCGCCCGCAAACGAATACCCCGCCAGCCAGCGTCTTCCGAGATTCTGCCGGTGACGATGGCGGTATCGATCGTCGTGCACGCCTTCATCCTGCTGATCACGTTCAGCCCGCCCGAGGTGCCGGCCGGCAAGTTCACGCCACAGCTCGACGTGGTGCTGGTCAATGCCAGGTCCGCCGAGCGGCCCGCCAGCGCCGACGTGCTGGCACAGGCGAACGTCGATGGCGGCGGCAACGTCGAGGCAGAGCGACGCGCAAAAGCCAACCTTCCGGTGGTAAGGGACACCGAGCCGGCGGCGGTGCAGTTGTCGGCGCGTCGCGTGGAACAGCTGGAGGAAGAAGCGCGCCGCCTGCTGGCGCTCGCCGGCAAACAGGATGCGGACGCGGCAAGACAGGATCCGGTGCGCAGCGACCCCGCGCCGGAACGCGACAACGAACCCGTGCTCGACGAACAGCAGCAGATGATCGCGCGGCTGGAAGCCGAGATTGCCAGGGAGTGGGAGGCCTACCAGAAACTTCCCAGGCGCAAGTTCATCGGCGCGAGAGCGGAGGGCGTGGTGTACGCGGAGTACGTGGACGGTTGGCGCCGGAAGATCGAGAAAGTGGGCACCGACAATTTTCCTGTCGAGGCGCGCCAGCGGCAGCTTTACGGCTCGCTGCTGCTCACCGTCTCGATCAAGGCGGATGGCAGCGTGGAGAAAGTCGAGATCGATCGTTCGTCCGGGCATCGCGTGCTGGATACGGCTGCCACGCGGATAGTCGATCTCGCTGGCCCGTTCTCGCCGTTCCCGGAGGCGATCCGCGCGCAGTATGATGTGCTGTCCATTACCCGCAGCTGGTCGTTCACGCGCAGCGATCTGGAAATCCTGATTTCTCAATGACCGACCGCTACGCGGTGTTCGGCAATCCGGTCGAGCACAGCAAATCACCGCAGATTCACGCCGCGTTTGCCCGCCAGACCGGGCAGGACATCGATTTCGTGCGCGTGGCAGCGCCGCTGGACGGATTCCGGGCGAGTGTCGACGCGTTTCGTGCCGAGGGTGGCCGCGGGGCGAGCGTCACCATTCCCTTCAAATTCGAGGCCTACAACTATGCCGACGAGGTCTCGCAGCGCGCGAAGGAGGCGCGTGCGGCCAATTGGCTGCGCTTCGAATCCGGGCACGTGCTCGCAGACAACACTGACGGTGTCGGGCTGGTGCGCGATATCACGGCCAACCTCGGCATCGCGATCGCGGAAAGGCGCGTGCTGCTGATGGGCGCCGGCGGCGCCGCACAAGGCGTGCTGTTGCCGCTGCTGGAACAGCGCCCGGCGATCCTGTCGATCGCCAATCGCACGGTGGCCAAGGCTCTGCGGTTGGCGGAAACCTGCCGTCATCATCCGTCGTCCGCGCACACGGTTGTTTCCGGCAGCAGTTTTGAAGAACTGACAGGCCGGCATTTCGATGTGATCATCAATGCCACGGCAAGCAGCCTCGCCGGTGTGCCGCCGCCGCTGCCGAACGGCGTATTCGCGCCTGCGGCCGCGGCCTATGACATGATGTACGGGAAAGCACTGACGCCGTTCCTCGAATTCGCGCGCGAGCAGGGCGTACGACAGCTTGCGGACGGGCTAGGCATGCTGGTGGAACAGGCGGCGGAAGCCTTCTTCCTGTGGCGCGGCGTGCGCCCAGAAACCCGCGCGGTGATCGAACAGTTGCGCGGCGACTGAAACCATGAAGCGATTGCGCCGCCTGATTTGGCGGATTGGACTGCTGGCGTTCGCCGCGCTGTTCATCTACCAGTTCTGGATCTTCGGCCACGTCGTCTGGTACGTGCGCTTCGATCCTGGCAACACCGCGTTCATGCAGGCCCGCCTGGACCTGATGCTGGAGGAAAATCCGCGGGCGAAGCTGCGTCAGACGCGAGTGCCTTACGAGCGGATATCGAATCACCTGAAGCGCGCAATCATTGCAGCAGAAGACGCGAAGTTCCTCGACCATTCCGGCTTCGACTGGGAGGCGATCCAACGCGCCGCCGAGCGCAACCTGCAGCGTGGCCGGGTGATTGCGGGCGGCTCGACGATCAGCCAGCAGCTCGCCAAGAACCTGTTTCTTTCGGGGCGACGTACGCCGTGGCGCAAACTGCAGGAAGCGTCGATCACGTTCATGATCGAAACCGTGATGTCGAAACGCCGCATCCTGGATATCTATCTGAACGTGATCGAATGGGGCGACGGCGTGTTCGGTGCAGAAGCAGCGGCGCGCCACTACTACGGCCTGCGTGCGGCCGATCTGTCCGCGGAACAGGCTGCGCGGCTCGCGGCGATGGTGCCCAGGCCGCGCTTCTACGATCGCGTGCGATCGACGCCGCTGCTCGAGCGGCGCACGGCGACCATCCTGGCGCGCATGCGGCTGGTCAGCGCACCCTAGCGGCAAGGCGTGCTCGCGTATAATCGCGGCGACCTCCATGTTCATCCACCCGCAATTCGATCCTGTCGCTTTTCAGCTCGGCCCGCTCGCAGTGCGCTGGTACGGGCTGATGTACCTGCTGGCGTTTGTCTTCGTCATCTGGCTCGGCAGGTTGCGCATATCCAACCAGACCTGGCTGCGCATCACCGCGCGGGACCTGGACGACATGTTGTTTCTCGGGGTGCTCGGCGTGGTGCTGGGCGGGCGCTTCGGTTACGTACTGTTCTACAAGCCCCTCGAGTATCTTCACGACCCGCTGCGCATCTTCTTCGTCTGGGAGGGCGGCATGTCCTTCCATGGCGGATTCCTCGGCGTGATCTTCGCGATGTGGTGGTTTGCGCGCCGGCGCAACATGCACTGGTTCGAGATCACCGATTTCATCGCGCCGCTGGTGCCGCTCGGGCTCGGCGCGGGGCGTCTCGGCAACTTTATCAATGCCGAACTGTGGGGTCGTCCGACGGACGTGCAGTGGGCGGTGATCTTCCCCCAGGTTGACCGCCTGCCGCGCCACCCGTCGCAGCTCTACGAGTTCTTTCTGGAAGGCGTCCTGCTGTTCGCGCTGGTGTGGCTGTTTTCCAAGCGGCAACGGCCGCTCGGCGCGGTGTCGGCGGTATTTCTGCTCGGTTACGGCGTGTTCCGTTTCGCGGTCGAATACACGCGCGAGCCGGACGGCTTTCTCGGTGTCCTGTGGCTGGGACTGAGCATGGGTCAGTGGCTGAGCCTGCCAATGGCGATCGGCGGCGTGGTGATGCTGGTGTGGTCCTACCGGCGCCGGGCGTTCCGGCGCTAGTTGAGTTTTCCGGGTGCAGACGGCTGTGGCGCGGAAAAAATGCTGCGCCGGTTGAGCAGGCGCTTGAAGTTCCCAAGCGAAAACAGATGAGCGAAAACGCCTTCGGCCGTCTGCTTCTCGAATAACTGTCGCAGTGCGTCTTCGGGCAACCTGGCGAGACTTTCACGCCGGACCCGATGAATGCCCTCGAGCTGCAGCTTGAATCCCTCGGCCACCTCGGCGGTGACCGACACCGGCTCGAGCAGTTCCAGATCCTTCACCAGCTGGCAGAATTCTTCCGCACGCAAAAGATCCCGCTCGAACTCGAGCAGAAAATTCTCGATATGCGACCAGGCTGGCAGCGCATTGCCGTCGTTGTCGAACAGCGTCTCGCCTTCCGGGCTCAGTGCCGAATCCTCCACGCAGAAGATGCGATCTTTCTGCAGTTTGCCGTCGCGGGTCACGGTCGCCATGCAGAACGGATAGCGCCGTATATAGGCCGGCAGATACGCGCGCCGGTCCCAACGGCCGTCCTCCATCCGGAACAGGTTCTGCCCCTTTTGCAGACCCAGGATCGCCATGATCGCGAATTTGTCACCGTTGTCGGCGCTGACGAACGCCAGCGGATAGTCCCGGCTTGCCGGCAGGATCTCCGAGAAACTGATCGGCAACGCATGCATCGACTGCGCAAAGGCCGGGACGGCGCCTTCGACGGGCAATGCGACGCGCTGGGTCTTCTGCAGGGGGCTGACGCTGGCGTAGCCGATCGGCGGTGCGATCTTCATGTCCATGGGTTTGTCCGGCCAATTTACTGTGACGGGTGTTTGAGTATAAGATACGCGTCCTCCGTCGGCAGCGTGCCGGCGACCGGCTGAAAGGGGACGTAGCTCAGCTGGGAGAGCGTCGCGTTCGCAATGCGAAGGTCGGGAGTTTGAAAACGACCACTGGGAGTTTCAGTGGAGACTAATGCGCCTCAAGCGCGTTATGTCGTAGCTAACAGCGAGCATCGCTCGCGCAGGACGCCGGCGCACCCGGGTGCGGTGGCGGTCCCGAAACGCATGCGTTTCGGGATGGCGGGATCGCCGCAAGGCGAGCCCGACACAACCTCCTCGTCTCGTCCATAATCTGAAGCGGTCCGGGCGGGGCTGGAAAGCAGTTGAAAGTTTTCGGGGACGTAGCTCAGCTGGGAGAGCGTCGCGTTCGCAATGCGAAGGTCGGGAGTTCGATCCTCCTCGTCTCCACCAAACCACAAAGGCCACCTTCGGGTGGCCTTTTGTCATTTGCAATGCGCACGCTCCTTCATCGCGTGGGTCTTTCCGTCTGCCTGTAAATCTGCCCGGTCACGACATCACCCTTGCCCTTGACGACATAGCAGGCGGCAAGATCCTCGAGCGCTTCCTGTCGTTGCAGCGAGAAAACACATACGACGGTGAAATCGCGCGCATCGAGTTTCAACGGCAGTGGTTTCAACAGTTCCGGTTTTGTCGGACGTTCGGTGGCGGCAACCCGGCGCCGGTCCCGCATGATCATGCCGGCTTCGGTGATCACGGTCCGGGCGCTGGTCTGGTTGTCTACGTAGACTGAAAGTCGTTTGCGCTCGTTGCCGGTATCTTCCAGCCAGCCGAATACGAAGAAACGTCCTCGCCGGTCCAGCATGTCGACCAGCAGGCTGGCAAGCAATGCCAGGACGATTCCGGAGCCGCCGGCCACGGCGTAAAGGATCAACAGATCGGTTTCGCTCATGCTTGTTCTTATGCTTCGTGGCGAAGCCCAATGCGAAAGCGGCCGGCAGACGCAGGTGGAACGGTGTCGGTCGGTCCGCCGCGAAGGGTACTCCAATCGCAGCCAAGGCGCAGGCAGACGCACTGCTCGCGGCCGCAAACGATCAGCTGTCGTTGCGCTCGAGACGCCGCAGGAACACGGTCATTTCCTTTGCCGCCTGTTTATCGCCGCGGTCTTCGGCCACTTCGATGCCGCGCTGCCATGCACTGCGCGCTGCATGGCGATCCCCGGCTTCCAGCTGGGCCTTGCCCAGCAGTTTCCAGGCTGCCGAGTAGCGCGGATCCAGCGCGACGGCTTGTGCAAGATGCGCTGCGGCTTTGACGGCGTCGCCCTGCTTCAGGTGTTCGCCGCCGAGGCTGAAACGCAGCAACGCGCTGTCCTTGCCCTTCGCGAGCAAAGACTCGAGATTCTGAATGGCCTTGCTGTTCGTACTCATGCCTGCTTGCCGGACGCGTGTTGCCGGTGCGCTACAACTCGATGCGCGTACCGAGTTCCACCACGCGGTTGGCGGGAATCTTGAAATAACCGGTGGCGCTGGACGCATTACGCGCCATGATGGCGAACACTTTCTCGCGCCACAGCGACATTTCCCGGCCCATCTTCGGGACCAGCGTCTGCCGCGACAGGAAGAACGAGGTTTCCATCATGCTGAACTCCAGTCCATGCTGCCGGGCGAGCTCCAGCGCCGAAGGCACGTCCGGCTCGTCCTTGAATCCGTAGTGCGCGATCACGCGATGGAAATCCGGTGCGAGTTGCTCGACTTCCAGCCGTTCGCTGTCGTCGACATGCGGGATGTCCTCGTTCTGCACCGTCAGCAGCACGACGCGTTCGTGCAGCACCTTGTTGTGATTAAGGTTGTGCAACAGCGCGTGCGGCACGCCCTCGGTGGCCGCGGTGAGGAACACCGCGGTGCCGGGCACGCGGGTCGGCGGATGCTGGGTGATGCTCTCGATGAAGGGCTGGATGCCGATCGCGCCCGGTGCCAGGCGTTTCATCAGCAGGCCGCGGCCGCGCCGCCAGGTGGCAAACAGGGTGAACAGCACGACGCCGATCAGGATCGGGAACCAGCCGCCGTGCAGCAGTTTGTGCACGTTCGCGCTGAAAAAGGAAACATCGATGAACAGGAAAATGATCAGCAGCGGCACCGCGAGCCACTTGGTCCACTTCCACAGCGTGGTGATGACGAAGAACGCAAGAATGGTGTCGATGGTCATCATGCCGGTGACCGCGACGCCGTAGGCGCTGGCCAGATTGCTGGAGGAGCCGAAGCCGATCACCAGTCCGATCACCGCCAGCATCAGCGTCCAGTTGATCCACGGCATGTAGATCTGGCCGATCTCGCTTTCGGAGGTGTGGAAAATATCCAGGCGCGGGCAGTAACCGAGCTGGATCGCCTGCCGCGTGAGTGAATAGGTTCCCGAGATCACCGCCTGCGACGCGATCACCGTCGCGGCGGTGGCGAGGCCGACCAGCGGGAGGAGCGCCCATTCCGGTGCCATGTAATAGAAAGGGTGTGAAAGCGCCTGCGGGTCGCGCAGGATCAGGGCGCCCTGCCCGAAATAGTTCAGCGCCAGCGACGGCAGTACCACCAGGCTCCACGCGACACGGATCGGCTTCTTGCCGAAGTGACCCATGTCGGTGTAGATGCCCTCGGTGCCGGTGATCGCGAGCACGACGGCCCCGAGCGCAAGAAAGCCCGCGAACTTGTTGTCGGCGAAAAACGCGACCGCGTACAGAGGATTGATCGCCGCAAGCACGGCGGCGTTCTGGACAATGTTGAGCAGGCCGAGCAGCGCGAGCACCGCGAACCACACCAGCGTCACCGGTCCGAACAGCGCGCCGACTGCTGCCGTTCCCCGCCGTTGCAGCATGAACAGCAGAACTACCACCACGATCGTGAGCGGGATGACGAACGGCTGCAGTGCCGGCGTCGCAATCTCCAGGCCCTCCACCGCGGAGAGCACCGAAATGGCAGGCGTGATCATGCCGTCGCCATAGAATAGCGCTGCGCCGAACAAGCCGAGGGACAACAGCAGATAGCGTTGCCGCGAGCCGCGCCTGGTGGCACGCAGCACCAGCGACAGAAGCGCCATCATCCCGCCCTCGCCGCGGTTGTCGGCGCGCATCATGAAGATGATGTACTTGAGCGTGACGACCAGCATCAGCGCCCAGAAGATCAGCGACAGTACGCCGAGCACGTTGTCTAGCGAGACCACCAGCCCGTAGCGATCGCTGAACGCTTCCCGCATGGTGTAGATCGGGCTGGTGCCGATGTCGCCGAAGACGACGCCGATCGCGCCTACCGTCAGCGCAAGCGTGCTGGACTTGGTCGTTTCCGGAGCGGTTGCGCTCATGCGGTCGTCGAGTGGCTGGCTGTCGTATGCCGCGACCCGGGCGGCTGCTTTCGGTTGATGGGCTCCGGTATCGGCGTATACGCCGAATCCGACTGATGGTCAGGCGCGTCCGGTATCATCGCCAATGAAACAAATATGGCCGCGCAATCGCAAGTTGGACACCGGCCGTGCTGTGGCGCAGCATTCTATACCCTGGAGCGAGACGTGACCAAGCAGCCTCTGCAGACCCCGAATGCCCCGCAGGCGATCGGCACTTATTCACAGGCGATACGCGCCGGCGGTGTAGTTTACTTGTCGGGTCAGATCGGACTCGATCCGAAAAACATGCAACTCGTCGAAGGTATCGATGCGCAGATCCACCAGGTATTGCAGAACATGCAGGCGGTCGCCGATGCGGCGGGTGCGAGCCTCGATCACGCATTGAAGGTCACGGTTTTTCTGACCGATCTCGCCCACTTCACCAGGTTGAACGAGATCATGGCGGAGTATTTCAGCCAGCCTTACCCGGCGCGCTCGGCGGTCGGTGTCTCGCAGTTGCCGCGCGGGGCGCTGGTAGAGATCGAGGCGATACTTTCCGTACCGTGACCGCAGGCGCCCGGGCTACGCGAAAACGGGCGGCAGGCGAGTTGCCGGCGGCCAAGACGCGGGCATCGAAACCACCCGAGCCGCTGAAGGATGCAGGCACGGTGCGGCTTGCGAAGGCGGTAGTGGGTATTGCGGACGATGAGCCGCATCCATCGCTGGGTTTCGCCACGCCCGCTGTACGCGAACGGCTTGCGCGACTCGGTATACACCGGCTCGCCGATCTCGTCCTGCACCTGCCTCTGCGCTATGAGGACGAAACCCAGGTGGCGGGCATTGCCGACGCACCGTCGGGGGAGACGATCCAGGTCGAGGGCATGGTCACCGAAACCAAAGTCCATTTTCGGCCGCGGCGCCAGCTGGTTTCGCAGATCGAAGACGACAGCGGAAACCTGCACATGCGTTTCTTCAACTTCTATCCGAGCCAGCAGAAGGCGCTGGCGCCCGGCACGAAGGTGCGCGTGATCGGGGAGATCCGGCAGGGATTCTTCGGCGCGGAGATGGTGCATCCGCGTTTTCGCGTGGTGCGCGGCGACGCACCGCTGCCGCAATCGCTGACGCCGGTCTATCCGACCACCGCCGGTCTCGGTCAGGACGCGCTGCGCAAGCTCGCCGCGCGCGCACTGCTTGCGGCGGACCTTTCCGACCCGTTGCCGGACTCGATGCGTCGCAAGCTGCGCCTGGAACCGTTCATGGACGCGGTCCGGTATCTGCACAATCCTCCGCCCGACGCGGACGCGCTTGCATTGGCCTCGCATGCGCATCCCGCGTGGCGCCGGATCAAGTTCGATGAACTGCTCGCGCAGCAGATCTCGATGCGGCTGCATCATGACAGGCGAAGCCGCATCCGTGCCCACCCGCTGCTGCAGCATTCGCATCTGTGCCGGCAGTTGCTGAATGCGCTGCCGTTCAAACTCACTCGCGCGCAGAATCGCGCGCTGGCGGAGATCCGCGAGGATCTGACCCGGCCGCATCCCATGCAGCGGCTCCTGCAGGGCGACGTCGGCAGCGGCAAGACGATCGTGGCGGCGCTTGCCGCGCTGCAGGCGGTCGAATCGGGATATCAGGCGGCAGTGATGGCACCGACCGAGATTCTGGCCGAGCAGCATCTGCGCAAGTTCGCGCCGTGGCTGCAGCCGCTCGGAGTCAGATTGGCGTGGCTGTCGGGCAGTCTGAAGAAGGCAGAACGCGAAACCGCGTTGTCGGAAGTCGAATCCGGCGAGGCAATGCTCGCGGTCGGCACGCACGCGTTGTTCCAGGATCAGGTCGTGTTTCGCAAGCTCGGCTTGGCGATCATCGATGAGCAGCATCGCTTCGGCGTGCATCAGCGCCTGGCATTGCGCATGAAAGGAGGTCGTGGTGACCAGACGGTCCAACCGCATCAGCTGATGATGAGCGCCACGCCGATCCCGCGCACGCTGGCAATGAGCTACTACGCCGACCTGGACGTTTCCACGATCGACGAGCTGCCGCCCGGGCGCACGGCGGTGGTTACCAAGCTGGTGGCTGAAACGCGGCGGGAGGAAGTGCGTGCGCGTGTTCGCGGTGCCTGCCAGGCAGGCCGCCAGGCGTACTGGGTCTGTCCGCTGATAGAAGAGTCGGAGGCGTTGCAGCTGCGCACGGCAATGGAAACCTTCGAGCGCCTGCGCGGAGAATTTGCCGAACTCAAGGTCGGCCTGGTGCACGGACGGCTGCCGGCACAGGAGAAGGCGAAGGTCATGGCCGCGTTCCAGCGCAACGAAATCCAGCTGCTGGTTGCAACCACCGTGATCGAAGTCGGTGTGGATGTGTCGAACGCGTCGCTGATGGTAATCGAGCACGCCGAGCGCATGGGACTTTCGCAGCTGCACCAGCTTCGCGGACGCGTCGGCCGCGGCGCGGATGCGAGCGTGTGCATCCTGCTGTATCAGGGCCCGCTTTCCGAAACCGCGCGCGAGCGGCTGAAGATCATCTACGAAAACAACGACGGCTTCGAGGTCGCGCGCCACGACTTGCGACTGCGTGGGCCAGGCGAGTTTCTCGGCGCACGCCAGAGCGGCGTGCCCATGCTGCGTTTCGCCGACCTCGAACGCGATCTCGATCTGCTCGAATCGGCGCGGCATGCGGCCGCGCAGCTGATCCGGGACCATCCGTCGCTTGCCGACCGGCATCTCGAGCGCTGGCTCGGTGGGCGGCAGGCGTATCTGCGTGTCTGAATTTTGGCCCGGCCGAAGTATTCCGGACCAGGGGAGGCGGGTGCATGACGCTCACTGAACGGCTGAACGCTTACGAGAAACTGATCCGGATCGACAAGCCGATCGGCATCCTGCTGCTGCTGTGGCCCACGTTGTGGGGACTGTGGCTGTCTTCGCGCGGAATGCCGGACTGGACTATCGTCTGGATCTTCGTGCTCGGCACGGTGCTTATGCGCTCGGCGGGCTGTGCCATCAATGACTTCGCCGATCGAAACATCGATCCGCATGTCGAGCGCACCCGGCAGCGCCCGCTGGCGACCGGGCAGATCAGCCCGAAAGAGGCGATCGGCGTAGCGGTGCTGCTCGCCGGCATGGCATTCCTGCTGGTGCTGCAGCTGAACCGGCTCACCATCATGCTCGCGGTCGTCGCGGTGTTTCTGGCCGCGACCTATCCCTTCACCAAGAGATTCCTCGCACTTCCGCAGGCCTACCTGGGGCTCGCTTTCGGATTCGGCATTCCGATGGCATTCGCTGCGCAGACCGGAAAAGTGCCGGCCGCCGCATGGTGGCTGCTGACGGCAAACGTCTTCTGGACCATGGCCTACGACACACAGTACGCGATGGTGGACCGGGACGACGATCGCAAGCTCGGCATCCGCACCTCGGCGCTGCTGTTCGGTGACAGGGACGTCGCCATGGTCATGCTGTTCCACGGCCTGTTCTTTGCCACGCTCGCGTATATCGGCTGGCGCTACGGGCTCGGTCTGTACTATTTCTGCGGGATCGGCTTCGCCGCTGCGCTGGCGGCGTCGCAGTACCTGCTGATCAGGGAGCGCACCCGGGAAGGCTGTTTCCGTGCGTTCCGCCACAACAACTGGGTTGGCGCGATGGTGTTTGCCGCCCTGGTCGCGGAGTTCAGTTTCCCGCCTTTGCGCTGATTCCCGTCGCGCGGCAGGGTTGTTGCGCCGGCTGCCGGCTTCTATAGTGAGCGGCCTTTCTCCTACTCTGATCAGAATCGATGGATCTTGGACTCAACGGCAAAGTCGTTCTCGTCACCGGCGGCAGCCGCGGCATCGGACTCGCCTGCGCGCGGGGGTTTCTGGAGGAAGGTGCGCGCGTCGGCATCGTTTCGCGCAGCCGCGAACATCTCGAAGGCGCAGCCGGCGAGCTTGCTGGAAGCGGGCGGGCGGCGACGTTTGTTGCGGACCTCACGCGTCCCGAAGATGCGGCCTCCATGGCCAGCCGCGCGGAGAAACAGCTCGGCCCGATCGACGTGCTGATCAATTCGGCGGGTGCCGCCAAGCGCTACCTGCCGCAGGATCTCGACGTCGCGGCGTGGCATGCGGCGATGGATGCGAAATACTTCACTTACATCCATGCAATGGAAGCGGTGCTGCCGGCGATGCGCAGCCGCGGGCACGGTGCGGTGGTGAACGTGATCGGCATGGGCGGCAAGTCCGCGACGTCGATGCACCTGCCGGGCGGGTCGGCGAATGCCGCGCTGATGCTCGCCACCGCCGGGCTGGCACAGGTGTACGGGCGCGCGGGCGTGCGCATCAATGCGATCAACCCTGGCCAGACGATGACCGAACGCGTGCAGGAAGCGCTGGCGCTGGAAGCGAAATCGCGCGGCATCAGCGAAGCACAGGCGCTGCAGGAAGGCGAGGCGCGGGTGCCGCTCGGACGTTACGCACGGCCCGAGGATATTGCCAACCTCGCGCTGTTCCTGGCATCCGCCAGGGCGGCGTACGTGACCGGCGCAATCGTGCCGATGGACGGCGGCTCGACCGCGGTGATCTGAATGCGTTACCGCGACCTGCGAGATTTCATCGGGCAACTCGAGAAGCTGGGGGAACTCAGGCGCGTCGACGCTGAAGTGTCTCCGGTGCTGGAGATGACCGAGATCTGCGATCGCGTGCTGCGAGCCGGCGGCCCGGCGCTGCTGTTCGAGAAACCCGCTGGCTTCGACCTGCCGGTGCTCGGCAACCTGTTCGGCACCACCCGGCGCGTGGCGCTGGCGATGGGACAGGAATCGACCGAGCAGTTGCGCGAAGTCGGCAGGCTGCTGGCGTTTCTCAAGGAGCCCGAGCCGCCGCAGGGATTCCGCGATGCGCTCGGCAAGCTGCCGCTGCTGAAACAGGCGCTATGGGACATGGCGCCGAAAAGCGTCTCCGGCGCGCCCTGCCAGCAGCTGATCCGCGAGGGCGAACAGGTCGATCTGTCGGCGCTGCCGATCCAGACCTGCTGGCCGGATGACGCAGGCCCGCTGATCACCTGGGGCCTGACGGTGACGCGCGGCCCGAACAAGCCGCGACAGAATCTCGGCATCTACCGCCAGCAGCTGATCGCACGCAACAAGCTCATCATGCGCTGGCTGGCCCACCGTGGCGGTGCGCTGGATTATCGCGATCACTGCGAGCGCAATCCAGGCCAGTCGTTTCCGCTGGCGGTCGCGCTCGGCGCGGACCCGGCGACGATACTCGGCGCGGTCACGCCGGTTCCGGACAATCTGTCCGAATACCAGTTCGCCGGATTGCTGCGCGGTTCGCGCACCGAACTGGCGAAGTGCCTTGGCTCCGACCTGCAGGTGCCGGCATCCGCGGAGATCGTGCTGGAAGGCGTGATCCATCCTGGCGAAACCGCGCTCGAAGGCCCGTTCGGGGATCACACCGGGTACTACAACGAACAGGAGGCGTTCCCGGTGTTTACGGTGGAACGCATCACCACGCGCCGCGATCCGCTCTACCACAGCACCTACACCGGCAAGCCGCCGGACGAGCCGGCGATTCTGGGCATGGCGTTGAACGAGGTGTTCGTGCCGCTGCTGCAGCGGCAGTTTCCGGAGATCGTGGATTTCTATCTGCCGCCGGAGGGCTGCTCCTACCGCGTCGCCTGCGTGAGCCTGCGCAAGCAGTATCCCGGGCACGCGAAGCGGGTGATGTTCGGCATCTGGTCGTATCTGCGCCAGTTCATGTATACCAAGTTCATCATCGTGGTCGACGACGATATCGACGTGCGCAACTGGAAGGAAGTGGTGTGGGCCATGTCCACCCGGGTCGATCCCGCGCGGGACGTGTTGCTGGTGGAGAACACGCCCATCGATTACCTCGACTTTGCCAGTCCGGTCTCCGGACTCGGATCGAAAATGGGCATGGACGCCACCGGCAAATGGCCGGGAGAAACCGCGCGCAACTGGGGCAGACCGATTGCGATGGATGCGGCGGTGAAGCAGCGTATCGATTCCATCTGGCAGGAGCTGGGGCTATGAGCGCGGACGACGCTCTTGACGTCTGGAAATCTCTGCCGACCGCGGCGGTGAGTGACGCGCTCGACCGCTTGGGCATCCCCGGGCAGGCGCTTGGAATCCAGCCACTCGACCGGCGCTTCCGCGCGGTGGGCCGGGCGTTCACCGTGCGCTACGCACCGGTCGGTGCGGTCAAGGGCACGGTCGGAGATTACATCGACGACGTGGCACCGGGCGCGATCGTGGTGCTCGACAACGACGGGCGCATGGACGCAACCGTGTGGGGCGACATCCTGACTACGGTCGCGCATCGCAAGGGCGTGGCCGGCACCGTGATCAACGGTGTATGCCGCGATGTTGCCTGCAGTCTGGAGCTCGGTTATCCGCTGTTTTCGCGCGGCGCCACCATGCGCACCGGCAAGGACCGGGTGCAGGCCGATGCATTCGATGTCCCGGTGTCGCTTGGCGAAGTGCGCGTGGAGCCGGGTGACCTGCTGGTCTGCGACGCGGACGGCGTGGTTGCCGTGCCGCGCGCCCAGGAACAGCAGGTGCTCGGGATTGCACTCGACATCGAACGCGCGGAGAACCGTATTCGGGACGCGGTGGCGGCGGGTGAACGGCTGGATGCCGCGCGCCGCGCGGCCGGGTATTTCGAACTGCAGCGGCGCGCAAAGGAAGGCAAGCAATGAGCGGCAACCGCCTCGGCGGCGAAACCAGTCCCTATCTGCTGCAGCACGCGGACAATCCGGTCGACTGGTATCCGTGGGGCGAAGAGGCGCTTGCGCGCGCGCGCGACGAGGACAAGCCGATCCTGCTGTCGGTCGGCTACTCGGCCTGTCACTGGTGCCACGTGATGGCGCACGAGTCGTTCGAGGACCCGGACGTGGCGCAGGCGATGAACCGGCTGTTCGTCAACATCAAGGTCGACCGCGAGGAGCGGCCCGATCTCGACCAGATCTATCAGACCGCGCAGTATCTGCTGACCCGGCGCAACGGCGGATGGCCGCTGACCATGTTCCTGACGCCCGAAGGTAAGCCGTTCTTCGGCGGTACCTATTTTCCAAAGACGCCGCGCCATGGTCTCCCGGGCTTCGTCGATCTGCTGGATCGGGTGGCGGAGGCCTATCGCGAACGGCGCGCAGATATCGAAGCGCAGAATGCTTCGCTGCTGGAAACACTGGCGGCTACTTTGCCCGCGGCGGCAGCCCCCACGCTGGACGCGCAGCCGATCGATGCCGCGATTGCCGATCTGAAAGACAGCTTCGACGAAGTGCACGGTGGATTCGGCGCTGCGCCCAAGTTTCCGCACCCCGCCGAACTGGAGTTCTGCCTGCGCTTCGGCGAGAGAGATGCCGCGTTGCGCGAACACGCGCTGTCCACGCTGGAGAAGATGGCGCGCGGCGGCATTTACGACCAGCTCGGCGGCGGCTTCTCGCGCTACAGCGTGGACCAGTACTGGCTGATTCCGCACTTCGAGAAGATGCTTTACGACAACGGCCCGCTGCTGGGGCTGTATGCGGACGCGTGGCTGCTGACGGGAAACCGCGAGTTCGCGCGCGTCTGCGAGGAAACCGCGGCATGGGCCATGCGCGAGATGCAGTCGCCGGAAGGCGGTTACTACTCTTCGCTGGATGCGGATTCCGAGCACGAGGAAGGCAAATTCTACGTGTGGGACCGCGAACAGGTGCGCACCCTGCTGGATGCCGACGAGTATGCCGTGTGTGCCGCACATTACGGGTTCGATCGACCGGCCAACTTCGAGGACCGGCACTGGCACCTGCACGTGGCGCGGCCGCTGGATGCGGTCGCGCGCGAGCTCGGCAAACCGGTACAGGAAGCGGCCGCGCTGATTGCGTCAGCAAAGACCAGGTTGTTCGCGGAACGCGAACGGCGGGTTCGTCCCGGCCGCGACGACAAAATTCTGACCAGCTGGAACGCGCTGATGATTTGCGGCATGGCACACGCCGGCCGCATTTTCGACAGGCCGGACTGGCTCGCTTCCGCACGCAGCGCGCTTGATTTCCTGTCGCATACGCTACGCGACGGCGAGCGGTTGCTCGCCACCTGCAAGGACGGGCGCGCGCACCTGAACGCCTACCTGGACGATTACGCGTTTCTGCTGCACGCGCTTCTCGAGACCATGCAGGCGGAGTTCCGCAGCGAGGACCTCCGGCTGGCGCGTTCGCTGGCGGACGCGCTGCTCGGGCGCTTCGAGGACCGGGAGCTCGGCGGATTCTTCTTCACCAGCCATGATCACGAGCGGCTGATCCTGCGACCGAAACCCGGGCACGACAATGCCACGCCCTCTGGCAACGGTATTGCGGCACTTGCGCTGGTGCGGCTCGGCTACGTGCTTGGCGAAACGCGTTATCTGGATGCCGCAGAGCGCGCGCTGAAGATTTTTATGCCGGCGATGCGGCATCGGCCCGCCGGTTTTGCCTCGCTCTGCCTGGCGCTTGCAGAAGTCACCGAACCTACCCGCACGGTGATCCTGCGCGGGGACGCGCCGGCAATCGTCGATTGGCGCAACCGTCTGGCCCGCCGGTATCGTCCCGACACCCTGGTATTGGCGCTCGACAACCGGCTCGCCGATCTTCCGGAGACGTTGGCCAAGCCGGCTGCAAGCAGTGTCAACGCTTACCTTTGCGAAGGCGTTAGTTGCCGTGCGCCGGTCTCCAGCCCGGAACAACTGGAGCAGGCGCTGGATGCAGGCTGACGGGCGGTTGCGCCGGCGTGTTTCCAGGGCAGGTCAAAGTGATAAAATGCGCAGACTCAACCCCCCAGAAACCGGTCAGGAAAGGCACGAAATCGATGAAAAAGGGAATGTTTGCGGTCGCTCTGGCGGCCGTGCTCGGATTGTCGGCGCACGCGAATGCGGCGGTCGATGAAGCAAAGGCGAAAGCGCTTTCGCAGCAGAAAAACTGCATGACCTGTCACGCGGTAGACAAGAAGCTGGTCGGACCGGCGTTCAAGGAGATCGCGAAGAAATACAAGGGCGACAGTGGCGCTGTCGGCAACCTCGCCAACAAGGTGATCAAAGGCGGCAGCGGTGTGTGGGGCGCGATTCCGATGCCGCCCAACCCGGTGAAGGAAGATGAAGCCAAGCTGATTGTGGAGTGGATTCTGTCCATGTAATGCCGTCAGGACCAGAGCAGAAAAGCCGGCGAATGCCGGCTTTTTTGTTGCCTGTCGCATGGCGGATAAAAAAACGGTCTGCGCATGCGCGCAGACCGTGTGTACCGCCAAAATCTGGAGAAACTGCCTTCGGACGTTACCTGTTGCGCCTGCCGTGTGCCGGCGCATGTGGCGGCGGGCCTGGCCTGCGCACACCGACTTCCCTGACCACCACGGTGTCGTTACCGTCGCTGGATCCGATTGCGGCGCCCACTGCACCGCCGATCGCACCGCCGACGATTGCGCCCTCCTTGCCGCCGATTGCCGAGCCGACGGCGGCACCGGTACCACCGCCAATTGCGCCGCCGACCACTGCGCCGCCGTCAACCGCCAATACCGGAGTTGCAAGACTCATCCCGAGAACTGCTGTCAACAAGAACTTTTTCATCGTTGCTCCCCATGCGTGAAGGTGTCGTCACCGACGGTTGGAGCGGGTGCAAACTCGATGCCAGTACTCTGTCAGTTGTTAAGTGCCTGAAGCGGCGCCGGTATGCGCCCGCCACGGGCGATGAAGGCGGCGCTGGAGTGACGGTTCACGGCCATCACCGGCGCACGGCCGAGCAGGCCGCCGAACTCGACGCTGTCGCCGACCTGTTTGCCGGGCGCCGGGATCAGTCGAACCGCCGTGGTCTTGCGGTTGATCATGCCGATCGCCGCTTCGTCCGCGATGATCGCGGCAATGGTCTCCGGCGGGGTATCGCCCGGGATCGCCACCATGTCCAGCCCGACCGAGCAGACGCAGGTCATCGCTTCGAGCTTGTCGAAAGTCAGCGCGCCCATGCCGGCAGCCTCGATCATACCGATGTCTTCCGATACCGGAATGAAAGCGCCGGACAGGCCGCCGACATAGCTGGAAGCCATGGCTCCGCCTTTCTTCACGGCGTCGTTCAGCAACGCGAGGGCGGCAGTGGAACCGTGGGTGCCGACCCGTTCCAGGCCCATGGCCTCGAGGATGCGCGCCACCGAATCCCCCTGCGCCGGGGTCGGCGCCAGCGAGAGATCGACGATGCCGAACGGCACGCCGAGTTTGGCCGAGGCGGTGCGCCCGAACAGTTCGCCCATGCGGGTGACCTTGAACGCGGTGCGCTTGATGGCGGTGGCGAGCGAGCCGAAATCCGCGTCGCCTTCTTTCGCGACCGCGGCCAGCACCGCGCCGGGGCCGGACACGCCGACGTTCAGTACGCATTCCGGCTCGCCGATGCCATGGAAGGCGCCCGCCATGAACGGGTTGTCGTCGACCGCGTTGCAGAACACCACCAGCTTGGCGCAGCCCAGGCCGTCACGCGCGGCGGTGCGCTGCGCCGTGTCCACCACGATGCGGCCCATCTCGGCGACCGCGTCCATGTTGATGCCGGCTTTGGTGCTGCCGATGTTGACCGAGGCGCACACCCGATCGGTCTGCGCCAGCACCGCGGGAATCGACGCCAGCAGCGCGCGATCGCCGCCGGTCATGCCTTTCTGCACCAGTGCGGAATAACCGCCAAGAAAATTCACGCCGACTTCGCGCGCCGCCCGGTCCAGGTGTTCGGCGAAGATGGCGTAGTCGTCGGAGTCGGCGCTTTCCACCACCAGTGCTGCAGGGGTGACCGAGATGCGCTTGTTGATCACCGGAATGCCGTACTCCGCGGCGAGTTCCTCGCCGACCGCGACCAGCCTGCCGGCCAGACGGCAGATCTTGTCGTAGGCCCTGCGCGAAGCAGCGCGCAGGTCGCGGTCCGCGCAGTCGCGCAGGCTGATGCCCATGGTGATGGTGCGGATGTCGAGATTCTCCATCTGCACCATGCGGATGGTCTCGAGAATCTCCTGCGGCGAGAAGCGCGAAGTCATGATCGATCGATCTGCCAGGCTGGAAGCACGCGTGCGTCAGATGCGGTGCATGTACTTGAATACATCCTCGTGCTGCGCATCGATTCTGAGGCCCATTTCCTCGCCCTTGTCGTGCAGCCGCTGCTTGAGTTCGGCCAGACTGATGCCTGCGCCGCTGATGTCCACCATCATGATCATGACGAAGAAGTCCTCCATCACCGATTGCGAAATGTCGAGAATGTTGGCGCCCGACTGTGCGAGTACCGTGGTTACGCCGGCGATGATGCCGGTGCGGTCGCGCCCGATCACCGAGACAATGACTCTTTCAGAAGCAGCGGGCATGGATGCGGATCTCGATTGGGTTGGCGGTTCGACGGCTGCGCGGGATGCGCCAGCAGAGCGTCCGGCGATGATGCCGCAAACCGCGGGCGCGTGCCATCGCACGGCGGTCATACCCAGTCGCGCGGTTTCAGGAAGACTTCGTAGAGCTTCGCCTCAGGCGAACCCGGTTCCGGTTTCCAGTCGTAACGCCACTTCACCACCGGCGGCAACGACATCAGGATGGATTCGGTACGCCCTCCGGATTGCAGCCCGAACAGCGTGCCGCGGTCGTACACCAGGTTGAACTCGACATAGCGGCCGCGCCGGACCGCCTGGAACTCGCGTTCGCGCTCACCGTACGGGTGACTGCGCCGGCGTTCGACGATCGGCACGTAAGCGTCCAGAAAACCATCACCCACGCTGCGCGTCAGCGCGAAGCAACTTGCGAAATCCGGCTCGCACAGATCGTCGAAGAAAATGCCGCCGACGCCACGGGGCTCTTCACGGTGCTTGAGGTAGAAATAACGGTCACACCAGGCCTTGAACTTCGGATGCAGTTCGCGACCGAATGGGTCCAGCGCATGCTTGCAGGCCGAGTGGAAATGGGATGCGTCCTCTTCGAAGCCGTAATACGGGGTCAGATCCATTCCGCCGCCGAACCACCAGGCCGGAGCCATGCCATCCTGCATGGCGGCGAAGAAGCGTACGTTCATATGCACGGTCGGCACGTAGGGATTGCGCGGGTGCAGGACCAGTGAAACGCCCATCGCTTCGAACGAGCGACCCGCCAGTTCCGGGCGTGATGCAGTCGCCGATGGCGGCAGCGCATCGCCGCGAACATGAGAGAAATTGACACCGCCGCGCTCGAGTAGCCCACCTTCCTCCATCACGCAGCTTCTTCCGCCGCCGCCTTGCGGGCGCTGCCAACTGTCGTTGCGGAAACTGCCGCCGTCCAGCTGCTCGAGCCGCGCAACGATGCGACCCTGCAACCCGGTCAGATAATCGCTGACGGCGGCGGCGTCCATCGCCTTACAGCGTGCTGCGCTTGGCGTTTATCGCGCGGTAACCGATGTCGCGCCGCATCTGGCAGCCTTCGAAGTGAATCTGCCCGGCAATCTCGTAGGCGCGCCGCTGCGCCGTGCGCACGGTATCGCCGAGCGCGGTGACGCAGAGCACGCGGCCGCCGCTGGTCACCACCTTGCCGTCCTGCAGCGCGGTGCCGGCATGGAACACGTGAAAATCATCACCGTTCTTCGGCAGCCCGCCGATCTCGTCGCCCTTGCGCGGGTTCTCCGGGTAGCCGTGCGCCGCCATCACCACGCCGAGCGCGACTCGCCGGTCCCATTGCGATTCCACGCGGTCGAGCGTGCCGGCTACGGCATGGTCCAGAAGCGTATGCAGGTCCCCCTTCAGCCGCATCAGGATCGGTTGCGTTTCGGGGTCGCCGAGACGGCAATTGAATTCGAGCACCTTCAGCTCGCCGGCCGGGGAGATCATCAGGCCGGCATACAGAAAGCCGGTGAATGACGAGCCCTCCTTCTCCATTCCGGCCACCACCGGCTGGATCACCTCGCGCATCGCGCGCGCATGCAGCGTAGGCGTCAGTACCGGCGCCGGCGAGTAAGCGCCCATGCCGCCGGTGTTCGGGCCGAGATCGCCATCGAGCAGCCGCTTGTGGTCCTGGCTGGATGCGAGCGGCAGCACGTGCCTGCCGTCGACCATGACGATGAAGCTCGCCTCCTCGCCGTCAAGAAAATCCTCGATCACCACACGCGCGCCAGCGGCGCCCATCGCGTTGTCCACCAGCATCATGTCGATCGCATCGTGTGCCTGTTCTTCACTGGCGGCTACGATCACGCCTTTGCCGGCAGCGAGGCCGTCGGCCTTGACCACGATCGGCGCACCGCGCCGGGCTACATACGCGTGCGCCTCGGCCGGTTCGGTAAAACTCCCGTAGGCAGCGGTCGGGATGCGATTGCGCGCCATGAAGGCCTTGGCGAATTCCTTAGAGCTTTCCAGCCGCGCGGCTGCCTGCGTCGGCCCGAAGATGCGCAAACCTGCGGCCTGAAACGCATCGACGATACCTGCGGACAACGGCGCTTCCGGGCCGACCACGGTGAGCGCAACCGATTCCTTCTTTGCAAAATCGACGAGATCGGGGATCGCGGTAGCTTCGACGTTGAACAGGCCGTCTTCGCGCGCGGTACCGGCGTTGCCCGGCGCAACGTACACCCTGCTCACGCGGGGGGACTGGGCGAGCCGCCACGCGATGGCGTGCTCGCGGCCGCCGCTACCGATGACCAACAGGTTCATAGGCTCGACGCAACCGCCGGAACACGCCGACAAGGCGAGGCTGGAGGTGAAGGATGCAATCGGCCGCGTCGCAATGCTTCTTCAGACATGCTGGTCTCCGTGTGCCGGCAACGCATCGATTACGATCTAGTGCCGGAAATGCCGAATTCCGGTCAACGCCATGGCGATGCCGTGCTCATCTGCGGCAGCAATGACCTCTTCATCGCGCACGCTGCCGCCCGGCTGAATGATTGCCGTGGCTCCGGCATGTGCGACTACGTCCACGCCGTCGCGGAACGGGAAGAAGGCATCGGATGCGACCACTGATCCCTGCAGACTGAGGCCGGCATTCTCAGCCTTTATGGAAGCGATCTTCGCCGAGTCTACCCGGCTCATTTGACCGGCGCCGACGCCCAGCGTCATGCCATCGCCGCAGAACACGATGGCGTTGGACTTCACGTACTTTGCGACGCGCCACGCAAACAGCAGGTCCGTGAGCTGCGCCTGCGACGGCTGCTTCTTCGTTACGATCCGGAAATCCGATGCATCGACATTGTGCGAATCCGGCGCCTGCACCAGCAAACCGCCGCCAACACGCTTGAAATCCAGGCCATTCGCGCCGTCGCCGGCGGCCACCTCGAGCACGCGCACGTTCTGCTTCTGCGCAAGCAGCTGCCGGGCCTCGGCAGAAACCGCAGGCGCAATCACAACCTCGACGAATTGCTGAGCTACCGCGTCCGCCGTCGACGCATCCAGTTCCCGGTTGAAGGCGATGATGCCGCCGAAGGCCGAGGTCGGATCGGTCGAGAACGCGCGACGGTAGGCGTTCAGTGTACTGTCGGCGATCGCCGCTCCACAGGGGTTCGCGTGCTTGACGATGACGCAGGCGGGCTGCGCAAAGGTCTTTACGCATTCCCAGGCGGCATCCGCATCCGCGATGTTGTTGTAGGACAGCTCCTTGCCCTGCAGCTGAACGTAGGTGGACAGCAACCCGGCCGGTGCTTGCAGATCCCGATACAAGGCGGCCCGCTGATGCGGGTTTTCGCCGTAGCGCAGATCCTGCATCTTTGCGAAGCTGGCGTTGAACTGTCCGGAGAATGCCTCGCGTTTGCCTTCGATGTCGACCGACGTCAGGTAGTTGCTGATCGCGCCGTCGTACGCTGCAGTGTGGGAAAACGCCTTGCGCGCAAGGCGAAAACGCGTTTCGCTGCTGATGGCTCCGCTTGCAGACTCCATCTCCGAGAGCAGCACCGCATAATCCGCCGGATCGGTGACGATCGCGACATGCTGCCAGTTCTTGGCGGCGGCGCGTACCATGGTGGGGCCACCGATATCGATGTTCTCGATGGCGTCTTCGAGCGTGCAATCCGGGTTGGCGACCGTCTGCACGAACGGATAGAGGTTGACCACGACGATGTCGATAGGCGGTATCCCGGCTGTGGAGATTGCGTCCATGTGTGCAGGTAGGTCGCGCCGCGCGAGAATGCCACCATGCACCTTCGGATGCAGGGTCTTGACCCGGCCGTCAAGCATTTCCGGAAACCCGGTGTAGTCGCCGATCTCGGTCACCGTAAGGCCGGCCTCCTTCAGCAGCCTGGCGGTTCCGCCGGTGGAGAGCAGGCCGATTTCGAATCGCGCGAGCGCCTTTGCAAATTCGACCACCCCTGATTTGTCCGAAACGCTGATGAGCGCCTGTCTGCGTGCTGTCATGATTATATTTACCTTCAGAAACAAAACCGCCCGCAATCGGTGCGCGGGCGGGGATGGCGCGTTGCGGCGCGTGCTACTTGATTCCGTAGGCCTTCATCTTCTTGCGCAACGTATTGCGATTCATGCCCAGAACCTGCGCGGCCTGCGTCTGATTTCCGGATACGCGGCGAAGAACCACTTCTATGAGCGGCTTCTCCACCGAACCGATCACCATGTCGTACACGGCACACGGTCTTTCGCCATCGAGATCGCGAAAATAGCCGTCAATCGCCTTGCGAACGCAGCGGGCAATCTCGTTCTCATTGATCATGCTGCGAGTCCTTCGGTATAGGTCAGGCGCTTGCACTGGGCACCAAGCACCGCGAAAAACATGTCCATCTCGCCGAGTTGATCCTCGGCCGATTCGAGCCGGTTCATTCTCTGACGAAGGCCCTCCGCCCCGAGGAGGCCCTTCGTATACCAGGCGATGTGCTTGCGCGCGACGCGCACGCCGGTCTGTTCTCCGTACAGTGCGTACAGGCCGCGCAGATGCTGTAGCAGTATCTGACGAATCTCTTCCACCTCAGGTGGCGGAAGCTCCTCCCCTGTCTGAAGAAAATGCTCGATCTCGCGGAAAATCCACGGCCTTCCCTGTGCCGCCCTGCCGATCATGACTGCGTCAGCCCGCGTGCGATCCAGAACTTCGCGAGCCTTGCGTGGCGTACCGATGTCGCCGTTTGCGACGACCGGAATGCAGACTGCCGCCTTTACCTCTGCGATCGTATCGTATTCTGCTTCGCCATTGTACGCGTCCGCGCGGGTCCGGCCATGAATCGAAAGCGCGCGGACGCCGGCAGACTCCGCAATCCCCGCCACACGCAGCGCATTCCTGCTTTCGCGATCCCATCCGGTGCGGATCTTCAGCGTGACCGGAACCGGCACCGCTGCAACCACTGCGTCGAGGATGCGTCCGACCAGCGCTTCATCGCGCATCAACGCGGAGCCGGCGGCAACATTGCACACTTTCTTCGCCGGGCATCCCATGTTGATATCGATGATCTGTGCGCCGGAGTCCACATTGTGCCGCGCCGCGTCGGCCATCATGCCCGGGTCTGCGCCGGCGATCTGCACCGCAATCGGTTCCACCTCGCCGGTATGGTCGGCACGCCTGCGACTTTTCGCCGTCGCCCACAGCGCGGCGTTGGAGGTGAGCATCTCCGACACGGCCATGCCGGCGCCAAGGTTCCTGCACAACTGACGGAACGGACGGTCGGTCACGCCGGCCATCGGCGCGACAATCAGTCTGTTCTTCAGTTTGTGAGGACCGATGTGCATGGCCCGCGCGCAACAAGCAAAAAAAAAGGGCCGCCATTTTATCGCAAACCATCTCGTGATGACTGCGTCAATCGCGGGACAGAAGGGTGTCAGCTACCGAAGATCATGCGCTGCATCAGCAGGCGTTTTGCCGGCGGCAGCAGATCCAGCAGGGCCAATCCCATGCCTCGTGCGACACGCAGTGGCACCAGATCGTTGGAGAAAACCGTTGCAAGTGCATCGGTCATTCCAATGCCGGCGATGCGATCCGGCCGCCGGGCGCGACGATATGCCGCAGCGACCGCCGACAGGTCCGCAGGGGCTGCCTGTCGGCGATGGATCACCTCGGCGAGTGTCCATGCATCGCGCAACCCCAGATTGAATCCCTGGCCCGCGATCGGATGCAGTGTCTGCGCAGCATTGCCCAGCAGGAGCACGCGGTCGAGGGCCGGGCTGCGCGCGATACGCAGCGAAAGCGGGAAACTCGCGCGCGCGCTGGCCGTTGTGAACCGGCCGGCGCGATCTCCGAAGTGCTGCTGCAGGCGCTGCAGAAACTGCGCGTCGTCGAGCTGCAGCAAGGCACGCGCCTGTTCCGGTTTCGTGGTCCACACCAGCGCATACTCCCGTCCGTGCGGAAGCAGTGCCACCGGGCCATCCGGCGTAAAGCGCTCGAATGCACGATTGCGGTGCGCGGTAGCGATGCCGACGTTTGCAATGACCGCGATCTGCTGGTAGTCCCTCGCATGAACGCGCGCGCCGGCCTGGATGCCGAGATTGCTGCCGCCATCGGCGATCACGAGCAGGCCTGCCATCACCTCCTCCTCCTTCCCGCCTCGCGTGAACTGCACTGCGATTGCGGAATCCGCGGTGTTGATCGCGGACACGGTTGCCGGATACAGCACGGCTGCGCCCGTCTCGTGCAATCGGCCGGCGAGCGCTCGGTGCAGGCTCGCATATCCGATCACATATCCAAGCGCCGGCAGGTCGACTTCGCGCGCGTCGAGTACGGCTCGCCCAAAGCCGCCGCGCTGGGAAACGTGAATGGTCGAAATCGCCGTATGCGGGGCACAATGCGGCCAGACGCCGATGCGCTCGAGAATGAGCCGGCTGCCCCAGGAAAGGGCCAGCGTGCGGGTGTCCGAGGGCAAAGTATCGGGTGACCGTGAGTCCATGGTCAGCACATCGAGCCCGGAGGACCCCAGCGCAAGTGCGAGTGACGCGCCGACCGGGCCGCCGCCGACGATGATGACGTCGTGACGGCGGGGCGGCATGCCGGCGGCGCTCAAGCCTGCATCGCGGCTTCGATATCCGCGATCGATTTCGGTGCGTCTGCGGTCAGGATCTCACAACCGGTTTCCGTGACCAGTGCATCGTCTTCGATGCGTACCCCGATGTCCCACAGATGCTTCGGCACGTCTTCTGCACCGCGGATGTAGCAGCCTGGTTCCACGGTCAATGTCATACCGGGTACGAGTCGGCGCCACTCGCCCTCCCGCTTGTAGTCGCCGGCGTCGTGAACATCCATTCCCAGCCAATGCCCGGTTCGATGCATGTAGAAGCGCCGGTAGTCTCCGGAATCGATCACCGCGTCCAGCGTGCCCTTGCACAGACCGAGATCGATGAACCCCTGCGCGAGAACCTTGACCGCAGCGGTGTGCGGGTCTTCGAAGCTGTTTCCCGGCCGGGTCTGTTCGATGGCGGCGGCCTGTGCCGCCAGCACCAGCTGGTAGACGTCGCGCTGCGCGCCCGAAAAGCGTCCGCTCACGGGGAAGGTGCGGGTGATGTCGGCTGCGTAACCGTCGAGCTCGCAGCCCGCATCGATCAGCAGCAGGTCGCCGTCTCTGAGTTGGGCGTGGTTCTGCACATAATGCAGGATGCAGGCATTCGCGCCCCCTGCCACGATCGGCGTGTAGGCAGGCGCCTGCGCGCCGTGCCGGCGAAACTCGTGCAGCAGCTCGGCCTCGATCTCGAACTCATGACGGCCGGGACGCGTCTCGCGCATTGCGCGCCTGTGCGCACCCGCGGAAATCTTCCCGGCATCGCGCATGATTGCGATCTCGTGCGCGTCCTTGACCAGGCGCATCTCGTCTAGCAGCGCGCGTATGTCGCGTATCTCGGTCGGCGCTGCGACGCCTGTGCGTACCCGGGCGCGGACCTGGTTGATCCAGCCGATGACCTGCGCGTCCCAGGCCGGATCGGACCCGACGTCGCAGAAAATGCGCGTCTGGTTGGAAAGCAGGTCGGGCATCATCTCGCCGAGCCTGGAAATCGGGTGGGCTTCATCCACGGCAAAGGCCTCGCGCGCACCGTCCGGTCCGAAGCGGTAGCCGTCCCAGATCTCCCGTTCCACGTCCTTGTCCCGGCAGAACAGAATGCTCCTGCGTTCGGGGCCGGCGACCAGCGCCAGCACCGCTTCCGGTTCCGGGAACCCGCACAGGTAATAGAAGTAGCTGTCGAAGCGAAACGGGTAGTGTGCGTCGCGATTGCGCAGTTGCTCCGGCGCCGTGCGTATCAGCGCCAGGCCGTGTTGCATCTGCTTCGCGAGCTGCGCGCGCCGCGTGGTATAAGTTTCAGGAGAGTTCATGTTGGTGGCCAATCCCGGGACAGATCCGGAATTATAGGTGGCGCCGGCTTACCGGCGTTCGCGTTCCCGCATCAGCGCGGCGATTCCTGCGGCGTCATCATTGCCCAGCGCTTCCAGCGCGGCTGCCACCCTTGGCCGGTCCGCCGCCGGACGGTTCTGCGAAAGCTTGAACTTGCCCTCCAGCCGTGTGATGCGAACTTCGAAACCGACGATGCCTTTCAGCATCGAATCGAGATACGCGCGCGGCAGATCCATTCGCCATGGCGTCCCGGTCGCCGACTCGTGGGTTTGCGTCAGCTCCTCGAGCATGCGCTCGAGCCCGGCTGCGTCATCTGTCAGCTGCGGAACGCCGTGCGCATGCACCACCGCATAGTTCCAGGTCGGTACGCTCGGATGCGCGCCGTACCAGGCGGGGGATATGTAGTGATGCGGGCCGTGGAATATCGCGATGATCTCCCTGTCCCGGGAGAATCCCCGCCACTGCGGATTCTCCCGCGCCAGGTGGCCGCGCAGCAGGCCGGCCTGCTCGTCGACCAGCAATGGCAAATGCGATACCTCGACCTTGTCGCCGGACGTCGATATCAGCGTGGCAAACGCATGCCGGCGCATCAATGCGTACAGACACGGTCCGGACGGCTCCGAGAAGGCCGCAGGTACGTAGATCATTGCCCGCTCCCGGCAAGCCGGCGCTCGAGCGCTGCCAGCCGTCCCGGCGTGCCGATGTCCATCCAGAAACCGGTGTAACGCTCCCCGCTGACGCGCCCCGGCGGAATCTGCCGCCGCAGGACCGGGGCGAGCCGCTCGCGCTCGCCGCGCGCGAGCGGTTCGAACAATTCGCGCCGGTACACGCCGATTCCGCTGAAAGTGTCCCGCGTGCCGCCATCCTCCGCAATCAACCGGTCCGACAGACAAAAGTCGCCGCGCGGGTTATGCGCGGGGTTCGGTACCAGCACCAGGTGCGCGAGCATTGCGTCGTCGCGTGTCATCGCATCCACCCTGTTCGCGAGAAAGGTATAGTCGAACTCCGAGAATACGTCGCTGTTCACGACTGCGAATGCCGGCCGCTCGAGCAGGTCGAGCGCATTGCGGATGCCGCCGGCGGTTTCCAGCGCCTGGTCTTCCGGGGAATAGCGCAGCTCCACACCCCAGCGGGAACCGTCGCCAAGCGCTTGCTCGATCATCCCGCCGAGGTGCGCATGATTCACGATCAGTCGGCGGAATCCGGCGCTGGCGAGTTTCTCGATATGCCACACGATCAGCGGCTTGCCGCCTGCCGGCAGCAGCGGTTTTGGCTTCAGGTCGGTCAGCGGCCGCAACCGTTCCCCGCGTCCGGCGGCGAGAATCATTGCGCTGCGATCGGCGACAGCCACTTCAGGACGTGTATCCGGGCATCGGCGCGCGCTGCCCAACCTGATCCAGCAGCCGCAGCAGCGGGCCGAGCGCATCGTAGCGTTCGGCAACACTGCTGACGTAGCGCAGGAACCTGGGCGTATCGCCCAGGTAATCCGGCTTGCGGTCGCGATAGTTCAGGCGTGCAAAGATGCCGAGCACCTTGAGGTGTCGCTGCAGCCCGGTCCATTCGAACTCCCGGTAGAAATCCGGGAAATCCGTGCGTACCGGCAGCGCCAGCGCGCGCGCCTTCTCCCAGTAGCGCACCGTCCAGTCGAGAACACGTTCTTCATCCCAGCTGATGAAGGCATCGCGAAAAAGCGATACGACGTCATACGTGATTGGCCCGTACACTGCATCCTGGAAATCGAGTACCCCTGGATTCGGATCGGACACCATCAGGTTTCTCGGCATATAGTCGCGATGCACGAATACATTCGGCTGTGCCTGGCAGTTCTTGATCAGGAGCGAGAACATCGAGTTCAGTGTCTCGCGTTGCCCGGAATCGAGTGTCACTTGCAGGTGCCGGGAAAGGTACCAGTCCGGAAACAGGTCGAGCTCCCGCCGCAGCAGGGCGGCGTCGTACCCGGGCAGCACGTCGGGACGGCTGGCAGACTGCCAGCGCAACAGCGTGTCCACCGCATCGCGAAACAGTTCGTCCGCGTTGGATTCGCTCAGCGCGTCGAGGTAAGTTTGCGTGCCGAGATCGGAAAGCAGAAGAAATCCGCGATCCAGATCCTGCGCCTGAATTTCCGGCACGTGCACGCCGGCGCCGGAGAGCAGCCCGGCCACCCTGATGAATGGGCGGCAATCCTCTTGCGGCGGGGGGGCATCCATCGCGATCAACGATGTTTCGCCACAGCTTACGCGGAAGTAGCGGCGATGACTCGCATCGGCCGAAGCCGGGGTCAGTTTGAAGTCGCGTCCGGGAAACTGGTCCGCGATCCAGCGTTCGAGGAGAGCGGCGCGTTCCACCGGGCTGCGTTGATCGGCTTGAGAATTTATGCGATTTTAGCACCCTGATCCGGTCGACAGCCACGAATGCCACACTTTCGCACCATCTCGTATTGCCTGCTGTTGACCTTGTGCATCGCCAGCCCCGCGCAGTCGCAGGAGCTTGGACTGAAACTCAAGCCACAGCCGGAGCTGATTCCCTACTCGGCCAGGGAAGACGAGCCGACGCCGTTATTCATCGAGGCAGACAGGGTACAGGGACATACACAGCGCGAACTCGAGGCCGAGGGAAACGTACGATTGCGCAAGCGCGGCGCTGCCGTATTCGCGGACTACCTGCGCTATTCCTTTCCAGACCAGCAGTTGGGTGCAACCGGCAACCTTCGCTTCGACTTTGAGGGCAACTCGATCGAGGGCGAAAGCCTGCACTTCGATCTGGAGCGTTTCACCGGGTCCATCGAGCGGCCGCGTTACTTCATCCGGGAACTGAATGCGCATGGCGATGCCGAGCAAATGGACGTGCAGAGCCGGGACCGTTTGCGCGTGCGCAAGGCTACGTATACCAACTGCGAAGTAGGCGACGACGACTGGTATCTGCGCGTCGACCGGCTCGACCTTGACCGCACGCGTGATATCGGTGTGGCGAGAAATGCGTCTGTCGTGTTCAAGGGCGTGCCGTTTCTGTATTCGCCGTATCTCGACTTCTCGCTTAGCGGCAGCCGCAAAAGCGGACTGCTGCCGCCCTCGATCGGGCAGACCGCACAGAGCGGATTCGAAACCACGCTGCCGTTCTACTGGAACATCGCGCCGAACCGGGACATGACCATCGCGCCGCGTGTCCTGAGCCGTCGCGGCGTGCTCATGAATACCGAGTTGCGCTATCTCGAGCCGGGTTACAGCGGTGAACTTCGCGGCGAGTACCTGCCGGACGATCGCATCCGCGATGAGTCCCGCTACGGCTATTCCGTCCAGCACCGGCACGACTTTGGCTATGGATTCTCCGGTGGCCTCAACCTGCAGGGCGTGTCGGATGACGATTACTTCACCGACCTGAGCGACAAGATCGCGGTGACCTCGCTCACCAACCTGCCGCGCGAGGGCAATCTTGGCTTTGACGGCGAATGGTGGAACTTCAACGCCAGGGTGCAGAAATTCCAGACGCTGCAGGATCCGCTGGCTCCGGTCGTTCCGCCTTACGAGCGTCTGCCTCAGCTCAGCCTGCTGGCGAACCGGCAAACGCCGCTGGGTCTGGACGTCGGCGCAAAAGGAGAGTACGTCGAATTCAGCCACCCGACGCTTCTGAACGGCCGCAGGGAAACCCTCTACCCCAGCCTCAGCCTGCCGCTGCAGACCGCGTTCTTCTACATCACGCCAAAGGCCGGCTTTCATTACACGCGCTACACGTTCGACGATGCGGTTGGTTCGCGGCAGACGCGCCAGATGCCGATATACAGCGTGGACAGCGCCATTACCTTTGAGCGTGACACGGATTTCTTCGGACGCAGCTACATCCAGACGCTGGAGCCGCGGCTGTACTATGTGTATATCCCCTTCCGGCCGCAGGACCAGCTGCCCAACTTCGATACCGCAGTTGCCGATTTCAGTCTCGCGCAGATTTTTACCGAAAACCAGTTCACCGGCGGCGACAGGATCAACGACGCGGACCAGGTGACGGCGGCGGTGACCAGTCGGCTGATCAACCCGGATGATGGCAGCGAGCAGATTCGCTTCACGCTCGGCCAGCGGTACTTTTTCTCCGAACAGCGGGTGACGCTGGATCCTGCGGTTTCGCCCAGGACCTCCGATCGCTCCGACCTGCTGGCAGCGGTGAGCGGCGCCATCACGCCGAGCTGGATCACCGAGCTGGGCTTGCAGTACAGCACCGTGGACAATCAGACGGAACGCAGCAATTTCGCGCTGCGCTACCGTCCGGAAGCTGGCAAGGTCCTGAACTTCGGCTACCGCTTCACCCGGGAGGCGCTCGAACAGCTTGACCTGTCGACGCAATGGCGCCTCACCTCCAAATGGACCGGGCTGGCGCGCTGGAATTACTCGCTGCGCGACAGTCGCATGCTGGAGGGACTGACCGGGCTCGAGTACAATGCCGGCTGCTGGGGGGCGCGCTTTGTGGCGCACCGCTTTGTAAGCAGCACCCAGGATTACGTGACGTCCTTCTTCCTGCAGCTCGAACTGACCGGCCTGTCGCGTATCGGTCCAAACCCGCTGGAAACGTTGCGACAGAATATTACCGGCTACACCGAGACCACTGAGCCACAACCGTCCGGCCGCAGTCCGTTCCCCGCCTACTGAGCGGAACGCGCATGGCGCCGTGCGGTCTATGCAAGACAATGCAATTCCTGAAACTCTCACGCGTTGAAACCATGCGCACTCACTTCATATTCGCGCTCGCCGCTCTGTTGGCGGTGCCGGCCTGGGCGCAGGAGCGCGCCCGCGACACGGTTCTGCTGGACCGCGTGGTGGCGGTCGTCAACAGCGAGGTTCTGACCAGGATCGACCTCGATGAGCAGGTGAAGATCGCCACCCAGCAGTTGTCCCGCCAGGGCACGCCCCTGCCTGCCGAGGATGTGCTGGAGCGCCAGCTGCTCGAGCGCATGATTACCGCGCGGGTGTTACTGCAGACTGCCCGCGAGACCGGTATCCGGGTGGAGGACGTGCAGTTGCAGCGTGCGATCGAACGCATCGCCCAGGAGAACGACCTGACTCCGGAGCAGCTCAGACAAACCATGGAACGCGACGGCATCAGTTATTCGCGTTTTCGGGAAGAGGTGCGCAACGAAATATTGATCGCCCGTTTGAAGGAACGCGAGGTCGACAGCAGGATTTCGATAACCGACCTGGAGATCGACGCTTATCTGCGCAATCAGGAGTTGCTGGGCGGTCAGGATGACGAGTACAACTTGGCGCATATCCTGGTGACGGTTCCTGAGCAGGCAACGCCCGAACAGATCCAGGCGAGGCGCGAGGTGGCGGAGCGCGCACTGGCGCAGCTCAGGGGAGGCGCGGATTTTCGACAGGTCTCCGCGAGTTTCTCCGACGCGCAGAATGCGCTGGAGGGTGGGATGCTGGGCTGGCGCACGGCCTCGCGGCTGCCCGAAATATTCGTGGATGCAGCGCGCACGTTGCGGGTCGGGGACATCTCGCCCGCGATACGCAGCCCTAACGGTTTCCATATTCTCAAACTGGTCGACAAGCGCGGCAACCAGTCTCCGGTCATCGTTCAGCAGACCAGGGCGCGGCACATACTGGTGCGTCTGAGTGAAATCGTTTCCGAAGCTGATGCGAAACAGCGCCTGTCTTCGCTGAAGGAGCGTATGGAGATGGGAGAATCCGAGTTCGCCGAACTGGCCCGCCTGCACTCCGAAGATGCCAGTGCCGCACGCGGGGGGGATCTGGGCTGGCTTTCTCCGGGCGATACGGTGCCGGAGTTCGAAAGGGCGATGAGCGCGCTGGAGCCCGGTGAGGTGAGCGATCCCGTTCGCACGCAGTTCGGCTGGCATTTGATCGAGGTACTCGAGCGCCGCGAGGAGGACATGTCGAAGGAACGCCAACGGCTGCTGGCGCGAGAAGCGATCCGGCAGCGCAAGGCCGACGAGGCCTACCAGGAGTGGATACGGTTGCAGCGCGACCGAGCGTATGTCGAGTATCGGCTCGAAGGTCGCTGACCAGGTACGTCCGGCAGCAGGTTCGGCGCCGGGATCCCATAGACATGCCGCTGCACCACCCGCGCCGTCGCTTCAGCCAGAACTTCCTGGTTGACCGCAATGTCATCGCCCGCATCGTTCGGGCGATCGACCCAAAGCCGGGACAGCACGTGCTCGAGATCGGGCCCGGGTTCGGTGCGCTCACCGGGCCGCTGCTGGAACACCTGCCGGCAATCGATGCAATCGAGATCGATCGCGATGCGGTGCGGGCATTGCAGGAACGCTTTCCACCCGAACGGCTGCGCGTTCATTGCGGCGACGCGCTCAAACTGGATTTCGCGTCATTCGGATCGGGCCTCAGGATCGTCGGAAATCTTCCGTATCATGTTTCCACGCCGCTGCTGTTCCACATCGACGCTGCCAGCGGTTTCGTAATCGACTGCCATTTCATGCTGCAGAAGGAAGTGGTAGACCGGATGGCGGCGGCACCCGATACGCAGGAGTACGGGCGTCTCAGCGTCATGCTTCAGTACCGGTGGCAGATCGAGCCGCTGTTCGACGTGAGCCCGGGCTCGTTTCGTCCGCAGCCGAAGGTGCGTTCCTCGGTCGTGAGAATGGTGCCCTACGCCAGACCGCCTTATCGAGCGAAAGACGACGCGTTGTTTGCGCAGATCGTCAAAGCGGCATTCACCAAGAGGCGGAAAACCCTGCGCAACGCATTGCGGGAGCATCTGGGCGATTCGGACTTCGCTGCATGCGGGATAGATCCGCAGCGGCGTGCCGAGACGCTCGGTGTCGAGCAGTTCGTTCTCCTGGCGGATGCCTGCGCGGCCAGCCTCAGTGCTTCTTCTGGATGAATTCGATCTTGTAGCCGTCCGGGTCTTCTACAAAGGCGATGACTGTGGTCCCGTGTTTCATCGGGCCCGCCTCCCGAGTCACCTTGCCCCCGCGCTTCCTGACTTCCTCGCAAGCCTTGTAGGCGTCATCGACTTCCACCGCCACATGTCCGTAGCCGTTGCCGATGTCGTACTGGCTCGTGTTCCAGTTGTGGGTGAGCTCGAGAACGGCCTCCTCGGACTCATCGCCATAACCGACGAAGGCAAGCGTGAACTTCCCGTCCGGGTAGTCCTTTTGCCGCAGGACACGCATCCCGAGCACATTGGTGTAGAAGTCAATCGATCGTTTCAGATCGCCGACACGAAGCATGGTGTGGAGAATTCTCATGGACTGTCCTTCCTTCAGATTTCCACCAGGTCGAAATCCTCTTTGCGCGCGCCGCATTCCGGGCAAACCCAGTTGACGGGAACGTCCTCCCATCGCGTGCCGGGTACGATGCCTTCTTCGGGAAGGCCTGCCTCCTCGTCATAGATGAAACCGCAGATGAGGCACATGTAGGTTTTGTAAACGGTGGTCTCGGTCGACGCCATCTGGTGCACTGGTTTTAAGTTAAAATCCAATTTTAAATCCAAACGGTCTGCCGCCACATACCCGTGTCAGAATCTCCCCCGATGGTGCTCGTGTTCGCGGCGACCGATCCGAGCAGCGGGGCGGGCATCCAGGCCGATATCCTCACGCTGTCCAGCATGGGCTGCCATCCGCTGTCGGTGGTAACGGCCGTTACGGTGCAGGACACCATGGGCGTGGAAGACCTGTTTCCCATCGACGCAGAGTGGGTGGCGGATCAGGCGCGCTGCGTACTCGAAGACATGCCGATCGTTGCATTCAAGATTGGCCATGTCGGCAGCGTCGAAGCGATCGCGGCGATTGCGGAAGTCGTGTCCGACTATCCTGATGTACCGCTGGTACTCGATCCCGTACTGGGTGCGGCGTATGCCGACGACGCAAGTGGGGAAGACATGGTTTCCGCGATGCGCGAACTGCTGCTGCCGCAAACTACGATCCTGACGCCGAACTCGCTCGAAGCAAGGAGGCTGGCGCAGGACGACTCCGAAGATGGTGACGACTCTGCGCTGGACGAGTGCGCGCAACGGCTGCTGGGTCTCGGTTGCGAGTACGTGCTGATAACCGGTACGCATGAAAACACCACGCAGGTCATCAACACGTTGTATGGCGATGCTGGCGTGATTCGCAGCGACGCATGGCAACGTCTGCCCGGGTCATTTCACGGGTCGGGCTCCACGCTGGCTGCAGCGGTGGCGGCTACTCTTGCCAACGGGCTGGAAGTTCCGGAAGCCGTGCGCGACGCACAGGAATATACCTGGCAGACGCTTAAGTACGCCTACCGCACCGGCATGGGGCAATTGATGCCGGACCGGTTGTTCTGGGCGCGGGAGGAGGATGCTGCGAATGGCGAGGGGCGCGATTAACGGCCTGTACGCAGTCACTCCAGATGTATCGGATACCCGCTGGCTGCTGGACAAGGTAGACCAGGTCCTGGCCGGCGGCGCGCGCCTTGTGCAATACCGCAACAAGGCGGCGACCGGCCCACTGAAAAGCAAGCAGGCGCGCGCGTTATTGTTGCTTTGTGCGCGTTACGGAGTGCCGCTGATCGTAAACGACAGTCCGGAGCTCGCCGCGGAGATCGGAGCCGACGGCGTGCACCTCGGGCGCGATGACGCGGCGGTGCGTGCGGCGCGCACACTGCTCGGCGACACCGCTATTGTTGGCGCATCGTGCTATGGCGATATGGACCGGGCCCGGCAGATGCTGGAGCAGGGCGCGAGCTACCTGGCGTTTGGCCGCTTCTTCGCGTCCAACACAAAATCGGAGGCGGCACCCGCGGCAGTTTCGTTATTGGTTCGTGCACGCGCCGAACTCGATGCGCCGCTGGTCGCCATTGGCGGGATCACGGCAGACAACGCCGGAGCGCTGGTTTCTGCTGGCGCCGATGCGGTCGCTGTGTCAGGCAGCCTGTTTCGCGCGAACGATACACAAGCCATTGCGGAGAGAATCGCATCGCTGTTCACCGCTATCGACACTTGACCTTTCCAGGCTGAATTCATGACATCCAAGAACCAGATACTTTTCGAGCGATCGCAGCAAGTCATTCCGGGCGGCGTCAATTCGCCGGTGCGCGCGTTCCGTTCCGTGGGCGGCACGCCGGTATTCTTCGCGCGCGGCGAGGGCGCACGCGTATGGGACGTCGAGGGAAAATCGTATATCGATTACGTTGGTTCGTGGGGGCCGCTGATTCTGGGCCACGCACACGCGGACGTGGTGGATGCGGTCAGGCAGGCCGCGCTCGGCGGCCTGAGCTTCGGTGCGCCAACCGCGGGGGAACTGGAACTGGCGGAATTGCTGACGCGCGCGCTGCCCTCGCTGGAACAGGTCAGGCTGGTGAGTTCCGGAACCGAGGCGACCATGACGGCCATCCGTCTGGCGCGCGGACATACCGGCCGGTCGAAGATCATCAAGTTTGAGGGGTGCTATCACGGGCATGCCGATGCCTTGCTGGTCAAGGCCGGTTCCGGCGCGCTGACGCTCGGCCAACCGAGTTCCGCCGGCGTGCCCGCAGCAACCACTGCCGATACGCTGGTGCTCGACTTCAACGACCACGAGAACCTGAAAGCTGCGTTCAAGCGTCATGGAGACGCCATCGCGGCGGTCATCGTGGAGCCGGTGGCCGGGAATATGAACCTGGTGAAGCCGCACCCGGATTTTCTGCCGCTGATGCGAGAGCTGTGCACGCGTCACGGCGCGGTATTGATTTTCGACGAGGTGATGACCGGTTTTCGCGTGGGTCCCAAGGGTGCCCAGGGACTGTTCGGCATCACGCCGGACTTGACCACGCTGGGCAAAGTGATTGGCGGCGGAATGCCGGTCGGCGCATTCGGCGGGCGGCGCGAGATCATGCAGAAGATTGCGCCGCTCGGACCGGTGTATCAGGCGGGGACATTGTCGGGAAATCCGGTTGCGGTCGCAGCGGGCCTCGCGACTCTGAAATCGGTACTGGCCGATGGATTCTTCGAGCGCCTGTCAGCCGTCACCCGTGAACTTGTTGAAGGCCTGGCTGCTACAGGCCGTGCGGCCGGCGTCGAACTCTCCGCGCAGGCGGCAGGTAGCATGTTCGGGCTGTATTTCCGGGCATCGCCGCCGGAAACCTATGCGCAGGTGATGGAGTGCGACCGCGAACGGTTTAACCGGTTTTTTCACGCCATGCTGGCGGCTGGGATCTATCTTGCGCCGTCGGCATTCGAGGCGGGATTCGTCTCCGCGGCGCACGGAAGAGCGGAAATCGATGAGACGCTGCTTGCGGCCCGCGCCGCGCTGGAACAGTTGGCGGGTTAGTGCAGTCCGGACAGGTATTCGGCCAGGGCCGCGATTTCCTGGTCGCTCAGGCGCGACGCAATTATGCGCATCATTTCGTTTTCGTCATTGGCGCGCTGGCCGGAACGGAATGCCATAAGTTGCGCGGTGGTGTACTCGGCATGCTGGCCTGCAATTCTCGGGTATTGCTTCGGGATGCCCGCGCCACTGGGCGAATGGCAGCCGGAACAGGCGGCGATCCCTTTCTCCAAATCGCCACCACGATAAAGACGTCGCCCCGCGGCCGCCCGATCCTTGTCCGTGGCGGCCAGTCTTGACGGGTTGCGGGACGCGTAGAATGCCGCGACGTTACGCATGTCGTCGTCCGACAGCCCCGCGATCATGCCGGCCATGATGGCGTTTTCACGTGCGCCCGACCTATAGTCGCGCAGTTGTTTCAGGATATAGGCTTCATGCTGGCCGGCGATATTGGGGTTCGCGGGCAAGGGGCTGGTGCCCTCCGTGCCGTGGCAGGCCATGCAGATTTTTCCGGCAATTGTCTCGCCCTTGGAGGCGTCGCCTGCCTGCGCGGCAAGTGGCAACATGAGTATTAATAGCGCGAAGAAACGCATCATTATCGTGGAAGGATTCCGGAATCGGGATTTCAGGCAGGCCGGGCAGACCCGGCCGCAAGCAGCCGCATTTTAGCTTAAGTTTTCACTTTGACTCATTTAATCGAGCATGCGAGTTTTTCGCTGTCGGCCGACTCGCCATCGGGACTTCCATCGGATTCCGTGGCAGAAGTTGCGTTTGCCGGCAGATCGAATTCGGGCAAGTCGAGCGCGTTGAACGCCATTACCGGTCGACGCGGTCTCGCCAGAGTCAGCAAGACCCCGGGGCGGACCAGGCTGATCAACTACTTCAGCCTCGGAGGCGGGCGCTATCTGGTCGACCTGCCGGGATACGGCTATGCAGCGGTCCCTGGCGAAGTAAAGAAACACTGGGCAGACCTGCTTTCCCTCTACCTGCAGACCCGGGATCCACTCAGAGGGCTGGTGTTGCTGATGGACATACGCCATCCACTAACGGCACTGGATGAGCGGATGCTCGACTGGTTTGTTCCAACTGGCAAACCGGTCCATGTGTTGCTGACCAAATCGGACAAGCTTTCCCGCTCGCGAGCGACTGCGCAGCTGAGCGAGGTGCGCTCGGCACTTTCGCGGCGCAGTGCAATGTGTTCGGTGCAGTTGTTCTCGAGCAGCAGCAAGCAGGGCGTGGAGGAGGCGCGTGAGAGTATCGGTGGCTGGTTTGCGCCGTCAGGGGATTGACGGGTCGCGCGTGTCTGAAATAAAAAACCCCCCGGTAAAAGGGGATTAAAACCGGGGGGAAGAAGCCTCAATTAGATTAAGGCCGCCCGCTCAGGGAGGTGAAGCGGGAGACATTGCTGTCTAAAGGGTAAGAACATTGCGGGGCGAGGAAGTTCCTCCACCATGTTCGCGTGGGAAAGGTCCGGTACTCGAGCCGCATTCGACAATTTCAACTTGGCCCGCAAGGAATTCGATCATGTACTCTCTCGGAAAATTTCCCCAGCGGCGCATGCGGCGTATGCGCCGCGACGCCTTTTCACGGCGTCTAATGAGTGAGCAAACACTCACGGTAGACGACCTCATTTACCCGGTCTTTGTCACGGAAGGCGAGAACCGCAAAGAACCCGTGCCGTCGATGCCCGGGGTAGAGCGCATCAGCGCGGACCGGTTGCTGCAGGTGGCCGAGCGTTGTTTGTCGCTCGGGGTTCCTGCCATCGCGTTGTTTCCCGTAGTCGACAGCGCAGTGAAGACAGAGGACGCAACCGAGGCCTTCAATCCGCGCGGTCTGATCCCGACCGCCGTGCGCGCGGTCAAGCAGCGATTCCCCGAACTCGGCGTTATCACCGATGTGGCCCTGGATCCGTACACCAGCCATGGTCAGGACGGGCTGGTCGATGCCACGGGCTATGTTCTGAATGACGAGACGATAGAAGTTCTTGTCAAACAGGCTTTGTCCCACGCCGAAGCCGGGGTCGACATCGTGGCCCCCTCGGACATGATGGACGGGAGAATCGGTGCCCTGCGAACCGCGCTGGATAGCCGCGGCTATGTGCGCACCCGTATCCTTGCCTACGCAGCGAAGTACGCCTCGGCTTTCTATGGGCCTTTCCGTGATGCAGTCGGGTCCGCAGCAAACCTTGGGCGGAGCAGCAAGGAAACCTATCAACTGGACCCGGCGAACTCGGACGAAGCGTTGTGGGAGGTCGCGCTGGATCTGGGGGAAGGCGCCGACATGGTGATGGTGAAACCCGGAATGCCTTACCTCGATATCGTCAGACGCGTAAAAGAGTCGTTTGCAGCACCTACTTTCGTCTACCAGGTCAGCGGGGAGTACGCGATGCTCAAGGCGGCCGGGCAGCAAGGCTGGATCGATGAGAAGAAATGCGTACTCGAGTCCCTGCTGGGATTCAAACGTGCCGGGGCGGACGCCGTGCTGACCTATTTCGCGCTCGATGCCGCACAGTGGCTGCGCGCGGGGTGATCATCCTGAGGCTGACTGGCGTGTTGCGAGCAGCGACTCCAGCCAGTCTGCGCGCACCCGCTCGAACGGCCGTCCTTCTGCAGTACTGCGCAGCGGCTGACGCTGGTCTCGGGTCGAGAACACCGTCACCTTGAAATCCGCGTCAAGGGTCGACAGGTGAAACTCGGGAACGGAGTGCGGTTCGGCCCCCACGAATACTCGCCGTTCCTTGCTTTCGTAGGGTATCTGCCGGTTCAGGAGGAAAAGCTCGACTTCTTTCACGTTGTCGGTGAAAAGGTGGACGTTGATCTCCGAGTACCTGCCTGCATGGCCGCTTGCCACCGAGCCTGACAGGAACGGATTGAATGCTGACAGCAGCTGCATCATGTGCAGTGCGCGCTCGCGCAGGTGGCGGAGGCGGGCCGGCTGCTCGTCGACCTGGTACAACTGCTGATATGCCCGCAGTGCGGCCTCAACTTCCTCGTTGGTTGGCAGGTTGCGGGAATCCGGCGCGCCTGCCTGCCTGGCCGCTTTGCGCTTGGCGAGCGCGAAATCATCGATGCCGTCGACGGCCATCAGCCGCGCGGCGAGGTGCGCGATGTGAAGCCGCATCTGTCGAGCCTTGCCATCCCTTGGCATACCGTCAGTACAACTGGTCTGTAATGTCTTCCGCAGGCCTCGGCAGCGTAATTCCGAAATGCAGTTCGCTTTCCTGCTGCGGCGGCAAGTTCTCGTGATAGAAATACTCGATCATCGGGTTCTGCGCGCGTGGATCACGAAGGCCGGTTTCCGGATTTATCGCTGCCGCCACCACGCCTTCCGGTGCAACCGGCAACTCTTCGGGCTGATCCTTCAGTACCGTACCCATATATGAGATCCAGACGGGCAAGGCCGCAACCGACCCCGTTTCCCGGTCGCCCAGTGAGCGGGGAATGCTATGGCCCATCCACACCACCGACACAAGATGCCGTTGAAAGCCGGCAAACCAGGCATCCATCTGATCGTTCGTGGTGCCGGTCTTTCCTGCCAGATCCACCCGGCCCAGTGCCATGGCGCGCGCCCCGGTCCCGCCCCTGATCACGTCCTGCATCATGTTGAACATGAGAAAGGCGTTGCGTGCGTCGATCACGCGCTCGGCATCTTTACCGGCCACGATGGGGTTCGCCTTGCCGAGTACGTTTCCCTGAGCGTCCTCGATGCGCTCTATGAAGTACGGATACACGCGGTAGCCGCCGTTCGCGAAAACGGCATACCCCATGGCCAATTCCAGCGGTGTGACGGTGCCGGCGCCCAGTGCCATGGTGAGATAGGGTGGATGCTGCCGGGGATCGAATCCGAAGCGGGCCAGGTAGTCCTGCGCGTAATGCGGTGTAATGGCCTGGAGAATCCGGATGGACACCAGGTTCTTGGACCGAGTCAGCGCCGTGCGCAGACGAAGCGGCCCGTCAAACTCCCCATCGAAGTTTCGCGGCTCCCAGGGTACGGACCCGGTTTCGCTTGCGTCGATGGTGATCGGGGCGTCGTTAATGATCGTCGCAGGCGTGAATCCTTTCTCCAGGGCGGCGGAATAGATGAAAGGCTTGAAGCTTGATCCTGGCTGGCGACGGGCCTGGGTCACATGGTTGAACTCGCTGCGTCCGAAGTCCCAGCCGCCAATCATGGCCCGGATGGCGCCGTTGTCGGCGTCCATTCCGACCAGGGCGACTTCAATCTGAGGCGTCTGCACAATCTCCCAGTCGCCTTTCGGACCCTGCATGACGCGGACAAGTGCCCCGCGCCGGAGCCGGGTCTTTACCGGCGCGCGGTTTCCGATCATGCGCGCCGCATACTGCAGCCCTTCTCCCGAAACTTTGACCGTTTCGCCGCCTTTGCGGTAGGCAGTGACTGCCTGCGGCGAGGCCTCGAGCACCAGCGCGGGAAAAATGTCGTTGCTCTCGACCTCGTCGCCGAGCGCATCCTCCAGCCGCTCCTCGTCTACGTCTTCAGGAAGCTCGAAGAAACCCTCGGCGCCGCGGTAGGGCTGACGCTTCTCGTAAGCAATGGCGCCGCTGCGTACGGCCCGGTAGGCCGCATCCTGGTGTGTCTTGGACAGCGTCGTGTATACCCGGAATCCACGAGAGTAGGCTTCCTCCTGATAGGCGTCGAATATGGCTTGCCGGACCATTTCCGCGAAGTGGTCGGCCTTGGTTGCATACTGCGCGGCGCGCCCGCTCACCACGATCTCGTACTCTTCTGCGACTTTTGCCTCTTCCTCGTCGATTCGACCGGACTCCAGCAGGCGCCGAAGCACATAACGCTGGCGCTGCTTCGCACGCGTCATGTTGCTGATCGGGTTGTAGCGGGAGGGCGCCTTGGGCAGTCCGGCAAGCATTGCGATCTCGGCCAGCTCCAGTTGGCCCAGGGGCTTGCCAAAATAAAGCTGGGCCGCCGCACCGAAGCCGTACGCCCGCTGGCCAAGGTAGATCTGATTGATGTAGATCTCGAGTATCTGGTCCTTTGTCAGATTCCGCTCGATCTTGAAAGCGAGCAGAGTCTCATTGAACTTCCGCGTGAAAGTCTTTTCCGTCGTCAGAAAAAAGTTACGAGCGACCTGCATGGTGATCGTGCTGGCACCCTGGCGTGCGCTGGCGGCGGCAAAATTGGCCAACGCGGCGCGAATCACACCGAGGAAGTCAACGCCGCCATGCTGGTAGAAGCGTTCATCCTCGGCTGCCAGGATTGCGTCCTTGAGTTTCTCAGGAATGTCCGCGATTCGCACGAAGGCGCGCCGTTCCTCTCCAAACTCCCCTATCAGTTCGCCTTCTGCGCTATAAATCTGCAAAGGGATCTTTGGCTGATAGGAAGCCAGCAGTTCTACGGACGGCAATCTCGGATACGCCACAAGAGCCGCGTAAGCGACCAGCAGGCCGGCGGCCACGCCAATTGCGGCAAAAGAAAACAGCACGTACAGCCAATTACGGGATCTCATGCGTTCGGAAACTTCGGACGTGGTCGGAAGGGGAAGGTTCGGCGCCATTATATCTAACCGCCGTTGCCAGCCGGAGACAGGGCGGACTAGAAATATGCTTTACTTGCAATAATGTTGTTGCTAGGATTTAATGTAGATTGTTCATAATGTGCCTAAGCCGCCTATGCTCAAAGGAAAATTTGAGTTTGATCCAGAGATCTTCAGCAAACTGCTGAAGCCTAAGTCGCCGCCACTGATCGGAGTGGACATCAGTTCGTCCTCGGTCAAGATGGTGGAGCTTGGCGGCACCCAGAGTGCTTGCCGCCTCGAGCGATACACCATAGAGCCGCTTCCCAAGGATGCCGTGGTCGACGGCAACATCATGAACCTGGAGCAGGTTGGAGATGCGGTTCGCCGTGGCTGGAAACGCATGGGCACCCGGGTAAAGAATCTGGCGCTGGCCCTGCCGTCAGCCGCGGTGATTACGAAAAAGATCGTTGTGCCTGCCGGCCAGACCGAAGACGAACTGGAAACGCAAGTCGAAACCGAAGCCAACCAGTACATCCCGTTTGCACTTGAGGAAGTCAATCTTGATTTCCAGACGTTGGGTCCCGCGCCGAACAGCCCGGACGATGTCGAGGTCCTGATCGCCGCTTCCCGCAAAGAAAAGGTGGAAGACCGTGTCGCCGTAGCGGAGTCAGTCGGGCTGAAGGCGATCGTCATGGATATCGACTCCTTCGCGGCCCAGAATGCGTTCGAGCTGATGGCGACCCAGCTTCCGGAAGAAGGCGTGGACCAGACCATTGCGCTGGTGGATATCGGCGCGTCGTTGATGAATATCAATGTCTTGCGGAACAATCAATCTGTCTACGTGCGCGAGCAGCCGTTCGGAGGAGCGCAACTTACCCAGGAGATCATGCGCGCCTTCAATCTGTCGGCAGAGGAAGCCGAAGCCGCCAAGCGAAACGGCGGGCTCCCCGACTCCTACGAATCCGATGTGCTGGCACCGTTCATGGACACGCTGGCACTGGAAGTGGTTCGCGCGCTGCAATTTTTCTTCACGTCTACCCAGTTCAATCAGGTGCACCATGTATTCCTTTCCGGGGGGTGCGCCGCTATTCCCGGCCTCGCGCAGGTCGTCTCCGAGCGGACGCAGGTGGACACTCTGGTAGCCAATCCGTTTATCGGAATGGACGTCGGGTCCAGAATCCGTCAGCAGCAGCTTGTGGTCGACGCATCTGCGCTGGTCGTGGCTTGCGGCTTGGCGCTGAGGAGATTCGACGAATGATCCCGATCAACCTACTGCCGCACCGTGCTGAGCGCAGGAAAGCCCTGCAGAAGCAGTTTATCGTCCTTGCCGTGATGACTTCGCTGCTGGGCGGGCTGGTTGTGTTCGCGGTTCACGGATTCTTCGAAGGGCGTATCGATAACCAGAACCGGCGCAACCAGTTTCTTGAGCGTCAGATCGCGGAAGTGGACAAGCAGATCGACGAGATCAAACGTCTGCGCGAACAGACACAGGCGTTGCTCGGACGCAAGCGCGTGGTCGAGTCGCTGCAGATCAACAGGACCGAGACCGTGCGGTTGCTGGATCAGCTGGTACGCCAGCTACCCGAGGGCGTGCACCTCAAGTCGATCAAGCAGACCGGGACGCGCGTCAATGTCATTGGGTTTGCGACATCAAATGCGCGGGTATCGAACCTGATGCGCAACTTCGAGGCTTCGCCATGGCTGGAGAATCCCCAGCTCATTGAGATCAAGGCAAGCAAAGTCGGTACTGTCACGCTGAATGAATTCAATCTGAACATAGACGTCAGCCGGCCGAAGGAAGAGGCCACCGCACAGAGGGCTGCTCCGGCGGCCGCAACGCCGAGGACCTGAAGCTCATGACTCTCGACGACATTCGGAAGCTTGATCCCAAGGAGATCGGCACCTGGCCGGTAATTCCAAAGCTGGTCGCGTTGCTCGTGCTTCTAGTGATGATTGTCGTTGCCGGCTGGTGGTTCGACTGGCGCAATCAGATGACTCAGCTGGAATCGGCCCGTCAAAAAGAGCAACAGTTGAGGACAACGTTCCTCGAAAAGCAAAGACAGGCGGTCAATCTTGAGGCCTATCGGCAGCAACTTGCCACGATCGAGCAGGAGTTCGGCGAGATGCTCAAGCAGCTGCCGAACAAGTCGGAAATGGAGGCGCTGCTCACGGACATCAATCAGGCGGGACTCGGCCGCGGTCTCCGATTCGAGTTATTCCGACCTGCTCAGCGCGAAAACATGTCCGAGTTCTATGCGGAACTTCCCATCACCATCAAGCTGACCGGCAATTATCACGATATGGGCGCGTTCGCCAGCGACGTATCGCAGTTGCCGAGGATCGTGACGCTGAACGACATCGCGCTGTCGGTCGATCGGGAGGGAACGCTGACGATGGAGGCCATAGCGCGGACCTACCGCTATCTCGATGAAGAAGAAATTGCGGCCCAGCGTCGGGCGGCTCGCGCCGCCCAGCAGCAAAGGAGGCGCTAGGTGACCTCGAGCCGTTGGTTATTGTTGTGCGCGGCTGCGGCGATGCTGTTGGCAGGCTGTGGCGGCGGCGAGTTCGAGGATCTGAACCGCTTTGTCGAAGAATCCAAGCAGGGGTTGCGCGGTCGCGTCGATCCGTTGCCTGAGGTGAGACAGTTCGAACCGGTGGTCTACAACGCGTTCGAGCTGTCCGACCCGTTTCAACCACGTAAAACCGAAGCGGTAGAACTCGCGGGCGGCGGACCGGCGCCAGATGTCAACCGGCGCAAGGAAGCGCTTGAATCATTTCCTCTGGAAACATTGAAAATGGTCGGCACCATCGAGCAGCGGCAAGCTCGATTCGCGCTCATCAAGACCCCCGACAACAACCTTTACCGGGTGCGAGTTGGCAATTACATGGGGCAGAACTTCGGCGTCGTCACCGCGATAAGTGAAGCGGGCGTGACTCTGCGGGAGGTTGTGCAGGACCCGACAAGCGGCGGCTGGAGCGAACGGACCAGCAGCCTTCAGTTGCTGGAGCAGTGAGGAGCTAGACCAGATGACACGCTACCGAAATCTGATCACGGGCCTGGCGATCGCGCTGGCCTACTTGGCAGCCCCGCCGGCCGTCGGCCAGGACGGCGGCTCAGCCCGGCCAAACGTCATCGAAGCGCTCGATGTCTCAACCGAACCGGGCAAGGTCACCGTCAGGCTTTCGCTTAGACAGCCGCTTGCCGACCCGCCGGTAGGGTTCACCTTGAACAACCCTCCTCGCATTGCGCTGGACTTTCCCGGTACCGAGAACGGATTGGGCCGCAATTCGCAGGAGATCAACCAGGGGGACTTGCGAACCGTTCGTCTGGGCCAGTCCGGCGGACGTACGAGAGTCGTGCTCAATCTCGCGCAAATGGCTGCCTACGATACCCAACTGGATGGCAATACGGTCGTCGTAACACTGCAGCCCTCGACGTCTGCAACACAGGCCGCACCGACAGAACCAGTCCATTTTGCTGCCCCGGATCCAACCGCTTCGGCACACAGCATCCGCGACATTGATTTTCGGAGGGGCCGCGCCGGTGAGGCGCGGGTGATCGTGGAGCTTTCGGACAATGCGACGGGGATCGATTTACGCCAGCAGGGACGGAATATCATCGTCGATTTTCTGCGCACCGCGTTGCCGCCCGCGCTGGAGCGCCGGTACGACGTGACCGACTTCGGCACCCCGGTAGACGTATTTGACCTTCAGGAGATGAGCGGAAACGTGCGATTGACAATCGCGCCGCGAGGCCGCTGGGAACAGGCTGCATACCAGGCGGACAACCGATTCATCATTGAAGTCAAACCGGTCGTGGAAGGCGAACGGCGCGACCCGTCCGCGGGGACCTACGAGGGCGAAAAACTTTCTCTGAACTTCCAGAACATCGAGGTCAGGTCGGTGCTGCAGGTTCTTGCTGATTTTACCGGACTGAACATCATCACCAGTGATACCGTGCGCGGGGATCTCACGCTGCGCCTCAAGGATGTGCCCTGGGATCAAGCTCTGGACATCATTCTGCAGGCAAAAGGCCTGGACATGCGCAAGACAGGCAACGTCATCTGGATCGCGCCGCGGGATGAGATCGCCACTCGTGAGAAACTTCTTCTCGAGGCGCAACAGCAGATTTCCGACCTGGAGCCGATGCGTACCGAAGCGTTCCAGATGAACTATCAACGCGCGGAGGATGTGCAGAAACTGATCACGGCGGCCAATCAGAAGATTCTTTCGCGACGCGGAAGTGCGGTGGTTGACGCGCGTACCAATACGATCTTCGTGCAGGATATTGAGGAGAAGATCGTTGAGGTTCGAGAACTGATCAAGCGGATCGATGTGCCGGTAAGACAGGTACTGATCGAAGCCCGTATCGTCGAGGCGTCCGATACCTTCAGCAAGAACGTGGGCGTGCGCCTGGGGACGACGGACCTGACGGCGCTTCGTGGCGGCGGTGCGCCTGGTTTCAGTCCCGCGGGCGGCGGAACACGCATGCTGTTCGGAGGAAACATCTCCAGCGTCGGGGTTCAGAATACCCAGCAGGCCGACACCGGGAGCAGCTTCATCCCCGACTCGTTCAACGTAAACCTTCAGGCCCCAGGTCTCGGAGGCAATGCTCCGGGGACGTTCTCGCTGTCCGTGTTCAACTCGAACATGACGCGCTTCCTTAACCTCGAGATCACCGCGCTGCAGGCTGATGGCAAGGGAAAGATCGTTTCCAGCCCGCGCGTGATCACCGCCGACAACGTTGAGGCCACTATTGAACAGGGCACGGAGATTCCCTACCAGCAGGCAACCAGCAGCGGCGCAACCGCGGTTTCGTTCCGCAAGGCCACGCTCAGCCTGAAGGTGAAACCGCAGATCACACCGGACGACAACGTCATCATGCAACTCGATGTGCACAAGGACAGCGTCGGCCAGAATACGGCTTCGGGTCCTTCCATCGACACCAAGCAGGTTGTGACCGAGGTACTGGTGGACAACGGTGGTACGGTTGGCATCGGCGGCATCTACGAGCAGGAGGAGAACACCACGATCACCAAGATCCCCGTACTCGGAGACCTGCCGTTGATCGGCCGCCTGTTCCGGCAGGACCTGAAGAGGAACGACAAGCGCGAACTGTTGATTTTTATTACCCCGCGGATCATGACGGAGAGAATCACCGCCCGCTGACTCTGACGCGCCGGCTGCGCGCCGGGGCGTTCCACGGAAAACGGCCTGCATCCCATCTGGGTGCAGGCCGTTTTCGCTAGAATGCGCGCATGGGGCAATCTATCTCGGCCGGATCTTCCACAGGGCCAGACATTCCAGGCAACGTATACATGATCGGCATGATGGGCGCCGGCAAGACGTCGGTCGGCAAGGTTCTGGCTAAGCGCTTGGGGAAAGCCTTCCATGATTCAGACCAGGTGATAGAAGCGCGCACCGGCGTCAGAATCCCCGTCATCTTCGAAATCGAGGGCGAGGCCGGGTTCCGTGCCCGCGAGAAAACGGTAATCCAGGAGCTGTCCGCGCTTGACAACATCGTCCTTGCAACCGGCGGCGGCGCCGTGCTTGACCCCGAAAATCGGGAAGTATTGAAGAGCCGCGGCACTGTGGTCTACTTGCGGGCGGCAGTCAGAGATCTATTGAACCGAACCCGCCGCGACAAGAATCGCCCGCTGCTGCGCATGGGGGACCCGAAAACCCGATTGACCGAGCTTTTCGAAGTGCGAGACCCCATCTACACGCAAATGGCCCACATCGTGATCGAAACCGGCTCCCAGAGCCTGACTTCGCTTGCAAATCGCCTGGAGCAGGCGCTGATACGCCATATGGAGTCGTCACGTACGCCGGAGTTGAGATCTTGAAGCGCATCGTTACCGTCGATCTGGGCGAGCGTTCCTACCCGATCGTCATCGACGCCGGCCTGATCGCCAAGCCGGATGACATTCTGGAGCGACTGCCGCAGAAGCGCGTTGCGGTGGTCACCAATACCACGGTCGCGGCCTTGTATCTGCAGGATCTGACGTCGACGTTGGGCAGGGCCGGCGTGGAGACCGTGCGCGTGGTGCTTCCAGACGGCGAGGAACACAAGAACTGGCAGACACTCAATCGGATTTTCGATGTGCTGCTGGAGAATCGCTGCGAACGCAACACCACGATCATCGCGCTGGGCGGTGGCGTGATCGGTGACCTTGCAGGCTTTGCGGCCGCGACCTACCAGCGTGGCGTGCCCTACATACAGGTTCCCACTACGCTGCTTGCCCAGGTGGATTCGTCGGTCGGAGGCAAAACCGCGATCAATCACCCGCTGGGCAAGAACATGATCGGCGCGTTCTACCAGCCGCGCTTGGTCTTGAGTGACATTTCCACATTGCAGACCCTGCCGGACCGGGAACTTTGCGCCGGGCTGGCGGAGGTCATCAAATATGGACTGATTCTGGACGGCCAATTCTTCGCCTGGCTAGAGAGCAACATCGATGCGCTTCGCGCGCGTGATCCCGAGGCTTTGGCCTACGCACTCCAGCGCTCCTGCGAATGCAAGGCGGAGATCGTGGCAGCAGACGAGCGAGAGACCGGAAAGCGCGCGCTGCTCAATCTCGGGCATACCTTCGGACATGCGATAGAGACCGGCCTAGGATACGGGAAGTGGCTGCATGGGGAGGCAGTCGCTGCCGGCACGCTGCTGGCGGCCCGTCTGTCGGAGCGCATGGGGCTGCTGTCCGGCGAGCAAGTCAAGCGCATTGCGACGTTGTTTGCCCGTGCCGGCCTGCCCGCCGAGGCCCCGGCGTTGGGCGAGGCTCGCTACCTGGAACTCATGGGGCATGACAAGAAAGTGCTGAATGGCCGCTTGCGCCTTGTACTGCTTGCCGGTATCGGGCAGGCGGAGGTCAGTTCAGACTTCGATCAAGCCGCACTCAGGGACGTTCTGGCCTCTGCCGTTGCGCATGCATGAACTCGCACCCTACGCGGTAACGCCGGGCCTGTCCCGCGGGCGCCGTATCCCCGAACAACCTCCCGCAGGCCGTACTGAGTTTCAACGCGACCGGGATCGAATCATCCACTCAACGGCTTTCCGGCGACTCGAGTACAAGACTCAGGTATTCGTGAACCACGAAGGGGATCTGTTCCGTACCCGGCTGACGCATAGCCTGGAAGTAGCCCAAATTGCGAGGTCTGTTGCCCGTAATCTCCGATTGAATGAAGATTTGGTGGAAGCTGTCTCGCTGGCACATGATCTTGGGCATACACCCTTCGGTCACAGCGGGCAGGACGCACTGAACGACTGCATGCGGGATTACGGCGGATTTGAGCACAACTTGCAGTCGTTGCGCGTGGTTGACCTGCTCGAACAGCGCTATGGCGCATTCGACGGACTCAATCTGTGCTTCGAAACCAGGGAGGGCATTCTCAAACACTGTTCAGTAAAAAATGCCCGTCCGCTGGGCGACGTTGGCGAGCGTTTCCTGCAGAACCAGCGCCCTTCTCTGGAGGCGCAACTGGCCAACCTTGCCGACGAGATCGCCTACAACAACCATGACATCGATGATGGTTTGCGGTCGGAGCTGATCACTATGGAGCAGTTAAATGAAGTGCGAATTTTCGCACGGCATCTTGAAGAGGTTCGAAAAGCCTATCCGACGCTGCATGATCGCCGGCGGATCCATGAAACCGTGCGACGCATGATCGACACCTTGGTGTCCGACCTGACGCGCACGAGTCAGGCATTGATAAGCCAACACGGCCCTGCCAGTGTCGAGAATGTGCGCGCCGCTCCTCCGTTGGTCGGATTCAGCGCGGACATACAGGCCGAACAGCAGGAACTCAAGGCCTTTCTGCGCAAGAACCTGTACCAGCACTATCAGGTTGCCAGGATGAGCAACAAGGCGCGGCGGATCGTGCGCGAGCTGTTCGAGGCGTTTCTCCAGGAGGTGCGCCTGTTGCCACCGGAATTTCAGGCTCGGGCAACAGAAGACGCCCCAAGGGCGATTGCGGACTATGTGGCCGGTATGACCGACCGATATGCGATCCGGGAGCATGCCCGTTTGTTCGCAGTAGATGCGTCCTGATGTGCCAAAACAGTGCGCCGCCATGCGCAACTGATTGATCCAGCGCGCGTGATCGCGGTAATATTTACCGCTTCGCTTTGAAACCCGCACAGGTCCGGCTTCGAGCCGGACTTTCCGTCTCTGCACCCGCCTCGAGGCGGTCGGGGCAACCAGTATGCATGAGGTTCCGACGTGGCTTATTCGAATATTCCGGCACGGCAAGGCTTGTATCATCCCGGCAATGAACGCGATGCATGTGGCGTGGGGTTCGTGGCCCACATCAAAGGCGCTAAGAGCCACGCGATCGTTGAGCAAGGCCTGCAGATCCTCGACAACCTGACTCATCGCGGGGCCACCGGCTATGATCCGCTGCTTGGGGACGGCGCGGGTATTCTGCTGCAGATCCCTGACGCCCTCCTGAGAAAGCAATGTGCTGCTGCCGGAATCGAACTGCCGGCGCCGGGTGAGTACGGCGTTGGCATGGTGTTCCTGCCTCAGGATCCGGCTAGCCGCGCCGCGTGCGAGCAGGCGATTGTGCGCCATGTTGAGGCCGAAGGACAGTCACTGCTCGGCTGGCGCGATGTGCCGACCGACAACAGCGGGTTGAGTGAGGCTGCCAAAGCGGTCGAACCTTCGATCCGGCAGGTATTTGTCGGGCGCGGGCCAAACTGCCCGGAGCCGGATGCTTTCGAGCGCAAGCTGTTTGTCATCCGCAAGCAGGTTGAGCACGCAGTAACCGACATGAAGCTCGCAGGAGGCAAGCAGTTTTATCTGCCGTCGATGTCGGCGCGCACGATCGTGTACAAAGGCATGCTGCTGGCGAGGCAGGTCGGCGAGTACTACAACGACCTTCGCGATCCCGAGATGGTGTCTGCGCTGGCACTGGTCCACCAGCGCTTCTCCACCAACACCTTTCCCAGCTGGGAACTTGCGCACCCTTTCCGCATGATCGGCCACAACGGCGAGATCAACACGCTTCGTGGAAATCTCAACTGGATGCACGCACGCCACCAGGCCATCTCCTCGCGCCTGTTCGGGGACGACCTGGAGAAAGTATGGCCCCTGATCGACGAGGGACAATCTGACTCGGCGTGTTTCGATAACGCGCTGGAGCTGCTCGTGCTTGGCGGTTATTCGCTCGCCCACGCAATGATGCTGTTGATTCCCGAGGCTTGGGACAACAACGCGCTCATGGATGAGAAGCAGCGCGCGTTCTATGAGTTCTATGCGCCGGTGATGGAGCCCTGGGATGGGCCAGCCGCTGTAGCGTTTACCGATGGACGGCAGATCGGCGCGACGCTGGATCGCAACGGCCTGCGGCCCGCGCGCTACGTGGTGACCAAAGACGACTTGGTGATCATGGCATCTGAGGTCGGCGTGCTCCCGGTCCCCGAGGAAAAAGTCGCCAGGAAGTGGCGTCTGCAGCCAGGCAAGATGCTGCTGATCGATCTCGAGCAGGGACGCATCATCGACGACGACGAAGTCAAGGACAAGCTTTCGTCGGCCGAGGACTACGCCGGCTACATCGAGAGTTCGCGCATTCGCCTGCCGCAGCTTCCCGCGGGCAGAATCTCCGGCGCACGCGAGGCTGCGATTCTGGATTTGCAGCAGGCATTCGGCTACACGCAGGAGGATGTCAAGTTCATCCTCAATCCGATGGCGACAAATGCGGAAGAAGCAGTCGGCTCCATGGGAACCGACACGCCGTTGGCGGTACTGTCGGATCGCAACAAACCCTTCTACTACTACTTCAAGCAACTGTTCGCGCAGGTGACCAACCCGGCAATCGATCCCATCCGGGAAGAACTGGTGATGTCGCTGATGTCCTTCGTCGGGCCGCGCCCCAACCTGCTTGGCATAGACGAGACCGAGATCAGCGCCAGGCTGGAGGTCAGCCAGCCGGTGCTCGACGGTGACGACCTGCAGCGGCTGATTGACATCGACAGGCTTTCCGGTGGGCGGTTCAAATCGAAAGTACTCGATATCACATACTCGGCGGCGCAGGGCTCGGCGGGCATGCAGAAGGCGATGGATGCCTTGTGCCAGGCTGCGCAGGACGCAGTCGAGCAGGGCATCAACATCCTGATCCTGTCCGATGCCAGGGTGAGTGCACGCGACGTCGCAATCCCCGCCCTGCTTGCCACGGCCGGCGTGCACCATCACTTGGTGCGAGCGGGTTTGCGCACGAGCACGGGACTAGTAGTCGATACCGGCTCTGCGCGCGAAGTCCATCATTTCGCGCTGCTCGCGGGCTACGGGGCCGAGGCGATCCACCCGTGGCTGGTCTTCGACACGCTTGCTGAGTTGGGGCCGGCCCTCAACCTGCAGCAGAAGGACGCGTACAAGAACTACATCAAGGCAATTGGAAAGGGGCTGTACAAGGTGATGTCCAAGATGGGCATCTCGACGTATCAGTCGTATTGCGGTGCGCAGATCTTCGAGGCGATCGGTCTCAATTCCTCGTTCATTGCCAAGTATTTCACGGGCACCGCCAGCAGCATTGAAGGCGTCGGATTGAACGAGATCGCCGAAGAAGCCCTGCGTACGCACCGTGCCGCTTTCAGCGAAAAGGACCCGGTGCTTGCCAATGCGCTGGACGCGGGCGGCGAGTATTTGTTTCGCACGCGAGGCGAGGAGCACCTGTGGACGCCGGACTCGGTGTCGAAACTGCAGCACGCGACGCGCGCCAACAGCTACGAGACTTACCGCGAGTATGCCACGCTGATCAATGAGCAGACCCGCAGGATGATGACGCTGCGGGGCCTGTTCGAGATCAAGCCGGCGGCATCGCCGGTGCCGATCGACGAAGTCGAGCCGTGGACCGAAATCGTCAAACGCTTTGCGACCGGCGCAATGTCGCTGGGCGCGATTTCGACTGAATCGCATACCACGCTGGCGATCGCGATGAACCGGATCGGCGGCAAGTCCAATACCGGCGAAGGCGGCGAAGATCCGCTTCGTTATCACCCGGTGGAGCACGACTCCAGCACCGTCGCGGAACTGGGCGACGCCGTGGTGAAGGACATTCCCCTGAAGGCGGGCGATTCGATGCGCTCGCGGATCAAGCAGGTGGCATCCGCCCGATTCGGCGTAACCGCCGAATACCTTGTGAGCGCGGACCAGATCCAGATCAAGGTCGCCCAGGGTGCGAAACCCGGAGAAGGGGGGCAGCTTCCCGGCCACAAGGTGTCCGAGTACATCGCTAAATTGCGCTTCTCGGTTCCAGGTGTGGGGCTGATCTCGCCGCCTCCGCACCACGATATCTACTCGATCGAAGATCTGGCGCAGCTGATCCACGATCTGAAGAACGCCAATCCGCAGGCGTCGATCAGCGTCAAGCTGGTTTCCGAGGTCGGCGTGGGCACGGTTGCCGCAGGCGTGTCGAAAGCCAAATCCGATCACGTGACGATCGCCGGCCATGACGGCGGCACGGGCGCATCGCCCTTGTCGTCGATCAAGCACGCCGGCACGCCATGGGAGCTGGGACTGGCCGAGACCCAGCAGACGCTGGTCCTGAATCGCCTGCGTGGGCGCATCGCCGTGCAGGTCGACGGGCAGATGAAAACCGGGCGGGACGTGGTGATCGGTGCGCTGCTGGGAGCGGATGAATTCGGTTTCGCGACTGCGCCACTGGTGGTCTCCGGCTGCATCATGATGCGCAAGTGCCACCTTAATACCTGTCCCGTTGGCGTCGCCACCCAGGATCCGGAATTACGCAAGAAGTTTTCCGGCAGGCCCGAGCATGTCATCAACTATTTCCACTTCGTGGCGCAGGAGATTCGCGAGATCATGGCGCAGATAGGTGTTCGCCGGTTCAGCGACTTGATCGGCCGTTCCGATCTGCTCGACACGCGCAAAGGCATCGAGCACTGGAAGGCCAGGGGTCTGGATTTCTCCAGGATCTTCCACCGGCCGGACATGCCGGCGGAGGTTGCACGCTACAACTGCGAGCAGCAGGACCACGGCCTCGACAAGGCGCTCGATGTTCGCCTGATCGAGCAGGCGCGGCCCGCGATCGAGCACCAGAAACGCGTTTTGATCGAGGCGTCGATCCGCAACGTCAACCGCACGGTAGGCGCCATGCTGTCGGGAGAAGTCGCGCGCCACTATGGTCATTCCGGGTTGCCGGACGACACGATACACGTCGGATTGCGCGGAACCGCAGGCCAGAGCTTCGGCGCATTTCTTGCCCGCGGCATCACCTTCGAACTGGAAGGTGACGCCAACGACTATGTTGGCAAAGGGCTCTCTGGCGGCCGCATCATCATTCGTCCGCCACAGGCGTTCTCCGGCAAACCGGAAGAAAACATCATTGTCGGCAATACCGTGCTGTACGGCGCGATCGAGGGGGAGGTTTTCTTCCGCGGTGTCGCCGGCGAGCGCTTCGCAGTACGTAACTCGGGTGTTACTGCGGTTATCGAGGGTGTGGGCGATCATGGCTGCGAATACATGACTGGAGGAACCGTGGTGGTTCTCGGTGAGACTGGCGCCAACTTTGCCGCCGGTATGAGCGGCGGCATTGCCTATGTGCTCGATCGCTCGGGCATGTTCTCGCAACGCTGCAACTCCGCGATGGTCAAACTGGAAGCTGTGTTGCCACAGGACCGCCAAGCGAGTAGCGATCCTTTGCATCTGGGGCATTTCGACGAGCCTCTGCTCAGGAGTCTGATCGAGAAGCACCTGCGTTACACGGGCAGCTCGGTAGCCCGGCATGTACTGGACAACTGGACATCAACGCTGCCGAAGTTCGTCAAGGTTTATCCGAACGAATACCGGCGCGCGCTCGGTGAACTGGCAGCAAGGAAACTGAAACAGAAGCAACTGGAGGCAGCGTAATGGGAAAACCGACCGGGTTCATGGAGATTCAGCGGGTAAACGAACCCGCGCTGCCGGTTTCCGATCGCGTCAGGAGTTACCGCGAGTTCGTGCTGCATCTGCCTGATGACCAGGCGGGACGGCAGGGTGCCCGCTGCATGGATTGCGGTATTCCCTTTTGTCAGCCTGGTTGCCCGATCAACAATATCATTCCGGACTGGAACGACCTGGTTTATCGGCAGAAATGGCGCGAAGCGCTGGACGTGCTGCACTCGACCAACAACTTCCCGGAGTTTACCGGCCGTGTCTGTCCCGCGCCGTGCGAGGCTGCCTGCACGCTCAACATCAACAATGACCCGGTAACCATCAAGGCGATCGAGCATGCGATCGTCGACAAGGGCTGGGCCGAAGGCTGGGTGATGCCGCAGCCGCCCGCGCGCAAGACCGGCAAGAAAGTCGCCGTGGTCGGCTCCGGGCCCGCCGGGCTTTCCTGCGCGCAGCAACTGGCGCGAGCGGGGCATGACGTGGTGGTGTTCGAAAAGAACGACCGGATTGGCGGCCTGCTGCGTTACGGGATTCCTGATTTCAAGATGGAGAAGCAGCATATCGACCTGCGTCTCGAGCAGATGCAGGCCGAGGGTGTGGAGTTTCGCCCCGGAGTTTGTATCGGGCGAAAGGCGCCCGACATCAAGGGCGTGTACAACCTGGCGCAGGAGTTCGTTCCGGCCGAGCAACTGCTGGAGCAGTTCGATGCGGTGGTGCTGGCGGGCGGTGCGGAGAACCCGCGCGACCTGCCGGTTCCCGGGCGCGAACTCGGGGGCGTGCATTTCGCCATGGAGTTCCTGCCGCAGCAGAACAGGACCGTTGCCGGCGACAAGGTGGCGGGGCAGATTCTGGCAACCGGCAAGCATGTGATTGTCATCGGCGGCGGCGACACCGGCTCAGACTGCGTCGGCACATCCAATCGCCAGGGCGCCCTGTCAGTGACGCAGTTCGAGCTGATGCCGATGCCGCCCGAGGAAGAGCACAAGCCGCTGACGTGGCCGAACTGGCCGATCAAGCTGCGCACTTCGTCGTCACACGAAGAAGGCTGCAACCGCGACTGGGCGGTCTCCACCAAGCGATTCACCGGCAGCAAAGGCAAAGTGGAGAAGCTGGTCGCAGCACGGGTCGAATGGAAGAAAGACGCGAGCGGCCAGATGAAGATGCAGGAGATGCCCGGAAGCGAATTCGAGATGCATGCCGATCTGGTGCTGCTGGCGATGGGCTTTGTCAGCCCCGTGCATGCCGGGCCGATGGAGGAACTTGGGCTCGAACGCGATCAGCGCGGAAACGTCAAGGCCGACACCGACGATTATCGGACTTCCAGCCCAAAGGTGTTTGCGGCGGGTGACATGCGCCGCGGCCAGTCTCTGGTGGTATGGGCGATCCGTGAGGGAAGGCAATGCGCACGCGCGGTGGATATGGCTCTGATGAGTGCTTCCGAGCTGCCGCGTTGAGACTGCAATCGCAAAGGTTTCCGATCGCCGGACTCCCGCCGGCGCCCTGCGCCGGCGGCCACTGAATCTCTGCACGCCAATCCAGTGACCCGCCCGAAAAACGACACCCTGCTGCGTGCCCTCATGCGCGAGCCGACACCGTATACGCCGATCTGGGTCATGCGGCAGGCCGGCCGTTACCTGCCGGAGTACAACCAGACGCGCGCCCGCGCCGGCAGTTTTCTGGATCTGTGCAAGAACCCGGACTTCGCCACCGAAGTGACGCTACAGCCGCTGGCGCGTTTCCCGCTGGATGCAGCGATTCTGTTTTCGGACATTCTCACCATTCCGGACGCGATGGGCCTCGGTTTGTACTTTGCCGAAGGCGAGGGCCCGCGCTTCGAGAGACCGCTGCGCGACGAGTGGGAAATCCGGAATCTTGCGGTGCCAGAACCCGGCGACCACCTGCGCTATGTACTCGATGCCTGCGTGCAGATCCGCAAGGCGTTGGGAAACTCCGTGCCGTTGATCGGTTTTTCCGGTAGCCCTTTCACCCTCGCCTGTTACATGATTGAGGGACGCGGCGGCAGCGATTTCCTCGAGGTCAAGCGCATGCTGTATTCGCGGCCGGATCTGCTACACGCGATTCTGGAAGTGAACGCGCAGGCGGTCGTGCGTTATCTCAATGCCCAGATCGAGAGTGGCGCACAGGCGGTGATGCTGTTCGACAGCTGGGGAGGGGTGCTGTCGGATGCGGCGTTTCGCGAGTTCTCCCTACGCTACCTCATACGTGTATTCGACATGCTGAAACGTGACGTTTCGGGTGTCGTGGTACCGCGAATCGTATTTACCAAAGGCGGCGGCCTGTGGCTGGAAGCGCTGGCCGAGACCGGGGCGGATGCCGTGGGCCTGGACTGGACGGTGGACATCGGGCAGGCGCGCGCGCGCATCGGAGGCCGCGTTGCATTACAGGGAAACCTTGATCCTGGTGTGCTGCTGGCTACCCCGGAGGCAGTGACCCGCGAAGCCGGCCGCGTACTGGCCGCTTTTGGCACGGGTTCCGGGCACGTGTTCAATCTTGGGCACGGCATTTCACAGCACACGCCGCCCGAGAACGTCGCCACTCTGGTGGAAACCGTACATACCGTGAGCACACACTACCACTAGCTGCCGCATTGGTTCCGGTGTCGGCGGTGACCTGCTTATGCACAGGCTGGAGTCTGCAGACCCCCTGAGCGGCAAAGCATTCCCTCATCATTTAGTGTATTTTCAATATATTGTTTATTAAGCGTAATTTTTTTCAATCTATCCTGAGATCAAGCCGGAAGCCGACTTCCGGCTTGTCAAGTCCTGCGTGTGGGGATTTTCATCAACAGTTTTATCCACAGGCAATCGAGGCCCCGCAAAATCCAGCCGGACAAACCGGTTAGGATTTTTTTGCAGAAGCTGGGCGAACCCTCTTCGCCAAGCCAACACCCCTCTCTCTGACCCATGCGAATCGCGCGTGTTGCTCTTGATGTGCCGCTGGACGCGCTGTTCGACTACGACGCGGGCGAACTGCCGGTCGAGTACGGATCAATCGTGGCAGTTCCATTCGGGCACCGTCGTGCCGTTGGCGTCGTCACGGAACTTACGGACCAAAGCGCCTTGCCGCGGGAACGAGTGCGCAGGGTCGAACGGCTCTTGCCGGTTGCGCCGCTGCCGGACGACACCATCAGGCTCGCAGTATTTGCCAGCGAATACTATCGATGCCCGCTCGGGCAGGTATTGAGCGCCGTACTGCCAACCGCGTTGCGTCGCCCGTCTCACGGCGAACGTGTCCGCCTGTGGACGTACGCAGTGACCCGTCAAGGGTTGGATTTCGATCCGGAGCACTTGCCCAAAAGGGCGACTTCGGTGCGCAGACTGTTTGCCGCCCTGCGCGAAAACGGCCGTGTCGACAGCGTACAGGCGCGGCTGCTTTGCCCGCGCGCTGCAACGGTGCTGTCGGAATGGGTCGCGGCCGGGCTGGTGGAGAAACAGCCCGCGGTGCCGGTGACTTCGATTGCGCGGCCGGTCCCTGTCGAGGCGTTGCGGCCGACATTGCCTACAGAGGAACAGGCCGACGCCGTACGGCAGATCAGCGGGAGCTTCGGCAATTTCGCGGCGTGGCTGCTTCAGGGCGTCACCGGCAGCGGCAAGACCGAGGTCTATCTGCAACTGATCGAGCGCACGCTCGCGCTGGGGGCACAGACGCTGCTGCTGGTGCCCGAGATCAACCTGACGCCGCAGCTCGAGGCGCGTTTGCGAGCGAGGATCCCGCAAGCGAACTTCGTCAGTCTCCACAGCAACCTGGCCGAGGCTGAGCGTCTCGCGCGCTGGGAGTCCGCGCGTGCCGGAAACGCATCGCTGGTGCTCGGCACGCGGCTTGCGGTATTCACCCCGTTGCCACGGCTTGGGCTGGTGATTGTTGACGAAGAGCACGACTCTTCGTTCAAGCAGCAGGATGGTGCGCGCTACTCGGCTCGGGATCTTGCCGTCTACCTGTCGAAGCAGCGCGAAGTTCCGGTCGTGCTGGGATCAGCGACCCCGTCGCTGGAGAGCTACCTGAACGCGCGCAGCGGCCGGTTCGGACATCTTCGCCTGAACACGCGGCCGGCAGCGCTTGCGCCGCAGGTGCGTCTGCTGGCGATGCGTGACGCCCGACTGCAGAATGGATTGTGCGCCGAGACGGTCACCGCGATACGCGAACGCCTGGACCGCGGCGAGCAGAGCCTGATTTTCATCAACCGGCGCGGCTTCGCGCCGGTACTCCTGTGCCGGGACTGCGGCTGGTCCGCCGAATGCCGGCGTTGCGCCGCACGTCTGACGCTGCATCTGCGGGCACGTCGCTTGCGCTGTCACCATTGCGGCCATGAGCAGCCCTTGATCGTCGCGTGCCCGGCTTGCGGCAACCAGGACTTGCGCGGCCTGGGCCATGGCACCCAGCGACTGGAAGATACGCTCGGTGCATTGTTTCCGGAAGCGGAAATCCTGCGTATCGACAGCGACAGTACCCGCCGACGGAATGCGTTCGCGCAGATGCGCGAACGCATTCACGCTGACGAGGTCGATATCATCGTTGGTACGCAGATGCTGGCCAAGGGCCATGATTTCCCGAACCTCACGCTGGTTGCCGTAGTGGACGCAGACCAGGGATTGTTCAGCGGCGACTTCCGCGCCGGCGAGCGATTGTTCCAGCAGCTGGTGCAGGTGGCGGGACGCGCCGGACGCGCAGACCGGCCCGGCGAGGTGCTGGTGCAGACGCAGTTTCCGGATCATCCGCTGTATCAGGCGCTCGCGAGATCGGATTTCGACGGCTATGCGGAAGTGCTGCTTGCCGAACGCAGGCGGGCAGGGTTTCCTCCCTACGTATTCCAGGCAGTGTTGAGGGCGGAGGCACACGATGAGACGGCCGCGCTGGCTTATCTGGAAACCGCGGCCGCGAAAGCCAGGGCGCTCGACCTGCCGGTGACGGTGTATGACCCGGTGCCGGCGGCGATGCCGAAAGTCGCCGGCCGTCACCGCGCACAGTTGCTGGTACAGGCCGCGGAACGCAGAACCTTGCAGCATTTCCTGGCGCAGTGGCACCCGCAGCTGGCAGCTGAGACCGCACGCCGGGTCCGGCTCGCGCTGGATGTCGATCCGATCGAGCTCTAAGGCATGTGCAGTCGATATAATCCCGCTTTTTTTCCAGTGCAACCCTCATGACCACGCTTCTGGACCTTCGGGGCATGCTCGAATCGGCGCTGCGCGATGCGCTTGCCGAGGTCTCCCCCGAGTCTTCTGCGGTTGCGATCGTTCTGGAACGCTCCAGACAGGCACAACACGGCGACTTTGCATCAAACGTGGCCATGCAGTTGGCGAAACCGCTGAAGCGCAACCCCAGAGAAATTGCCAGGGCGCTGGTCGATGCGATGCCGCCGAATGACTGGCTGGCCGGCGCTGAAGTGGCCGGTGCCGGTTTCATCAATTTCCGTTTGCGTCCGGAAGTGAAGCAAAAAGCGGTGGTTGCGATCCTTGCGCAGAAGGAGGCCTACGGTCGCAGCGCTGCGGGCCGCGGCGAGAAAATCCAGATCGAGTTCGTGTCTGCAAATCCGACCGGGCCCTTGCATGTGGGGCATGGACGCGGCGCGGCCTACGGAGCCAGCCTGTCCAACGTGCTGCAGGCAAGCGGTTTTCAGGTCACGCGCGAGTATTACATCAACGATGCCGGCAGGCAGATGGACATACTCGCGCTATCCACGTGGCTGCGCTACCTTGAAATTGCCGGTGAAGCCGTGCTGTTCCCGCCGAACGCTTATCGTGGCGACTACGTGCGGGCCATGGCATTTTCGATTCACGACGCACACGGCAGGCGCTACGTACACCCGGCCAGCCTTGCGGTCGAAAACGTTCCCGACGTGGACGCCGAGCCCGAAGCGCACCTTGACGCACTGATCGCGAATGCCAAGCGCGTGCTCGGCCCAGACTACGCATATATTCACGACTTCGTGCTGACCGAGCAGCTTGGCGACTGCCGCAACGACTTGCTCGACTTCGGCGTCACTTTTGATGTCTGGTACTCGGAAAGGTCCCTGTTCGATGCCGGGCTGGTCGCAGACGCGATCGCGCTGCTCCAGTCCCGTGGGCACGTGTACGAGCAGGATGGGGCAAAGTGGTTCCGCTCGACCGCATTCGGTGACGAAAAGGATCGCGTTCTGCAGAGGGAGAACGGGCAGCACACCTATTTCGCGAGCGACATCGCCTACCATCTAAACAAGTTCGAGCGCGGGTTCGACCGCGTGATCGATGTCTGGGGTGCCGATCATCATGGCTACATTTCGCGCGTGCGTGGCGCCCTGCAGGCGCTCGGCCGCGATCCCGCCAGACTGACGATCGCGTTGGTTCAGTTTGCCGTGCTGTATCGAGGCGGGGAGAAGGTTTCAATGTCCACCCGCGCCGGTGATTTCGTGACTTTGCGGGAGTTGCGCGAGGAAGTCGGCAACGACGCCGCGCGCTTTTTTTATGTACTTCGAAAGAGCGACCAGCATCTGGACTTCGACCTCGATCTGGCCAAGTCGGAAAGCAACGAGAACCCCGTTTACTATATCCAGTATGCGCACGCGCGCTGCTCCAGCGTCCTCGAACGCTGGGGCGGAGAAGCTGGCGGTCTTGTCAACGCGGACTGCTCGCCGCTCGTTGAGGAGCAGGAGTTGGCGTTGTCGCAAGAACTGCTTGAATTTCCCGAGGTGGTCGTATCTGCCGCACGGGAACTTGCGCCGCACCTGATCGCGTTTTATCTGCGGAATCTGGCAGCGCAGTTTCACAGTTATTACAACTCAACGCAGATTCTGGTGGATGACGACGCGATGAGAACCGCGCGCCTTGCGCTGATTGCCGCCGTGCGACAGGTCCTGTGCAACGGGCTCGGGCTGCTCGGGGTTGGTGCGCCGGATAAGATGTAAACTTGCAGACTCATGAGTCGCGATTACAAGAGCAGAGGGACACCGTCACCGGCGCGCGGCAATCCGCTGGGAGTCGGCATACTGGTCGGCGTGCTGTTGGGCCTGTGCCTTGCGATCGGCGTGGCGCTGTATATCAACAAGGGTCCGTCGCCGTTCGTATCGAAGCATCTGCCCGAGCCGCAACAGGCAAAGGAACCCAAATCCGGGCAACAGGCGGTTGCGAAACCGGCTGAACAGAAGCCGCGTTTCGACTTCTACAAGATCCTGCCGGAAACCGAGGAAGCGGTGACCGAAGAAGTCCGGCGCGCGCCGCCCCCCTCATCGAAGGAGGTGTATTTCCTGCAGGTCGCGGCGTTCCAGAATCCGGCGGACGCGGAGAATCTCAAGGCGCGACTCGCGCTGGCGGGGATCGAGTCCAGGATTCAGACTGCACAGCTTCCTGACGGGAAGACATGGCACCGGGTGCGAGTCGGTCCGTTTACAGATATGAAGGAACTGGACGCATCGCGGGCAACTCTTACGGACAACAACTACGAGCCCAACCTCATCAAGGTGCGAGACCCGGCATCGTAGGCCTCGAAATCTCTCAGGAGCATCGGTTATGAAACGTGTTCTCGCTGTATTGCTTGCGCTTGTCGCAACCGTGTCGATCACGGCACAGGCACAGTCACGCCCGACCCCCGGTACGGAATACCGGATGATCAATCCCGCACAGCCAGTCAGCGGGACCAAGATCGAGGTGATCGAGTTTTTCAATTACGGCTGCCCGCATTGCTACGAGTTCGAGCCGCTGCTGAAGAGCTGGCTTGCCCGCAAGCCGGTGGACGTCGAGTTCCGCTACGTTCCGGCAGTGTTCAATCAGCGGATGCTGCCGTTTGCAACCCTTTTCTACGCGCTCGAAGAAATGGGCCTGCACGACCGGCTGCACATGAAAGTCTACGCGGCGATCCACGAGCAGGGACTGCGGCTGGACGACAAGGCAGTGCTGATGCGCTGGGTGGCGGATCAGGGCGTGGACGCCGAGAAGTTTCACAAGGTATACGACTCTTTCAGCGTGGGGACCAGGGCGCAGCGCGCGGTGCAGATGACGCGCAACTACCGTGTTCCGGGCACGCCGTACATGGTTATCAACGGCAAGTACCTGACTGGCCCGTCCATGACCCTGAAGGCCGATGGCAGCGTGGACGCGAACCGCTTCGTGCAGGTGGTCAACGGGTTAATCGATATGGAGCGCAAGCGATAGCATGCGTTTGCTCCTGAGAAAACATGCTTTGCGGGCGCTGGCAGCGTCACTGTTTCTCGCCTGCGCGCTGGTGCGTGCGGCGCCGATGGAGGAAGTCGATTACGTGGTGATCGACAAGCGTCCGGTGGCGAATACTGAACGCATCGAGGTCATCGAATTCTTCTATTACGGCTGCGGCACCTGCAACCGTTTCAATCCGCTGCTGGAAAAGTGGCTTGCCGCCAAGCCGGCGGACGTCGAGTTCCGGCGTGTCGCCGCGCTGCGACGCTACGAATGGATACCGCTGACGCGCCTGTATTTCACGCTTGAACAGCTCGGCGTGCTGCCGCGTTTGCACAGCAAGGTGTATCAAAGTGTGCATGAAGATGGTCGCGGCCTGTCGACCAAATCGGATATGGAAGACTGGGCGGAAGCGCAGGGCCTCGATCGCGCGCGATTCGAGCAGGTACTGATGTCGGACGAGACGGTGATCAAGGTCCAGAAAGCGCGCGATACCACCGTTGAATATGCGATTCGCGCCACGCCTACGCTGATTGTGGACGGCCGCTACCTGACGACGGGCGGCATGCTGGGTAGCGTCGAGCGCCTGATCGAGGTGCTGGACGGGCTGGTGGCGATGGCGCGCGAGGCGCGCCAAGGGAATGAATGAACCTGCGCAACCGCTCAAGGTTGTCATTACCGGCGCGTCCAGCGGAATCGGCCGCGCGCTTGCACGCGAATACGCACGCCGCGGCGCGACGCTGGCACTGATCGCGCGCCGGGAGGACCTCCTCGCGCAGATCAAAACTTCTCTACCCGTTCCTGTCCATACCTATGCTGCGGACGTGCGGGATGCCGCTGCACTGCGCGCCGTCGCCAGCGATTTCGTATCCAGTGCGGGCGTTCCGGACATTGTCATCGCCAATGCCGGCATTTCCGCCGGCACACTCACCGGCAACCCGGACGACAATCCGGTGTTCGACGAGATAATCGCAACGAACGTCACCGGTCTGATGCTGACCTTTCAGGCATTTCTCGGCGCAATGCAGCAGGGTCGACAGCGTGGTGTGCTGGCCGGCATCGCAAGCGTCGCAGGCTTCCGTGGTCTGCCCGGGGCGGGTGCCTATAGCGCATCGAAGGCGGCGGCTGCTACCTATCTCGAGAGCCTGCGCCTTGAACTGCGCGGTTCCGGTTTGAGCGTGGTGACGGTCTGTCCCGGCTATGTCGCCACCCCGATGACTGCCGGCAATCCTTATCCGATGCCGTTCATCATCGATGCGGATTCGGCAGCGCGTCAGATCGCGCAGGCCATAGAACGCCGCAGGCGGTTTCTGGTGATTCCATGGCAAACGGCGATTGCCGGTGCGTTGCTGCGCCGGTTGCCGCGCCCGCTTTACGATCTCCTGTTTGCGCGCGCGCCGCGCAAACTTCGGCGTCCGCAAAACTAGCGGGCTGTTTCCAGAAACGCGCGCAAGCGCGGGTTCATGATTTGCCGCCACAGCGGCGGCAGCAATCGGATGAAATACCGGTAGAAGAACTCGCCCGGACGTGCAGAGGTGGCGTCCGCCTCGGTGCCGACGTCGGCATAATGCCCGCGCGCATGCGCGTCGCCTGCGTTTGTGCGGTCCTGTCCGACCATAGGGTCGACCACCGGGATCACGCCGAACACCATGATCAATGTGAACCAGGCGAATCCGTCCGGCAGGCTGGTCCACATACCCAGTGCCAGGCCTTGCCAGGGCAATGTCGGCGTCAGCAGGCAGAGCAAGAAACCGTACCGCCTGCCCACGCCACGGCTATTGCAGTTCAATCTGCAGCAGGTTGCGCAATTCCTGCAGCGCCTCTGCCGGCGCGGTGACCTTGATGGTGTACATGCCCATCGCCCGGGCGGGTTTCAGGTTGATGCCGAGATCGTCGAGGAAAACCGCGTGCGGCGGTTCAACTTCCAGTTCGGCACAAGCGAGTTCAAAGAACCGCGACTCCGGTTTGCGGGCACCAATCCTGGAAGACTCGATGACGCGGTCGAACACGGACAGCGCGTCGCGCCAGTCGCGTTCGAGCCTGGGCCGAAGTTCCAGGCCGCGACCGCTAGCGGGTCGCATATTATTGGTCAGGCAGGCAGTAAGGAAGTGCCGTTTGCACAGGCGTATGGCATTAAGCATCATCGGCCGCACCGGGCCGAACACCAGATCGAACACATCGAGCCCGCGGATCTCGTGGCCAAGCGCGCGCGCCTCCTCCGCGAAAGCGTCATCGAATGCGCCCGGCGTCAGCTCACCGCGTTCGAAGCGCGCCCACGCGTTGCCGTCCGGATTGCGGGAGTTTACGGCGCGCAGGAACCCCTCAGGCAGGCGACGCGCGCGCTCGAATGCAGTGAACGCAGTGAACGGGCTTTCCGTAACCACGCCGCCGAAATCCCACAGGACCGCGCGGATCGCCGGATTGGCCATTGCCGTCAGTTGCTCTTCTGGTACGCGTCGATCGCGCGCCTGAGCTCGCGCAACTCTTCGCAGGGGATCGGAGAACAAAGCCGCTGCAGTTCGGTGAGGTGTTTCTGCGCCATCCCGACGTCGCCTGCCATCAGGTAGGCTTCACCGATGTACTCGTGCGCATGCCGGTGCTTCGGATTCAGTTTGAGTGCCTGTTTGTAATGCTCGAATGCCTTGTCGAGATTGCCTGCCTTGCGGTTGGCGTAGCCGAGCAGGTTGTGGAAGTCCGCATTGTCCGGATCCGCAGCCGCGGCTTTGTCGAGTAGATCGATCGCCTTGCCCCATTCCTGCGCCTCGAGCGCCTTAAGCCCTTGCTGGAAATTCGGGTCGTCGCTCTGGGACTCGTCGGTCGCGCCTAGATTGGCAGCGGCATACGGCGCCGTCGCAATCAGGGCCGCTGCCGCAAGCGCGCCGAGCAGGGTTTTCAGGTTTGTCATCGCTGCGTCCTCCTCGGGGTAGTTCCGAAACTCACAATGCTGCTTTTATAGCGCATCCACTCGAGGTTTGGATACCGGTGGCCAACGCAATGTTCCCTTCGCCTCGAGCAGCTCCGTCTTTACCCATGCAGCTGCAGTGCACGTCGGTCCGGTCATTCCACCGTGACCGACTTCGCAAGATTCCGCGGCTTGTGACTGCGGCCGGGCGCGCTGCGCCCTTCACGCACGCATGCGCGTGCATGAGCCTTCGTCGCAAGCAGCTCCGTCTTTACCCATGCAGCTGCAATGCACGTCGATCCGGTCATTCCACCGTGACCGACTTCGCAAGATTCCGCGGCTTGTCCACATCGGTGCCTTTGACGAGGGCGGCGTGGTAGGCAAGCAATTGCAGGGGAAGTGTATGCATGATCGGGCTGAGATGACCTGCATGCTCAGGCAGGCGGATGACATGCACACCCTCCTCCGGATGTACGTGGCTGTCCGCGTCGGCGAACACGTACAGCTCGCCGCCGCGTGCCCGCACTTCCTGCAGATTGGATTTGAGTTTCTCCAGCAGCGCGTCGTTCGGTGCAATGGCGATCACTGGCATGTCCTTGTCCACCAGCGCAAGCGGACCGTGTTTCAGTTCTCCCGCCGGGTAGGCCTCGGCATGAATGTAGGAGATTTCCTTCAGCTTCAGCGCGCCTTCCAGTGCGATCGGGTAATGCAGCCCGCGGCCCAGAAACAGCGCATGCTGTTTCCCGGAAAATCGTCCAGCCCACTTCTCGACTTCCGGTTCGAGCGTGAGCACATGGGCGAGCGCGCTCGGCAGGTGCCGGAGTGCGGTGAGATGCCGTTGTTCATGCTGCTCGTCCAGCCGGCCACGTGTTTTCGCCAGTATCAGGGTGAGCAGAAACAGGGAAGCGAGTTGGGTAGTAAACGCCTTGGTTGAAGCCACGCCGATTTCCGGACCGGCGCGGGTGAGAAACCGCAGGTCTGCCTGCCTGATCAGCGTGCTCTCCGGCACATTGCAGATGGCGAGCGTGAGCGGCTGTCCGAGTGATTTGGCGTGCCGCAGAGCGGCGATCGTATCCGCGGTTTCGCCCGATTGCGAGATGGTGATCACCAGCGCGTCCGGATTCGGCACGCTCTCGCGGTAGCGGTACTCGCTCGCGATCTCCACCGAACAGGGAATGCCGGCGATCGCTTCCAGCCAGTAGCGTGCAGTCAGCCCGGCGTGGTAGCTGGTCCCGCAGGCCAGAATCTGCACGGCGTTGATCCTGCGGAACACGCTCGCGGCGTCGACACCGAACAACTCCGGCACCAGCGAACGCGCGCCGACCACCATTTCCAGCGTCGCGGCGACCGCGCCAGGCTGCTCGAAGATCTCCTTCTGCATGTAATGGCGGTAGGGGCCGAGCTCGACCGCATCTGCCGAAAGACTGCTTTCATGCACCGGTCGTGTGGCCACGGCACCGGCCGCATCGACTATGCGGTAGCCGCCCGCAGTGAGTTCGGCGACGTCGCCTTCCTCGAGGTAGACGATGTTCTTGGTGACTTGCAGCAGCGCCGAGGCGTCGCTGGCACAAAAGTTTTCCTGCTTGCCCAGCCCGAGCAGCAGCGGTGCGCCCTGGCGCGCCACCACCAGGCGATCCGGGCACCGCTCTGCAAGCACGGCGATCGCATAGGCGCCATCCAGTTCGCCTGCCGCCTTCCGCACGGCCTCGAGCAGGTCGGCGGACTGCGCCATGTGCAGGTGGACGAGGTGCGCGACGACCTCGGTATCGGTATCGGACTCGAATGCATAACCTGCGCTGGCGAGGCGGCTGCGCATGGCCTCGTGGTTCTCGATGATGCCGTTATGCACGACCGCCAGGCCGTCCTTGCTGATATGCGGATGCGCGTTGCGTTCGCTCGGCGCGCCGTGAGTGGCCCACCGCGTATGGGCAACCCCCAGGGTGCCCTGTACACCCGTCTTCTCGGCGATTTCAGCCAGGCTGGCCACCCGTCCGACACTCCGCAGCCGGTGCAGGCCATCGTTCACAATCGCCATGCCGGCCGAGTCGTAACCGCGGTACTCGAGTTTACGAAGTCCCTCGAGCAGGACGGGAACGATGTTGCGTTGCGCGACGGCGCCGACGATTCCGCACATGGCTACGAACCGGGATGACGAGTGAAAACGAAGCCGCGAAGGCGGCAGACGGGCGCGGCTGGCTTGGTGTGTGAACCGCCTGCCCCGGCCATGTGCCGCTGCGACAGCCAGGCCGTCGATGCCGACCAGCGGCTGGTGAGTCCGTCCATCATCCTTACGCCTTCATCCCTGTTTTTTGGTCGGTCGTTTCCACCCGGTGATGGTGACCTGTTTTGCACGGGAGACCGTCAGCTCGCCCGGCGGCGTGTCCTTGGTGATGGTGCTGCCCGCGCCGATGGTCGTGCCGCGCCCGATGGTGACCGGTGCGACCAGCTGGCTGTCGGAACCGATGAACGCGTCGTCACCGATCACCGTGCGGTGTTTGTTGACGCCATCATAGTTGCAGATGATGGTGCCCGCGCCGATGTTCACGTTGCGGCCGACGCTGGCATCGCCCACGTAGGACAGATGATTGATCTTCGACCCTTCGGCCACGGTCGAGGCCTTGATCTCGACGAAATTGCCTGCGTGCACGCGGTCGGCGAGCCGCGCGCCCGGACGCAGTCGTGAATAGGGACCAATCCGGTTGTCGGTGCCGCTCGTCGCCTGCTCGATATGCGAGAAGGGCAGAACCTCGCTCCCGGCACCAATCTCGGATTCGCGAATCACGCAGTTCGCGCCGATCCGCACGCGGTCGCCGAGCACGACCCGGCCTTCGAACACGCAATTGACGTCGATCGCGACATCACGGCCGCAGACCAGTTTGCCGCGAATGTCGATGCGGGCCGGGTCGGCCAGGCTCACTCCACTGCGCATCAACGCCTGCGCGTATTCCCACTGATAGATACGTTCGATCCGAGCCAGCTGATCCTTGCTGTTGACGCCGAGCACTTCCCAGGCGGCGTCCGGTGCAGCGGTCGCGATTGGAATCTTTTCCGCTGCTGCCAAGCCGACAATGTCAGTGAGGTAGTACTCGCGCTGGGCATTGCGGTTGTCCGTCGCGTCCAGCCAGCGGCGCAGGTCCGCGGTGCTCGCGCAGAGCATGCCGGTGTTGATTTCGCGAATGGCCTTTTCGCGTGCGCTCGCGTCCTTTTCTTCCACGATCCGCCGCACGCTGCGGTCTCGCCCGCGCACGACGCGGCCGTAGCCGGCCGGGTGATCCAGCTCGACCGTCAGCAGTCGCAATCGGGCCTGCCGGGCGGTGAGCCGGCGCAGGCTGGAGACACTCACCAGCGGCACGTCGCCATAGAGGATCAGCGTGCGATCCGACTTGAGCAGCGGCAATGCCTGCTGCACCGCGTGTCCGGTGCCGAGCTGCGGGGCCTGGCGCACGAATTCTACACCGGGCGTACTGCAGCGCTCGCGCACCTGTTCGCCGCCGTGACCATAGACGACGACGATGCGCGCGGGCTGCAATTCGCGCGCGGTGTCGATCACGTGCGCAAGCAAAGGCCGGCCGGCCAGCGTGTGCAGCACCTTCGGTGTTTCGGAGTGCATCCTCGTACCTTTGCCGGCGGCGAGGATGACAACATCGAGATTGGGCATGCGTGGATGACTTGGAGCGCCGCGGATTTCGCAGCGAATCGCGCTGGATTATCGCATATCGTCTTTTGATTTCCGCAAATGCCCGGCGTGGTGAACACTGGTTTCAGGGCATGCGCCGGCAGCAGCCTTGCGGAATACCGGTGTGGACCCACTCCAGCAGCGCATCGTGCGCAGCCTCGGTATGGCGAGCCCATGGATGATTGACAAAGAAGACCAGGATCATCATCCGGCCCCGGCTGTCCTGCAGGTAGCCGGCCATGGTGCGTACTCCGTCCAGATAACCGGTCTTGACGTAGGCTTGGCCGGCCACGGCGGAACCGCCGAGCCGCCTGCGCATGGTGCCGTCCACCGCCACCATCGGCAGCGACGAGACCAGCACCGGCATCAACGGGCTGTGCCAGGCTGCGAGCAGCAGTTCGCCCATTTCGCGCGCACTGGTTCGCGCGGTTCGCGACAGGCCGGAGCCGTTGTCGATCTGCAGTTCCCGCATGTCCAGCCCGCGCCCGGCGAGCCAGCTGCGAAGGCTGCGCCCGGCCTTGTCGAGTGAAAGCGGCGGGCCCTCGGCGATGCCGAGCGTCAGATACAGCTGGCGCGCCATCACGTTGCTGCTGTGCTTGTTGATATCGCGCACCAGATCGGCGACCGGCGCGGATTCTGCCGCCGCGAACGGCGCCGCGCCAGCCGGCGCTTGCCCATCCAGCACCTCGCCGGAAAAGCGTCCGCCGAGTTCGCCCCACAACTGGCGAAACACGGTGCCGAAATATTCGTTTGCACTGAGCAGACTGAAGTGACGGAGTTTTTCGCCGCAGCCCTCCGGGAACACGCCCTCGAAGATCAGCGTGTTGCGATGTTGCGCGGGTGTGTCTGGCCAGTGGTCGCAATGGCGAAATCCGAGCGCGAGCCGGTTCACGATCTCTACCTGTGGCAGAGACGGTTCCGAGTAGATCCGCACCGTGCGCGCGTTCTCATCCGGGACGAACTGCAGCCTGAAAGAACTGAAATTCAGCAGGAGCGCGTCCGGTCCGGCGTTGTAAGGCCGCAGCGGTTCGTTGTCGAAAGCCGCGGCGTCGTGTGCATCCACTGCGAAATGGGTGCGGTCGAGCACCAGGTCGCCGTCGATCTCGCGCAGTCCGCGGTGGCGCAGATCGCGCAGGAACAGCCAGAAACGTTCCAGTGTGAACCGTGGATCACCGTAGCCTTTGACCACAAGGTTGCCATGCAGACGCCCGTCGATGAGCTCGCCGTCCAGATACGCCTCGGTCTTCAGGCGGTACGCGGGCCCGAGCAGTTCCAGCGCGGCGAAGGCGGTGAGCAGCTTGATGACCGAGGCGGGATTCATTCCGCGGTTCTCGCCGAACGCCAGCTCCGCCTCGCCGGAGGAAGCGTTCAACACATAGGCGCCCACTGCTTCTTGCGGCACGCCGGCCTGTTCCAGCGCAATTGCCACGGGTTGCGGCAGGCGGTCCAGGGGTTCGCCAGCAGCAGGTGCCGCCATGAGGCAAAGCGCACCGGCAAGCACTGCGGCGCTGCCGGGCCTCAAAGTTCCACCGTGGTTCGCGGCGGGGGCACTTCCGCTTTCCAGCCGAGCTCATCGCGTACCGCCTGCGCGAAGTCGTGCGCGGTCGAGACTTCACCGTGGACCACGAAGGTACGCCGGGGCGGCTTGCGGAACGCGCGCAGCCAGTTCAGCAGGGCGGCGCGGTCGGCATGTGCAGACAATCCGCCGATGGTATGTATGGCGGCGCGAACCCGGATTTCCTCGCCGAAAATTCTCACCGATTTCGCGCCGTCGACGATCCGTCGCCCGAGCGTACCTGCGGCCTGAAAGCCGGTGAAGACCACGGCGCTCTGCGCGCGCGGCAGATTTCTGCGCAGATGGTGCCGGATACGGCCCGCGTCGCACATGCCGCTGGCGGAAATGATCAGTGCGCCGCCCTTGATGTTGGAGAGCGCCTGCGACTGCGCAAACTCCTGCACGAAATTGATGCGCGGTTTGCCGCCGCCGCTGCCACGCAGCCAGCGCATGGCCTCCATCGCATCCTCGTCCACCAGATCCATGTGCTTGAGCGTCACTTCGGTTGCCGCGAGCGCCATCGGCGAGTCGACGTAGATATCGATCTCGGGCAGACGACCCTCACGATGCAGCTTGACGATCAAATAGATGATCTCCTGGGTGCGACCGACCGCGAATGCCGGCACGATCACGTTCCCGCCCCGTTCTTCGATGGTCTCGCGCACCGCGCCGACGAACTCGTCCAGCGTCCGGTCCATGGTCTTGTGCTGGCGGTTGCCGTAGGTCGATTCGACCAGCAGGATTTCCGCGGCCTCGATAAGGTCCGGGTCCTCGACGATCGGATGGCCGGGCTGGCCGATATCCCCCGAGAAAACGAGATTGCGGGTCTGACCGCCGTCCTGCACCCAAGTCTCGATGATGGCCGATCCGAGGATATGCCCAGCGTCCCGGAACCTGCAGCGCACCGAGGGATGCGGTTGAAATTCCTCGCCGTAGGCGACGGCACGAACCTGCCGGCATGTCATCTCGGCCTGCTTCACGGTATACAGCGGCTCGCGCCGGTTGCGTCTTCTGTCCGATTCGCGCTCCTGGATGAACGCGGCGTCCGCGAGCATCACCTCCAGCAGATCGCCGGTGCCGGCGATGGTATAGATCGGCCCGCTGTAGCCGAAAGCGACCAGCCTCGGCAGCAATCCCGAATGGTCGAGATGCGCGTGGGTGAGGAGCACGAAATCGATGCGCTCCACCTCGAAATCCAGGGCATTGCGGTTCTTGGCGTCCGCCTCGCGGCCTCCCTGGAACAGGCCGCAGTCGACCAGGAAGCGGGTATTGCCGGTTTCCACCAGAAAGCAGGAGCCGGTAACCTCCTGCGCCGCGCCGTAGAACGTCAACCGCATTGCGCGAGGGCGTCGTCCAGTGCGGTCAAAGTGCCATCGGCGAGCAACTGCATTTCGTCCGGCCCGATAATGTACGGCGGCATGAAGTAAACCGTGCGCCCGAGCGGGCGCAGCAGCAAGTGTTCCCGCAGCGCCGCGTGATAGAAATGCCTGCCAAACCGCGTGTCATCCGTGTCGACGTCGAATGCCCAGATCATTCCGGTATTGCGGAAATGGCGTACCCTGGGATGGGCGGCGATCGGCTCGCAGAGCCGGTTCAGCGCGACGGTTTTGCGGCGGTTCGTTTCCAGCACGTCGTCCTGTTCGAAGATGTCGAGCACGGCAAGCGCGGCGCGGCAGGCAAGCGGATTGCCGGTGTAGGAGTGCGAGTGCAGGAACCCGCGTGTCAACTCGTCGTCGTAGAACGCGCCATAGATCGCTTCGCTGGCGAGCACTGCGGACAGTGGCAGGAAACCGCCGGTAATGCCCTTGGACAGGCACAGCAGGTCCGGCCGGATCGACGCCTGCTCGCAGGCGAAAAAGCTGCCGGTGCGGCCGAACCCGACCGCGATCTCGTCCGCGATCAGGTGCACCGAATAGCGATCACAGGCCGCGCGCGCGCGGCGCAGGTATTCCGGGTGATACATCTGCATGCCGCTTGCGCACTGGACCAGGGGTTCGACGATGAGTGCGGCGATGTCTTCGTGGTTGGCTGCAAGATAGGCTTCCAGCGCCGCGGCTGCGCGGATTGCCGCCTGTTCGCGGGTCTCGTCGGGTGCGGCAGCGCGCCAGTCCGCGGACGGCACCTTGGCGACGTTGTTCAACAGCGGCGCGTAAACATCGCGGAACAGCGCCACGTCCGATACCGACAGCGCACCCAGAGTTTCGCCGTGATAGCTGCCCTCGACGCAGACGAATCCGTTCTTCCGCGGCTTTCCGCAATTTCGCCAATAGTGAAAGCTCATCTTCAGTGCGATCTCGACTGCTGACGAGCCGTCGGACGCGAAGAAACAGTGGCCAAGCCCTGGCAGGCGCCCGGCGAGTCGTTCGGCGAGCTCCACCGCGGGCGCGTGCGTGAATCCGGCGAGGATGACATGCTCCAGCCTGCCAAGCTGGTCCGAGATCGCCCCGGCTATACGCGGATTCGCATGGCCGAACAGGTTGACCCACCATGAACTGATGGCATCGAGATAATGGTTGCCGTCGAAATCATGCAGCCACGCTCCGCTGCCGCTCGCGATCGGAATCAGCGGCAGCGTCTCGTGCATTTTCATCTGCGTGCAGGGATGCCAGACGCTGCGCAGGCTGCGATCGAGGAGGTGGCGGTTCTGCGACAAGTCTCGGATCTGGGGAAAAATCGGTCATGGACGGCGTGCAGGCGCAAGTAAGACATGAAACAGCCGCGCGCTCAAGTTCTGTGGGAAGTATTCGATGCGCTCCAGATCGAACCTGACAGCAGTCGGGCGCCGATGCTGCTGGCGCGCTTCATGCTTTTTTGCAGTTGACCGTCCGGAAATCCCTTCGCTATATTTCCCGGTGACAGGAGGTTGAGCATGAATCTTCTTGATGCAATTTCCGATCAGGTTGCAGCGACCGGCCGTCCGCTGGTAGCGGTAACGGTCGCGGCGGTTCCCTGTCCCGATACCCCGATTATTCTTACCTTGCACTGGCACGGTTTCGTCGAAGAAAAAATCATCGACATCGAGGAAGCACAGACGGTCCAGTTCAACCCGATTCCAAGCTCCGCCATGCAGCTCAACCAGCGCTGGGACGATCTGTCTCTACTCGATCGCGCTGCGATGGAAGCCGGCTGGGAACTCGGCGCCTGGGACGTGGCGCGCGCGGAGCGCGTGGCCTGCGCGCGTGCGGGGGCCAGTTCCCGTGAGGCGCTGGAATGTTTGCAGGCGTTCGGCGCCTCTCCATTCGGCGTGGACGGCCAGCCTGCCGTGATTGCCGATGCACCGGATGCCGACGAACTGCTGCAGGTTGCCGCGCGCCAGGGTTACCTGATGTGGCTGTTCCGGCCGGTGTTCGGCGGCATCTGGGCCGAGGTCAGTGACGATGCCACCCTCAGGCCGGACGGCACACGCGAGCCGCCCTGCCCGCTGGAGCCGGTGCCGCCGGCACTCGACAGTCCACGCCGTACCGTCTACCGGTTCGGCGTTCCGGGCTCGAGTGCGGTCAACTGATCGCCCGGCCCCGTATTGCGCCTCGCCATTCCGATCTGCCCCCTTAAGTAAACCCTCACCTGCACCACTGCCCCGTATCGGGGCAGCTCGCGGCTGTTCGCCCGCAGTTGAATTCCGCCCGCCGCATCCGTATCATTGGCACTCGCTTGAACCGAGTGCTAACACACTGGGTGCTCGAACCTGGTAACCATTGCTAAATCAGTTAGTTAAGGAGACAAGAAATGAAGATTCGTCCCTTGCACGATCGTGTGATCGTCAGGCGTCTGGAGGAAGAGCGCAAGACCGCGTCCGGAATCGTGATTCCCGATACGGCTGCCGAGAAGCCGGATACCGGTGAAGTGGTGGCAGTCGGCACCGGAAAGATCCTGGAGGACGGCAAGGTTCGCCCGCTGGACGTCAAGAAGGGCGACAAGATTCTTTTCGGCAAATATTCGGGGCAGACCGTCAAGGTTGAAGGCGAAGAGCTTCTGGTGATGCGCGAAGAAGACATCATGGGCGTGCTCGAAGCCGCCTGAAGCGCACGCAAGTTCAGATCAGATCCAATCATCCGAATTCAGGAGTCAACATCTCATGGCAGCTAAAGAAGTCAAATTTCACGATTCGGCCCGTGCCCGCATCGTTGCCGGGGTCAACATCCTCGCAGACGCGGTCAAGGTCACTCTCGGCCCGAAGGGCCGCAACGTGGTGCTCGAGCGCTCGTTCGGTGCACCCACCATCACCAAGGACGGCGTATCGGTGGCCAAAGAGATCGAACTGAAGGACAAGTTCGAGAACATGGGCGCACAGATGGTCAAGGAGGTCGCCTCCAAAACCTCCGATGTCGCCGGTGACGGCACCACCACCGCCACCGTACTGGCGCAGGCGATCGTGCAGGAAGGCATGAAGTTCGTGGCCGCCGGCATGAACCCGATGGATCTCAAGCGCGGTATCGACAAGGCGGTGATTGCCGTGGTCGAGGAGCTGAAGAAAATCTCCAAGCCCTGCACCACCAGCAAGGAGATCGCCCAGGTCGGCTCGATTTCCGCCAACTCCGACACGGAGATCGGCAAGATCATCGCCGACGCGATGGACAAGGTCGGCAAGGAAGGCGTGATCACCGTCGAGGACGGCTCCGGACTCGAGAGCGAGCTGGAAGTGGTCGAGGGCATGCAGTTCGACCGCGGCTACCTGTCGCCCTACTTCATCAACAG
>JBBDIL010000033.1:228641-240251 GCA_040880425.1 Burkholderiales bacterium | reverse complement strand
TCTTGCCATCACGACGCTACGCCCCTTCGCAGGAGGCGGCTAGATGATTATCAGGTCTTGTTTCTTGCATCGGTCTAGCTGAATTCACGCGCTACATCCACAAAGTCGAGGAGCCGGCCTAATTCAGGACGGTGATCGCGATCTAGATTCCCTCCCGTTCTATGCGTTCAAGTGACGTTCATTTCTAGTTGGGACTTTTAATCATCCGATCAATCTCACTGCAATGAGGGAAATATGCTCACTAGACTGATCGTCGCGTTATATGCATTGATACTTGAGATCGTGCTGTGGTTGATGCTCGCAATTGCAAGTGTCGTGGGATATCACGTCACGGTACCCATCATGAACGCCGCAGGCGCGACACTTACACCTGAGTTTGCGTGGAAAATCCTCGGTGCGTTGGTTTTCCCGGTCATTACGTTTTTGGTGTTGGCCGTATTCATTGGCCCACTCTTGATTCTCATGGATGTCAGGCAGGCGGTAAGAAATATTGAAGCAAGGTTGGAACGAGGAGAGGATGTCAGGAAATCGCTTCCTTTCGAGCGCAGAGAACCTTCTATTTGAGCAAAGTGATGGGGCCAGGACTTTCTTCTTGCATGAGACACGCATAGAGTTGCCAACAGATTCTCGAATCCTTCTCGCAATGCAAGCTCGCTCGTGACTAACAAGATCACCCGCCAACGTCGTTTCGTTTTCGCATTTCTCAGCCTGCTGTGGCTGCCCTGCGCCAGCGCCGCTGGTTCTGCGCACGTCGACATCACCTGGATGTCGATCGCCAATCTGCATATCGAAGCCGGGCCGGTGAAGGCGGTGTTTGACGGCTACATCACGCGGCTGCCGCAGAGCGCGTTCCATGGTGGCGGTGGCGGGTACATGTACACCACGCGGCCGTTCCGGCCGGATGTCGATGCGGTGGCGCGTGTGCTCGGTGCGATCGGCGGGCCGGGAGCGGTCAACCTGCTGATCACCGGGCACAGCCACTGGGATCACTCGTTCGACACTGCGACGTGGTCGCGGCTGACGAAGGCGCGGGTGATCGGTGCGCAGACCACCTGTTACCAGGTGCGTGCGGAGAACATTCCCGCCGAGCGCTGCACGCCGGTGTTCGGCGGTGAGGTGATCGAGCTTGCGCCGGGGGTGACCATGCGGGTGATCCGCTGGAATCACAGCGGCGATCCGGCGGTGAACTGGGAGCAGCACGATCCGGTGGAACTCGACAGCGTGCCGCGGACCGATCCGGATACGGGTGGGTTGCGTGCCGGCGTGGCGGAGGATTTTCCGAACGGCGGCGGCAATCGCGCCCTGCTGTTCACCTTCGACTCGGACGACGGACCTTACAGCCTGTTCCTGCACAACTCCGCGAGCGCGGTCGATCTGCACGTGCCGATCGTCGTCGATGGCATCAACTACGGCGCACCGATCGACAACCTGCGCCGCGCGATGGCGGACGCCGGCCTGGATTCGGTGGATCTGTGGATCGGCACCGGCGGGCTGCCGGTCGCACGGCTGGTCGCGCCGGTGGTGAAACCGAAGGCCTATCTGCCGGTTCACTGGGACGGGTTGTGGGAACCGTTCGAAGCCGGCCTGCCGTGGCCATTCGCCGACAAGGAACTCGAGGCTTATCTCGCGCAGTCGGGCATTCGACTGTTGCGGCCCGGCCAGTACATGGACAAGTGGCGTCTCGGCCCGCGAGGCGTGGAGCCGGTCGACAACACGCAGGTGAAACGCCAACTCGGTTTCAGCGAAGTCCAGGCGTTCGCGGACTGAGCGAACACACCAGCCGGACGCGCGCCACCCGAATGTTCAAGGCCCTCGGCATCCTCGTCGCCTGCTACACGCTCTGGGCCGCGATCGACGGCAAGGTGCTCGCGAAGCAGGGCGGTCTGCGCGGTCCGCGCCAGATCCACAAAGGCGAGGAGCCGACCTATTTCTGGACGGTGATCGCGATCTACGGCGGGCTCGCCGTCGCGATGATGACCGTGTTCTGATTCCCACCGCGCTGCCGTCCGCCGCGAAGAACTTATTCGCCGATCTGGTACAGCACTTCTTCCGGTTTGCTCAGCCTCCCGGAAACGGCATCGACCTCGACTTCGAGCAGCTTGCCATCGGCGCGTTTGATGTCGAACTCATAGGCAACCTTGCCGTCGCTCTCGATCTCGTATTCGATCTTCACGATCGTGCCCGGATACTTGTCCAGCGCCGTCTTCATCGCGGCATCCAGTCTGACCCTGGCCTTGGACGTGAACGCCGGATCATCCGCCGCGACTTCGCGTTCGGTCTGCAGCAGCTTTCCGTTTTTCGCATCGCATTCGACTTCCCAATGTTTGCCGTCGTTGCCCTTGATGTCCACTTCATACTGCCGATTGGCGTCTTCGATCTCGAAACGGACCGAGACGGCTTTGCCCGGATGCGCGGCGAGGCCGGCACCGGCGCAGGCGCCGAGGGCGTCGCCATGCATATCGGCGTAAGCAGCCGGCGCCAGCAACAGCGCCATTGTCATCGTGCCCATCAGTTTCCTGATCATTGTGACCTCCTTGAAATGTTTCACACGGTAAACGTCTGTGACCGGGTGTCTTCGTAGTGACCATCGAACTTCGTAAAGGTGCCCGCGTATCCATTCCAACCCACGCGGGTAGATCCGAGCCTTGCTGCCTGAGTTGGGGCGCGCATCGGCACTCGGTGCAATGCCGGGATCATTATTCCGGGAGAGATGACAAGATACCAAGGCAGAAAAACACCTTCTGCTGCGGGACTATTTCCCGGCTGGAGTAGAGTTCCAGCTCGGAATCCGGGCCCGGGCGCGCACAAGGTCGATCTCCGGGCAACCCGATTTCGATCGACACCCGGACAGACGCCGCCATCGCGCGACCCGGTGACGTCGAAGGCGGTCCGGACCATGATGTGAATTGCGAGGAGGGCATCCGATGAAAAACATCGTCATCTGCTCGGACGGGACCGGCAACGAGTACGGGCAGAACAACACTAATGTCGTGGAAACCTATGTCGTCACCAGGAAGAAAACGGATCAGACGCTGTTCTACGATCCCGGGGTCGGCACCGGCGGATGGGAATACTCGGAGAGCACCGGCAACCTGAAAGCCGTTGCCGACAAGGCGACCGGTGCGGGGCTGCAGCGGAACGTCGAGGATGCGTATTCCTTCCTGATGGAAACCTATAAAGCCGGCGACAAGATTTATCTGTTCGGCTTCAGTCGCGGCGCGTTCACGGTGCGCTCGCTGGCGGGCATGCTCTACAAGTGCGGACTGCTCGCGCCGGACAACGACAACCTGCTCGAATACGCGTCCAGGATCTACAACACCAGCAGCAAGAAGGATCCGGGCATCAGGGAGATTGCCGCCGGCTTCAAGGAAACCTTCTGCCGGCCGTGCCCCGTGCACTTCATCGGCGTGTGGGACACGGTTGAGTCTCTGGTGATGAATGCCGGCGTGCGCTGGCACAACACAACGCTCAACCCGGAAGCGAAGAACGGGTTCCAGGCCCTTTCGATCGACGAGCGGCGCAAGGATTTCCCGCCTTGTATCTGGGACGAGTCGGCCAAATTGACGGGCCAGACCATCGAGCAGGTCTGGTTCGCCGGCGTGCACTCGAACGTCGGCGGCTGGTACAACGAGCGCGGCCTGTCCAACATCGCCCTGCACTGGATGATGGGCAAGGCGAAGCAATGCGGGCTCGACATCGACGACAACGAACTGCAGAAGCGCCCGCCGAATCCGCACGACAAGCTCACCGAATCGTATTCAGGCTTCTGGAAATTCCGTGGCAGCCGCACGCGCAAGATCGCGGAAGGCTCGCGCATCCACAAGAGCGTGAAAGAGCGGATGAACAACCCTGCCAACAAGTATCAGCCGAAGAACCTGCCGCAGAACTACGTCGAGGTCGAATAACTGCGGAGTCGGAACCTTAACTGCCAGCCCGACATTCGCAGGAGTCGGGCAAGGTTTGCGGGCTTCGCATCACAATGATGCCGGATCTTGCCGAGTACACCAGACCCTGGAAGCTGTTCACGCTTGCGATCGGCATCGCATTGCTGATTCTTGGCGCTGACTACTATGAGGCGCCCGACTGGGACATTCCGGTCAGCCTGATCATGGCCACACTGGCTTATCTGACCGCACCGTGGAGTCTGCGAATCATTCTCGAACGGCGATGGCGGCTCTGGCCGGCGATGCTGTTCGCGACGTGGTTTACGGTCGATGGCAGTTATGCCTTGTACTGGACTTTCAGGAATCCCGTAGCCCTGGAGATGATGCGCGCGGCGAATTTCCCGGCGTCGCTGTCGCTTTACGGAATGTGCGGCATTATCTGGCTCTATCGCGGCAGTCTGCGGGAGCTGTTCGCCGACGCAAGGGCACGGGTTCGCGTGCCGCGGCTGCCCTGACCCGGAGCGTCCTCTGGCCGACTGCGCAAGTTCCCTGTAACTTTGTGCGCGTCACCTCGATCCGGACCCAGTTCCGCCCTCTCCAACTTGTCATTCGACGTCTCAACGCTCGTCCTGCTCACCATCACCATCGGCTGCGGCCTTGGCGTGGTCTCGATCGTCTTCACGTTTCTCCAGGCGGGTACCCGTGGCGCCCGGGACTGGGGCGCCGGAATGATCGGCCTGGGAATCGGTTACACCCTCATTTACCTGTACCCGGTCATGCAGGGCTACGCCTTGTTATATGCGGGATGGATCTGCATTCTGGGGTCGGTGCTGCTCATGTACCGATCCCTCAACCGCATCTGCAACAACGACGACAGTACGATCCTGTTCGGATTCATTGTTATCGCCGGAGCGGTATCGGGGTGGCTGTTCTTTACCTATGTCATCCCGAGCCGGATCTGGCGAGTCAACATGACGTCGGTGGCCATCAGCGTAATCGTGCTCCGGGCGGCATGGAGCCTGTGGAGGTACGCGCTGCAGCGTCGCTTCCGCGCGCCCGCGTTCGCCATGGTGGGCTGGCTTCTGCTAGTTGCCATTTCAGCGCTCGTGGAGATCCCGTTGCGCGGGATCGATTACGGCGACCCGGATTCAGCGATTGAGTACGGTCCGCCCGAGGTGGTCTTTGCACGGGTGTTCGTCATCACCATGCTCTCGATGACCGTGCTGTGGCTGGAGATATCGCGGCTCTACGAAAGGCTCGAGGGCCAGGCGACACATGATGAACTTACCGGGGTAGCGAATCGCCGCGCCATAATTGCCCAGGTGCAGCGTGAACTGGCGCGAGCGCAGCGCGACGGGACGCGATGTTCCATTGCGATCTTCGACCTGGACTTCTTCAAGCGTGTAAACGATACCTGGGGTCATCCGGGCGGTGATGAAGCACTCAAGTGGGTTACGAAAGTGATCCGGAGCGAGATCCGGGATTACGACACGATCGGCCGTTACGGTGGAGAGGAATTCCTGCTGGTGATGCCGGGAACCGATCAGGCCGGTGCGCTGATCACAGTAGAGCGCGCGCGGCTCGCGATCCAGAATCAGGCATGCATTTTTAATAACGAAGAAATCCAGATAACGGTCAGCGCAGGCATTGCCACTTCTTCCAGGGATATCGATTTCGACAAGCTGATCGTAATGGCCGACGACGCGCTTTACCGGGCCAAGGAAAGCGGTCGCAACCGGGTCAGCGTTGCGGGATCGAACGAACCGTGAGATTGCAGGGACTCAAACCATACGCGTGGCGCGTTGCATAATTGGCTTGGCAGGCAAAGCCTGCACTGCGGACTCGCGCGACACAGAACAATCAAACTACCGGAGGAGCGCTCGAGATGATCCAGACCCGTCCCCTGTTCACCATCACCCTGGAGGTGCCACGCATCGTCGATCTCGGCGCGACACCGAACGGCAATCGCCGCATCGCCACGGTGACCGGCGGCAAGTTCGAAGGCGAGCGCCTGCGCGGCACGGTGCAGGCAACGCCCGGCGGCGACTGGATACTGGTGCGGCCGGACGGTGCGACAGTGCTCGACGTGCGGCTGACCCTGGAAACCGACGACCAGCAGCTGATCTACATGACCTACCGCGGACTCCGGCACGGGCCGGCCGACGTGATGGCGCGTCTCGCCAAGGGCGAGGCGGTCGATCCATCCAGCTATTATTTCCGCACGACGCCGGCGTTCGAGACCGCTGCGAAGAAATACGACTGGCTCAATCGCATCATCGCGGTCGCCACCGGCCGGCGCGAAGCCAGCGGGCCGGTTTACGAGGTGTTCGAGGTGCTCTGAACGGGCCGCGCGGAGGGATCGGGATCGGTCCCGCTTACCCTTCACACACGATCCCGGGTCTGATCCGCGGTCTGCTTCCTCGCCGCGGCGACTCGCCCGCCCTCGTATGTACTGCACCGCACAGACCGCAACGTCCCGCCTGTGTCTCAATGCGACCATCGTGCCGCCCTCTGCGCCGCCGGCGATGAGGTTCTGGACGCAAACACAGGACGAAGAAAAATGAATCCGGTGAAAATGATAGGGATTGTGCTGCTCATCGCCGGCCTGCTCGGCGTGGTCTATGGCGGCTTCACTTACACCAAAGACACCAAATCGGTGGATGTCGGGCCGGTCGAATTCACGATCAAGGACCGGGAAACCGTGAATATCCCGATGTGGGCAGGCGTCGGGGCAATGGTTGTCGGCGGGGTCCTGCTGGTGTTCGGATCCACAAAGCGGTAACCAGCGGATCGCTTTCGAGGGTCGGCAGCGGGCAATCCCTGTATGCCCACGAGATTCTGTCGTGTTCCGTGCTGGTGCCGGAAGCGCTCTCCCGAACCCGTCGGGAGAAGGGTCGGGGGATGAGGCTGATCCGTCGCACGCCGTCGAGTAGGCAACCCGGCGTTCGTCAACCCCGCAACCCCTTGCGTTGACTGCGGGCGATCGCCCCGGACTCGAGTGGTTACTTCTTCCCGCCGAGCTTGCCGATCGCGCCTTCAGCGATGCGGTCGAACAGAGGCTGCTCGGCCGGCGGTTCGGTGGCGATCGTGACTTCGCCGATCTCCAGGAATTTCACCAGTTCGGCCTGGGTGCAGTCGAGCGCAGTCTTGCCCAGACGATCGACGAAGAGAAAACGGGTCTTCAGCGGGCTGATGTAGTTCAGTTTCGCGAATCGCTGCTTTTCTTCCTCGCCGCGCAGCAGGATGCGCACCCAGCTGCCGACCACCAGCTCCGGCGGCAGTGCAGGGGGCGGCTTGGCGCCGCTGGGGCCCCGGAGCGCGACGGTGAAATCCAGATCGTCGACTTCGACTTCACCCTCGCCGAACGGGTTGTTGACCTTGACCGGCGCGGTGAAATCCGGCGGCGCGGATTCCTCCGACCTGGTTGCAGCGGGTGCGGTTGGTTCTTGCGGTGCAGCCGGCGCGGGCGGGATCGGCGGCTTCGGCGCCGACGGCGATTCGACTTTCTGCTCCGGTTCGATCGGAGCGGACGGCTGCACCGGCGTTTTCTCTTCCATGGGCTCGAGTTTCGGAGCGTCCTCGATTGGCGCCTGCGGTGCAGGCTTTACTTCAGGCAGCTCGAACTGCGGTACCGGCCCGGGCGTCGGTGCTTCCGGCCCGGCTGCGGTCGCAGGTTCTTCGCGAGGTGCAGGTTCGCCCGGCACGCCGGCATCCACCGGGCCGGGTGCGGCGGCGGGCGCTTCCGCCTGCGGTGCAGCTTCGGCCGGTTGACTCGCTGGCTCGGCAGGCTTGACCTTCGCGGCGGTGGTCAGGATCAGCGAGTGCAGCTTGCGCAGATCGGCGACGAACTGCGTGCGCACCGCGTCTTCGATGCCGGCGAAGTGCAGGCCTTCGTTCAGGCCCTTGAGCAGTTGCGGCACCTTGCCGACCAGTTCGCGGCGCTCCTCGAGCGTGCTTTTCGGTTCCACGCTCCAGACCAGCAGGTCCATGGTCTTGAGTGCGTTCTTCCAGTCGTCGCTCTCCTCGCCATGCTTGACCTGGTAGAGGATCAGCACCTTGATCCATTGCCGCGACAGAAACTCGAGAATGGGCCGCGGCAGCTTGCTGCCGCGCAGGCGCATCTTGATCTCGGTCTGCGCCACGGTCTTGGCGAGCGCGAGCTTCTCGTCGCGTTCGATCTGTTCTCCGGCAGATTGCGTTTCCTGTTCGACGCGTTGTTCTTCTTCATCGAGCAGCGTCTTCAGCTGTTCGCGCGTCGCCTCGAAGATGCCGATATCGTCCTCGAAGCCTTCCAGAAGTGCCTGCAACAATTTGTCCAGGCGCACGAAGGCTGGATTCGAGGCATCGATGTCATTGAGCATGCGCGCGGCGATCTCGCCGAGCGTGTCGAGCATCAGCCGCGCCGGATGATGCTTGGTGGCGAAAAAAGCCTTGTCGGCGATCGCGACCTTGAGGATCGGGATCTGCAGCCGGCCGATCAGGCCCTTGACGCCGATCGGGATACCCGGATCGTCGAACAGTTCGTCGAACAGCAGCGCCACGATGTCCAGCGTCATGGCGTCCATCTCGCTCATGCCGCCGCCAAGGCTGGTGCCTTTCAGTTCGCGCAGGACATTGTGCGTGCCGGGCTCGTTGATGATGACTGCCAGCTGCACCGTGTTGCCGCCCATGTCGCTGACGTCCCCAAGCTGAACGCGTGTCAGCGACCGCATCAGTTCCGGGCCCTGCAGGATCTGCGGTGCGCCGCCGCCCCCGCCCCCCGCAGTGCCGTCCGACCCGGCGTTTGCGCCAGCGGACATGTCTTGCGCGGACGTCTGCCCCGGCATGTGGAAGGGCGTCGGGCCGGACGCGCCGGATACACCGGGACGCGCACCGATTCCTGTCTGCGCGGCTTCGCCCGGCTTCCTGGCAACCAGTTTCTGCAGGAGCGCGAAAAAATCCTGTTCCGGGGTCGCCTCTTCCGGTTTGGCTTCGGCTTCGTCCGGCTCGCGGCGCACGCCGCCGACGCCGCGGATCTTGGGCAGGATCGCGTTCTGCACCAGCAGCGCGTTCACCGCGCGGTAGATGCCGCGAATGTCGTCCAGCACCAGGTCGTCGAACAGCTTGAGCAGCGCCATGCGCACTTCGACGTTCGAATCGATCTGGCTGCAGGTCATCTTGTACGCATCGCAGACCGCCTGCGGGTTGAACGGGTTGTCGTCGGGATTCAGGGCGGCGTCGCCGAACAGCACGCCGATGCGCTGGTCGAGGGCGACGAGTTCTTCCTCGCAGTACTTGCGCAGCCGGGCTGCGAGGGCGTTGTACTTGAGCGTCTCATTGAGGTCATCTTCGCCGACCAGCGCCAGCTCGATCGAATCCAGGTCGATGTCGTCGAGCGCGCCGCCGATCTTCTTCGCGTGATTGCTGCGCTGCTGGAACTCGCGCAGATAACGGACACGGAACTGCGTTTCGATGGTTTCGCGCTGCGCGAGCGCCTTGTCGCGGGTTTCGCGATAGACCTCCTGCGCATGCTGGTCGCGTGTTTCCTGCATGAACTCCGACAGCGCCTCGTCCGCCTTGTCGAGCATGGCGGACACCGCCGCCACCAGGCGCTCGGTAAACAGGTCGCGGCACTGCGCGAGAATACTGTCGAACTGCGTAGTTTGCGGCATTGCGACGACCGGAGCCGCACTTGCGGCTCGAAAGCGGATCTGAATGTGCCCTGTCGCCTCGCGCGCTGCGGCGCGGGCCAGCGAGGGCCTTTTTCCCCACGGGTCGGATATCTGTCCACCCGTGCGACCGCCATTGTGCCGCATCCGGGGCGTCAGCAGAACGAGGAAAGTCGCGGTGCCGGCCGGTTCAGCCGGTGCCGCTGAGCAGAAGGAACAACGGTACCGGCGTCGTCGCGGCGGCGACAACCAGGGCGTAGCGCACGAAGCCTAGCGTGCCGCTCATGCCTGCGAGCATGCCGATACCGCCGGCGCCGCCGATGATGGCGTTGCCCGGCATGTTGAGTGTCACGGCAAGCGCGAGATGGCGATGTCGCAGCAGCAGCCGCAGCCAGCGCGGCGTGTTGGCGTCGGCCAGCGACGCCAACCGATGCGAGGCGGCGGAATGCTGTTGACCCTGCACCAGGCGCAGAGCGCGTTCCATGCGCAGCGCGCGGAACAGCGCGGTAATGGTTCGCTCCGGCACGAGCCGGCCGAGCGCATAGCTCAGTCCAAGCGCGAGCTGGGTACACAGATAGACGACCAGGATGCACTCGCCGCCGAACAGCAGCATGAGCGCCATGCCGATCTCGATGCCGGGCACGAACGGCAGAGCCATGACGATCACGTAGGCCGCGAGCACTGCCGCGACCAGGCATCCGAAACCGTTGCCTTCCTGCAGGATGCTCGACGCGTCGATGTGCGTGCCGAGCCAGTTCCCGGTGAAGTACAGGGCAGCCAGCGCCACGAATACCACCACGGTGCGCAAGTGGCGGCGGCTGGCCCTGCCTCCGTGCAGGATCGTACCGGGATGCAGTCCGAACATCGTCTCCGCCCCGCAACGCGTTCAGAACGAGAACACCTGCCGGTTCTCTCCGGCAGAGAGCACGGCGGCTGCCCCCATCCACTCGGCATGCGGCAGGATGTTGTCGTCGGTGACGCCGTGCGTTTTGCCGCACGGCGGACATACGCCGATGCGCCCGCCATTGTCGGTGAACGATTGCAGCAGCTCGGCGACCGGCGGGAAGCTCTTGGGGATCAGGTCGTCCGCCGAACCCTGTTTGCCGAGCGTTGCGCCCTCGACCGTCAGCCACACCAGCACGTCTGCGCCAGCGGCCAGCGCGTTGTTGGCGAGTACCAGCGGCGTCGCCACGCGATCGGGATCGGTGTCGAAATGCGTCACGGTGAAGAGATACTTGTTCTGTGCGGTTGTCATGCTTCGATTCCTCCTCGGGTTCGGGTTTGCGAAGCCGGGTGCGTCGGCGCACCCGGCGGGATCGGCATCACGCCTTGATTGCCAGGATCGAGACGCTCTTGACGCCGAACTTGCGCGTCGCGCCCTGCGCGTTGTCCGAAATGAACTGGTACGCGTCGTTGTCTTTCACGGCGCGCACGCGCATGCCGGCGGATTCGATGGCGGCAACGTATTCGTCGACCTGCATGGCGCCGCCGATGCACGCGGCCCACAGGGTGGCATCGCAGGTGATGCCTTCGGGCAGCTGCCGCTCGGTGACGATGTCGGACAGCGCCAGGCGCCCGCCGGGACGCAGCAGGCGCGCAACCTCGCGGAATACCGCGGCCTTGTCGGACGCCAGGTTGACGACGCCGTTGCTGATCACGGCGTCGCAGCCTTGATCTGCGAGTCCGGTCGACTCGATATAACCCTTGCGGAATTCCACGTTGACGAACTCCGCCGCATCCCGCAGCCCGCTGGCCTTGGCGAGCTGCTCGTCGGTCATGTCGACCCCGATCACACGGCCTTCCTGGCCGACTTTCAGCGCGGCGACGAACACATCCATGCCCGAGCCGCTGCCGAGGTCGACGACCGTTTCACCGGGTTTCAGTGCCGCGAGATCGAAGTAGAAGCCGACGCCGGCGAACGAATCGATCGCCTGCGCGGGCACCAGGTCGAGATCCGCGCTTGCGTAGCCCAGGCGTTCCGCCAGCGCGCGTCCCATCTCGAAATGAAACTCGCCGTGCGGGTCGAGGGCGACGTCGCGATACATGGCTTTTACTTTCTGCTCGAGCGCATCCACGTC
>JBBDIL010000033.1:0-228541 GCA_040880425.1 Burkholderiales bacterium | reverse complement strand
AGGCGGCCGCCGATCTGGGATCGCGTGAACTGTGCGCCGGCGGCCGGCGGCGCAGCTCCCGCGGACGCGGAGCGTGTGCGCGCATTCGTGCGTTTGGAACTGCGGTGACGTGCGGTAGCGATGTCCATGTGCGTTTCCTGATCGTGTTCTGCGGCGCGTTCGAACGAGCGTGCCGTCCTGCCCGAGACGCAGCCGCCGTCAAAACGGTTCCATCGGCATGCGGGCGGTGATCCAATGCGAAAAAACATGGAACCGAATCCGCGACGGCTGCGTCCTTGGGGAAGGAGGGGAAATGGCGGTTTCCAGGAAAGTCTTTGAAGAACAGGTGCTCAACCTGCTTGGCTGCCTGCATGGCGTGGCGCACCGGCTGACCCGCAACGAGGCCGATGCGGAGGACCTGGTTGCCGAAACGGTGGCGCGCGCCTGGCGCGCGCTGGATACGCTGGAAAGCGAGGCGGCGTTCCGGGCGTGGATTTTCCGGATCCTCAACAACACTTTCATCAGCAACCTGCGCCGCGCGGATGCGCGCCCGCAGGCCGACGTGCTGGATTGCGAAGAGATCGAAGACGACGAAAGCGGATTCTCGGTTTTCGAACAGATGCACCAGCCTTTCCTGCTCTGGTTCAGCAACCCGGAGCAGGAGTTTCTCGACAAGCTGCTGCGTGAGGATCTTGACCGCGCGCTGTCTTCGCTACCGGATTGTCACCGCGTGGTGGTGATCATGTCCGACCTGCAGGAGTTCAGCTACGCGGAGATCGCGGAGATGCTGGAGATTCCGATCGGCACCGTACGTTCGCGGCTGGCGCGCGCGCGCGGTGCGTTGCAGAAGTTGCTGTGGCGGCAGGCCCAGACTTACGGGCTTACCGGCGCAGCCGCGAACGGAGACAGAACGCAGGAGGCGCGCGAGCGGGATCCGTCGGGGCGCGTCGCCGGCAACAACGGAGGTACTATGTAATGACCAGGCAGCAGATCGATTGCGAGCAGGCCTTGAAGCAGATCGCCGAGTACATCGACCATGAACTCGGCGAACGCGAGCGCGAGACATTGCAGCGGCACCTGCACACCTGCAAGAGCTGCTTTTCCCGCGCGGAATTCGAACGCCGGCTGAAAGAGGAGGTCGGCGCGCTGTGCGAAGAGGAGGCCCCCTCGCAACTCGGCGAGCGAGTCAAGGGACTGCTCAAGAGTTTCTGACTCGCATGCCCCGACAGCCGAAAACTGGAGGGAGTTTATGGTCGCAATAGTCAGCGACAAGCGCGAGTTCATCTTCAAGGCGGTGGCGGACATGTATACCGATGTCGCCGCCCACCCAGGCAAGGTTTTTCACTTTCCGACGGGGAGGCTGGCATGCCTGTTCGTCGGCTATCCCGGAGACCAGCTCGACCTCATTCCGGCGGCGGCGCCGGAATCGTTCGCGGGCGTCGGCTATCCGTTTGCCGCCAATGTGATCAGAAACGGCGACGACGTCCTCGATATCGGCTCCGGCTCGGGCACCGATGCCTTGATCGCCAGCATCCTCACCGGCCCGCAGGGCAAGGTATACGGGCTAGACATGACCCAGGCCATGCTCGACAAACTGCGCCGGAATATCGAGGAGATGGGCGTGGAGAACGTCCTGCCGATCGAGGGTAATGCAGAGGAAATTCCGCTTCCGGATGCGTCAGTGGATGTGGTGACCAGCAACGGCGTGCTCAATCTCGTGCCGGACAAGCCGCGCGCCTTTGCCGAGATCGCGCGGGTGCTCAAGCCCGGCGGGCGGTTGCAGATCTCGGATATTTCGCTTGGCTCGCCGGTGTCCGACAAGGCGCGCTCCGACCCGAAACTATGGGCCGAGTGCGTCGTGGGTGCGGTAGTGGAGGACGACTACCTGGTGAAGCTGCACGCCGCGGGACTCGATGTGGAAGTCATCAGCCGCTTCGATTACTTCGCCGGCAGCGTCAGCGCCGACACGCGTCGTGTCGCGCACGGGCTCGGCGCGCACACGGTCGTCATGCGCGGGACCAAGCCGTAACCATCTCGCCGCCCGCCAGAATTCAGCGATCCGTTCGTTCCGGCCTTGCGCAGTTCGTGGATACCGCGCAGGGGTCGGCTGCGCGGCGCGGTTCGTATTCGAGCACGCGGCCGGAGGGGGACAGGGAGATTCGGCAGCACGCCACCAGTTCGTCCTGCAGCAGCTTGCGGCCGCGGCTTGCGCGGGACTTCACCGCGGAGAGCGAAAGCCCCTGCGCGTTGGCGACGCTGCGCAGGGGTTGCCCGTCGAATTCGGCGGCAAGCAGGGTATCGCGATAGATCGGCGGCAGACGTTCGGCCATCGGCCGCAGGCAGTTCGATAATTCGCGCATCGCGGTTTCGGATTCGTCCGGCGCTTCATTGGCCAGATCGTCAGGCAACGTCTCGGTCGGACGTTGCCGGCGGTGATAGTCCATGGCCGCGTTGCGCGCCACCGCGTACAGCCAACCGGTCAGGTTCTTCGGCGCGTGCGCGTCGTCGCGGCCGGCGGCGAGCGCCTTGACCACGACGTCGTGCAGCAGATCCTCGGCCGCCTGCGGATCGCCGGTGTGCTTGCGCAGGTAGGCGAGCAGCGCAACGCGCAGCTCGGCGTACAGGTCCGCCATCTGCGACGCAGGGCGGGTTGGTTCATTCATGCGCAGGCCCTCCGGTCACGATCCGCATTGTGCCGGGGTATTCAGGCCCGCGCACCGTTTGCGCAGCACGAACCGGCGGCCGCGTCGTTCGGGCCGCAGCAGGCGTTTGAGCCGGCGTTGGCGCCGGCGTCAGGTTCGCCGCGGCCGACGCCGTAGGTAGTTGATTCGCCTTTGGTGAAGAAGCTTTCCCAGGCGATGCCCTGCGGGTCGTGTACCCAGCCCTTCTCGCTCTTCGCATAGCAGCAGGTGGTCTCGCCTTCGTCGAACACGGCGACGTTCGCGTCCTTGAGCGCACCGGTGATGGCGTGGAGGTCCTGCTCCGACTCGACCTGGAAACCGAAGTGGTCGAGCCCGGGTGCATGCCCGAGTTGCGAGATGGCGAAGTTCACCTTCGGATCCTCGAGCATCCACTTGGCGTAGTCGGGGCGATGCACCGCGGGCTGCACGCCGAACAGGGTGCTGTAGAACGGAATCGATTTTTCCAGGTCCTGAACGGACAGGTGTACGTGAAAGCGTTTCATTCGGGGTTCTCCGTGATTGCGGCCGCGAGTACGGCCTCTCACCGGTAAAGACGCGCGAGCCTGCAAAAGGTCGCAAAGAAATCCGGCTCGCCGATCCCGGCACCGGCCGCCCCACATGCCGGCGCAATCGCGGTAAAGTCCGGGGGATGCGCGCCGGCGATGTGCCGCCGCCGCAACCGCGACCGTGCACGCGACCGCCTCCGGCGAACGAAAACCGACCCGCGAAGAATGAACGCTGCCACGCTGTCTCACGTACAGAAGGCCCCGCTCGGCGTATGCGCCCTGCTGCTCCTGCTCTACTTTTTCGGCGGCAAGCTCAGCATCTGGCTGACCGTCATGCCCGAGGGCATGGCGATCCTGTGGATTCCCAACGCGGCCGTGCTGGCGGCGCTGCTGGTGCATCAGGGGCGGCATTACCTGTTGATCGCATTTACCGCCTTCGTCGCCGAGATCGCGGTGTCCCTGCCGACGTTCAGCATCGTCGAGGCGCTGCTGTTCGGCGCGACCAACGTCGGCGAGGCGACGCTCGCGTTCCTGCTGCTGCGCCGGGTGAAGTTCGATCCGGGCTTCGGCAGGCTGGTCGACGCGGTGAAGTTCGTGGCGTGCGGGCCGCTGGTCAGCGCGCTGCTGGCAGCGCTGAGCGGCGGCGCGATCTACAGCGTTTTCCGCGGCGGCGAGGCCGGATACCTCGAGTTCGTGCGGATCTGGTGGTTCGGCGACGGCCTCGGCCTGATAATCTTCACGCCGCTGTTCCTCGCGTTCTGGCCGAACGCATCGCGCGCCTGGAGTGCGCCCAGGACCTTCCGGCCGGCGGATGCCGTCACGGCGCTGCTCGCGGTGCTGTCGCTGCTGCTGTTGTTGCTGTCGGATGACGGTTACTTCTTCAGCGTACACGTCGGCCCGATCGTCCTGCTGCCGTTCGTGATCTATGTTGCGGCACGATTCGACATGCGCTGGGCGACGTCGGCGGCAGCGCTCACCGCGCTGCTGGTCGCCGGGCTGCTGACCAACGGCTACGACCTGTTCGGCGCGCTGGATCCGCGCGATGCGGTGATCAAGGCGCAGGAGTTCATTTTCATCATGAGTCTGATGGCGCTCGGCCTGTTCGCAGTGCTTTCGCAGCTTCGTGACCGGGACCGCGAGCTGGGGGCGGCCAACCGCCGGCTCAATCAGATGAACCGCGATCTGGAGGAAACGGTGCTGGAGCGAACCAGCAAGCTCCGGGCGCTGAATACGCAGCTTTCGCATCTCGCGCTAACCGACCCGCTGACCGGGTTGTTCAACCGTCGGGCGTTCTTCGATCGCGCGCGGCGCGAGGTGGATATCGCGCGCCGGCACGAGCGTCCGCTGGCGCTCATGATCCTGGACATCGACCATTTCAAGGAGATCAACGATCGCCACGGACATCAGGCCGGCGATGTGGTGCTGCAGAAAGTTGCGGAAACGCTCGGCAGCAGGCTGCGCGCGGCGGACACGCTGGCACGCTTCGGCGGCGAGGAGTTCGTGCTGATCTCCCCCGATACGGACCTGGACGGCGCGGTGCAGGCGGCGAATCGCATGGCCGGTGCGCTGCGCGAGCAGATCGTCCCGGTCGAGGGCATCGACGTGCGGGTCACGGCGAGTTTCGGCGTCACCACCGTCGATGCGCATAACGAGGACCTGGAAGGCGCAGTAAAGCGCGCGGACGAAGCGCTGTACTCCGCAAAATCCAGCGGACGCGACCGCATCGTGGTGCTGGCGCCGAAACCGCACGTGTAACAGGAATTCACGGCGCCAGCCGATCCGCTGCAGCGCCTGCCCGCTCAAACGCGGGACGATGCGGCCAAACCGTTATCATTCGATGCCATGCCGGAATTCCAAAGCCTTTCCTTCACGGTCAACACGCTGGCGTTCATCGCCGCGGCATGCGTCATCGCGGTTTCCGGCTGGTTCCTCGCGCGCGCCGCAGACCGCATCGCCGACATCACGAAACTCGGCGAGGCGGTAACCGGGGCATTGCTGCTCGGCGCCGCAACCTCGCTGCCCGAACTCGCGACTTCTATCACTGCAGCTGTGCGGAATCACCCGGAGCTGGCGGTCTCGAACGCAGTCGGCAGCATCGCGGCGCAGACGGCGTTCCTCGCCGTCGTCGACATTACCTACCGGCGCGCGAACCTGGAGCATGCCGCCGCGTCGGCCGCGAACGTCCTGCAAGGCGCGCTGCTGGTTACGCTGCTGGCGATGATTCTGGTCGCGTCCGGCACGCCCGCGTTCACCGTGTTCGGCGTCCACCCGATGACGGTGCTCATGTTCGCGACGTATGCCTACGGATTCAGGCTGGTGTCGCTCGCGCACACGCATCCGATGTGGCGCCCGAAGTCCACCATGGAAACGCGCGAGGACAAACCGGACGCGCGCAATGCGCGTGTGCGTCTCGCGCCGCAGTTGTGGCAGCTGTCTGCGCTGGTACCGCTGGTAATCGCGGCGGGCTGGACGCTCGCTGAAACCGGCGTCGCGCTTGCTGCTGCCACCGGGCTGACACAGACTGCCGTGGGAGCCGTGTTCACCGGCGTGGCATCGTCGCTGCCGGAGCTGGTGACGGCGCTCGCCGCCGTGCGACAGGGTGCGCTCACGCTGGCGGTGGGCGGCATCATCGGTGGCAACGCTTTCGACACCCTGATCGTCGCGGTGTCGGATCTCGCCTACCGCGGCGGCTCGGTGCTGCACGCGATCGGCGACGGTGCGCAGTTCCTGGTGGCGGTGGCGCTGCTGCAGGCGGGATTCCTCCTGATGGGCCTGATGCATCGGGAACGGCACGGCATCGCCAACATCGGAACCGAAAGTGCGCTCATCCTGGTGATCTACGTGACTGCGGTGGTGATCATCTTCGCGGCTTGACCGGATCGGTCGCAGGGATCGAGGGATGTGCAGTCGCTAAACGTGGAAGGCGTTAAACGAAATCCTTGCTTTACGATACGCCGGGAGCGGCAGGAAACTCCTCGCGCCGGTTGCCCGTGGAGCGCCTGTCGACCCGGGTGCTGAAAACGGCCAGACCCCGGTTCTCTTTCTCGTCAGCCGGTTTCGGCTATCGCGCCGACTTCGCCTTGGCCTTGGCCTGCAGGGGTTCGAGGGTGAACACGTAGCTGGTGCTGTCCAGCGGCTTGTGACAGGCCAGGCACTCTGCCTGGTTTACGCCGCCACGCACGGACTTGTCGGCGAGAAACACGGCGTAATTCCAGTCGGCGTTGCGTAGCAGATCCGGAAATTCGCTGCCCCAGCCCGGGCGTGTTTCCATTGCGGTGTAGAAAAGCAGTTTCTCGGGCACGAACATGCCGTCGCCATCCTTCACCGGGTTCTTTGCGTCATCCAGCTTCACGCTGTAGACCTCGACCAGGAACGCCGACCCCTGCGGCAGGGGTTTGCCCGTGCGCGCTGCCTCGACTGCAGCCTTGTTGGCGAAGTATTTGCGCACCTGGCCGCGATCGGGAAAGTCGATGGTGTGGTAGTGCACGAAATCGCGCCGGTAGTTTTCGGGAAACGTCAGCCGGGTGCGTTCGATGTGCGCCGGAATCGCTGCGGTGGCATGCGTCGAGGCGCCCGGCAGGCTGCTCCAGAAAGCCGCGAGGTTCTCGATGTCTTTGTCGTCGAGCTGCGCCGCGAGCGCATTCATCAACGGGTCGGTGCGGGTTCCGCTCCTGAACGCGTTGAGCTGTTTGACGAGATAGGCAGACTTCTGTCCGGCGAGGTTCGGGATCGCCGGGCTGACGCTGACGCCCTCCGTGCCGTGACAGGACATGCAGGCAAACGCCCTGGCCTTGCCGGTTTCGATGTCGGCGGCATGCGCCGGAGCAAACAGCACCGCGGCCAGAAACGCATGCGACAACAGCAGTCCGTGTTTCATCTGTCTCCTCCGTTGGTCGTCTTTGTCCAGCCTGTCGAAACCGCGGGTTGCGCGATCGGGCGTGCATCCGCACCATATGCGCGGGATCGGCCGGGAGGCCTGCCGACGCGCAAACAGGAGCGTTCGGCCCACAGGGTGTTCTACTCTACGCCTGCCGGCCGAACGCGCAAGCCCTGCCTGCCGGGGCAGAACGACAACAGCAAAACAAAGGGGAGGACCCCGCAATGACGGAAACATTGCTCGCATTCAACAACTGGATAAACGGCATCGTCTGGGGCCCACCGTTCATGATCCTGCTGGTCGGCACCGGCGCCTACCTGACATGGCGGCTCGGATTCTTCCAGTTCACGCATCTGCGCTTTGCCTGGCGGCAGACCTTCGGGGCCATGCTGCGGCAGACGCGACATGATCATGCTGGCGCGATCTCGTCGTTCCAGGCGGTGACCTCTGCGATGGCGGCGACTATCGGCGTCGGCAACATTGCCGGCGTCGCCACCGCGATCGCGCTCGGCGGGCCGGGCGCAGTGTTCTGGATGTGGATGGTGGCGCTGGTGGGCATGGCGACCAAGGCGGCCGAGGCGACACTCGGCGTGAAGTATCGCGAGTCGCATGCTGACGGCAGCTATTCCGGTGGCGTGTTCTGGTACATCGAGAAGGGTCTGGGCAGGAACTGGAAGTGGCTCGGCATGCTGTACGCATTCTTCGCCGGGCTGGCGGCGTTCGGCATCGGCAACATGGTGCAGGCAAATACCATGGGCGATGCCCTCAGCACCGGCTTCGGCATTCCGAACTGGCTGACCGGACTGGTCGCGGTGTTCCTCGTTGGCGCGGTAACGCTCGGCGGCATCCGCCGCATCGCGGTGACTGCGGAACGGGTAGTGCCGTCGATGGCGGTGATCTACGTGATCGGCGCGCTCGGCGTGCTGGTGGTGTACTACGACCAGATTCCCAACGCGTTCGCGCTGATCTTCACGCACGCCTTTACGCCGATGGGCGCGGTCGGCGGTTTCGCCGGCGCCACCATGGCCGAGGCAATCCGCTACGGCATCGCGCGCGGCATTTTCTCGAACGAGGCGGGTCTCGGCTCGGCTTCGATCGTGCACGCGCAGGCGCGCAACAAGCCGTTCGGCCAGGGGCTGTGGGGCATGTGGGAAGTGTTCATCGACACCATCGTGGTGTGCACCATGACCGCGCTGGCGATTCTCGTCACCGGCGTGTACCAAACCGGCGAGACCGGCGGCGCGCTCACCAGCAACGCCTTCTCCACCGGGCTGCCTGGCGCCGGGGGCTACGTGGTGATCGTGTCGATCGTGTTGTTCTCGTATACCACCATGCTCACCTGGAACTACTACGGCGAGAAAAGCTGGGAGTATCTGTTCGGGCGCAAGGTAGTGACGCCGTACCGCGTACTGTTTCTCGCCTTCCTGTTCGTCGGCGCGGTCGGCGGCCTGGAAGTCGTGTGGAGCGTGGCGGACACCTTGAACGGGCTGATGGCGGCGCCGAACCTGATCGCGCTGATCCTGCTGGCCGGCGTGCTGGCGCGCGAGAAGGTGAATTACTTTGCGGAGCTGCAGGAGCGCAAATCCGGGGGCGCCAGCCGCGACTGACGTGTTCGTTCCAACTTGAACGGGGCCGCCCGCCGGCGGCCCCGTGACCGAAACCAGGGAAGCATTCCAAATGATGTCGTGCAGCGTTCGATCGCGGCTACGCCGCGCCTTGCCTTCAGCGGTCCGGATCGCCGCCTTGCTGCTGCTCCCGGCCTTGCTGATACCGGAAGCGTCCCGGGCGCAATCGCAGATCGAACTGCGCGCTCGCGATGTGCGCGGATTTGCCGATTACTTGCTGCGCTTCCAGCAGTTCTACGAACCGGCGCTCGCGGCCGCGGCAGCGGCAAAGGAAATCGAACGTGTTGCCGCCGACCTGGCGGCCGGCGCATTGACACAGCAGGCCGCTGGCGAGCGCAGCGAGGCGCTGCATGCGCGCGCGGCCGGGCACCTGGGTGAGATCGATCGCGCCATCGCCGATGGCCGCTACGATCCGCCGGCCATCCGCAACCCGTCGATGCGCGATCCGGTTCTCGCCATGCGCGAAGGCATCGACGCCATGCGCAAATCGGTGGCCGGTCTGGTGGCTGGCGCGCAGGACGCTTTCGCCGCAGCGGGCGACGGTGATGCACGGGCGACACGCTTCGACGTCCTGATCGGGCTGCTTGAGCTCGAGAACCGCTTTATTGCATTGTCCGGTGCCGGAATCTGGGACGATCATCCGCAGAAGGCGCTGAACGAGGCGATGTCGTCTCTGAACGCGAAGCTGATCGGGATGCTGGATCCGCAGCGTTCGGACGCCGCTGCGCGCAGCACGGACGTCGCCATCGGCAGTATCGAAAGAGGCCGGCTTCAGGTGCGGCAGCTTGCCCAACAGGTCAAGGAATACGTGCGCGAAGCGCCACGCGCCGCGGAGATTGCAAAGGCCTTCGAGGCCGCCTATCTGGAAAGCTTCGCGGTGGAGCATGCGCTGGCCGGGAAGGTCGATACGTTGTCGGGTCGGACGGCTGATCGAACCGAAATCGAACGCATGGTGGCGCCGTTGATCGGCCGGCGCGTGGCGTTGTATTCGCAGCGCCTTGCCAGCATCACCGAAGTCGAGCGCATCATCCGCTAGCAGTTTGTTGAATTTCCCCGGATCGACGAGCCGGGTGTCGATCGTTCAGTCGGTTCAAAGCTCCAAACGCAGAGGGCGCGGAGGAAAGTCAAAAGATAAACTGAACGCAAAGGCCGCAAAGGTGCGCAAAGGCCGCAAAGAGCGATCCAATAGGTTCTCTTGGTGCGCTTGGTGCCATTGGTGGTGAATGCAGTTGGGTTCCTCCGCGTCCTCGGCGCCCTCCGCGTTGTGCACTCCTTTATGACGCCGATTAACGGCGATCCGGCAGTCGGTCCGGTTACAAACGACCGTCAGCCAGGCGCAGCCGGCGTGGCAGGGTTCGCGTAATTGCGAACCTTGCCGGCTTTTGTCCCTCGAAGATGGAGCGCGAAAGCGAAAACCCCGTCAACCGAAAGCCATACCCTTGATCGAAAAACACTGCGCAGGAAACGTCAGGCAGCGAATCACACCGATGGTTACATTGCTCGGCCTTCTGGCAGCGATGTGGATCGCGCCGGCCGGCAGCGCGGCCGAGCAATCGCAGACGACGCATGCCATGACCTGGGAGGAAGCCGGACTCGGGCTGTCCGATCTGCAGCACTACTTCAACACGCCGGCGTGCGAGCATCGCCCGCGCGCCATGCTCGGCTGCCTGTTCGCGATCGAACCCCTGCTGGTGGGACTGAATCCGCCGATGCAGATCGGTTTCGATGCGGACGCGATGGCGCGCATCGAAGCGCTGCATCGCCGGAGCCCGGGTGACAGCCGGCGCGCCGGTGCGGTCAAGTTGAGCCCGGAGGCGATGCCGCACAATTTCGACGGCCCGCTGAAGCTCGAGCCGGCGACACGGAACACGCTGCTTGCGCATCGGTCCGTTCCGCAGGAAGGCGAAAGCCGGAAGACGTTCTATCAGCGCCGTAACGCGGCGATCGAGGGGCGGCTGGACGAGCTGTTCGCGAACGCGGCGAGCCGCGCGGCCATCACCTGGCAGACGCTGATCGCATCCGCGCTGGAACTTTACCTGGCAGAGAATCGGGTCGAGTCGCGGGCGGAACTGGCGGCGAACCTCATCAACCTGCAGCTGCGCATCGGCAAGACGCCGCATGACCAGATCTCGACCGACGGCATGGCGTTCGGGCCGAAGCGCGATTCGCTTGGCTTCTACGGCCTGGGTCTCGAAATGCAGATTCACGAGGACGACTCGCTGCATGTCTCGCGCGTCAACCCGGGCGGACCGGCGCAGCGCAGCGGCGTGCGCGCCGGCGACCGCATCGTCAGCATCGACGGCTGGAGGTGGGACGAGGACGCGCTGCCGATCGAGCAGCGGGTGGACAAAGCGATGAACTTCTTCCTGCGCAATGAACCGGTGGCAGCGAACCTGCAGGTCGAGCGCGACGGGGCGATGCTGGCGTTCGACATTCCGCGCATGCATGTCGAGAACCTGCGGCTGGAGCACGAAGTTCTGCAACGCCACGACATGGCGTTGCTGTACCTTCGGCTGTCGCGTTTTCCATCCGCGGGTTCGGTTTGCCCCTTGTTCGCGGAAACCCTGGAACGGCATGCAGACGCAGACGGCTGGGTTCTCGATCTGCGCGGGAACGCGGGCGGCAACCTGAACACGGTGCTCTGCCTGACGGGCATCCTGCTCGAACCAGGGCAGGTGATCTTCTACGAAGAGGAAGCCGGCGGCGAACTCACGCCGCGGACGCATACGCCGGGCGAGCGCAGCGATCCGCGCGCCGAGTTGTCCGGCAATGAGCGGCCGCTGAACCCTGCCTTGCAGGTCGAACCGCTGACGGTACAGAAGCCGCTGGTGGTGCTGCTCGACTATCGCAGTGCAAGTGGTTCCGAACTGATGGCGGCCGCGCTGCAGGATTACGGCCGCGCGTGGGTCGCAGGCGAGCGATCCTTCGGCAAGGGCACCGAGCAGATCGGCGCGGTGTCCGCGTCGAATGCGCATGTCTGGAGCTGGCGCGATATCAAGACGTTCTACCGGCCGGCGAAGTCCAGCATCCAGTTGCAGGGCGTGCAGCCGGACTTCGAGGTTTTCCCCGACCCGGCGCTGACCGAGGAAACCGCGGAACGCATCCGCGAGGAAGACATGTTCTTCAACCCGGTGGTGCCAGTGAAGAATCCGCGGTGGCACAACGCGCGGATCGAAGAGATCGAACGCGTCGGACGCTGCGCCGATGCCCTGCCGCGCAACGCCGCCGCGCGCTGGCGGGACGGTGAGACAATCGATTTTCAGCTCGAAACCGCGCTGGATGTTGCGGCGTGCGCGGTTGAGTAATATCAAGGCGACAAGTCCCGGCCGGCAGTAGATTCAGAACGAACTGGAGACGGACATCCCGGCGCAAGGCGACTTGAGCCGGCGGTGCAACACGAAAAGGAGCAAGGTTTCATGCAGGTTCAGACACATACTGACAAGAACATTTCGGGTGGCGCAGGATTGCCGGAGCGGGTGACGGGCATGGTGGACGAGGTGCTCGGGCATCTCCGCGATCGCATCACGCGGGTGGAAGTCCACCTGAGCGATCTCAATGGCGGCAAGGGTGGCGACGACGACATCCGCTGCGTAATGGAGGCGCGCCTGCAGAGCCACCAGCCGGTCGCGGTCACGGAGCAGGCGGCAAGCGTGCAGCTCGCGATCCAGGGCGCCGGCCGGAAACTGCGCAAGTCGGTCGAGACCATTCTTGGCCGGCTGAACGAGCATCACAGGAACCCGCCCCCGGAGGCGTAACGCGCAACGCCGCGCACACTGCATGATCCGGTACCGCACGGCCAGCCCGGAGGATGCGGCGGAGCTGTCAGCGGTCGCGCTGGCGGCCAAGCAACACTGGGGCTATCCGCCGGCATGGATCGAACTGTGGCGCAACGACCTCACCGTCACCGTTGCACAGATCGAGCGCAATTACCTGCTGGTCGCCGAGGCGACGAGTCGAATCGCCGGATTCATCGGCGTGTCGAAGGACGGATCCAGCGCGGAGATCGAGCACCTCTGGGTTGCGGCCCGGGTTCATGCGCCAGGGTATCGGGCGCGCGCTCATGGCTCAGGCGCTGCGCTGGTGCGAGGCGGCCGGCGTCGACCGGCTGCACGTGGTCTCCGACCCGAACGCGCGTGGATTCTATGGGGCACTCGGCGCCCGGCTGGTGGGCGAGGAACCCTCGATCCCGGCGCCGCGGATGCTGCCGGTGCTGCAGTTCGATCTCGGCAATCCCGCGTCAAACAAAAGTTGAGCGCGATTGCCGCGTCCCCCGTTTCCCAAGTCAGTCAAACCCCTGTTTTTGAGCTTCCGGTCGCGTCAACACGGTTCTGGTGCTTGACAGTCACCCTACGGTGACATATAGAGTCACCAGACGGTGACATTTTGCCGGTCATATTGATGTTGGTCGGCCTGGCGGCACGCTTTCGACATCGAGGGAGATCTCCATGCCCGGAATTCCGGCCGTACGTAATCGCGAGCAAACACGGCAACTGCTGATCGAAACCGTCGGCCGCGTGCTGGCCCAGGAAGGTTTTGCCGGATTGGGCGTGAATGCCGTCGCCCGCGCCGCCGGGGTCGACAAGGTCCTGATCTACCGCTACTTCGACGGCCTGCCGAACCTGCTGAAGGCCTATGGCGAAAGCGGGGACTTCTGGCCCACGGTAGAAGAGGTGCTCGGGCCGGACACGGACGCGCTGCGCCGGCTTCCGCTCGACCAGCGTACAGCGATCGTCGTGTCGAACCTGCTGGACGCGCTGCGCCGGCGGCCGCAGACCATCGAGATCCTGGCGTGGGAGGCCGCGCAGCAGAATGCCCTGACCGAAACGCTGGCCGATATCCGCGAGCAATGGAGCCGGAATGTGATCGCCCGAATGCTGCCGGATTCGCTCAAAGCCGGTGACGATGTGCTCGCACTGGCCAGCCTGCTGGTTGCCGGGTTCCAGTACCTGCTGATCCGCTCACGCAACACCGGCGTGTACGGCGGCCTCGCATTGCAGACCGAAGAAGGCTGGCGGCGGATCCGCAACGCCGTGTTCCTGGCGTTTGGCATAGCGCCGCCACGCAAGTCTTTGCCGAAATAAGAAGCGCTCGAGAGCGAGACACGAAGGCACGACGGAAACGGCGAGAGTTTGATCTCGGGCACCGGGATTGGATACGACAGCGCGCAACCCTGTGACCGCCGCGTCGAATGAACAGCACACCCAGACCTGTTTTTCTTCGTGCCTTCGTGTTTCGTTTCCCGCCGTCCCCGCCTGAGCGCCGCCGGGCCGACCCGGTTATCGGTTATGCGCCGGACGCCGGGTGCTGCTCGAATCCGAGGAGCGCGAACCCTTGTAGCCGCCTTTGCGCGGCGCATCGGGTTTGCGGTAGCCGCCGCGCTTGGGTGCGCCGGCCTTCCAGCCGCCGGGCTTGCGCGCATGGGTCGGCGTGGCCCGCTTCGGTTCGTGGCCTTCGACCACGTGCACCGGGATCAGCTGTTTGGTGAAGCGCTCGATGCTCTTCACACTGCCGAACTCGGCGTGATTCGCCAGCGAGATCGCGAGGCCGTTGCGTCCCGCGCGGCCGGTGCGGCCGATGCGGTGCACGTAGTCTTCCGGCGAGCGCGGCAGGTCGAAGTTGAACACATGCGAAATGGTCGGCACGTCGATGCCGCGCGCGGCAACGTCGGTCGCCACCAGCACGCGCACCTGGCCGCGGCGCATCGCGTTCAGCGTGCGGTTGCGCGCACCCTGCTGCATGTCCCCATGCAGCGCAGCGGCGGAAAAACCCGCGGCGTTCAGGCGGTCGGCCAGCATGTCGGCATCGCGCTTGGTCGCGGTGAACACCAGGGCCTGGTCGATGCTGACGTCGCGCAGCAGGTGGTCCAGCAGACGTCCCTTGTGCGAAACGTCGTCGGCAAAGTGTATGCGTTGCGTGATGTTCTCGTGGCGCGTGGTGGAGCCGGCAACTTTCACCACCACCGGATCGCGCGTGATCCTCTGCGCGATCCTGCCGACCAGTCCGTCCAGCGTGGCGGAGAACAGCATGGTCTGGCGCGTGGCCGGCGTCGCCGCGACGATATGTTCGATATCTTCGACGAAGCCCATATCGAGCATGCGGTCGGCTTCGTCAAGCACCAGCAGTTGAAGCTGGGACAGATCGATCTTGCCGGAACGCATGTGGTCGATCAGGCGGCCGGGCGTGGCAACCAGGATCTCCGGGTTGCGCGACAGCAGTTGCATCTGTTTCGGGTAGGGCATGCCGCCCAGGATCGATACCGCCTTGATCTGCCGGAGCTGGGCACCGTACTTCTCGGTAGCGTTGGTGACCTGCAGCGCGAGTTCGCGGGTCGGCGTCAGCACCAGCATCTTCGGGCGGGCCGGCTGAAAGCGCGTGCGTTCGCGGCGGCCGGAGTGGGGTGCGGCGTGAGCCGGCGCCTGTGCCGTTGCCGTTGCGAGCAGATGAATCGCCGGCAGCATAAAGGCGGCCGTTTTGCCGGAGCCGGTCTGCGACGACACCATCAGGTCGCGCCCTTCGAGCGCGGCAGGGATGGTTTGCGACTGCACCGGGGTGGGTGTCTGGTAACCGGAATCGGCAAGCGCCTTCAGTATGGCGGGGTGCAATCCGAGTGCTTCAAAAGTCATTTGTTTCCTTCGTCCGTTCGAGGCGTGCACGTCGCCACCACCGGTGTGCGCGTGGACGCAGAAAAAATGCAACACCAACCGACGAAATGACTGACAGAAGATCTGAAAGATTTCGGCACAAAAGCTTCGTGCCGGAGCGGTGGCCAGAAAGGCGGCACCAGAAGGCAGGACGGCTTTAGTTTTTCTTGCTTACGGTTTGTGATGCGCTCAGTGCGTGTGTTGCAATGCACAAGCAGGCAGTTTACCGATAAGGTTCGGCCAAGGCCAGGTTTTTATTGCGGGAAGGGCCTGCAGTGCGGGAAACCGGCTACTTCCACAGCGCGTGGAAATGGTGCACGGGTCCGTGGCCCTGGCCGACATCGAGTTTGCCAGCCTGGCGCAGTGCCTCGGTGAGATAGGCCTTGGCGCGCGCGGCCGCGTCCGGCACGCCGGCGGCCTGCGGCAGCAGCGCCGCCAGCGCGGACGAAAAGGTGCAGCCTGTGCCATGAGTGTTGCGGGTTTCCACCCGTTGCGCGCTGAGCTCGATCATGCGCGCGCCATCGAACAGCAGGTCGAGTGCCGCCCCGCTGCCGAGATGACCGCCTTTCAGGTAGACCCAGCGCTCGCCGCCATCGGGCAGCAGTCGGCGCAGCGCCTCTGCGGCCTTATGCATCTCGCCGGGATTCTCCGGCGGGCGGCGATCGAGCAGCACGCCGGCCTCCGGCAGATTCGGCGTGATCACGGTCGCAAGCGGAAGCAGCGACTCGCGCAGCACGCCGACCGCATCGCGCTCCAGCAGCGCATCCCCGCTTTTCGCCACCATGACCGGGTCGAGCACAATGAAGCGCGGGCGCCAGTGCGCCAACCGCTCGGCAACCGACTTGATCACCGGGCCCTGGCCCACCATGCCGACCTTGACGGCGTCGACCGTCACGTCCGCGAACAGCGTGTCGATCTGTTCGCGCACGAACTCGGGCGGCACCGGATGAATGCCGGTGACCGCGCGCGTGTTCTGCGCGGTCAGGGCCGTGACCACGGCGCAGGCATAGGCGCCGAGCGCGCTCATCGCCTTGACGTCGGCCAGGATCCCGGCGCCGCCGGAAGGATCGACGCCGGCGATGGTGAGGACGTTCGGAATGCGCTTTATTTCCATGTGCTTACAACCCAGTAACCCGGTGCCCGGCGCCCCTTCTCAATCAACGCGGGACTTCCACGTGCCGCCATCGGTATCGGATTGATACCATTTCAGGAACTCTGTGTCAGGTAGCGGCCTCTGGATCACGTAGCCCTGAGCGTAATCGCAGCCGAGGTCGGCGACCGCCTCGAGCACGGTCGCGTTTTCCACGCCTTCGGCGACGACCGACCGGCCGAATGACTTCGCGACCTCTGAAGTCCAGCGCACGATCGCATGTCCGCCATTGGCCTTGTCCAATCTGCTCACGAATACCTGGTCGATCTTGATGATATCGACAGGAAGGTCCTGAATGTAGGCGAGCGAGGAATGTCCCGTGCCGAAATCATCGATGGAAAGCAGAACGCCAGCCTTGCTCAAATCCTGCAGCACCCCCTTCGCACGATCGATGTCGTGCATCACAGCGCTTTCGGTAATCTCAAGTTCGAGATGCTCCGGTCGCAGCCCGGAGCCGCTAAGCAGTTCGTTCAATTGGCCGACAAACAGCGGATCCTGGAGGTTGCGAGCGGACACGTTGACCGCGATCGAGAGATCGATACCGTCGCGCTGCCACTTCTCAAGAGTCGCGAAGGCATGTTGCAGTACCCAGGCTGTCATCGGGTAGATCAGAGCGGTACGCTCGACTTGCGGGATGAAGCGCCCCGGCGGTATGAGACCTTGCTCGGGGTGCCGCCATCGCACCAATGCTTCCACGCCGGTCACCGCACGATCCGAAAGACGAACCTTGGGTTGAAAATGCAACTCGAACTGACCCGTCTCGATAGCGGTTGCGATCGAGCCGAGCAGCTCGAGGTTTTCCCTGCTGGTCTGGTCCACCGCCCGGTTGTATACGGCATAGGGGCGCCGCGACACCGCAGCAGTGTGCATAGCGATGCTGGCTCTCTGAATCAGTTCTTCCGGGTTGTTGCCGTCTCGCGGAAAATAGGCGATACCAAGGCTGGTATCGAGATGAACTGCTATCCCATCGGTCGCATAGGGTGCACGCAAGCCTTCCACGAGGCGGTCGACGGTTTCTTTTCGCGACTCCTCCTCGACCAGGAACGCTCCGATGCGATCGGGCGCGAGCACACACGGTTCGCCGCCAGACGGCATGAGTTCGCGTAAACGCCGGATCACCGCGAGCGAAACCTTGGAGCCGACGGAGAGGCCGAGGGTATTGAGAATCTCCGTGTAGTTCTCGATATCCACGACGACCAGCACGACCTTGTGGCCGGGATTTCCTTTCTGGATGATACGTTTAAGCTCTTCGCATAACCTCACCACATTGGGCGCACCCGACAGCGGGTCGTGTGTGGCAAGCCACGCAATCCGCTTCATCTGCCGTCGCATACGATGCACCGCCACCCCGGCCAGCCCACCGACCGCGATGAAGATGCCCACCCGGTAGAGCCAGTTGACGAGCTGCTGCGGTTCGCCAGTAGCTGTTTCAAACGGCATGAACGGCCCGAGAACAAGCCCTCCGGCAGCTCCGGCGAATACCCCACCGGGAATGCGAAAGAAATGCGCTCCCAGAAGAATCGGGATGTACATTGAATGGGAGAAAACGTATTTGATGCCGCCGGTGGCGTACACGAGAGCGCCGCACAGCAGTATGAGGACGGCGATCACCAGTGCGATGAGAATTGCTCGAGGACCGGTACGCGGTTCGTCGAGCAGGAGCGACGTAAGCGCTGCCGCTTGATTCATGTTGTTCTCCTTTTTTCTTGCGTTCTTGGCGCGTATTGAGAGAAGGAACACGATATAAGAAGCTTTGATCTACTGTGCTGTGCTCAATTACCTCCCGTCATCTTCATGTGATGTAAAGTCTAGCTCGCCCGCTGGCCAGTCCCACGTAGTGTGTCGCAGGTTTCGTCGTGGCTTGTCCGGGATAGCGGTCCCAACGCAAATTGACCGACAAATCCCGAGTCGGTTCGGAATTCGACTAGATGAATGTCGTGAAGAACCGAGGCGCGAGAAGTGTCGTTGTGATCAATGCGCCTGCTCCCAGTTCGGGCCGGCGCCGAGGTCGACCGACAGCGGCACATCCAGTTTTGCCACGCCCGACATCAGATCCGGCACCGCTTTCCGAACGGTCGGCAATTCGTGGTCCGGCACCTCGAGCACGAGTTCGTCGTGCACCTGCATGATCAGCCTGCTGTCGAGCTTCTCTTTTGCGATCCAGTTGTGCACGGCGACCATGGCCAGCTTGATCAGGTCAGCCGCGGTGCCCTGCATCGGCGCATTGATGGCGGCGCGCTCCGCGCCCTGGCGGCGCGCGTGGCTGCTGCTCTTGATCTCGGGCAGATACAGCCGGCGGCCGAACACCGTTTCGACATAGCCGCGGTCGCGTGCCGCCACGCGCGTGGTTTCCATATACCTCGCGACCGAGGGATAGCGCATGAAATAGCGGTCCATATACTGCTGGGCGGCGGCACGCTCGATGCCGAGCTGCTGGGCCAGCCCGAAGGCGGACATGCCGTAAATCAGTCCGAAGTTGATCACCTTGGCGTAGCGGCGCTGCTCGGCACTGACTGCGCTCGGCACGATGCTGAAAATCTCCGCCGCGGTGCTGCGATGGATGTCCTCGCCGGCGGCGAAGGCCTTCAGCAGCGATTCGTCCTGCGACAGATGCGCCATGATGCGCAGTTCGACCTGCGAATAGTCGGCGGAAACGATGCTGGATCCGAGCGGCGCGATGAATGCCTCGCGGATGCGCCGGCCCTCCGCGGTGCGCACCGGGATGTTCTGCAGGTTCGGGTCGTTGCTTGCAAGGCGCCCGGTCACCGCGGTTGCCTGGCCGTAATTGGTGTGTACGCGGCCGGTGTCCGGGTTCACCATCTTCGGCAGCTTGTCGGTGTAGGTGGACTTGAGCTTGGCGAGTGCGCGGTACTCGAGAATCAACTTCGGCAGCGGGTGGTCCAGCGCAAGCTGCTGCAGCACGTCCTCGTCGGTGGAAGGCTGTCCGCCCGGTGTCTTTTTCACCGGCTTCAGGCCCTTGCGCTCGAACAGGATCTCCTGCAGCTGCTTCGGCGAATTGAGATTGAAGGGTTGGCCCGCCTCCTTGTGCGTCTTTTCCTCGAGCTCGAGCATCTTCTCGCCGAGTTCCCGGCTCTGGGTCTCCAGCAGTGCGGTGTCGAGCAGCACGCCGGCGCGTTCCATGGTGAACAGCACGTCGACCACCGGCATTTCGATGGCGAGATAAACGTTGGAGAGTTTCTCGTCGTCTGCGATCTGCGGAAACAGCGCCTGGTGAAGCTGCAGAGTCACGTCTGCGTCCTCGGCGGCGTACTCCGTGGCGCGCGCGACTTCGACCTGTTCGAACGGGATGCGAGACGCGCCCTTGCCGGTGACCTCATCGTAAGTGATGGTCTTGACGTCGAGGTGGCGCAGGGCGAGCTCGTCCATGTCGTGCCGGCGATGGCTTTCGAGCACGTAGGATTCGAGCAAGGTGTCGTGCTGCACGCCGGCAAGGCGAACGCCCGCATTCGCGAACACGTGCATGTCGTACTTCAGGTTCTGTCCAACCTTGTGCCTGAGCGGATCTTCCAGCCAGGGCCTGAGCGTGTCGAGTACGCGTTCGCGACCGAGTTGCTCGGGCGCGCCGGCGTAGTTGTGCCCGACCGGTATGTACGCGGCGTGCCCCGGCTCGACGCTGAGGGAAATGCCGATCAGTCGCGCCGCCATCGGATCGAGACTGGTGGTTTCGGTATCGACCGAAACCAGGTCGGCGGTCCCAACCCGTTTCATCCAGGCATCGAGCTGGGCCGCGGTCAGCACCGTTTCGTAGTTGCACGGCCGTTCGCTGCTGCCGGTTGCATGCAGGGGATCGGCGGCAGCCGAGGCGTTGGGATCGGGATCCGTGGCGCCGCCAGCGGCGGCCTGCGCCTCGCGCAGCCAGGACTTGAACTCCAGCTGCTCGAACAGTTCGGCAAGCTTAGCCGCCTCCTGATCCTTCGGTTCGAGACCCTCGACATGCACAGGCAGATCGACGTCGCGCTTGATGGTGAGCAGTTCGCGCGCGGTCGGCAGCCAGTCGAGCGCCTTGCGCAGGTTCTCGCCGACCTTGCCGCCGATCTCGCCGGCATGCGCGACGATTTCGTCCAGGCTGCCGTACTGCTGCAGCCATTTCGCCGCCGTCTTCGGGCCGACCTTCTCTACGCCCGGCACGTTGTCGACGCTGTCACCGATCAGCGTGAGATAGTCGACGATGCGCTCCGGCGGAACGCCGAACTTCGCCGCCACCCCCTTCTCGTCCAGCGTCTCGTTGGACATGGTGTTGACCAGCGTGACCGAATCGTCCACCAGCTGAGTGATGTCCTTGTCGCCGGTGGAGATCACCGTGCGCAGGCCCTTCTCCTGTGCTTGGCGGGTTAGCGTGCCGATCACGTCGTCGGCTTCGACGCCTTCGATCATCAGCAGCGGCCAGCCCATGGCGCGCACGCACGCGTGAAGGGGTTCGATCTGCGTGACCAGATCGTCCGGCATCGGCGGGCGGTTGGCCTTGTACTCGGGATAGACCGCTTCGCGGAAGGTCTTTCCTTTTGCGTCGAAGACGCAAGCGATATAATCCGCCGCAGTTTCTTTTCTCAGGCGGCGGAGCATGTTCAGCACGCCGTATATCGCTCCCGTCGGCATTCCACTCCTGTTCCGAAGATCCGGAAGAGCATGGAACGCGCGGTAAAGATAGGAAGAGCCGTCAACGAGAAGCAGAGTTTTCATCGAGGCGCCAACGCCGAAGGTGCAGCATGAGCGAAAAGCAGAAGATTTCGGTACCGCTGACTCCCGAATTGCTGGAGAAAGCCTGGTCCGCGCGCGAGTCGTGGCGGGTGTTCGGGATTATGGCAGAATTCGTCGAGTCCACCGAACGCCTTGCGCACATCCGCCCTGCCGTCAGCATATTCGGCAGCGCACGCGTCAGGCAGGATCATCCCTACTATCACCTCGCCGAGAAAGTCTCACGCACGCTTTCCGACGCCGGCTTCTCCGTCATCTCGGGCGGCGGCCCCGGCATCATGGAAGCCGCAAACAAGGGCGCGTTTTTCGGCAAGTCACTGTCGGTCGGACTGAACATCCAGCTGCCGCACGAGCAGCAGGCAAACTCTTACCAGGACATCAGCCAGACGTTCCGTCATTTCTTTGCGCGCAAGGTGATGTTCGTCAAATTCGCGTCGGCCTACGTGGTGCTCCCCGGCGGTTTCGGCACCATGGACGAATTAATGGAAGCGCTGACGCTGGTGCAGACCGGGAAGATCCGGCGCATGCCGATCATCCTCGTGCATGAGCCTTTCTGGCGCGGGCTGATCGACTGGCTGCGCGAGCGGCTGGCGAGCGAAGGCATGATCGATCCGGCGGACATGGACCTGATCCAGGTGATCGACGAACCGAAGGCAGTCGTCGAAGCGATTTTCAATCATTACGAGAATCGGACTTTCGAACCCTCCGCAGCCGAACGCGAGGCGCAGCTCAACCTCTGATCGAAGGCCGTCATGTCCGTTTTCACCACGGTTACCCCGGAACAACTGTCGGCGTGGCTGCGCAATTACTCGATCGGAACCCTTGGCACGATGGAGGGCATTCTTTCCGGAATCGAGAATACCAATTACTTCGTGACGACCTCGCACGGCCGTTTCGTGCTGACGTTGTTCGAGAAGCTGACCCGGCAGGAGCTGCCTTTCTATCTGAACCTGATGGCGCACCTGTCGAATCACGGACTGCCGGTGCCGAAGCCGATCGCCAACCTGCAGAACGAGTTCCTCGGGGAGTTGAACGGAAAGCCGGCGGCGATCGTGACCTGTCTGCCGGGCGCGCCGGTAACGGAGCCGACGCCCGCGCAATGTGCGCGCGTCGGTGAAGTTCTGGCCGAACTGCACCTGTCCGGCATGACCTACAAGGGCCATCTGGACAACCTGCGCGGCCAAGCATGGTGGACCGCCGTCGCGCCGGAACTGCTGCCGTTCCTGAGTGCGGAGGACGTCGAGCTGTTGCAATCCGAGATCCGCTTCCAGACGGAAGTCCGGCGCGAGGGTCTGCCGCGCGGCGTGGTGCACGCCGACCTGTTCCGCGACAACGTGTTGTTCCACGGGGATGCCGTCGGCGGCTTCATCGATTTCTACTTCGCCTGCATCGACTGCCTGATCTACGACGTGGCGATCACCGTGAACGACTGGTGTACCGATGAAGAAGCCAGGCTGGACGAGGCGCGCGCGCAGGCGCTGCTCGGCGCCTATCGCGCCGTGCGTCAGCTCAGCCCGCAGGAATGCGAGGCATGGCCGGCGATGCTGCGCGCGGGCGCGCTGCGCTTTTGGGTCTCGCGCCTTTACGATTTCCACCTGCCGCGCCCGGGCGAGCTGACGCACGCGCACGACCCGGAGCGCTTCCGCAGGATCCTGTTCAATCACCGCAACGGGAAGGCTGCGGAACAGAGGCTCACCGCATGACGCAACAGCCCGTGCAGATCCGGAGAACCGCCGCGACGCAGGGATGGCGCTGGATCGTGGGCGGGTTTGCAATTTTTCGCGCGAACCCGCTCATGTGGTTCGCGTTCGTGCTGACCCTGTTTCTGCTGGTGCAGCTCGTTGCTTACGTACCTTTCTTCGGCGCGGTGCTGATGCTGCTTTATCCGGTTTTGATCGCGGGGCTGATGAGCGGTTGCCATGACGTCGAAAATGGCCGCCCGCTGCAGGCCACACACCTGATCGCCGGGTTCTGGCGCGACCCGTTGCAACTGTGCACGCTCGGCGCGATCTATCTGATCGGACAGATCCTGACCATGTGGCTGATGGTGGCGATCGGCGGCGAGGAGTTGCTGATCCTGCTGGAGGGCGATCCCGACCGGCTCGATGCGGACGTGGTGGCGTCTGCGTTCGGGAAACTGATGCTGGCGCTGCTGGTCGGCACGCTGGTGTCGCTGCCGCTGCTGATGGCGATCTGGTTCTCGCCGCTGGCGGTGGCCTTCGGGAAACTGCGCGCGCTGCCGGCAATGAAAGCGTCGATCATCGCCTGCTGGAAGAACATGCTCCCGCTGTTCGTCTATGGGCTGGTACTGCTGGCGCTGATGGTTGTCGCGATGATCCCGTTCGGCCTGGCCGCCGGACAGGCCAATCCCGGCATCTGGTTCGTGATGCCCTTCGTCCTACCCTCGGTCTACGTTTCCTACCGCGACATCTTCCGCGCGGCTGACTGATGCCATGCCGTCAGGCCAGAACCGAAAAAAGCGAAACACGAAGGCACGAAGACACGAAGACACGAAGACATGAAGAAACACAAGGAAATCCCGCTAGTAATTCTTCGCGTTCTTTGCGCTTCTTCGCGACCTTTGCGTTAAGTTTTTCTTTTGTCTCGTCGTTCTTCTTTGTGCCTTCGTGTCTTCGTGTTTCGCTTGTACCTCTTCGCAGCGTTCAGGCGGCGGTGAGTTTGGCGTATTCGAGCGCCAGCCATTTCATGCCGGCGTTGCGGAAGTTGACCTGCACGCGGGCATCGGCGCCGCGGCCTTCGGCCTTGATGATGACGCCGGACCCGAACTTCGGATGCGAGACGTTCTGCCCGATGCGCCAGCCGCCGACCGACAAAGGTTGCGACGGACCCGCCCCGAACGTGGATGACTTCGGCGCAGAGAACGCGGCGACCGGCGCAGGCGCGTTTATGCGCCGCAGCAGCTCCGCGGGAATCTCCTCGAAAAATCTGGACGCGACGTTGTAGCGGGTCTGGCCGTGCAGCATGCGCGTCTGCGCGTGCGTGAGGTAGAGCCGGCGGCGCGCGCGGGTGATGGCGACGTACATCAGCCGGCGCTCTTCTTCCAGGCCGCCTTCTTCGTTCATCGAGTTCTCATGCGGGAACAATCCCTCCTCCAGGCCGCTCAGGAACACCGCGTGGAACTCCAGGCCCTTGGCCGAGTGCACCGTCATGAGTTGCAGTGCGTCGGCTCCCGCCGCGGCCTGGTGTTCGCCGGCTTCCAGTGATGCGTGCGCCAGGAACGTGGTCAGCGCCTCGAATCCCTGCCTGATCTCGCCATCCTCGGTGACCATGGTCATCGGGCCGTCTTCCGCGATGAACGCCGCCGCGGCGTTCACCAGTTCGTTCAGGTTCTCGATGCGATCGGCGCCTTCGCGCTCGGTCTTGTAGTGGGCGATCAGTCCGCTTGCCTCGACCACGTGCTCGGCGATCTCGGGCAGTGGCAGGCCGTCGCAGGCGGTTCGCATGTCTTCGATCAAACGCACGAAGGCGGCGATGCTGGCGCCGGCGCGGCCGGACGGTGGATTCCCGCAAGCGGTCTGCCACAGGCTGGTGCCGGCGTGTTCCGCAGCAGTCTGTACCTGTTCCAGCGAACGGTTGCCGATCCCCCGCGTCGGGAAATTCACCACGCGCAGCAGCGCGCCGTCGTCCTCCGGGTTGGCCACCAGCCGGAGATAAGCCAGCGCGTGCTTGACCTCCTGCCGCTCGAAGAAGCGCAGCCCGCCGTAAACGCGGTAGCCGATGCCGGCATTGAACAGCGCGTGCTCCAGCACGCGGGACTGCGCGTTCGAGCGATACAAGAGCGCCATGTCCGCCAGTGAAACGCCCTCATTCCTAAGCGCGCGCACTTCGTCGAGAATGTAGGCGGCCTCCTCCACATCGGTCACCGCCTCGTACACGCGCAGCGGCTCGCCCTTGCCCTCGGAGGTCCACAGGTTCTTGCCGAGCCGCGTGCGGTTATGCCGGATCAGCGCATTCGCGGCGTCGAGGATGTTGCCGTGGCTGCGGTAGTTCTGCTCGAGCTTGATGACCTTCTCGACTGCGAAGTCCTTTTCGAAGTCGAGCATGTTGCCGGAGCGCGCGCCGCGGAAGGCGTATATCGACTGGTCGTCGTCGCCGACCGCGAACACGCTGTTGCCGCTGCCGGCCAGCAGGCGCAGCCAGTAGTACTGCAGCCGGTTGGTGTCCTGGAACTCGTCGACGAGGATGTGGCGGAAGCGCGACTGGTAGTGTGCGCGCAGGCTCTCGTTCTTCTGCAGCAGTTCGAAGCAGCGCAGCAGCAGTTCCGCGAAATCCACCACGCCCTCGCGGTTGCACTGCGCATCGTAGGCGGCGTAGATGTCGCTCAACTGCCGCGAGAAGTCGTCCACGACCTCGACCTGCGCCGGCCGCAGGCCGTTTTCCTTGCTGGAATTGATGAAGTACTGCGCCTGCCTTGGCGGATAGCGGTTGTCGTCGACGTTCAGGCCCTTCATCACGCGCTTGATCATCGCGAGCTGGTCGGCCGAATCGAGGATCTGAAACGTCTGCGGCAGCCCGGCTTCGCGGTAATGCGCGCGCAGCAGGCGGTTGCACAACCCGTGGAAGGTGCCAACCCACATGCCGCGTGTGTTGATCGGCAGCATCGCCGAGATGCGTGTGAGCATCTCGCGTGCGGCCTTGTTGGTGAACGTCACCGCCATCAGCGCCTGCGGGCTGACCTGCCCCGACTGGATCAGCCATGCGATGCGGGTGGTCAGCACCCGCGTCTTGCCGGAACCGGCCCCGGCGAGTATCAGCGCGGAACTGTGGGGAAGAGTGACAGCTTCGAGCTGCTCGGGATTGAGGCCTTCCAGGATGGACATCTGCGGTGCGCGGTTCGAAAGCAGGGTGGAATTATAAGTTCAATCCGCGCGACGCAAATTCAGTGCAAATGGTTACGCACGGGAATCACCACAAAGACACGAAGGCACAAAGAAATTCGTAGTGCTTTTCCAGAGTCCTTCTTCGTGTACTTGGTGTCTTGGTGCCTTGGTGCCTTTGTGGTGAGACAGCGATCGTCGCCTGCGTTCGATCCGGTTGATCACGCTGCGCGCGCGCGGCGGCTTTCTTCCACCAGGTCGATTACGATCGGCGTGACGATCAGTTGCATGGCGAAGCGCATCTTGGCGCCGGGAACCACCAGCGTGTCGGGGCGCGACATGAAAGAGCCGTCGATCATTGCCAGCAACTGGGTGAAGTCGACGCCATCGGGTTTGGCAAAGCGGATGACGACGAAGCTTTCATCCGGGGACGGAATGTCGCGTGCGCCGAAGGGGTTCGAGGTGTCCACCGTGGGCACGCGCTGGAAGTTGATGTGCGTGCGGGAGAACTGCGGTGTGATGTAGTGCACGTAATCCGACATCCGGCGCAGGATGGTCTGGGTCACGGTCTCGATCGAATACCCGCGAACCTGCATGTCGCGATGGATCTTCTGAATCCACTCCAGGTTGACGATCGGCGTGACGCCGATCAGCAGATCTACATGCTGCGCGGCATCGACGGTTTCGGTCACCACGCCGCCATGCAGGCCTTCATAGAACAGCAGGTCGGTGTTCTCCGGCAGCGGTTCCCATTGCGTGAAAGTGCCCGCCTTCTGACGATAGCGGGCCGCGCGTTCCTCGTTGTGCAGATAGAGGCGCGTCCGCCCGGTGCCGTTCTCGCCGTACTCTCGGAAGACGGATTCGATCTCCTCGAACAGGTTGGCCTCCGGTCCGAAGTGGCTGATCGCGCGCCCCGCGGTGCGTTCGTAGGCGTCGATCAGCTTGTGCATCTCCTCGCGTTCGTACTTGTGGAAGCTGTCGCCTTCGATGAACGCTGCGTTCAGCCGTTCGCGGCGGAAAATATTCTCGAACGTCCTGCGTACCGACGTGGTCCCGGCGCCAGAGGAGCCGGTGACCGCAATGATCGGATGCGCACGGGACATGACGGGGACCAGGGGACAGGATGAAAGGAAGCTCGACGGCAGGACAGCCGCCGAGATGTTACAACGAATCCTGCGATTGACGTGCGGCGCTCTGCCGCTAATGCGCTATCGCATTGTTGCGAAAGGCTCGACGCCGGGATGGATCTCCCGCAGGCGCGCGCCGATTGCCGCGGCTTCATCGCGGCTGGCGAATCCGCTCAGCCGGACGTAATAGATATGATCCGTGTCGGCGGGCTGCGGATAGATGGTGGCAGGGTAACCGTCCCTGCGCAGGCTGTCGTACAGTTTCAGCGCGGAATCCTGATCGTCGTAGCTCGCCACGACAAGGCGCCAGCGCCCGCCCGGGACCAGCGCGCCGCGACCGGGCTGCAGCTCGGTTTCCGCCGCGTATTCCTGCAGCAGGTCCAGCGGAATCGCTTGCACGCTGGCGTCGCCGACCCGGGGTGCTTCGTAGTAGGTGAGCGGCTTCTGCATCAGCACCGGCGTCTCGCCGTCGCGCGTCACCGTGATCTGTCCTTCGATCAGCACCACCACTTCGCGTTCGCCGAAGTTCCTGCCCCACAGGTCGGTGCCGCGCACGCCCGCAGTCACGGTACCGAAGCGCACGGTCACTTCTCGCCGGATGCGGCTGCGCTGGATGGTGTCGGTGGTGAATCGGAACGCGCCCTGCAGCACCTGCAGCGCTGCGCGAAAGATGCCTTCGTCCTGGCGCATGCCGCGCATCGTAAAGGTGGCATTCTCGCCAAGCTTGACCAGGCTCGAATCCGCCAGCCGGATGTATGCGCGGGAGTCGACGCCGGTCACTACTTCGTCTCCGTCCTGCAGCTTCGCGCCGGTGGCGAGCGGCAGCAGCCTGCCGTCGCGTTCCAGCCAGGCCGGGCTCTGCACCGCTTCTACGGTTGCACGGGTTACGGCCTGCGACAGCGCCGGGAACAGCAGCAGGGACACGCAGATCAGGGCGCAGAGAATACGCATGAAGAGTTTCTTCCTTCGATTGTTTTTGTGCTTTTACTGGGCGGATGCAGCAAACGGATGCAGGCGCGGACGATATAATTCCACACTTTTCACCGGATACCTGCATCAACGTAATGGACAGCCAATACCAACCTGCGGAGATCGAGCGGCAGGTCCAGCAGACATGGACCCGGCAGAACGCGTTTCACGCGGTCGAGACCGAGGGACGCCCGAAGTATTACTGCCTGTCGATGTTTCCGTACCCTTCGGGGAAGTTGCACATGGGCCACGTGCGCAATTACACGATCGGCGACGTGCTCACGCGCTACCACCGGATGCGCGGCTTCAACGTGATGCAGCCGATGGGCTGGGATGCGTTCGGGCTTCCGGCCGAGAACGCGGCCATGGCCAACTCCGTGCCGCCCGCGAAGTGGACCCGCGACAACATCGCCTACATGAAGAAGCAGCTTCAGTCGCTCGGGTTCGCCATCGACTGGGAGCGCGAGCTTGCCACCTGTGATCCGTCCTATTACCGGTGGAACCAGTGGCTGTTCCTGCGCATGCTGGACCGCGGGCTGGTCTACAAGACCACAGGGACCGTCAACTGGGATCCGGTCGATCAGACGGTGCTGGCAAACGAGCAGGTAATCGACGGGCGCGGCTGGCGCACCGGCGCGCCGGTGGAGAAGCGCGAGATCCCGATGTACTACATGCGCATCACCGCCTACGCGGACGAACTGCTTGCTTCGCTGGACGAGCTGCCGGGGTGGCCGGAGCGGGTGAAAACCATGCAGGCGAACTGGATCGGCCGCAGTGAAGGCGTGAATATCGCGTTCCCGTATGCGCTGGAGGGCGAGCAGAAACTACTCAAGGTGTTCACCACGCGTGCCGACACCATCATGGGCGTGACCTTCTGTGCGGTCGCGGCGGAGCATCCGCTGGCATCGCACGCAGCGAAAAACGACCCGAAGCTGGCCGCCTTCGTGGAGGAATGCAAGCGCGGCAGCGTAATGGAGGCGGATCTCGCCACCATGGAGAAGAAGGGCATGCCGACCGGGTTGTTCGTCACGCACCCGCTGTCGGGAGAGCAGGTCGAAGTGTGGGTCGGAAACTATGTGCTGATGACCTACGGCGAAGGCGCGGTGATGGGCGTGCCGGCGCACGACGAGAGGGATTTTGCCTTTGCGAAGAAATATGGCCTTCCGATCCCGCAGGTGATTGCGGTGGAAGGGAAGCGCTATTCGACCGATGCCTGGCAACCCTGGTACGCGGACTACGGCGTGTGTGTCAATTCGGGACCCTACGACGGGCTGGACTTCCAGGCCGCGACCGATGCGATCGCGCGCGACCTGAAGGTGAAGAAATTCGGCGAGAAGCAGGTGCAGTGGCGGTTGCGCGACTGGGGCATCTCGCGCCAGCGATACTGGGGCACACCGGTGCCGATCATCCACTGCGAAGTCTGCGGCGACGTGCCGGTTCCGGACGATCAGCTGCCGGTGGTGCTGCCCGAAGACTGCGTGCCCGATGGCGCCGGCAATCCGCTTAACAGGCGCGCGGATTTTCTCGAATGCGCGTGTCCGGAATGCGGCGGCAAGGCGCGGCGCGAAACCGACACCATGGATACGTTCGTCGATTCCTCCTGGTATTACCTGCGCTACGCCTGCCCTGACAGCGACAGCGCGATGGTGGACGAGCGCGTGAAGCACTGGCTGCCGGTCGACCAGTACATCGGCGGCATCGAACACGCAATTCTGCACCTGCTGTATTCGCGCTTCTGGACCAAGGTCATGCGCGATCTCGGGCTGGTGCAGATTGGCGAACCGTTCGCCAACCTGCTGACGCAGGGCATGGTGCTGAACGAGATTTTCTATCGCAAGGCGGACAGCGGGCGCATCGTCTATTACAACCCGGCCGATGTCGACGTTGTCACCGACGACAAGGGCGCGCGCACCGGCGCGGTGCTGCGCAGCGACGGGCAGCCGGTCCAGTCAGACGGGATCGGCACCATGTCGAAATCGAAGAACAACGGCGTCGATCCGCAGAAACTGATCGAAGAGTTCGGCGCGGACACCGCGCGCTTCTTCATGATGTTTGCCAGTCCCCCGGAGCAGACCCTCGAGTGGTCCGACTCGGGTGTGGAAGGCGGTTACCGCTTCATGAAGCGGCTGTGGGCGTTTGCGCACCAGTGGCAGGCGGAGATCTCCAGCACCTCGAAACGCAGAAACGGCGACTACGCCCGCTACACGTTCCCGCGCAACCTCGGCAGCGCATCGCCCGCGGTCGCGTCGCTGCGGCGCGAAGTCCATTCGGTCCTGAAGCAGGCAAGCTTCGACATGGGGCGCAAGCAGTTCAACACCGTTGCCTCCGCGGCGATGAAGATGCTGAACGCACTGCAGGATGGTGCGGGCACCGGCCGTGCGGAAGATCTTCTGGCCGACGCGCTGCATGAGGGTTTCGGCATTCTGCTGCGCGTCCTCTATCCGATCACGCCGCATGTGTGCTGTTCGCTCTGGAGCCAGCTCGACTATGCAGGGGACCTGCTCGATGCCGCCTGGCCGGAAGTCGACGAATCGGCCCTGCAGCGCGACGAAATCGAACTGGTACTGCAGGTGAACGGTAAGCTGCGCGGCAATATCCTGGTGCCGAACGAGGCAAGCCGCACCATCGTCGAAGGACTCGCGCTGGAAAGCGAGGCGGCAAAAAAATACGTTGCCGGCCAGCCGGTCAAGAAAATCGTGGTGATACCGGGGCGGTTGGTCAATATAGTAGTGTGAGAACGGGCAAGTACAGGACTGAGGACTGAGTGCCGAGGACTGAGAGAAAAGCGGAGTGGGCAGCAACGACGTCGCCGGCGGTTGGTACGCCGCCGCATGCACGCGCCCGGCGCGGCCACGGGTCCCGCTCAGTCCTCAGTCCTCAGTCCTCAGTCCTCATCATCGCAATGCTTTGCCTTGCGATGATGCTTTCAGGCTGCGGTTTCAAACTGCGCGGGCAGGCGGATCTGCCGTTCGAGACGATCTACGTCCAGACCGATGGATTCTCGATCTTCGGCAACGAACTGCGCCGCGCGATCCAGGCGGGGACGCAGACCAAGCTGGTCGACCGGCCGGACCACGCGGAGGTGGTTCTGCGCATTGTCGAGGAACAGCAGGAACGGCACATTCTTTCGATTTCGAGTGCCGGGCGGGTACGCGAATTCGAATTGCGCTATCGCGTGGCCTATCGCCTGACGGATCGCGCCGCGATCGACATCGTGCCGCCGGGCGAATTGTCCCTGCGCCGGGATCTGACCTACGACGATACCGAGGTGCTTGCCAAGGAGTCCGAGGAACAGCTGCTGTTCGAGGACATGAAGTCGGACGCCGTGCAGCAGATGCTGCGCCGGCTGTCGGTCGTCGGGCGTCCTTCCTGAGTCGCGACGCTATAATCGCGCGCAGCTGATCACGCCAACCCGTCATGCCACCCGAAGGTTCAACCGGAATCGTCACGCCGCAGTCGATGCATTTCGACGAGTCAGTCGCGCTCAAGAGCGGCGCGCGGCTGGAGAGCTACGACCTTACTTACGAAACCTACGGCACCCTGAACGCGGCACGCAGCAACGCGATCCTGGTGTGCCACGCACTCAACGCTTCGCATCATGTTGCGGGGGTCTACGCGGACGATCCGCGCAACGTCGGCTGGTGGGACAACCTGATCGGCCCCGGCAAGGCGGTGGATACCAACCGTTTCTTCGTGGTCGGGGTGAACAATCTCGGCGGCTGTCACGGTTCAACCGGGCCGTCCAGCATCGATCCGAAAACCGGCAAGCCCTACGGCGGAAGTTTTCCGGTGGTGACGGTAGAGGACTGGGTGGAATCGCACGCCCGGCTGGCAACCAGGCTCGGCATCGAGCGTTTTGCCGCGGTGATGGGCGGCAGCCTGGGTGCGATGCAGGCATTGCAATGGACGATCAGCCAGCCTGACCGCGTGCGCAATGCGCTGGTCATCGCGGCGGCGCCCAAGCTTTCGGCGCAGAACATCGCGTTCAACGAAGTGGCGCGCCAGGCGATCACTTCGGATCCGGATTTTCACGACGGCAACTACCACGAGCACGGAGTGGTGCCACGGCGCGGCCTGCGCATTGCGCGCATGATCGGGCATATCACCTATCTGTCCGACGATGCCATGGCCGAGAAATTCGGCCGCGCGCTGCGCGAAGGCGTGCTCAAGTTCAATTTCGACGTCGACTTCCAGATCGAGTCCTACCTGCGCTACCAGGCGGACAAGTTCGCGGACCGCTTCGATGCGAATACCTATCTGCGGATTACCAAGGCGCTGGACTATTTCGATCCGGCTGCGGAGCACGGGAGCGTACTGTCGGCGGCGCTTGCGCCTGCGAAAGCGAACTTCCTGGTGGCGTCGTTTACCTCGGACTGGAGGTTCTCGCCGGCGCGTTCGCGCGAGATCGTCCGGGCGATGGTGCACAACTGGCTGAACGTCTCCTATGCCGAGATCGATGCGCCGCACGGGCACGACGCGTTCCTGATGGACGACGCGCGCTACCATGCCCTGATACGCGCGTATCTCGACAACGTGACCCTGTAGAGTGCCCATGAACGCGCAAGCCACACCGCCAACCCTGGCCGGACGTCCCGACTTCGAGGCGATTGCGAGGTGGATCAAACCCAACTCGAATGTGCTGGATCTGGGTTGCGGCGACGGTTCGCTGCTGCGCTACCTGCACGAGCGGCGCGATGCAAAAACCTATGGCGTCGAGATAGACGATGCCAAGGTGCTGGCCTGCGTCAAGAACGGCGTGAACGTGCTGCAGGCGGACCTCGAGGGCGGGCTGCTGGAATTCGAAAGCAATTCTTTCGATTACGTGGTGCTTTCGCTCACGCTGCAGGCGGTGCGTCATACCGAGCGCATCCTCAGGGAGATGCTGCGCGTGGGCCGCGAAGGCATCGTGACTTTCCCGAACTTCGGTTACTGGCGGCACCGGCTGCAGGTATTTTCGGGGCACATGCCGGTATCGCGGGACCTGCCGTTCCAGTGGTACGACACGCCCAACATCCATCTTTCCACGATTTCGGACTTTGAGATCTTCTGCGCGGGACACGGCATCCGCATTCTGGAGCGCATCGTCATGGACGGTGGGCGCGAGGTGCATCTGCTGCCGAATCTGCTTGGCGCGCTCGCGGTCTACCGCTTCGACGACCACGCACCCTGATTGCCGATCGACTGCGCTATCCGGCCGCGTCCTTCGCGGTTTTCCTGACGTGTGCTTCCGGATAGCGGCGCATCAGGATCACCAGCAGCGGCAGGCCGAGCAGTGCGATCCCCGCGGTCAGGGCGAAGAACACCGCCCAGTCGCCGTCCAGCGAATCCACCATCCAGCCGCTGGCGGCCGACAACCAGATGCGCCCGAGATTGCCAAGCGAGGCGAGCAGCGCATACTGGGTCGCGGTGTAGGCGACGTTGCACAGGCCGGACAGGTAGGAGACGAAGGCGACGGTCGCCAGGCCCGCGGTGAAGTTGTCGCTGACCACCACGATGCGGAACACGATCGGATCCTGCCCGGACGTTGCCAGCCACGAGTAGGTCAGGTTGGTAACGGCAGCGAGCGCGCCCGCTATCAGCAGCGCGCGGAACATGCCGAGACGGGCAACCAGCACGCCGCCGGCGAGCACGCCGATGCCGTTCGCTATGAAGCCGTAGATTTTCATCACTTCGGCGATCTGGCGGAGATCGAAACCGAGTTCGCGGTAGAACACGCCTGACATGCGCCCGAGCAGCGCGTCACCGAACTTGAAAACCACGATAAACACCAGCACCAGCAGCCAGCCCTCGCGCCGCATGAAATCCAGGAACGGTGCGACCGCGGCAGCATGAATCCACGTGACTACGCCGGCAAGGCGCCCATAGCGTTGCGCGCGTGCGGCGAACTGCGATTCGCGCTCGACGGTGTCCGCCGGCGGGCGGTACGCCGGCTCGGGCGCGAGCAGGATCGCAATGATTCCGACCAGTACCGCGGCCGCGAGCACGAAGTACGCTGTATTCCAGCCGAGCGCCTGTGCAAGGTACAGCCCGCCCGCGCCGCCCACCAGCGTTCCGCCCAGATGCCAGCCCCAGATCGCCGCGGCCGAACCCGCGCCGTAGCGTTCCGGCTCGAGCACGTCGATCCGGTAGGCGTCGATCACTACGTCCTGGGTGGCGGAAACGAAGGTGACGAACAGCACCGCCGCCGCCACGGCGAACAGGTTCAGCGAGGGCTGCGCCTGCGCAAGCACCAGGATCGCAACCATCAGCAGCAGCTGCGTGAACAGCGTCCAACCGCGGCGCCGGCCGAAGCGCGCGGTAAACCACGGCAGCCGCATGTGGTCGACCAGCGGTGCCCAGAGAAAATTGATTGCGTACGGCGTGGCGGCGAGCGCAAACAGCCCGATGTCTGTGCGTGATACGCCTTCGTCGCGCAGCCAGATCGACAGGTTGGTGAAAACCAGCGGCGCCGGCAGGCCGCTCGAGAAGCCGAGGGCGAGCAGCGTCGCCATGCGCCGGTCGCGGTAGGGGGCAAATAGTTGCGCGATGCGCTCCAGCACGGCGCTCAAGCGTAGTCGATCGTGAGGGGCGCGTGATCGCTGAAGCGCGAGGCCTTGTAGATCGACGCGGATTGCGCTTTGGCCGCAATGCCTGACGTGGCCACCTGGTAGTCGATCCGCCAGCCGACGTTCTTGGCCCATGCCTGTCCGCGGTTGGACCACCAGGTGTACTGATCCGGTTCCTGGTTGAGTTGCCGGAATACGTCGACGTAATCGAGCCGGTCGAGCACGCCGCTGAACCAATCGCGTTCCTCGGGCAGGAACCCGGAGTTCTTCTGGTTGGAGCGCCAGTTCTTCAGGTCGATCGGTTTATGCGCGACGTTCCAGTCGCCGCACAGGATCACGTCGCGGCCGCTGGTGGCAAGCCTGTGCAGCGGCTCGATGAACCGTTGCATGAAACTGAACTTGATTGCGAGGCGTTCGGGCGAACTGGAGCCGGAAGGCAAATACAGGGAGACCACCGAGAGATTGCCGAACTGCGCCTCGATATAGCGGCCTTCGGCGTCGATGTCCGGGATGCCGAGCCCTTCGACGATGCGGTCGGGTTCTCTCCGGCAATAGATGCCGACGCCGCTGTAGCCGGGCCGCTCAGCAAAATGAAAGTAGCCGCGGTAACCTTGCGGCTCGAGCAGCGCCGGCGTCATGTTTTTTGCCTGCGCCTTGAGCTCCTGCACGCAGATGATGTCGGCGTTCTGCCCCGGCATCCAGTCCAGCAGCCCTTTGTTGACGGCGGAGCGTATGCCGTTTAGATTCAGCGTAACTATTCGCAGCATGAGATGACTTCGGATTTCCGGCAGGACTTCATAGAATTCGCACTGGCACAGAAAGTTCTGTGCTTCGGCGAGTTCAAGACCAAGGCAGGCCGCCTTTCTCCGTATTTTTTCAACGCCGGCTTGTTCAATGACGGCGACGCCCTTCGCCGGCTCGGCCAATTCTACGCGAAAGCCATTCTCACAGCGGACGTGAAGTTCGACATGCTGTTCGGGCCCGCGTACAAGGGCATCCCGCTGGTGTCGGCGACGGCAATCGCGCTGTCGGAGTCGGGGCGCCGCGTGCCATTCTGTTTCAACCGCAAGGAAGCGAAGGACCACGGCGAAGGCGGGACCACCATCGGCGCGCAACTGTCCGGGCGCGTGCTGATCGTGGACGACGTGATCTCGGCCGGCACCTCGGTGCGCGAATCGGTGGAAATCATTCGCGGCGCGGGTGCGGAACCCTGTGGCGTGGCGATTGCGCTCGACCGCATGGAGCGCGGCAGCGGCAGACTGTCGGCCGTGCAGGAAGTACGCGAACAGTTCAGGGTTCCGGTGGTCAGCATCGCCAGCCTGGAAGACCTGCTGGCGTTTCTCGGCCGCAGGCAGGATCTGTCCGACGTGCTCGGAGCGGTTGGCCGCTACCGCGAGGAGTACGGCGTTTCCGTGTGAGCCGCGGGTTCGACGCGGTCAGGTCGACAGCTTGCGCCTGAGAATATCGTTCACCTGCGCCGGGTTGGCCTTGCCTTTAGTTGCCTTCATGACCTGGCCGATCAGCGAGTTGAAAGCCTTGTCTTTGCCGCTACGGTAATCCGCCACCTGTTGCGGATTCGCGGCCAGCACCTCGTTCACGATTTTCTCGATCGCGCCGGAATCGGAAATCTGTTTCAGCCCGCGCTTCTCGATGATCTGGTCCACGCTGCCCTCGCCCTTCCACAGCGCGTCGAACACCTCTTTCGCCATTTTCGATGACAGCGTGCCGTCGGCGATGCGTGCCAGCAGGGCAGCGAGCATCGGCGCGCCAACCGGCGCCTCGGCAAGCTCCACCTCGGCGCGATTCAGCGCGGCGGCAAGCTCGCCGTTGATCCAGTTGGCGGCCAGTTTGGCGCCGACCGCCGCATCCTTCGAATTCAGCGCCGCGAGCACGGCCTCGAAATAGTCCGACGTATCGCGGTTCGCCGCCAGCAGTGCGGCATCGTAGGCCGATAAGCCGTACTCGCGATAACGGCTGCGCTTTGCTTCCGGCAGTTCCGGCATCGCCGCCCGCACGTCTTCCAGCCACTGCACGGGAATCTCCAGCGGCAGCAGGTCCGGGTCCGGGAAATAGCGGTAGTCGTGCGCGTCTTCCTTGGTGCGCATCGCGCGCGTCTCGCCGGTGTCCGGATCGAACAGCACCGTCGCCTGCTCGATCCTGCCGCCATCCTCCAGGGTTTCGATCTGCCAGCGGGCTTCGTACTCGATCGCCTGCTGCAGGAAGCGGAACGAATTGAGGTTCTTGATCTCGCGGCGGGTGCCGAGCTTGTCGGAGCCTTTCGGCCGTACCGAGACGTTGGCATCGCAGCGGAAACTGCCTTCCTGCATGTTGCCGTCGCAGATGCCGATCCAGCGCACCAGCGCGTGCAGCGCCTTTGCATAGGCGACGGCTTCCTCCGCGGAACGCATGTCGGGTTCGGAAACGATTTCCAGCAGCGGCGTGCCGGCGCGGTTCAGGTCGATGCCGCTCATGCCGTGGAAGTCTTCGTGCAGGGATTTGCCTGCGTCTTCTTCGAGATGCGCGCGCGTAAGCCGCACGGTTTTTTCGGCCTTGTCGACCTGGATCGTAATCGTGCCGCCCAGCACCACCGGAATCTCGTACTGGCTGATCTGGTATCCCTTGGGAAGATCCGGATAAAAGTAGTTCTTGCGCGCAAAGATCGAGCGCCGGTTGACGGTGCCGCCGACCGCCAGCCCGAAACGGATCGCGCGCTCCACCGCGCCGCGGTTGAGCACCGGCAAGACGCCGGGCAGCGCCATGTCCACCGGGCAGGCCTGCGTGTTCGGCGCCGCGCCGAAGTCGGTCGAAGCACCGGAAAAAATCTTCGACCGGGTGGACAGCTGGGCATGGGTTTCAAGCCCGATGACGGTTTCCCACTGCATATGCTAACGCCTCCGGTACCCGGCCGGCGCGGTGGCGTAGGCAGTCGGGGATTCACCACTAAGGCACAAAGGCACGAAGAAAACCGAAAGCTGTCTTTGTGTTCCTTTGTGCCTTCGTGTCTTTGTCGTGAACAGCATGGCCAATCTCCCGCGCTCAGGCAAAGCCAGCGGGAACCCGCAGGTGCCAGTCGGTGGCCTGCTGGTAGCGGTGGGCGACACCGAGAAGTCTGGCTTCGTCGAAGTAATTCGCCATCAGTTGCAGGCCGACGGGGCGGTTCTTCGCGCCGAAACCGCAAGGGATGCTCATCGCGGGAATACCGGCCAGGCTGGCGGGGATGGTGTACAGGTCGGACAGGTACATCGCCACCGGATCCGCGGCCTTTTCGCCGAAGTCGAAGGCAGCGCTGGTGGTGACCGGGCCGGCGATGACGTCGCAATCCGCAAACGCTTTCCGGAACTCGTCCGCGATCAGCCTCCTGACCTGCTGTGCCTTCAGATAATAGGCGTCGTAGTAACCGTGCGACAGGACATAGGTGCCGATCATGATGCGGCGTTTGGGCTCGGAACCGAAACCTTCGGCGCGGGATTTCTTGATCATGTCGGTCAGGTCGGCGTAGTTCTTTGCCCGGTAGCCGTAGCGCACGCCGTCGAACCGGCTGAGGTTGGAGGAACATTCCGCCGGCGCGATCACGTAATAGACGGGTATACCCAAGCGCGCGTTCGGCAGCGAGATGTCGACCAGTTCGGCACCCATCCGTACATACTCGTCCAGCGCCGCACGCACCGCGGCTGCCACGTCCGTCTGCAGTCCCTCGCCGAAGAATTCCTTTGGCAGGCCGATCCGCAGGCCCTTCATGTCGATGTTCAGGTCGCGGGTGTAGTCCTCGTCCGGGCGCTCGAGACTGGTGGAATCCTTCGGGTCGAAGCCGAGCATGGCGTTGAACACCAGCGCCGCGTCTTCGGCGGAGCGGGTCATGATCCCGGCCTGGTCGAGACTGGAGGCGAACGCGATCATGCCCCAGCGCGACGCCTTGCCATATGTCGGCTTGATGCCGGTGATGCCGGAGAAGGCGGCCGGCTCGCGAATCGATCCGCCGGTATCGGTGGCGGTGGCTGCCGGGGCGATACGCGCCGCCACGGCCGCCGCGGAGCCACCCGAACTGCCGCCGGGAACCGCCGATTTATCCCATGGGTTCAGGACGTTGCCGTAATGGCTGTTCTCGTTCGAGGACCCCATGGCGAACTCGTCGCAGTTCAGCTTGCCGAGCGCCACCATCCCGGCGTCGGCCAGGTTTTCCACTACGGTGGCATCGAACGGGCTCATGTAACCCTTGAGCATGCGCGAGCCGGCGGTGGAGGCGAAATCGCGGGTGACGAAAATATCCTTGTGCGCGACCGGTACCCCGGTCAGCGGCCCGCCTTCGCCGCGGGCGATGCGCTGATCCGCGGCCTTTGCCTGGGCAAGCGTTATGTCCGGGCGCACATCGAGGTAGGCGTTCAGCTGCCGATGCCGCTCGATGCGGTCGAGAAACTGCTGCGCAAGCTCGACTGCGGAGATCTCCCTGGCGGCCAGCGCGCGACCGAGTTCGGCGATGGACTTCCCGAACATGCCGCGCCTACTCGATGACCCTGGGCACGAGGAACAGTCCGTCCTCGCGCGCGGGCGCATTGCGCATGTTGGCTTCGCGGTTGTCGGATTCGGTGACTGCGTCGTCGCGAAGCCGCTGGCTGCCGCCCAGCGGATGGGACATCGGCTCGATGCCCGCGGTGTCCACCGCGCGCATCTGCTCGATGAGTTCGAAGATGCTGTTCATTTGAACGAGCACCTGTTCGGTTTCAGAGTCGGTGACTTCGATGCGCGCGAGATGCGCGATCCGCCTGACGTCGTCTAGCGAAAGTGACAAGGGTGTTGTGCCGAAGTGAGTGCAGGAAATCGTATCGCGCAGCGCCCGCGACGACTCACCGAACGGGGCCGTTGCCGGGTTGAAACGAACCGCTTCCAGCGCGCTTTCTTGTTAACCGCCGAAAGCCGTTAGGGTATCATAACCGCCACTCACACACCGCCCCAAGGCCTCTGAAAACACTATGTTCGGTCTCTTCAACGGATACTTTTCAAACGATATCGCCATCGACCTTGGAACGGCGAATACGCTCATTTACGTTCGCGGCAAAGGGATCGTGCTGAACGAGCCTTCGGTGGTGGCGATTCGCCAGGAAGGCGGCCCGAACGGCAAGAAGGTGATACAGGAGGTCGGACTCGCCGCAAAACAGATGCTCGGCCGCACGCCCGGCAACATCGTCGCAATCCGGCCGATGAAAGACGGGGTGATCGCCGATTTCACCGTGACCGAGCAGATGCTGAAGCAGTTCATCAAGAAGGTTCACGACAATCGATTCTTCGCACCCAGCCCGCGCATCGTCATCTGCGTACCCTGTGGATCGACGCAGGTAGAACGGCGTGCCATCCGCGAGTCGGCGTTCGGTGCCGGCGCGCGCAAGGTCGAACTGATCGAAGAGCCGATGGCGGCTGCCATCGGCGCCGGGCTGCCGGTGGAAGAAGCGACCGGCTCGATGGTGGTGGATATCGGCGGCGGCACCACGGAGGTGGGCGTCATCTCGCTCGGCGGCATCGTCTACTCGGGGTCGGTCCGCACCGGCGGCGACAAGTTCGATGAGGCCATCATCAATTACATTCGCCGCAACTACGGCATGCTGATCGGCGAGAGCACGGCAGAGGAGATCAAGAACCAGATCGGTTCCGCCTTCCCGGGTTCGGAAGTGCGCGAGAAGGAGGTCAAGGGCCGGAATCTCGCCGAAGGCATTCCCCGCAGTTTCACCATCTCCAGCAACGAGATCCTTGAAGCGCTGACCGATCCGCTGAACAGCATCGTCAGCGCCGTCAAGTCGGCGCTGGAGCAGACCCCGCCGGAACTCGGGGCGGATATTGCCGAGAAGGGCATGGTGCTGACGGGCGGCGGCGCGCTGCTGCGCGATATCGACCGGCTGCTGATGGAGGAAACCGGGCTGCCGGTGATCGTTGCCGACGATCCGCTGACCTGCGTGGTGCGCGGTTCGGGCAAGGCGCTGGACAAGATGGACAGGCTCACCGGTATTTTCACCAGCGATTGATTCTCGGAGGCAAGGCGTGGGGGCTCGAATTTGACGGGTAACAGGGATTTGCTGTCCCGGATCGTCCATTCTCTGCACCATCGCAAGTTGTTCGCCTGATGGAGTATTCACCTCCGCCGTTCTTCAGACGCGGCCCTAGCCTGGGAACCAGGCTCATATCCTTCTTCCTGCTGTCGCTGGCGCTGCTGTTCGCCGATGCGCGTTTCGGCTACCTGGATGTTTTGCGGCGTGGTGTGGGTGTGATGCTGTACCCGCTGCAGAAACTGGTCGAACTGCCCGGGGAAACCGCGAGCCTGGTTGCGGATCTTTTCGTGACGCAGGCAACCCTGCGCAGCGAGAACGACCGGCTGCAGCGCGAGAATTTCATGAACGCGATCCGCTTGCAGGACCACGATGCGATCGCAGCGGAAAATGCCCGCCTCCGCGAGCTGCTCGAGTTGCAGCCGCGGGTGGAACGCGCGTCCATGGTCGCGGAAATCCTGTACGCCGCAAGAGACCCGTTCGTCAAACGCATCATCCTCGACAAGGGGTCCACGCACGGGGTGCAGGCGGGTGCGCCGGTGGTGGATGCGCAGGGCCTGATCGGACAGGTGCGACGGGTTTTCCCCTGGGTGTCGGAGGTGACGCTGGTTACCGACCGCGACCAGGCGATCCCGGTGCAGCTGGTGCGCAATGGCCGGCGCGCGATGGTTTTCGGTCTCGGTTATGACGGTGCGCTGGAACTGCGCTTCATGCCGATCAACGCGGACATTGAGGCCGGGGATGTTCTGGTGACATCCGGCATCGACGGTATCTATCCGGCGGGGCTGCCGGTGGCAACCGTGACCGGCATCGAACGCAATGCGGCGTACCCGTTCGCGCGGGTGACCAGCGTGCCGGCCGCCGGCGTGGGAAGCCACCGCCAGGTCATGATTCTGGATCCGGGTGAGGCGCTCCCGGACCGGCCGCCGGCAGATGAAGTGCAACAGCGTCCGCGCCGGACGCGCAGAGGTGGATGATGCGGCCGCGCGCATTCGGACGACCCTATGCGGAAGAAGTCCTGCAGCCGGTGAAGGCCGGCTACGTCTCGGTCACTCTGATCGTTGCGTTGCTGCTGAATCTTTTGCCGCTTTCCGGGTGGGTGCTGATGCTGCGTCCGGATTTCATTGCGCTGGTGCTGCTCTACTGGGGGCTGGAGCATCCGCGCAAGGTCGGATTCTTTCCGGCGTTCCTGCTCGGCCTGGCGATGGACGTTGCGCACGGCAGCCTGCTTGGACAGCACGCGCTCGCATACACAGGGTTGATGTTCGCCGCCATCGCGCTGCACCGCCGGGTGCCGATGTTCGGCGTGCGCCAGCAGGTACTGCACATACTCGGCATTCTGTTTCTGGCCCAGTTGACCGTGCTGGCGGTCAGGCTGGCCACAGGCAGCGACTTTCCCGGCTGGTGGTACTTCCTGCCCAGTGCCAGCGGCGCCATCCTGTGGCCGTTCGCGCGCCACATGCTGACCGTTCGGCTGCGGCCGCGATCGGACCGGGAAGAGATTTGAACGTCACGCAGGAAGCGACCGGGACCGCATGAGCCGTCACGTCGAGCTGAGAGACCATCAGCGCGAACTCTATTATTTCCAGATGCGCCTGGCGGTCGCCGGTGCAATCGCGCTGGCGTTGTTCCTGCTGCTGTTCGCGCGATTCACGTACCTGCAGGTCGTGCAGCACGACTATTACCGGCTGCTGGCCGAGCAGAACCGCGTGCAGATCGTGCCGCTTGTGCCGAACAGGGGCCTCATCGTCGACCGCAACGGTGTGGTACTGGCCAACAACTTTGCCGCCTACACGCTGGAGATCGTGCCGGCGCAGGTCGGCAACATCGACGCGGTGATCGAGCGCTTGTCCGAGGTGGTGACCATCACCAGCAAGGACCGCCGGCGCTTCCAGCGACTGCTGGAGGAAGTCCCGGATTTTTCCAGCATCCCGATCCGCACGCGCCTGAGCGACGAGGAGATCGCGCGTTTCGCCGCTCGCCAGTTCCAGCATCCGGGCGTGGAGATCAATGCCCGTCTGTTCCGCCACTATCCGCTCGGGGATATTGCTTCCCACGTCGTCGGTTACATCGGGCGTGTCAGCGAGGCCGACTATCGCGCTCTGGAAGTCCGCGGAACGGTGAGCAACTACAGCAAATCCGATTACATCGGCAAGGTCGGACTGGAGCAACGATACGAGCGGCAGTTGCGCGGCATTACCGGCTTCGAACATGTCGAGACTGATGCCAACGGCCGTGCCGTGCGCACCCTGCGCTCGCTGTTGCCGGTCTCCGGCAACGACCTGTTGCTGGCTCTGGACGCACGGCTGCAGCAGGTTGCGGAGCAGGTGTTCGGTGATTTCCGCGGTTCGATGGTGGCAATCGAGCCTTCCACCGGAGGGGTGCTGGCGCTGGTTTCGCAGCCGGGTTTCGATCCGAACCTGTTTGTCGAGGGCATCGACCCGCAGAACTGGGATGCGTTGAACAATTCGCCCGACCATCCGATGAACAACCGCGCATTGCAGGGGGTTTATCCGCCAGGGTCGACGTTCAAACCGTTCATGGCGCTCGCGGGACTCGAACTCGGCAAACGTACGCCGGGATTCAGCATTAACGATCGCGGCTATTTTCAGATCGGCGGTTCCGGCCGCGTGTTTCGCGACTGGAAACGTGGCGGCCACGGCGTGGTGAACATGCACAAGGCGATCGTGGTTTCCTGCGACACGTATTTTTACGGTTTGGCGCAGGACCTGGGCATCGACGCGATTCACGATTTCATCGGCCAGTTCGGTCTTGGCAGCCGCACCGGCATCGACATCGAAGGCGAGGTCGCCGGTCTGTTGCCGTCCCAGGAATGGAAACAACGGCGCTTCGGGCAGCGCTGGTTCGTCGGCGACACGATCTCGATCGGTATCGGACAGGGCTACAACCTGACCACGCCGCTGCAACTGGCCAATGCAACCGCGATTCTCGCAAACAACGGCCGCATCTTCCGGCCGCACGTGGTGCAGCAGATTCAGGATAGCCAGACCCGCGAACTGACGACCATCGAACCGCAACCGATCGGCCACATCGGCCTCAAACCGGAGCACCTCGAGCTGGTCCGCGACGCAATGGTCGACGTGACGCGTCCCGGGGGTACCGCTGCCTGGGCGGGCATGGGTGCGAAATACGCTCTCGCCGGCAAGACCGGCACGTCGCAGGTGATCGGACTGCGCGGGCAGGAGTACGATGAGGAGAGCATTCAGGAGCGCCATCGCGACCACGCTCTGTTCATCGCCTTTGCGCCGGCGGATGCGCCCAAGATTGCACTGGCGATTCTGGTCGAGAACGGTGGCAGCGGCAGCGCGACCGCGGCGCCGATGGCGCGCAAAGTGATCGACTTCTATCTTTACGGCACGCTGCCGACGCAGACGCAGACGGTACCGTCGCCTGCCGGGGAGCCGATGGAAGTGCCGGCCGAACCCGTCCCGGACCTGGAACCGATGGTCGCGCCGGACCTGTACTCCGGCTCGCTGCCCGACAACCAAGCGGAGATCGTCACAGGTGATTAACAGGTTGTTTGCCTACCTGGGGAAGCATCTGGACCGGCAACTGCTGGTGCTGGTGAGCGCGCTGTTCGCAATCGGACTGATGACCCTGTACAGCGCATCCAATGCCAGCATCGAGCGGGTGGGTGCGCAGACCGCGAACCTGCTGGTCGCACTGACCATGATGTGGATCGCGGCCAATGTGCCGCTGCATTACCTGTCGCGTCTTGCTTTTCCGGTGTACCTCACCGGAATGGTGCTGCTCATCCTCGTGGCCCTGTTCGGCGAGGTGGTGAATGGCGCGCGCCGCTGGCTCGATCTCGGCCTGTTCCGGTTTCAGCCATCCGAGCTGATGAAGATCGCCGTGCCGCTCGTGCTGGCCTGGTATTTCGACCGCTACGAGGCGGTGCTGAAAGTGAAGAACTTCGTGATCGGCGGCCTGCTGTTCCTGATCCCGGTGCTGTTGGTGGCGCGTCAGCCCGACCTCGGCACGGCGCTGCTGATCACCGCCTCCGGTTTCTATGTGCTGTATCTCGCGGGACTGAGCTGGAAATTCCTGGTCGGCGTGTTCCTGATCGGCTCGGCCAGCATGCCGTTCCTGTGGTCGATGCTGCACGACTATCAGCGACGGCGTGTGCTGACGCTGCTGGATCCGACCCAGGATCCGCTCGGTGCCGGCTATCACACCATCCAGTCGACGATTGCGCTTGGTTCAGGCGGTCTTTTCGGAAAGGGCTGGCTGAACGGCACGCAGTCGCACCTGGATTTCCTGCCCGAACGGCAGACTGACTTCATCTTCGCGGTGTTTGCGGAGGAGTTCGGCCTGTTCGGCAATCTGGGACTGATGATCCTGTTCGGACTGCTGATTGCGCGCGGACTGGTGATCGCTGCAAATGCGCCGACGCTGTTCACGCGTCTGCTGGCAGGCGCGCTGACGCTCATCCTGTTCACCTATGTGTTCGTCAACATGGGAATGGTGAGCGGGATCCTGCCCATCGTGGGCGTGCCGCTGCCGCTGATCAGCTATGGCGGCACCTCCTTGGTGACGATACTATTCAGCGTCGGCCTGCTGATGAGCATTCACACGCACCGGCGGCTGGTCAAGACATGAGAAGCAGGACTGAGGACTGCGTGCTGAGGACCGGGCAAAACACCAAGACCATCGTCTCTACTCCTGTTGCGGGCGCGCACGCCACGCGTGACCCTGGCGGACCGGTCCTTCACTCGGTCCTCAGTCCCCGGTCCTCGGTCCTGCTCGTCGCACTCCTCGCGACGATCGCCCTCTCCGGCTGCGGAAGCAAGGCGCCGAAATCCGGCGGCTACTATCTGGACGACGGCCCGCACGCGCGGCCGCCTTCGAATCTGGACCGCGTCGCGGATGCGGTACCGCGCAACGAGCCGATCAGGCCCAGCAACTCGCGCCCCTATACCGTGCTGGGGAAAACCTACACACCGTTCACCGGGCACCGTCCATACCGCGCGCGCGGACTGGCGAGTTGGTACGGCAAGCGCTATCACGGTCAGAAGACCTCGACCGGCGAAACCTACGACATGTACAAGATGACCGCGGCGCATACGCTGCTGCCGCTGCCGAGCTACGCGCGGGTGACCAACCTTGCCAACGGCAGGTCGGTGGTGGTGCGAGTGAACGACCGTGGGCCCTTCAGCGAGGATCGCATCATCGATCTGTCCTACGTCGCCGCGCATCAACTCGGATTCATCGATCAGGGCACGGCGCGCGTGGAAGTCGAAGCAATCCTCCCCGGCGACAGCGGACGCCCGCCGGCGCCGATCGTCGCCGCAACGCAGCCGCCGCCGACACCCGAACCGGTGGCAAGCGGAGCCGGCGGAATCTACGTGCAGCTCGGGGCGTTTGCATCGCCGGACAATGCAGAGCAGTTTCTCAACAAGATACGCTTCGATCTTTCCTGGCTCGCCTCTTCGATGCACCTCTACCAGGAAGGCGGTCTGCACAAGGTGCATGTCGGCCCTTACCTCAGCCACGATGCTGCCGAGCGCGACGCGGAGCGTGTGCGACAGTCGCTCGGGTACGGACCCTTTGTGCTGACGCGCTGAATCGCAGAATCCAATCACAACAACGGACACTGACTGCATGCGCACCCTGATATGCGGATCGATCGCGTACGACACCATCATGGTGTTCCGCGATCGTTTTGCGAACCACATTCTTCCGGACCAGATCCACATCCTGAACGTCGCGTTTCTCGTGCCCGACATGCGTCGCGAGTTCGGCGGCTGCGCCGGCAACATCGCCTACACGCTGAAAATGCTGGGCGACGATCCGCTGATGATGGCGACCGTCGGCGACGACTACCAGCCCTACGCCTACCGGCTCGACAAGCTTCGGCTGTCGCAGGCGCATGTGAAACAGGTGAGAGACACGTTCACCGCGCAGGCCTTCATCACCACCGACCTCGACGACAACCAGATCACAGCGTTCCACCCGGGGGCGATGAACTACTCGCATGACAATCACGTGCAGGATGCGAAGGACGTCGGACTCGGCATCGTCGCGCCGGACGGGCGCGAGGGCATGCTGCAGCACGCGCGCGAGTTTGCCGAGACGGGCGTGCCCTTCGTATTCGATCCCGGGCAGGGCCTGCCGATGTTTGACGGCAAGGAACTGACGCGCTTCGTCGAGATGGCGGATTACGTGGCGACCAACGACTACGAAGCAAAGCTGCTGCAGGACCGCACCGGCAGAACCATCGAACAGCTGGCGAAATCGGTCAAGGCTTTCATCGTCACGCAGGGTCCGCAGGGATCGTCGATCCATGCCGGGGGCCGCGAGATCCGCATCCCGGCGGTGCCGCCGGCGCGCGTGGTCGACCCGACGGGCTGCGGCGACGCGTATCGAGCCGGCCTCCTGTACGGCATTGCCAATGGCCTGGACTGGGAAACGACCGGGCGGCTCGCATCTCTGCTCGGGTCGATCAAGATCGCCGAGCGCGGCGCGCAGAACCATCAGTTCACCCGCGACCAGCTCGGTGAGCGATACCGCGAAGCATTCAACGCCACGCTCTGGTAAGCGGATCCAGGGCGGTCGTGGCGGCGACGGCTTCCGCACGGGGTAATCGAAGTTTCACCGCCGGGTCACCGCATTGTCATTGTGTGGCTTTAGTGTTTCCGAAATCTGAAATCGGAGACGCTCGATGCTGCAGCTGGGTATTGAAAGCCGGGGGCCAACCGGGAGAAAACTGACGGTCAGTCTCGGCCGTAACGCGGAGGAGATCCGGGACGCGCAACGCCTTCGCTACCGCGTTTTCGCCGACGAACTCGGTGCGCGCCTGCCGACCCGCGAACCCGGCATCGACCACGACATCTACGATCCATACTGCGAGCATTTGCTGGTGCGCGAAGAGGATACCGGCGAAGTCGTCGGCACCTACCGCATCCTGACCAGCATGCAGGCACGCAGGATCGGTGGTTTCTACTCCGAGGAAGAGTTCGACCTGACGCGCCTGCAGCACCTGCGCGATCGACTGGTCGAGATCGGCCGCTCGTGCGTCCATCCCGACTACCGGAACGGCGCGACCATCGCGCTGCTCTGGGCCGGACTCGCAAAGTTCGTGCGTTTTCACCGCTACGAATACATCATAGGCTGTGCAAGCATCGGCATGGCCGACGGTGGACACGCTGCCGCCGCCATCTATAATGCCGTGAGCAGGCAGGCCTCCAGCCCGATCGAATACCGGGTGTTTCCGCGATGCGCGCTACCCCTGGATGCCCTGGATACGCATAGCAAGGTGTCGATTCCGCCGCTGGTGAAAGGGTATCTGCGGGCGGGAGCCTACGTCTGCGGCGATCCGGCATGGGATCCGGATTTCAACACGGCCGACCTGCTGATGCTGCTGCCGATGTCCAACGTCAACACACGATACGCCCGACACTTTCTGAAGGATGAGCGATAGAGAAGAAGCCGCGGCGCCGATTCGAATCTATCGTTACCTTCGTCTCATTCTCCATCTTTTCGCAGGCCTGCTGACGGTCGCGCTGTTGTTCCCGGCGTACGATCGCGAACGCCGCTGGCGCGCAATCCAGCGCTGGGCGAGGGGAATACTGTCGATCCTGAATGTTGCGCTGCACGTCCGGGGTGCGCCGCCAGAGGGCGCGCAGCCGCTGCTGGGCGTGTCGAACCACGTTTCCTGGCTGGACATCTACGCAATCCACGCCGCGTGGCGCGTGCGCTTCGTGGCGAAATCCGAAGTGCGCGGTTGGCCGGCGATCGGCTGGCTGTCGGCACGGACCGGAACGCTGTTCATCGAGCGTGGCCGGCACCGGCATGCCGCGGACATCAACCGCGCGATCCACGACGCGTTCGCACTGGGTGATGCGATCGCGGTGTTCCCAGAGGGAACCACCACCGACGGCACTGAACTCAGGCGTTTTCACGCATCGCTGCTGCAGCCGGCGGTGGACGAAAACGCCCTCGTGGTGCCGGTGGCACTGCGTTACGTGAATGCCGACGGCAGTGTAGACGTTACGCCAAGCTATGTCGGCGATACCAGCCTGATGGAATCCATCGTGGCCATCGTGTCGCACAGGCGTACACGGGCCGAAGTCATTTTTCTCGCACCGATCGACGCCACCGGCCGCAACCGGCGGGAACTGGCGGCGGCGGCGCAGGCCGCGGTCGCGAATGCGCTCAGGCTGCCCGATCCGGGCACCGTACCTGGAACAGGCGGCGGTCTTCCAGGCGCATCGCCGAAAGTTGTCGGCCCCACAGACAACCACTGTCCAGACCGAGCAAATTCGGCGTGACCTTCAATCCGAGCGCCGACCAGTGCCCGAATATGACGGTCGCCGCGCAGCTGCGCCGGCCCGGCACTTCGAACCACGGCAGGTAGCCGGCAGGCAGGTTCTTCAGTTCGCCTTTGTGCGAGAAATCCATGCGCCCGTCCTCGGTGCAGAGCCGCAGGCGGGTCATGGCGTTGATGATTACGCGCAGCCGCTCGAATCCACAGAGCTGATTTTCCCAGCGGTCTGGCTGGTTGCCGTAGAGCCTTGCGAACAAGGTGTCATGGTCTGTCCCGCGCAGCGCCGCTTCCGCCTCCGCCGCCAGCTCGCGCGCCTGGACGACGTCCCATTGCGGCAGCAGACCTGCATGCACCAGCACATGCTCTGTCTCGACATGCAGCATTTTCTGATTGCGCAGCCACGCGAGCAGTTCGACGCGGTCCGGGGCTGCGAGGATTTCGTCCAGCGTGTCGCCGCGATGAGCGCGTGCATGGCCCGCGGCGACGGTCAGCAGATGCAGATCGTGGTTGCCGAGCACGGTGACAGCCGAGTCGCCGAGCGCACGAACGAAACGCAGCGTCTCCAGCGACTGCGGGCCGCGGTTGACCAGATCGCCCACGAACCACAAGCGGTCGCGTGCCGGGCTGAAGCCGATCAGGTCCAGCAACTCATGCAGCGGCTTCAGGCAGCCCTGCAGATCACCGATCGCGTAGGTAGCCATGCGCCAATAGGTGGGCGGTAATGAGGTCGAAAGATTGAAAAGACAAGCAGCGAAACACGAAGGCGCGAAGACACGAAGAAATTCAATACAGCAAGCCCAGCCAAGTTTTCGTCCTTCGCGTTTCCCTGCGTTTCGCGTTCATGTCGCGTTTCGGTTCGTATCCTCGCGGATCACTCTAATAAGGCAGGACGGAGGTTGATTCAAAGCCCCGTGGTGCAATACATCGATGCGGTCAATTCACGCGCTCGACCATGTAGTCGACCGCGGCCTTGATATCCGCATCGGGCGCATTCAGCGCCCCGCCTTTCGGCGGCATGGCGTTCTTGCCATTGATTGCGCTGGCGTACAGCGTTTCCTTGCCCTGAGCGATTCTCGGCTCCCAGGCCGCCTTGTCGCCGGTCTTGGGCGCACCGGCGATGCCGGCCCCATGGCAAACCGTGCAATAGGACTGGTAGGTCTTCGCGCCGATTTCCTCGGGGCTGGCGGCCGCGACCTGTGGCGGCTCGCCGCTAGGCATGCCGGCAATGGCGGCCGGGACTTCGCCGGGTTCGCCGAGTGCGATCCTCCCGACCGGCTTCAGCCGCTTGGCTACGGCTTCCTCGGACATGGCCGGACTATCCATGTCGACCCGTAATCCGCCCACGATCAGTTGCACCAGAAGAATGATGCCCAGCACGGGAACCAGGAATGCCAGCAGGACGACCGTGATCAGCTGTCCCGGGGTTTTGATCGGCGAGGAATGCTCCTCGATATGCGTTTCTGCCATTGGAAATCCTTCGGGGGTGACGCTCGGAAGCGCGAAATTATAGGGGAATTCAACTAGCCGAAAAAGCGAAACGTAGACCAAACAAGCGTTTACCGTTATGCTATGCATCCTCGCGCCCGTAGCTCAGCTGGATAGAGTACTGCCCTCCGAAGGCAGGGGTCGGACGTTCGAATCGTCTCGGGCGCGCCAGATTTTCCCGGCCAGTTTCTTTCAAGAAGTCGGCTTGTCCAACGTTTCCATTCCCTGGTGAGCGAAGCAACGAGTCTCGCGACGCTGTTCGTCTCGAGCTTTCTTGCGGCGACCCTGTTGCCGGGCGGCTCCGAACTGGTTCTGCTCGTAGTGCTGGCAACGGAATCGGCTTCGCGTGGCGCCGCGATCGGGGTTGCGACCGTCGGCAATACGCTCGGGGCGCTGACCTCGTATGCGATCGGCCGGCTACTCCCGCGATCGATCGATTCGCGCGCGCTGGTCAGGTTGCAGAAATACGGTACCCCGGTACTGCTGCTGTCCTGGCTGCCGCTGGTCGGCGACGCGTTATGCGTGGCGGCCGGCTGGCTGCGCAGCCATTTCTGGCTCGCTACGCTCTACATCGCCCTCGGAAAATTTTTGCGCTATCTGGCGATCGCGATGTTCGTGTAAAGCGTGCCAGCCATGCTGCACTGCGATAGAATTTCACGTCCTGTCAATCTGTCGCGCTGTTCCTGATGATCCCGGTTCCCGCTTTCGCTTCCGCCGGCGTTCGGTTGCGAGAAATTCCCTACAACTACACCTCGTTCTCCGACCGCGAGATCGTCATTCGCCTGCTCGGCCTCGAGGCCTGGGATCTGCTGAACGAGTTGCGCAGCGAACGCCGCACCGGCCGTTCCGCGCGCATGCTGTACGAAGTGCTGGGCGACATCTGGGTCGTGCAACGCAACCCGTACCTGCAGGACGATCTGCTCGACAACCGCAAACGCCTCGACTTGCTGACGGAATCCATGCGCCATCGGCTGGGCGAGATCGAAGCCAGGCGTCTGAACGCCGATCCGCGCGTGGAGCGTCTGATCAAAGCGGCGCGCGATGCCGTGAATGCTTTCGGGCAGGAACTCGCGGATGTCGCCGGGTTCAGGCGCCGGGCACTGCGCCGGCTGTCGAGAGTGACACGCAGGGACAACATCGCGTTCGACGGTCTGGCCCGCGTTTCGCACGTGACCGATGCGACCGACTGGCGGGTCGAGTATCCGTTCGTCGTGCTGCACCCGGACACCGAGCAGGAGGTCGCCGGCCTGGTGAAGGCCTGCATCGATCTGGGCCTGACCATCGTTCCGCGCGGCGGCGGAACCGGGTACACTGGCGGGGCGATACCTCTGACACGGCGCTCGGCGGTGATCAACACGGAAAAACTCGACGCCATCGGGCGCGTGGAAAACGTCTGTCTGCCGGGGCTTGACTGCGAGGTGGCGACCATCGCCTGCGGCGCAGGGGTGGTGACCCGGCGGATGATGGAGGCGGCGGAAGCGGCCGGCCTCGTGTTCGCGGTCGATCCGACTTCCGCCGATGCATCGTGCATTGGCGGCAACATCGCGATGAACGCAGGCGGCAAGAAAGCCGTGCTGTGGGGAACCGCGGTCGATAACCTGGCGTCGTGGAAGATGGTGACCCCCGATGCCGACTGGATACTGGTTGAGCGCATCGGGCACAACCTCGGCAAAATCCATGATGCCGAGACTGCCAGTTTCCGCATTACCCGCTTTGCGCGTGACGGCAAAACACAACGCGGCGAAGCTGAGACGCTCGAAATCCCCGGCAATCGCTTTCGCAAGCAAGGCCTCGGCAAGGACGTCACCGACAAGTTCCTTTCCGGACTGCCGGGCGTGCAAAAGGAAGGCTGCGACGGACTGATCACGTCTGCGCGTTTCATTCTGCACCGCATGCCTGCGCACACCCGCACCGTGTGCCTGGAGTTCTACGGCACGGTTGCGGAAGCGGTTCCTTCCATCGTCGAAATCAAGTCCTACCTGGATGGCCGCCCCGGCGGCGCGATTCTCGCTGGGCTGGAGCATCTGGACGAGCGCTATATCCGCGCAGTCGGGTACGCGGCAAAGGCGAAGCGCACCGGCCGCCCGAAGATGGTGCTGCTGGCGGACATCGTCGGCGACGACGACCCTGCGGTCGGTCAGGCTGCGTCGCAGGTGGTCCGTATCGCCAATGCCCGCCATGGCGAGGGCTTCGTCGCGGTCAGCGCGGAGTCGCGCCGCAAGTTCTGGCTGGACCGGGCGCGCACCGCTGCAATTGCAAAACACACCAATGCCTTCAAGATCAACGAAGACGTGGTCATCCCGCTTGAAAAGCTTGGCGAGTATTCCGACGGCATCGAACGCATCAACATCGAACTATCGCTCGCGAACAAGATCCGCCTGATGGACGCGCTGGAGGATTTCTTTGCGGGAGAGCTTCCGCTGCGCTCCGATCTGGAGGCGATATCCAGGGAAGAGCTGCTTGGAGAAAGAACAGAAACCGCACTTGAGATCGTACGCGGGGTGCGCCGGCGCTGGCAGTGGCTGCTGCTGCATCTTGATGCTGGCTTCGAGGAATGGGAACGTTTCGAGAACGCAACCGCAACGTCGCACGACGACATGACGCGCACGCCAGGCCATGCGTCCGGGATTCCCGGGTCAGGCAAAAGCGTGTTTCGTGCGCTGCAGGAGCGGGTGCTGGTGGTGTCATGGAAGAAAGAGGTGCGCGCGGCACTGATGGACCTGTTCGACGGGCGCGATTTCGAACCGGTTCGCGTCGAGCTCGATGCCATCCACAGAAAGATTCTGAAGAGCCGGATTTTCGTCGCTCTGCACATGCACGCGGGCGACGGCAACGTGCACACCAATATTCCGGTCAACTCCGACGACTATGCGATGCTGCGGGAGGCGAATGCCGCGGTGAGCCGGATCATGGCGCTGGCAAAATCGCTCGGCGGCGTGATCTCCGGCGAGCACGGCATCGGCATTACCAAACTGGATTTTCTCGAAGAAGACAAGGTCCGCGCCTTCCGGGAATACAAACAGCGCATCGACCCGCATGGCCGCTTCAACCAGGGCAAGCTCCTGCCGGGCGCGAATCTCGACGCGGCCTACACACCGAGCTTCAGTCTGCTGGAACTGGAAAGCCTGATCCTGGAGCAGAGCGAGATCGGCGAGATCTCGGACTCGATCAAGGACTGCCTGCGTTGCGGCAAATGCAAGCCGGTCTGCGCCACCCATGTGCCGCGCGCGAATTTGCTCTACAGCCCGCGCAACAAGATACTGGCCACTTCGCTGCTGATCGAGGCTTTCCTCTACGAAGAACAGACCCGGCGCGGCGTTTCACTGCAGCACTTCGATGAGTTCTCGGACGTGGCCGATCACTGCACCGTCTGCCACAAGTGTCTGAATCCGTGCCCGGTGGATATCGACTTCGGCGACGTGTCGATCTCGATGCGCAATTTCCTGCGCAAGCATGGCCGCAAGAAGTTCAATCCCGGAACCGCGGCTTCGATGTTCTTCCTCAATGCGAGCGATCCGAACACGGTGAAGCTTGCGCGCAAGCTGATGATCGACGTGGGTTACCGGGCGCAGCGGTTCGCGCACAAGGTGGCGAAGTCGATCGGCCTGATCCAGCAGCAGACGCAGCGTCCGCCGGCGACGCTGGGCAGGCCATCGGTCAAGGCGCAGGTGATCCACTTCATCAACAAGCCGATGCCCGGCGGGCTGCCGAAACGCACATCGCGCGCATTGCTGGATATCGAAGACAAGTCGGTCATTCCGGTGATCCGCAATCCGGAGAAGGTGACAGATGACTCGGATTCGGTTTTCTATTTCCCTGGATGCGGCAGCGAACGGCTCTTCAGCCAGGTGGGGCTGGCTACCCAGGCCATGCTGTTTGACATCGGCGCCATCACCGTTCTGCCGCCAGGCTACCTGTGCTGCGGATACCCGCAGACCGCGGCCGGCGAAGAGGAAAAAGGCCAGAAGATCATCACCGACAACCGCGTGCTGTTCCACCGTCTGGCAAACACACTGAACTACCTCGATATCAGGACGGTGATCGTGTCCTGCGGCACCTGCATGGACCAGTTGCAGCAATACGAATTCGACCGGATCTTCCCGGGCTGCCGGCTGCTGGACATCCACGAGTATCTGCTGGAGAAGGGCGTGAAGGTGGACGGGGTTACCGGCGTGCGCTATATGTATCACGATCCCTGCCACACGCCGATCAAGACCCAGCAGCCCATCATGGTGGTCAACGAACTGATGAATACCGAGGTCGCCCTGAACGATCGCTGCTGCGGCGAATCGGGAACCCTGGCGGTGACACGCCCGGATATTTCCACCCAGGTACGTTTCCGCAAGCAGGAAGAGATGCAGAAAGGCGCCGCCGCAATTCGCGAGCAGAACCATCAGGGTGCGGTGAAGATCCTGACTTCCTGCCCGTCATGCCTGCAGGGGCTGTCGCGGTTCCGGGAGGATACGGGCGTCGAGGCGGACTATATCGTGGTCGAAATGGCGAAACACGTGCTGGGGCGCGACTGGATGAGCAATTACATCGACAAGGCCAATCGCGGCGGTATCGAGAGAGTGCTGCTCTAAGCTGTGGCCGCGGTCTGCGGCCGTCCACATGGGAGGTCGCGCGCAATGACTACACGATCGCATGACGGCCCGGATTCGCGGGACTCCGACTGCGTGCTGTGCACGCAGTCGGGCGGCGAAATCCTCTGGCAGGACGAATTCCTGCGCGTGGTGCTGGTCGGGGACGAGGACCACCCGGGATTCTGCCGCGTGATCCTGGACGCGCACATCGCCGAAATGACCGATCTGCCGGCGGCAGGCCGCACCAGGCTGATGAAGGTCGTGCTCGAGGTCGAATCAGCTCTGCGCGAACTGCTGTCGCCGAACAAGATCAATCTTGCGAGCCTGGGTAACCAGGTGCCGCATCTGCACTGGCATGTGATTCCCCGGTTCGACGACGACCCGCATTTTCCGAATCCGGTCTGGGGAGGACGCGAAGCCGGATCGGCGCGCGAGTTGCCCGACCGCTTTCGCGAACGCTTGGGCGAGCGCCTGCGCGCGAACCTGGGGCCGGTCAGGCCTTGAGCCGTTCCGGCGGCGTGGCGGATGCCGGTGCGGTGGACCGCGGTGCCAGCCGCCGCGTATCGGGGAAGACGGCGGCAAAGGTGCTGCCGCGCCCGGGTTTGCTGCTGATATCCAGCTGGGCCTGATGCCGGCTCAATACATGTTTCACGATCGCGAGACCCAGTCCGGTGCCGCCGGTCTCGCGTGAGCGGCTCTTGTCGACCCGGTAGAAACGCTCCGTCAGCCGTTCGATGTGCTGGGGTTCGATGCCGATGCCGGTGTCCTGCACCGCGAACGCGACATGGCCGTTGCGATGTTCCCAGCGCAATTCGATCTCGCCGCCCTCGGGCGTGTAACGGATCGCATTGCTTACCAGGTTGCCGAACGCACTGCGCAGTTCGTCGCTGTTGCCTTTCAGCCAGTCGCTGCACGTAATCTTCAGCCGTACCTTGTGCCGGTCGGCAGACAGTGCGTCGGCGTCCTGCATCAGCGCCTTGACCATCTCGGGGACGTCGACGTCTTCTTCCTTCAGCACGTTCTGCGTGCTCTCGAGGCGGGACAGGGTCAACAGATCTTCCACCAGGCGCGTCATGCGCAGCGTCTGCTGAGACATCAGGCGGATCGAGCGCCGGGTCATCTCGGGATCGGGGCGATCCATGTCTTCGAGGGTTTCCAGGAATCCGCGCACGACCGTCAGCGGCGTGCGCAACTCATGCGAGACGTTGGCGACGAAGTCCCTGCGAGTCGTCTCCAGTTTCTCCCAAGGCGTGACGTCGCGGCCCAGCAGCAGTCGCTGCCGGTCGCCATAGGGCACGATCTGGATGGACAGCGAGAATTCCTTGTGGTCCGCGAAAACACGCAAGGTCAGCGGCTCACTCGGCCGCGATTCCGAGAGATAGCGGACGAACTGCGGCTGGCGCACGAAGTACGTGATCTGCTGGCCGCGGTCGTGCTGCAGGTCCAGGCCGAAGTACGCCGCCGCTTTCGGATTGCACCACTCGATCGCGTCGTTTTCGTCCAACAGCACTACCGCCTCCGGCAGTGCCGCGCCCGCAAGCTGGAAGCGTTGCAGCGCGAACGACAGGCGCGCTTCGCTGCGTTGCTGGCGCTTCATCAGGCGCAGCACCTGATAAAACACATCGCCCCACACGCCGTCGCCGGAGGGTACGTTCTCGATGCCCGGATCGTTCAGCCAGCGGAACAGCGCGGAAAGATTGTGAATGTGGTGCAGCAGGAGGCCGAGCAGGAGCAGCGACAACAGCAACAGCGCGCCTGTGCTCCCGAGGATCGGCCAGCTCAGGAACGCCAGGCCGCATAACAGGACGACGGTGGCGAAAGGTCTGCCCCAGAGCTGTTTCAAACGGTCCGTCCCCTATCGCGGCGGGAGCGTCATTATCACAGAAACTGCCAGTGGCTCGAAGCCCCCCCGTCAGCCGTGTGCGAATCGGAGGTCAAGTGCCCGACAGCCGGTAACCGGTGCCGCGCACCGTCTGGATCAGCCGGTCGAGCCGCGTTGGCTCGAGCGCTTTGCGCAGGCGCCGGATATGCACGTCGACCGTGCGCTCTTCGACGAACACGTGATCTCCCCATACATGGTCCAGCAACTGGGTGCGTGAATGCACGCGTTCCGGATGGGTCATGAGGAAATGCAGCAGGCGAAATTCGGTAGGGCCGAGTTCGATGGGCTCGTCGTTGCCGGTGATCCGATGGCTTCCGGGATCGAGCCGCAAGCCGCCGATCTGCACCACGTCATCTGTCATCTGCGGTGCGCGCCGGCGCAGCACCGCCTTGATCCGCGCGTTGAGCTCGCGCGGCGAAAACGGTTTGGTAATGTAATCGTCGGCGCCGGTGTCGAGGCCGACCAGCTTGTCCTGTTCTTCCGAGCGCGCGGTGAGCATGATGATCGGCACTGTCTTGGTTCGCTTGTCGGTGCGCAGCCTTCTGGCCAGATCGATCCCGCTCATGCCGGGAAGCATCCAGTCGAGCAGGATCAGGTCGGGCAGGGCGTTGGACACCAGGTTCATGGCCTGCTCGGCATTGTCTGCCCGCATCGGTTGGTGGCCGGCCTGCTTCAGGTTATAGGCAATCAGTTCCTGGATTGCCGGTTCGTCTTCGACGACTAGTATGGTGGCGCTCATGGGTCCAATGAGGTCGCGTTCGGGGGCGTTTGCAATACTATGAAGCAAATGTTACAAGTCCGTGACGCCTTGAATGGATGTAATGGCGGCGCCCGCTGGAAGGCGGGCCAGACGGCCGTTATCATGCCGAGCGTCCTTGCGGTTCCCCAGCGAGACAATCACCCTCTTTCCTGAAGGCATTCCCGTGGCAGGCCTGCACTCCGGGGTACCCCGGCCAACCGATATCATCCTTCACCGCCAGTCGCGGCAACTGGAGATCGCGTTCGACGACGGACAGCGATTCCGCCTGCCCTGCGAATTGTTGCGCGTGTACTCTCCGTCGGCCGAGGTGCGTGGCCACGGTCCCGGCCAGGAAGTGCTGCAGATCGGCAAGCAGGACGTCGGTGTCGCCGAGATCGAACCGGTCGGCAACTATGCGGTCAGGCTGATATTTACCGACGGGCACGACACCGGACTGTATTCCTGGGACTATCTGTATGCGCTCGGCAAGGACCAGGACGCGCTGTGGCGGGAATATCTCGAGCGCCTGGAAAAGGCCGGCATCAGCCGTGAAGCCGAGCCCGCCGCCGGTTCGCCGCCAACCCCGAAACCGCAGCCCGGCTGGAAGAAGCTTTGACGAGCGAAACGGAACCACACAAGTACACAGAGGCACAGAGAAAAGCGACAAGCCTTACCACAGAGACACAGAGGCACAGAGAAAAGCCGCAGAGAAAAGCCTGAGAGAGTGAAACCCTGCATCCGAATGTTTTTTGCCGGGTTGGGTGTCCTCCTCTTTCTTTTCCTCTGTGCCTCTGTGTCTCTGTGGTTAATTGATTTTTGCGGTTCCATGGACAAGAAACGCACTGACTTCGGTTTTCAGCAGGTCCCGGAGGACGAGAAAGCGCGCCGGGTCGCCGGCGTGTTCAGTTCGGTAGCAGGCCGCTATGACCTGATGAACGACTTGATGTCCGGCGGACTGCACCGGGTCTGGAAACGCTTCGCGGTCGAGTTGTGCGGTGTGCGCGAAGGTGCGCGGGTGCTGGACATCGCAGGCGGCACCGGCGATCTTGCCAGCCTGCTCGCGCGGCGTGCGGGCGCAAGCGGTGAAGTGTGGCTCACCGACATCAATGCCGAAATGCTCGCACGCGGGCGCGACCGACTGATCGACGAGGGGCAGAACCTGCCGGTCACACGCTGTGACGCCGAAAAACTGCCGTTCCCCTCCGACTACTTCGACTGTGTCATCGTCGGGTTCGGCTTGCGCAACGTAACGCGCAAGCAGGCGGCGCTGGCTGAGATGTTGCGCGTGTTGCGGCCGGGTGGGCGCGCGCTGGTGCTGGAGTTCTCGCGCGTATGGAAACCCCTCGCGCCGTTGTACGACCTGTATTCGTTCCGGTTCCTGCCGTGGCTCGGAAAGAATATTGCAGGCGATGCCGACAGCTACCGTTACCTTGCCGAATCGATCCGCGTGCACCCCTCGCAGCAGGAACTGAAGGCGATGATGGCAGAGGCGGGATTCGAGCGCGTCGAGTACTTCAATCTGAGCGCCGGCGTGGTCGCGATTCATCGCGGATTCAAGAGCTGAGGCCCGCCGCGTGCTATCCCGGGTCTTTGTTGCCGCAGTCAATCGCCTGCTCTGCGATGCCGAATGGGCCACGGCGCGATTGGCCCCACATGCAGGCAAGCGCGTGCGCGTCGACGTTCCACCAGCCTTTGCGGTGGTCGAGATCGGCAGCGACGGTTGTCTGAAATCCGTCGAGACGGCCGGCGAAACCGATGTAAAGCTTGTGCTGTCACCGGTGGCGGCGATCGACTTCCTGCGGGACCGTGATGCCGCGTGGAAGCAGGCACGAATCGAAGGCGACGCGGATCTGGCGTCGGCCATCTCCTTCGTCGCGTCCAATCTGCGCTGGGATGTCGAGGAGGATCTGAGCCGGATGTTCGGCGATATCGCCGCGCAGCGACTGGGCGAAGTACTGCGCGCAGCCGCGCGCTTTCCTGGAACGGCGGCGGAATCGGCGGCACAGAACGTCGCTGAATACCTGACCGAGGAACGCCACGCGTTGCCGACGCGACTCGAGGCAGACGCGTTCCTGCAGGAAGTCGACGAACTGCGGGACGCGGCCGAGCGGCTGGAAAAGCGGCTGCAGCGCCTCGAGGCGCGAGCCGGGCAGGAAACGGATCACTGAACGGCCGCACCATGCATCTGTTCCGCCTGTTCAGAATCTTCAGCATCTCGATCCGCTTCGGGCTGGACGAATTCATTCTCGGGCACGAGCGCGTACGAGCGCTGCGGGTGCTGGTCAAATTCCTGCTGTTCTGGCGCCGCCTGGAAAGGCCGCGCGCCGAACGCCTCCGGCTGGCGCTGGAGGCCCTCGGGCCGATCTTCGTGAAGTTCGGCCAGGTCCTTTCCACGCGTCGTGACCTTCTGCCATCCGATTTCGCGGATGAACTGGCGAAACTGCAGGACCAGGTGCCGCCGTTGCCGTTCGATGTCATTCATCCGGTCATGGAGCGTGCCTATGGCAGGCCCGCAGCACAGGTGTTCCGGCGTTTCGATCCGGTTGCGATTGCCAGCGCGTCAGTGGCGCAGGTGCACCTGGCGGAATTGCAGGATGGACGTGAAGTCGCGGTAAAAATCCTGCGCCCCGGGATCGATCGCATCATCGTCGAGGATATCGCGCTGCTGCAGGTTGCCGCCGGGCTGATGGAAAAACTCTGGGCGGACGGCCGGCGGCTCAAGCCGCGCGAAGTCGTCGGCGAGTTCGAGAAACACCTCTGGCACGAACTCGACCTCCTGCGCGAAGCGGCAAGCGCCAGCCAGCTGCGGCGAAACTTTCCGGATTCTCCCCTGCTGCTGATCCCGGAAGTGCACTGGGACTACTGCACCACCGAAGTCATGGTAATGGAGCGCATGTTCGGCACGCCGATCAGCCAGGTGCAAGTGCTCCGCCGGCAGGGCGTGGATTTGCAGAAGCTCGCACGCGCAGGCGTCGAGATCTTCTTTACACAGGTGTTCCGGGATGGATTCTTTCACGCCGACATGCATCCCGGAAACATCCTGGTCGCGCCCGACGGACGTTACGTTGCCCTCGACTTCGGCATCATGGGCACGCTGACCGAGGTCGACAAGAACTATCTGGCGCAGAATTTCCTCGCATTTTTCCGCCGCGATTATCGCCGCGTCGCGCAGGCGCACGTGGAAGCCGGGTGGGTGCCGGCGGATACGCGGGTGGATGAGTTCGAGTCGGCGCTGCGTGCGGTGTGCGAACCGATCTTCGACAAGCCGTTGAAGGAGATTTCCTTCGGCAAGCTGCTGTTGCGGCTATTCCAGACTTCGCGCCGCTTCAATGTCGAGATCCAGCCGCAGCTGGTACTGCTGCAGAAGACGCTGCTCAATATCGAAGGCCTCGGTCGTGAGCTCGATCCGGACCTCGACCTGTGGAAGACCGCCAAGCCCTATCTCGAGCGCTGGATGTCGGAGCAGATCGGCTGGCGCGCGCTGCTCGCCAATCTGAAGAAAGAGGCGCCGCACTGGGCGACAGTGTTGCCGGAGCTGCCGCGCCTGGTGCATCGCGCGCTGTCCCAGCACGACCTGCCGCAACTGCAGGCGTCGGTGGACGCACTGCGTGCGCAGCAGCGGCGCCACACCCGCCTGCTCGGTGTTGCGGTCGGCCTGCTCGGAACCATCGGCGTCCTGCTGCTGGTGATGTTGTTGCGCTGATACAACGCTGGCGCACCAATCCAACACCGACTGTGACGATTCATGAAAACGTCACATAGCCCTATCAGAATGCGACCCGTTGATGCACCGCCACGAACAAGGCGGGGCAACGCCGTTTTGGTTTGCGCATCAATGTCGCTCGGGGAACCCGTTTCCCGTCCGCAGCGGTCGTAGAAACTTTCAAACTGACAGGAGAAATCAATGGAAGTGAAGCAATCCGCGATATCGAAGCACCTCGTGCTGGCCGCTTCGATCGCCGCGATGTTCGGCGCCGCCCCCGCTTTTGCGCAGGAAGCCAATGACATTCGGACATACTTCAGCAACGGGTTGAAATTCGAATCTGCCGACAAGCAGCATTCGTTCAACATCAACGGCCGCATTCATTACGACTATCGCAGCTATTCGCCGAGCGACTCGGTCGCCGACACCTTCGACCTTCGCCGTGCGCGCATCGGCTTCGGCGGCAAGGTGTTCGAAGACATCAGCTTCTCGGTGGTCGGCGACTTCGCCGCCTCGACCAAACTGGACGTGGCCTATCTCAACTACGCGCTGACCAAGCCGGCGCAGTTGCGCCTCGGGCAGTTCAAGATGCCGTTCGGTCTCGAGGTCCTGATGAGCTCGAACAACATTACCTTCCAGGAGCGGGCGTTCATTGACAACCTCGCGCCCGGCAAGGAGCGCGGGATCATGCTGCATGGCGCGCCAGCCGCAGGCTTTACTTACGCGATCGCCGCGTCGAACGGTGCAGGGCAGAACAGTAGTGACTCCGACCCGGAGGAAGACGACAAGGATCTGATGGGGCGCGTGACGTTCAACATTCCGCAAATGATGGGCAACAATGACGTGGTGGGCCACCTCGGTCTCGCCTATACGACCACAACGCAGCCCGCCGGTGCCGTTACGCCGGGCATAAAGACTGAAGGTCGCGGCGCGACTTTCTTTACCGGAGGCAATCCCGGGGTTGCGTTCGACCGTGACCGGCTGGGCCTCGAGGCCGCATTCGCGACCGGCCCGTTCAAGCTGCAAGCCGAATGGGTAAACGTCGAGTACGACGCTGCGGGCGTGTCGCGTGAAGTCGATACCTATTACGTGTACGGCGTCTGGGCGATCACCGGCGAGAGCTACGCCAAGGCCTACCGCAACGGCGTGTTCGGCGGTATCAAGCCGAGCCGGCCTTATGGCAAGGACGGCGGCATGGGCGCCTGGACGGTCGGCGTGCGCTACGACAAGTGGGATGCGAGCGGCTTTCCCGCGGGCACCTTCACCGGCACCAGCGAAGCCGACGCGATCACGCTTGGCGTGAACTGGCACAACACGGCCATGACCCGCTTCATGCTGAACTACGTCATGACCGACTACGACACCCCGGTCACGGTCAACGGCCAGCCGCGCGAAGACGAGAAGGCGATCACGCTTCGCGCGCAGATCAACTTCTGAGACTCTGCATCATGGCAGTACGGGCCCGCGGACCGGGGCCCGGCTTCTCTACTTAAGCTTAAGACGGGAACCCACTCTCCGCGCACTTCCGCCTCCCGGCGGCAGGGCGCGGTTTTTTTTTGCCCTGTGTCCGCGGCTGTCACCTTAGAATTGCGGCTTCGCAAACCGGTCCGGGTATGGCGCTTCTCGAGATCCGCAACGTCACCAGGCGTTTCGGCGACTTCGCCGCAGTCGACGACGTCAGCCTCTCCATCGAGGCCGGTGAGTTCTTTACCCTGCTCGGGCCTTCCGGTTGCGGCAAGACCACGTTGCTGCGCATGCTGGCGGGATTCGACGCGCCCGACGCCGGCCGGATCGAACTCGATGGCCGCGACATGTCCGGCATCCCGCCCGAGGCGCGCGACGTCCACACCGTTTTCCAGAGCTACGCGCTGTTTCCCCACATGACCGTGGCGCAGAACATCGCGTTTCCGTTGACCATGGCAAGAGTGCCGCGCGGGCAGATCGGGCCGCGCGTCGATGGCGTGCTGGAGGATGTCCGCCTGACGGGCATGGAGACGCGTTATCCGCACGAGCTTTCCGGCGGGCAGCGCCAGCGCGTGGCGGTGGCGCGGGCGCTGATCAACCGGCCGAAGCTGCTGCTGCTGGACGAGCCGCTGGCCGCGCTGGATGCGAAGCTCAAGGAAAGCGTACAGCTGGAGCTGATCGGCCTGCAGAAAGAAGTGGGTATCACCTTTATCTACGTGACCCACGACCAGAGCGAGGCGCTGGCGCTGTCGCATCGGGTCGCGGTGATGAATCATGGCCGGGTCGAGCAGGTGGACGAACCGTCCCGCATCTACGGATTTCCGAAGAATCGCTTTGTCGCCGACTTCATCGGCCAGTGCAACCTGCTGGAAGGCGAGGTGAAATCCTGCAATGGCGAAAACCTGACCGTGGCTCTGCGGGGTATCGGTGAAGTCGCCGCGACTGCCACGGAAGGCAACCTCCCGGTGCCCGGCTCGTGCGGCGTGCTCGCGCTGCGACCGGAGAAAGTGGCGATCGGCGCCGGGCTCCCGGACGATCCCGCGTTGAACCGGTTCGCGGGCCACGTCCACGACTTCCTCTACCTTGGCGACGTCACGGTCTACATCGTCGAACTCGCAAGCGGCACCCGGGTCGAGGCATTGCTGCCGAACTCCGCGGCGGGCCGCGCGAAATTTTTCGAACCCGGAGACCGTGTCGAAGTCGGCTGGCGCTTCGACGCCGGGCATTTCCTCAATGACTGACAGCGCAACAAACAGCCTGACAGAATTCACCGCAAAGGCGCGGAGAACGCAAAGACTGCCAAAAGGATCTTTGTCAGGGTTTCCTTCGCGCTCTTTGCGACTTTGCGGTGAAAAATGAACCTCGAATCGCACAGGGCGAGGTGGCACAGGTGGCTGATCGGCGGGCCGCCGATGGCGTACCTGCTGGTGTTCTTTGCGGTGCCGGTGCTGATCATGGTGTTGGCATCGTTCCGTTTCCCGGGCGATTTCGGCGGGCTGGCCCCGATTTTTTACAGGGATGAAACCGGCACGCAACTGAACCTGACCTTCGAGAGTTACACGCGGTTTTTCACCGATGCCTTGTATGCCCGCCTGTTCCTCAAGTCGTTCATCTATGCCGCGATCACCGCCGTCGCCTGCCTGGCGATCGCTTATCCGCTGGCGCTATTGATTGCGCGCAGCCCGCGCAAGCACCGCGACATCATGGTGCTGCTGGTAATCCTGCCGTTCTGGTCGAACTTCCTGATCCGCATCTATGCCTGGATGATCATCCTCGGGCCGCAGTCGCTGTTCGTGCAGCTGTTCAACAACTTCATCGGCGTGTTCGGACTCGGCCCGGTCACGCTGCTGTACACGCCGTTCGCTGTCGTCATCGGGCTGGTCTACGTGCACCTGCCATTCATGGTGCTGCCGCTCTACGCCAACCTGGAGAAGCACGACGCGGCGCTGCTGGACGCGGCCCAGGACCTTGGCGCAAACACCTGGCAGCGTTTCTGGCGGGTCACCTTCCCGCTTTCCCTGCCCGGGGTATACGCGGGCACCGCGCTGGTATTCATCCCGGCGCTCGGCATGTTTGCCATTCCCGACATCCTCGGTGGCACGGAAGGCATCATGATCGGCAACGTCATCAAGCAGCAGTTCCTGGACACGCGCGACTGGCCCTTCGGCAGCGTGCTGGCGATGGTACTCACGGTGGTCGCCGTCGCGCTTGCCGGCGCGGCGGCCTGGATCGCGAGCCGGGCACGCACATGAGCCGCCGCTCGCCATTGCTCTGGCTGGCCGCCTTCCTGGCGTATGCGTTCCTGTACGCACCGCTGGTGATCGTGGTCGCGTATTCTTTCAACGACTCCCGGCTGAACGCAGAGTGGGTCGGATTCACGCTGTCCTGGTACCAGAAGCTGTTCCAGAACGAAAAGATGCTGGTGGCGGCGCGCAACTCGCTGATCATCGGTCTGACTGCCAGCGCGTTGTCGACCGTGCTCGGCACCATGGCGGGCTATGCCCTGTACCGTTACCGTACCCGGCTTTTACCGATTCTGGTGCTTGCCCCGATCGCCATCCCGGAGATCCTGATGGGCGTCAGCCTGCTGATCTTCTTCGTGCTGGTCGGCATCACGCTCGGTATGGTTTCAATCATCCTCGCCCATATCGCGTTCTGTGTCGGATTCGTCGCCATCGTGGTGCGCGCTCGTCTGGCGGGCATGGACGAGACCTTGACCGAAGCTGCGCGCGATCTTGGCGCCACGCCGTGGCAGGCATTCCGGCTGGTGACCCTGCCGTTGATCATGCCGGGTGTGATGGCAGGGGCCTTGATGGCATTCACGCTGTCGATCGACGATTTCGTCATCACCTTCTTTACCGCCGGAGTCGGGTCATCCACGCTGCCGCTGCAGATCTACACCATGGTCAAGATCTCGGTTACCCCGGAAGTCAATGCGGTGTCCACCCTGTTGATGGCCCTGACCCTGGCGCTGATTCTGATCGCCACCAGGCTGTCTCCCGGCGCGTTTCGCGGCAGGTAGCGTCGTACTGGACGAAGCATGAACGTTGTCCTAATCTGAATCGCCTTAATTTCCCAAACCCGGAGAAACCCGAAATGAGAACGCTCCTGCTGTGCGCCGTCCTGCTGATGGCCGCCCCGGTCTTTGCCCAAAAGGACGAGCTGCGCCTGTACAACTGGAATGACTATCTCGCCGAGGAAACCGTAAAACGCTTCGAGGCGCGGTGCAGGTGCAAGCTGATCCAGGATTACTTCGGCGATAACGAGGAACTGGTTGCCAAACTCGCGGCGGGCGCAAAGGGCTACGACATGTACGTGCCGACCATGAACTATGTCCCGGGCATGGCGCGGGCAGGCTGGCTGCAACCGCTCGACCACGGCAAGTTGCCGAACCTCAAGAACATCATGCCGCAGTACCTGAACACCGAGTTCGACCGCGGCAACCGGTACTCGGTACCGTACGCGATGTCGATCACCATGATCGGCTACAACGACCAGAAGATCAAAGAACTCGGCGTGCCGCTGGACTCGTGGGCCACCATCTTCGACCCGAAAATCCTCGAGAAAATAAAGGGCCGCGTGACCGTGCTCGACAGTCCGAACGAACTGATGGCGGCGGCACTGATGTACCTTGGCTATTCAGCCAACGAACGCGACCCGAAAAAATGGGAAGAAGCCAGGAACGTGATCGTTCGCGCCAAACCGTACTGGGCCGCGTTCATGGCTCAGGGTTACATCAAGGAACTGGCGAGCGGAAACATCTGGCTGGTGCACGGCTATTCGGTGGACATCTTCCAGGCCGATCAGGGCGCACAGGAAGCCGGGCAGAAGTTCCGGGTGCGATTCTCCCTGCCGAAGGAAGGCGCGGTGCTGGCGCTGGACGCCATGGTGATCGCCAAGGACGCGCCCCGGCCGGATCTCGCGCACCAGTTCATCAACTTCATGCTGGAAGGCCGGAATTCCGCGGATCTGACCAACATCATCGGTTCGCTCAATCCGAACAAGGACGCGTTGCGCTTCATCGATCCCGAGATCAAGGCGATCAAGGCGATCTTTCCGGACGAAGCGACGGCGGCGAAGCTGGAGCAGCTGAAAGACATGACGCCGCGCGAACGCCGCCTGCTGAACCGCATGTGGACCGAGATCAAGGCAACGCGCTAATTTTTGCCGTAAGCCGCGCGGAACAGGTCGAGGAACCGGTCCAGTTCCTCGTCCGGCAGGAAATCGATGCCGGCGGCGCCTTCACGTCCGCCACCGGATTCGAACCGGCGCGCAACGGCTGACGCGCCGCGCGGATTCGCGACCGGCGCGCGCAGGCTGACCAGATATCCCCCGGGTCTGCGCGTGAGGATTGCATGCGCCAATTCCGGCGACGCCTGCGCAAGCCGGTTCGCAAGTACGCCACCGACGCGCCGGCTCCAGGCTTCCTCTGGAAGACAGACCCAGGCACAGCCTGTCGAAAGTTTCTCGACCTGCATGTCTGCAGCGCGCGCGAGGTCTTCACTCAGCGCATGTCGCAGGGCCTGGAATGCTTCCGCTTCCCGGGCGAACCTCAACGGGTCGCCATATTCCAGCAGCAGCCGGTACAGCGCGTCGGGCGCAAAGCGCAGGTCGCTGATCGACTCGCCGTAAGCGTTGTAGTTGACGCAGGTGCCAAGTTCGCGCAGCAACGCGATCTCACTCGCACGCAGTCCGATCTCTGTCGCCGCGCGATGCCCCGCTTCGTCCAGGTTGTCGCCGAAAGCCGCGACCGCGGCCCAGGCGCGAAACCTTCCCCCGAGAACACGGTCGACAATCAGGCTGGTGCAGCTATCCGGCTTCGTGTCGATGTGTGCCTGCAGTCGCGGATGCTGCGGTATGGTTCCGGCGTGATGATGGTCGAAGTATTCGATGGTCGCGCCCGCCGCGAGCAGACGCTCGAGCGGCCGGCGATTGACGTCCAGGGAAATATCGAGAACCGTGAGGCTGTCGTTCGCGGTCGCCTCCACTCTTCCCAGCAGCTGGATGTCGCGCTTGACGCCAGTTACCAGTTCGGCATCGCGAGGTTCATGCTGACGGAGTTGCAGCAACGCGCAGATGCCGTCCGCGTCGCCGTTGAAGATGTCATAGAATGCCATGCGAGAGAAAAAGCAGGATCGCCGTGCGTTGTGCGCTGTGAAAGACTAGTGACTGCAAAATGAAATGTTGAGCGGCGATTCCAGAATCCATTTCGCATCCGGCGCCCGTGGGTCTCGGCTGGTGCACTATCTGACGATAGCTTACCTGCTGCTCGTCGCGTATGCCAGTTTGTATCCGTTTTCGGATTGGCGGGCACCGACGCCGGAAGTGCGCGCGTTTCTCACCGCAAGCTGGCCGCACTACATCACCTGGACCGACATCGCCCTGAATGTGCTGGCATACGTGCCGCTCGGGATTCTGTTGTGCCTCGTGCTGTTGCCGAGGTTGCCGCGCCTGCTGGCGGCGCTGATCGCCGGCGCAGCGGGCACCGGGATCAGCCTGGGGATGGAGATGCTGCAGGTCTATCTGCCCGCGCGCATCCCGAACAACGTGGACCTGCTGTGCAACGGTGCGGGCGCGTTCTTCGGCGCGGCGGTTTCCGCCGTGTTCGGAAGACGCTGGGTGCTGTCAGGCGAACTGCGCAGGTTGCGCGAGCGCTGGTTCGAGCACGGCAGGGCGGCCGATGTGTGTTTTCTCTTGCTGGCGGTGTGGTTGGTCACGCAGCTCAATGCCGAGATCTGGTTATTCGGCAACGGTGATGTGCGCCATTTGTTCCCCGAAGTCACCGGCGTAGTTTATTCCGCGAGTTCGTACGCGTTTCTGGAAGCCGGGGTCGCCGCCCTCAATTACCTTGGTGTCGCGCTGATGCTGACCGCGATTTCGCGTTCTTTCGGGGCCGCAGCTGCTTCTCTGCTGCTGCTGACGCTGGTTGCGCTGGGCCTGAAATCGCTCGCCTCCGCCGCATTGTTCATACCCGGCAATCCCGGCCTGTGGCTGACGCCCGGTTCGATGTGGGGTCTGGGAGCGGGCTTTGCTCTTTGGCTGGCGCTCGCGCTCTTTCCGAAATCGTTCCAGGCTGTCATGGCCACCACCTGTCTGGCGATGGGAATGGCGCTGGTGAACGCAGCCCCCGAGAACCCATACGTTTCCGCGGCGCTGCGCGTGTGGCAGCATGGACACTACGCAAGCATGACGGAAATGACCCGCACCGTGTCCAGTGCATGGTCGTTCATCGCCATTGCCTATCTTGCTTACGCAGGGTATCGCACACGCTGAAACCCAGCGGTCGTTCGATATAATTCTCTCTCTAATTCCCGGTAACGTCTCCAAGTGAGCTACTACAAGCATCACGTCTTCTTCTGCTGCAACCAGCGCTCGAACGGCGAAGCCTGCTGCAACGACCATCGCTCGCAGGAGATGCGCGACTATGCAAAGTCCAGGGTCAAGGCGCTTAAGCGTGCGGGGCGGGGGCAGGTGCGCATCAACCAGGCCGGCTGCCTGGACCGCTGCGAAGAAGGGCCGGTGCTGGTGGTGTACCCGGAAGAGGTTTGGTACACCTACGTGGACAAGGAAGACGTTGACGAGATTATCGAGGAGCATCTCGTGAACGGACGTGTCGTCGAGCGCCTGCGGATTTGAGCGCGAAAGCCAAGGAAACCGTGCTGGTTGACGGTCCGGCCGGCGTAATCGAAGCGGTTGTTTCGGATCCCGGTGCGGAGCGGGCCGGCGTTGCCATCATCGCGCACCCGCATCCCCTGTATGGGGGCACGCTCGACAACAAGGTGGTACAGACACTGGCCAAAGCCTTCGAATCGATTGGTTACATGGCAGTACGTTTCAACTTTCGTGGCGTGGGAGACAGCGCTGGCGAATTCGATGAGGGCCGGGGTGAACTCAAAGACCTTCTTGCGGTTGCAGCCCATGTACGCAGCCGCATACCCGGCAGTGGCCTGGTTCTCGCCGGATTCTCGTTTGGCGCATCGATCGCCGCGGCCGCTGCCGAAGGGCTGAATCCGGAGAAACTGGTGCTGATTGCACCACCGGTCGAGGGCTTTCCCATCGGCGAGGTAGCACCGGGTACGCTGGTGGTGCACGGCGAGGAGGACGACGTCGCACCGCTCGCCGACGTGCTTGCCTGGGCAAGGCCGCAGCAGTTACCGGTCGTGGTTTTCCCGGGAACCGGGCATTTCTTTCACGGCATGCTGGTGCCCTTGCGGGATCTGGTGATGCGGTACTGTCGCAACTGACGATATGGCATTGCTGGAAGTCACGGATCTGCGAAAGTCTTACGGCGATACCGGCGTGGTGCGCGGTATCAGTCTCTCGATCGAACGCGGCGAGTGCTACGGGCTGCTCGGCCCGAACGGCGCAGGAAAAACCACGACCCTGCGACTCTGTCTCGGCCTGGTCGATCCGGACGCCGGAGCCATCTCGGTGCTCGGGTTGCCGGTTCCGCAGGCGGCGCGCGAGGCGCGCGTACGCATCGGCGTGGTATCCCAGACGGACAGCCTCGACCCCGATTTCACCGTGACCGAGAACCTGCTGGTCTACGGGCGATACTTTCGCGTGCCCGACAGCCGGTTGCGCGAACGCATACCGCATCTGCTGGAGTTTGCCGGCCTGTCCGGGCGCGCCGACGCCAGGATCCAGCACCTTTCCGGCGGCATGAAGCGGCGGCTGGCGCTGGCGCGGGCGCTGGTGAACGATCCTGACCTGATTTTCCTGGACGAGCCAACCACCGGGTTGGACCCGCAGGCCCGGCACTTGATCTGGGACCGGCTCAAGCAATTACTGGCGCAGAACAAGACGATCCTGTTGACCACGCACTTTATGGACGAAGCCGAGCGCCTGTGCAACCGTCTGTCGATCATGGATCATGGCCGCATCATCTCCACCGGTAGCCCGCGTGAACTGATCGCGCGGCATATTGAACCCGAGGTGGTGGAGATCTTCGGCGAAGGCGTGGACGAGTGGATGGAGAACTGCAGCGAGCTCGCGGAACGCGTAGAACGCACCGGCGAAACCGTCTTTTGTTACGCCAATCGTGCCGTGCCATTGATCGCAACGCTGGAGGGGCGCCCGGGCCTGCGCTACCTGCACCGCCCGGCAAGCCTGGAGGACGTGTTCCTGAAGCTGACCGGGCGCGACCTGCGAGACTGAGAGAGACGGTGTTGTATCACCACGAAGGCACGAAGGCACCAAGAGTCACGAAGAAGGACGAAACAATGGCTCGCACAGAAGTAGGAATTACTTCGTGCTCTTTGTGTACTTTGTGCCTTTGTGGTGAACTCCCTGTCCGAACGACGACATAGATATGCGAGCAAAGGATTTCGCGTTTCCACGGCTGAGCCTGCGATTCCTGCAGGTCTGGCGGCGCAATTTTATGGTGTGGCGCAAGCTGGCGATTCCATCGATGCTCGGCAACCTGGCCGACCCGATGCTGTACATGCTCGGGCTCGGCTATGGTCTGGGAAGAATGATGGGCGAGATTGACGGCGTGCCCTACATCACTTTCCTGGCTGCCGGCATCGTCTGCTTCAGCACCATGAATACCGCGACCTTCGAAACGCTGTATTCCGCCTTCTCGCGCATGCACGTGCAGAAGACTTGGGATTCCATCATGAACGCGCCGCTGAACCTGGATGATGTGATCCTGGCGGAAACGGTGTGGGCGGCCAGCAAGAGTTTTCTCTCCGGGGTCGCCATTCTGCTGGTCATCTGGATTCTCGGTTTGTCCTCTTCGCCGCTGATCCTGTGGATCGTGCCGCTCGCGTTCCTGGTGGGCCTGACGTTCGCCGGTCTCGGGCTGATCATGAACGCGGTGTCACCCAGCTACGATTTCTTCCTGTACTACTTCACCCTGTTCATCACGCCGATGGTGCTGCTCTGCGGCGTGTTCTTCCCGGTCGCTGCGCTGCCCGAGCCGCTGCAGGCAGTCTCGGCGGTACTGCCGCTGACGCACGCGGTGCAGATTGCGCGTCCGCTCGTGAACGGTGTGGCACCCGCCGACGTGTTGATGCATGTGCTGGTGCTGCTCGCTTACGCGCTCGCCGGGTTCTACATTGCGCTGGTGCTGTCCCGGCGCCGCCTGCTTGCCTAGGAGCGCACCATGCTGGTGGTCAAATCGCTGCACATCATTTTCATGGTGACCTGGTTCGCCGGGTTGTTCTATCTGCCGCGGTTGTTTGTCTATCACGCGCTGGCGAGTGACCGCGAAGGCATCGAGCGTTTCAAGCTGATGGAGCGCAAGCTGTTCTTCGGCATCATGACCCCGGGCGCGATTCTGACCATCGGATTCGGTTTATGGCTCTGGCTGGGCTGGGGTTTCTACGGCGGCTGGCTGCACGCAAAGCTGGCGTTGACCGCACTCCTGATTGCCTACCATGTCTGGTGCGGAAAGCTGTTGCTCGATTTCAGGCGAGACCGGAATGCGCATGGTCATGTCTGGTATCGCTGGTTCAATGAGTTTCCGGTGCTGATACTGGTCGCGGTGGTGTTTCTGGTCGTGCTGAAACCGTTCTGAGATGCGCGGACTTGTCGCGGTCGCACTGTTTGTCTGCCTTTCGGCTGCATCGGCGCAGGAAGCAGCGCAGGCGCGCATTCTGTTGCAGGCATCCCCGCTCGCGGGATTTCAGTTTCATGATGGCAAGCGGCTGTGGACGCAACTCGAGGTCGGCGACGCGCTCGACCTTGTCCGCGAGCCGGACAATCCCTACGACAGACATGCGGTGAGAGTCGAGTGGCGGGGCCACAAGCTTGGGTACGTACCGCGCCTGGAGAACGAGGCGGTTGCCCGTCAGCTCGACTACGGCAACCGGCTTGCGGCGCGAATCACGCGGCTGACGAGGCACCGCGATCCCTGGAAACGGGTGGAACTTGAGATCTTTCTCCCGCTCTGAGGTTTTTTTCGCCACCTGCCCGCGTGGTCTGGAAGCCGCGCTCGCGCAGGAGCTGACCGAGCTCCATGCCGATCGCGTCCGCCCGACCGATGGTGGCGTGGCGTTCGAAGGTCCGATGGCGATGCTTTATCGCGCCAACTACGGTAGCCGGATCGCCAGCCGGGTGCTGTGGCAGGTGGCGCATGGACGCTATCGCAACGAAGAAGAAATCTATCGCTCCGCGTTCGCGGTCGACTGGCCGGAGTACTTTGCGGTCGACTGCTCGATTCGTGTCAACGTGTCGGCGGTCTCGAGCCCGCTGAAAAGTCTGGATTTCGTCACGCTGCGAATCAAGGATGCGGTGTGCGATCGTTTTCGGGAACATACCGGCGGACGAAGACCGGATGTCGATACCGCCGACCCCGCCGTACGCATCCACGCCTTTCTCACTTCGCAGGCGTGCACGCTGTATCTGGATACCTCCGGCGAAGCGCTGTTCAAGCGTGGCTATCGACGTGACGCAGGCGAGGCGCCGCTGCGCGAAAACCTCGCCGCTGGCATCCTGCGCCTGACGGGATGGACATCGGATCAGCCGCTGCTGGATCCGATGTGCGGCGGCGGCACCTTTCTGATCGAAGCGGGGATGATGGCGCTCGGTATCGCGCCGGGTGCACGCCGCGGTTTCGGCTTCGAGCGGCTTGGCGTCCATGATGCGCAGCTCTGGCAGCGGGTACGCACAGAGTGGGATACCGGTCGAAAGCACCGATCCCTCAGGATTTTCGGCGCCGATCGCGATCCGGCTGCAATTGACGGCGCGCGGAGAAATCTTGCCGAAGCCGGTCTCGAGCAGGAAGTGGTACTTGAATGTGCGGATGTGCTCGAAGCGCCCGCGCCGGCAGGCTCGGGGGTGCTGGTGACCAATCCGCCGTATGGCGTGCGGCTGGACGAGCAGGAGAATCTTGCCGCCTTCTATCCCAGACTTGGCGATGCACTAAAGAAGAATTTCGCAGGCTGGCGCGCGTATATCCTGACCGGAGATCTGCGCCTGCCGAAACTCATCGGCCTGGCTCCCTCGAAGCGCACGCCGCTGTTCAATGGTGCGCTCGAATGCCGGCTCTATGAGTTCAAGATGGTGGCGGGGGCGATGAGAAGAGCAAGGATGAAGGTTTGAAGGATGAAGCCGGAATTAAAGACGCGTACCCGGCGCACGCGTCATTTCATCCTTCCGGCTGCATCCTTGTCATACGATATTGAGGTGATCCAGCCCGGTCATGATGTCCTTGTCCTGGGCTTCCTTGCCGTGCAGCTTGATCTGCAGCCGCAGTTCGTTCATCGAGTCGGCGTTTCGCATCGCGTCTTCGTAGCTGATCAAGTCCTGCTCGTAGAGATCGAACAGCGCCTGGTCAAAGGTCTGCATGCCGAGTTCGCGCGACTTCGCCATCACTTCCTTGATCTCGTGGACTTCGCCCTTGAAGATCAGGTCCGATATCAGTGGCGTATTCAGCAGGATCTCGATTGCCGCTACGCGGCCCTTGGTGCCTTTCCTGGCAATCAGGCGCTGGGAAATCATTGCCTTCAGGTTCAACGAAAGGTCCATCAGCAGCTGCGCGCGACGTTCTTCCGGGAAGAAGTTGATGATGCGATCCAGCGCCTGGTTGGAGCTGTTTGCGTGTAGCGTACCCATCGCCAGGTGGCCGGTTTCTGCGAACGCGATCGCATGATCCATGGTTTCGCGGTCGCGAATCTCGCCGATCAGGATCACGTCCGGCGCCTGGCGCAGCGTGTTCTTCAGCGCCGCCTCCCACGATTCCGTGTCCACGCCGACTTCGCGCTGCGTGATGACGCAGTTCTTGTGTTCGTGCACGTACTCGATCGGATCCTCGATCGTGACGATGTGCCCGTAGCTGTTCTCGTTTCGGTAACCGAGCATGGCCGCCAGCGTGGTCGACTTGCCCGAGCCGGTGGCGCCGACCACCAGCACGATGCCTCGCTTTCCCATCACCACGTCCTTCAGCACCGGCGGCAGCCCCACCTCCTCGAACTTCGGAATGGTGGTGGTAATGGTACGCAGCACCATGCCTACGCGCTGCTGCTGGACGAAGGCGTTGACGCGAAACCGGCCGATCCCGGGCGGGTGAATCGCGAAATTGCATTCCTTGCTGCCCTCGAACTCCTGCGCCTGCTTGTCGTTCATCAGCGCGCGTGCCAGTTCCTGGGTGTGCTGGGGGGTCAGGCTCTGATTGGAAACCGGGGTCATCTTGCCGTCCATCTTGAATGCCGGCGGGAAGCCCGCGGTGATGAACAGATCCGACGCGTTCTTCGCGACCATCGCGCGAAGCAGGTCGTGGATGAATTTGACTGCCTGGTCACGTTCCATTGCCGACTCCTGGTGCTTGTCCCATCGCGCGCCCGTCAGGCGTTACGCGAACGAGTCCTTGTTCGCCGCCTTGATGCGCGCTTCTTCCCTGGCGATGACATTGCGCCGTACGAGATCAGTGAGATTCTGGTCCAGCGTCTGCATGCCAATGCTCTGACCGGTCTGGATGGCCGAATACATCTGCGCGATCTTCGCTTCCCGGATCAGGTTTCGAATCGCCGGTGTGCCGATCATGATTTCATGCGCGGCAACCCGCCCGGCACCGTCCTTGGTCTTGCACAGCGTCTGCGAGATCACCGCTCGCAGCGATTCGGAAAGCATCGCGCGGACCATTTCCTTTTCGGCCGCCGGGAATACGTCGATGATGCGGTCGATGGTCTTCGCCGCGCTCGACGTATGCAGCGTGCCGAAAACGAGGTGGCCGGTTTCCGCCGCGGTCAGCGCCAGGCGGATGGTTTCCAGGTCGCGCAACTCACCGACCAGGATGATGTCCGGATCCTCGCGCAGTGCCGAACGCAGCGCATTGTTGAACGACAGCGTGTGCGGCCCGACCTCGCGCTGATTGATCAGGCACTTCTTGCTTTCGTGCACGAACTCGATCGGATCCTCGACCGTGAGGATGTGGCCGTAGTCGCTTTCGTTGATGTGGTTGATCATCGCGGCCAGCGTGGTCGATTTCCCGGATCCGGTCGGCCCGGTCACCAGCACGATGCCGCGCGGCTGGTTGGAGATTTCCTTGAAGATCTCCGGGCATTTCAGCTCCTCGAGCGTCAGCACCTTCGACGGAATCGTCCGCATGACTGCCCCGGCGCCGCGGTTGTGCACGAACGCATTGACACGGAAGCGCGCGAGGTTCGGAATCGCGAACGAAAAATCGCACTCCAGGTTCTCCTCGTAGAACTTGCGCTGCCCGTCGTTCATGATGTCGTAGATCATCGCGTGAACGTCCTTGTGCTCCATCGCCGGCAGGTTGATGCGGCGAACGTCGCCGTTTACGCGAATCATTGGGGGAAGGCCGGCGGAGAGATGCAGGTCGGAGGCCTTGTTCTTGACCGAGAAGGCGAGAAGTTCTGCGATGTCCATCTATAATCGGCTCCGCGAGCTTTGCTGGGAGACAGGGGCGCCTTCATCTGCCGCTGCCGTTAGAAAAGTCTTTCTGCGTTCGAGGGTTAGCAGGAAGAATGCGAGAGGATTATGACAACAATAAGGTCCCGCATGCAAGCTTTGCGGTCGCGCGTCGAGGCCGCTGCGTGCGGTGCCGGGCGGGAAGTGGACTCTGTGCAAATCATCGCCGCCAGCAAGACCTTCCCGCCCGAGGCGATCGCCGGGGCGATTTCATGCGGGCAGACCGCCTTTGGCGAGAACTACGTCCAGGAGGCGCTGGAGAAGATGGCGGCGCTTCCGGACGGCGTGGCGTGGCACGCGACATCGACATCTGCGGGAGGGAGAGATTCGGAGACTGACGTCCGCCACTCCGCCGGGGTGCGCCCGCGAAACGTAGACGGGGCATCGCGCGAGGCCGTTGAGCGGGCGCAGCAGAGCGCCTCCGCGGTCGCACGTTCCACCGCTCTGCGCTCCGGCGCTCTGTCCCCGCAGGCGGGGCTGCTGCTCCGCCCTCTGGAGTGGCACATGATCGGTCCGATCCAAAGCAACAAGACGCGTGAGATTGCGGAGCATTTTGACTGGGTGCACTCGGTCGACCGGGAGAAAATCGCGCGCAGGCTGTCGGAGGCAAGGCCGGCGAGTTTGCCTGCGCTGAATGTCTGCATCCAGGTCAACGTCAGCGGGGAAGCCAGCAAGTCCGGGGTCGAACCGGGCGAAACCCTCGCGCTGGCACAGCGGGTCGCGCAGATGCCGCGGCTGCGGCTGAGGGGGCTGATGGCAATTCCGGAGCCTAGTGACGACCCGGCCGTGCAGCGTGCGCGTTTTCGGTCTCTGCGCGAACTGCGCGACAGGATTGCAGGCGCCGGTATCGCCATGGACACGCTGTCGATGGGCATGACGGACGATCTCGAATCCGCGATTGCGGAGGGCGCCACCATGGTCCGGGTCGGGCGTGCGATCTTCGGTGATCGCGCGCGCAAGCGCGGCTGAGCGCTTGCCGGTATCGAACCGCGCCTCCTATACTGCAGCGAACCTGATAGATAATCGAATGCGTATCAACTTCATTGGCGGAGGCAATATGGCCTCCGCGCTTATTGACGGTCTGCTCCGGCATCAGACGTCGGCAGCGGATATCGCAGCTGTCGACGTCTCCGGCGAGGCGCGCGAGAATCTTGCACGGCGATTCGGCATTGCCGTCGTCGCCGAGATTGCCGGCGCGCCGCAGGCTGGCGTGGTGGTGCTCGCTGTCAAGCCGCAGCAGATGAAACAGGTCGCGATGGAATTGCGCCCGCATGTTCGCGATGCGTTGGTGATCAGCATCGCGGCGGGGATCAGAACGCGGGACCTGTCCCGCTGGCTGGGCGATCACGGCCGGATCGTGCGCGCGATGCCCAATATGCCAGCCATGGTATCGGCCGGCATCACCGGTCTGTTCGCGATGGATGACTTGCGTGAATCCGAGCGCACCGCGGCGGAGAAGGTGCTGCAAGCCGTCGGCTCGACATTGTGGGTCGAGCGTGAAGAGCTGCTGGACGCAGTGACCGCAGTATCCGGCAGCGGACCCGCCTATGCGTTCTACTTTGCCGAGGCGCTCGAAGAGGCAGCAATTTCCCTGGGCTTTGACGAACCATCGGCGCGCCGGCTGGCAATCGAGACTTTCGCAGGTGCCATGCGCCTCGCGGCCCAAAGCGATGAGCCGCCTGCGGTTCTGCGTGCGCGTGTGACTTCGCGCGGCGGCACCACCGAGCGCGCGTTGCAGAAACTGGACGCAGAACAGGTGAAACGCGCGATCATCGATGCAGTGCGTGCCGCAGCCGAGCGCGCGCGTGAACTCGGCGATGAGTACGGCAAAAACTGAACCCCCGTCAGGACGATGAACCAGGCACTCATATTTCTTGTTGAAACCTTTCTGGGCCTGCTGGTGCTGGCCTTGCTCCTTCGATTCATTCTCCAGATCGTGCGGGCGCCCTATGGCAATCCGCTGTCGGGCTTCATCTTCGCGATTACCGACTTCATGGTGAGGCCGGCCAGGCGATTCATTCCCGGGCTGCGCGGTTACGATCTGTCCAGCCTGCTGCTTGCCTGGGTAGTGGAAATCGCGCTGATCGGGATCGTGCTGTCGCTCAAGGGTTACGGCTTCGGCCCCGCGATCGGCAACACGATGATTGCCCTGATGCTGCTGGCAGTGGTGAGGCTGATACGGCTGTTCCTGTATATCGTCATGTTCACGGTATTTATCCAGGCAATCCTGTCCTGGGTCAGTCCGTACAGCCCGGCCATGCCGATCCTGCAAAGCCTGACGCGACCTTTCCTGCGGATATTTCAGCAGCGTATTCCGCCGGCCGGCGGGGTCGATCTGTCGCCATTGTTCGTGTTGATCACCTGCCAGCTGATTCTGATGTGGCCGGTCGCCTCCCTCGAGGGCATGTTCTCTCGCATGTTCTGATCGCAGCGGCCGGATGAACCAGGGCTGGTACCGCTACGACCCGGCGCGGAAAGTGCTGAGGCTCTCGCTTTACATACAGCCGAATGCCAGTCGCAGCGGTTTTGCGGGGCTCTACGGCCAGAGCCTGAAAGTTCGCATCGCGGCCCCGGCGGTGGACTCCAGGGCCAATGCGCTGCTTCTTGATTTCCTTGCAAAAAGTCTTGCTGTTCCAGCGCGTAAGGTTATGATTAAATGGGGTAGCCGGGGTCGGGCGAAGATCGTCGAGATACATGATGCGGGCGCCGAACTGCTGGAGCGGATAGGTCTGCTAGCGGATCAATGAGCACACAACTCGAAAACCAGGTTGCGCACTACCAGCAGTGGCGCGAGGAATTGCGCGAGTGCATCGAGGGATATCAGGCGTGGCTGGAGAACCACGGCCACGCCGATATCCAGCGTTCGTTGCGCATCTATGACCTCGCCGAGAGCCTGCGCAACGACCGCATGATCCTGGCTTTTCTCGCGGAGTTCTCGCGCGGGAAGACCGAGTTGATCAACGCGATGTTCTTCTCCGATTTCAAGCAGCGGTTGCTGCCGTCGGACGTGGGGCGCACGACCATGTGCCCGACCGAGATTTTCTACGATCCTGCGGAAGCACCCTATGTCCGGCTGCTGCCGATCGAGTCGCGCCGCACCGACGAGAGCATATCGGCACTGAAGCACAAGCCCGTGGAGTGGGTGAAGATCACGCTGGACATCGAGTCCCACGAGGCCATGGAAAAGGCGATGTCCAGCCTGGCGGACACCAAGTCGGTTTCGATCGACGAGGCCAGCGCACTTGGACTGCTGGACGAAACCGGCTTCGTCACGACGACGGTGATCAGCAAGCAGGGCGGCAAAGTCGAGATACCGTGCTGGCGGCATGCGATGGTCAATTATCCGCACCCGCTGCTGAAGAACGGGCTGGTGATCCTGGATACACCGGGATTGAATGCGCTCGGCACCGAGCCGGAACTGACGCTGTCGATGATTCCGAACGCGCACGCGGTGCTGTTTCTGCTGGCAATGGATACCGGTGTTACCCGGTCTGACCTCGACGTGTGGCAGAAATTTGTGCGTGACTACGTCAGCCGGCGTATCGCCGTGCTGAACAAGATCGACCTGATGTGGGACGACCTGAAGAGCGACGTCGAGATCGAGGCGCGCGTCGGGCGCCAGCTCGAGGAGACTGCCGAAATTCTGGGTCTGCCCCAGGATCACGTGATCGCGCTCTCCGCGCAGAAGGCGCTGGTCGCACGCATACGTAACGACCCGGCTCTCCTTCGCAAGAGCGGCATTGAGAAGCTGGAGCGCCTGCTGGCCGAGGAGATCATTCCTTCCAAACAGCAGATTCTGCGCAGCGCCGTTTCGCGTGAGATCGGCAGCATGGTCGAGACCTCGCTGCAGACGGTGATCGCAAAACTCGAAAGCGCGCGCACCGAACTGCAGGAAATGTCCAAGCTGACCGGCAAGAACCGCGAACTCGCGAAAGTGCTGCTCGCCAAGCTGGAAACGGACAAGGCCGAATACGGCCGGCACATGGAAAGTTTCAGGGCCTCATACGCGACCGTGCTCCGGCAGGGGCAGGTGCTGCTCGGCACGCTGGATGAGGAACGACTGGACGAGATACTGGCGAAAAGCCTGCAGGCGATCGAAGGCAGCTGGACCACCGCCGGCCTCATGCGCGGCATGCAGGCTCTGTTCGACACGTTTTCCAGACAGGCGGAGAAGATCCTGGCGTTCGCCGCGGAGACGCGCGGGTTCGTGGACAACGTCTACTCGCAGTTTCATAGGCAGTACGGGTTCAAGAAGATGACTCCGCCCGCGCTCAACCTGGAGCGCCACATACTGCGCATGCATTCGCTGCAGCAGAGCACTGAACGCTTCTGCAAGGATCCGGTGAATGTCATGACCGAGAAGCACTTTCTCGTGCGGCGCTTTTACAACGGCCTGGTTGCGCAGGCGCAGGGACTGTTCCGCGACGTGCGCGGCGAGCTGGATGCCTGGCTTAAATCGGCGCTCACGCCTCTATCCATGCAGCTCAAGGAGCACCAGAGGCTGCTCGAACACCGCATCGAAAACCTGAGAAAGATCGCCGGCGATATCAACAAACTGCACGATCGCATTCGCCAGCTCGAAAAGCAGCAGCTCACGCTCGGCAAGCAGATCGAGGAGCTCACCCGCATACGCGACACGCTGAACAGCGAGCCGCCTGCGATGCAGGTGGCGAAGGTCGCCTGAGCCGGGTTGCCGGGCCGAAAGCCGGCTGGCAGGCGCGAAATGCCCTTCCGTTACCCAGCCTTCCTCACACCAGAATGATGTCGTACTGCTCCTGGTTGTAGAGCGTTTCCACCTGCAGCGAGATCGGTTTGCCGATGAACTCCTCGAGCATCGCCAGGCTTTGCGCCTCTTCATCGAGGAACATGTCGATCACCGGCTGCGACGCGAGAATCCGGAACTCACGGGCGTCGAACTGCCTGGCTTCCCGCAGCAACTCGCGCAGGATCTCGTAACAGACCGTCTGTGCCGTCTTGATCTCGCTGCGGCCGTGGCAGGTCGGACAGGGCTCGCACAAAATGTGCGCAAGCGATTCGCGCGTGCGCTTGCGGGTCATTTCCACCAAGCCGAGCTGGCTGAAGCCGTTGACGGTGATGCGCGTGCGGTCGAGAGCCAGCGCCTTCTTGAATTCGGTCAGCACCGCGTCGCGGTGCAGGTCGGAGTCCATGTCGATGAAATCGACGATGATGATGCCGCCGAGGTTGCGCAGGCGCAGTTGGCGGGCGATGACCTGTGCTGCTTCGAGATTGGTCTTGAAGATGGTGTCGTCGAAATTCCGCCCGCCGACGAATCCCCCGGTGTTGACGTCGATGGTGGTCAGCGCTTCCGTCTGGTCGATGATGAGATAGCCGCCGGACTTCAGTGGCACACGCCGGGCGAGCGCTTTTTCGATTTCCTCTTCAACCCCGTAGAGGTCGAACAGCGGACGATCACCGCCGTAATGCTGAATGCGTTCGGCAAATCGCGGATGCAGGTAGCTTTTCGCGAACACCTGCATTTTCTGGAAGGTCTCCTTCGAATCGACCAGAATGCGATCGCATTCGTCCCTCATGAAGTCGCGCAGTACGCGAATGCTCAGTGGCAGATCCTGGTAAAGCGGTGCGGGTGCGGTCACCGTTGCGGCCTGTTCCTGGATTCCTGTCCACAGTTTGCGCAGATACTCGATGTCGGCTGCGAACTCCTCGTCGGTCGCGGTTTCCGCCAGGGTGCGAATGATGAATCCGCCGCGCTCGTCCTGCGGCAGCAGGTGCTGGAGTTTCTCGCGCAACAGCGCACGTTCCTGTTCGTCGCCGATTCGCTGGGAAATACCGATATGCGCTTCCTGCGGCAGATACACCAGCAGTCGCCCGGCGATGCTGATCTGCGTGGACAGGCGCGCGCCCTTGGTGCCGATCGGATCCTTGACCACCTGCACCAGCAGTTTCTGGCCGTCGTGCAGGATCCGCTCTATCGGCCTGGGCTCCGTGTGATTCTGGCGGTAGCCCCAGATGTCGGCGACATGCAGGAAGGCGGCGCGATCCAGCCCGATATGGATGAACGCGGACTGCATGCCGGGCAACACCCGCGATACTTGGCCAAGGTAGATGTTGCCGACCAGCCCCCGGCTGGATGCGCGTTCGATCTGGATTTCCTGGGCTGCGCCCTGCTGCATGACAGCCACCCGCGTCTCCTGCGGCGTGACGTTGATCAGGATCTCCTCGTTCACAGTACCCTGTAACCGAACGCGGAGAGTACCTGGGCGGTTTCGAACACCGGCAGTCCAACCACGCCGGTGTAGCTGCCGTTGATACGCTCGATGAACAGGCTGGCCTTGCCCTGGATGCCGTAGCTGCCCGATTTGTCGAACGGCTCGCCGGTTGCGACGTAGCGGCGGATCTCTTCGTCGGACAGTTCGCGGAACTTGACCTCGGTCGTGGACAGCGCTTCTTCCAGCCGGTCGTTGAACTTCACCGCCACCGCCGAATGGACCAGGTGCGTGGTTCCAGAAAGACGCTTGAGCATCGCGACCGCGTCCTCACGATCGCGGGGCTTGCCGAGGATCGCGTCGCCGAGCGCGACAGTGGTATCTGCGGCGAGCACCGGATGGCGCATCAGCCTGCGCTGCTCGAGCCGCAACCATCCGGCATCGGCCTTCAGGCGGGTCACCCTGATGGTGTAATCGAGCGGGTTCTCGCCGTCGAACGGGGTTTCATCGAAATCGGCCTCACGTCCGACGCCTTCGCGCAACAGCAGCATCTCGAAGCTGACGCCCATCTGCTTCAGCAGGTCGCGGCGGCGGGTGCTGCGGGAGGCGAGATAGATATGTTTGTCCAGGGAAGACACTCGTCCGCTCTCTTGTTCTGTGCGCGCGCCACAAACGGCACGCTCCTATTCCCGGTGATAAGGGTGGTTGCGGATAAGCGAAACTGCGCGATAAAGCTGCTCCGCGAGCATGACACGCACCAGTGCGTGAGGCAGGGTCAGCGCCGACAGCGAAAAAACCAGGTCCACCGACTGTCTGAGTTCCTCATCGAGGCCATCTGCGCCGCCGATGATGAAGCAGAGGTCCCGACCCTGCGCCATCCATGCTGCGAGCTTCTGCGCGAGTTTCGCGGTAGTGAGCGTCTTTCCGCGCTCATCCAGGGCTATTTTTACACTGCCAGTCGGGGCTGCGGCAAGAATTCTCGATTTTTCTTCGGTCCGCGCCCTGGCGGACGCGGCGGGCGAGTCGCCCATGCGCGGGTAAGGCTTGACCTCGATCAGGCGCAGGGGAAGTTCCCGCGGCATGCGCCTTGCGTAGTCCTCGAAACCGGCGACGACCCACGCGGGGGCCTTGTGGCCGACGGTGACGATATGAAATTTCACCCCGGCGCGTCCGGATCCTGGGTTCAGGAAACCGAGGCCTGCCCCGGTGGGATGCGCCGGGAATTCGAATGCGGGGCCAGCGGTTCGCCGCCCCAGAGCTGCTCCAGGTTGTAGTACGAACGCACCGCGGGCTGCATTACGTGCACGATCACATCGCCAAGATCCACCAACACCCATTCGCCCGACTGCTCGCCTTCGACCCCGTGTACCTTCCCGCCGATCGCCTTGAGCTTCTCCTGCACATTATTTGCGAGTGCCCGCGCCTGGCGAGTGGACTCGGCGCTGGCGATCACCATGTAATCGAACAGTGCGCTCATCTTGCGAACGTCCAGAATGACAATATCGAATGCCTTGATATCTTCCAGTGCGGCTACCGCGGCCCGGCAGGTTGCGTCAGAGTGCATCGTGCTCCTTGTAAAGGTGATGTTGCCGAATATACGCGATCACGTCGTCCGGCAGCAGGTAGCGCAGGCTGCGCCCGAGCCGGATACTTTCTCTGAGCGCGGTGGCCGAGACGTCCATGGCGGTCAGCTCGTGGGTGACGATGCGCCCGGCAGGCGCACGTGCAAGGTCCCTGTGATCGTTCGAGTGGCGCTGCAGGTATTCCGCCTTCAGCGCATGCGGCAGTGCGGAATCCAGCTCGTCCAGGCGATAGCCTGGCCGGTTGGCAATCACGATGTGCGCCAGACTGAACAACTCTGACCAGCGGTGCCACGTGGTCAATGCAACGAACGCATCCGCTCCCATCAGCAGGCACAGCGGACACTCTCCGAGTTCGTCGCGGATCCCGGCAAGCGTGTCGAAGGTGTAGCTGCGGCCTTGTCGCTGCAGTTCGCGATCGTCGAGCACGAAGCGCGAATTGTCGCCAATCGCGATCCCGACCATCGCGCGCCGGTGTTCGGCAGAAGCTTGCGGCGCACCGCGATGCGGTGGAATCGCGGCCGGAATGAAGCGCACCTGCGCCAGCCCGAGGACATCCGCCGCCTCCTCCGCCAGGCGCAGGTGCGCGTAGTGAATCGGATCGAAGGTGCCGCCAAGAAGGCCGACAGGCGCTGGTCGGGTCAAGCGCGATCTGCTCCCCGGCAGCAACGCGGAGGAATCGACCACGAAACAGAAAGCACAGCGCGCGCGGCATGCACGCTGCTATAGATCTTCCGCCTTCCGCCTTCCGCCTTCATCGTTGCCCCTACAGAAGCACCCGCCGGATATCGGAGAGTACCGCCACCAGCTCGGAAATGAACCTCGCGCCCTGCGCGCCGTCGATTGCACGGTGGTCATAGCTCAGGGACAAGGGCAGCATCTGCCGCGGACGGAATTCCTTTCCATCCCAGACCGGCTTCATTACCGCGCGCGACACGCCCAGGATCGCCACTTCGGGCGCATTGATGATCGGTGTGAAGAATCCGCCGCCGATGCCGCCCAGGCTGGAAATCGAGAACGAGCCGCCCTGCATGTCCGTCGGCGAGAGTTTGCCGTCACGCGCCTTCGCGCTGATCTCGGCGAGCTCCTTTGCGAGCTGCATGACGCCCTTGCGATCCACATCGCGGATCACCGGCACCGTGAGGCCGCCGGGCGTATCGACCGCCACGCCGATATGATAGTAGCGCTTGAGAATCAGCGCGTCGCCCTCCGGGGCAAGCGAGGCGTTGAATTCGGGATGCCGCCTGAGGGCGGCGACGCAGGCCTTCATGATCAGCGCCAGCGGCGTGAGCTTGATGTTCTGCTTCTTTGCCTCGTCCGTCATCTGCTTGCGGAAAGCTTCCATCTCGGTGATGTCGGCCTCGTCATGCTGGGTGATGTGCGGAATGTGGACCCAGTTCCGGTGCAGCGCCGGCCCCGATATCTTTTTGATGCGCGAAAGCGCCTGTGACTCGATGTCCCCGAACTTGGCGAAATCCACGCTCGGCCACGCAGGCAGCCCGGCGCCGAACCCTGCGCCGGCGGCCGTGCTCGCCGTCGCCCCCCCAGCGAGCGCGCCCATCACGAAGGCCTGCACGTCATCCTTCAGGATCCGGCCTTTCGGGCCGCTGCCCTGCACGCGCGCGAGGTCCACGCCGAGTTCTCGGGCGAAGCGGCGCACACCCGGGCTGGCATGCGCACTGGCGAATCCTGCTTCATCCATTTGTGTTGCCGGCGCGCCCGACGGCGTGGCACGTTTTTCCTCGGGCTTCTCCGCCACCGGCTCCTTCTTCTCTTCCTTCCGCTCCGGCTCCTTCGCGGCAGCCGGCGCGGGTTTGTCAGCAGCTTTGGATTCGGATTTTGCGGCGTCTTCCGTGGTTTCCAGGCTCAGGATCGGCGAGCCCTCCTCGACCTTGTCGCCGACCTTCACTTTCATATCCTTGATCACACCACCGAAAGGCGAGGGCACTTCCATCGTTGCCTTGTCGGACTCGAGCGTAATCAACGGATCTTCCGGCTTGACGGTGTCGCCAGGCTTGACGAGTACTTCGATGACGGGAACGTTCTTGAAGTCCCCGATATCGGGGACCAGGACGTTTTTGAGGCTTCCCATTTTTCTCCCTTGGAATACGATGCCGGGCCGGAACCCGGCTCAAGTGATCAGACTCTGGTCGGATTGGGTTTATCGGGGTCGATGCCGTACTTCTTGATGGCCTTGGCGACCGTCTCCGCGGGGATGGTGCCCTCGTCGGCCAGTGCCTTGAGCGCAGCAACTGCAACATAGTAACGGTCCACCTCGAAGAAGCGGCGCAGTTTTTCGCGTGTATCCGAGCGGCCGAACCCGTCGGTGCCCAGTACCAGATACGGTTTGTAGATAAACGGCCGGATCTGGTCGGCGAAGGTCCTCACGTAGTCGGTTGCGGCGACGACCGGCCCTGGCGCGCGGTTGAGGCACTGGCTGACATAGGCCTCGTGTGGCTTCTCCTCGGGATGCAGCATGTTCCAGCGCAAGGTACCCAGACCCTCCCGGCGTAGTTCGGTGAAGCTGGGACAGCTCCAGACATCGACCGACACGCCGAAGTCGTTTTCCAGTAGATCCTGTGCCGCGATGACCTCGCGCAGTATGGTGCCGCTGCCGAGCAGCTGCACTTTCGGCGCGTCTTTCTTCGCTTTGTGCTGCGACAGCCGGTACATCCCCTTGAGAATGCCCTGTTCCGCGCCTTCCGGCATCGCAGGATGCCGGTAGTTCTCGTTCATCACCGTGATGTAATAAAAAATGTCCTCCTGCTCCTTGTACATCCGCCTCAGGCCATCCTGGATGATGACGGCGACCTCGTAGGCAAAGGTCGGATCGTAGGAAATGCAGTTGGGAATGGCGGAGGACAGCAGATGGCTGTGGCCGTCTTCATGCTGGAGCCCTTCTCCGTTCAGGGTGGTGCGGCCCGCGGTGCCGCCGAGCAGGAAGCCACGCGCGCGCTGGTCGCCGGCAGCCCACGCGAGATCGCCGACGCGCTGGAATCCGAACATCGAGTAATAAATGTAGAACGGAATCATCGATACGCCGTGGGTCGAGTAGGAGGTCGCAGTGGCGATCCACGAAGACATCGCGCCGGCCTCGTTGATGCCTTCCTGCAAGATCTGGCCGTGCTTGTCCTCCTTGTAGAACATCAGCTGGTCCTTGTCCTGCGGTGTGTACAGCTGGCCGACCGAGGACCAGATGCCGAGCTGGCGGAACATGCCCTCCATGCCGAAGGTGCGCGATTCGTCCGGAACGATCGGCACGACGCGTTTGCCGATGTTCTTGTCCTTGACCAGAATCCCGAGCAGGCGCACGAACGCCATGGTCGTCGACAATTCGCGGTCTTCCGAACTCTTCAGCAGCGCTTCGAATGCCGACAGCGAAGGTATTTCAAGCGTGTCGCCCTTCTGCCTGCGGGTCGGCACGTAACCGCCGAGCGTCTCCCGGCGCTCGTGCATATACCTGAGTTCCGGCGAACTCTCTTCGAAGTTCAGGTAGGGGATTTCGTCCAGCTTGTCGTCCGGAACCGGAAGGTTGAAGCGGTCGCGGAACGCCTTGAGCGAAGTCGTACCCATTTTCTTCTGCTGATGGGTGATGTTCTGCGCTTCCCCGGCCTGACCCATGCCGTACCCCTTCACGGTCTTGGCGAGAATCACCGTCGGTTGCCCCTTGTGTTTCATGGCGGCCGCATATGCCGCGTAAATCTTGTGCGGGTCGTGCCCGCCGCGGTTCAGCCGCCAGACATCGTCGTCCGTCATGTTGGACACCATGTCGCGCAACTCCGGATACTTGCCGAAGAAATGCTCGCGGACGTAGGCGCCGTCCTTCGACTTGAAGGTCTGGTACTCGCCGTCGACGCATTCTTCCATGCGCTTCTGCAGCAGCCCGTGGGTATCCCGTGCGAGCAGCGGGTCCCAGTAGGAGCCCCAGATCACCTTGATCACGTTCCAGCCCGCGCCTCGGAAATCCGCCTCGAGTTCCTGGATGATCTTGCCGTTGCCGCGCACCGGGCCGTCGAGCCGCTGCAGGTTGCAGTTCACCACGAAGATCAGGTTGTCGAGATGTTCCCGCGACGCGACTCCGATTGCGCCCATAGACTCCGGTTCGTCCACTTCGCCATCGCCGAGGAAGCACCACACCTTGCGGCCCTCGGTGTCGAGGATGCCGCGGTCCTGCAGGTACTTCATGAACCGCGCCTGGTAGATCGCCATGATCGGGCCCAGGCCCATGGACACGGTCGGGAACTGCCAGAAATCCGGCATCAGCCAGGGATGCGGATAGGATGACAGGCCCTTGCCATCCACTTCCTGGCGGAAGTTGTCGAGTTGCCCGTCGTTCAGCCGGCCCAGCATGAAGGCACGGGCATAGACGCCTGGCGCGGAGTGCCCCTGCACGAACACCAGGTCGCCACCGTGTTCTTCGGACGGTGCGTGCCAGAAATGGTTGAAGCCGACGTCATACAGCGTCGCGGCCGAGGCAAAGCTCGCAATATGGCCGCCGACATTCGTATCCTTGTTCGCGCGCAACACCATCGCCGCCGCGTTCCAGCGGACATACGAACGGATCCGGTGTTCGAGTTCGTGATCGCCGGGGGATTTTTCCTCCTGTCCCGGCGGAATCGTATTGATGTACGCGGTGTTCGCGCTGAACGGCAGGTACGCACCCGAACGGCGCGCCTTTTCGATCAGCTTCTCGAGGATGTAGTGCGCGCGCTCCGCGCCTTCGTGCTTCAGAACGCCTTCCAGCGCATCGAGCCATTCTTTTGTTTCTTGCGGGTCGTGATCCGGAAGTGCTGCCATGCTGTCACCCTGGGTGAGGTTAAATGCGTGACGTGGCGGCGGCGTTTTTGACGCGCTGCCACGATGCAAAAAATTATATCACCGGCCCCATTGCCGGCCGCCTTCTGAATGCGGGTTGCGGGCCTTACTTGCGGGCAGGCGGCACGCGACCCATGAGGTAGAACTCCTCGTTGGCGCGCATATCGATGAGATGTGCCATGCGGTTCGAAAGCGCGAACATTGCAGTAATCGCACCGATGTCCCAGATGTCCTCCGCAGTGAACCCCTCGGCCTGCAGCAGTTCGTAGTCTTCCCCGTTCATCGCTTCCGGCGTGCGCGCGAGCTTACAGGCGAAATCCAGCATCGCCTTCTGCCGCGGCGTGATGTCCGCCTTGCGGTGGTTCACCGCCACCTGGTCGGCGATGTAAGGATTCTTCGCATATATGCGAAGGATCGCACCATGCGCGATCACGCAGTAAGGGCACTGGTTCAGCCCGCTGGTCGCCACCACGATCATTTCCCTCTCGGCCTTTGACAGCCCCGACTCGCGCAGCATCAGCGCGTCGTGATAGGCGAAGAATGCGCGGAATTCATCGGGCCGGTGCGCGAGCGTGGCGAACACATTGGGAATGAACCCGGCCTTTTCCTGCACTTCGAGCATCTTCACGCGGATGTCCTCGGGCAGATCTTCGAGTCTGGGAACGGGATACTTGCTGATCGGTGGTGTGGTCATGGTTGCTCTCCCAAAAAAACTGAATGCTGAACCGCAGAGGTGCGAAGGCGCTGAGGGAGCGCAGAGAAAGTTTCGTATGATCAGGACTGGTATGTCTGATGCACAGGAAACGCCGGGTTTTGACGAGGGGCATTTCTCTGCGTGTTTTTCTCCGCGCCTCTGCGTCTCTGCGGTAAGTCTTGAATCTCAGTCGTACTTGCGCAGATCCTCGATCACCTTGCCGTCGTTCGGCAGGGTGCCGGGCTCCACGAACTTGACTTCGCCGCGCAGCTTGGTGATCTCCCGCAGGGCTTCGGCGACCGCCTCGGCAAAGGCATCGCTCGATCCGCCGGTTTCGCAGGTCAGCTTCATGCGATCGTTGTTCTGGTCGTCATGCTCGACCGAAAGGCGAGCTTTGATGAGTTCCGGATGGCGTTTGACCACCTGATCGATCTGCGACGGATGTACGAACATGCCGCGCACTTTGGTGGTCTGGTCGGCGCGGCCCAGCCACCCCTTGATGCGCCGGTTGCTTCTGCCGCAAGGACTTGCCCCGGGCATGATTGCGGAGAGGTCTCCGGTCGCAAAACGGATCAACGGGTATTCGGCGCTGAGATTCGTCACCACCACTTCGCCGACTTCGCCGTCTGCGAGCGTATCACCGCTACCTGGCCGCACGATCTCCACGATCACGCCCTCATCGATCACCAGGCCGTTCATCGGTTCCGTTTCGTAGGCAATCAGCCCCAAGTCCGCCGTGCCGTAGCACTGACGCACGTCGATACCGCGTGCGTTCAGCAGATCGCGCACCGGCGGCAGCAGCGCTTCTCCTGAAACCAGTGCCTTGCCCAGGCTGGCCACACTGGCTTTCATCTCTTCGGCTTTCTCGAGAATGAGTTTGAGAAAAGACGGTGTCCCGGCATAACCGGCAGGCTTCAGCTCGGCGATGGTCTGTACCTGCATCTCGGTCTGCCCGGTTCCCGCGGGAAACACCGCGCAGCCGATCGCCTGTGCTCCAAGGTCCATCATGAACCCTGCCGGCGTGAAGTGATAGCTGAAGGTGTTGTGCACCAGATCTCCCGGGCGAAAACCGGCTGCCCACAGCGCGCGTCCGAAGCGCCAGAAGTCGCCCCGGCCGCCCTGCGGATCGTAGATCGGCCCAGGGGAAGCAAACACCCGCCCGAGCCGGCCCACCGGCAGCGATGTCATGCCGCCGAATGGTGGATCCTGTTTCTGCAAGGCGATCAGGTCGGACTTACGGGTCACCGGCAGCTGTGCCAGTGCCCGGCGGTCGCGAACCGCGGTCGGGTCGACCTCCTTCAGCAGCGAGCCGAAGTAGGGTGCGTTGGCCTTTGCATGCGCAATCAGCCCCGGAAGCGCCGAGAACAACGCGTGCTCGCGTTCATCGGCATTGCGGGTTTCCAAATCGTCGTAGTAGTCAGCCATCAATCAGTACCTCAGAGACACAGAGGCGCAGAGAAACCAAAAATGAACGAAAAAGACAACGAGATCGATTTGTCCCTTGCTGCGTATTGCATTTTCTTCCAGCTTTCTTGACGTTCTCCGTGTCTCTGTGTCTCTGTGGTTCGGTCCGGTTGGTAGTGAATCTCAAGCCAGCCAGCGCTTGCGGCGGCGGTAGTGCTTGGCGTCGCGGAAACTCTTGCGGCCGGCGGTGGACAGGCCCAGGTAGAACTCTTTCACATCTTCGTTGTTTGCCAGTTCGCTTGCGGGGCCATCCATGACCACGCGCCCGTTTTCCAGGATGTAGCCATAGGACGCATGCCGCAGGGCGACCATCGTATTCTGCTCTGCCAGCAGGAAGCTGACGTTCTCCTTCTGGTTCAGGTCCTGCACGATCTCGAAGATCTCTTCCACGATCTGCGGCGCGAGGCCCATCGAAGGCTCGTCGAGCAGGATCATGCTCGGACGCGCCATCAACGCTCGCCCGATCGCGGTCATCTGCTGTTCGCCGCCGGAAATGTAGCCGGCTTGGCTCTTGCGTCGCTCCTTCAGCCGCGGAAAGTAGCCGTACACTTTCTCCAGGTCCTGCCGGATCTCGGCACGGCTTCCGCTGCGGGTAAACGCGCCGGTCAGCAGGTTCTCCTCGACGGTCAGGTGCTGGAAGCAATGCCGGCCTTCCATCACCTGTATCACGCCGAGCTTCACCAGCTCCCACGGCGTCAGGCTGTCCACCCGGCGCTCGCGGAATTCGATCACACCCTTGGTGACTTCGCCGCGCTCCGAAGCGAGCAGGTTAGAGACTGCCTTGAGCGTGGTGGTCTTGCCGGCCCCGTTCGCGCCGAGCAGCGCCACGATCTGGCCCTCGTCCACCTTGAGCGAAACGCCCTTGAGTACGAGGATCACGTGGTCGTAAACGACCTCGATATTGTTGACGCTCAGCAGCGGTGAATTCATGTCAGCCATCCGATCTCCAGGCCCGTACCAGGAAGCCTGCGGAGGTGCAGCAAATCGAAGGAGCTCGCCTCCAAGACACAAAGGGCACAAAAAGAGGAAAGAGTTCTTCGTACTCCTTCGTGCCCTCGTGTCCTGGTGGTTCACATCCGCTTCAGTCCTTCATGCAGGCGGGCTTGATGCCTTTTTCTTTCGCATACTGCGCGGCGGATTCCAGCACCATCTTGCGCACCAGTTCGCGATCGCCGCTCATCCAGTCGGAAGCGGGCTTCCAGCGCTTGCCGTCCCATTGCTGGAAACGCACCAGGCCTGAGCCCTCGTGGTCTTCGCAGGAAACTTTGAGCGTCGGGATCATGCTGCCGAAGCCGAGCGCGTCGAGCCGCTTCTGGTCGATGTCCAGGTTCTCCAGGCCCCAGCGCACCTGCGCGCCGGTCATCGGCTTCTTGCCGTAGCGCGCCTGCGCGGTGCGCACGGCTTCCACGGTGATCATCGCTGCGGACAATCCGCGATTCCACAACACGGTGCCGACCAGGTTACGGTCGCCGCCCGTGCCCTTGGCGTAAACATGTTTCTCCACGTCCTTCACGACCCGGAAGTCCTTGCCAGCGAGATTCAGGCTGGCCGCGTAGTAGCCCGTGGAGGCAGCAGGGCCGGCGGCTTCGGTATCGATCTCCGATCCCGCCCACCAGTTGCCGACCATGCGGTTGCGCGGGAAGCCGATGCGCTGCGCGGAACGCAGTGCGGTCGCATTCATCACGCCCCAGCCCCAGAGGATCACCCAGTCCGGACGGTCGCGGCGGATCTGCAGCCACTGCGATTGCTGCTCGTTGCCCGGATGCGGAACCGGGATCATGCGCAGATCGAAACCGTGTTTTTTCGCTTCCGCTTCCAGGACGGGATGCGGTTCCTTGCCGTAGGCGGAATCGTGGTAGATCAGCACGATCTTCTTGCCCTTGAGCTTGTCCAGACCGCCTTCCTGCTTGCCGATGAAGCTGACGATGCCCGCGGCTGCGGACCAGTAATTCGACAGGATCGGGAACACCCACGGGAACACGCGCCCGTCCGCCGCGTCCGTTCGCCCGTAGCCCAGCGTGACCAGGGGAATCCTGTCCACCGGCGCCTTGTCCAGCAGGCCGTAGGTGATGCCGGTCGACATCGGGTGGATCGCCGTCGGGCCGGTGGCCGTGCGCGTCTTCAGACGCTCGTAGCATTCCAGCCCTTTCGCGGTGTTGTACTCGGTCTCGCACTCCTCCCACGACAGGCGGACTCCATTGATCCCGCCGTCGCGTTCATTGACCAGCTTGAGATAGTCGATGAAACCGGTGAAGAAGGCAGCGCCGTTCGCGCCGTAGGGCCCCACGCGATAGCCGGTGATGCCGATGAACTGCGTGCCCGCCTCCTGCGCGGAAGCTGGCAGGGCGCCGCATCCGATTGCTGCGACGAGTGCCATGAGAAGTCGTTTCAGATGTTTCATGCTGTCCTCCAGCTTGGTTTTCCGGCTCCGGTTGTGCTCCTCAATGCGGGAACGGCCACAGCCGGAGTTTCTCCTTTGCAATCTGCCACAACCTTGCGAGCCCGTGCGGTTCGACGATCAAAAAGAATATGATCAACGCGCCGAACACCACCAATTGCGCCATCGAGACCGTGCCCGGCTCCAGCTGCAAGCCGAGCAGCGACGCGGCATCGTGCAGGATCACCTCCAGCAGGATCGGCAGCAGGATGATGAAGGCTGCGCCGAGGAAGGACCCGAGGATGCTGCCGATGCCGCCGATGATGACCATGAACAGGATCCTGAACGATAGATCCAGATTGAAGCCGTCCGGTTCCACGCTGCCGAGATAGGCGAACGCGTACAGTGCGCCGGCAATGCCGCAATAGAACGAACTGACCGCAAAGGCGATCAGCTTGGTGCGCATGATGCGGATGCCGATCACCTCTGCGGCGACGTCCATGTCGCGCACGGCCATCCAGGCGCGGCCGATGCGGCTGCGCACCAGATTCTTCGCGGACAGCGCCAGCACCGCCACGATCGCCAGCACGAACAGGTATTTGCGTACCGGGGTGTCGAACGCGAAACCCAGGATCACGATGTCCTGCGCCGAGATCACCCCGGAAGGACTGTAGTTCGAGAACCAGCCGACCTTGACCAGCAGCCAGGGAATGAAGAACTGGGCGGCGAGCGTGGCCACGGCCAGGTAGAAACCCTTGATCCGCAGGCTGGGCAGGCCGAATACGATGCCCGCCATCGCCGCAGTGAGCCCGCCGAGCGCGAAGCTGGCGAGGATGGGGATACCCGGGACCCGAAGCTGGAAGTTATAGGCGGCGAACGCGCCGACCGCCATGAATGCCGCCGAGCCGAGCGAGAGCTGGCCAGCGTAACCGGTGAGAATATTCAACCCAAGCGCGGCGAGCGAGAACACCAGGAAGGGAATCAGGATCGCGCTCAGCCAATAGTCGCCGGCAAACAGCGGCACGCCGACGAATGCGATCGCGAGAATGATCCCCACGCCGATCCGGTCCTGGCGGATCGGAAACAGCGCCTGGTCTTCGGCGTAGCTTGCCTTGAATTGTCCGGCTTCGCGGTAGAACACGTCAGATTTCCTTTACCGCGTCTCTGCGGTTCATTCTTTCCCTAGACCCGATCAATGTGCTTCTCACCAAAAAGCCCTTCCGGGCGCACCAGCAGGAACAGCAGCGCGGCGACGTAGGCGAACCAGCCTTCGATGCCGCCGCCGACGTACGGCCCGAGGTAGACCTCAGCGAGTTTCTCCGTTGCGCCGATGATCAGTCCGGCGACGATCGCGCCCAGCACGGAGTCGAAGCCGCCGAGTATCAACACCGGCAACGCCTTCAGCGCGATGAAGGTCAACGCAAACTGCACGCCGGTTCGTGCCCCCCACATCAGTCCGGCGACCAGTGCGACGAAGCCGGCGACCGACCAGACGATCGCCCAGATCGTTTTCAGCGGAATGCCGACGGACAGCGCGGCCTGGTGATCATCGGCGACCGCGCGCAACGCACGGCCGATCTTCGTCACATGAAAGAACACCGCGAGCACCGCGACCAGCAATCCCGCGATCAGCGCCGCGATCAGGTCGAAGCGGCTGATGATCATGTCGAAGTTTTCCAGCACCGACTCGATCGGATCGTCCCCGATCCCCAGGTTCAGCGGGTAGACGTTCGTACCCCACACCATCTGCACCAGGCCCTCGAGAAAGAACGTCAGGCCGATGGTGGCCATAAACAGCGTGATCTGCGGCTGGTTCACCAGCGGCCGCAGCACCACACGCTCGATGCTCACGCCGAGTGCGATCATCACGCCGAGCGTGATCGCGAAAGCCCACCAGAAGGAAATGCCGAAGTGCTCCTGCAGACCAACGAACGTCAGCGCGGCAAAAAACACCATCGCGCCCTGCGCGAAGTTGAACACGCCCGACGCCTTGTAGATCAGCACGAAGCCGAGCGCTACCAGCGAGTACATCACCCCCGCCAGCAGCCCGCCGATCAGCACCTCAAAGAAGAACGTCAATTGACCCCCTGAAACGCGTTAACACGAAGGATCACGAAGGGAACACGAAGGAGAACCCGGAGAAACCGGGCGTGACCCCGATATCCGGCTGCACGTGTTCCTTCTATCCGCTTTTCCTTCGTGTACCTTCGTGTCAATTGCTTTTGAACCTTTAATGCGCGACGCCCAGATAAGCGTCGATCACTTCCTTGTTATTGCGGATTTCGTCCGGCGTGCCGTCGCCGATCTTGCGGCCGTAGTCGAGCACTACGATACGGTCGCAGATATCCATCACCACGCCCATGTCGTGTTCGATCAGCACGATGGTGGTGCCGAACTCGTCGTTGACGTCGAGAATGAAGCGGCACATGTCCTGCTTTTCCTCGACGCTCATGCCCGCCATCGGTTCATCGAGCAGCAGCACTTCGGGCTCGGCTGCCAGCGCGCGTGCCAGCTCGACGCGCTTCTGCATTCCGTACGGCAGCCGTCCGACCGGCGTCTTGCGCACGTGCTCGATCTGCAGGAAATCGATGATCTCCTCGACCCTGGCCCGGTGTTCAATCTCTTCTCTCTGGTTCGGGCCCCAGTACAGCGCCTGCAACAGGAGGCCGGAGCGCATCTTCAGGCTGCGCCCGGTCATGATGTTGTCAAGCACCGTCATGCCCTTGAACAGCGCGATGTTCTGGAAGGTGCGCGCAATGCCAAGGCTCGCCGCTTCATGCGGCACCATGCGTCTGCGGCTATGGCCCTTGAAACGGATCTCGCCCTGCTGCGGCTGGTAGACGCCGTTGATCACGTTCAGCATCGAGCTCTTGCCGGCGCCGTTCGGGCCGATGATGGCCAGCACCTCGCGCTCGCGCACGTGAAAGCTCACCGCGGACAGCGCCTTTACCCCCCCGAACGCGAGCGAGATATTATCCACGCTCAACACGGGCTCGCCGATCGCGCGCGGCGTCATGCCGCTCTCCGGGCCGCATCGTGCGGATAGGTCTGCACGTCGCGGATGTTCACATCCGCCCGGACCTTGCCGGTGCGGCCGTCTTCGAACTTGACCTGGGTCTCGATCACGCAGCTTTCGGCGCCGCTGTACAGCGCATCGACCAGCAGTGCGAATTTCTCGGCGATGAAGCCGCGGCGCACCTTGCGCGTCCGCGTGAGCTCATCATCGTCGGCGTCCAGCTCCTTGTGCAGTACCAGAAAGCGTTTGATCTGCGAACCGGCCAGATGGGATTCGGCAGCAAGGTCTGCATTCACTTTTTCCACGCATTCCTGCACCAGTGCATAGATCTCGGGCCGCGAGGCCAGGTCGACGTAGCCGGCGTAGGCGAGGCCGCGCTTCTCCGCCCAGTTGCCCACGGCTTCCATGTCGATATTGACGAAGGCGCAGACCATCTCGCGCCTGTCGCCGAAGCAGACCGCCTCCTTGACGAAAGGAAAGAACTTGAGCTTGTTTTCGAGAAACTGCGGCGCGAACAGCGTGCCGTCGGCAAGCTTGCCGACGTCTTTTGCCCGGTCGATGATTTTCAGATGGCCGTCGTCGTCGAAGAATCCGGCGTCGCCGGTCATGAAATAGCCATCCGGCGAGATCGACTCCGCGCTGGCATCCGGCCGCTTGTAATACTCCTTGAGCATACCGGGCGTTTTCACCCAGATCTCTCCCTGTTCGGAGATCCGGATCTCGACGCCGGGCAACGGCTTGCCGACCGAATCGAGCTTGGCTTCGCCGTTCGGCTGCTTGCACACGTAGACCGCGGTTTCGGTCTGGCCATAGAGCTGCTTGAGATTGATGCCGAGCGAACGGTAGAAGCGGTACAGGTCCGGCCCGATCGCCGCGCCGCCCGTATAGGCGACGCGGATCCGGCTCATGCCGAGCACGTTCCTCAGCGGTCCATACACCATCAGGTCGCCGAGACGGTAGAGCAGCCGGTCCCACAGCGGCACCGGCCTGCCGTCGAGCAGCTCCGGGCCGCAGCGTTTCGCGACTCCCATGAAAGCGTGAAACAGCCAGCGCTTGATCGCCGCCGCATCGTCGATGCGGATCATCACCTGCGTCAGCAGGTTCTCGAACACCCGCGGCGGCGCGAAGTAATATGTCGGGCCGATCTCGCGCATGTCGATCATCACCGTCTCGGAAGATTCCGGGCAGTTGACGGTGAAACCGGCCACCAGCGCCTGCGCGTATGAGAACAGGTGGTCGCCGACCCATGCCATCGGCAGATAGGACAGCACGGAGTCGCGTTCGTTGAAGCCGTCGAACGCTACGTCGCCGCGCGCGGCTGCGATGAAGCTCCGGTGCGTCAGGCACACGCCCTTGGGCTTGCTGGTGGTGCCGGAGGTGTAAAGAATCACGCAGGTGTCGTCGGGCGTTCCCGCTTCGACTTCCCGCGCAAAGAACTCCGGGTGCGCTTCGTCGTGCTCCCGTCCGCGCTGACGCAGTTCGTCGTAGGGCAGAAGCGCGGTCTGCGAGTAGTTGCGCAGCCCGCGCGGATCGTCGTAATAGATATGCTTGAGCCCGGGATACTCGGGCAGCAGTTCGAGCAGTTTGTCGACCTGCTCCTGGTCTTCGACGATCGCGTACTCGATCTCCGCGTTCTCGAGTACGTAGAGCATTTCCTGCGACACCGAGTCCTGGTAGATCGGCACCGGCACGCCGCCCAGGCTTTGCGCCGCGGCCATCGCCCAGTACAGACGCGGGCGGTTGTCGCCGATGATCGCGAGGTTCATGCCACGCCGGAATCCCTGTTCCGCGAGCCCGCAGGCCAGCCAGCGCACTTCGTCGGCGACCTCCTGCCAGGTCCAGCTCTGCCAGATGCCGAGGTCTTTCTCGCGGATCGCAATGCGTCCGCCGCGCGCGGCGGCATGCTCCAGCAACAGCCGGGGAAACGTATCGGCGTCCGCCTTTGCGGCGGGACCGTGCTGCGTCAAGGGATCTCCTCCTGCCTTTGATGGTGGTCCGGTGCTTTGCCGGACGCCGGGTCGCAGCCCGGCTCCTTATCGGGTGCAAGCTTACACTGCAACGCGGATGTCGCGTGCACGCCGGGGCCGGCCCGAAACGCTCAAGCCGCAGGGGATGCGGAGTAGAGCGGGGCGGAACGAAGACGGATCCGCGCCGGTGTGCACCGGGGTCGGGCGTGTTTTCCGCCGTCACTCGTCGTTCCTCTGCGGCCTCTGTGCCCTCCGCGTTGAGCGCTTCCTTTGACTCAGGCGGGAACCGAACGCACCAGGCCGGGGAAATAGCGGAGCAGCGTCGCAGTGCGCGCAAGATAGTGCACGTACAGCGCAGCCCACAGACCATGGTTGCCGAACGGCAGCAGCGCGAACCACGCTGCGAGAAAGATCGCCAGTGAAACCAGCATCGCGTTTCGCATTTGCGGCGTGCGGGTCGCGCCGATGAAAATTCCGTCCAGCTGGAAACACCAGACGCCGGCCAGCGGCGCCAGCGCCGCCCACGGCAGATAGATGCGGGCCAGTGCGCGCACGGTGGGATCGACCGAAAGCAGATCGACGATCGCCGGGCCGAGAGCTACGAGCAGCAGCGATGCCAGCAATGCCACGCCGGCAGCCCAGCGGGTGGTCAGGTGCGTCGCCGCCATCAGTCCGGCGCGGCGCGCGGCGCCGACGGCCCGGCCCACCAGCGCCTCGGCGGCGAAGGCGAAGCCGTCGAGGAAATATGCGGTGACGGTGACGAAGTGCATCAGCACCGCGTTCGCCGCGAGGATGCCGTCGCCGCTGCTTGCGCCCTGGGACACGAACCAGGCGAAGACGAAGATCAACGCCAGCGAACGGATCATGATGTCGCGGTTGACCGCCAGCGTGCGCGCGATGCGTTCGGCCGCCAGCAGACGGGCGAAGTCCCAGCGCTGTCCCAGCTCGCGCAGGTGCCGCGCCGCGATCGCCAGACCCACGGCCGCCGCCAGCACTTCCGCGATCAGCGTGCCGAGCGCCACGCCCGTGACGCCCATATCCAGTCCCAGCACGAACCAGGCGTCTAGCGCCATGTTGCTCAGGTTGAGCACCAGCTGCAGCGCCAGCGCCGTGCGTGCCCGGCCCAGCCCGACGAACCAGCCAAGCAGTGCATAGTTGACCAGGGTGGCCGGCGCAGCCCAGATGCGGATGTCGTAGTACGCGCGCGCCAGCGCTTCCACGCGCTCGCTGCCCTGGAGCAGTGCGAAAGCGATCTCTGCGATCGGCCACTGCAGCGCGATCAGCACGGCGCCGATGGCCGCCGCGATCAGCAGCGCGCGCCCGAGGCTGGCGCCGATTTCGGCCCGGTCGTTGACGCCGAATGCCTGTGCGGTGAGCCCGGTGGTGCCCATGCGCAAAAAGCCGAAAGCCCAGAACACGAACGAGAACACCAGCGCGCCGACCGCAACCGCGCCGATGTAGGCCGGGTCCGGAATGCGGCCGATGACCGCGGTGTCGACCACGCCGAGCATCGGCGTCGACAGATTCGAGATCATGATCGGCACCGCGATCGCGAGTACCGTACGGTGAGTAACCGTTTCGACTTCCCGGGTTTGCTCGTGCGTCGAGGCGCTCACGCAGATCGCTGCCCGATGGGAGGTCTCATCTTCGTCCGGCCATGGTTGAAACGGACGCAGATTCTGTCGGCACGCCTCGGCGCGAGGAAGGGGGCGATTGGCTGGAACATCGCTGCACGCAAGCATACCGCGCCGTCCCGGTTCGCCGAGGTATTCGCGGTTTGCCAGGTGGGAGCGTTCTGGATGAAACTGGACGCATGCACGCTACCGAAGAGCAGGAAAAAGCAATCGCCGAAATGGTGCGTTTGTTCTACGAGCGCGGACTGGCCGACGACGTGCTCGGCCCGATCTTCAGCGGAGCAATCCACGACTGGGATGCGCACAGGGCCGTCGTGGCGGATTTCTGGTCCGGCGTGGTGCACGGCACGCAGCGTTATCGCGGCAATGCGTTCGCGCCGCACACGAAACTCCGGTTCGAACCGGAGGTGTTCGATCGCTGGCTCGCCGTGTTCGAGGGCGCTGCGACGGATGCCTTGTTGCCGCAGGACGCCGAAAAAGCCATTCGCATCGCGCGCCACATGGCGCAAAGCTTCAAACTCGGACTGTTCCCGTTTGCCGGTGCGGATGGCAGGCCATCCCGGACGGCGCTGCGCGGCTGAACGCGCGGCGCATCCCGTTACATCGAGCGACGGTACTTCCCGCCTACTTCGAACAGGGCGTCGGTAATCTGTCCGAGCGAACAGTGGCGCACGCTCTCCATCAGCTCGCTGAACACATTGCAATTCTCGACCACGGTTGTCTTCAATCGCTCGATTGCCGCCGGGGCGTCTGCGGCGTGACTCTTCTGGAAGTCGCGTAGCCGGCTAATCTGGCCCTGCTTCTCTTCCTCGGTCGAACGCGCCAGCGGAATGGTGCCGCCGTGTCCCTCGCCGTCGGGGTTGCGGAAGGTGTTCACGCCGATGATCGGGTAGGAGCCGTCGTGCTTCTTGTGCTCGTAGTAGAGCGACTCCTCCTGGATCTTGCCGCGCTGGTAGCCGGTCTCCATCGCGCCGAGCACGCCGCCGCGCTCCGAAATGCGCTCGAACTCCTGCAGCACCGCTTCTTCGACCAGGTCGGTCAGCTCGTCGATGATGAACGCGCCCTGGTTCGGATTCTCGTTCTTCGCCAGACCCCACTCGCGGTTGATGACCAGCTGGATCGCGATCGCGCGCCGCACCGAGTCCTCGGTCGGCGTGGTGATCGCCTCGTCGTAGGCGTTGGTGTGCAGCGAATTGCAGTTGTCGTACACCGCGATCAGCGCCTGCAGGGTGGTGCGGATGTCGTTGAACGCGATCTCCTGCGCATGTAGCGAACGCCCGGAAGTCTGGATGTGGTACTTGAGCTTCTGCGAGCGCTCATTGGCGCCGTAGCGCTCCTTCATCGCCACCGCCCAGATGCGCCGTGCCACGCGCCCCAGCACGCTGTACTCGGGGTCCATGCCGTTGCTGAAGAAGAACGACAGGTTCGGTGCGAAGTCGTCGATGCTCATCCCGCGCGCGAGATAGCCCTCGACGAAAGTGAAGCCGTTTGCCAGAGTGAACGCCAGCTGCGAAATCGGATTGGCGCCGGCTTCGGCGATGTGGTATCCGGAAATCGACACCGAGTAGAAGTTCTTCACCTTGTGCCGGGTGAAGTACTCCTGGATGTCGCCCATCACCTTGAGCGAGAACTCGGTGGAGAAGATGCAGGTGTTCTGGCCCTGGTCTTCCTTGAGGATGTCCGCCTGCACCGTGCCGCGCACGTTCTCCAGCGTCCACGCGCGGATCTTCGCGGTTTCCTCCTCGTTCGGCTTGCGGCCGTGGGTCTGCTCGTATTTTTCGATCTGCTGCTCGATCGCGGTGTTGAGGAACATCGCCAGGATGGTCGGCGCCGGTCCGTTGATGGTCATCGACACCGAGGTGGTCGGATCGCACAGATCGAACCCGGAATACAGCACTTTCATGTCCTCGAGCGTGGCGATCGAAACGCCGGAGTTGCCGACCTTGCCGTAGATGTCGGGGCGCTCGTCGGGATCGTTGCCGTAGAGCGTGACCGAGTCGAACGCGGTCGACAACCTCTTCGCCGGGTAATCCCGCGACAGGTACTTGAAGCGCGCGTTGGTGCGGAACGGGTCGCCTTCTCCCGCGAACATGCGCGTCGGCTCTTCGTTCTTGCGTTTGAAAGAAAAGACGCCGGCAGTGTAAGGGAACAGTCCGGGCAGGTTCTCCCGCATCAGCCAGCGCAGGGTTTCGCCGTCGTCCTCGAAACGCGGCAGCGCGACCTTCGGAATGCGGTTGCCGGACAGCGTGGTATGCCACAGGCTGGTGCGGATCTCCTTGTCGCGCACCTTCACCACGTGCTCTTCGCCCGAGTACGCCTGCTTAAGCTTCGGCCAGCTTTCCAGCACCGCCCTGGCGTCGGCATCGAGCGCCTTGTCGCGCTCGGCGATCAGCGGTTCGAGATCCGCGGCCGATTTCTTCGCCTGTTCGAGCAGGCGCTTCGATTCGCGCAGCTGCTGGCGTTCGCGGGCGATGGTTGACTGGTGTCCGACGCGCCTGTGGTAGCCGCGCACGGTGTCGGCGATCTCTGCAAGGTAGCGAACGCGCGACGGCGGCACGATGACGTTCTCGCGCGAAGATTGTTTGCTCGCAGCTTTCGGCAGTCTGCCTTCGGAAAGCTTCAGGCCGTGCTCGCCCAGCTTCGCCGCAATCGCCTGGTAGAGCGCGGTGACCCCGTCGTCGTTGAAAGAGGAAGCCATGGTGCCGAACACCGGCATCTCCTCGACTGGCACCGAGAACGCGGTCCTGTTGCGCTGAAGCTGCTTCCTCACGTCGCGCAGGGCGTCCTGCGCGCCGCGGCGATCAAACTTGTTGATCGCCACGAAGTCGGCAAAGTCGAGCATGTCGATCTTCTCGAGCTGGCTCGCTGCGCCGAACTCGGGCGTCATCACATACAACGAGTAATCGACATGCGGGACGATGGCCGCATCGCCCTGGCCGATGCCGGATGTTTCCACGATGACCACGTCGAAGCCGGCGGCCTTGCAGGCCGCGATCGCATCCGGCAGGCATTCCGCGATCTCGGAGCTGGCATCGCGCGTGGCGAGCGAGCGCATGTAGACGTTCGGGTGGTTGATCGCGTTCATGCGGATGCGATCGCCGAGCAGCGCGCCGCCGGTCTTGCGGCGTGAGGGATCTACCGCGATCACTGCGATCTTCAGCGCGTCCGTCTGGTCATGGCGCAGCCGCAGGATGAGTTCGTCGGTGAGCGAGGACTTGCCCGAGCCGCCGGTGCCAGTGATGCCGAGCACAGGCACCTTGGCGTGCGCGCCGGCGCGCTTCGTCAGGTCGCGGCGCAGCGCGTCGGGCAGCGTGGCATTCTCCAGCGCGGTGATGATGCGCGCCAACACCCGCGTCTCGCCGCGCCCCAGCGCGTCCAGGTCTTTCGGCAGTTCCGCTGCAAGATCGCGCGCGGCGGTGCGGATCATGTCATCGATCATGCCCTGCAGGCCGAGCTTCGCGCCGTCCTCCGGCGCGTAGATGCGTGTCACGCCGTACTGATGCAGGTCTTCCACTTCGTGCTGCACGATCACGCCGCCGCCGCCGCCGAATACCCTGATGTCGCCGGCGCCGCGCTCGCGCAGCAGGTCGATCATGTACTTGAAGAATTCGATATGCCCGCCCTGGTAGGACGAGATGGCGATGCCGTGCGCGTCTTCCTGGATCGCCGCGGTGACGATCTCGTCCACCGAGCGGTTATGGCCGAGGTGAACGACCTCGACCCCGGACGCCTGCAGGATGCGGCGCACGATGTTGATCGAGGCATCGTGCCCGTCGAACAGGCTGGCGGCGGTCACGAAGCGGATTTTCTGCGACGCCGTCTGGCGCTCGGCTGCGGGTTTCAGGCTCAGGTCGGTCATGGATCACTCGCTTTCAGGATGCGCGTTCAGCATACCCGGCCTCGAACCGGGAACGCACGGCTGCGGAATTATGTTTAACGTTTACGTCAACGTAAATAGATCGCTTTGCCGCAACGCCTGGCTGGCCATCGCGCGTTGGCGGATTCTCGCCTGATTGCAGGCGGTTACGCTGCCCTGGCGCTGGCCTGGCCGCCGCCGCGAAACGCGGCCAGGAGCCTCTGCTGTTCCGCCTTTGCCGCCGTCAGATGTTCCAGCTTGACGTGGCCGAAGCCACGAATGCGTTCGGGAATGGAGGCCAGCTCGACCGCGATTGCGAGATTATCCGGCGTCAAACCGCCGAGCAGCTCCTCGACCAGCATTTCGTACTCGCGGATCAGTTCCCGCTCCATCTTCCGCTCGGCGGTGTAGCCGAAGGGGTCCAGGCGCGTGCCACGCAAACCCTTGAGCCGCGCAAGCAGCCGGAAGGCATGTCGCATCCAGGGGCCGTACTCGGATTTCACCAGTTGACCCTGCGCATCGCGTTTCGCCAGCAGCGGCGGTGCCAGGTTGTACCTGAGCTTGTAGCCGTCCTCGAAAGTCGCTTTCAGGCGCTCTTCGAACTCGCGGCTCGAATACAGGCGCGCAACCTCGTATTCGTCCTTGTAGGCCATCAGCTTGAACAGGTACTTCGCCACCGCTTTCGACAGGGCTTCTCCGCGCTCGAGCCGCAGTTCCGCCGCACGCACGTTGTCGACAACCTTGCGGTAGTGCCGCGCGTAAGCGGCATTTTGATATCCGTTGAGAAACGCAACGCGGCGTTCCACCAGCATGTCGAGGCTTTGCGGCATCTGCACCACCACCGGTTTCGCCGGTGAAGCCACTTTTTCGACTTGCTCCGGCTCGGCGGCGGCGCGACGACCCCACAGGAACGCCTGTTTGTTGGCTTCGACGGCTGCGCCGTTCAGCTCGATCGCGCGTTCGATCGAATCGCCCGATAGCGGGATCAGGCCTTTCTGGTATGCGAAGCCGAGCATGAACAGATTGGTCGCGATCGAGTCCCCGATCAGCGCGGTCGCGATCCGGGTCGCATCGACGAAATGCGCGCGCCCGCCGACCGCTTCCTCGATCAGTGCGTGGATGCGCTCGTGCGGGAATGCAAAGTCCGGATTCTGCGCGAACTGCCCTGGTTGCTGCCGGTGCGCATTGATCACCGCCACCGTGCGTCCGGGCCGGGTCTTGGCGATCGCGTCCTGCGCGCCGGCGGTGAGCATGTCGCAGCCGAGAATCAGGTCGGCTTCGCCGGTGGCGATGGACTGCGCGCGGATGTTCTCCTGGCTTGGCGCAATGCGCACATGCGAGGTGACGGCGCCGTTCTTTTGCGACATGCCGGTCATGTCCAGCGCGGAGGTGCCCTTGCCTTCCAGGTGCGCGGCCATACCGAGCAGCGCGCCGACGGTGATGACGCCGGTGCCGCCGACGCCGGTAATCAGGATGTTGTACGGCGCCAGTTCGAGTGCCGGCGCGGGTGGCGCCGGCAGCGGCGCGAAGTCACCCTCCCGCGCGGTCCGCGCAAGCGTGGATTTCCGCGGTTGCGCGCCTTCGAGCGTGACGAAACTCGGGCAGAAGCCTTTTACGCAGGAATAGTCCTGGTTGCAGGACGATTGGTCGATGGCACGCTTGCGGCCGAACTCGGTTTCCACGGGCATGATCGACGTGCAGTTGGACTGCACGCCGCAATCGCCGCAGCCTTCGCACACCGCCTCGTTGATGAACACCCGTTTGCCGGCCTTGGGGTAGGTGCCTTTCTTGCGCCGGCGCCGTTTCTCGGCCGCGCAGGTCTGGTCGTAGATCAGCACAGACACGCCTTCGCATTCGCGCAACTCGCGCTGCACCATGTCCAGATCCTTGCGGTCCGAGATCGTCACCATCGCTGGCAGCCCGGAGCGGTCGGCGTAGCGCGAAAGATCCTCGGTCACCAGCGCGATGCGCTGCACGCCTTCCGCCGCCATCTGCTGCGCGATCATCGGCGCCGTCAGCGTGCCGTCGATCGGCTGACCGCCGGTCATGGCCACCGCGTCGTTGTAGAGGATCTTGTAGGTGATGTTCACGTTCGCGGCGACCGCGGCACGGATCGCGAGGTAGCCGGAATGGAAGTAAGTGCCGTCGCCGAGGTTGGCGAACACATGCGGGCGCTTCGAGAACGGCGCCTGGCCGATCCACGTCGCGCCTTCGCCGCCCATTTGCGACACGGTCTTGTTGTGCTCCGGGTAGATCGCGGTCGCCATGACGTGACAGCCGATACCCGCAAGCGCGAGACTGCCGTCCGGCACCTTGGTCGAGGTGTTGTGCGGGCAGCCCGAGCAGTACCATGCGGGCCGCGGCGGCGTGTCGACGGCTTTCTGCAGCACGGCCTCCTTGGCATCGAGGAAGGCGAGGCGCGCGCGGATCAGGTCGCTCTGGTGGAAGCGCGAGATGCGCCCGGCGATCACGCGCGCGATCTGTGCGATCGAGAAATCCGCCTTGGCCGGCAGCAGCCATTCGCCGCGCGGGTGTACCCATTCGCCCTTTTCATCGAACTTGCCGATCACGCGCGGGCGCACGTCGGGCTGCCAGTTGTAGAGCTGCTCCTTGAGCTGGTATTCGACCATCTGGCGTTTTTCCTCGACCACCAGGATCTCGTCCAGCCCGCGCGCGAACTCGCGGATACCGTCCGGTTCGAGCGGCCAGGGCATCGACACCTTGTACACGCGGATGCCGATTTCCGCGGCGTTGCCCTCCGTAATTCCGAGTTCCTCGAGTGCTTCGAGCACGTCCATGTACGACTTGCCTGAAGCGACGATGCCAAGCCGTGCTTTCGGTGAATCGATGGTGACGCGGTTGAGCCGGTTGGCGCGGGCATAGGTGATCGCGGCGTAGATCTTGTAGTCCTGCATCAGCGCTTCCTGCTTGCGCGCCTGCAGCCCGAGCGGCTCGTTGGACAGCCGGCAGTTGAGACCGCCCTCCGGCATGACGAAATCGCCCGGCAGCGCGATGCGCGGCTGCGCGAGATCCGCATCGATCGACGCGGACGACTCGACGGTATCCGCGAGCGCCTTGAAGCCAACGGCGCAGCCGGAAAAGCGCGACATGGCGAAACCGTGCAACCCGAGTTCGAGGTACTCCTGCACGTTGCAGGGATACAGCACCGGGATCATCGAGGCCGAAAAAAGATGGTCGCTTTGATGCGGCAGGGTGGAGGAGTAGGCGCCATGGTCGTCGCCAGCCACCAGCAGCACGCCGCCGTGTTTCGCGGTGCCGGAGAAGTTCATGTGCTTGAACACATCGCCGCAGCGGTCCACGCCGGGGCCCTTGCCGTACCACATGGCGAACACGCCGTCGTAATCGGAGGGCCCGGTCAGGTGCAGCTGCTGGCTGCCCCACACCGAGGTCGCGGCGAGTTCCTCGTTCACGCCCGGCTGGAACTTCACGTGGTGCGCTTCCAGATGCCTGCGCGCCTTTACCAGCGTCTGGTCCAGCCCGCCGAGCGGAGAGCCGCGGTAGCCGGAGACGAATCCCGCAGTGTTCAGGCCGGCAGCGAGGTCACGCCGCCGCTGCACCAGCATCAGGCGCACCAGCGCCTGGATGCCGGTGAGATAGATTCTGCCGTTGTCGGACGTGTACTTGTCGTCCAGTGTCACTGTCTGCATGTCTCACTCCTGTAGGAACTCGACGTAGGGTGGACCGCCTCGGGTATCGGCGGCGACCCTGCGGCGCGACGGAACCTGTGTTCGCCGCGCTTTTCTTTTAGGGAATTTTTTAAGCTAGTTACTCTTTTCGACGCCGAAGACGGTGGTTTCGTTCAGCATCATCTCGTGATGCCCGCGTCCGGACTGGATCATCGGGAAACAGTTCGATTGCGGCGCAACTGCAACATCCAGAAAGTACGGTCCGTCGTGTGCGAAGCATCGCGCGATCGCGGCGTCGAGCTGCGCGGGATCGGTGACGCGCTCCGCGCCCCAGCCGAATCCGCGCGCGACGGCGACGAAATCCGGCAGCGCCGCGGTGTAGCTGTGACTGTAGCGGCCTTCGTGATTGAGCTCCTGCCACTGGCGCACCATGCCCATGTAGCCGTTGTTGCAGACGACCAGCTTGACCGGCGTGCGGTGCTGTACCGCGGTGGACAGTTCCTGGATGTTCATCAGCACCGAGGCGTCGCCGCTCACGCAGACCACGAGGTTCTCCGGATGCCCGATCTGCGCGCCGATCGCGGCGGGCAGTCCGTAGCCCATGGTGCCCGCGCCCCCGGAAGTGAGCCAGCGGTTCGGCCGTTCGAATCGCATGTGCTGCGCGGCCCACATCTGATGCTGCCCGACGTCGGTGGCGACGATGGCGTCGCGCCCCGCGACCGCGTGCTGCAGCGACTGCATCAGGTGCTGCGGAAGGATCGCGTCATCGCGCCGTTCGAAGCGCAGGCAGTCCTGCGCGCGCCACTGCTCGATTCGTGCCCACCAGGCGTGAAGCTGATCCGGATCCTGGGCAAAATCGCTCAGCTCTGCGTGCAGTGCTTCGAGCACTTCCCCGCAGTCGCCGACCACCGGCACGTCGGCTTTGACCACCTTGTTGATCGAACAGGCGTCGATGTCGACATGGACGATCTTCGCCTGCGGGCAGAAATCATCCAGCCGGCCGGTCACGCGGTCATCGAAGCGCGCGCCCACGCAGATCACGAGATCGGCGTGGTGCATGGCGAGGTTCGCTTCCAGGGTGCCGTGCATGCCGAGCATGCCGAGAAATTGCGGGTCCGAGCCGGCATAGGCGCCGAGCCCCATCAGGGTCAACGTGCAGGGCGCGCCGCTGCGGCGCACGAGCCGGGTGAACGATTCGCAGGCTGCCGGGCCGGAGTTGACCAGCCCGCCGCCGCCATAGAACACGGGACGCTTCGCCTGCCGGATGAGTTCCGCGGCTTCCAGCAGTCGATGCCTGCACGGCGTCTTGCGTTTCGACGCAGGCGTAACCGCCGCCGGCAGAGTGGGCTCGCTGACGGTGGAAAGCTGTATGTCCTTGGGGAAGTCCAGCAGTACCGGCCCGGGCCGGCCCTGGGTGGCGATTTGCAGCGCCTTGCGAACCAGCGCGGGCACGTCGCCCGCGCTGCGGATCTGGGCATTCCACTTGGTCACCGGGCGCGACAGGCCGAGCGCATCGCATTCCTGGAACGCATCGGTGCCGATGGCGGGTGTGGCGACCTGGCCCGCGATCACCACCACCGGAATGGAATCGCAGATCGCATCCAGCAGGCCGGTGATGGTATTGCTCACGCCGGGCCCGGAGGTAACCAGTACCACGCCGCATTTGCCGGTGGAGCGGGCATAGCCTTCAGCGGCATGCACCGCGGCCTGCTCGTGCCGCACGAGTACATGGCGGATGCGGTGTTCGGTGTGCAGCGCGTCGTACAGTGGCAGCACCGCGCCGCCGGGATAGCCGAACACGGTGTCCACATCGAGCTCGGCCAGCGTGTCGAGCAGCGCCTGCGCACCCGTGCGCGTCTCCGCGCACCGCTTTTCGGCGGCGGGCGTCAGCAGGGAGGTGGGCAGGGCGAGATCGGTCATGGCGGGTATCGTACCTGCAGGCCCACAGAAAAGGCCTCTCTTTTCCTAGTAGAATCGGCCATGTGAAGAAAATTCTTCTTCCAGATGGAGATTTTGAAGAATGAATGTAGACAAGTTCGATCTGGCCATCCTGCAGGCGCTGCAGGAAGACGCGCGTGCGAGCCTGCAGGACATCAGCAAGCGTGTCGGCCTGTCGGCCACGCCATGCTGGAACCGCATCAAGCGCATGGAGGGCGACGGCGTCATCAAGGGTTATACCGTGCGCATCGATCCGCCCAAAGTCGGACTCACCGAAACCGTCATCGTGCAGGTGACGCTGGAAAGCCATACCGACGAGACGCTGTTCGAATTCGGCCGCATCCTCGAACAGATCCCGGAAGTGCTCGAGGCTTACCTGGTTTCCGGCGACTACGACTACTACATCCGCATCGCGGTGCGCGATACGCGCGACTACGAGCGCCTGCTGCGGGAGAAGCTGTACCGCATTCCCGGCATCCGCCACAGCAAGTCGAGCTTCGTGCTGCGCACGCTGAAGGAAAGCCTGATCCCGCTGGCGAACGCACCTGTGGCGGAGGTAACGGCACGCAAGTCGCAACGAGCAGCGGGTGAGCAGGCAACGGGGAGTTCACCACGAAGGCACAAAGGCACGAAGAAACACTAAGACATCCTGTGCCGACTCTCCCTTCGACTTCCTGCCTTCGTGACTTTGTGGTTCATCCCGACGGCTTGCATTCCGCCCTGGCCGGTGAGCAAGCAGCGATAATTTCTGCATGCGAGACGTAAACACATCGTTCACCGACGCCATCGGGCGCGTACACGTGCCGGCGGGAGACGACGCGCGGATCGTGTGCCTGGTGCCGAGCATCACCGAGCTGCTGTTCGCGCTCGGTCTGGGCGACAAAGTGGTGGGGCGCACCGGGTTCTGCGTGCATCCGAAACCGCAGGTGAGAAAAGTGCCGAAGATCGGCGGCACCAAGGACGTGCACCTCGAACGGGTGCGCGAGCTTGCGCCAACGCACCTGATCGTCAATATCGACGAAAACGAGAAGCCCACAGTCGATGCGCTGGCGGAGTTCGTTCCGAACATCGTGGTGACGCATCCGAACGCTCCGCTGGACAACCTGCCCCTCTATCGACTGATCGGCGGGATCTTCGACCGCGCGGAAGCGGCGGAGACGTTATGCCGGCGTTTCCTGGCGGAGTATGAGGCGACCGAAAGCGCCTGCGCAGGAAAGCCGCGCGAATGCGTGCTGTACCTGATCTGGAAGGATCCGTGGATGACGGTGTCGCGCGACACCTATATCGCGCGGACCCTGGCGCTGGTCGGCTGGGATACCCCCGAACTCGGCAGCGCCGATCGCTATCCCGAGCTGCAACTCGCGCCGGAACTGCTGCGGAAGGTGGACCGGGTGCTGCTCTCGTCCGAGCCCTACGCCTTTCGCGAGCGCCATGTCGAGCAACTCCGGACGCTGCTGTCCCGGGTTCGGGATGGCCGTTCGCGCATCGATGTGTCGCTGATCGACGGAGAAATGACGTCCTGGTACGGCAGCCGGGCGATCGAGGGATTGCGCTACTTGCACGCTATGCGGTGCGATGGCGTTAGTCGAGCGTGACCAGCAGCGATTTTCTCGGTTTTCCCGCCACCGCGCGGCTGATATGCCCCTGCCCGGTGGTGTCTTCCGCGAGCAGGATTTCGCCGCTGCGCAGAACGCGCTTCGTGCCGTCACCCACTTCGATTTCCACCTCTCCTTCGAGGTTTATCACGAACTGGCGCCGCGGCGCCGTGTGAAAATCGTAGTCGTAATCGCCGTCGGTCTCGCGGAACACGACGCCGGTCGCAGTCATGAGCGCGGAAACGAATCCGATCTTCCCCGCACTCGTCAGCGGAATCTGCAGATCCTCGAAATGCGACCGGTTGTCCGGCCCGGTGTAGATGCGCAGGATGGGAATGGTTCTTTCACCATTCTCGGCGGCGATGGCCCCAGATTGCATGGTGACTCCGGTTGTTGATCGCAACGTTCACAGATCCGCGGCCGTGAAGTGGCGCTGCGCCTCCGGCATGCCCGGTTTGCGGCAGTCAGGTGGTCGAGCGTTTCTTTTTCGTACCGGGTTTCGGTTTTGCCGCGGACTTCGGCGCCGGCTCCGCATCGAGCCGCAGCTTGGCGTAGCTGCCCGGCGCGTCTTCGATCGCTTTGAGACCGCCGTCGCCGGGCGTGCGGGCCGGGATCTTTTCGCCGCCGTACTGCGCGATCCAGTTGGCCCAGTCGGTCCACCACGAGCCTTCATGCTTGTGTGCGGCGGCGAGCCATTCATCTGCCGTGCCGCGCAGTTGTTCGTTGATCCAGTACCAGTACTTGTTTGCCGCCGGCGGATTGACGATGCCGGCAATGTGGCCGGAGCCGCCGAGCACGAACCGCACGGGGCCATTGAGCAGTTGCGCGCCGAGAAACGTCGTTTTCCAGGGTGCGATATGGTCTTCCACCGCAGAGATGAAATACGCGGGCGTTTCGACGCGGGTGACGTCGATGGGTACGCCCGCCAGCTTGATGCCGCCGGGCTCGCGCAGCCGGTTGCCGATGTACATGTTGCGCAGGTAGAAGGTGTGCATGCGTGCCGGCATGCGGGTGGAGTCCGAATTCCAGTACAGCAGATCGAACGGGAAAGGCTCCTTGCCCAGCAGGTAGTTGTTTACCACGAACGACCAGATCAGATCGTTCGCGCGCAGCATGTTGAAGGTGGTCGCCATCTCGGCGCCTTCCAGGTAGCCGCGCTCTTCCATCTTCTTCTCGAGGTTGGCGACCACGCCTTCGTCGACGAACACGCCAAGCTCGCCCGGCTCCGAGAAATCGATCAGCGCGGTGAAGAAGGTGACGCTCTTCACGCGTTCCGGCATTCCCTTTGCCCTGAGGTACGACAGCGTGCAGGCGGTCAGCGTGCCGCCGAGACAGTAGCCGATCATGTTCGCCTGCTTCTCGCCTGTGGCTTTCTCGATCGCGTCAAGCGCGGCCAGCGGCCCTTCAAGCATGTAATCGTCGAAGGTCTTGTGTGCAAGCCGTTTGTCGGGGTTGACCCAGGAGATGACGAACACGGTGATGCCCTGATCCACCGCCCACTTGATGAAAGAGTTTTTCTGCCGCAAGTCGAGGATGTAGTACTTGTTGATCCATGGCGGCACGATCAGCAGCGGAGTCTTGTATACATCCGGCGTTGACGGCGCGTACTGGATGAGCTGCATCAGGTCGTTCTGGTACACCACCTTGCCCGGCGTGGTGGCGACGTTCTCGCCCAGCTTGAACGCCTTGTAATCGGTCATGGTGATCGCAAGCTGGCCGTGCCCGCGCTCGAGGTCCTTCAGCAGATTGTTCAGCCCGTCGAGCAGGTTCCTGCCGCCGGTCTCCACCGTGGTTTTGAGGACGTCGGGGTTGGTCAGCACGAAATTGGTCGGCGCCAGTGCGTCCACGTACTGGCGGGTGAAGAACTTCACCTTGCGCGCGGTCTGCGGATCGAGCCCTTCGACGTCCGCAACGGTCTTCTGGATATTCTGCGCGGCGATCAGGTAGGACTGCTTGATGTAATCGAACACCCAGTCGTGCCACAGCTCGCTCCTGAAACGCGCATCGGCCTTCGCCGGTTCCGCCACCGGCGGCGCCTCTTCCCCGGCCAGGCGGCGCATGCCGGACTGCCATAGCTCGAAGTAATCGTGCCACATCTTCAGTCCTGCTTCGGCGAGCCTGAACGGGTCCGCCGCCATCTTCGTGGCCAGCTCGGTGAACGCCTTGCCGACACCGATTTCGTCCGGGTCCTCTTCGCCGAATTTCTTTGCCTGCCCGGTCAGGTGCTCGTTGACGACATGATTGCTGCGCAACGCGATCTCCGCGAGTACGCGGGCGAGTTCGCCGGCATCGGAGGGCGTGTTGCCGGGGGATTTTTTCTGATCGTCGGTCATGATGCTGCCTAAACTAGGCCGAACCGGATTTCAGTGCAAGCCTTGGGTCAGGCGTTTCACCGCAAAGGCGCAAAGGACGCACAGTGAAGCGCAAGACTGTCACGATCCGCGCAAGGCGTCTTCAAACTTGGGACGCGCCTGGAAAGCCCTGTGAATCCAGATCCCGTCGCGCTGACTGGGATCACTTTCGTCAAGTTCTCCTTAGCGTCCTTTGCGCCTTTGCGGTGAGCGCTTCGTTTTGTCCTTGACGTGAGCTGGCGTGCCGTAGGTTCTGAACTTCTCCAGCACTACCGCCATTTCGGCGTCGGGGAGGATGTTCGGCTGACCGATCTGCAGCGCGCGCCAGTACTGTTCGCACAGGGCCTCGACTTCGACCGCCAGCGCCAGCGCTTTCTGCAAACTCTGCTCGAGCGCGATCATGCCGTGGTTCCCGAGCAGGCAGGCCTTGCGGTCTTTGAGCGCTGCGAGGGCATGATCGGAGAGAGGCTGCGTGCCGAACGTGGCATAAGGCGCGCAGCGGATATCGTTGCCGCCGGCGACCGCGATCATGTAATGAAACGCCGGGATGTCCCTGCCGAGGCAGGCGAGCGTGGTGGCGAAGCTGGAATGGGTGTGCACCACCGCCTGTGCGTCCGCCCTCGAGCGATAGATGTCGTAATGGAAGCGCCACTCGGAAGACGGCGCGAGTCGTCCGTGCGCCGCGCCTTTCGCGTCCACAAACACGATCTGCGACGGCTTCGTTTCCTCGTAAGGCAGTCCGGAAGGCGTGATCAGCAAGCCGTCCTGCCAGCGGGTGCTGACATTGCCGGACTTGCCGCGGTTGATGCCGAGCGTGTTCATTGCCAGCGCGGTGGCGACGATCTGCCTGCGCAGAGCGGATTCCGTCAACGTGTTTTCTCCGCGCTGATCGCGGCCAGTCCCTCGCGGGTGGCGGTCACCACGCCGCGCTCGGTGATGATCGCGGTGACCAGCCGCGCGGGCGTGATGTCGAACGCCGGGTTCGCGGCCTGCGTGTCTTCGGCGCCGATCCTTACGCGCTCGAGCTGGTCGCGGCTGTTGGTGCCCTGCACGAACAGCAGCTCGTCGGCGTCGCGCTCCTCGATCGGAATCTCGGTAAACGCATCCTCGATGGAAAAGTCGATGCTCGGTGTCGGCGCGGCGGCGTAGAAGGGCACGCCGTTGTCGTAGGCGGCGAGCGCCTTGAGGTAGGTGCCGATCTTGTTGCAGACGTCGCCTTCGGCGGAGACGCGATCGACGCCGACGATCACCAGGTCCACGACGTCGCGCTGCATCAGATGGCCGCCTGCATTGTCGGCGATCAGCGTATGTGCCACGCCATGCGCGCCGAGCTCCCATGCGGTCAGCAGGCCCTGGCTGCGCGGCCGGGTTTCGTCCACCCAGACGTGCACGTCGATGCCTTCATCGTGCGCAAGATAGACCGGCGCCAGCGCGGTGCCGACGTCCACCGTGGCGATCCATCCCGCGTTGCAGTGCGTGAGGACGTTGACCGCACCGCCCTTGCGGCGCGCGATCTCGCGCAGCAGCGGCAGACCGTGTTTGCCGATTGCGCGGTTGATGACCACGTCTTCTTCCGCGATCGACTCGGCCTCTGCCCACGCGGCGCTTTCGCGTGAAGTCGCGCTGACCGGCTGCAGTCGCCGCGACATGCGATCCAGCGCCCAGCGCAGGTTGACCGCCGTCGGGCGCGTGCCCGCGAGCATTTCCACTGCGTTGTCGAGCGCTGTGTCGGATGCATCCTCGCGCATCGCCAGCGCCATTCCGAATGCAGCCGTGGCGCCGATCAGCGGCGCGCCGCGCACCTGCATGCTGGTAATGGCATGCGCGGCCTCCCTGACCGTGGAAAGGCGCAGCGTACTGAACTCATAAGGCAGACGGGTCTGGTCGATGATGGCGACGCGGTCGCCATCGCGCCAGATGCTGCGGTAATCGACGCCTTCGACTTTCATGACTGGCTGCTCTCGAACCGGTACACGCCGTCGTCCCCGCGGGTGCGGGCGAGGCGGCCCTGGTACCAGAGATAGTGCAGATGGGCGATGGCTTCGCCCATGGCGAAGAACGTCTGGTGCAGGTCCAGCGTGCGGCGGAACAGTACCGGAATCAGGTCGGCAGCGGTGGTCGGCACGGCGCAATGTTCCAGCACTTCCGCCAACCGGTCCCGGTGGTGGTCGTGCAGCATCTGCACCCGTGCGTGTGCGCCGCGGAACGGCAGTCCGTGTGATGGCAGTATCAGCGTGTCTTCGGGCAATTCGGTGAAACGGTCGATCGAGCGCAGAAACAGTTTCAGCGGGTCGCCTTCCGGCTCCATCGGCCAGACGCTGACGTTGGTGCTGATCTTCGGCAGCAGCATGTCGCCCGAGATCAGTACGCCGAGCGATTCGCAGTACAGCGCCGAGTGCTCGGGCGCGTGGCCGTAGCCCGCGATCACCCGCCAGCTGTTGCCGCCGACGGCGATGTTGTCGCCGTCGAGCATGCGCCTGAACCGGCCGGGCGGTTCGGAAACGATCTTGCGGTACGAATTTCCGCGTCCCTCCACGCCGGCCACGCGCTGCGGATCCAGCCCGTGTTCCGCAAACAGGCGCGCGGTAGCCTGCGAGCCGTTGCCGGCGCGCGCATCGTACTGCGCGTGTGCGGCGAGGTATTCCGACTCGCTCATCCACATGCGGATGCCAAAGCGCTGCGTGAGCCAGCCGGCATTGCCCATATGGTCCGGATGAAAGTGCGTGACGATCACGCGACCAAGGCGGGCGCCGCCCAGCGACCCGGACAGGATACGATCCCAGTGCGCACGCGTCTCATCCAGGCCGATGCCGGTATCCACCGCGGTCCAGGTGTCGCCGTCCCGCAGCAGCCAGAGATTGATGTGATCGAGCGCGAACGGCAGCGGCATGCGCAGCCACAGCACGCCGGGCGCGACCTCCTGCACCGTGCCTGCCGCGGGGGGCGCGACGAACGGGTAGGACAGGGTGGAAGTGGAAGCTGGCGCCGGGGCGCGGGCGGGTTTATTCATGCCGGATCGGAAAACCTACGGAAGCGGGCGTGACGCCCGGATGCAATTGGATTCTACTTTACGTTTACGTAAACTGCGGAGCCTATGCAGGAAGCAACGTACACCATCACCGATCTGGCGCGGGAGTTCGGTCTGACAACGCGGGCCATCCGCTTCTATGAAGACCAGGGGCTGCTCGCGCCCGCGCGCGCCGGCCGCAACCGCGTATACGGCAATCGCGACCGGGTCAGGCTCAAGCTGACCCTCCGTGGCAAGCGACTCGGATTTTCCCTGTCCGAGATCAAAGAGTTGCTCGATATGTACGATGCCGCCCGGGACGAGAAGGCGCAGCTCGAGCGCTTCCTGGAAGTCCTGAAAGTGCGGCGGGCGATTCTCGAGCAGCAGCGGGAAGATATCGAAGGCGCACTGGCCGAGATCCGCGATTTCGAGAAACAGTGCCAGGACATGCTCGAGGGTCGTCGGGCGCGTGCAGGGAAGAAGGCGGGCGACGTGGCCAAAGACAGGACAAGTGCCTGAAGTTAGGCTTTTTTGTTCTCATAATTGACGTTTACGTAAACGTAACTTAGAGTGGCTTGCGAGACACCGGCGGCGCCCCGTTTCGCCGCGTGCCGAGTTCCCTGGCCGATCGCCTGTCCCGGTTCTGGACACGCGGCATTGCGCGAACGATTATGCAAACAGGTTCCGAGTATGGGAGGCCCGAACAATGAAACCCGGTGAGTCGTTCATGAAAGATCTGCCTTCACTCGATTTCGCTCTGGGTGAGGACGTCGACATGCTGCGCGAAAGCGTACTGGCGTTTGCGCAGAAGGAGATCGCGCCGCGGGCCGCGGAGATCGACGGCAGCAACCAGTTTCCGGCGGACCTGTGGCGCAAGTTCGGCGACCTCGGCGTGCTTGGCATCACGGTGGAAGAAGAGTACGGCGGCGCCGGCATGGGATACCTGGCGCACGTCGTCGCGATGGAAGAGATCTCGCGCGCATCGGCGTCGGTCGGCCTGTCCTACGGCGCGCACTCCAACCTGTGCGTGAACCAGATCCGCCGCAATGGCAGCGAAGCGCAGCGGCAGAAATATCTGCCGAAGCTGATATCGGGTGAGCACGTCGGCGCGCTGGCGATGAGCGAGCCGAATGCCGGCTCCGACGTGGTTGGCATGAAGCTGCGCGCTGACAGGAAGGGCGACCGCTACGTACTGAACGGCAACAAGATGTGGATCACCAACGGCCCGGACGCGGACGTGCTGGTGGTGTACGCCAAGACCGATACCAGCGCCGGAGCGAAAGGCATTACCGCGTTCATCATTGAAAAGCACTTCAAGGGCTTCTCGACCGCACAGAAGCTCGACAAGCTTGGCATGCGTGGCTCGAATACCTGCGAACTGGTGTTCCAGGACTGCGAGGTGCCCGCGGAGAACGTGCTCGGCGAAGTCGGCCGGGGTGTGCAGGTGCTGATGAGCGGGCTCGACTACGAGCGCGCGGTGCTGGCCGGCGGTCCGCTCGGCATCATGCAGTCATGCATGGACGTGGTGGTGCCCTACGTACACGAGCGCGTACAGTTCGGCCAGCCGATCGGCGAGTTCCAGCTCATGCAGGGCAAGCTCGCCGACCTGTATACCACGATGAATGCGTGCAGGGCCTACGTGTACGCAGTCGGCCGCGCCTGCGACCGCGGCCAGACCAGCCGCAAGGACGCCGCCGGTGCAATCCTCTACGCTGCCGAAAAAGCCACGTGGATGGCCGGTGAGGCGATCCAGGCGCTTGGCGGCAACGGCTACATCAACGAATACCCCACCGGCCGCCTGTGGCGCGACGCCAAGCTGTATGAAATCGGCGCCGGCACTTCGGAGATCCGGCGCTGGCTGATCGGACGGGAACTGTTCAGCGAAACGAAATGAGGGCAGGGTGCCGGCGATGATTCAGTGCAGGCTGACGTTCGGTTTGCGAACGTCAAGGCGGGCCCGGTCCTCCGGGCCCGCCGGCCGAAGCTAAATCGGCGCCGGCACCTCCGAGATCCGTCGCTGGCTGATCGGGAGGGAACTGTTTACTGAAACGAAATGAAGAAACGCTTAAACACGAAGGATCACGAAGGAAGCACGAAGTGCCACCAGGGAAAGCGAGAAGCGTCATGAATGCCCGGCGGTTTCGGAGCGCAGGGACCTCGAGCCCTGTGGTTCAGCTCGTACTGTTGGAGGCACCAACATCCAGGAAGACGCCCGGATTTTCTTCGTGCGCCATTGTGCTTCCTTCGTGATCCTTCGTGTCGAGAGCGTTTCCGCCTTTCAATGACAACCGTCGCAGAAAAGACCCGGCAGGATGTGGCGTTCCTGGTTGCGCAGGGGATGCTGGACGGGTTCAATCGCCACTACCGGCTGTTCCGCGAGACCAGCCGTTATGCGAAGTCGCTGTTCGAGGCGGGGGACTGGGCGGAGCTGCAGCAGATCTCCCGTGAGCGCATCGCGTTCTACGACCGGCGCGTGACCGAGACGGTGGAGTATCTGCAACGGCGGTTCGATACCGATTCGCTGGAAGACGCGCTCTGGCAGCAGGTCAAGCTGCATTACATCGGCCTGTTGTCCAACCACAAGCAGCCGGAACTGGCAGAAACGTTCTTCAACTCGGTGAGCTGCCGCATCCTGCATCGCAACTACTTTCACAACGACTTCATCTTCGTACGGCCGGCACTGTCCACCGAGCATATCGATTCCGATCCGCCGGCCTACCGCAGCTACTACCCGGCCAAGGTCGGGCTGCGCACGGCCGTTCGCCAGATGCTTGCCGACCTGCCGCTGCGCAACGGGTTCGAGGATTTCGATCGCGACCTGCGATGTGTGTTGCGGGCCGTGCACGCACACGTCCCGAAGCCGTTCCGGTGCGAGGCGAACCACCAGATCCAGGTGCTGTCGTCGCTGTTCTTCCGCAACAAGGGCGCCTACCTGATCGGCAAGCTCATCAACGGCGTGGCGGAGTATCCATTTGCGGTACCGATCCTGCGTAACGACGGCGGCAGCCTTTACCTGGATACCGTGCTGCTCGAGACCGAGCAGATCGCCATCCTGTTCGGTTTCGCGCGCGCGTACTTCATGGTCGACATGGAAGTGCCTTCCGGTTTCGTCCAGTTCCTGCGCACGCTGCTGCCGCGCAAGCCGGTCGCCGAGCTGTACACCATGCTCGGGCTGCAGAAGCACGGCAAGACGCTTTTCTACCGGGATTTCCTGCATCACCTGAAGCATTCGAGCGACGAATTCGTGGTCGCACCGGGCATCCGGGGCCTGGTGATGCTGGTGTTCACGCTGCCTTCCTATCCTTATGTTTTCAAGGTGATCAAGGACGTCATTTCGCCGCCGAAGGAGATCTCGCGCGAGGAGGTGAAGCGCAAGTACCTGCTGGTGAAGCAGCATGACCGCATCGGGCGCATGGCGGACACGCTGGAATACAAGGACGTCGCGCTGCCCAGGCAGCGGTTCTCCCGGGAGCTGATCGAGGACTTGCAGGCGCTTGCGCCCTCGGTGATCGAGTACGAGAGTGACACGCTGATCATCCGGCACCTTTACGTCGAGCGCCGCATGACGCCGCTGAACATGTTCGTCGACAGCGCCGGCGATGCCGAGGTGCGCCGTGCGGCCGAAGACTACGGGCTGGCGATCAAGCAGATGGCCGCGGCGAATATTTTCCCGGGGGACATGTTGTTCAAGAACTTTGGCGTGACCCGTTACGGGCGGGTGGTGTTCTACGATTACGACGAGATCGCTTACATGACGGACTGCAACTTTCGACGCATTCCGGCCGCCCGCACGCCGGAGGACGAGATGTCGGCCGAACCCTGGTATCCGGTGGCCTCGAATGACGTGTTCCCGGAAGAGTTCGGCGCCTTCCTGTTGTCGGACCGGCGGGTGCGCGAGGCTTTTCTGAGCAGCCACGCCGACCTGCTGGCGCCGGATTTCTGGAACGGCGCCAAGGCCCGCATTCTCGCGGGCCATATCGAAGACGTGTTCCCCTATCCGGAGTCGATGCGCTTTCGCAAGCGGCGGATATCGGGGGATTTACCACGAAGGCACGAAGGCACGAAGCAACACGAAGCAAGACAAAACTGACAGGGCGTTTTCTTGTGCACTGGGTGCCCTGGTGGCGGAACAGTATTTTGAATGGAGGCTTGTATGGCTGACGATCCGGTTGTCATCGTTTCCGCGGCGCGTACGCCGATGGGGGCGTTTCAGGGCGAACTGAAGGATTTCACCGCGGCCCAGCTCGGTGCGGCGGCAATCCGCGCGGCGGTCGAGCGTGCGGGTGTTCAACCTGAACAGGTCGAGGAAGTGATCATGGGCTGCGTGCTGCCGGCCGGCCAGGGGCAGGCGCCGGCGCGCCAGGCCGCACTCGGTGCCGGGCTGCCGCTCTCGGCGGGCTGCACCACGGTGAACAAGATGTGTGGCTCGGGCATGAAGGCTGCGATGTTCGCGCACGACCTGCTGGCTGCCGGCACCAACCGGATCATGGTCGCCGGCGGCATGGAGTCGATGACCAACTCGCCTTATCTGCTGCCGAAGGCGCGCTCCGGTTACCGGATGGGCCACCAGCAGGTGATGGACCACATGTTCCTGGACGGCCTGGAGGACGCGTACGACAAGGGCAGGCTGATGGGCACCTTCGCCGAGGAATGCGCCGGCAAGTACGCTTTCACCCGCGAACAACAGGATGCATTTGCGATCGCCTCGCTGAAGCGCGCGCAGAAGGCAAATCAGGACGGCAGTTTTGCGTGGGAGACCACGCCGCTGGCGATCAAGGCAGGCAAGGACGAGCGCTTCGTCGAGCGCGATGAGCAGCCGTTCAAGGCGAACTTCGACAAGATTCCGCTGCTCAAGCCGGCGTTTCGCAACGACGGCACGGTGACCGCCGCCAACTCGAGCTCGATTTCCGACGGCGCGGCTGCGACGGTAATGATGCGTGCGTCAACCGCGAAGAAACTCGGCCTGGCGCCCCTCGCCCGCGTCATCGGCCACGCCACGCATGCGCAGGAGCCGGGATGGTTCACCACAGCACCGGTCGCGGCCATCCGCAAGCTGTTCGAGAAAACCGGCTGGAAGAGCGGCGACGTCGATCTCTACGAGATCAATGAGGCATTCGCGGTGGTAGCGATGGCGACGATGAAAGAGCACGGCCTGCCGCACGACAAGGTCAACGTGCACGGCGGCGCCTGCGCGCTCGGCCATCCGATCGGCGCCTCCGGCGCGCGCATCCTGGTGACTCTGATCGGCGCGCTGCGCAAGAACGGCGGCAGGCGTGGCGTCGCCAGCCTTTGTATCGGCGGCGGCGAAGCGACGGCCATGGCAATAGAACTGGTCGCGTAGCGGAAAGAAAAACAGCGTTAACACGAAGGGTCGCGAAGGCAACACGAAGGAGAATCTGAGTGACGAGCAAAAGGACATGGGGCCGATCTGGCGTGTCCGGTTCTTGTGCCGCCTGTGCCTTATATCGGTATTTCGTCTCTCCTTCGTGTTGCCTTCGTGACACTTCGCGTTGAGAGCGGTTTGGTGTTGACTGGAGGAGGTATGGCGAACAGAAAGATCGGCTTCATCGGCGTCGGGATGATGGGCCACGGAATGGCGAAGAACCTGGTGGAAAAAGGTTTTCCGACGGTCGTGCTCGGTCACCGCAACCGGGCGCCGGTGGACGACCTGGTGGAGCGCGGCGCGCAAGAGGCGAAGGATGTCGCCGGACTGATGGCGAATGCGGAGATCGTCTTCATTTGCGTTACCGGATCGCCGCAAGTGGAGGATCTGGTTTACCGGAAAGGCGGCATTCTCGAATCCGCGAAGTCCGGCCAGATCATTGTCGACACGTCCACCAGCCAGCCGTTCTCGACGCTGAAGATCGCTGCGGAACTGAAAGCCCGGGGCGTGCGCCTGGTCGATGCGCCGCTGACACGTACACCGGTGGAGGCGGAGCAGGGCCGGTTGAACACCATGGTCGGCGCAGACGCTGCGACATTTGGCGAGATCGAGCCGGTGCTGAAGGCTTTCTGCGAGAACATCTTCCATGTGGGTGATGTCGGTGCGGGACACAAGATCAAGCTCATCAATAATTTCGCCGCGATCGGCCAGATGGCGTTGATTGCCGAGGCGCTGACTGCCTGCGCCAAGCTCGATGTGGACCCGAAGAAGTATTTCCAGCTGGTCTCCACCGGCGCGGCGAATTCCGGCATCTTCCAGATGATCGCGGGCAAGGCGGTCGAAGGCGATTTCACCGGCATGAAGTTCGGCCTGGCGAACGCACTCAAGGACGTGCGCTACTACATGCAGATGGCAATGGAAAGCGGCGTCGCCGGAACCATGGGGCCGGCGACGCTGGGAACCCTTACCAACGCGGTGAACCTCGGCTTCGGCGAACCGGAGCACCTGGTCGGCTCGCTGGTCGCGGCGCAGGCGAAACTCAACGGCGTCGTTTTCCCGCCGGAATGATTGCCTGTGACAGTACGGTCGAAACCGCGAAACACGAAGGCACGAAGGCGGCCACGACGAGTCCGGTATTTTGGCCGTAACCACATGGCGCTCAACTATTGTGCGTTTGTACCCGGGTTTTTCTTCGTGACTTCGTGCCTTCGTGTTTCGCTCTTGATGTGCCCTGGAACTGCGGGACTGAAATAACAGGAGATAAGAATGGCTGAGCCGATTGAGTTCTACTTCGATTTTTCGTCGACCTATGGTTATCTTGGCGCGACGAAGATTTCCGCGCTGGCGGCGAAGCATGGCAGGAAGGTTGCTTGGAAGCCGATCCTGCTCGGCGTGGTGTTCAAGGCGACCGGCGCGGCGCCGCTGCCCTCGGTGCCGCTGAAGGGCGACTACAGCAAGCGCGATGTCGAGCGGGTTGCGCGGCTATGGGGCGTGCCGTTCAGGATACCAACGAAGTTCCCGATCGCCGGCCAGGCGCCCTCGCGTATCGTCAGCTGGCTGGGACAGACCGATCCCGGCAAACAGGAGGCTGCGGTGCTCGCGCTCTATCGCGCCTTCTTCGTCGACGGTCTGGATATTTCGTCCCCCGAGGTGGCGGCGGATGTGGTGACATCCGTCGGCATCGACCGCGACGCGGCGCTTGCCGCCACGCAGGACGCCGAGGTCAAGGACCGTTTCAAGAACGAAGTGGAGGCAGCGCTGAAAAAGGGCGTTTGCGGTTCACCGTTCGTGATCGTGGACGGCGAGCCGTTCTGGGGCACCGACCGTTTCGACCATGTGAGCCGATGGCTCGCGACCGGAGGCTGGTGAAACGACCGGTCACGTCAGCAGCATTTGGAAATGAAGGCCAATTCGAAAACCATGGCGGAATACACGCTCTATTGTTTTGCGCAGTCCGGCAACGCTTACAAGGCGGCACTCTGTCTTGAGCTGTCTGCTGCCGACTGGGCGCCCCGCTTCGTGGATTTCTTTCAGGGCGAAACGAAAACGCCGGCCTACCGCCAGATAAACGTCATGGGCGAGGTACCGGTACTCGAACACTGGGGCTTGCGCCTGTCGCAGTCCGGGGCGATCCTCGAATTCCTTTCCGAGCAGCTCAAGGTGTTCGGTGCCGGAAATCCCGCAGAGAAACGCGAAATCCTGCGCTGGCTGCTCTGGGACAATCACAAGCTCACAAGCTACACCGCGACCTATCGTTTCATGCGGCGCTTTTCGCCCAATCCCGACAAGAACGTGATGACGGTGTTCCTGCAGCGCGCGCAGGCGGCCTGGAAGGTGCTCGACGCGCATCTCCAGGGCCGGCAGTTCGTGGTGGGCAACCAGATGACGATCGCCGACCTGTCCCTGTGCGGATATCTGTTCTGGGATGACGAACTGGGCGTCGACTGGAAACTGTTCCCGCATATTGATGCCTGGCTTTCGCGGATACGGAACATGCCGCGCTGGAAGCACCCCTATCAACTGATGCCGGGGCATCCGCTCGCGGCAAACAGGAACTGAACCGGAATGTCCGTCATCCAGAGCAAACTCAATCCCCGTTCCGCGGAATTCAAGGCGAATGCCGACGCGATGGCTGCGCAGGTTTCCGACCTGCGCGACAAGGTGGCGCTGATCGGGCAGGGCGGCGGCGAGGCGGCGCGCGAAAAACACCGCGCGCGCGGAAAACTGCCGCCGCGCGAACGCGTTCGCCGGCTCCTGGATGTCGGCTCGCCGTTTCTCGAGTTCTCGCAGCTCGCCGCTTGGGATATGTATGACAACCAGGTGCCGTCCGCCGGCATCATCACCGGCGTGGGCCGCGTATCCGGTCGCGAATGCGTGATCGTCGCCAACGACGCCACGGTGAAGGGCGGGACCTATTTCCCGATGACGGTAAAGAAGCATCTGCGCGCGCAGGAGATTGCCCAGCAGAACCGCCTGCCGTGCATCTACCTGGTCGACTCCGGCGGCGCCAACCTGCCGAACCAGGATGAAGTATTCCCCGACCGCGACCACTTCGGGCGGATCTTCTACAACCAGGCGAACATGTCGGCCATGGGGATTCCGCAGATCGCCTGCGTGATGGGATCGTGCACCGCCGGCGGTGCGTACATGCCGGCAATGGCGGACGAAGCGATCATCGTCAGGAATCAGGGCACGATCTTTCTCGGCGGCCCGCCGCTGGTGAAAGCGGCCACCGGCGAGGTGGTGAGCGCAGAAGAACTCGGCGGCGCCGACGTGCATGCGCGCACTTCGGGGGTCGCCGACCACTACGCGATGAACGACGAGCACGCGCTGGAGATTACGCGGCGCATCGTCTCTCATCTCAACCTGCGAAAAGATATACAGCTGGAACGGCGCGAACCGCGCGAGCCGGCTTACAGCCCTGAAGAACTGCAGGGCGTGATTCCGGTGGACGCGCGCAAGCCTTTCGATGTGCGCGAGGTGATTGCGCGACTCGTGGATGCGAGCGAACTGGACGAATTCAAGCCCCTGTACGGCGCCACGCTGGTGACCGGCTTTGCGCACATTCACGGCTACCCGGTCGGCATCGTCGCCAACAATGGCATCCTGTTTTCCGAGTCCGCCCTCAAGGGCGCGCATTTCATCGAACTGTGCGCGCAGCGCGGCATTCCGCTGGTGTTCCTGCAGAACATCACCGGCTTCATGGTCGGGAAGAAATACGAGTCGGGCGGCATCGCCAAGGACGGCGCGAAGATGGTGACCGCGGTCGCCTGTGCGCAGGTGCCGAAATTCACCGTGATCATCGGCGGCAGCTTCGGCGCCGGCAACTACGGCATGTGCGGGCGTGCATATTCCCCGCGCTTTTTGTGGATGTGGCCGAACGCGCGCATATCGGTAATGGGCGGCGAACAGGCCGCGAGCGTCCTGGCCCAGGTCAAGCGCGACGGAATCGAGCGCACGGGAAAGAGCTGGAGCCGGGAGGACGAAGCTGCTTTCAAGGCGCCGCTGCTCGCACAATACGAGACCCAGGGCCATCCCTATTACGCAAGCGCCCGCCTGTGGGACGACGGCGTGGTCGAGCCTCAGGACACGCGCATGGTGCTCGGACTGGGTATTTCGGCGGCGCTGAACGCGCCGATCTCGAAGACCACCTTCGGCGTGTTCAGGATGTAGCGCGTGCAGGAAAGTATCTACATCACGCCGGAGCACGAGGCGCTGCGCGAACAGGTCGCGCGGTTTGTCGAACGCGAAGTCGAACCCTTCGGCGAACATTGGGAAGAGCAGGGGTTCACGCCGCGCGAAGTGCTGCGCAGAATGGGCGGCCTCGGCTGGCTGGGCATGACCTATCCCCCGGAGTACGGTGGCGCGGGTGCGGATATCCTCACATCGGTGGTGTTCCAGGAAGCGCTGTCGCTTTCCACTTTCAGCGGCTTCGTGATTACGGTGCTGGTGCATACCGACATGGCTTCGCCGCACCTGGTGAACGCGGGCTCGAAGGCGCAGCTGGATCGTTATCTGGCGAAAGTGATCTCCGGTGAGTGCGTCACCGCGGTGGCGATCACCGAACCGGACGCCGGGTCAGATGTCGCCGGCATCCGCAGCCGCGCCAGGCGCGACGGCGACGGGTGGGTGCTGAACGGCACCAAGATGTTCATCACCAACGGCGTCAATGCGGATCTGTACTTCGTCGCGGCCAAGACCGACCCGGAGGCGAAGGGCTCGCGCGGCATCTCGATGTTCATCGTCGACACGGGCACCCCTGGTTTTCGTGTCGGCCGGGCGTTGAAGAAACAGGGCTGGCTGTCGTCGGATACCGCGGAGCTGGTGTTCGAGGACTGCCGTGTTCCAGGAGAGAATCTTCTCGGTGAGGAGAACCGCGGCTTCTACGCGGTGATGAGAAACTTTCAGACCGAGCGCATTGCGCTGGCGGCGATGGCGGTCGGGCATGCGCGCACCGCGCTGCGCCTGACGCACGATTGGGTGAGCGCACGGCGGGCGTTCGGCGGCCTGCTGATCGACCGGCAGACCATTCGCCAGCGGCTGGCAATGCTCGATGCGAAGACCCAGGCGGCGCGCGCATTTCTTTACCACTGCGCATGGCTGGCAGGGCAGGGCCGCGACTGCGTGCGTGAAGTCTCGCTGCTCAAGGCGCTGACCGGCGAGCTGGTGAACGAGGTGACCTACGCCTGCCAGCAGTTCCACGGCGGCATGGGTTACATGCGCGAAAGCCCGATCGAGCGGCTGGTGCGCGATGCGCGGGTGTTGGCGATCGGCGGCGGCGCCACCGAGGTCATGCTCGAAGAGGCCGCAAAACGTTTCAACTTCCGGTGATCCGCATGCACAACTACGAAACTCTGGAAATCGAATCCCGCAACGCGATCGGCATCGTCTGGATGAATCGCCCGGACGTGCGCAATGCATTCAACGAGCAGATGATCGCGGAAATGACGCAGGCCCTGAAGGACATGGAAGCGGATTCCGAGATCCGCGCGGTGGTGCTCGGTGGCCGCGGGCCGGCGTTCTGCGCGGGCGCCGACCTGAACTGGATGCAGAAGATGGCAGGCTACAGTTTCGAGGAGAACTACGAGGATGCGCTCGGCCTCGCGCGCATGCTGCAGACGCTGCACACGCTGCGCAAACCGACCCTGGCACGGGTGCACGGCCCCGCATTCGCGGGCGGAATGGGCCTGGTTGCTGCGTGCGACATCGCCGTCGCCGGATTCGGCGCGGAGTTCTGTCTGTCCGAAGTCAAGCTCGGACTCATTCCCGCGACCATCGGACCCTACGTGGTGGCGGCGATCGGCAGCCGCATGGCGCACCGCTACATGCTGACCGCGGAACGCTTCGTCGAGGCCGAGGCCTATCGCATCGGCCTGGTGCATGAAATCTGCCCGCAGGAGAAACTGGACGAAGTCATCAACGTGCTGCTCGGCCATATCGTTGCCGGCGGACCGTCGGCGCACGCCGCCACCAAGGAACTGATCCGCGTGATATCGGACCAGCCGTTCACGCAGGAGCTGATTTCCGAAACCGCGACCCGCATCGCGCAAGTGCGCGCGTCCGACGAAGGGCAGGAAGGCATCCGCTCCTTCCTCGAGAAGCGCAAGGCGTCATGGGTGCCGGGAGACAAGTGATGAACGCGACCGCTGCCGCCGACCGGCAGAAGGCAAAACTTGCGACGCTGTTCAGTGCGCTCGGCCTCGTTGGATTTCTGCTGAACATCCTTGCCGGCATGTGGCTGTGGAGTTATTCCGATTCGAGGGTGGAACCGGTACCGACCTACGACCGTTTCGTCGGCGAGATGCGCGCGACCGATGTGTCCGGCATGCCGCGGCTCGCCACCGCCATGTACGAAAAATGGTCAGCCTGCGCCTCCTCGCATAGCGGCATGAGCAACGTCGCGATCCATGCATTGATTACTTCGTCGGTCGTTGCGATCGCGCTTTTCGCGCTGTGCCTGCTGCTGAGCCTGCAGGTCTACGCGGCACTGGGCCGCGCTGTGACCTCCGAGGAACCCCCTCAGCCGCCTGATCCGGTGGACGACACATGGCACGGTTGAAAGACGAACAGCTGGAACACGAAGGGTCACGAAGAAAAAATGCAAGGTACACGATGGACGGGGGCATTCGATTGATGGCAGCCGGCTTGATTATTGAAACTACGATCATTTCTCCTTCGTGGCCCTTCGTGTTGAGAGCGTTTAACACTGCATATGTTTGAGAAAATACTTATAGCGAACCGCGGCGAGATCGCCTGCCGGGTGGCGCGCACGGCGCGGCGGATGGGCATTCGAACGGTGGCGGTGTATTCGGAGGCAGATGCCGGCGCGCTGCATGTCGAGGCCTGCGACGAGGCCTGGCAGGTCGGCCCGGCGGCGGCACGGGACTCGTATCTGCGGGTCGAGCGGATCCTGGAAGTCGCGCGCGCATCCGGCGCGCAGGCGATACATCCGGGGTACGGCTTTCTGTCGGAGAACGCCGGGTTCGCGCACGCCTGCGACAAGGCAGGGGTCGTATTCATCGGGCCGCCGGCCACGGCGATCGAGGCGATGGGTTCCAAGAGTGCGGCCAAGACGCTGATGGAGAAGGCCGGCGTGCCGCTGGTGCCCGGTTACCACGGCGAACGTCAGGATCCCGGCACGCTCGGCAAGGAAGCACGACGCATCGGGTTCCCGGTGCTGATCAAGGCATCGGCGGGCGGCGGCGGCAAGGGCATGCGCGTGGTGGCGTCGGCCGACGAGTTTGCCGACGCACTCGCCGGCGCGAAAAGGGAAGCCGAATCCAGTTTCGGCGACGATCGCGTGCTGATCGAGAAGTACCTGGAACGCCCGCGTCATATCGAAGTGCAGGTGTTCGCCGATGCGCACGGCAACTGCGTGCATCTGTTCGAGCGCGACTGCTCGGTGCAGCGCCGCCACCAGAAGGTGCTCGAGGAAGCACCGGCCCCCGGGATGAGCGAGGCGCGCAGACGTGAGATGGGCGAGGCAGCGATCTCCGCGGCGAAGGCGGTCGGCTACGTCGGCGCCGGCACGGTGGAGTTCATCGCCGAAGCGGACGGGCGTTTCTATTTCATGGAAATGAACACGCGACTCCAGGTGGAGCATCCGGTCACGGAAATGATTACCGGCACCGACCTGGTGGAATGGCAGTTGCGGGTGGCGGCCGGAGAAAAACTGCCGCTCGCCCAGCACGCGCTGCAGATTTCCGGCCATGCCATCGAGGCGCGGATCTACGCCGAGGATCCGGCGCGCGGCTTCCTGCCGGCTGCCGGAAGCATTACGCATCTGCGCCAGCCGGCGGAATCTACGCATGTGCGGGTCGACACAGGCGTGCGCCAGGGCGACGAGATCGGCGTCAACTACGATCCGATGATCGCCAAGCTGATCGCCTGGGACGTCGACCGCCCGTCGGCGTTGCGCAGGCTGCGGGCGGCGCTTGCCGGCTACGAGATCGTCGGGCTGACGACCAACGTGTCGTTCCTGCAATCCGTCACGGCGCACCGCGCCTTTGCCGACGCCCACGCGCAACCGTCGCTGCTGGATACCGGGCTGATCGAGCGCCACCGCGACGAGCTGTTTGCGCAACCGCAACCTGCGTCGGACGAGGTGCTCGCGCTGGCGGTCGTCGCCGAGCTGCTGGAGGTGGACGAGCAGGCGCATCGTGCGGCGCTGCGTTCCGGCGATCCGTATTCGCCATGGCATCGCCGCGACGGCTGGCGCCTGAACGAGGACAACCACCACACCTTGGTGTTCCATGACGATGGGCGCCGCGTGGAGGTGGTGGCGCATTACCGCGAACATGGTTTCCTGGTCGATCTGCCCGGCGGCAGGATGCCGGTATCGGGTCGCCGCGCAACCGGCGGGCGCATTGCCGCAAGCATCGACGGCCGCCGCGTGCAGGCGACCGTGGTGCGAGAACCGGCGTTTACTACCGTGTTCGTCTCAGGCGCTGCGCATCGCCTCGAACGCGAGCGCGCACAAGCGATCGAAGAAGAAGATCCTGGCGGCCTGCTGGTGTCGCCGCTGCCGGGCAGCGTGGTGCAGGTGCTGGTCGAGGAAGGCCAGGGCGTGGAAAAGGGCCAGGCGCTGATGATCGTCGAGGCGATGAAGATGGAGCACACCATTTCGGCGCCGCATGCGGGCACGATCGGGCAGATATACTTCGCAGCTGGCGAGCAGGTTGCGGAAGGCGCGCAACTGCTGACACTCGAGGACACGCAATGAAGTATCCGAAACGCGTAAAGATGGTGGAGGTCGGTCCGCGAGACGGGCTGCAGAACGAGGCGCAGACGGTGCCGACCGCAGTGCGAATCGAACTCATCGAGCGGCTCGCGGACGCCGGGATGCCGGTGGTCGAGGCGGGCAGTTTCGTCTCGCCCAAGTGGGTACCGCAGATGGCGGATACCGGAGAAGTCATGGCAGGCATGCGGCGCAAGCCCGGCGTTTCCTATCCGGTGCTGGTGCCGAACATGAAAGGGCTGGAACGCGCGATCGAGGCCGGAGCCGAAGAGATCGCGGGTTTCGCCGCGGCGACCGAAGCCTTCTCGATGAAGAACACCAACTGCTCGATCGCAGAGTCGCTGGAGCGCTCTGCAGCGGTCGCGAAGGCCGCGCTCGGTCAGGGCCTGCGGGTGCGCGGCTACATCTCCGTGGTGCTGGGCTGTCCATACGCGGGGCAGGTGAAACCGGAGGCGGTAGCGGACGTGTGCGCGCGCCTGTACGACATGGGCTGCTACGAGATCTCGCTCGGCGACACCATCGGCACTGGCACACCGGCGAACACCCGGCGGCTGATCGAGACCGTGGCTGCGCGCGTGCCGATGGAGAAGCTGGCCGGACATTTTCACGACACCTACGGGCAGGCGCTGGCCAACATTCTCAGCGCGCTGGAGATGGGTGTTTCGACTTTCGACAGCTCGATTGCGGGGCTGGGCGGCTGCCCGTACGCGAAAGGCGCGACCGGCAATGTCGCCAGCGAGGACGTCTTGTACATGCTCGACGGCATGGGCATCGAAACCGGCGTGGACATGGACAGGCTGCTGGACGCCGCGGCGTTTATCTGCACCCATCTCGACCGCCCGAGCGTTTCGCGTGCCGGCCGCGCGCTTGCCAGCAAGCGCAGGAAAGCCGCTTGAATTCGAATCTGCGCGACGTGCCGTCGCCCTGCATCGACATCTGCCAGATCGACCCCGATACCAATCTGTGTCGCGGCTGCCTGCGCAACCTGGACGAGATCGCCGGATGGCCGGACTACTCGAACGAACAGAAACTCGCGGTGCTCGCCCGGCTGGAGCAGCGCCGCTCTGACGTCAGAATCAAGCCATGACCCTTTCACGATCCGCAGCGCGCGAGCTGCTGCACAAACGCACCGTCGAAGTTTTCGGCTACGTTCGCGAAGACGGCCTCTACGATATCGAAGGGCACCTGGTCGACGTGAAGAACCATGACATCTCGAATCACGACCGCGGCGCGATCCCGGCCGGCGAGCCTTTGCACGAGATGTGGCTGCGGCTTACCGTGGATCTGGACCTGAATGTGGTCGAGGTCGAAGCGAAAACGGTGTGGGGCCCCTATTCGATCTGCGGCGACATCACGCCGAATTTCCAGCGGCTCAAGGGCCTGACCATCAAATCCGGATGGACGCAGAAAACGCGTGAACTGCTTGGCGGCACTCAGGGTTGCACACATCTGGTCGAACTGCTCGGCCCGATCGCGACCACCGCATTCCAGACCATTTACGAGGATCGTGTAAAGCGCGAGCGACAGGCCGGTGTGGAGAAGCGTCCTGCCCTGATCGACTCTTGTCATGCCTGGGCTTCCGACAGCCCGGTGATCGAAGCGCGCTTCCCCGATTACTTCACCGGTACCAGCAAGCTTGCAGGCGAGGTGAAATGAAACGCGATAAACCGCTGACCGGCATCCGCGTCCTCGACCTTACGCGCCTGCTGCCGGGCCCGGTGTGCACTCTGCATCTCGCGGATCTCGGCGCGGACGTGATCAAGATCGAAGACACCGGTGCCGGCGATTATGCGCGCACGCTGGGCGCTGCCGATGGCGGCGTCGCGCCGGTGTTCCTGGCGATCAACCGCAACAAGCGCGCGATGCGGCTGGACCTGAAACAGCCGCAGGGCGTCGAGGTGTTCCTGCGTCTCGCGAAGGATGCGGACATCGTCGTGGAAAGTTTCCGTCCCGGTGTCGTCGACCGGCTCGGCGTCGGTTACGACGCGTGCAGCGCGATTAATCCGCGCATCGTGTACTGCGCGATCTCCGGCTACGGGCAGACCGGACCGTACCGCGAACTCGCCGGGCATGATCTCAATTACTGCAGCATCGCCGGTCTGACCGACCAGGTAGGCGAAGCCGGCGGCGGCCCCGCGATCCCCAATCTGCAGATCGCAGACATCCTCGGCGGCGCGGTGGTGCCGGCGATGGGCATTCTCGCGGCAGTGGTGGACGCGCAGAGAACCGGCAAGGGGCGATTTGTCGACGTGGCGATGACCGAGGGCGTACTCGCGCACAACCTGCAGGCGCTTGCCGCGGTGGCTGCAAGCGGCCATGCACACCCGCGCGGGGAGGATTTTCTCTCCGGCCGCGAACCTTGCTACGCGGTATATCGCTGCAGCGATGGCCGGCATATGGCGGTCGGCGCATTGGAAAAGAAGTTCTGGGATGGCGTGTGCGACGTGCTCGAGCGACCCGACCTGAAGGGTCGCCACTGGAGCGCGGGCGGAGACCGCGTCTCCGCCAGGCAGGCGCTGGAAGAGATTTTCGCTGCGCACCCGCAGGCGCACTGGGTGGAGAAGTTTCGCGACACGGACTGCTGCGTGACGGCGGTGCGTCCGCTGGAGGAGTGCATGGAAGACCCGCAGGTTGCGGCGCGCGGTATGGTCATGCGCGCGCAACACCCTTCGGCCGGTGAGGCCTTGCAGTTCGCACCGCCGCTGCGCATGAGCGATTGGAACTTCGAGATCGAGCGGCACGCCCCGCAGGCCGGTGAGCACACCGACGAAATACTGCAGGAAGCAGGCTATGGCACGCAGGATATCGCGGCGATGCGCACTGCCGGCGTTGTCTGAGTTTCAGACTTTTCGGTAACCGTACAGCCAGCGGCTGCCGCCTGCACCGGTGCGCACGGTATGCGGAGCGTTTGCCGGGATGAACACTTCCTCGCCGAGCTGCGGGCGAAAAGACTGTCCCGCCACTTCGAACTCGACCTCACCTTCTACCGGCATCACCAGCTCATCCACGTCGTGCACGAAATCCGCCCACACCTGCCCCGGCGGATCGATCCAGGTTTCGCACGAGTAGCCCTTCGCCGCCCAGTCCCGGGCAACGGCGGCGGTATCGATCTTCTGTTTTTCGGAAGTCATCCGCGTGGGTCTTGAATGGGGCCTCTCAACGCAGAGGGCGTACAGGCAAAGACAGGAAAACGAAACACGAAGACACAAAAAGAAACAAAACACAAAGAACGGCGAACCATCGGGATCATCGAAAAATCTCTAAATGAAGAAATTCGATCTTGCACTTCTACGTGTCTTCGTGGTTCGCTCTTCTCTGTTTTTCCAGCTCAGCGCGCACGGCCGAGTTCGGCGAGCGTCGCGTCGATCAGCCGCCGGGCGATGCTGATCGGATTGGGCAGCGCCGGGGGCAGACGGTCGGCGGCGTACCAGCCGGCAGCTTCGATCTCGCTCGGATCGGGAACGATCTCGCCGCCGGCGTAGTCGGCGTGGAAGGCGATCATCAAAGAGTGCGGGAACGGCCACGGCTGGCTGGCGAAGTAACGCAGATTGGTGACTTCTAGTCCGACTTCCTCTCGCACTTCGCGCACCAGGGTCTGTTCCAGAGTCTCGCCCGGTTCGGAGAAGCCGGCGAGCGCGGAAAACATGCCGGGCGGAAAATGCGGCGAACGCGCAAGCAGGAACTCGGGGCCGCGCCGCACCAGCGCCATCACCGCGGGCGCGATCCTCGGGTAATGCGTCTGTCCGCAACTCGGGCAGACGCGGGCGCGCTCGTTCGGTTTCGACTCGGTCGCAGTGCCGCAACGCCCGCAGAACTGGTGCGAACGGTCCCAGTCGACGATCTGGAACGCGCGGCCGGCGAGCGCGAACAGGGAATCGTCCAGCGCGCCGAACAGCGCGCGCAGACCGGACCACCTGGTGCCATCCGGCGCCGTGCAGCCTTCCGGGCATTCGCAGGCGAAGCAGTGCTGGTCGCCGAAGGTGCCGAGATACTGAGTGCGAAGCGGGGCGAGCCCGATGTCCAGCGTATCGCGCAGCATCGGAATTTCCGTGCGGTCCTCGATACGCCGCACCAGCACCTGCGTTCCCTGGAACACGAACCATAGCGCCGGCGACGCCAGCTCGGCCGGCGGCGAAACAAGTGGTATGAAATGATCTGGTGCTGCCAGTACCATGTGCCAGCGGGCTCTCGGCCACTCAAGATTTTTCAGTGGAGAAACTGCAAATTCGCGTCAAACTACATACGTCGCAGTTTTTTCTCTGTAGCAGCGCGTTATTTCTTCTTCGGCATGTAGAGATCGGTGATCGAGCCTTCCGCGATCTCGGCGGCGAAGAACACCGTCTCCGACAAGGTCGGATGCGGATGGATGGTCAGTCCGATATCCTCGGCATCGGCGCCCATTTCCAGCGCAAGCACCGTTTCCGCGATCAGTTCGCCGGCATTCGGTCCGACCATGCCGGCGCCGAGCAGGCGTTTCGTGTCCTTGTCGAACAGCAGCTTGGTCATGCCTTCATCGCGCGCGGTGGCGAGCGCGCGCCCGCTTGCCGCCCACGGGAACACTGCCTTCTCGACGTCGATCTTTCTGGATTTCGCCTCGGTCTCGGTCAGACCCATCCACGCGATCTCCGGGTCGGTATAGGCGACCGAAGGGATCGTGCGCGCATCGAATGCGCCCTTGTGCCCGGCTATGATCTCCGCCGCGAGCTTGCCTTCGTGTGTGGCCTTGTGCGCCAGCATCGGCTCGCCGACGATGTCGCCGATCGCGAAGATGTGCGGCACATTGGTCCGCATCTGATTGTCCACCGCAATGTAGCCGCGCTCATCGACCTTGACCCCGGCCGCGGCCGCCTCGATTGCCTTGCCGTTCGGCCGGCGGCCGACTGACAGCAGTACGCGGTCGTACACCTGCGCCTCGGGCGCGTTCTCACCCTCGAACGTCGCCTTCAGTCCGCTCTTCTGCGCTTCCAGTTTCGCCACCTTGGTCTTGAGATGGATGCCTTCGTAGCGCTTCTCGATGCGCTTGTGCATCGGCCTGATCAGATCGCGGTCGGCGCCGGGAATCAGGCCGTCCATCATTTCGACCACGGTGACTTTCGATCCGAGCGCGTCGTAAACGGTCGCCATTTCCAGGCCGATGATGCCGCCGCCGATCACCAGCAGCCGTTTCGGGATTTCCTCCAGCTCGAGTGCGGAAGTGGAGTCCATCAGGCGCTTGTCGTCATACGGGAATCCGGGAATGCGCGCGGCCTGCGAACCCGCAGCAATGATCGCCGACTCGAATGAAACCTTCTTGACGCCGTCGCCGGTTTTCACTTCCAGCATGTTTGCGGACCCGAACCTGCCGACGCCCTGCACCACCTGCACCTTGCGCTGCTTTGCCAACCCGGCAAGACCGCGGGTCAGCTTGTTGACCACGCTCTCTTTCCATTCGCGAAGCTGGTCCAGCTCGACCTTCGGTTTGCCGAACGAGATGCCTGCATGCCCCATCTCCTCGGCTTCGGCGACCACGCGTGCTGCGTGCAGCAGTGCCTTGGATGGAATGCAGCCAACATTCAGGCAGACGCCGCCGAGACTCGGGTAGCGCTCGACCAGCACGACCTTCTTGCCGAGATCGGCCGCGCGAAACGCGGCGGTGTATCCGCCAGGCCCGGATCCGAGCACCAGCACTTCTGCGTGGATGTCGCCTTTCTCCGCCGGCGCACTGGATACCGGAGCGGCTGCGGCCGGCGCCGCTTTTGCGCCCGTTCCGGAGGGCGGGGTTTCCGCCTTCGCCTGCTTCTGTTCCTTGTTCTCCCCGCCGCCCGCGGGCGTCTTGGCGCCGGCCTTGTCCGACTCAAGCGTCAGGATCAGCGCGCCTTCGGCAACCTTGTCGCCGACCTTGACCTTGAGTTCCTTGACCTTGCCGGCGGCGGGAGACGGCACTTCCATCGTCGCCTTGTCCGATTCCAGCGTGATCAGCGACGTTTCTTCCTCGACGCTGTCGCCCGGCTTGACCAGGACTTCGATAACCGGCACATCCTTGAAATCGCCGATATCCGGAACTTTGACTTCGATTAGCTGGCTCATGTGAGAGTGTTGACTTGTAGCTGGCACAGGTCAGTGGTGGAAATTGAACTTCTTACCACGAAGACACAAAGGACACAAAGTTACACAAAGTACTTCACAGCGTAGCGGGGTCTTCTTCGTGACCCTTCGTGTGCTTTGTGCCTTTGTGGTGATACTCCCGTTTCGGCAGAGCAAACGCCCCGCGTACAGGTCACTGCCTGACGTGTCCGTCGCCGAGCACGACCCATTTCAGCGAGGTCAGGCCTTCCAGGCCGACCGGCCCGCGCGCATGCAGCTTGTCGGTGGAGATGCCGATTTCCGCACCAAGGCCGTACTCGAAACCGTCGGCAAATCGCGTAGACGCGTTGACCATCACCGAGCTCGAGTCCACTTCGCGCAGAAAACGCCGCGCCCGCGTCCAGTCTTCCGTGACGATTGCGTCCGTGTGCTGTGAGCCGTATACCGCGATGTGCTCCATTGCCGCATCCATGTCGTCGACGATACGCACGGCGAGAACCGGCGCAAGATACTCGGCATACCAGTCTTCGTCCGCGGCGGCTTTCATTCCGGGAACGATGGCGCGGGCGGCCTCGTCGCCGCGCAGCTCGACGCCTTTGTCGACATAGATTTTGCACAGCGGCGGCAGCACGCGCGGCGCGATGTTCTTGTGCACCAGCAGGGTTTCCATCGTGTTGCAGGTGCCGTAGCGCTGCGTCTTGGCATTGTCGGCGATACGGACGGCCTTATCGGCGTCTGCACGATCGTCGATGTACACATGGCACACGCCATCGAGATGCTTCAGCACGGGGATGCGGGATTCCGCCGACACCCGCTCGATCAGCCCTTTGCCGCCGCGCGGCACGATGATATCGACGAAATCCTTCATCGCCAGCAGTTCACCCACCGCGGCGCGATCGGTGGTTTCGACCACCTGCACCGCCGCCTCGGGCAGGCCGGCTTCGCGCAGACCTTCTTGTACGCAGGCCGCGATCGCCTGGTTGGAGTGGATCGACTCCGAACCGCCGCGCAGGATCGACGCATTGCCCGACTTGAGGCACAACCCGGCCGCATCGGCGGTCACGTTCGGCCGCGACTCGTAGATGATGCCGATCACGCCGAGCGGCACGCGCATGCGCCCGACCTGGATTCCGGTCGGGCGGTAGCGCAGATCGGTGACCTCGCCGACCGGGTCCGGCAGCTGCGCGACCTGGCGCAGGCCCTCGGCCATTGAGGCGACGCTGTTTTCGCTCAGCGTCAGGCGATCGACCATCGCGGGATCAAGTCCCTTGGCTCTGGCTGCCTCGACGTCCCGGGCGTTCGCGGCCACCAGGCGGTGAGCGTCGCGCTCCATGGCCCGCGCCATTGCCAGCAGCGCGGAATCCTTAGTGCGCGTCTCCGCCCTGGCGAGATCGCGGGAAGCCGCTCGTGCCGCGCGCCCGACGGCGTGCATGTATGACTGGATATCCATGAAAAACTTTCAGGCCTTGCGTGGGATTCTACCGTCAATCGCCTGCCGCTCATGTGCCGAGACGGCCGGAATAAGCGACAGGCCGAGGCCCAGCAGCGCATCCCAGGCGTCGCCCCTTGCCAGGCCCTTGATCATGCGATCGATCTCCGCGGCGCGGGAAAGCGCGCCGAGCAGTTGTGCGCGTGACAGGCGTTTAAGCGCGGCCGGCATCGATTGCTGGCGTGCGCCCCACACGCGCGCATCGCGCATGGCCTGGGCCAACGCCATGCGTTGGTCGAGCAATCCCTTCACGCGTGCCATGGCACGGGCTTCTTCGACGATCGCCCACAGAACCAGCGGCGGCGCGACCCCTTCCCCGCGCAGACCGTTCAACACCCGCGCAAAGTGCAGCCGGTCTCCGCGAAGGATGGTCCCGCCGAGTTCGAACACGTCGAATCGCGCAACATCGAGCACCGCATCCCTGACTGCGTCGAACGGCACCTCGCCGGGCGGTAACAGCAACGCGAGCTTCTGGACTTCCTGGTGTGCTGCCATCAGGTTGCCTTCCACCCGGTCCGCGATGAAGGCGAGCGTTTCGTCCGAGGCGTTCTGGTTCTGCTGGGCGAAGCGCCCGGCGATCCAATGCGGCAGCCGGTCGCGGGTTACCGCCTGTGCGTGCACCGCCAGTCCCGCACCTTCGAGCGCCGTGAACCAGCGCGACTTCATCTGCTGCCAGTCGAGCGCGGGCAGGCTCACCAGCGTCAACGTATCCTCCGGCAAAGCAGCGGCATACTCGGCAAGCGCCTCGCCGCCGTCCTTGCCGGGTTTGCCGCCGGGAATGCGCAGGTCGATGACGCGCTTCGAGGCGAACAGCGACAGGCTGCGGCCTGCGTCGCGGAGCTCGCTCCAGTCGAATGCGGCATCCGCGAAAAGCAGCTTGCGCTCCTCGAACCCGGCAGCCGCCGCCGCCGCGCGGACGCGATCCGCCGCCTCCAGCGCAAGCAGCAATTCGTCGCCGAACACCACGTACAGCGGTGCCAGTCCGCGCTTCAGGCGTTGCGGGAGTTGTTCGGTGTCGATGCGCATGTACGGAAGAACTGAAAGAGCGAAACACGAAGACACGAAGACACGAAGAAAACCAACGGGAGTGGGAACAGGCTCAACGCAAAGGCCTCCATCAACGCATAGAAATCGAAGCAGTTCTGCTTTGCATTCCTTCGTGTCTTCGTGCCTTCGTGTTTCGCTTCTCCTGCATTCTCCCTCTTACCGGTTCATGCGGACGAGCAGGTTCTCGAGTTTGTCGGAATCGTCGCTGCGCAGCATCTTCTGGGTCTGCACCATCGCTTCCTGCAGGTCGGTTTTCAGCACCGCCTGCTTCACTTCCAGCAGGTAGGCCGGATGCATGGAGAACTGACGCAGCCCGAGGCCGAGCAGCAGGCGGGTGAGGCGTACATCGCCGGCCATTTCGCCGCAGACTGCCACTGGCACATTGGCGCGGTTGGCGCTGCGAATGATGTGCGCCACGAGGTTCAGCACGGCCGGATGCAGGGGGTCATAGAGATGTGCGACCAGATCGTCGCTGCGGTCGATTGCCAGCGTGTACTGGATCAGGTCGTTGGTGCCGATTGAAAGAAAGTTCAGCCGGCGCATGAACATGTTCAGCGACAGTGCGGCAGCGGGGACTTCGATCATGCCGCCAATCTCGATCGCGGGATCGTACGGAATGCTCTGCTCGTCAAGGCTTTTCCTGGCTTCGTCCAGCAGGTGCAGCGTCTGATTCAGTTCGGTGGCCGACGACAGCATCGGGATCAGTATCTTCACCTTGCCGTAGTGCGATGCGCGCAGGATTGCGCGCAGCTGCCTGTGGAACATCTGTGGTTCGGCCAGGCATAGCCGAATGGCCCGCAGGCCGAGCGCCGGGTTCGGCGCCACCCGGCCACCAGCCTCCGGCTGCTTGTCTCCGCCGAGATCGAACGTGCGGATCGTGACCGGCAGCCCGTCCATCTCTTCCGCCACCTGGCGATAGGCCTCGAACTGCTCATCCTCATTCGGCGCCTCACCGCGTTTGAGGAACAGAAACTCGGTGCGGAACAGACCCACGCCGGCTGCGCCGTTCTCCCTGGCCTGCGCCACATCTTCGGGCAGCTCGATGTTTGCATGCAGTTCCACGTCCAGACCGTCCAGCGTGGTGGTGCGGGTGCGCTTCAGGCGTTTGAGTTTCTGCTTCTCGAGGTCCCACTGCTCCTGGCGCAGCTTGTACTCGGTGAGGACGTTGCGGTCCGGATTGATGATGACCACGCCGTTGGTGCCGTCGACGATCAGCACTTCGTTCTCGCGGATCAGCACTCTTGCATGGTGCAGGGCGACCACCGAGGGAATGTTCAGGCTGCGCGCGATGATCGCGGTATGCGACGTTGCACCGCCCAGGTCGGTGATGAAGCTCGCGAACTTGTGCTGCTTGAAGACGATCACGTCCGCGGGCGAAAGGTCGTGCGCGACCAGGATGCTGTTTTCCTCCGGCGCGGTACGCGCCGCAAAATGGCCCGGCCGGCCCATCAGGGCCTTGAGTACGCGCTCGACGACCTGAATGATGTCGGCCCTGCGTTCCCGCAAGTAGGCATCGTCGATCCGGCCGAACTGCTCCAGCAGTTCTTCCATCTGCAGCTTGAGCGCCCATTCCGCATTGCATTGCTGGTTCTCGATCAGCTGCTTGGGCGTCTGCGAAAGCGTCGGGTCGCGCAGGATCATCCTGTGCAGGTTGAGGAACGCCTCGAACTCGGGCGGCGAACCCGCCGGAATCTGCGTGGAAAGCGACTCGAAATCCGCGTACACGCTTTCGATGGCCGCGTCGAAACGCGCCTGCTCCTCGGCGATCCGGTTCTTCGGGATGTCGTAATGCGCGACTTCCAGCTGCGCGTGGGATACGAGCTGCGCGCGGCCAATCGCAATGCCGCCGGAAACACCGATGCCGTGGATGGTAAAACTCATACAAGAGACGTGGTACGGACCCCAGGCGCGGCAATCCGGTCGGCAACCTGGCGTCGCTCGGTCGCTCTGTTGCCTTCCGCACTTCGCGCCCGGTCATCCGGGCCCTGGCCTATTCCCCCTCGCCGAATTTGTCTTCAATCAACTGCACGAGCGCGTCCATCGCTTCCTGCTCGTCCGGGCCGTCGATCTCGAGCAGGATGGACGCACCGTTTGCCGCGGCCAGCATCATGACGCCCATGATGCTCTTGGCGTTGACCCGCCGGCCGTCGCGCGTAAGCCACACCTCGCTCTTGAACTTGCCTGCGAGCTGCGTCAGTTTTGCCGACGCGCGCGCATGCAGGCCGAGCTTGTTAGCGATTGCGAGTTCCCGCTGCAGCATTCTGGTATGACGGAGGTGACATCTGGATTACGCCCTCGACTCCGCCGGAGATGGCCTTGGAAACGACGGTGCGCAGCGGTTCGTTGCGGTAGGTGAGCGCGCGCACCAGCATCGGCAGGCTCACGCCGGACACGCCTTCCACCTTGCCCGGTATCAGTACCTTGCACGCCAGGTTGCAGGGTGTCGCTCCGTACAGGTCAGACAGCACCAGCACGCCGTCGCCCTGGTCGAGGCTGCGTGTCAGCCGGATCGCCTGCGGCAGCACATGCTGCAGGTCGTCGTGCGGCGTCACCCCGATCTGCATCAGCAGCGGCGGCCGGCTGCCCATGACGTGACTGGCGCAGTGAATCAGGCTTTCGCCGAGGGTGCCGTGCGTGATCAACAGGATCCCAACCATTTAGACCCCAAGGGCTTCTCTACCCACTGTGCCGGGATTGTAACGGAGAGCGGGTATGAAGGCGGAAGGATGGCGGATGGAGGAAAAAAAAGGCGCCGGAGCGGTGAATCCGTGGCACGCGCGCCTCATGCGTCCGCCTTCATGCCTGCCTTTTCCAGCGCATCGATCATCATCCCGGCGACATTGAAGCCGGTCTGCTCGTGGATCTCCACCATGCAGGTCGGACTGGTAACGTTCACCTCGGTCAGCCAGCCGCCGATGATGTCCAGTCCGACCAGCGACAGCCCCTGCGATTTGAGCTCCGGCGCCAGCGTCTGCGCGATCTCGCGCTCGCGATCGGTCAGTGGCATCGCCACGCCGCGGCCGCCGGCGGCAAGATTGCCGCGCGTCTCGCCCTTCTTGGGGATGCGGGCCAGCGCATAGGGCACCGGCTCTCCGTCGATGACCAGCACGCGTTTGTCGCCTTCGCGGATCTCGGGAATGTAGCGCTGCGCCATCACCGTGCGCCGGCCGTAATGGGTCAATGTCTCGATCACCACGCCGATGTTGTGATCCTCGCGGTGCAAGCGAAACACCGATGTTCCGCCCATCCCGTCCAGCGGCTTCAGGATCATGTCGCCGTGCTCTTCGAGAAAGGCGCGGATCAGGGATTCGCGGCGTGTGACCAGGGTCGGCACGGTGAACTGCGCGAACTTCGCGATCGCCAGTTTTTCGTTGTAATCGCGAACCGCCCGCGGATTATTGACGACGCGCGCGCCGAGCGTTTCCGCGAGTTCCAGCAGATAGGTGCTGTACACGTACTCCATGTCGACGGGCGGGTCCTTGCGCATGAGCACGAAGTCGAACGCCTCCAGCGGCGTCTCGACGGGTTCCCCGGTGCGGTACCACTTCTGCTTGTCCTGTGTCAGTTCGAGTGCGCGTGAGAAGCCAGTCACCGCGCCGCCGCTCCAGATCACGTCTTCCTGGTGCAGAACTGCGAGCGCATGCCCGCGCGCCGCCGCCTCGCGCATCATCGCGTAGGTGGAGTCCTTGTAGATCTTGAAGGTGTCGAGCGGGTCGACGATGAAAGCGAGCTTCATCCGAAGGCGCAGGGAAGGCGACGGCGGATTGTAACAAAGCGCTTGCCGCGACCTGGTCAAAAAAACGGGCGCCCGAGGGCGCCCGAAATGGCAAGCGTACTTACCGGAGGAGATAGATTGCTTACGGGTGATAGGCGATCTCGCCGTGCTCTGGCACGTCCAGGCCTTCGGTCTCGACGTCTTCCGACACCCGCAGCCCGACGATCATGTCGACGATCTTGAGCAGAATGTAGGTCGCTATCGCGATGTAGACGAAGGTGAAGACGACGCTGATGATCTGGATCATCAACTGGCCGCCCATGGTCACGCCTTCCGCGTAGCCCGCACCACCGAAAGATTCGGAGGCGAGCACCCCGATCGCCACAGCACCGACAATGCCGGCGACACCGTGCACGCCGAAGACATCGAGTGCGTCGTCGTAGCCAAGGCCTTTCTTGAGGTAAGCGCACGCCCAGAAAGACACTACGCCGGAAAGGAGGCCAAGCAGGATCGCGCCCATCGGGCCGGCGTGACCGCAGGCCGGGGTGATGGCAACCAGGCCCGCAATCGCGCCCGACGCGGCACCCAGCAGGCTGGGTTTACCTTTCACCATCCACTCGATGAAGATCCATGCCAGTACCGCCGCTGCCGTTGCAAGCTGCGTGTTGATCATGGCCAGTGCAGTTCCACCGTTGGCGGCCAGCGCGCTGCCGGCGTTGAAGCCGAACCATCCGGCCCACAGCAGCGCGGCGCCGATGAGAGTGAAGGTCAGGTTGTGCGGAGGCATGGCGACCGAGCCATAACCCTTCCGTTTGCCGATCACGATCGCTGCGACCAGACCGGCCACGCCCGCGTTCATGTGCACGACGGTGCCGCCTGCGAAATCGATCGCGCCCATGCTGCCGATCCAGCCGCCGCCCCATACCATGTGCGCCATCGGGACGTAGCAGACGAACAGCCACAGGGTCATGAACCAGAGCACCGCGGAGAACTTCATCCGCTCGGCGAATGCGCCTACGATCAGCGCGGGAGTCAACGCGGCAAAGGTGAGCTGGAACACTGCAAACAGATACTCGGGAATCGTACCCGAAAGCGAATCAGGGGTAATGCCCGACATGAAAGCACTGCCGAAGCCGCCGATGAAGCTGTTCAGGCTGCCCCCGTCCGTGAAAGCGAGGCTGTAACCGAACAATGCCCACAGGACCGACATCAGCGAGAAGGTAACGAAGACCTGCATCAATACCGAAAGCATGTTCTTCGCGCGAACCATGCCGCCGTAGAACAACGCCAGACCGGGTATGCACATGATGATGACCAGAACGGTCGAGATCAGCATCCAGGCGGTATCGCCGGTATCGAGCGTGGCTTCTTCTTCAGCCGCCTCTTCGACTGCGACATAGGCGTCGGTCGCTGCGTCCTGTGCCAGCACGGGCGCAGCCGTGCCCAGTCCGAACGCGCTGGCCAGCGCGAGTAGCAAGAATAATTTTCTAAGCATGACGGTCTCCCTTACAACGCCTCCGCGCCGGTTTCGCCGGTGCGGATGCGAACTACCTGTTCGAGGTCGAACACGAAGATCTTGCCGTCGCCGATCTTGCCGGTGTTCGCCGATTTCTCAACGGCCTCGATCACCTGTTCGAGCAGGTCGTCCTTGATCGCGGCCTCGATTTTCACTTTGGGCAGGAAATCCACCACGTACTCGGCGCCACGGTAGAGTTCCGTGTGGCCTTTCTGCCGCCCGAAGCCTTTTACTTCGGTTACCGTGATCCCTTGTACGCCGATGGCGGACAAGGCCTCACGCACCTCGTCAAGCTTGAAAGGCTTGATGACTGCGGTTACGAGTTTCATGTTTTCTCCGTTGGCTTTGCGTGCCGGACCCGGCAGATGCCGGGTCCGGTTCTGCAGAGTTGGTCAGAACGACTTGGAGACCGAGAAGAACACGCGGTCCTCCGCGATATCCGGCGCATTGTCGATGTCGGTGTCGGTGTAGGCGAGTTCGAAATCCAGTCCGCCGTAGCTGTAGCCGAGCCCGACCTTGATATCGTCATAGTCGCCGGTGTCGTTGGGGATCCCGGTTGCCGGGTCGGTGCCGTCGAGCATGGTCATGCCGTAGTGGGCGCCGATGGTCACGCCGACCGGGAGCTCGTAGCTGCCGGCGAGAACGAAATACTGCGAGCCGCCGCCGTCGGCAATGCCGAAGAACTCGTCGGAAACGGCGTAGTAGTAAGTGGCAGAGAACCACTTCCACGAGCCCCCGATGTAGATTTCATCGGTATTCAGCGAACTGTTGCCGGGGTAGTTGTAATGAATGTAGCCGAGGTCCAGACCGAAATCGCCGAACGACCGGGTCCAGCCCACGTAACCGTCGAGCTCGACGGAACCGGGCGCCACCGCCACGTTCGACGCCCAGGTGCCGACATAGATGCCGGTCGCCTCGTGTTCGAAGTCGAAGCCGCCCTGCACCGCGAACTTTTCGTCGTTCTGCGAAATGCCGCGGAACACGTAATCGGTGGTGAACGTCAGGTTTGCGCTGATCGGCAGTTCGGCGTCCTGCGCGAATGCGATCCCCGGAAGTGCGACTGCGCCGGCGATTCCGGCGGCAAGGAGCTTTTGCTTGAGCATGGTGTTATACCCTTTATCGATTGAAGGACGGTAACGAAGCTGTAAACAGCGTGAACACCTTTTGCATTTAGCATGCCATCTATTTTTATATTTATTTTCATGATGTTATTGTCTTTGCGAGATTGCGCTGTTGCATTGCCGCACCAAACCAATGCACCAAACAGGTGCTGCGCACCCTGAAAGTGCGTCGCATCGGCCCGGCAGGGTGCTTTGCTACACTGCTGCGAACTCAGGAGACGATGTGGACAAGAACGTGATCGATGAACTCAGCAGGCGGGCTGCGGAAATCGCGGCGGACACGCCGCTTGCCGATATTCAGAAGAACCTGCATGCCCTGTTCATGAGCGGGCTGTCCCGGCTCGAACTGGTCACCCGCGAGGAATTCGACGCGCAGCAGGCGGTCCTGCTCCGTACCCGCGAGAAGCTCGCCGCAATGGAAGCGCGTGTCGCCGAACTGGAGGCAAGGATGAAGGACGAGAGGCAAGGATGAAGTGTGAAGGCGGAAGGATGAAGTAAAAGGCGCCTGACGCAGGAACGGTCGCCACGAACGTTTTTCCCTTCATCCTTCCGCCTTCATCCTCCCGACTTAATATGTCCCTCGCCGTTCTCTACAGCCGCGCGCTCGAGGGCATGGACGCTCCGCAGGTCACGGTGGAGGCGCATCTCGCCAACGGCCTGCCGAGTTTCACCGTGGTGGGTCTGCCGGAGGCCGAGGTCAAGGAAGCGCGCGACCGCGTGCGTTCGGCGCTGGTCAATTGCCGTTTCGAGTTTCCGGCGCGCCGTATCACCGTCAACCTCGCGCCCGCCGACCTGCCGAAGGAAAGCGGGCGCTTCGATCTGCCGATCGCACTCGGCATCCTCGCCGCATCCGGGCAGTTGCCGAAGGACAGGCTGGATCGCTACGAATTTGCCGGCGAGCTGGCGCTGACCGGCGAACTGCGCCCGATTCGCGGTGCGCTGGCGATGACTTACCGCGCGCACAGTTCCGGCCGCGAGTTCGTGCTGCCGGAAGCGAATGCAGATGAAGCTGCACTGGTTCGCGATGCCGTGGTCTACCGCGCCCGCAGCCTGCTGGAAGTCTGCGCGCACCTGGCCGGCCGCGAGCCCCTGCCGCGCCACACGGCTGCAGAGTTGCCGGAAACGGCGGCGCCGCTGGATTTCTCGGAAGTCAAAGGCCAGCTGCAGGCCAAGCGCGCGCTGGAGATCGCTGCGGCCGGGGGCCACAGCGTGCTGATGCTCGGCCCGCCGGGCACCGGAAAAACCATGCTCGCCGAACGCCTGCCGGGAATCCTGCCGCCGATGACCGACGCCGAGGCGCTGGAATCCGCCGCCATCCAGTCGCTCGGATCGCAGGGATTCGACGTGCGCAACTGGAAGCGCCGCCCGTATCGCGCCCCGCATCACACCGCGTCGGCGGTGGCGCTGGTCGGCGGCGGCAGCCAGCCGCGGCCGGGCGAAATCTCGATGGCGATGCATGGCGTGCTGTTCCTCGACGAGCTGCCGGAATTCGATCGCAGCGTGCTCGAAGTGCTGCGCGAACCACTCGAGTCGGGGCGGATCGTGGTCTCGCGCGCGGCGCGACAGGCAGAGTTTCCCGCCCGCTTCCAGCTTGTCGCCGCCATGAACCCGTGCCCATGCGGCTACCTCGGCCATTACAGCGGACGCTGCCACTGCTCGCCCGACCAGGTGGCGCGCTACCGCCGGCGCATCTCGGGCCCGCTGATGGACCGCATCGATCTGCAGATCGAAGTGCCTTCGGTCCCGGACTCGGACCTCGTCTCAAAACAGATCGGCGAAGCGAGCGCGTCGATTCGCGAACGCGTGCGCATGGCGCGTGAGCGACAGCAGAAACGCCAGGGCAGGCCGAACGCGCAGCTTGGCGTACGCGACATGGAATCGTTCTGTGCGCCGGAGGCGGACGCCGAGAAGCTCGCACGCCAGGCGCTGGCCCGGCTCGGGCTGTCCGCACGCGCCTACCATCGCGTGCTCAAGGTGGCGCGCACCATCGCCGATCTTGCGGGAGCCGATCGCATTGCCGCCGCGCACGTGGCCGAGGCGATTCAATACCGGCGACTGGAGAGAGCCTGAGATTCGATCTGCCGCGTTCGACGCAAAATGCGCCAGAAAGCGGTTGCCGGCCATGGAGACAGTCTCTGCCCGCACAAAAAACGCCCGGCGGGCCGCAGCCCGCCGGGCGTCTGCTCACATCGGTCAACGACCGCGGCGATCGAAGCTCAATACTTCGTCATCGGCCCGGGCCCGTATTCAGCCTTGGGCCACACGCCTTCGACCTTACCGCTGTCGGCATCGACCTGTACCAGCTGAACCGAACCGTACTCGTTGACCACTTCGATCATGTATGACAGGGAATCCGCGTTCTGTGCCAGCGTCGCGCCGACCGAGTAACCGGAAACGTATTTCTCGGCGCTAGCGATCGCTTTCTGCATCGAAACATCCGCGCGCGCCGCGGCCTGCGCTGCCTGATCGTCAATTGCTGGCACAGTTACCCCTGCATGGGCGATCGGGCTTGCCCCCAGCGCCGCGGCCGTGATTACAGTCATCAGCGTGAGTTTTTTGCGCGTCATCAAAACCTCCATTTCTTTGCGGGACGCATTCCGTTCTCGTGAAACCGAACGCACCCGTTTCACAACAGCACAAGGTTTTCGCAGTAACGAAGAACCCGTACTCCGGCAGTGAGGATCACCGCCATGTACATGGACGGAAAACACGATTACGCGAAAGTTCCAACGAATTCTGCGCGAATCGCGATCTCGATAACGGGAAACAGATCCGAAAATGGACTGCAAATCACATGCCCTGCTTGCCGCATCGGAAGGAAGAAGGATGATTGCGACGTTCCCGCTGCGGAAACGCGATTGCGTAACGATGTCGCGGGCTGTACGCGTCCAGGTTTACGCGAGGCGCCGGTTGTGTGCCGCAGTTCGAATACACAAGCACACACGCGCAAGACCGGGGAGCCGGTCGCAGTTCGACCGGCATCGCGGGCAACGCAATATGTAGCCACACGAATCCTCTCCAGCCGGACGACGGAGAGGAAATCAAGCGCCGCGACGAAGTGTTGCGGCGGCAGCGGGAGTGCGTTGACAGCGCACGCGAAACCCATTACCGTTCGAGCACTTGCGCCGATTTGAGCCACAGCTTGCGGGCGCGTAAAAAATGCCGCTAAAGCGTCGGATTCGAGAGAACCCAGCCGCGCTTTAACCGGCCGGGTTTTTTTGTTTCCGGACTGCCGAATCGATGCCATCCAACCGTAGCCGCATTCTCTTCGAAAGCCTGGCCGAACGGATTCTGATCCTGGACGGCGCCATGGGCACCATGATCCAGGGGCAGGGCCTCGCCCACGATCATTACCATGGCGACCGTTTCCACGCGCACCACTGCGATCAGACGGGCAACAACGATGTGCTGACGCTCACTCAGCCGAAAATTATCGGCGGCATCCATGAGGCCTACCTGGATGCGGGCGCGGACATCATCGAGACCAATACTTTCAATTCCAACTCGGTGTCGATGGCCGACTATGGCCTGACGCACCTGGTCTATGAACTCAACAGCGCCGGCGCGAGCCTGGCGCGCGCTGCGGCGGACGCCTGGAGCAAGCGCACCGCGGGCAGACCGCGCTTCGTCGCCGGCGTGCTCGGGCCGACCAATCGCACCGCGTCGCTGTCGCCGGAGGTAAACGATCCGGGCTTCCGCAACATCTCGTTCGATGAGCTTGTTGCCTGTTACACGGAATGCGTGCGCGGCCTCATCGACGGGGGCGTCGACATCCTGATGGTCGAGACGGTGTTCGACACGCTGAACTGCAAGGCGGCGCTGTTCGCGATCGACACGTTCTTCGAAAAGCACGGCCTGTATCTGCCGGTGATGGTTTCCGGCACCATCACCGACGCCAGCGGGCGCACGCTGTCCGGGCAGACGGTCGAGGCGTTCTGGCACTCGATCTCTCATGCGCGCCCGTTTTCGGTCGGCCTCAACTGTGCGCTCGGCGCAAAAGATCTGCGCCCGCACATCGAAGAGCTATCGCAGGTGGCCGACGTTCATACCAGCCTGCATCCCAACGCCGGGCTGCCGAACGCATTCGGCGAATACGACGAGACGCCGGAATACACCGCGTCGATCCTGCGGGAGTTCGCCCGGTCCGGTTTCCTCAACATCGCCGGCGGCTGCTGCGGCACTACGCCGGCGCATATTCGCGCCATTGCCGAAGGCCTGGCCGCCGTGGCCCCGCGCCAGGTGCCGAAGGTCGAAAAGAAGCTGCGACTGTCGGGGCTGGAGCCGCTCAACATCGGCGAGGATTCCCTGTTCGTCAATGTCGGCGAGCGCACTAACGTTACCGGATCGAAAGCGTTCGCGCGTCTGATCCTGGCCGGCGACTACGCGCAGGCGCTCTCGGTCGCGCGCCAGCAGGTCGAGAACGGCGCGCAGATGATCGACATCAACATGGACGAGGCAATGCTCGATTCGAAGGCGGCCATGGTGAAGTTCCTGAACCTGGTCGCCGCCGAACCGGACATCTCGCGCGTCCCGCTGATGATCGACTCCTCGAAATGGGAAGTGATCGAAGCGGGCCTGAAGTGCGTGCAGGGCAAGGCTGTGGTCAACTCGATCAGCATGAAGGAAGGTGAGGCCGAGTTCCTGCGTCAGGCCAGGCTGGTACGCCGGTACGGCGCGGCCGCCGTGGTCATGGCCTTCGACGAGAAAGGCCAGGCCGACACTTTGCAGCGGCGCATCGAGATCTGCACCCGTGCCTATCACCTGCTGGTGAAAGAGGTCGGATTCCCGGCGGAGGACATCATCTTCGACCCGAACATCTTCGCCATCGCCACCGGTATCGAAGAGCACAACGCCTATGCGATCGATTACATCGAGGCGACGCGCGCCATCCGCAAGGCCTTGCCCCACGCCAAGATCAGCGGCGGCGTGTCGAACATCTCGTTCTCGTTCCGCGGCAACGACCCGGTGCGCGAAGCGATCCACACCGCGTTTCTGTACCACGCGATACAGGCGGGCATGACCATGGGGATCGTCAATGCTGGGCAGCTCGGTGTCTACGAGGAAATCCCCAAGGACCTGCTCGCATTGGTCGAGGACGTCATCTTCAATCGCCGGCCGGACGCGACGGAACGGCTGGTCACGTTCGCGGAGAACTACAAGGGCGAGACCCGGGTCTCGGTCGAGGATCTGGCCTGGCGCGCGGGATCGGTCGGCGAGCGCCTGACACATGCGCTGGTGCGCGGCATCAACACCTACATCATCGAGGACACCGAGGAAGCGCGCCGGCAGTTCGAGCACCCGATCCAGGTGATCGAGGGCCCGCTGATGGAAGGCATGAACGTGGTCGGAGACCTGTTCGGCGCCGGCAAAATGTTCCTGCCGCAGGTGGTGAAATCCGCGCGCGTGATGAAAGAGGCGGTGGCCCACCTGGTGCCGTTCATCGAGGAAGATAAACTCAAATCCGGCACGGCCGGGCAGAGCAAGGGCAAGATCGTGATCGCCACGGTGAAAGGCGACGTGCACGACATCGGCAAGAACATCGTGTCGGTGGTGCTCCAGTGCAACAACTTCGATGTAGTCAATCTCGGTGTCATGGTGCCGGCCGAGAAAATTCTCAGCACCGCGCGCGAAGAGAACGCCGACATCATCGGGCTGTCCGGCCTGATCACACCGTCGCTCGAGGAAATGGCGCACGTGGCGAGGGAAATGCAGCGCCAGGGCTTCACGGTGCCGCTGCTGATTGGCGGCGCAACCACATCGCGCGTGCATACCGCGGTGAAGATCGAACCGAACTATTCCGGGCCGACCATGTGGGTTCCCGACGCGTCGCGCTCGGTCGGCGTATGCACCAGCCTGATCTCAAGGGAGATCCGGGGCGACTACGTACGCAAGATCAAGGAGGAAGCCGAGAAGACTCGCTTGCAGCACAAGGGCAAGAAGGGACAGGGGCCGCATTACCCGATCGCCGAAGCGCGCCGGCACGGACTCAAGACCGACTGGAAGGCCTTTGTGCCGCCGGTGCCGAAGTCGCCGGGCGTGCAGGTCTTGCGCGACTACCCGCTCGGCGAGATCGCAAAGATCATCGACTGGACGCCGTTCTTCCAGACCTGGGAGCTGGCCGGGCGCTACCCGAAGATCCTGCAGGACGAAGTGGTCGGCGAAGCCGCGCGCAACCTGTTCGATGATGCACGTGCCATGCTCGCGCGCATCATCGAGGAGAAATGGCTGACTGCGAACGCGGTATTCGGTCTGTTCCCGGCGAACAGCGCTGGCGACGACGTCGAAATCTATGCGGACGAGTCCCGGGCAAAGGCCGCGACGACCTTCCATTTCCTGCGCCAGCAGATGGTGAAACCGCTGGACAAACCGAACCAGTGCCTGGCCGACCTGGTGGCGCCGAGGGACAGCGGCGTTCGCGACTACCTGGGTGCCTTCGCGGTGACGGCCGGTATCGGCATAGACGAGCGCGTGGCCGAGTACGAGGCATGCCACGACGACTACAACGCCATCATGCTCAAGGCACTGGCGGACCGATTGGCGGAAGGCTTTGCGGAACTGCTGCATCTGCGTGTCAGGCGCGAGTACTGGGCCTATGCGCCGGAGGAGAAACTGAGCGTGGAGGAGATCATCGCCGAGAACTACCGCGGCATCCGTCCCGCGCCCGGGTATCCTGCGTGTCCCGACCACACCGAGAAGGCTCTGCTGTTCGATCTGCTCGACGCGCGGAACAATGCGCACATCAGGCTCACCGAGTCTTACGCCATGCTGCCGGCGGCGGCAGTCTCGGGTTTCTATTTTTCCCACCCGGAATCGAAATACTTCGCGGTGGCCAAGATCGACCGCGATCAGATCGAGGACTACGCCCGACGAAAGGGTGTGCCGGTGGAGGAAGTCGAGAAGTGGCTCGCGCCGAACCTCTCTTACGAAGTCGCGGCGCTGGCCGCGTAGCTGGTAGCAGTCGCGAAGTTTCCGGCTTAAGCTGAGGGGCAAGCGCTAAATGCGGAGGACGCAGAGCGGCGCACGGACACGTTACCGACGAAGTCGGCCGATTGCGGGGAGTGCGCCGGAGTGCCGCCTCCCGCCTCGGATGGCTTCGCCAGCGCCGTGTCGGCGGCACCGGAGTAAATCGTTAGAAGCGAAACACACAACACGCCGCCCTGCGGCTTGTTGCGGTGAAGGGTCACGTTTAGCAGGCACAGCCTGATCAACGTGAGCCGAAAGCAAAGGCACGAAGTCACGAAGATGTTTTGAACAGGCCGACGTGAGGGGTGTTGCAATAGTGGGGATGTCACTCGTTTTTGTTTTCCTCCGCGCTCTCTGTGTCCTCCGCGTTGAGAGGTTTTGTATCCTGGCCACTGAATGGCGGAACTCCTTGCCGGTCATTGCGACCAAGCTGAGGTAGCCACCGGCAGGTCTCCAGACTATCCATGCAATCCGCAGAATATCCAGGCACCAGGCGCGCGCTTCCGGCAACCGCGCGCGTACTGTTCGCGGTTGCGCTGCTGCATGGCGGAGCGGCGATTGCCGATGCGGAGCGGGTGCATCGATACACGGTTGCGATCGATCCGGCGCTGACGGAGATTTCGGTGCGCGCGTGTTTTTCCGGCAGGCCGCCGGAGGCGATTGCTGCAGGGTCGCTGGACGCGGTAACGGCCTTCATTGACGCCCGCATCGAAGGCAGCCGCGAGCGACTGGTTCCCAGCGGCGCTTTGAAGCTGCGATCCCTGCCTGACAATGGCTGTGTGATCTACCGGGTGGATGTTTCCCGGCCGGTGATGCGGCATGACCGTTCCGGAAGGAAGATCCGGCGCATCGGCAGGGATCTCACCGCGGACGCCGGAATCTGGCTGTGGCGCCCGGAGCAGCTTTTGCCGGGAGAAGACGTGGAGCTTGCGTTCGAGCTGCCCGATGGCATATCGGTATCCGCACCCTGGCGGCCGGTATCGGGCAGCGGGCTGCCGACGTTCCGGCTTGGGCACACACCGATCGACTGGCCGGCAGTCGTCGCCTTCGGGAGATTCGAACAGCGACAGATCGACGTGGGCGGGGCGCGTTTGCGGCTTGCGGTACTGGATGGATCGCCGCCGGCGGATCCGGATCGGATGCAAGGGTGGATCGCCGACGCGGCAGGCATGGTGGCGGGACTGCATGGCGCGTTTCCCGTGCCGCACGCCCAGATCCTCATTGCGCCGAACGCACACGGCAGGGAGCCGACCCCATGGGCCTATGTGATCCGTGGGGGCAGCCCTGCGGTGCATTTCTTCGTCAACCAGCGCCGCCCGATCGAGGAGTTTTTCGCCGACTGGACCGCGACCCACGAGCTCGCGCATCTGCTCCTGCCGTTCGTGCATCACGACGACGCATGGCTGTCCGAAGGCCTTGCGACCTATTACCAGAACGTGCTGCGCGCGCGTGCAGGCAGGCTGTCGCCGGAAGCGGCATGGTCGTCGATGCACGCCGGGTTCTTGCGCGGGCGCGATAACGCGCCGGGGATGACGCTGGCCCAGGCCACCGAGAGCATGCACCGTGGCGGCAATTACATGCGGGTCTATTGGCATGGCACCGCGATCGCGCTGCTTGCCGACGTCCGCTTGCGCATCGCAACCGGCGGGGAGCAGTCGATGGACACCGCCCTGGCCGCACTTCACAATTGCTGCATGCAACCGGATCGGGTATGGAGCGCACGCGAGCTTATGGAAAAACTGGACGAGATCACCGGCACCGGCGTGTTCGTCAATCTGTACCGGCAACATTCATCCATGCGGGAGTTTCCGGACCTTGCCGGACTCTACCGGGAGCTGGGTCTGCAACCGGCCGGCCGCAGCGTCGAGCTGATGCGCGCGGCGCCTTTTCGCGACGTGCGCGACGCGATCATGCGCGTTAACACGGCGGGGTAACGCATGCTCGCCGAGCTCCTTAATTCCTATGTGCACATGCTTTCGGTGATTGCCGTTGGTGCGCTGCTGTTCGCCGAGTTGTCGGTATTTTTTTCCGCGGTGGACATGTATGCCGTCCGTCGTCTGGCAAATCTCCATATCGCGCTCGTGGCGGCAGGCGCGGTCGCGCTGATCACCGGCATACTCGGCGTGGTCTGGGCTGAATCCCCCGGTTTCTATCTGCGCAATCCGAACTTCTGGATCAAGGTCGCGCTGTTCGTGGCGATCGGTTTGATTGCGGTTCCGCCGACCCGCCATCTGCTGGACTGGAGACGCGAACTGGCGGGCGAGGGCAACGCCCCGCATCCGGATGATGTGGTGCACGTGCGCCGCTATGTCGTGGCCGAGGCGGTACTTTTCGTGCTGATCCCGCTGGCCGCGGCCATTGCCGCGCGCGGTATCGGCATTCAGGGCGAATGACCGCACGCGATCGGCTGATCGCCGGCATCGTGCTGTTCGCTCTTGCATCCGCCGCGACCGCGGCACCGCTGCATCGTTATCTGGTCAGGGTCGACGATTCACTCGAACGGCTGGCCCTGTCCGCCTGCTTCGACGGACCCGCGCCCGGGAAACTGGTTGCCGGATCGGAAGCCGCTTTTCTCTACCTGGAAGTCATGGAAGTACGGGGTCTGCCGTCTGCCGCGATCGCGGTCGAGCGCCGCGCCGCGCTGCTTCCATCTTTGCCGCCCGATGCCTGCATCGACTATACGGTACGGCTGAAACCCGCGCGCGTCGGCGCGCAGACCGGCGGGCCCGAGACCCGCCGCATCGGCAGAGACCTGCTGACATCATTCGCCGACTGGCTGTGGCGACCCGAAACCTTCGCGTCCGGGGAGGATCTCGAGATCCGCTTCGAGCTGCCCGAAGGGATGGCGGTTTCCGCGCCCTGGCAACCGGTGCACGGCCGGCAGGTTCCGACCTTTCGTGTGGGCGAGTCGCCTGCGACGTGGCCGGGTGTGGTCGCCTTCGGCGGCTTCGAGCCGATCCGGATTCGTGTCGGGACCGCGTGGATCGACCTGGTCATCCTCGATGGTCCTCCGCCGGAGCAGCGTGCTTTCATCCAGCGCTGGATCACCGGTGCCGCATTCGGCGTCGCCACCGGCTTCGGCGCGTTTCCGGTGCCGAGGCTGCAGGTGGTGGTTGCGCCGACGCCGCGCGGACGCGCGCCGGTGCCCTGGGCCTATGTCGGACGCGGCGGTGGACCGGCGGTGCATTTCTTCATCAATACCACGCGCGACCAGGCGGACTTCGAACGCGACTGGACCGCGACACATGAAATGACTCACCTGTTCCTGCCCTACCTCGAGGCGGGCGACGTGTGGTTCTACGAAGGGCTGACGACATACCTGCAGAACATCCTGATGGCACGGGCGGGGACGATCGACGTGGACGAAGCCTGGCGCCGGCTGCATGCCGGATTCGAGCGCGGCTCGCGCACGGCGCCGGGATTGAGCATCGTGGCGGCGACCGAGCGGCTGGGCCGGGCAGGCACTTACGTGCGGGTTTACTGGGGCGGCGCGGCGACATTCCTGGCGGCGGACCTGCGGTTGCGCGAGACCGGCGCGGGCTCGCTGGACGACGCACTGGCGGAACTGTCGCGCTGCTGCGATGACGACTCCCGCCGCTGGTCGGCGGACGAACTGATCGCCGTGCTGGACCGTGCCACCGGCACCACGGTGTTCAGCGACGTCGCGCGCGAAACGCTCGACCGTCCCGAATTCCCGGACACCGCAGCCATGTTCGACCAACTCGGCGTACAGGTGGTCGGCGATCGTGTCACCTACGACGACGAGGCCCCACTCGCCGCCATCCGCGAAGCCATCATGGCGCCGCGCTAGCGAGACTTTCGCGGCTTCGCTAAAGTCTGCCCGGTCGCATCGACACAAAGGCACAAAGGGACAAAGGGACAAAGGCACAAAGGCACAAAGGAAACCTCCAGGAGACTCGTCGTTGTGTTTCTTCGTGCCTTTGTGCCTTTGTGCCTTCGTGGTGAATCCCCTTTGCCGTCTTAGCCGACCGTCGTTGTGCGACACCGACCGGACTCCGGCAGGGGTGATCTCGGTTACCATGCCGGGCCATGCACGCAAAAGACCTCTGTTTTCTGCCGGCGAAGAGGCTGGTTTCTCTCATCCGTTCCCGCAAGGTTTCCGCGCTCGAGGTGATGCAGGCGCATCTGCAGCAGATCGATCGCGTCAACCGTGAAGTGAACGCAATCGTGACCCTGCTGCCGGACCGCGCGCTGCAGGGCGCACGCGAAGTCGACCGGCGTTTGGCGCGCGGTGAGGATCCGGGCCCGCTTGCCGGCCTGCCGGTAGCGCACAAGGATCTGGCGCTGACCCGGGGCATTCGCACCACCTTCGGTTCGCCGATCTTCAGGGACTTCGTGCCGGACTCGAATGCGATCATCGTCGAGCGCTTGCAGCATGCCGGCGCGGTAACCATCGGCAAGACCAATACCCCCGAGTTCGGCGCCGGCTCGCAGACCTTCAACGCGGTATTCGGCGCGACCCGCAATCCCTACGACACAAGCAAAACCTGCGGCGGCAGCAGCGGCGGCGCAGCCGTGGCGCTCGCCTGCGGGATGATCCCGATCGCGGACGGCTCCGATCTCGGCGGCAGCCTGCGCAACCCGGCGGGCTTCTGCAACGTGGTGGGGCTGCGGCCCTCCACCGGACGTGTTCCAAACTGGCCGGGATACGCCGCATGGTTTCCGCTAAGCGTGGTCGGACCGATGGCGCGCACGGTGGCGGATGTTGCGTTGATGCTGTCCGCGATCGCCGGACCGGATTCGCGCGCGCCGTTGTCGCTGGAGGAACCGGGCAGCCGCTTCGCCAGGCCGCTCAAGCGCGACTTCAAGGGCGTGCGCGTGGCGTGGAGCCCGACGCTCGGCGGCCTGCCGGTCGAGCCGGCCGTGCTGGGTGCGATCGAGCCGCAGCGCCGGCTGCTGGAGGAACTGGGCTGCGTGGTTGACGAGGCCACACCCGACTTTCGCGATGCGGACGAGATTTTCCAGGTCATGCGCGCGTGGAATTTCGAGCTGTCCTACGGAGAGCTGCTGAAGAGCAAGCGCCAGCTCATGAAGGACACCGTGATCTGGAATATCGAGGAAGGCGCAAGGCTGACCGGCCCGCAGGTCGGGGCGGCAGAACGCAAGCGCACGCAGCTGTTTCACCGCGTGCGCGAGTTCATGGAAAATTATGATTTCCTGGTGGCGCCGGTGACGCAGGTGCTGCCATTCGACATCAACAGTCCCTACGTGACCGAGATCGACGGCGTCAAGCTGCAGACCTATATCGACTGGATGAAGTCCTGTTACTGGATCACCGTGACGGGGCTGCCGGCGATCTCGGTACCCTGCGGTTTCTCCGCGGCCGGCTTGCCGGTCGGGCTGCAGATCGTCGGCCGGTACCGGGAAGACTTCAGCGTATTGCAGCTTGCGCACGCGTTCGAATCCGCGACCGGCCACTGGAAACGGCGGCCGCAGATTGCGGTCTGAGCGGGTTGCGTCACCACATGTTCAGCTTCAACAGCAGGTAACCCATGAAAAGAATCCCAGTTTTATGTTCCGCGATCGTCGCCTTGGCCCTGGCGTTGCCGGTATTCGCACAAACGGCGCCGCGCGTCTATCCGCGCGATCTCGAAGGCATCTGGATAAACGAGGCCTATCTCAAGGCGCTGACCGAAACCAGGATGCCCCACCGGGCAGCCAAGAGCGCGGAGCCCGTGGTAATTGGCATCAGGCGGCACGGGCGCGCGTATCCAGTTGTAATTACCAACTTTGACAAGGCCACGGTGACGGCGCTTCTGGATGTCCAGCCGGATGCGAAACCCGGCGCCTATCGTATGGTGCTCGGGCCCGGTGACCGGCCGGTTTCCAGCGACGAGGTCACCTACGTGCACTTCCGCGGGCAACGCAAGACGGGTGGTGGTTTCGACCGCCTGAGCATCGCCGAGATGCAGTTCATGAAAGGTCGATGGGCCGAATACGCCTATCTGGGCACCGAGCTCGCCAGGACCATCAACGACCTGGTGATTGCCGGCAGCTATACCGATGCGAATGGCAAGCGATGGACATTCAGCGATGTCGGCGAAAGCCAGTGGCCGGACCGGAGCTATCTGTACGAGCTTTCGCTGAACGACCCGACCGCAAACTGCGAGTACTTCACGGTCGAAGATATGGAAGCCACCGACGGCAAGGGCCGTTACGGCTATGCATGGCGCGACGGCAAGCTGCACATTTTCGAAGCCCGCATGGCCGACAACCGTGTACGCTGCAGCCAGAAAGCAATGGCGGTGCTGACCCCGCAGTAGGGGCAGGTCGGCGGTGCGGGTCGCCGGCCGGCATCGCGCACGGTAACTTCAACAGGGAGAAGATGACATGAAAAGAATCAAAGCAACTGCCCTGATCGCCGCGGCCTTCGGCGTTCTGTGTACGCTTCCCGCACTCGCGGCGGATTGCGATCGCCTGACCGAGCACGAAGTCATGGCGGCGGAAATGCAGCGCTACCAGGCCCAGATGGACGATGACTTTGCCGCCCTGAGCCGATTGATCGGCGCGGACCTGGTCTACATTCATTCCAGTTCGGCGGTGGACGACAAGCGAACCTACATCGCTTCGATGCGCTCCGGCGACGTCAAGTACCGCAAGATGCGCATGCTGGACTCGAAGGTGCGCATCTTCGACTGCCTGGGGCTGATGACCGGCACCGCCAGCTTCGACGTCACCGTGAAGGGGCAGGAGCTGACCGTGGACCTGCGTTTCACCGAGGCGTGGGTCAAGCGCGGGGGCAAGCTCGAGTTCGTGTCCTGGCAGGCAACGCGCATCCCGCCGAAGCAGTAACCGAGCAGCGCGTCCAGCAAACAGTCCGCGCGGCCCGGAGGGGCCGCGTTTTTTTTGCGCAGGTTGGACCGGTGTAAAACAAAGCTTCTACAATTCGCCGAACTTCTCAACGCAGATTCTGCAGAACATCGACATGGCCGAGGCCGAGACCAGACCGCGACTGGAAAGTGTCCAGGAAAGCCTGAGGCAGATCCGCGCGCTTCTGCACAAGCACAAGCTCGTCGAAGAGCTGGTGCAGAAGCAGGACATGCCGCGCCACGACCTGGTCGAGTCGCTGGTGCAAAAGCAGAATCTGGCCGAGCTGCAGAAGAAGCTGGAGAAGCTGCACCCGGCGGATATCGCTGCGATCCTCGAACTGCTGCCGCTGAACGAGCGCCTGACCGTATGGAACCTGGTCAGGGCCGAGCACGACGGCGAGATCCTGCTCGAAGTTTCCGATGCCGTGCGCGAGACGCTGATCGCGGACATGGATCCGGAGGAACTGCTGGCCGCGACCGAGCAGCTGGACGCTGACGAAATCGCGGATCTCGCGCCGGATCTGCCGCGCAACATCATCGCCGACGTTTTCCAGGCGCTGTCGGTGGAGGAGCGGCAGCAGCTGCGCGAGGCGCTGTCCTACCCAGAGGACGCGGTCGGCGCGCTGATGGATTTCGAGATGGTGACGGTGCGCGAGGACGTCACCGTCGAAGTCGTTCTGCGTTACCTGCGGCGGATGGAGGAGCTGCCCGACAACACGGATAAGCTGTTCGTCGTCGACCGGCAGGAAACGCTGAAGGGCGTGCTGCCGATCAACCGGCTGATCATTACCGAGCCGGAGCGGCTGGTGTCGGAAGTCATGAACACCGACGTGATCAGTTTCCGGCCGGAAGACCGCGCGCATGCCGCGGCGAGCGCGTTCGAACGCTACGACCTGGTATCGGCGCCGGTGGTCGATTCGCAGGAACGCCTGGTCGGGCGGCTGACGATCGCGGCCATCGTCGATTTCATGCGGGAGGAATCCGACAGCGAACAGCTCGGCAAGGTCGGTCTGCGCGAGGAGGACCTGTTCTCGTCCGTATGGAAAAGTGCCAGGAACCGCTGGATGTGGCTGGCCGTGAACCTTTGCACGGCCTTCTTCGCATCGCGGGTGATCGGCCTGTTCGAGGATTCGATCGAGAAACTGGTGGCGCTTGCCACGCTGATGCCGATCGTGGCTGCAATCGCAGGCAACTCGGGCAACCAGACCGTCGCGCTCATGGTCCGCTCGCTTGCCTTCGGCCATGTCGCGCCGGGCAATTCTCGTTGGCTGGTGGCCAAAGAGCTCGGCATCAGCGTGGTCAATGGCATATTGTGGGGCACGGTCGCCGGCGTGTTTGCGTGGGTGCTTTACGGCAGCATTTCTCTGGGCGTGGTGATGACCAGCGCGATGCTGCTGAACCTGATGGTGGCGGCGCTGGTGGGCATCCTGGTACCGCTCACTCTGGAGAAACTCGGCCGTGATCCTGCGATCGGCTCCAGCGTGCTGCTCACGTTCACCACGGACAGCATGGGGTTTTTTATTTTCTTGGGGTTGGCGACTATCTTCCTGCTCTGATCGCCTCACAGGGGCGCCGGTAACTGCCGCGCGTCGCCTTACCATCCCGGGCACTTGCGCTGATACTTGCGGTCGAAGCGCGGTGCGCACACTGCAAAACTTGCTGCTTGCCGGCATCGCCCCGATTCTGTTCGGAGGGTGTTCGCCGTTTGCGGTCGTCAACGCCGTCGCGCCGCGTGATGGCGTGATCGAACGTCTTGACATCGCCTACGGAACGGATGCCAGGCACAGGCTGGACGTTTTTCTGCCCTCGGCGCCGCTGGCGGATCCCACGCCGGTCATCGTGTTCTTCTATGGCGGGGCGTGGCAACGTGGTGATCGTTCCGACTATAGCTATGTGGGCCGGGCGCTGGCAACGCGCGGGGTGATCGCGGTGGTTCCGGATTATCGCGTTTATCCGGAAGTCGTGTTCCCGGGGTTTGTCGAGGACGGCGCGCTGGCGGTTAAATGGGCGCAACAGAATCTCTTGGGAGAAGCACGCCAGGTGCGTCCCGTGTTCTTGATGGGCCATTCCGCGGGCGCACATCTGGCAGGCATGCTGGCACTCGACCGCAGTTATCTGCAACGGGCGGGCGCCGACGCAAACCGAATCGCGGGCTTCATCGGCTTGTCAGGGCCCTACGATTTCCGTCCGCTGCAAAGCCGCACGCTGAAACGCATCTTCGGCGACCCGGCGCCCGATTCCACGCAGCCGGTCGAGTTTGTCACAGCAGATGCGCCGCCCGCCCTGTTGATCACCGGGTCGGCGGATACGACAGTCGTTCCGCAGAACACCGGGCGTCTGGCGGCCCGCCTGCGGGACAACCGGGTGGCGGTGACCGAGATCGTGTACGACGGTGTCGGCCACGCGCGCACGATCGCCGCCTTCTCGCCCTTGCTGGCCGGGGATCTGGACATCCTTGAACGGATCACGCGCTTCGTCGCGCCGACCGCCGGGCATTCGGGCCATGTGCATCCAGGCCGCGGCAGGCTGCGTACAGACGGTGTAAGGTTCAAGGACGCGGGCTGACCACGACGAGCCATAGTCAAGGAGTATTCATGCTGATCAGAAAACCATCCGATATCGCGCCTTCGGAGATCACGACTCGGGACGTTTATTCACGGCGGCGGGAATTCATCAAGTCCGCAGTGGTGCTCGGCGCCGCGTCCGGCCTCGGCATGCGCAGCCTGCTGTCCGCGGCGGAGCAGGCGCGCGGCGGCGCCAGGCTCGCGCCGCTGGCGAAAAGCCCGTTTTCCACCGGCGAGAAGCGCACCGATTATGAGGCGGTTACCAGCTACATCAATTTCTACGAGTTCGGTACGGGCAAGAAAGACCCGAAGGAACGGGCCCACACGCTGCGCACGCGTCCCTGGACGGTGCAGGTCGACGGCGCGGTGAACAAGCCGCGCAGCTTCGACATCGAAGACCTGCTCAAGCTTGCACCGCTGGAAGAGCGCGTCTATCGCTTGCGCTGCGTCGAGGCGTGGTCGATGGTCATTCCGTGGGTGGGATTTCCTTTCTCGGAGATCGCAAAGCGTGTCGAACCCACCGGTAACGCCAAATACGTGGAGTTCATTACCCTGCACGATCCCGAGCAGATGCCGGGGCAGCGCGTGCCGGTGCTCGACTGGCCGTACATCGAGGGCCTGCGCATGGACGAGGCCATGCATCCGCTCACGCTGCTGACCATGGGCCTTTACGGCGAAGTATTGCCGAACCAGAACGGCGCGCCGGTGCGCATCGTCGTGCCGTGGAAGTACGGCTTCAAGAGCGGCAAGTCACTGGTGCGTATCCGCTTCGTGGAGGAGCAGCCAAAGACTTCCTGGATGCTCGCGGGCCCGCGAGAATACGGCTTCTATTCGAATGTGAATCCGAAGGTCGACCATCCGCGCTGGAGCCAGGCGCGCGAACGGCGCATCGGCGAGTTCCTCAAGCGCGACACCCTGATGTTCAACGGCTACGGGGAGCAGGTCGCCAGCCTCTACGCCGGCATGGACCTGAAGAAGAACTTCTGAGATGGGTCGAGACGCATGAGAAACCTCAAAAGCGAACCACTAAGGCACGAAGACACGAAGCCACACAAAGATATCCCGCTCTCTTTTCTTTGCGGCCTTTGCGCATCTTTGCGGCCTTTGCGTTGAGCTTCTCTTTTTGGGTTTCGTACGCGCTTCGGTTTCCAGCCAGGTGAACCAGCCGAAGAACGAGCACATTGCACGGATCAAGGCGGCGGTGTTCGTCGTATGCCTTATTCCACTGGCGCTGGTGATTTGGCGCGCGCTGGCGGGGGAGCTATCGGCCAACCCGATCGAGGACATCACCCACCATACGGGCTGGTGGACGCTGACGTTTCTGATGATCGTGCTGGCGGTGACGCCGCTTCGCCAGTTGTCCGGCCTGCACTGGTTGCTGCGGCTGCGGCGCATGCTGGGGCTGTTCGCCTTCTTCTATGCATGCCTGCATTTCCTGACTTACATCGTTCTCGACCAGTTTTTCCATGTCGAGGAGATCATCAAGGATGTCATCAAGCGCCCGTACATCACCGTCGGCTTTACCGCCTTTGTGCTGCTGATTCCGCTGGCGGCGACCTCCACCAACGCGATGGTGCGCAGGCTCGGCGCCGCGCGCTGGCAGATGCTGCACAGACTCGTCTACCTGATCGCCATCCTCGCCGTGCTGCACTTCCTCTGGCTGGTGAAAAAAGATGTGCGTGAGCCGCTGGTGTTTGCCACCATCCTCGCCTGCCTGCTGGGCGCCAGGCTGCTGTACCGCCTGCGCCGAAGGGCTGCAGCCGCGTAGCCGATCCGATAATGCATGGATAAGGCAATGCCGCTTTACAACGGAAGACACGGAGGAAAACCTGAAAGGCGGACCACACAACACGCGACGTTGTCGCCTGTTGCGGCGGAGGGTCACGTTTAGCTGGCGAAGCCTGATCAACATGAGCCGAAGTCAAAGGCACGAAGACACGAAGAATTCTTGATCTGCCTTTGCGTCCTTTGCGCCTTTGCGGTGAGATCTGTCTTCGGTTTTCTTCCGGTGCTGCCGACACGGCGTTGGCGAAGCCATTCGGGGCGGGAGGCGGCACTCCGGCGCACTGCCCGCAATCGGCCGACGTTCGTCGGTAACGTGTCCGTGCACCGCTCCGTGGTGAACAAGGTTTAGACGTTTGCACGTCCGTCGGACGGCGGATAGAGTTGCTGGAAACGGAGGTCAGATGCTTGTCGGCGTACCGAAGGAGATCAAGGACCACGAGTATCGCGTCGGACTGACGCCGGCGGGCGTGCATGCGCTGAAGTCGCGCGGGCACGAGATCGTGGTCGAGAAGGCCGCCGGCCTCCGCGTCGGGTTTGCCGACAGCGACTACGAGTCTGCCGGCGCGCGGATCGCCGCGCATGCGGCAGTGGCGTACGAAGCGGACATGGTGGTCAAGGTAAAGGAACTGCAACCGGCGGAATACAAGCTGGTGCGCCGCGGCCAGATCCTGTTTGCCTACCTGCATCTCGCGCCGGACCCGGAGCTGCTCGATGTCATGCTGGCAGCCGGTGTCAGCGGCATTGCCTACGAGACCGTGACCGACCGGCAGGGGCGTCTGCCGCTGCTGGCGCCGATGTCGCGGATCGCCGGCAGGCTGTCGATTCAGGCCGGGGCGTGGGCGTTGCAGATGGCGAACGGCGGCAGCGGTGTGCTGCTCGGCGGGGTAGCCGGCGTGCCGCCCGCGAAAATCGTGGTCATCGGTGGCGGCGCATCCGGCAGTCATGCGGCGCAGATGGCGGCGGGTGTGGGCGCGGACGTGACCGTGCTGGATGTCGACACGGATCGTCTGGCCGCGCTGGATGAAGTGCATTGCGGCAGGGTAAAGACCTGCTATTCGGAGCCGCTTGCGATAGCCGAGCACGCGGCACAGGCGGACCTGGTGATCGGCGCGCTCCTGGTGCCGGGGAAGCTCGCGCCGAAACTGATTTCCCGTGCGCTCCTGCAGCGCATGCGTCGCGGCTCGGTGCTGGTGGACATCGCGATCGACCAGGGCGGGATCGCGGAAACCTCGCGGCCGACCTCGCACTCGGATCCGCTGTTCATCGAGGAAGGCGTGGTGCATTACTGCGTGCCGAACATGCCTTCCGCGGTGGCACGCACCGCGACGCTGGCGCTGACGCAGGCTACGTACGCGAACGTGCTCGAGCTTGCCGACCGCGGACTGGCCGCGCTGCAGGAAGACGCAGGGCTGGCGCAGGGCCTGCAGGTGCACGCCGGCCATGTAACGCATCGAGGACTCGCGGAAGACACCGGACGCGAGTACCGCACCTATGCCGATGTAGCACGCAGCTTGCGCAGCGCCTGAGGCGCCGTCAACTCACTTGCCGCGCTCGCTGCGGGCGGCCAGAAATATGCCCGCAAGCAGGAGCACGAAACCGAAGAACTGCAGAGCGCCGAAACGCTCACCGAGCATCAGCCAGGCGAGCACGGCGGAGCCGACCGGTTCGCCAAGGATCGCAACCGCGACAAAGGCGGCCGTCAGCCGGCGCAGCGCCCAGTTGAACGCGGTATGGCCGAGCAGCTGCGGTCCGAGTCCGAGCGCGATGATGAACCACCATGCGTTCGGGGAAAGCTCGCGCACACCCTGTCCGGTCACGACTGCCGCAACCAGCAGCGTGACCGCTGCAACAGAATAGGCCAGCCACACATAGGCGAGCAGGCTGATGCGTCCGCGCAGCGCGCGTCCGATCAACAGGTAACCCGAAACCGCCAGCGCACCGACCAGCGCCAGCGTATTGCCCAGCGCCGGCGCCGCGCCGGCGTCGGCGCGCCCTGCATCGCTCACGAAAATGAGGCCGCTGCCGAATACGGTGAGCGCGATGCCGGCGATCGTGGCAGTGCCCGGACGCTCGCGCAGCAGCAGTGCGGAAGCGATTGCCACCCACAATGGATTGGTGGTGACCAGCACCGTACTGCTGGCGACCGACGTGTATTCGAGGGAAGCGATCCAGGTCCAGAAATGCAGTGCCAGCAGTATCCCTGAAGCAGCCGGCAGCAGGAGCTCCCGCGCGGTCAGGGCGCGAAGTTCCCTGCCCACTTTGGCCCACACCAGCGGCGCCAGCACGATGGCGGCAATTGCAAGCCGGCCGGCCGCGATACTGAGCGAGGATGCACCCTCCGCCTGCGCGAACCGGACCAGTATGGCCGCCGTTGAAACGACCACGACGCCGCCGGCGAGGACCAGGTAGGGAAAGGCGCGGCTGCCAGTCACGAGTGGCTATTGAGCCGCGGAATCTAGTGCAACTGCTCGGGCGGGACGGGAAGGGCTGGCAGCGGATGGACCTCGATGCCTTCCTCGCGCAGTTCGCCGGCCTCCTGCGGCGACGCCTTGCCGCGGATCGCGCGCGCAGGGGCATCCTTGTAATGAATCTTGCGGGCCTCGTCCGGAAAGCGGTTGCCGACGTCCTCGGTGTTCTTCAGTACATGCTCGAGAAACATCTCCCGCAGCCGGCCGATGGTTTCCGGCGTGGGAGCGGATGGCGGTTGCATGTCAGACTGGTTTCCGCTGCGCGTGTTGACGTACGGTGCGGAAGGCTGCCGGATGACATTGCTGGAACCGCATACCGGGCAGCCGATGCGCTTTTCGCTTTCCTGGGCGGCAAAATCATCCATCGAGGTAAACCACCCCTCGAAGCGGTGCGACTTCTCACAGGCAAGGTTGTAGACGACCATCGTGTCAGACGCGTTGGATCCGCTCAAATGTGCAGAACATGCACGCAAGTTTAACCGATCGCGGCGTCCGGTTATCCGTGCAGTACTCGCGCAGATAGTCTCAAAGCAAACCACACGACACGCGACGCAGTCGATTGTTGCGGCGAAGGCTTGCGGTTGGCAGGCGAAGCCTGATCAACGTGAGCGGAAGTCAAAGGCACGAAGTTGAACGAAGCGACTTTTGCGGCCTTTGTGCCTTTGCGGTGAAACCCGGTTCCGATTCGTGTCGCCCGGTCAGGCCCTGGCTCCGACGTGCCGGCCACGCCAGTTTTCGACCAGCGAATACACGGACGGAACCACGACCAGGGTGAGCAGCGTCGAGGTCACCATGCCGCCGATCACCGCGATCGCCAGTGGCTGGTTGGTTTCAGCGCCGGCACCCAGGCCGATTGCGGCCGGGGCAAGCGCGAGGATCAGGGTGAGCGAAGTCATCAGCACCGGGCGCATGCGTATCGGGCAGGCGTCGCGCAGCGCTTCGTCCACGCGCATGCCCTGCTCCCTGCGCTGGTTGGTCAGGTCCACCAGCAGGATGGAGTTCTTCGCCACCAGTCCCACCAGCAGGATCAGGCCGATCATCGAATAGATATTGAGAGTATTGCCGGTCATCCACAGCGCGGCCAGGCCGCCGATGATGGCGAGCGGCTGCGCGACCATGACATACAGCGGCTGCAGGAACGAATTGAACTGGCTCGCCAGCACCATGTAGAGCAGCACCAGGGCCAGGATGAAAGTAAACGCGACGTTCCGCAGGGTTTTCTGGAATTCCTCCGCCTGACCGGTGAAGCGCACGTTGTAACCGGCCGGCAGGACTTCCGCCGCAACGCGCTGCACGACCGGCACCGCTTCGCCGAGCGGCACCGATGGGCTGGCATAGAAACTTGTCGCGTACTGCAGGTCGAAGCGGGACACCACGGCCGGTCCGATGGTTTCACGCCAGCGCGCGATGGAGTCCAGCCGTACCAGTCCGCCGTCGCGGCTGCGCAGATAGATCCTGGCAAGATCCGCGGGCTGCGCGAACTCGCCGTCGCGTGCCTTGAGGCGGATATCGTAGCGCTGGCCGTCGCCGGGCTCGTCGTTGAAACGGGCGACGTCGATGCCCCCGGTCAGCATGTTCACCGCGAACGCCATGTCTTCCGTGGAAATGCCCAGTGCGTTGGCGCGTGCGCGGTCGGGTTCGAGCACGATCTGCGGCAGGTCGAGTTGCAGATCCATGTCGACCGAAGACAGGCCGGGTTCGGCGCGCAATCGCTTCTCCAGTTCGGGACCATAAATTCCCAGTCCCGCCAGGGATGGCGAGGTGAGCACAAATTGCAGGGACTCGCCGCGCCCGCCGCCGCCGATGATCGAACGTGGCGCTGCCGACGCACGCACGCCGGCTACCTGCGCGAGATCGCTGCGCAGGCTGCGCGCCACGGCCTGCTGCGAGCGGTTGCGCTGGTCCTTGGGGGACAGGCGCACGATCACGCGGCCCTGGTTGACCTGTCCCGCGGAACCGAGACCGATCAGCGAAAAAATATTGTCCACCTCGGGATAAGCCAGCACGATCTTCTCGATCTCGCTCAGTTTTCCCTCGGTGTACTCGATGCTGGAACCGAGCGGCGTGCGGAAGCTGATGTTGATTCTTGAGTCGTCCGTCTCCGGGGTCAGCGTTTTGCCGACCGCCCCGAAGAAATAGAAGCTGCAGGTAAACGCGAGCGTCGCGAGGCCGATCACTTTCCAGCGATGCGTAATCGCCAGTCCGAGCAGATGCCGGTACATGCGCTCGAGGAGCAGGAACGGCCGTTCCAGCGTTGCATAGAGCCTGCCGTGCTGCTGTTTCACCTGCAGGAAACGCGAGCAGAACATCGGTGTAAGGGTCAGCGACACCAGCGACGAAACCACGACGCCGACGGTCACCACCACCGCGAACGATTTCAGGAACTGGCCAATGATTCCGTAAAGAAAGATGACTGGCGCAAAGATGCACACCAGCGCCAGGGTCGACGCGATGACCGCAAACACCACCTCCTGGCTGCCATTGATGGCCGCCTTGATCGGGTCGGGTTCGATGCGTTCGCGATGGCGATGGATGTTCTCGAGCACCACGATGGCATCGTCGACCACCACGCCGATCAGCAGCAGCAGCGCCAGCATGGTGATGGAGTTGAACGTGTAGCCGGCGAAATACATGACCGCGATCGCGCCGAGGAGGCTGACCGGAATGGCGGTGGCGATGATGATGGTCGAGCGCATGCTGCGCAGGAACACCAGCACCACCAGTGCCGCAAGCAGCGTGCCCTCGAGCAGATGTTCCTGCAGCGTCTTGATCAGCTGCCTGATGAACACCGCGTCGTTTTGCACCATCATGATGTCCATGCCTGGCGGCAGCGAGGGGATGATGTCGTTCGCGAGCCGCCGTTCGACTTCCTCGACGATGCGCACGGTGTTGGCGTTGGCGACCTTGACAATGCCGATACCGACGGTCGGCTGCCCGTCGCGGCGTGCCAGCTGGCGAAAATCGCCCAGCCCGTCTTCGAGTTCGGCAACGTCCTTCAGCCGCACCGGCAGGCCGTCGCGGTGCGCCACGATCAGCTGCCCCAGACCGTCCAGGCTGTGAAATTCAAGGTCGAGCTTGACCAGGTGTTCGGTCGCACGGCCGGTGAGGAATCCGCCGGCAAGCTGGACATGTTCGCGACCGAAGGCGCTTGCGAGATCCTCCGCCGTGACATCCAACGCAGCCATGCGCGCGGGCAGGAGGTTGACGCGGATGGTCCGGTCCCGGCGCCCGCCAAGGCGCACTTCGCCGACGCCGTCGATGGTCTCGAGTTTCTTGCGGACTTCGTTGAAGGCGTACTGGTTGAGCTGTTGCTGCGTCCGGTCTCCGGAAAGGCCGAGCCAGACGATCGGCGAGGCGTTGGTTTCGACCTTGTAAAGCACCGGCGGGTCGGCGTCGTCTGGCAGGCGGCGCAGCACCTGATTGGTCTTCGCCTGCACCTCGCTGAAGGCGACATCCATATCCTTGTCCAGCGAGAAGGTGATGCTGACGGATGAGACGCCGGGCGACGACGTGGACTGGATGTGCTCGATCCCCGGTACGCTGTTGACCACGCTTTCGATGACGTTGGTCACGCTCGCGTCGACGATCGCCGGATTGGCGCCGCGAACCGTCGTCACCACCGAGATGACCGGCAGCTCGACATGCGGCAACTGGTCCATGCCGATGCGCTCGAAGGCGATCAGGCCGAACAGCACCAGCACGGCGTTGACCATGAACGCCAGTACGTGGCGACGTATCGACAACTCAGGCAGCGTCATCGCTCAGCGGTCTCGCTCGCTTGTATGCTGACCGCGGCGCCGTCGGTCAGGAAGCCGGCACCATCGACCGCGATGGTTTCGTCGCCATCCAGGCCGGACACGATCTCGATCAGCCCCTCGCGTTTGTATCCGGTTTCCACCACGCGCTGCATTGCCCGCCCGCCTTCGATGACGTAGACCACCTTGCCGGCGGGGCGCAGTATTACGCTCTGCTCGGGCGCTACCACCGCGTTGCGGCGCACGTCGATCTTCACGGCGCCGTCGACGCTGGCACCCGGCCGCCAGTCCAGGCTCCCGCGCATGCGCACGATCGCGTTCACTGCGCGGCTGCCTGCAACCACTCCCGGTTTCAGTTCATCGATGCGCGCCTCGATCGGATCGCCTTCCGCCACCGGGGAGCTGATCGTCACCGGCAGCCCGATCTTCAGCCGCGGCGCGATGGTCTCCGGAAACGGCAGATAAATGTTCAGCACCTGCGTGGAGACCAGCTCGAACATCGGTGTGCCGGGCTGCACGTAGTCGCCCTCGGAAACCAGGGGCAGGTCGATGCGGGCGTCCAGCGGCGCAGACACCCGGGTTTTCGCAATGTCGGATTCGACCCGCGCCAGCTGGGACTTCGCGGCCGCGAGCTGCTCCGCGAGCGCACGCTGCTGCGCGATCGATTCGTCCAGCGCGGTCTGCGAAATGAAGTTCGATTCCACCAGCTGCCGGTTGCGCTCGAGGATTGCGTTCTGGTTGACCAGCAAGGCTTCGATTCGCGCGACCTCGGCCGCGGCACCCTGCCTGGCCAGCTTGAGATCTGCCGCGTCGATGACCGCCAGCAGCTGTCCGCTGCGTACGGCGTCGCCGGCACGGGCGAGTACTTGGCGTACGCGCCCGGAGACTTCTGCGGTCACCGTGGGGTCGATCGGACTTTCGACCGAACCGACGGTTCGCTCGATCACCTCGAAATCCATGCGCTGCGCGGTTGTCGTGGTGACCAGCGTGGTCCGAGGTTCCGCCGATTCCGCGGGTGCTTTCGCGTCCTGTCCGCAGCCGACTGCGACGAGCGAGGCAACGGCGAGAATCAGAGCGGGCGGCGTGCGGCTCATACGCGACGGTTCCGATGCCCGCAGCCGTCAGGGCAGGAGGCGTTCAAGCGCGTAGAGGTCTTCCTCGCGCTCGCGCGCGCGGACAAGGTGGATGGTGTCGCCGTCCACCATGACTTCCGCCGCGCGTGCACGGGTGTTGTAGTTGGAACTCATGCTCATGCCGTATGCCCCCGCTGACAGAAACGCGAGAAGATCGCCCTCGTTGACCTTCAGGCTGCGATCCCTGGCAAGAAAATCCCCGCTTTCGCACACAGGACCGACCACGTCATAGGTGTGCGCATCGCGGGGTACATCGTGCACGGGCGCGACCTCATGATAGGCGTCGTAAAGCGCCGGCCGCATGAGGTCGTTCATCGCCGCGTCGACCACTGCGAAGTTCCTGGTTTCGCCATGCTTCAGGTACTCGATCCGGGTCAGCAGCAGGCCCGCGTTTCCGGCGATCGAGCGGCCCGGTTCCAGGAACACGGGTTGCGGGCGGTCGCCGACGATGTCCAGCAGGGCGCGTACGTGCTGTTCCGGGGTCGGCGGCTGCTCGGCCCGGTAGCGAATGCCGAGACCGCCGCCGAGATCGAGATGCCCGATGCCGATACCGTCAGACGCGAGCTGGTCGACAAGGTTCAGAACCTTGTTGACCGCATCGACGAACGGCCCGCTTTCGGTCAACTGCGAACCGATATGGCAATCGATCCCGACCACGTGCAGATGCGCGGACGCGTGCGCGTGGCGATACAGGCGCCGCGCGTCTTCGAAGGCGACGCCGAACTTGTTGTTCTTCAGCCCGGTGGAAATGTAGGGATGGGTTTTCGGATCGACGTCGGGGTTCACCCGCAGGCTGACCGGCGCCCGCGAACCCGTCTCGCGCGCCACCCGTTCCAGCCGCAGGAGTTCGGATTCGGATTCGACGTTGAAGCACAGGATGCCGGTGGCAAGTGCGAAGCGCATCTCACGTTCGGACTTGCCCACGCCGGAAAACACGGTCTTGCGCGGATCGCCGCCCGCCGCGATCACCCGCTTGAGCTCTCCCCCGGAAACGATGTCGAAGCCGCTGCCGAGCCGTGCGAGCAGATTCAGGACGGCGATGTTCGAGTTGGCCTTGGCGGCATAACAGATCAGATGCGCGCGCGCACCGAACGCTCGATCGTACGCCTGGAACGCGGCGGTCAGTGCGGCCTTCGAGTAGACGAAGCAGGGGGTGCCGTACTGAGCGGCGATTTGCGAAAGCGGCACATCCTCGACATGTAGTTCGCCGTCGTGGCGGGCGATCGGATTCACTTCCGTTTTTCTTCCTCGTCGGTCTGACCCTGCGCCGGCTTTTCCGGCAGGTAAAGCGGCCCCTTCTGCCCGCACGCGCCGAGCACAACCGCAACGAGAACAAACAGGCAGACGCGCCGCATCACGAAAGCTCCTGGAAAGGCGGTCGAGTTTATCACGCGGAATTCAAGGTTCTCTTACCACAGAGACACAGAGGCGCGGACGGAGCAAGGATGAAGGATGAAACGAACAGGCGCTGCTTCGGTTTTCCTGTGTCCGGGTTCCGGTTTCCTCTGCGCCTCTGTGCCTCTGTGGTTCGATTCTGTCCGTGACAGTCAGATATCGAGATACCAGCGGCCGCGGTGGTCGAGTTCGGCGCGGGCTTCTTCGTGGCGGGGAAACGCGTCGGCGACCAGCTCCCAGAAGCGGCGCGAGTGGTTCATTTCCTTCAGGTGCGCCAGTTCGTGCACCACGACATAGTCGATCACGTACTGCGGTGCCTGGATGAGACGCCAGTTGAGCCTGATCTCGCGCCTGTGGTTGCAGCTCCCCCAGCGCGTGCGCGCATTCGAAATGACAAGCTTCGGCAGCCTGACCCCGAGAGCCGGCGCATAGGCTGGAATACGGTCCGCGAAGTTCGACGCGGCGTGGCGCCGGTACCAGCCGATGACGGTTTCGCGCAATGCGGTCCCGGAACATGCGCCGTGCACCGTCACCTGCAATCGCCCCGGGTCAGTCAGCACCGCGGTGGCTGCGGGCGCACCGGATTCGACATCGAGGACCAGTGGTCGTCCGAGATAGGGAATCGTCGCGCCCGCCTCCCAGCGCTGCTCGCGCGCCGGCTTCGCTTCCCACACCTCGAGCTTCTTCAGGATCCAGGCGGCCGCGTCGCCCAGCACGCGGTTCAGACGGCGTTCCGTGCTGTTCCACGGCGCATGCACGGCGAGGCCTTGCTCATCCACCGTGAACACGATGGTCCTGCGCTTTGCACTGCGCTTCAGGAGATAGCGCACTTCGCGGTCGCCGAGCCGGATACTGCGCGGCTCGCTCACCGCGGCCACCGGAAACAGGTCGGCAATCAGTGACGAGCGTCGCCCAGTCTTGCTACTTCGTTCTCTATCCAGTCTTCCACCTTTGCGATGACTTGTGCCGCGCTGAGTCCGTGCGGATCGATCGCAGGGCCGATGCTGACCGTGATCGTTCCTTTTTTCTTCACGAACGCGTTGCGTCCCCACAGCGTGCCGGCATTGTGCGCGACCGGAACCACTCTTGCACCCGCTTTGCAGGCGAGCCACGCCCCGCCCGGATGGTAGCGGCCGCGCGTGCCCGGCGGGATGCGCGTGCCCTCGGGAAACATCACGATCCACCAGCCGGCATTCAGCCGCGCACGGCCCTGCGCGAGCGTCTGGCGCAGCGCGCGCGTGCCGGAATCGCGGTCGATCGCGATCGGACTCATCATCGCCAGTCCCCAGCCGAAGAACGGAATGAAGAGCAGGCTGCGCTTGAGCACCCAGACCTGTGGCGGAAAGATCACCTGGAACGCGAGCGTTTCCCACGCGGACTGGTGTTTGGAAAGGATGATCGAGGGCTGTGCCGGCAGGTTTTCCCTGCCCAGTACACGATACTCGATGCCGCAGAGCGTTCTCGCCAGCGCGGTCACCCAGCGGGACCAGGTGGTGATGATCCGGTAGCGGGTCAGCGGCCGGAAGGGAAAGGTAAGCAGTGAGATCAGCGAAAACACCACGGTCAGCACGAACCGGATGACCTCAAAAGCCAGTGATTGTGCGAAGGCCGCGGTGGCGCTCATGGGATGATCCGCTGGACCGCCTCCGCCAGATCCGAACATACCAGCGTGTTCTCCGGCAGGTCGCCCGCCTGTTCGGTCTTCAGGCCCTTGCCGGTGCGCACCAGGATCGGCATTGCGTCGACCGCGGCGGCGGCCTGCAGATCGCGCAACGAGTCGCCGACCGCGGGAACGCCGGCGAGGTCGATATTGAAGCGCTGCGCGATGTCGAGAAACATCCCGGGCTTCGGTTTGCGGCAGCCGCAGTTCGACTCGGCCGCGTGCGGGCAATAGAAAAGTGCGTCGATGCGCCCGCCAACCTGGCCCAGCGCGCGGTACATCTTGTCGTTGATCGCGTTCAGCGCGCCCATGTCGAACAATCCCCGGCCGATGCCGGACTGGTTGGACGCCACGACCACCCGGAAGCCGGCGTGGTTGAGCTTCGCGATCGCATCGAGGCTCCCGGGGATCGGCTTCCACTCGTCGGGCGTCTTGATGAACTGATCGCTGTCCTGGTTGATGACGCCGTCGCGGTCGAGGATGACAAGCTTCATGAGACGCGGTTCCGGTGACCGGGTGCCGGGAATCGATCGAAAAGGCGGGAGCCTGCGTTTCGTGCCATGTGGTTTCCGCGCAACCGGTGGTCAGGGCGCCAGGCGGGAGATATCGGCGACGCGATTCATCAGCTTCTCGAGCTGGTCGAGCAGCGCCAGGCGATTGTCACGCGTAAGCGGATCATCGGTCATCACCATCACCTCGTCGAAGAAAGCATCGACTTCGCCTTTCACGCCGGCCAGCAGCTTTAGCGCATCCGTGTAGCCTTCATTCTCCACCAACGAGTCCACTTTCGGGCTCAGGGCGTTGACCGCGCCGAACAGCTTCTTCTCGGCCGACTCCTGCAGCAGCGCCATATCTGGCGCGCCGCGAACACCGTCGGCTTTGCGCAGGATATTGCGGATGCGTTTGTTTGCCGCGGCCAGGCTTCCCGCTTCGGGCATGTGCCTGAACGCGCGTACCGCCTCGAGGCGCGGCAGCACCAAGTCGATGCGCCGCGGGTTCTGGCTGACCACGGCGTCGACTTCGTCTGCGGCAAAACCGCGATCCCGCAGGTAACCGCGCAGGCGATCGAGCATGAATGCGTGCACGTCCGCAGCGACGCTGTCCGCCACCGTCTCCGCGGAAAACTGGCTGCGCGCAAACTGCAGCAGCTGCAGGAGGTCCAGCGGGAGCTGCGATTCCGCCAGGATGCGCAGCACACCCAGAGCATGGCGCCGAAGTGCGAATGGATCCTTGTCGCCGGTCGGGACGAGCCCGATGCCGAAGATTCCGGTGAGCGTGTCCAGTTTGTCGGCGAGCGCGACGGCCGCACCGACGTTTTCCTGCGGGAGGCTGTCGTTGGCGAAACGCGGGTGGTAATGCGCTTCGATTGCGCGGGCGACGCTGTCCGCTTCGCCATCGTGCTGCGCGTAATACATGCCCATGATTCCCTGCAGTTCCGGAAACTCCCCGACCATTTCGGTAAGGAGATCGGCCTTGCACAGCCAGGCCGCGCGTTCGGCCGCGACGACGTCGGTACCGAGCCGCTCCGCGATATGGCCGGCGAGTTTCTGCATGCGCGCGACGCGTTCGAGCTGGGTGCCCAGCTTGTTGTGATAGACCACATCGCCAAGCCGTGGCACACGGTCGGCCAGTTTGCGCTTGCGGTCCTGGTCGAAAAAGAACTTGGCATCGGACAAGCGGGCGCGCAGCACGCGTTCGTTGCCACGGACGATGTCGGACGGGTCGGCGGTCTTCAGATTGGAGACGATCAGGAACCGCGGCAGCAGCTTGCCTTTGGCGTCGAACAGCGGGAAATACTTCTGGTGCTGCTTCATGCTCAGGATCAGGCATTCCTGCGGAACCGCAAGGAAGTCCGGTTCGAATGCACCGCTATATACCACCGGAAACTCGACCAGCGCGGTGACTTCGTCCAGCAACGCCTCGTCCTCATGCAGAACCGCCTTCAGTCGCGCCGCTTCGCCGGCAAGCGCTTCGGCGATCGCCTTGCGCCGTTGCGTGAAGCCGGCAATCACCGCGCCGCGCTGCGCGAGCGTGTCCGCGTAGGCTTCGGCGTTCGGCACCGTCACTGCGCCTTCCCCCATGAAGCGATGCCCACGGGTCGCGTTGCTGCCGGCAATGCCGAGAACCTCGCCGCGCACCACGCGATCGCCATGCAGCAGCACCAGCCCGTGGACCGGCCGCACGAACTGGACATCCCTGTTGCCCCAACGCATGAGCTTCGGGGTGGGCAGTTTCTTCAGCGCCTGCGTCACGATATCGGCAAGGTGTTCGTCTAGCGGTTCGCCGCGCTTGACGCTGCGAAATACGTAGTGCGCACCCTTGGCGTCCTGGCCTTTCTCCAGCGCGTCGACCTCGACACCGCAGCTGCGCGCGAAACCAAGCAGGGCCTTGGTGGGTTTGCCGTCCGCGCCCAGGCCCTGTGATACGTAGGGACCTTTGCGCTCGATTTCCTGGTCTGCCTGCACGGCGGCCACGTGGCGGACCGTCACCGCCAGCCGGCGGGGTGTGGCAAGCACTTCCTCGGGTTGCTGCGAATCGGCATCGACGAATTTCGCGCCGGCGAGACCGGCGATCACCGCGTTCCTGAACGTGAGTCCGAGCGACAGCAGCGCCTTGGGCGGGAGTTCCTCTGTCAGCAGTTCGACCAGCAGCGTCTGTTTCATGGTTCAGGCAGCCGCCACCGTCTTGAGCATGGGAAAACCGAGCGCCTCGCGCGCGTCGTAATAGGTCTGCGCCACCAGCCTTGACAGCGCGCGCACCCGGGCGATGTATGCGGCGCGTTCGGTCACCGATATTGCGCCGCGCGCGTCCAGCAGATTGAACGTGTGCGAACACTTCATCACCATTTCGTAGGCCGGCAGCGGCAACCCCGCTTCGATTAGCCGCTTCGCCTCCGACTCGTAATCGTTGAACTGCTGGAACAGCCAGTTCACGTTCGAGTGCTCGAAGTTGTATCGGGACTGTTCGACTTCGTTCTGGTGATAGACGTCGCGGTAGGTGACGCCCGGAACCCAGACCAGGTCGAACACATTCTCGACGCCTTGCAGATACATCGCCAGGCGTTCCAGGCCATAGGTGATTTCCCCGAGCACCGGCTTGCAAACGATGCTGCCGACTTCCTGGAAATAGGTGAACTGCGTGACTTCCATGCCGTTCAGCCAGACTTCCCAGCCGAGCCCCCACGCTCCGAGCGTCGGCGATTCCCAGTCGTCCTCGACGAAGCGGATGTCGTTTCTGGTCGGATCGACCCCGAGTGCACGCAGCGAGTCGAGGTAGAGATCCTGGATGTCATCGGGCGAGGGCTTGAGCACCACCTGGTACTGATAATAGTGCTGCAGGCGATTCGGGTTCTCACCGTAGCGCCCGTCCTTGGGGCGCCGCGACGGTTGCACATACGCGGCATTCCACGGCTCGGGTCCGAGCGCCCGCAGGAAGGTGGCGGTGTGGAACGTTCCCGCGCCGACTTCCATGTCGTACGGCTGCAGAATTGCGCAGCCACGACTGCCCCAGTACTGCGCGAGGGTAAGAATGATGTCCTGGAAAGTCCGCATCGAAAAACGCCGAATAATCAGAGGCTAGCAGCCTCGATCGAAAGCGCGCATTTTACTGGGTTTTTACCGCGCCGCGGCACGCAAAGACACGAGGCGCACCACAAAGGCACCAAGGCACAAAGAAACACGAAGAAATCCCTTCGTTCTTCTTTGTGAACTTGGTGTCCTTCGTGCCTTAGTGGCGAGCCTTTCCTGTCTGCCTGCCGCAACGCACCGCGCTGACCGCCCGTTCTACTGCTGGGGTTCTCGGGCGGCTTTCAGTTCGGCGAGTTCGTCTTCGAGCTGGTCGATCCGGCCTTGCAGCATGTTGATCATCGCGTTTACCCGCGCGACATTGAAGTAGCTGACGTTCTCGACGGGCGCATCAAAGGCATTGCCCCAGCCCAGCCAGGAAGAGTCGTAGACGCGGACATTGCGAAAGCCCAGTTGCTTGAGCACGACGGCGGATTCCGAGGCGCGCACGCCACTCTGGCAGTAAACGATGGTTTCCTTCTCCGGATCCAGCCCGGCGTACAGCGCTTGCAGCGCTTCGCGCGGCTTCAGGCTCATGCCGTCCTTGTTGTCGACGATGCGGCGCGCCAGCTTGCGTGGCGTGTCGGCATCGATCCAGTTGGCCTGGTACGGAATGTTGACCGCGCCCGGCACGTGGCCTCCGCGCAACGCGCGGATGTCCTCGCCCTGGAATTCTCCGACTGTTCTGGCGTCGAGGATCTGCACCGACGGGTCGTCGAGCTTTGCCATCAGTTCTCGCGTGGTCACCAGCACTTCCGGATTCAGTTCCGCCGTGACAACCACTGGCGGCAGCCTGGTGGCGTCGGTGGAGAGCGGCTTGCCGGCCGCCTTCCAGTCGTCGACTCCGCCGTGGTAGACGTAGGCCTGCTCGCCGCCCAGCCATCGCACGGTGACATGGCCGAAGTACGGGGACGTGTGTGCCTTGTGGCCGTAGAGAATCATCCGGCGTTTCGGATCGATGCCGGCCTCGCCGAGCATCCGTTCGATACGCGCCACCGCGATGTAATCCTCGCTTCCCGGCTCGCGCAGTTCGGCAGCGATCTCGCCGATGTTTACCGCGCCCGGGATATGACCGCGCAGGTACTCTTCCTCGCTACGCACGTCCCAGATGAGCACATCGCGGTCCAGCGCATCGGCCACGAAACCGGTGCCGACGATGATCTGTTGCTGCGCAAGCGCCGGCGCGCAAAGGAAAGCGGCCAGCAGGGCCGCAACTGCAGTTTTTGATATCCGGACAACGTCTGCTGCCATGTTCTACTCCGTCAGTGTTGGTCGCGCCGAAATCCGCGCTGATGTCGTTTATACCGCCCGATCCGTCGTCGCGGCATGATCCCGGTCAAGTCTGCCGGCGTTTCCCGGCCGCAAAACCGGCACCGATCATGACGCCGGCTGCCACGAGAAACGCCAGGTTTCCCCAATGGACGAAAGGCGTCGCACCCCGGTAGCCGATCACCTCGCCGGTCAGCACCACGGTCTCGAACTCGGGCGCCATGGCCTGTACGCGGCCACGCGCATCGATGATCGCCGTAACACCGGTGTTGGTGGCCCGCAGCATATAGCGGCCGGTTTCCATGGATCGCATCTGTGAGATCTGCAGATGCTGCCGCGAGGCAAGCGACCGGCCCCACCAGGCGTCGTTGGTGAAATTGGCCAGTACGGTCGCTTCCGGAAGCTGGCGGATGATCTCCTCTCCGAATACGTCTTCGTAACATATGTTGACCGCTACGCGCTGCCCGGCAACTGCCATCGGCCGCTGATCGAGTTCGCCCCGGGAAAAGTCCGACATCGGAATGTCGAGCAGGTTCATGAACCATCCAAGCATCCCGCGCAGCGGGAAATAATCGCCGAACGGAACCAGGTGCACCTTGCGGTAATTCTGCGCGGGTGAACTGCCTGCGCTGATCACGCTGTTGTAAAAACGCCCGGGCCCGGCGTATTCGGGCACGCCGGTGAGCAGGTCGCCGTCGTGCTTGCGCACGTGGGCCGCGAGCATGTCCAGATACCCTTGCGGCAGGTCGACGTTGAACATCGGCAGCGCCGTTTCGGGCAGCAGCACCAGCCGGGCTTCGGTCGTGCGCGTGAGTTCGAGATAGTCGATAAGGGTCTGTCTCGCGCGCTCGGGCCGCCATTTCAGTTCCTGCGGGATGTTTCCCTGCACCAGAGCAACGGTGGTCGGTTCCCGGTCGATCGGCACCGTCCATGCCCGCAGGCTGAACATCAGTCCAACCGCGAGCAGGGCGGCGGCGATCCACAGCGGCCTTTCCAGCAGAACTGCCTGCGCGCGCAGGCGCGCCGGCAAATGTCGCCGGATCCGGTCCCGTTCCACCGTCAGCGCAAGTGCGCCGGCGACGACCGCGGAAACCAGCGACACGCCGTAGACGCCGAGCAAAGGCGCATAACCTGCGAGCGGGCTCGCCGGCACTTGCGAATAGCCGAGCGCAAGCCAGGGGAAGCCGGTGAACATCCAGCCGCGCATCCACTCCGCCGCGCTCCACAGGGCGGGGAAAAGTACCAGCAACGCCATCACCCGCGGGGCGCGCGCCCGATGCAGGAGTGCGCCGACCACCGCGGGATACAGCGCCAGGCAACTGCAGAAGAAGAGGGTGGTGGCTGCCGCGATCGGCATCGGCATGCCGCCGTAGTCGTGCAGGCTGACGTAGACCCAGCTGGTGCCGGCGGTAAAAAGTCCCAGGCCGAAACAGAAGCCGATCCCCGCGGCTGTACGAGCGCTGCTCGCCCGCACCCACAGCATGGCCAGTCCGGCGAGCGCGAGCGGCGCAACCGGGTAGACGTAGAACGGCGCGTAGCCAGGAACAGAGATCGCACCGAGCAGTAACGCAAAGACTGCTGGCATCAAGGGGACAAGTCTCTCAGAGAGCGATTTCTGCAGAATGTGCGCCGAAAACCGACCGGATCGCAGTCAACATAAGCGCATAACGCGGAGGATGCAGAGGGCGCGCAGGGCGCGGAGCGACCCCGAACTGCATTCACCACCAAGAACACCAAAAAATACTCGTGTTTTCTTTGCGATCTTTGCGCTCCTTTGCGACCTTTGCGTTGGGCTTCTCCTTGTTGTTCTCCACTGTGCCGCCGACACGGCGTTGGCGAAGCCATCCGGGGCGGGAGGCGGCACTCCGGCGCACTCCCCACAATCGGCAGACTTTGTCGCTAACGTGTCCGTGCGCCGCTCAGCGTCCTGCGTTTAGCGCTTTGAACTGACTGAACGATCGAGAACCGGCTCGTCAATCCAGCGAAATCCATCAAACCGCTAGTCGTCGCTTTCCGTCTTGACACGCTCCACCAGCAGAGAGTGCAGCCGGCGGCTGTCGGCGCGCAGCACCTTGAACACCAGGTCATCGATGCGCACTTGTTCGCCGCGTTTCGGCATCCTGCCGAAGTGACTGGTTACGAAGCCGCCGACCGTATCGAACTCATCGTCGCTGAAACCGGTGCCGAAGGTCTCGTTGAAATCCTCAAGCTCGGTCTGCGCCTTGACACGAAACTGCCCGTGACGGTCGCGAACAATGTTCGCTTCGGTCTCGTCGAAATCGTACTCGTCCTCGATGTCGCCGACGATCTGCTCGAGCACGTCCTCAATGGTGACGAGGCCGGCGACGCCGCCATACTCGTCGACCACGATCGCGATGTGATTGCGGTTGCTGCGAAACTCTTTCAGCAGCACGTTCAGCCGTTTCGACTCCGGTATGAAGACAGCCGGGCGCAGCATGTCGCGCATGTCGAACTCTTCCTCCTGGTAGTAGTGCAGCAGGTCTTTTGCCAGCAGGATGCCGATGACGTCGTCCTTGTTGTCCTCGATCACCGGGAATCGGGAATGGGCTGTTTCGATCGCCTTGCCGATGATTTTTTCCATCGGGTCGTTGATGTCGATGAAATCGATCTGCGCGCGTGGAACCATGGTATCGCGCGCCTGCATCTCCGATACCTGCAGCACGCCTTCGATCATTGCCAGCGCGTCCGCATCCATCAGGTTGCGCTCGTAGGAGCGCTGCAGCAGCTCGATCAGCTGCTCGCGATCTTCCGGCTCGCGCATGAGCAGCGCGCCGAGCCGTTCCAGAAGTGTTCGTTTACTGTGAGGTTCGTCCATGCGAAAACAAGTATGAAGGATGAAGGGTGAAGGATGAAGTAAAGGGCGCGCCGGACACATACCACGCATCGCGGTTCATCCTTCCGCCTTCATCCTTCCGCCTTCATCCTTGTTTCTCCAAGGGTCATCGTACCCCAGCCGGGTGACGATTTCGGTTTCGATTGCTTCCATCAGTTCGGCTTCTTCCGGCGTCTCGTGATCGAAGCCCTGGAGGTGCAGCATTCCATGCACGACCAGGTGGGCAAAGTGTGCTTCCGGCGGCTTCGACTGCGACCGTGCTTCATGCAGAATCACCGGCACGCATAGCGCGATATCGGCGGACAGTACACGGGCGTCGGCGTAGGGAAAGGTGAGCACATTGGTGGCGTAGTCCTTGCCGCGAAAGTCGCGGTTCAACGCCCGGCCTTCGTCCTCGCCCACCAGCCGCAGCGTAACCTGCGCATCTTCCAGCAATCCTGCGTTCGCCCAGCGGCGGAAGCGCGCGGCCGACGGCAGCCCTTCGCGCGGCACCCCGTACTGCACCGTCAGCTCGAGCTGCGGCCGTGCTGGCGAAGGCATCCGAACCTCAATCCTCCTTGTCCAGCTGCTTCTGTCGTTCTTCGTACGCATGCACGATCCGCTGTACCAGCGGATGCCGCACGACGTCCTCGCTCAGGAACTGCGTGAAGGCGACGCCGCGGACGTTCTCGAGCACCTTGCGGGCATCGATCAACCCGCTCTTCTGCGCCTTCGGCAGATCGATCTGGGTGACGTCGCCGGTGACCACGGCTCGGCTGCCGAAGCCGATGCGGGTCAGGAACATCTTCATCTGTTCCGGCGTGGTGTTCTGTGCCTCGTCCAGAATGATGAAGGAATGATTCAGCGTGCGTCCGCGCATGTAGGCGAGCGGCGCAATCTCGATGGCTCCGCGCTCGAACAATTTGCCGACCTTTTCGAAACCCATCAGATCGTAAAGGGCGTCATACAGCGGTCTCAGGTAGGGATCCACTTTCTGCGCGAGATCGCCCGGCAGAAAACCGAGCCGCTCGCCGGCTTCGACCGCCGGACGCACCAGAACGATACGCTTGACGGCATCGCGCTCGAAGGCATCGACCGCGCAGGCGACCGCGAGATAGGTCTTGCCGGTACCCGCCGGACCGATGCCGAAGGTGAGGTCGGTTTCGAGTATCTGCTGCAGGTACTGCACCTGCCGCGGAGTGCGGCCGTGCAGATCGCGCCTGCGTGTGTGCAGCACGGGCGCATCGGCAGTGGGTACCGAGACATTGCTACCGCGCGTGACTTCGATCAGACCGAGCTGGATCTCCTCCAGCGACAGGTCGCTGTCCGCCTGGCCGTAGAAGCGCTGCAGAACTTCGGCTGCAAGCCGGCTCTGCTCGGGGCCGCCGTTTACAGTGAAATTCTCTCCGCGGCGCGCGATCGATACGTCGAGCGCGGTTTCGATCTGCTTCAGATTCTCGTCGAGCGCGCCGCACAGGTTCGCGAGGCGCTGGTTGTCTACCGGGGAGAAAGAAAGCTCGATCGGTTTCAATGGACTGTTTCGCTCGTGCAAACCTCGCCGCGCAGGGAGTGCGGCATCGCGTCTGTGACGCGTACATCGATAAGTTCACCAACCAGGCGGGGCGAACCGGGGAAATTGATAACGCGGTTGTTCCCGGTCCTGCCGGCAAGTTCGGATGCATCCTTCCTGGAAGGACCTTCGACCAGCACGCGCTGCATCGTGCCGACCATCGCCCGGCTGATCGCCTGTGCCTGCTGGTCAAGCTTCGCCTGCAGTTCTGCCAGTCTCGACTGCTTGACCTCTTGCGCAACCTGGTCGTTCAGCGACGCTGCCGGCGTGCCTGGACGCGGGCTGTAAATGAAGCTGAAACTGGCGTCGAAACCGGCGTCCTCGACCAGTTTCAGCGTCTGCGCGAAGTCTTCATCGGATTCGCCGGGAAAGCCCACGATGAAATCCGACGCGATACAGATATCGGGCCGCACCGCGCGCAGGCGGCGCACGATCGACGTGTATTCGAGCACGGTATAGCCGCGTTTCATTGCAGCCAGCACCCGGTCGGAGCCGCTTTGCACCGGCAGATGCACGTGGCTGACCAGTTGCGGTACCCGCGCATAGGCATCGATCAGGCGTTGCGTGAATTCCCGCGGGTGCGAGGTGGTATAGCGGATGCGTTCGATGCCGGGCATTTCCGCGAGATACTCGAGCAGCAAGGCGAAATCCGCGATCTCGCCGTCGCTCATTGCGCCACGGTAGGCATTCACGTTCTGGCCAAGCAGCGTGACTTCCTTCACGCCCTGGTCCGCCAGCCCGGCAACCTCGGTCAGCACGTCGTCGAACGGCCGCGACACTTCTTCGCCGCGGGTGTAGGGCACCACGCAGAAGCTGCAGTACTTGCTGCAGCCTTCCATGATCGATACGAACGCGGTGTATCCGGACACCTTGGGCGGAGGCAGCGCGTCGAATTTCTCGATTTCCGGAAAAGAGATATCGACCTGCGGGCGGCCGCTGCGGCGGCGCTGGTCGATCAGTTGCGGCAGCCGGTGCAGTGTCTGCGGGCCGAACACGATGTCGACGAAAGGTGCGCGCGAAACGATCGCCGCGCCCTCCTGGCTGGCGACACAGCCGCCGACGCCGATGATCAGATCGGGGTTCTCCTGCTTCAGTTGCCGGAGCCTGCCGAGATCGCTGAAGACTTTCTCCTGCGCCTTTTCGCGCACCGAGCAGGTGTTCAGCAGGATCAGGTCGGCCTGTGCCGGATCGCCGGTCGGCCGATAGCCGTCCGCCGCCTCGAGTACGTCGGCCATCTTGTCCGAGTCGTACTCGTTCATCTGGCAGCCGAAAGTGCGGATATAGACCTGTTTCATCGCACTGCGCTCAATTCCTGCTGAACCCGGTGCCTTCGTTCTGCTTTTTCTTGTCGGACTTTTCGGATTTCGGCAGCTTGTGGAACTCCGCTTCGGCGGGTGTCAGCAGCCAGACACGGTGCAGGTTGCCGCCAACGTCGACCGTGTACATGACATGCGCGGTCTGCCGCTGCACGGAAGCGGGCATCACGATCATGTTCTGCTCGTTGAAAATCTTGCCGCCGGCGCCCATGCGATACGTAATCTTGCCGATCGTGTAATAGGGGTACTGGTGCGCCTTGATCTCTCCGCGCTGCGCATTCGCCGGAAACTTGCGCACGGCATCCGCGGCGGGCATCAGCATCGTCGCCAGGCACGCGAACAGCACAATCGGGAGCAGGTGTCGCAAGCTCAGCATGCGCACGCAAGCACCCGTTGCTCGATCGAGCGACATGCGGCCAGAGGTCCGAACCAGTGCACTATAGGGAAATGGTGGCGAATCAGGGATTTGAACCCCGGACCAACGGATTATGATTCCGCTGCTCTAACCGCTGAGCTAATTCGCCACGTGCCGTTTACGACAGGGAGCGAAAGGTTACTGATGCGACCCTTGTCTTGTCAAGGTAAAAGCCTCGCGGAAACAGGAGCTTCGCGCTGCGTGCAGGCTTGCGCATGAACGATGGTGTGATCGGTTCTAAACTGGCGACATGGATCATGAAGTAGTCATCGTGGGCGGGGGTATCGTCGGCGGCAGCCTGGCGGCGGCGCTTGCCGATCATGGCGTATCCGTAGCGCTGGTCGAATCCCGGCCGGGCGCGATGGAAATGCCAGCCGCCTTCGACCGGCGGGTCTACGCCTTGCGCCCTGCCAGCGTCCGGTTTCTCGAGCGATGCGGCATCTGGGCGCACGTGGACGCAGCGCGTGTGGCGCCGGTGTACGAAATGAGCGTGTTTGGCGACGACGGCGAATCCACTGCGCACTTCGACGCGTATCGTTCAGGGATGAGCGAACTTGCGGAGATCGTCGAGGATTGCAACCTGCAGGGCGCGGTGGTGCGGGCGCTCGAAGCGAGGCCGCTGGTGACCAGGATGTCGGGTGTCGCCTGCACCAATGCGAAATGGACGGCGGACGCAGTCGCCATCGAGCTCGACGATGGCCGGCATGTCGTCGCGCAGCTCGCGGTGGCCGCGGATGGCGCCGAGTCCAGGCTGCGCAGTCTGGCGGGCATCGAAACCAGAGGCGAACCGTACGGCGAACTCGGCGTGGTGGGCAATTTTGCCTGTGAGCGGCCGCACCGGGGTGTAGCGTACCAGTGGTTTCGCGAAGACGGGGTGCTGGCGCTGCTGCCGTTGCCGATGAACCAGGTGTCGATGGTCTGGTCCACGCCCGAGACGCACGCGGACACATTGCTGAAACTGGAACCGCTGGAGCTTTCCGAACGCCTCACCTCCGCATCGCATGGTGTACTTGGCCGACTCGAAGCGCTCGGCCCCGCTGCCGCGTTTCCGCTCCGGCGCATGCGTGCCGTGACGGCGACGGCCCCGCGCCTTGCCCTGGTCGGCGACGCCGCACATAATGTGCACCCGCTTGCCGGGCAAGGCCTGAACCTCGGCCTTGCCGACGCACAGGCTCTTGCCGAATCCATCGCGACGCGGGCGCCGACCGAAGACTGTGCCAGCCGCACGCTGCTGGCCCGATACCGGCGCAGCCGAAGCGAGGAAACACTGGCGATGGAACTGGTTACCGACGGCCTGCACTCGCTTTTCCGCGCGAAGCTGCCCGCGATCTCATGGCTCCGAAATGCCGGCCTGCGCTGTACCGACCGGCTTGCCCCGTTGAAGCGCATGCTGGTGAAACGCGCAGCGGGTTGAAGGGTCCAACGTCTGTCCCACTTAACGAAAGGATTTCACTCATGATGAGCCGCTTAGCCTCACTGGCGATGTCCGCCTGCGTGCTGCTTGCAGGTGTCGCCTGCGCCGACGAGGCATCGCTCCGAGGCGCGATCGAGGCGAAGTTTCCGCGCGCGAACGTTCAGAGCATCACCGAGGTTCCCGGCCTGGGGTTGTTCGAACTGGTGATCGACGGCGAGATTTATTACGCCGACGGCAAGTTCGACTTCCTGATCGACGGCAACGTGATCGACACCAAGTCCATGACCAACCTGACTGCCGCCCGCAAGCAGGAAGTGCAGGCGCAGGAACTGGAGCAGCTTGCCTTTCCGTTCGAGGAGCTTCCGCTCGACATGGCTTTTCGGAAAGTGATCGGGGACGGCAGCCGCAAGGTCGCTTACTTTGCCGATCCGAACTGCGGTGCCTGCAGGAAGTTCGAGAACGAGACCCTGCCAAAGTTGAAAAACGTGACCATCTATACCTTCCTGTACCCCATCATTTCGGCAGATTCCGTGCCGCTGACCAAGGCGATCTGGTGTTCGCCGAACCGTGCCAGGGCGTGGGACGACTATGTTCTGCGCGGCGTGCGGCCCAAGTCTCCGGGCAACTGCGAGAACCCGGTCGATCAACTGCTCGCGTTCGGGCGCGACAAGCGCATCCGTGGCACGCCGACCCTGATTTTTGCAGACGGCACGCGTATTCCCGGGGCGCTCAAGGTCGAGCACATGGAAGACATGCTTTCCAAGAGCATGAGCAACTGATCCGCCGGGGAAACCCGAAGGGGAACGCGCGGAGTGCATCTGGCGCGGAGGGCAGCAAGGGCTGGAACGGATTCAGCGCAAGGCGCGCCAGGGCCGGCATGTATACCAGCAGGATTTCCATGTTCCTGACGGGTCCGGCGTGTCTCGGGGTTCGCTTCCCGCCGGTATTGTCGGGGTTGGGCGTTTCTTCACCTGTCCTGTCTGGAGCAGAGATCGATCGTGGAGAGAGTGCGGCGACGCGATCCTGTGGCGGCGGCGGCCTACGGCAGGCTGGTTGTCGCACTGTTGTTGTCGGTCGCCCTGCACGTGTTGGTCGCAGCCAGACCGCCGCAAACCGGTAGTCACACATTCGGGCCGGTGCTGCGCCCGGTCATTCACGCAAGACTGGAACTGCCGGCGCCGCGCGCCGTCGAACGACCTTTATCGCTCACGCTTGCCGCCGTCGACAACGTGCGCGACCGCGGCATTGCCGCCCCTGTTCCTGCGGTGGCAGAACCACAGGCATACGAAAGTGCCATCCCGGTTGCCGCGGAACCGGGCTTCGCCTTGCCGGACCTTGTCTACTACCCGGCAAGCGAGCTCGATGTGTACCCGGTGCCGGTTTCGCCCATCACGATTTCGGCTTTGGATTCCGCGCGCGCGGCGGGGACATCGGGGAGGATCAGGCTATGGGTTTCGATCGACGAGACCGGTTGGCCGGCCGCGGTCGAAGTGCAGGACGCCCACCCCGCCGGACTGTCAGACGCGGCTGCAATCGCCGCGCTGCGTATGCAACGCTTCTCTCCCGCCAGCAAAGACGGCCGTCCCGTGCGCAGCCGCGTGCTGATCGAACTGCAGCTGTCCACGCCCTCGGACTAGTTGCGCAGGGATAATTCTTCTAAAGAAGAGCGAAACCCACAACACGCGACGCAGTCGCTTGTTGCGGCGAAGGGTTACGTTTAGCAGGCGAAGCCTGATCAACGTGGGCCGAAGTCAAAGACACGAAGGCACGAAGAAAAGCCAGATTACCTCGAAGAACAAGCCAGGTCTTGCAGGCATTCCTGACATTGAACCGGGAAGAGCGGCCCTACTAGGATAAGGACGCAACCTAAGCAACAATTTCGGAAGTGCGTTGTATTTCGATTCTCTTCGTGTCTTCGTGCCTTCGTGTTTCGCTCTTCCGTCTTCAGTTCGCGATCATGTTCGGCACGCGTTCTCAACGGGATGGCGCAGGGGCGTCCTTCGGCAGCAGCACCCACATGCGGCCGGTCTGGCGCATGCGGCCGGCCTGGCGGGCGGCTTCTTCGCCAAAACCCCAGAAGAAGTCGGCGCGGACCGCACCCTTGATCGCGCTGCCGGTGTCCTGCGCCAGCATCAGCCGGTTCAGCGGCATCGTGCTCAACGGCCAGGTCGTCGACAGGTAGACCGGCGCGCCGAGCGGCACGGCACGCGGATCCACCGCGATGCTGCGTCCGGGCGTCACCGGCACGCCGAGCGCGCCGATGGGGCCGCCTTTGGAATCGGGGAGTTTGCGGAAGAACACATAGGCCGGATTCTCGGCCAGCAACTGCGGAAGTTTCTCCGGATTCTCCCGGCCCCAGGCCTTGATGCCCTGCATCGATGCCTGGTCCATGGTCAGTTCGCCGCGCTCGATCAGGAGCCGGCCGATGGAGCGGTAAGGATGGCCGTTATGGTCGGCGTATCCGACTCGCACGGTTTCGCCGTTCTCCAGGCGGATGCGTCCCGACCCCTGGATGTGCAGAAAAAACAGCTCGACCGGATCGTCGACCCACAGCAGTTCGCGCCCGTGTACCGCGGCCTCGCCCGCATCGATGTCCTCGCGCGTGTAATAAGGCACCACGCGCCGGCCCTCTATCCGCCCGCGCACACGCTTCCCCTGCAGTTCGGGAAACAGGTCACCCAGCTCCACCACCAGCAGATCGTCCGGAACCCCGTACATTGGATACTGGAACTCGCCGTCGCGCTGCCGGCTGCCGCGCAGCAAAGGTTCGTAGTAGCCGGTCACCATTCCCGTATCCGAGCCGTTGTCGTTGCGGACCCTGTACGGACGCAGTTGCGCCTCGAAAAACCGGCGCAACGATTGCGTGTCGTGTTTCGTCAGTTCGGTCGCGGCCCAGCACGGCTGCTGCCATTCGGCGCGCGCCCTGAGCGCCTTGCAGGAAAGCAGAAAGGCGCTCCAGACACCTTGCATGTCGTCATCGCGCCAGCCGGGGAGCGCATTCCATTCTGCGGGCGACAGGCTGCCGATACGTTCCGACGGCGCAGGCGGAATGGCGGGCGGCGGTAACGGCTCGACCGGCTCCGCAACCGGCGGGGTGGGAGGAACGGCCGGTACCGAAATCGGCGCAGCCGGTTCGGCTGGCACGACCGGCTCGACCTCGGTCTCCGGTTCGGGGTAAGGAGGCGGCGCGGCGGGTGGTGCCGGCGGGCGGGTCGGTGCGACCGTGCAGCTGGCGATCAGGGCCGCAGTCGCACAAACGGAAACGGCCTTGCAGATGAACTTCATCGATTCGATTTGACCGCGCAGCCGCGGTCAATGGAGCATACGCGCATGAGAGACTATCCGATGTTCTGGGTTTTGCTGGAAATTGCCCTCGGGCTGGGCCTTTTCGTGTTCATCGTCTGGTGGACGCTGCCGAAGAAGGAGGACCGGGACAAACAGGAGAAAGAATAAGCCAGGCTTCGTTCAGTGCAGCACCCGCGGCGCCGAAAGCGTGAACTCCGGGATCTGCGCGTCGAACTGGACGCCGTCCTCTGCCATCATCTGGTAGCTGCCATGCATGGTGCCGACGGGCGTGGCGATGGCGGTGCCGCTCGTGTACTCAAAGCTTTCCTGCGGCTGCAGCAGCGGTTGCTGACCGACCACGCCTAGGCCGCGCACCTCCTGGACCCGGTTGTCGGAATCGGTGATCACCCAGTGCCGGCTGACGAGCTGCGCCGCCTTGTTGCCGGTATTGGTGATCTTGATCGTGTAGGCAAACACGAACCGCGCCTGCGCTTCGTCCGATTCGTCCGGCAGGAAAACCGATTTCGCGCTGACGGTGACTTCATACTTCGATTGTTCGGCCATTCCGCAATTGAAAACGAAAGCACGCGCCACGGCAAGCTTTGCCGGTTCTCCGATAGAATGCGGAGCCTGTCAGGACGAGATCCAGAACTGGACTGAACCACGGAGCGGCGCACGGACACGTTACCGACGAAGTCGGCCGATTGCGGGGAGTGCGCCGGAGTGCCGCCTCCCGCCCCGGATGGCTTCGCCAACGCCGTGTCGGCGGCACCGGAGGAAAACTACGAAAAAGCGAAACACGAAGGCACGAAGACACGAAGAAACACAAAGAATTCTTGATCTGTCCTCTTTGCGTCCTTTGCGCCTTTGCGGTGAGATCTGGTTTTCGGTTTTGCTCCGTGTCCTCCGTGGTGAAAACTGTTTTCAATCTCCACGATCAGCCGCATGAAAAATTACCGGATTGCACCCAGCATACTGTCTGCCGACTTCGCGCGCCTTGGCGAAGAGGTCCGGTCAGTGATCGCCGCCGGGGCCGACATCGTGCATTTCGACGTGATGGACAACCATTACGTGCCCAACCTCACGGTCGGGCCGCTGGTATGCGAGGCGATCCGGCCGGTCACCGACGCCATCATCGACGTGCACCTGATGATCAGCCCGGTCGACCGGATCGTGCCGGATTTCGCAAAGGCCGGCGCAAACATCATCAGCTTTCACCCCGAGGCTTCCGCGCACGTCGATCGCACCATCCAGTTGATCCACGATTCCGGCTGCAAGGCCGGCCTGGTGTTCAATCCGGCTACGCCCTTGTCGTGGCTGGATTACACGCTCGACAAGCTCGACCTCGTGCTGATCATGTCGGTCAATCCCGGCTTCGGCGGCCAGCAGTTCATTCGCGCCGCTCTGGACAAGCTGCGCGAAGTGCGCAAGCGCATCGACGCCAGTGGCCGCGCCGTCTGGCTGGAAGTCGATGGCGGTGTGAAGACCGATAACATCGCCGAAATCGCCCGCGCCGGCGCCGACACCTTCGTCGCCGGTTCCGCCATCTTCGGCAGCGGCGACTACAAAGCCACCATCGCCGCCATGCGCGCCGAACTGGCAAGAGCCGTATGAACCACGGAGGAAAACCGGAATTAAATTTCACCGCAAAGACGCAAAGGACGCAAAAGAAAATCTTCAGTAAATTCTTTGTGTTTCTTGGTGCCTTAGTGCCTTGGTGGTGAGATCGTACTTTGGTTTTCCTCTGTGTCCTCCGTGGTAAATCCGTTGAAGTTGAAATTCCCAATTGACATCGCGGCGATCGCCTTCGACCTGGACGGCACGCTGGTGGATACGCTGCCGGATCTGCACGAGGCCGCGAATCGCATGCTGCGCGATCTCGGGCGGGCGCCGGTGGAAGCCGAAGCGGTTCGCGACTATGTCGGCGACGGCGTGGACCGTCTGGTCAAGCGACTGCTGACCGGGGAAGCGGATGGCGAGCCGGCGGCATCGGAATTCGAGCCGGGGCGAAATCGCTTTCGCCAGCATTACGCAGCGGTGCTCACGCAGGATTCGCGGCCCTTCCCGGGGGTCACAGAGGCGCTGGCTGCGTTTCGCAAAAAAGGCTTGCGGCTCGCTTGCGTGACCAACAAGCCGGAAGCGTTCACGCTGCCCCTGCTCAAGAAACTTGCGCTGCATCGACGGCTCGATCTGGTGGTGGCCGGCGATTCGTTGCAGGGAAAGAAGCCGGATCCGATCCAGCTCCAGCACTGCGCGCAGGCGTTCGGGATTCCGATCGGGCGGCTGCTGATGGTCGGCGACTCAGCCAACGACACCCGCGCGGCGCGCGCGGCCGGTTGCCCGGTATTCTGCGTGCCCTATGGCTATCGCGGCGGGATGACGGTGCAGGAACTGGATTGCGATGCTATAGTTCCCGCCGTTCTGGACCTGTTGGAACTGATCCGACCTGTACGGTCATGACATTCGAAACGAGAGAAAACCTGAGGCTGGAAGCATGGGCCGGTTGGCGCTGGTGGCGCCTGTCCGCTCGCTGGCGTCGTATCTGACGCGTTTTCCCGGTCCCATCGTTTTCAGTCGTTTTCGGAGTTCGTCATGAATGAACAGGCGTTCAAGCAGCTCGCTGCCGAGGGTTATAACCGCGTTCCGGTTGTGCTCGAAACCTTCGCGGATCTCGATACCCCGCTTTCCGTCTACCTCAAGCTCGCCAACAAGCCGTATTCCTATCTGCTGGAGTCGGTGCAGGGCGGCGAACGTTTCGGCCGTTATTCGTTCATAGGCCTCCCCGCGCAAACGCGCTTTGAAGTCTGCGGGCATGTCTGCCGCGAGCTTCGCGGCGATACGGTGGTCAGCGCATGCGAACACGACAGTCCGCTGGACTGGGTGGCCGAGCAGCACGCACGGCTGCGTGCCGCGCCGCGTCCCGGACTGCCGCGATTCCTGGGCGGACTGGTTGGTTTCTTCGGTTACGAAACCGTCCGCTACATCGAGAAGCGGCTGGCGCAAACCGACAAGCCCGATGTGCTGGAAACGCCGGATATCCTGCTGCTGCTGTCCGAGCAGATGGTGGTGGTCGATAACCTGTCCGGCAAGCTGTTCCTGGTGGTCTATGCCGATCCTGCCGAGAGCGGCGCCTGGCAGCGGGCGCAGAAAAGACTGGAAGAATTGCTGTGGATGCTGCGGCAGCCGGTGGTGGTACCGCCCGAGGCGCCGTCCGTGGCGGCGGTGCCGCAGTCCGAATTCTCCGAACAGGATTTCATGGCCGCGGTGGAGCGCGCCAAGCGCTACATCTACGACGGCGACATCATGCAGGTGGTGCTTTCCCAGCGCATGAGTGCGCCTTTCGCCGCGTCGCCGCTGTCGCTCTATCGCGCGCTGCGCGCGCTGAACCCTTCGCCTTACATGTTCTATTTCGACATGGGCGGATTCCATGTGGTCGGCGCATCGCCCGAGATCCTGGTGCGGCTGGAAAGCGGCATGGTGACGCTGCGGCCGATCGCCGGCACGCGCCCGCGCGGCGCGACCCGCGAGCAGGATCACGCGTTCGAAGAAGAACTGCTGGCCGACCCCAAGGAGCGCGCCGAGCACGTCATGCTGATGGATCTCGGCCGCAACGACGTCGGCCGGGTGGCGGAGATCGGCTCGGTCAAGGTCACCGACAGCATGGTGATCGAGCGCTATTCGCACGTGATGCACATCGTCTCGAATGTCGAGGGCCGGCTAAAAGCGGGGCTGGACGCGATGGACGTGCTGAAGGCTTCGTTTCCCGCGGGCACGGTGAGCGGCGCGCCCAAGGTGCGCGCCATGGAGATCATCGACGAACTCGAACCGAGCAAGCGCGGCGTGTACTCCGGCGCGGTCGGTTATCTCGGATTCAACGGCGACATGGACCTGGCGATCGCGATCCGCACTGCCGTGGTCAAGGATGGCACGCTCTACGTCCAGGCCGGCGCCGGCATCGTTGCCGACTCGGTGCCGAAAAGCGAATGGACCGAAACCCAGAGCAAGGCCCGCGCCCTGATGCGCGCCGCCGAAATGGCCCAGGCGGGGCTGAATGCGCGTATCGAGTGAGAAATTACGTAACCACGGAGGAAAACCAGAAACAGTCTCACCACCAAGGCACCAAGGCACCAAGGAACGAAGAAACACGATGTGGTCTTGACCTGCCTTCTTTGCGTCCTTTGCGCCTTTGCGGTGAGATTTCCTTTTCGGTTTTCCTCCGTGTTCTCCGTGGTAGAAAGTTTTTAGCCATGTTATTGATGATCGACAACTACGACTCCTTTACCTACAACCTCGTGCAGTATCTCGGCGAGCTGGGGGAGGACGTGCGCGTGTTTCGCAATGACGAGATCACGCTGGAGGAAGTGGAGCAACTCGCACCGCAGCGGATCGTGGTGTCGCCGGGGCCATGCACGCCGAACGAAGCCGGCATCTCGGTGCCTCTTGTGCAGCGCTTCGCCGGCAGGGTTCCGATCCTGGGCGTGTGCCTCGGGCACCAGAGCATCGGCCAGGCATTCGGCGGCAAGGTTGTCCATGCGCAGACGCTGATGCACGGCAAGACCTCGCCGATCCGGCACGAAGACTGCGGCGTGTTCCGCGGCCTGCCGGATCCGCTGATTGCCACGCGCTATCATTCGCTGGTCGTAGAGCGCCAGTCCTTGCCGGATTGCCTGGAAGTAACCGCGTGGACCGACGACGGCGAGATCATGGGCATGCGCCACAAGACACTCGCGGTCGAAGGCGTGCAGTTTCACCCGGAGTCGATCCTGTCCGAACATGGCCACGAACTGCTCGCGAACTTCCTTCGTGCTGGCTGAAGGATTCGTGTGATGACGGCTGCCAGCTGACAAAAGTGCTAACCACGGAGGACGCGGAGCGGCGCACGGAGACGTTACCGACGAAGTCGGCCGATTGGCGAGTGCGCCGGAGTGCCGCCTCCCGCCCCGGATGGCTTCGCCAACGCCGTGTCGGCGGCACCGGAGGAAAACCGAAAAGGAAATCTCACCGCAAAGGCGCAAAGGACGCAAAGAATACAGATCAGAAATTCTTTGTGTTTCTTCGTGCCTTCGTGTTTCGCTCTTGTCTGGTTTTCCTCCGTGGTAATCATCTGTTTTGAAGTTAGGGGACAGGTATGACACCTCAAGATGCCCTGGTGCGGGTGATCGAGCACCGCGAGATTTTCCATGACGAGATGCTCTCGCTCATGCGGCAGATCATGAGCGGGGAGATGTCGCCGACGATGATCGCGGCGCTGATCGTGGCGCTGCGCGTGAAGAAGGAAACGGTCGGCGAGATTGCTGCCGCGGCCCAGGTGATGCGAGAGTTCTCCACCAAGGTGGAAGTGGCGAACCATGCGCACCTGCTCGACACTTGCGGAACTGGCGGCGACAGCGCGCACACCTACAACATCTCGACTGCGGCCGCATTCGTGGCGGCGGCGGCCGGGGCCAAGGTGGCGAAGCACGGCGGACGCTCGGTCTCCAGCAAGTCGGGCAGCGCCGATGTCCTGGAAACGCTCGGTGCGAACATCACTTTGTCGCCGCAGCAGACCGCGCAGTGCATCGACCAGGTCGGCGTCGGCTTCATGTTTGCACCCAGCCATCACGCGGCGATGAAACACGCCGCGCCCGTGCGCAAGGAGCTGGGCGTGCGCACGCTGTTCAACATCCTCGGCCCGCTGACCAACCCGGCCGGCGCGCGGAACCAGGTGATGGGCGTATTCCATCCCGATCTGGTCGGCATCCAGGCGCGCGTGCTGCAACGCCTCGGCAGCCGGCATGTGATGGTCGTGCACGGCAGAGAAGGCCTGGATGAAATCTCGCTCGCCGGCGAGACGCTGATCGGCGAACTCAAGGAAGGCGAAGTGCGCGAGTACACCATCCACCCGCGTCAGTTCGGTTTCAACACGGCCCCCACGGAAGAGCTCCGCGTAAACGACACGGGCGAGGCAAAGGACATGCTGATGTCCGCGCTTGCCGACAAGCCCGGCCCGGCCCGCGACATCCTCGCCCTGAACGCCGGCGCCGCCATCTACGCCGCCGGTCTCGCCGACAGCCACGAAACCGGAGTGAAGAAGGCGGTGGATGTGCTGGCCAGCGGCGCCGCGAAGGCGAAGCTGGACGAGTTCGTGTCGTTTACCCAGAAGTTCAAAGCTTGAATTCAAGGTTTGAACCACAGAGACACAGAGGCACAGAGGAAAGGCCTGGAATAAACAAGTCATCTTGAAACCTTCGATAGTCGGTCAGTTGATAACGAGCACGTTTCTAACTCCCGTTCTTTCTCTGTGCCTCTGTGTCTCTGTGGTGAGATTCCAATGTCTGACATTCTTGAAAAAATTCTTTCAGTAAAACGCGAGGAGATCGCCGCTGCGCAGAAGCTGAAGCCGCTCGCCGAGCTGCGCGCGGAGGCGGAGGCGGCAATACCGCCTCGCGATTTCCTCGGCGCGATGCGCGCGCGGGTCGAGGCCGGCAAGCCTGCGGTGATCGCCGAGATCAAGAAAGCCAGCCCGAGCAAGGGCGTGCTGCGCGAGAAGTTCGATCCCGCGCAGATTGCACGCTCCTATGCGAAGCAGGGCGCAACCTGTCTGTCGGTGCTGACCGATGTGCAGTTCTTCCAGGGCCGCCCTGCCTTTCTGACGCAGGCGCGCGAGGCATGCGAGCTGCCGGTGCTGCGCAAGGATTTCATGATCGACCCTTACCAGGTATACGAAGCGCGGGCGATGGGCGCGGACTGCATCCTGCTGATCGTCGCGGCGCTGGAAGACGCGCAGATGGCGGAACTGGAGGCCGCGGCGCTGAAGCTCGGCATGGCGGTGCTGGTGGAAGTGCACGACGCCCCGGAACTCGACCGTGCGCTGCGTCTATCCACGCCTCTGCTCGGCATCAACAACCGCAACCTGCGCACCTTCGAGACGAAGCTGGAAACCACGCTCGATCTGCTGCCGGGAATTCCGGAAGAAAAACTCGTCATTACCGAAAGCGGCGTGCTGCAACCCGCGGACGTCGCGCGCATGCGCGACGCCGGCGTAAACGCCTTCCTCGTCGGCGAAGCCTTCATGCGCGCAGCCGACCCGGGTGCGGAACTGGCGCGTCTGTTCGGCTGACGGTATTCCCCGATCGCCAACGCCCAGCGGAAGAGCGAAACACGAAGGCACGAAGGCACGAAGAAACAACAAGGGCAGCAAAGAAATTGCGCTTCGCGGCTAACGCCGATCAGGGAGGCATACTCATTCGCGACGTGCCCTGAACGCCAAACACACTCCTTTGATATGAATGCGTTCGCGTCGCCTTCTTTTGTAGTTCTTCGGGTCTTCGTGCCTTCGTGTTTCGCTTTTCAGGTTTTTTTCCTCTGCGTCCTCCACGTTGCAGGCTTTGGTTTTTCACGCCTTTCCAATCCCCTTTTTGCGCTGCCTCAGCCTCTCAGAACCCATATTCAGACGCGGCTTTAATTCGGTCCGCTAACTGGTTCATTCAGCGCGAAAACCCGCATTCCTGTGGATAACTCTGTGAATGTTGCGGTGCGGTGTTGTGTGCGCGCAACACACGTGCGGCAACATCGTGACGCTATTGGTTTTCCCGCTTGCTTCCGAGTGTGGCGCTTTGGCACAATCCGCGAGACTTCTTCTTTCCCGGGAGAGGTTAAGAAAAAGGGAGAGCGCGCAAGCGCTCAAAGGACGGGCAGAAGACCGCCCGGCCGGCTTAAGCTAAAACCTAAAGGAGATAGCATGAAGAAGAGTCTTATCGCATTGGCAGTGGCAGGCGCTTTCGCAGCGCCGTCCGCGATGGCCGATGTCACCCTGAGCGGCGCCATCAACATGGGCTTGCTGTACGGTAAGTCCAATCAGGGCGGCGCCACCAAGACCTCGTTGTTCCCTGGCTATTCGAACTTCAACCTGACCTCGGTCGACGACATCGGCAATGGGAACAGGGTGATGTTCAACTACCAGTTCAACGTAGAGAACCCACATCTTCCGACTGCCGGGGCCGCTCTTACGAACCGAAACAGCTATCTTGGTATTGGAGGCGACTGGGGTGCCGTCAAGTGGGGAACGAACGAAAACGTCTACGAGCGTATGATGTATTCGTCCGACTTCATGGACGGAGCGTTTGGACCCGGCGGGAACCTGCTGATTTTGGGTACTGCTAGTTCAGCAGGTGGAGCATCGACCGTTTTCGAAATCGACCAAAACTGCAGTGCGGCAGCACCTTGCATGGGATTCTACCGTCGCAGCAGCCATACCGTCTGGTACGAATCGCCGAACTGGAGCGGCTTCAGCTTCGAAGTCGACTACACGCTCAGCGCCTACAAGACAACAACCAACGATCCGAAGATTCTTTCAATCGGCGGCAAGTACCAGCCTGAAGGCATGCCGTTCTGGGTTGATGCTGCATACGAGTCGCACGACGACATGTTTGGCGTGAATGCAGTTACCGGACAGGTGGGCGGCACCGCATCTTCCGATACCGGCTTCCAGATTGGTGGCGGCTACATGTTCGGCGACTTCACCGTCGGCCTGCGCTGGGAACGCCTGACTTATGAAGCCGACGGAAAGGGTGCTGGTCTAATCAACGAATGGGAGCGCGATGCGTTCTTCATCAACGGCAAGATGAACCTGCCGACCGGCTACGCCGCGTTGCAGATCGGTATTGCCGACGAAGGCTCATGTGCATTGGCTGGAGGGGGCGCTTGCAACGCGGGTACCGATACTGGGGCCACGATGATTGGCGTTGGATACGCTCACAACCTGTCCCGTCAATCCCAAGTCCTAGTGTTTTATAACCAAATGGATAACGATTCCGCTGCTCAATACATCGCCATCGGCGGCACCAACGTTGCACCCGGTGTCGACCATAGAGGTCTATACCTCGGCATCAAGCACACGTTCTAATCTGGCTTAAACCAGATCGGTTCGACTTGAACGGGCGCCTTCGGGCGCCCGTTTTTTTGTGGTTGCCACGGAGGATCAAAAGCGAATCACCAAGCTTGAGAAGCGCACCACCAAGACACCAAGGACACCAAGGACACCAAGAATAACAAGGACACGACTGGCTGGTGTATTACCTTTCGCTCTGGATGGCTTCGCCAACGCCGTGTCGGCAGGTCGCGCGGACCCGTTACCGGCTAAGCCGGCCGTTTGCGGGGAGCGCGACTTTGCGCTGCCTCCCGCCCCGGATGGCTTCGCCAACGCCGTGTCGGCAGGTCGCGCGGACCCGTTACCGGCTAAGCCGGCCGTTTGCGGGGAGCGCGACTTTGCGCTGCCTCCCGCCCCGGATGGCTTCGCCAACGCCGTGTCGGCAGCGCACCGAACACACCAGGAAATAACTGTTCTATAGCTTTCGCTTTTCTTGGTGTCCTTGGTGTCTTAGTGGTTCCTCTTTAGATTTTGGGGATTCCGTTCTAGCCTCGAGATTTCCGCAGCTTCGCTCCCAGCACCAGTCCCAGCAGCACGCAGCACATGCCGAACAGCATTGCGGTCGCCGGTGCGCCGATCCGGCTCGCCAGGCTGCCGGCGGAAAGTGCGCCGACCGGCATCACGCCAAGAAACGAGGCCGCGTAAAAACTGACGATACGCCCGCGCTTCTCGTCAGGTACGATCGACTGGATGACCATGTTTGCCGACGCGGCGGTGACGATGATGCCGAAGCCGAGGCAGACCATCAGCGGCAGTGCGAGCCAGAGCGTTCCCGACAGGCCAACGAGCGACAGTGCTACCCCGGCAAGCGCGCTGGTGAACATCAGCCGCCGCGGCAGCGTTTCCACCCTTCCGCGGCCGGCAAGGACCGCGGTGCCGATGACTGCGCCGAAACCCGCGGCGCCGACCAGGAAACCGAGCGTTGCCGCGCCGCCGCCGAACACGTCGCGCGCGAACACCGGCATCAGCACCAGGTAGGACGAAGCGAAGAACGCAACCGAGGCGACCATGGCCAGCAGCACGCGAATGGTTTCCGTTCGCCACGTGTACTCGAGCGCATCCGCGAGCGAACGCAGATAGCCCGGCGGGATCTCCGTCGAGCGCGCTTTGCGCGGAAGCTGCGTCGCCACCCACACCACACCGAGAAAACTGGCGGCGTTGATCAGGAAGCAGACCCCTTCGCTGACATATAGCAGCAGCACGCCCGCGATCGACGGCCCGATCAGCCGCCCGCTGTTCATCAAGAAGGAGTTCAGCGCGATCGCGTTCGGCAGGTCGCCGCGGTCGCCGATCATGTCGATCAGCAGCGACTGCCGCACCGGCGTGTCCAGGCCCATGGCAATGCCGTAGAACAACGCCAGCACGATGATGTGCCACGTCTCGATCGTCCCGGAAAGCGTGAGCACCGCCAGCAGCAGCGCCTGGCCGGCCGCCAGCGACTGCGTGATCATCAGCATCCTCCTGCGATCGAAGCGATCCGCGAGCAGCCCCGAGAACGGCGCAATGAACAGGATCGGCGCCTGGTTCGCGAACGTCACCACCCCCAGCAGAAATGCCGACCCCGTGGTGCGGTAAACCAGCCACGCCAGCGCGATCTGCTGCATCCAGCTGCCTAGGATGGATACCGCCTGGCTGGTGAAAAACAGCCGGAAGTTTCGGTGTTGCAATGCTCGAAAGATCGGGGGCACGTTTGCTCCGCTGAATCACCACGAAGACACGAAGGCACTAAGAAGCACAAAGAATCTTCTGGAGGATCTGGGTGCTCAGCCCGTGCGGCATCAGAGAATGATGCGACGAATCCCGTGCTTGATCAGAACCACGTTGAAGTTCAGAAGCAGTCCGAGTCTTACACGTGCCAATTTGAGGTATGTCAAAACCTGCGCCTCATGCACCGGGAGAAGTCTTTCAACAGACTTTAGCTCGACGATTACTTTGCTGGCGACGAGCAAATCCAGTCGAAGCCCTGGTTCGACGACAGTACCGTCATACACAATTGGAATCGATACCTGCTTTTCGAACCGAATCTCCCGATTACGTAGCTCTATACAAAGGCATGTCTCGTACACTGACTCAAGCAATCCCGGTTCCAAAGCAGAATGGATTTTGTACGCCGCATCTACCACTTGTCTGGCGGCATACTCCGTTTCCTCTGGCAAGGGGCCAATGTGCATCATCTTGGAGCCCAAGGCGAGAGCGCTCGAAACGAGTCCATATTTACTTCTTGTCCCTTTGTGCCTTGGTGTCTTAGTGGTAAATCAACCTACCTTAATCTGTCCAGCTGTCCTCTGATCTTCTCCAGCGTGCTGGTGAAGCTCGCGAGGCGCTCCTTCTCCTGGGCCACGACCGCCGCGGGGGCGCGTTCTACGAAGCTGGCGTTGGCGAGCTTGGCTTTGGCTTTCTCGATCTCGCCCTGTAGGCGGGCGGCTTCCTTGCCCAGGCGCTCGCGTTCCGCGGCGACGTCGATTTCGATCTTCAGCATCAGGCGGAAACCACCGGCGATGGCGACCGGGGCTTCGGCCGCCGGCAGTTCGTCGCCGACCGCGGCGACCTCCGAGAGCTTGCCGAGCACCACGAGGTAGGGTGCCCAGCGCTCGATCGCGGCCTTGTCGCCGGCGGCGAGCAGCGGCACGCGTTGCGCGGGCGAGATGTTCATCTCGGCGCGCAGGGTGCGGCAGGCGGTAACGAGTTCCTTGAGCTGGCCGATCCCGGCTTCGGCGTCGCTGTCGATGCGCGACGGGTCGGTCTGCGGATAGGTGGCGCGCATGAGGGTTTCGCCCTTGCGTCCGGCGAGCGGCGCGACGATCTGCCACAGTTCCTCGGTGATGAACGGAATGACCGGATGCGCCAGACGCAGGATCGTCTCCAGCACGCGCAGCAGGGTGCGACGCGTGGCGCGCTGCTGTGCTTCGCTGCCGTGTTGAATCTGGACCTTCGCGATCTCGACGTACCAGTCGCAGTACTCGTCCCACACGAAACGGTAGATCGCACTGGCGACGTTGTCGAAGCGGTATTCGGCGAAGCCCTTTTCGACTTCGGCTTCCACGCGTTGCAGCAGGCTGACGATCCAGCGGTCTGCCTGCGAGAAATCCAGGTAGCCGCCGGGGCCGCACTCGGAAGCCTCGTGCGGCTTCAGGCCGCAATCCTTGCCTTCGCAGTTCATCAGCACGAAGCGCGAGGCGTTCCACAGCTTGTTGCAGAAGTTGCGGTAGCCTTCGCAGCGGTTCAGGTCGAAGTTCAGCGTGCGCGCGAACGACGCGAGCGAGGCGAAGGTGAAGCGCAGCGCGTCCGCGCCGAAGGCAGGGATACCGTCCGGATAGTTCTTGCGGAGGGCTTTCTCGATTTTCTGCTTGTGCTCCGCCCGCAGCAGGCCGACGGTGGACTTTTCCAGCAGCGCGGGCAGCGAAATGCCGTCGATCAGGTCGAGCGGATCGAGCGTGTTGCCCTTGGACTTGGACATCTTCTGGCCTTCGGCATCGCGCACGATGGCGTTGATGTACACGTGCCGGAAGGGCACCTGCCCGGTGAAGTGCTTCGTCATCATCACCATCCGCGCGACCCAGAAAAAAATGATGTCGAAGCCGGTCACCAGTACCGAGGACGGGAGATAGCGGTCGAGGTCCGGCGTCCTCTCGGGCCAGCCGAGCGAAGTGAACGGCACCAGCGCCGATGAGAACCACGTATCCAGTACGTCCTCGTCACGGCGCAGCGCACCGGAAACACCTTTGGAGGCTGCCAGCTTCTGCGCTTCCGCTTCCGTCCTCGCCACGTAGAGGTTGCCCTGCCCGTCGTACCACGCGGGAATCTGGTGTCCCCACCACAACTGGCGCGAGATGCACCAGTCCTGGATGTTTTCCAGCCAGTGGTTATAGGTCGAGGTCCAGTGCTCGGGGTAGAACTTCACCTCGCCGCTTGCGACTGCATCGAGGCCTTGTTTCGCCAGCCCTTCCATGCGCACGAACCACTGGTCGGTGAGCATCGGCTCGACGATGGCGCCGGTGCGCCCGGAGCGCGGCACTTTCAGCTTGTGCGGCTTCTCCGAAACCAGCAGGTCCTGCGTCTTGAGGTCGGCGAGGATGCGCTTGCGCGCCTCGAAGCGGTCGAGTCCGCGGTAGGCATCGGGACCCCGGTCGTTGATCTTCGCATCCAGCGTCAGGATGCCGATCGGTTCGAACCCGTGGCGCTGGCCGACCTGGTAGTCGTTGAAGTCGTGCGCGGGGGTGATCTTGACGCAGCCGGTGCCGAACTCCGGATCGACATATTCGTCCGCGATCACCGGGATGGTGCGCCCGGTCAGCGGCAGCACCACCTGTTTGCCTACCAGATCGCGAAAGCGTTCGTCTTCCGGATGCACGGCGACCGCGACGTCCCCGAGCATGGTCTCTGGGCGCGTGGTGGCCACCACCAGGCTGCCGCCGCCCTCCGCAAACGGATAGCGGATCTCCCAGATGCGGCCGTCCTCCTCCTCGCTGTCCACCTCGAGGTCGGACACCGCGGTGCCGAGCACCGGGTCCCAGTTCACCAGGCGCTTGCCGCGATAGATCAAGCCTTCCTCGTAGAGCCGCACGAAAACTTCGATGACCGCGCGCGACATGCGCGCATCCATGGTGAAGTAGCCGCTCTTCTGGCCTTCGGTGTCCGCATAAGTCCAGTTCGCCGACGTGCCGAGCCGGCGCATCTGGCGGGTGATGGTGGCGCCGGATTCCTGCTTCCATTTCCACACGCGGTCGACGAACTGCTCGCGCCCGAGGTCGTGCCGGGTCCTGTCCTCCAGTTCGAGCTGCCGTTCCACCACGATCTGGGTGGCGATGCCCGCATGGTCGGTGCCGACCACCCAGTTGGTATCGAAGCCGCGCATGCGGTGGTAGCGGACCAGCGCATCCATCAGCGTCTGCTGGAACGCGTGCCCCATGTGCAGCGTGCCGGTCACATTCGGCGGCGGTAGTTGAATGCAGTATGCCGGTCGGCCGGGTTCCGGATCGTGCGCAAACAGGCCGCGCGATTCCCAGAATTCGTACCAGCGGCCTTCGATCGACCTGGGCTCGAAGCTCTTGGCGAGTTCCATCGTGGAAGAGGAGGGAAAAGTCATTGAGAAAGCGCCGGATTATAACGGCTGTCGGCTCTCAGACCGGCCGTGCCAGGAACTGAAATTCAGGAGCGAAACACACAACACGCGACTTTGTCGCTTGTTGCGGCGGAGGGTCACGTTTAGCTGGCGAAGCCTGATCAACGTGAGCCGAAGTCAAAGGCACGAAGAAAAACCGGCAAAAACGCTTAAGAAGTTCGAGGTGTTCAGCGAAAGCGGTGGCACACGTAAACGATCTCCAGAGCCAGATGGTTCTGGCGTGTAATCGCTTTTGACTCTCTTCGTGTCTTCGTGCCTTCGTGTTTCGCTGTTGTTTCCCGCGATGTCTCACCGCGGTTCGTCGTGGCCTGCCTTTCCTCGTTGTGGAGGTGCTCCGTCGCGCTCGCTCAGACGGCGGGCGTGGCGCAGCAGGTCGGGCAGCACCCGTGCGAGCGTGTCGCGTACCCGCTGCAGGCGTTCCTGTTCCTCGGGGTGCTCCGTATCCAGGCGTGCGATCTCGCGCTCGAGTGCGGCGCACAGGCGGGCGGCCACGATACGGTCGAGCGCCGCACCCGATACCGGGGTGCCACGCTTGCGGCCGGGGCCTTTCACCGCCTCCGTCAGGGTTGGAACGTCATCCTCGTCGGGCACCGGCTCGGCCTCGCCGGGGCCGGCCTCTTCGGCGCCGGCCTGCGCGAATGACTCGGTCAGGGTTGGTACTGCGGTGCTGTCGGCCCGCTTCGGATCCTGCCGGTGACGATTCAGCAGCTCGTTCAACTTGTCGAGCAGTTCGTCGCCGGAAGGATCGGTCCGCCTGTCCTCGCTCAACCGCGGGCCTCGCCGAGTTTGTGGGTCTTGATGTCGTAGCCGCGGTCCCGGTAGAAGCGGAAGCGCTCTCGCGCCCTCTCGCGGTCGCCGTCGTCCAGTCCCACGATCTCGACCAGCCGGTGAAAGCGGCTGAAGAACGACGGTGTCTCGTCGCAGAGATTGATCAGTACTTCATCGTGCACGATCGGCTCGGCGACATGGTCGACGATCACCGGCGTCACCGGAGCAAGCCGGTCGGTCGAGCGGCAATGCGGAACGAAGCCGGTCGCGGGCGAACGCCACAGCAGTCCGCCCAGCTTCTCTGTCATCCCGGCATCCGGTGTAAGGATCAACACGCGCATCCTCCGCGCCATCGCCTTGCCGGAAAGCTGGCACGCCGTCTGCAGCTTGTTGCCGGCGTGCGTATAGAAAAGTACTTCGGTCATATCAGGAGCGAAACACGAAGACACGAAGGCACGAAGAAAAGAAACAAACAAAATCTCTGCGCAAAGACAACATGTACGGGTTTGTTGGGGAGAATACAGATCTTTGGCTGTTCGAAGCACACATTCAGATCATGCCGCAGGCAACGTAAGGGATTGCAATGGACACAGTAAAACGAATAGGCGTTCATTTTGTTTTTCTTCGTGCCCTTGACTTCGGCTCACGTTGATCAGACTACGCCTGCTAAACGTAAGCCTTCGCCGCAACAAGCGACTGCGTCGCGTGTTGTGTGTTTGTTTCGCTCTTGAACGCACTGCTTACCACCCCGCGCGCGACATCAGGAACTGGGTGAGCAGCGGCACCGGGCGGCCGGTGGAGCCCTTTTCCTTGCCGGAGCGCCAGGCGGTGCCGGCGATGTCGAGGTGCGCCCATTTGTATTTCTTCGCGTAGCGGGACAGGAAGCAGGCTGCCGTGACGCTGCCCGCCGGGCGACCGCCGATGTTCGCCATGTCCGCGAAGTTGGTCTTGAGCTGTTCCTGGTAGTCGTCCCACAGCGGCATGTGCCATGCGCGATCGCCGGCGAGCTGTCCGCATTCCAGCAACTCTTCGGCGAGTTTGTCGTCGTTACTGAACAGTCCGGTGGCGACATGACCGAGTGCGATGACGCAGGCGCCGGTCAGCGTGGCGATGTCCACCACCGCGGCCGGCTGGTAGCGCTCGGCGTAGGTCAGCGCGTCGCACAGCACGAGACGGCCTTCGGCGTCGGTGTTCAGGATCTCGATGGTCTGCCCGGACATGCTTTTGACGATGTCGCCCGGGCGCGTGGCGTTGCCGCCAGGCATGTTCTCGCTGGCGGGAATCAGTCCCACCACGTTTAGCGGCAGCTTCATTTCGCCTATTGCCGTCATGGTGCCGAGCACGCTGCCGGCGCCGGACATGTCGTATTTCATTTCGTCCATCTCGGCGGAGGGTTTCAGCGAGATGCCGCCGGTATCGAAGGTGATGCCCTTGCCGACCAGCACCACCGGTTTCTGCTTTGCGCTGCCTCCCCGATGCTCCATCACGATGAACTTCGGCGGCTGCCGGCTGCCTTGTGCCACGGCCAGCAGGGCGCCCATGCCGAGCTTCTGCATATCCTTCTGCTCCAGCACCGAGACTTTCATCCGGTAGCGCTTGCCGAGATCAAGCGCCTGTCTGGCGAGATACGCCGGTGTGCAGATGTTTGGCGGCAGGTTGCCGAGGTCGCGCGCCAGGTTGATCCCGGTGCCCAACGCCTGTCCGCGGGCAACATTTGCTGCCAGCGATTTCGGGATCCTGTCGGTCGATGCGAGCGTGATGCCGCTCGGCGCCTTGCTCTTGCCGGCATTCGCGCTCTTGAGCGCGTCGAAACGATACGCGGCTTCCACCATGGCAGACACGGTTTGCAGCGCCGCCCAGTCCTGATCGCGATCGACCACCTCGGCGTCGATGGTGTACAGCGCCGCATGCTTCGCGCCGGACTCGGCGAGCGCGCGGCCGGCGGCACGCACGCCGTCGCGGAAATCCTTCGGCGCAACCCGTGGCGCCTTTCCGAGTCCAATCACCAGCACGCGCGGCGCAGTGGCGCCCGGGACACCGTAGAGCATGAGGGTCGTTCCGGCTTTAGCCTCGAAGCCGCTTTCGCGGATGGCGCGCGACAGGTGCCCGCCGGATGCGCGGTCGAGCTGCTGGGCCGCGGTCGAAAGCTTGTTGCCCGTATGGGCCACGACGGCGACGCAATCGATCTTGATCGCCTCCGGTTTTGCATTTTTTGTGCTAAAGTCCACCGCAAACTCCTTCAATGATGTTTTTCTTTCAAGTACTTAGCATTATCACTTCGCGTCCGGCGAAAAGTCAAAAGGCGGTATGATTTTCCGGCGAGCATTGCTGCGGGAATTCGCCGCGACTGGCGTGGCCATCTTTCTGGTGCTGCTCGCCATCATGGTCACCACGCAGCTCATCCGCTTTCTCGGCTACGCCGCGCGCGGCAATATTTCCACCGACGCAGTACTGACCATACTCGGCTTCGCCAGCCTGCGTTACCTCCCGATCCTGCTGTCCCTGACACTGTTTCTTTCCGTACTGCTGACGCTGACGCGCAGTTACCGGGACTCGGAAATGGTGGTCTGGTTCACCTCCGGCCAGGGGCTGCATGCATGGGTACGGCCGGTACTGCTGTTCGCTACGCCCTTCCTGCTGACCATCGCCCTGCTGAGCATGCTGCTTTCGCCCTGGGCCACTGCCAAGAGCGACGAGTTCAGGCGTCTGCTGGAAAGCCGCGACGACGTTTCGGCCATCTCGCCCGGTGTGTTCAAGGAATCGCGAGGCGGCGATCGCGTGTTCTTCGTCGAGAAGCTGACACTGGACCTCAGCGTGGTGGCCAACATATTCGTTCACTCGGACGAAGGCGGGGAGACCGGCATCGTCGTGGCGAAACGCGGTTACCAGGAAACCGCGCCGAACGGCGACCGCTTCCTCGTCCTGGAGAAGGGCCGGCGCTACGTCGGTCCGCCGGGCTCGGCGGAATACAAGATTATCGAGTTCGACAAGTACGGCTTCAGGATCGAACCGAAGGAAACGCGTGAGTACGTCCCGAGCGTGAAGTCGTACACCACCGCGCAGCTGATCCGCGAAAGCAGTCCGCAGGCGCGTGCCGAGTTCATCTGGCGCGCGGGATTGCCGCTCAGCGCCTTCGTGCTGTGCATGCTGGCGATTCCCTTGTCGTTCGTGAATCCACGCGCCGGCCGTTCGCTGAACCTGATTCTTGCCGCGCTTGCCTACCTGGTCTACAGCAACCTGCTGAGCATCGTGCAGGCCTGGGTCGCGCAGGAGAGAGTGTCTTTCGCGGTCGGCATGTGGGGCATGCATGTCTTCATGCTCGGCCTGGTGGCGCTTATGTTCTACATGCGGCTGTCGGTATTCTCGTTCGGGCGGCTGCGCAAATGAGAATCCTTCGCCGGTATCTGGCCAAGCAGGTGCTGAACGCCGTCGCGCTGGTGTTTACTGCACTGTTGCTGCTGTTCGCGTTCTTCGACTTCATCCAGGAACTTACCGAACTCGGGCGGGGCGACTACAACCTCACCGCGGCCGCGCTGTTCGTGCTGCTCAGCCTGCCGGGCCGCGCTTACGAAATCCTGCCGGTCGCGGCCCTGATCGGCACCCTGTTCGCGCTGGCGCAGCTCGTCTCGAATTCCGAGTACACGGTGATGCGCACCGCCGGCGTATCGATGCGCGGCATGGCTATGGCGCTGATCCAGATCGGCGTGCTGCTTTCGGTGGTGACCTTCCTTCTGGGCGAGTTCTTGTCGCCGGCGACCGAACAGGCGGCGCAGAAGCTGAGAATGCAGGCGACGTCCGGAAGCGTGGTGGCGCAGGCATTCCGCTCCGGCCTCTGGGTGAAGGACGACACCAGCTTCGTCAATGTCCAGCGGATCATGCCGGAGACGGTGATTCACGAAGTGAACATCTACGAGTTCGATGCGGAATACCGCCTGCGCGCCATCAGCCACGCGACCCGCGGCGAGTATCAGCAGGAGAACCTCTGGCGGTTGCAGGATGTGGTGCAGACCCGCTTCGAGGGGGAACGCACGTCGGTAAACCGCTTTCCCGAGGTGTACTGGCGCTCCGTCCTGAGCCCGTCGATACTCAACGTGCTGATGGTGGTGCCGGAACAGATGTCGCTGATGAAGCTGCGTTCCTTCATCCGTCACCTGCGAGACAACCGGCAGGAGACGTCGCGCTACGAGATTGCGCTCTGGCAGAAGATCATCTACCCGTTCGCGGTGCTGGTCATGATGGTGCTTGCTCTGCCATTTGCAAATTTCAGCGTGCGGGAAGGCGGCGTCAGTTCGAAGATCTTTGCCGGCATCATGCTCGGGCTCGGTTTCCATCTTCTGAACCGCCTGTTCGGCCACCTGGGCATGCTGAACGCCTGGCCGCCGCTGCTGAGTGCCAGTGCCCCCACCGTCGTCTTTCTCGCTACTGCGATATGGATGATGTGGCGGGCGGAAAAGCGGTAGAGAAGCGCACGATGGCCATCAAAACCGCTGATTTCCGGCGATCCCTCCGTTGAATCGATCCGAACCGATGCGCCTCGAGTCCGCCGGGATCGGCAGGCGGCTCGCCTCGCTGCTTTACGAGGGAGTGCTGCTGTTCGCGGTCGTGTTCATCGCCGGCTTTCTGTTCGTCGCGTTTGCGCGCGAGGCTGACACCGGTCTGGCGCGCTTCGTTTTCCAGCTTTACCTGTTCACGGTGTGCGGCATCTATTTCGTGTATTGCTGGGCATACGGCGGGCAGACGCTGGCAATGAAGACCTGGCGGATCCGCCTCGTGACCGGCACGGGTACGCCGGTCTCGCCGGGACGTGCGTTTCTGCGCTACGTGCTGGCTATTCCGGCGACTGTGCTCGGGTTTGGCTTGATCTGGGCGTACTTCGATCGCGACCGCCAGTTCCTGCATGACCGCCTTGCGCAAACGCGGCTGGTCAGGGACGACGGCTGAGCGGGTGTTTTTCAGCGTTCCCGCTGCAATTCGCGAAGATGCTGTTCGCGGAGCCGCTCGCGCTGTTCTTCCGGAAGTTGCTGGTATTCCTTCCATCGCCGGCGCAGTTCCTTGCGCTGCTCCGGCGGCAGTTCGCGGATCTGCCGGTAGCGTTCACGGGCGCGCTCGCGTTCCTCGGGGCTGAGCGTGGCCCATACCCGCATCCGCTCCTGTACCCGTTGCTGGCGTTCCGGCGGCATCTCGGGATAGCGCTGCGCAAGGCGCAGCCACCGCTGTTTTCTGTCCGGCTCCAGCGAATCCCATTCCGGCTGCAGCGGAGCCAGGATCGCCTGCTGTTCCGTCGACAGCTGCGCCCACGAGGGCGCCGACTGGGCGAACGCCGGCGACGCGGCGAACAGGACGGCCGCCAGCAGTCCGCCTGCTATTCCTCGTAAGAGGCGTTCTGCAGCCATGCGTCAAAACCCGGATCGGTATAGGCGTGGATCGGCAGCTCGTCGGCCAGCAGCGCGGCCTCGAATTCCAGGCTGTCCTGTTGCGACTGCGCCTGCCAGTAGAACAAACCGCTGGTGGCGGCCACGACGAATACGGCCGGAATCGCGACCCGTGTCGCCGTGCCATGCACGAGAGCCCAGCCGCGCAGCCAGTCTGCCGCAGCGCCGGCCCAGCCGGCCTTGGTACGCTCACGGTGGCGTGCGAGTGCGGCGTCGCGCGACTTCGCCAGCCGTTCTTCCGCAAAGGCGGGCAGTTCGGCCAGACGAGAGTCGAGTACGCCAACGACCCGCCTGGCGAGATCGTCCTCGTTCATAGCTCGATACCCTTCTTTCTCAGGAATGCGGCGATCGCATGGTTGGCCCGCGAGCAGTGGGTCTTGACACTGCCTTCCGAGCAGCCCATGGCCGATGCGGTCTCCGCCACGTCAAACTCCTCCCAGTAACGAAGCAGAAAAGCCTGCCGTTGACGGCCGGGCAAACTTTGCAGCGCTTCTTCGATCAAATTGGCAATCTGGGCCCGTTCCAGCCGTTCCGCGGGGCCGTCGGCATTGCCGTCCCGCGTATCCAGGGTCTCCAGCAGGTCGAATTCCCCGTCGTCGTCCTGCGAGCGGAACGAGGAAAACAGCGTGGTCCAGGTCGAGCGCACCTTCTGGCGGCGATAATAATCGCGAATCGTGTTCTGCAGGATGCGCTGGAACAGCAACGGAAGCTCCGCTTCGGGCCGCAGGGCGTACTTGTCGGCGAGCTTCAGCATCGAATCCTGGACGATGTCGAGCGCAGCGTGCTCGTCGCGCACGGCGAACACCGCCTGCTTGTATGCACGCCGCTCCACGTCAGCCAGGAAGGCTGCAAGTTCTTTTTCGGTAGCCAGGCTGTTTGTTCCCAGTCTGCGCGGGCCGGGCCGCAACGATCATGGCGTTATTATAGGGGCGTTGGCGGCTTGCCCGGCGAGCGATACAATACGCGAGGTGAGCGCATGGAAAGCGTCAATCTGACGAATCACTTTCTCATCGCCATGCCAGCCATGGCGGATCCCTACTTTGCGAAGTCGCTCACATTCGTATGCGAACACAATGAGCAGGGCGCACTCGGGGTGGTGATCAATCGCCCGACCGAGATGACGCTCGGCGCGCTGTTCCAGCAGGTCGAGATTCCCCTGAGCGACGACGATCTGGCGCGGACACCGGTGTATTTCGGCGGCCCGGTGCAGGTCGACCGGGGATTCGTGCTGCACAGGCCGGTGGGCGGGTGGCAGTCGACGCTGTCGGTGAACGGGGAAGTCGGGCTGACCACTTCGAAGGATATTCTGCAGGCGCTGAGCCATGGCGAGGGGCCGCGGACGGCGGACATCCTGGTCTCGCTCGGATATGCCGGTTGGGCGCCCGGCCAGCTCGAGCACGAACTCAAGCAGAATGCGTGGCTGACCGTGGCCGCGAAGCCGTCGGTCATCTTCGATCTTCCCTGGGAAGCGCGGCTGCAGGCGGCGGTCGAACTGCTGGGAATCGATCTCGCCAGTCTTTCCGAGGATGCCGGACATGCCTGAGCGACGCATCGCACGTGGTGACGACCGGGTGTCCGGTTGATGGCCGATAGCGCCGCCGGAACCGTGAACGCGAACGTCGCCGGGCATTCGCCCCGCGGCGCAGTCCTGGCCTTCGATTTCGGCCAGCGCCGGGTCGGAGTGGCAGTCGGCGACCGCGACCTGCGCATCGCGCACCCGCTGCAGACCATAGACGCGGCCGGCTCCGCTGACCGGCTGTCGAGGATCGAGGCCCTGGTCCGGGAATGGAAACCCGTGCTGTTCGTGGTGGGCCTGCCGGTCAACCTCGATGGCACCGAACATCCCCTCGCGCCGCAGGCAAGAACCTTTGCGCGAAAACTGAGCGAGCGGTTCGGCATGGAGACGAGACTGGTCGACGAGCGCTATTCCTCGTCCGAAGCGTCGCTGATGCTGCGCGAAGCCGGGGTTCGCGGACGGGCGCAGAAAGCCCACCTCGACCATTTCGCCGCGAAAACCATACTGGAAGATTTTTTCGGCAACGATGACGTCCATGCCTGACGCCGAGAAGCTGCTTGCCTCCCTGGTCGAGCAGGTGCGCGCCGTGATGACGCCGGATACCGCGCTGGTGGGCATCCATACCGGCGGCGCGTGGATCGCGGAACGGCTGCACCAGGCGCTCGGACTGGCAGGCCCGCTGGGCAGCATCGACGTCTCTTTCTATCGCGACGATTACGGCAGCCGCGGCCTCAGCCAGAAAGTCCGGCCCTCCGAGATTGCATTCGAGGTCGCGGACCGCGAGATCGTGCTGGTGGACGATGTGCTCTATACCGGGCGCACCATACGCGCCGCCATCAACGAGCTGTTCGATTACGGCCGGCCGGGAAAGATCCGCCTCGCCGCGCTGGTGGACCGGGGTGGCAGGCAACTGCCGATCTGCGCGGATTTCGTCGGTGCAACCGTGTCGGTTGCCGATGACGAGACCGTATCGCTGAAACGCGCGGAAGATGGCCGGTTCAGCCTGTTGGTCGAACCGAAGCAACGGAGCGCATGACGATGGCGCACAATCCTCAACTCGGCGGCAACGGAGAACTGCGCCACCTGCTCACGATCGAAGGGTTGCCGCGGGAGACCATACTCAACATCCTCGACACGGCGCGCTCATTCGTTTCGGTTGCCGAGCGCGACATCAAGAAAGTTCCCCTGCTGCGCGGCAAGTCGGTATTCAACCTGTTCTTCGAGCCGAGCACCCGCACCCGCACCACCTTCGAGATCGCGGCGAAGCGGCTGTCGGCCGACGTCATCAACCTGAATGTCGGCACGTCTTCGCAGAGCAAGGGTGAAACCCTGCTCGACACCGTCGCCAACCTGTCCGCGATGCACGCAGACATGTTTGTCGTGCGGCACGGGCAGAGCGGGGCGGCGCACCTGATCGCGCAGCACGTGGCGGCGAACGTGCACGTCATCAATGCCGGCGATGGCAGGCATGCGCACCCGACGCAAGCCCTGCTGGACATGCTGACCATCCGCCACTACAAGCAGGATTTCTCCGCGCTGCGGGTGGCGATCGTCGGCGACGTGCTGCATTCGCGGGTCGCGCGCTCGCAGATTCATGCGCTCACCACTCTGGGCGTGCCGGAAGTGCGCGTGATCGCGCCGCGCACGCTGCTGCCAAACCAGGTCTCCGAACTCGGTGTGCAGGTTCATACCGACATGAAGAAGGGGCTCGCCGACGTCGATGTCGTCATCATGCTGCGGCTGCAGAACGAGCGCATGAGCGGTTCGCTGCTGCCGAGCGCGCAGGAGTACTTCAAATCCTACGGCCTGACCCCCGACAAGCTCTCGGTGGCGAAACCCGACGCTATCGTGATGCACCCCGGCCCCATGAACCGTGGCGTCGAAATCGAATCCAGCGTCGCCGACGGTAGCCAGTCGGTCATCCTGCCGCAGGTCACCTTCGGCATCGCCGTGCGCATGGCGGTGATGAGCATCCTCGCGGGGAACTGAAAATGACCTTACCACAGAGGCACAGAGGCACAGAGACAAGACAGGAACAGTGCAACTGCGACACACGAAGGCACGAAGGCTTGAACTCTTCTTTCGCTTTTCTTCGTGTCTTCGTGCCTTCGTGTGTCGCTCGTGCTTTTGAAGGTTTCCTCTGTGTCTCTGTGTCTCTGTGGTTCGCGGTTATCTGATGAAGATCCATATCAAAAACGGCCGCGTGATCGATCCGGCGAGCGGGCTTGACCGGGTGCAGGACGTATTTATCGCCGACGGCAGGATCGCCGCGCTCGGCACTGCGCCGTCCGGATTCAAGGCGGCAAAGACGCTGGATGCCACCGGAAAGATTGTCTGCCCGGGGCTGGTCGACCTGTCCGTCCGCTTGCGCGAGCCGGGCTACGAGTACCGCGCCACGCTGGAAAGCGAGACCGCCGCGGCGATTGCGGGTGGCGTGACCAGTCTCGCTTGCCCGCCCGACACCGACCCGCCGCTGGACGAACCGGGTCTGGTGGAGATGCTCAAGCACCGGGCGCGCAGCCTGAACCAGGCGCGCGTCTATCCGATCGGCGCGCTGACGCAGGGGTTGAAGGGCGAGCGGCTGACAGAAATGGCGGAACTTTCCGACGCCGGGTGCGTGGCGTTCTCGCAGGCGGATGCAGCGCTGGTCGATTTGCAGGTGCTGATGCGCGCCATGCAGTACGCGACGACCTTCAATTTCCCGGTCTGGCTGCGTCCACAGGATCCATATCTCTCCCGCGGCGGTATCGCGCACGACGGCCAAGTCGCGACCCGCTTGGGGTTGACTCCGATCCCTGCCGTGGCCGAGACCGCCGCCTTGTCCGCGATGCTGCTGCTCGCGCGCGAAACCGGGGCGCGCGTGCATTTCTGCAGGCTTTCGACTGCGGACAGCGTCGACATGGTCCGCCAGGCAAAGGCGATCGGATTACACGTGACGTGTGACGTATCGGTGAACCATGTGCATCTGTCCGAGATGGACATCGCCTACTTCGATTCCAACTGCCGCGTCATTCCCCCATTGCGCAGCCAGCGCGACCGGGACGCGCTGCGGCAGGGGCTCGTCGATGGCGCGATCGACGCGATTTGTTCAGATCACAGCCCGGTGGATGACGACGCCAAGCAACTGCCGTTCGGCGAGGCACAGGCGGGTGCAACGGGGGTTGAGCTGCTGCTGCCGCTCACGCTGAAGTGGGCAGAGGAGAGAAAAGTCGGCCTTGCCGTGGCGCTTGCACGCATCACGTCGGCCGCTGCCGCGATCCTTCGCGTTCCTGGCGGCACCGTTTCGGTGGGCGCCGCCGCCGACCTGTGTATCTTCGATCCCGACGCGGAATGGACGGTCGAACCGCAGAAGCTGCGCAGCCAGGGCAAGAACACGCCGTTTGCCGGCCACCATCTGAAAGGCCGGGTCTTGCAAACCCTGGTCGACGGCCACATAGTCTATGAAGGTGGCGGCTGATGGGTGACGCGATACTCCGAACGTGCCCCAGCAGATCGCGCTTTGCGTTCCAACCCCTCAACGCAGAGTACGCGGAGGAAAAACAGAAAAGGCAATCTCACCGCAAAGACGCCAAGGACGCAAAGAAAGCACATCCGGAATGCTTTCTGTTACTTCGCTTCGTGTCTTCGTGCCTTCGTGTTTCGCTTTTCGGGTTATCCTCCGCGCCCTCTGCGTTCTCTGCGGTGAGAGCTTGTTTTTCAGAAACGATTGAATGAACCCATTACTTGATTTTTCCGGTCTTCCGCGCTTCGGCGAATTTCGTCCTGAGTTTGTCACACCTGCCGTCGACAAGCTGCTCGACGAGGGCCGCGCGATGGTTGACCGCTTGGCGGCCGAGGACAGCGCACCGACGTGGGAAGATTTCGTCACGCCGCTGGATGACGCGGTAGAGCGCCTGCGCCGTGCGTGGGGCCAGGTCTCGCACCTGAACGCAGTGGCAAACAGCGCGGAACTGCGCGAGGTCTACAATGCGAATCTGCCGCGCGTCACCGATTTCTTCACCGCGCTGGCACAGAACGAGCAGCTTTACCGCCGCTACAAGGCGCTGCGCGCCTCGCCGGAGTTCGAACGCCTGTCGCCGGCACAGAAGAAAGTCATCGACAACGAGCTGCGCGATTTCCGGCTCGGCGGCGCCGAGCTTTCGCCGGACCACAAGGCGCAGTTCAAGCGCAATGCCGAGCGGCTCGCAGCCCTTTCATCGAAGTTCAACGACAACGTGCTGGATGCCACCAACGGCTTCGAACTGTTGGTGGAGGAAGAACCGCGCCTCGCAGGTATTCCGGAAGACGTGCTGGAGACTGCCCGCCAGGCAGCCGCCGAGCAGGGCAAGACGGGCTGGAAGTTTACGCTCCACGCGCCTTCGTATCTGCCGGTCATGCAGTACGCGGAAGACCGCGATCTGCGCAGCCGCATGTACCGCGCGTTCTCCACGCGCGCATCGGAGTTCGGCCCGGAGAAACTGGACAATTCCGGGGTCATCCTGGAAATCCTCCGCCTGCGCCGTGCACAGGCGCGCCTGCTCGGATTCCGCAACTACGCCGAGCTGTCCCTGCAGCCGAAGATGGCCGAATCGCCAGAACAGGTGCTTTCCTTCCTGCGCGAACTTGCCGCACGCGCCAGGCCCTATGCCCGGCGCGATCTCGACGAACTGCGTGCTTTTGGCCGCAGCAAGCTGGGCATGAACGACCTCGAGGCCTGGGACATCGCCTTCGTTTCCGAAAAGCTGCGGCTGGACCGGTACGCGTTTTCCGACCAGGAGGTCAAACAGTACTTTCCGGAGGACGTCGTCCTTCCCGGCATGTTCCGCGTGGTCGAAACGCTGTATGGCGTAACCATCGCGCAGGCACAGGCGCCGCGCTGGCACGAAGACGTGCGTTTCTACGAGATACGTGATCGCGATGGCGTGGTGGTCGGCAGATTTTATGTCGACCTGTATGCGCGACCGACCAAGCGGGGTGGCGCGTGGATGGACGATGCGATCACAAGGCGGCGGAAGGCGGAGTCGCTGCAGACCCCGGTTGCGTATCTGAACTGCAACTTCTCCCGGCCCACCGGAAGCAAGCCGGCGCTGTTTACCCACGACGAGGTCATCACGCTGTTCCACGAATTCGGTCACGGCCTGCACCACCTGTTGACGCAGGTCGACGTGCTAGGCGTTTCCGGCATCAACGGTGTCGAATGGGATGCGGTCGAACTGCCCAGCCAGTTCATGGAAAATTTCTGCTGGGAGCAGGATGTGCTCTCCGGGATGACGCGTCACGTCGAAAGCGGGCAGCCGTTGCCGGATGAGCTCTTCCGGAAGATGCATGCCGCCAGGAACTTCCAGTGCGGATTACAAACGGTGCGGCAGATCGAGTTCGCGCTGTTTGACATGCGGCTGCACAGCGATTTCGATCCGGAGGGAACGCAGACGCCGCTCGCTCTTCTCGACGAAGTGCGCAGAGAGGTCGCAGTCCTGATGCCTCCCGCATACAACCGCTTCCCGAACGGCTTTTCGCATATTTTCGGTGGCGGCTATGCCGCGGGCTACTACAGTTACAAATGGGCAGAAGTGCTGTCGGCGGATGCGTACAGCCTGTTCGAGGAAAAGGGCACACTCAACCCCGAGATCGGAGAGCGCTTCCGCGAAGAGATACTGGCGCGCGGCGGCAGCCGTCCGGCGCTCGAGTCTTTTGTTGCCTTTCGCGGCCGCGAACCCAGGATAGAAGCCCTGTTGCGGCACTCTGGAATGGCCGAAGCGGCCTGACTTGGAACAAGGAGACCATCGATGATGCATGGCCGGAACGTGGTGGTGCTTGTTGCTTTGTCCGTACTTGTCGCCGCGGTGCAGGCGGAGCAACTTTACAAATGGGTGGATTCGGATGGCAATGTGCACTACAGCGACCAGCCGCCGCCGCCGGATGCGCGCAGCGTCGAGGAGCGTTCGGTATCGGGCGGCTCCGGTGCGAACGAGCAGCTCCCGTTCGAACTGCAGCGGGCCACCGAGAATTTCCCGGTAACCCATTTCGTCAGCGATTGCGGTGCGGCTTGCGTGGAGGCGCGCCAGCTACTGGTCACTCGTGGCGTTCCCCACACCGAGATGGACGCAACCCAACCCGCAACCCAGGAGGAGATCCGCAATCTCACCGGCGGTAATGTCGTGGTGCCGGTGCTTCGCGTAGGCCGGCAGGTCCTGCGCGGCTTTGAGGCCGGACAATGGAATGCCGCGCTGGATGCAGCGGGCTATCCGCGCACGGCGCTGGTTCAGGTCCAGCCGCGCCGGCCCGAACCCCCGGCGCCTGCGCAGCGGCAGGAGACCCAGCCAGGAGAGGCAGTCGAGACCGAATCGGAAGCGGACGCGGCGGCCGAGTGAAGCTCGCGGCGTGGAACGTCAATTCGCTGAAAGTCAGGCTGCCGCAGTTGGTCGATTGGGCAGCGAGGCAGCTGCCCGATGTGGTTTGCCTGCAGGAGACCAAGCTCGAGGATGCGAACTTCCCGGTGGACAGCCTGCGCGAGATCGGTTTCCACGCGGCTTATGCGGGACAGAAGACCTACAACGGCGTTGCGATACTTTCGCGCGATCCTCTCACCGACGTCTCCGTCGGACTTCCCGGATTCGAGGACGAGCAGAAGCGAGTCATCGCGGCCACGCTTGGCGGCATGCGCATCGTCTGCGTCTATGTTCCCAACGGCCAGAGCGTCGATTCCGACAAGTACCAGTACAAGCTTCGTTGGCTCGATGCCGCGGCCGCGTGGCTCGGTGAAGAACTCGGCCGCCACGAAAGGCTGGCCGTGCTGGGCGACTTCAACATCGCGCCGGACGAGCGTGATGTGCACGATCCCAAGGCATGGGAAGGGCAGGTGTTGTTCAGTGAGCCCGAGCGCGCCGCTTTCCGCCGGCTTCTGGACGCAGGATTGAAGGACGCTTTCCGGCTGTTCGACCAGCCCGAGAAATCCTTTACCTGGTGGGATTACCGCATGAACGCGTTCAGGCGAAAAATGGGTCTGCGTATCGACCACATCCTCCTGTCCGAGCCGCTGGCAAAGCGCTGCAAGTCGGTGGTGATCGACATCGAGCAGCGCAAAGCCGAACGCCCTTCCGACCACGCGCCCATCATTGCGGAGCTTTAGTCGAGATCAGAAGCGAACCACACAACACGCGACGCAGTCGCTTGTTGCGGCGAAGGGTTACGTTTAGCAGGCGAAGCCTGGTCAACGTAAGCCGAAGTCAAAGGCACGAAGGCACGAAGCAAGACAAAAAGATAAAAGAGAAACTTGACGCAAAGATCGCAAAGGAGCGCGAAGAACGCAAAGAAATATATCGGAGATTTTTGTTTTTTCTTTGTGTTTCTTCGTGACTTCGTGTTTCGCTCTTTACCCGCTAACTCTTCTCCCGCTGTAATTCCTCCTCCAGGCCGAGTTCCTGGATTTTTCTTGTCAGCGTGTTGCGGCCCATGCCCAGCAGCTGGGAGGCTTCGATGCGGCGGCCGCCGGTGTGGGCGAGCGCGCGCAGGATCAGGGCGCGCTCGAATTGCTGTGAAAGGTCATCGAGGATTCCGCTCTCGCCGCGCCTGAGCCGGGCTTCCGCCTCGCGTTCCAACGCGGACACCCAGCTTTCTACCGTCCCGGCCTGTTTGCCCTCCCGCACTTCCGGCGGCAGGTCTTTCAGGTCGACGTTCATCCCGGGCGCCATGACTGTGAGCCAGTGACACACGTTCTCCAGCTGGCGCACGTTCCCCGGCCAGTCCAGCGAAGAGAGGTATTTGAGGGCGCCTTCCGTCAGGCGTTTCGGTTCGACCGCCAGATCGCGCGCGCTGCGCTGAAGAAAATACTTCGCCAGCAGCGGAATATCTTCGCGCCGTTCGCGCAATGACGGCAGCCGCAGGCGGATCACGTTCAACCGGTGAAACAGGTCTTCGCGAAAAAGCCCCTGCTTGACCCGCGATTCGAGGTCCTGGTGCGTGGCGGCGATGATGCGCACATTGGCCTTGATCGGCTGATGGCCGCCCACCCGGTAGAAATGCCCGTCGGACAGTACGCGCAGCAGCCTGGTCTGGAGCTCCTGCGGCATGTCGCCGATCTCATCCAGGAACAGCGTTCCGCCTTCTGCCTGTTCGAAGCGCCCGCGGCGCATGGTTTGTGCACCGGTGAACGCGCCGCGCTCGTGACCGAACAGTTCGGACTCGAGCAGATCTCTCGGGATGGCCGCGGTGTTGATGGCAACGAAAGGTTTTCCCGCCCGCGGGCTGTGGCGATGCAGCGCGCGCGCCACCAGTTCCTTGCCGGTGCCGGACTCGCCGTTGATCAATACGGTCGCATGCGATTGCGTCAGGCGGCCGATCGCGCGAAAAACTTCCTGCATCGATGGCGCCTGCCCGAGAATCTCCGGAGACTCGACCGGTGCTTCCGCAACTTCGTCCTGCCGCAGGCTTTCGTCCACCGCACGCCGGATGAGATCGATGGCGTTGTCGACATCGAAAGGTTTCGGCAGATACTCGAATGCGCCGCCCTGGAAAGCCGCCACCGCGCTCTCCAGGTCCGAATAGGCGGTCATGATGATGACCGGCAGATTAGGCAGCCGCTGCTTCAGCTTCTCGAGCAACTCGAGCCCCGAGCCCCCCGGCATGCGGATGTCGCTCACCACCACCTGCGGTACCGATGTATCCAGAGCCGTCAGCGCCTCCTGCGCGGATCCGAATACCTTGAACGGGATGTCCTCGCGCGTGAGCGCCTTCTCGAATACCCAGCGTATCGAGCGGTCGTCATCGATGATCCAAACAGATTTCATGGCATTGGCACGTTGAAGTTGATTCAAATACTTTTCCCTGGCACTCAGCACTCAGCACTCAGCACTCAGCACTCAGCACTCAGCACTCAGCACTGTGATTCATCCCTCCGCCTTGCTCCTCGATCGGAAGCAGAACCGTGAAACATGTACTTCCCGGCCGGCTTTCCAGTTCGATGGTGCCGTGGTGCTGACTGATAAAGGTCTGCGCCAGCGTCAGTCCGAGACCGCTGCCGCCCTCGCGGCCGGACACCAGCGGGAAGAAAATCTTGTCCTTGAGGTCGTCTGGAACTCCGGGTCCGTCGTCGAGAATCTGGACGACGGCTGCCAGCGGATACAGCCGCCGCGCGAGCGTGATGCGCCTCGCAACGCGTGTGCGCAGCGTGATCGTGCCTTTGCCCTGCATCGCCTGGGCTGCGTTGCGTGCAATGTTCAGCAGCGCCTGGATGATCTGCTCGCGGTCGCCGGTGAGCGGCGGCAGGCTGATGTCGTAGTCCCGCCAGATGGTGAGTCCCTTCGGGAACTCGGCGAGCATCAGGCTGCGGACCCGCTCGACCGCTTCGTGGATGTTGAACTGCTGGATCTGCGGCAGGCGGTGCGGGGTCAGCAGACGGTCCATTAGCGCCTGCAGCCGGTCCGCTTCGTTCATGATCACGTGCGTGTACTCGTGCAGTTCGTCGCGGTCGAGTTCCCGGTCGAGCAATTGAGCGGCGCCGCGCAGCGCCCCGAGCGGATTCTTGATCTCGTGCGCGAGATTGCGGATCAGCTCGCGATTTCGCGCGCTCTGGTCGAGAAGACGTTCTTCACGGGCAATCTTGAGCTGCTGGCTGAGCGGGTTGAACTCGAGCAGGTAACCTTCCATGTCGAGGATCTCGACCGGGGTCACGGTGCAGGACAGCTCCAGCCGGGTTTCGTCCGCTACCGGCAGTACCAGTTCGTGTTGCGTATAGCTGCAGTTGTTGTCATGCGCGTAACTGATGGCCGTAGCCAGCGCACCTGCGTCCGGGAAAACGCGTTCCAGCTGACTGCCAACCACGTTCTTCGCGCTGATGGCAAAGACATTCTCCGCGGCCGGATTGACGTAGCGAATCGCCCGTTCGCCGTCCAGCAGAATGACCGCGGTGGAGAGCGCGTCCATGCCCGGGAACGAAAGTGCAGGCATGTTGCGGTCAGGCATGATTGATACGCCGCGGGCAAGGAATCGCGCGGCGTACGGAAGCAACGCGAACAGCAGCGGGAGGCGCCCGGCGCGCGAACGATGCGGCCGCAGACGGTGTCAGCGCAGGTTGGAGAGTTCCTGCTGTATCGCCTGGATATTGCGCTCGTGGTTTTCTACGTTTTCCCGGTGCGGCTCCACCCGGTCGAGGAAGCGCTGGTAGTTGCGCTCGTCGCCGTAACGCACCGATTCTTCTTCCTCGAGCGTCTTGCGGGCCGCTTCCAGCCGGCGCTGCTCCGCAGCCAGCTCGCTTTCGAGAATCCGGCGCCGTTCGGCATCGCGCGTGCGCTGGGTATCCGCGTCGACCCGTGGAAACGTTTCCTGCGGCTGTGCAGCGGGCCGCTGCGGCGGAGGCGCGCCCGGCGTTGCCTGCGGAGCCCGGCTGTCCTTGAAGCAGCGCACCTTTCGCGCGCCTTTCGGCGGTGCACTGGAAATGTTGGAGTACGTGACGTGTCCATCTTCGTCCACGTACAGGCAGATCTCGTCCGCGTGCGCCGTCAGCGCGCAGGAGGCGAACGCGAGTGCAAACAGCGACGAAACGAAATGCGTTGTACGGATCATCCGTTGCATTGTGCTCAGGGCGGCACTTGTTGGGGAGTGCGAGTTCGGTCACCGGAGTCTAAGGCAGCTGTTGGCGATGATCAATGCGGGGAATGGCTTTCGGAAGTCGCGCCGCAGACAAAAAAGGGCGGGGAGGCCCGCCCTTTTCGTGGCGCGCGTTCGGCCCTCAGGAGCTGTAGTACATGTCGAACTCGACCGGATGCGTGGTCATGCGGAAGCGCGTGACTTCTTCCATCTTCAGCGCGATGTAGGCGTCGATCAGATCGTCCGTGAACACCCCGCCCTTGGTCAGGAAGGCGCGGCCCTTGTCCAGGCTGTCAAGCGCCTGGTCCAGCGAGGCGCAGACGTGCGGCACCTTCTTTGCCTCTTCCGGCGGCAGGTCGTACAGGTTCTTGTCGATCGGATCACCCGGATGGATCTTGTTCTGGATGCCGTCGAGACCCGCCATCATCATCGCGGCGAAGGCCAGATAGGGATTGGCCGTCGGATCGGGGAAGCGCACTTCGATGCGGCGTGCCTTCGGGCTCGCCACGTGCGGAATGCGTACTGCCGCCGAACGGTTGCGCGCGGAATACGCGAGGTTGATCGGCGCCTCGAAGCCTGGTACCAGCCGCTTGTATGAGTTGGTGCCGGGGTTGGTGATCGCGTTCAGTGCGCGCGCATGCTTGATGATGCCGCCGATATAGAACAACGCGGTCTCCGACAGGCCGGCATAACCGTTGCCGGCGAACATGTTGTCGCCGCCTTTCCACAGCGATTGGTGGACGTGCATGCCCGAACCGTTGTCGCCGACCACCGGCTTCGGCATGAAGGTCGCGGTCTTGCCGTACGAAGCGGCAACGTTCCATACCGTGTACTTGAGGATCTGCATCCAGTCGGCGCGCTTGACCAGACTGTTGAACTTCGTGCCGATCTCGCACTGGCCGGCGGCTGCCACCTCGTGGTGATGCACTTCGACTTCCACGCCTTGCGCTTCCAGCGCCATGCACATCGCGTTGCGCAGGTCCTGCAGCGAGTCGACCGGCGGGACCGGGAAATAGCCGCCCTTCACCGGAGCGCGATGACCCAGGTTGCCGCCCTCGAAGTCGAGCCCGGTGGACCATGGTGCTTCCTCGGAACTGATCTTCACGAAGCTGCCGCTTGCCGAGACGCTCCACTGGACGCCGTCGAATACGAAGAACTCCGGCTCGGGACCGAAGTAGGCGGTGTCGGCGATGCCGGTGGACTTGAGGTAGGCTTCAGCGCGCTTCGCGATCGACCGCGGGTCGCGATCGTAGCCTTTGCCGTCCGAGGGTTCGATCACGTCGCAGCTGATGTTCAGCACGGGTTCATCGGTGAACGGGTCCATCCGCGCCGAATCCGCGTCCGGCATCAACAACATGTCCGAGGCCTGTATGCCTTTCCAGCCGGAGATGGATGACCCGTCGAAAGCGTGGCCTTCCTCGAACTTCGAGGCGTCGAACTGCTTGGCAGGCACGGAAACGTGCTGCTCCTTGCCGCGGGTATCCGTAAATCTCAAGTCGACGAATTTGACGTCGTTTTCTTTGATCAGCTTGATTACGTCGGCTGGTGAGGCCATCTTTATTCTCCTAGGGGGTAGACGATTGCACGATGAACAGACAAACGAGCAGGGCATTCAGCAGAAACCATGCCCATGTGAAACGTGTTGCATTACAATAGGTTAGGATATCCTCGGGCCGGTGTGAATACGGGAGACGCACCGCATTGATGCAGAAAGTTGGATCGCGCACAAGTTTAGTGCGCTCGCCTGCTGAACGAAAGCCTATTTAGTGCATTCGGTCCGCGAATGCGCAGGTGAATTGCGATTTTTAAGGGAAGAGGCGCTGAAATGACCATCTCCGAGATCCTTCAACGAGCTGAGGCAAGAGCCCATGAACAGGGCCTGCCCTACATTGGTGCATTGTTGCCTGCTGAAGCCTTCGACCTGCTGCAGCAGGCGCCCGGCGCAAAACTGGTGGATGTTCGCACCCGACCGGAATGGGATTACGTCGGCCGCATCCCGGCCGCGGTTCAGATCGAATGGCAGAGCTACCCGGACGGACGCCTGAATCCGCGGTTTCTCGGCGAGTTGCAGGCCCAGGTCGACAAGGAGTCGCTGGTGATGTTCATCTGCCGCAGCGGCGCGCGCTCGCATGCCGCCGCGGCCGCAGCAACGGACGCGGGCTACACACAGTGCTTCAACGTGCTGGAAGGCTTCGAGGGCAACAAGGACGAAAACGGCCACCGCAACACCACCGGCGGCTGGCGGGTCGCCGGTTTGCCGTGGGTGCAGAGCTAGCATCGAAATCGCGCAAGCGAAAAGCCAAGAGCGAAACACGAAGGCACGAAGACACGAAGGAAAACATGATCCGGGCGATATTCAGTTCTCCAACCCCATGCGTAGTTAGGCAGAAGATACGCGCGAGGGGGGTTAGAGCCTCGTAATCCGGGTAACCGGGAGCCCTAGAGCCCAAGCCGATTTGTTGTTATTTCCAGTTCTTCTTCGTGTCTTCGTGCCTTCGTGTTTCGCTCTTAAGATTTGCCGGTCCAGGCTCAAACCGAAGACCAGTCCACCCAGCCCATCTGCCAGGTCAGGAGGACGAAGCCGCCGAAGGCGATGCGGTACCACGCGAACGGACGGAAGTTGTGCCTGGCGACATAGGCGATCAGCGCGCGCACAGTGAAGAATGCGGCAAAAAACGCGGCGATGAAGCCGATCCCGAATATGGGAAGGTCTTTCGCGGACAGCAGATCCCAGTTTTTCCATCCGTCGTAGACTGCCGCGCCGAGCATGGTCGGAATCGCCAGAAAGAACGAGAACATCGTGGCGGTTTGCCGCGACAGGCCGAACAGCATGCCGCCGATGATCGTCGCGCCCGAGCGTGAAACTCCAGGAAACATGGCCACGGTCTGCGCGAATCCGACTTTCAGCGCGTCGCGCCAGGTCATGTCGTCGATACTGGTGATGCGCGCCGCGTGTTCGCGCGATTCCACCAGCAGGATGACGACGCCGCCGGCCACCAGGGCTGCGGCAACCGTCAGCGGCGAGAACAGATAGCTCTTGATGGTCGAGTGCAGCAGCACGCCGATCACCGCCGCCGGCATGAATCCGACCAGCAGGTTCGTCGCGAACCTTCGCGACGTCGGGTCGTTTCGCAGCCCGCGCGCCACCGCCCAAAGCCGTTCGCGAAACAGCCAGCACACCGCGAGGATGGCGCCCATCTGAATCACGATCGCGAAGACCTTCGCCTGTTCTCCGGTGAATTCCAGCAGGCTGCTGGCGATGATCAGGTGCCCTGTGCTGGAAACCGGGATGAACTCCGTGAGCCCCTCGACGATGCCGAGTATCAGCGCCTTGAGAAAGTCGGTCAGGGCGGGATTCCTTATTGTGGTTGTCGACGCCTGAAAAAACGGCGGCGAGGAACGCTCTCACCGCCGTGCGCGTGAGAATTATAGGCGACGCATGGACGAATTTGCTTAATCGTCGGGGCGCCACCGAGAAAAAGAGAAGCTCGACGCAGATTTCGCAAAGGAGCGCAAAGAACGCAAAGACAGAGTGAAATCTTTCTTTGTGTTACTTCGTGCCTTGGCGCCTTCGTGGTGAACTGCCTTCCCTACGCTTTGCGGTAGATCTCGGCACCGGAACCCCGAAATTCTTCGGCCTTGTCCGCCAGTCCCAGTGCAAGCGCTTCTTCTTCCTTCACGCCCTGCTTCGCCGCGTACTCGCGCACGTCCTGGGTGATCTTCATCGAGCAGAAGTGCGGGCCGCACATCGAGCAGAAGTGCGCCAGCTTCGCGCCTTCCTGCGGCAGGGTCTCGTCGTGGAACTGGCGGGCCTTGTCCGGATCGAGGCCGAGGTTGAACTGGTCCTCCCAGCGAAACTCGAACCGCGCCTTCGACAGCGCGTTGTCCCGCAGCTGTGCCCCCGGGTGTCCCTTGCCGAGATCGGCGGCATGCGCCGCAATCTTGTAGGCGATGATCCCGTCCTTCACGTCGTCCTTGTCCGGGAGACCCAGGTGTTCCTTGGGCGTCACATAGCACAGCATGGCAGTGCCGTACCAGCCGATCATTGCCGCGCCGATCGCCGAAGTGATGTGATCGTAGCCGGGCGCGATATCGGTGGTCAGCGGGCCGAGGGTATAGAACGGCGCCTCGTCGCAATGCTCGAGCTGCAGGTCCATGTTCTCCTTGATCAGATGCATCGGCACGTGTCCGGGGCCTTCGATCATTACCTGGCAGTCATGTTTCCACGCGATCTTCGTCAGTTCGCCCAGGGTCTTCAGCTCGGCGAACTGCGCCTCGTCGTTTGCGTCGTAGACCGAACCCGGCCGCAGACCGTCGCCGAGCGAGAACGATACGTCGTAAGCCTTCATGATCCCGCAGATATCCTCGAAGTGCGTGTAGAGAAAACTCTCCTTGTGGTGCGCGAGACACCATTTGGCCATGATCGAGCCGCCGCGCGAAACGATGCCCGTCATGCGGTTCGCCGTCATCGGAATGAAAGGCAGGCGCACACCGGCGTGGATGGTGAAGTAGTCCACGCCCTGTTCAGCCTGCTCGATCAGCGTGTCGCGGAAGATTTCCCAGGTCAGCTCTTCGGCCTTGCCGTCGATTTTTTCCAGCGCCTGGTAGATCGGCACCGTGCCGATCGGAACCGGCGAATTGCGGATGATCCATTCCCGCGTCTCGTGGATGTGCTTGCCGGTGGACAGGTCCATCACCGTGTCGCCGCCCCAGCGGATCGCCCAGGTCATCTTTTCGACTTCTTCCTGGATGCTGGAGCCGAGCGCCGAGTTGCCGATGTTGGCGTTGATCTTCACCAGGAAGTTGCGCCCGATGATCATCGGCTCGGTTTCCGGGTGATTGACATTCGCGGGGATGATCGCGCGGCCGCGCGCGACTTCGTCGCGCACGAACTCCGGGGTGACCGTTTCCGGCATCGCGGCGCCGAACGATTGGCCGCGATGCCGGCGCGCGAGCAGTTCGCGCTGCGCCGGGGTGAGACTGCCGAGATAACGTTCGCGCATACAGTTCTCGCGGATGGCGATGAACTCCATTTCCGGCGTGACGATGCCGCGCCGGGCGTAATGCATCTGGCTGACGTTATGCCCGGGTGCGGCGCGCCGCGGCGCGTGCCGCAGATCGAAGCGCAGTTTCGCCAGCTTGTCATCGGCGAGGCGCTCCTGCCCGTACTTCGAAGTCGGTCCGGCGAGCGGCTCGCTGTCGCTGCGCTCTTCGATCCAGTGCTGCCGCAGTGCGGGCAATCCCCGGCGGATGTCGATACTTGCGTCCGGGTCGGTATACGGCCCCGAGGTGTCGTAAATGAAAAGCGGCGGGTTTTTCTCCGCACCGAAAGACACGTGCGTGTCGGACTGCGAGATCTCCCGGAACGGAACACGTATGTCGGGCCGGGACCCGGACACGTAGACCTTGCGCGAACTGGGCAGGGGTTTCACCGCCGCGTCGTCGATACGTGCCGCGGAATTCAGAAACTGGGGATTGGCGTTCATGGTGCGCTCCTCGAACGAGGCAATGGAGCGCGAGAGGGATTCTGCGCTTCCCTGCCTCGGCATTATCCGTACAGGTGCAAAGGGTGGTTTCTCACCCGCACCGGCGCTTCAGTCGTATGCGGCACTCGCGTGCCATGCGGCCGAAAGCGGTCTCCGATGCAGGACCCCCAGCGAACAACGAAAACCTAAAGCCTCTGTGTGATAATTGCAAGCTCGCAATCAGCCGTCACGGTTCTTTCGCTGCCGATGCAACGCCGACCTATGGATCTCGAACAGGCCCGCTTCAACATGATCGAAAGTCAGGTACGCACCTGGGAGGTGCTGGATCAGACGATTCTCGATCTGTTGTTCCAAGTCAGGCGCGAAGAGTTCGTCCCGCCGCAGTACCGGGAACTCGCCTTCGCCGACATGGAGATTCCGCTCGGCCACGGTGAAGTGATGCTCACGCCCAAGCTGGAAGCGCGCATGCTGCAGGAGCTGGTGCTCACCAAGGCCGATCGCGTGCTCGAGATCGGTACCGGCAGTGGTTACGTCACTGCACTGCTGGCGAGGCTCGCCGGCCAGGTGATGAGCATCGAGCGTATCGAGGAGCTCGGCCATGCCGCGGCCCGCAAGCTGGCGGGGCACGACCTGCGCAACATCGAGTTGGGGATCGGGGACGGCGCAGGCGGTTGGCCGCAAGACGGCCCCTATGATGCAATCCTGCTGACCGGGTCGGTGCCGGTGCTGCCGGACGCCTTCAGGCAGCAGCTCGACGTCGGCGGACGGCTGTTGGCGGTGATCGGCGAAGAACCGGTCATGACGGCAACCATCGTGACCCGTATTGGCGATAACGCTTTCGCATCCGCCGGACTGTTCGAGACCTGCATTCCGCCGCTGAGGAATATCCCGCAGCCGGAACGCTTTGTTTTCTGAGGGACAATCCACGCCGTTGGCGAGGTGATGCGGTAACGACGCAGGTCTGCCTGCTTTTTGACTGACCGTTCTCGCGGGCCGGCCGGCTGCCGGGTTGCGCGGGATCAGATTCGGATCTCAAGGAAAAAAAACGATGAAAATTCGTACCACGCTGTTCCTGCCCGCGCTCCTGACCCTGTTTGCCCCGGCTGTGATGGCGGGGGACCTGCT
>JBBDIL010000032.1:40974-64641 GCA_040880425.1 Burkholderiales bacterium | reverse complement strand
CGGCCGGCGGCATTATTGCGAGCATCTTCGCGGTATCGAGGATGCTCGCCATGCTCACCCAAATGAAGCTGGTTCCTCACAGTCACTTCGGGATGCCGGGCAGCATCCAGAAACATACGCTTGTCTACACGGTGGTTTTAGGTCTGGTATTAACGGCGTTTTTTGACCTAACACGGATTGCCGCGTTGGGAATTATTTTCTACCTGATCATGGATATAGCTTTACATTGGGGGATACTGCGCTATTTGCGCCAAGACATTCATGCCAATTTGCTGGTTTTATTTACGGCAATTCTGCTTGACCTGTTGGTGCTCGGTGGATTCCTCTGGGTCAAGGTCACGTCCGATCCGCTGGTCGTAGCAGTGGCGATAACCGGCATGGTGATCATAGCGATGGTCGAAACCGTATTTCTCAGAAATCAGGGCCTAACAAATTCTTCGAGTCGGACAAAGTGAAGCAGCACCGCTGCTTCACTTTGCCGCTGAAGAATGGCGTTATGCGGCAGCGATGAGCGCATAGGGGGCGAGATTAATGAATGCCGATCGCGAGATATCGCTCTACTACAGCCGTGGCAATCTTCTGGCCCGTCTCAATGCCGCATTGCTAGAGGACAACGTCGATCCTGGCCAGCCGAGCATCGAGGCACTGGCTCCTTATGACCAATTCCACGGGCGGGGTCTAGAGGCGACTTTGGAGATCGCCGAACTCATGTCGGCCGGCCCGAGCGATCACGTTCTCGACATTGGCAGCGGCATCGGCGGCCCCGCGCGTTACTTCGCAAACCGCTTCGGCTGCAGAGTCACCGGGATCGATCTAACGCCGGAATTTTGCGACGTTGCCGTCCATCTCACACGCCTGCTTCATCTCGAAGACAGGGTCAGGTTCGAGCTCGGCGATGCCCTAGCGATGTCGTTTCCTGATGCCAGTTTCGACGGCGCCTACTCGATGAATGTATCCATGAACATCGCTGACAAAGGCGCCTTCTACCGCGAGATTCACCGGGTGCTAAAACCGGGCGGCTGGCTGGTTCTCTCCGAAGTGGCGAAGGGTGATGGCGCAGACCTGGACTATCCGACACCCTGGGCGGCCAGTGCGCACACCAGCTTCCTGTCAACGCCCGAGGAGACGAGGCGAGGCTTGTTGGAATCGGGGTTCGACGTCATTCGGTTGCAAGACACCCTTGAGCAAGCGCGCGCGTTTGGCAGCCGTTCGCGCGCAATGGCGGAGCGCGGCGAGAAACCGCCGCATCGCGCCGTCATGCTGATCCACGGCGACATCGCAAAGCAAGCCATGGCGAACGCATCACGGGGCCTTTTGGAGGCGCGAATCGTTCCAATCGAAATCTTGAGCCGAAAGCGTAGATAGGTTTCCACGATGACGCCGCATAACAGGCCAATCGCGCCGACGCGTGACCGCGCGGCTCATTGGCGACGTTAGCCCCAGAGAGAGAACGTGCGATGAACCTAGTTATCCGTCAGGAGTTACCTTCAGATGTTGCGGCTGTCCATGACTTAACGCGCGCTGCGTTCCTCAACGCGCCGCACACGGCGCATACCGAACAGTTCATTGTTGATGCCTTGCGTAAGGTTGGTGCCCTTCCGATCTCGCTCGTGGCTGAGCAGGAGGGCGAGGTCGTAGGCCATGTGGCGGTATCGCCGGTTTCAATCTCGGATGGCTCTGCAGACTGGTATGGGCTCGGCCCAATTTCCGTCAGGCCGGAACTCCAAAGGAAGGGCATCGGCAGTCTCCTCATGCAGGCTGCTCTGCGTCTTTTGCAGGAGCGGGGTTCGGCGGGCTGCGTATTGGTGGGAGATCCAGCGTATTACTCGCGTTTCGGCTTCAAGCCTGGACCCGGCTTGGTACTGGCTGATGTGCCATCGGAATATTTTCAAGCATTGCCATTTAGCTCATCGTCGCCGAGTGGCGTGGTTACGTTCCATGAGGCATTCAGTGTGAGCGACCGGGAACATAGGTAACAGAAGAGTCCGGGGACATGGGTAACAGTCACCGGTGACGTGTGATGCGACCGAACGCATCTTCGATGCGCATCAAACGTTCGTGCAATCGGCCCAACAGAAGTGGTCCGAAGTATACATTCCAGATTCCATCGTCGATCTCTTCGAGGCCAACGTATTCTCCGACGCAGGTGATCGAGACATTGACCCAAGCGCGGTTCCATCGAATGCCACCGTTAGCGCTGACGTATCTTGTCCGTCCTTTCGGGTCGGACCACGGCAACCCGTTGATCCTCTGAACTATGCGAGTACGATGAGCCTGTTTTCGACGCTTAGACGGCCTTTTTTCGGGGCGAAATGGCATCGCTAAGGAATCTCGAGAATACCGTGAGCCAATCGACACTTCCTGCCAAGCCTAGTCTGGCACCTCACCCATCGCTGCCACCGTCGGGTCGACATCACAAACGGGCATCACATACTTCCAGAACCGGGCCAACCTTACACAGCACATTTCAATAGCGAGAATACCGCTCTAAGCGCGAATAACGCAGTTCTATGGCATACAGATTTCGACACGTCAGAGGCTTAGCGTGGTCCGACCCGACTCAAGCAAACGGTCCAATACCCGTACCGATTTGAGCGGCGGGCGAGTGCCGGGTTTGCGGGTTTTATTAGTACTGATTATATATACAGTATATGGCGCCTTTTCGGCTTTGCGAGCGGATCTTCGGGGAGTGGGACGGTCATGTTATGCAGCAGGGCGCTATGTTAGACGTCACTTTTGCCGTCTAAAACAAGTTGGGCGGCAAGGCCACCCTCATCTTCAAAGGCCCTGTTATAACCGGAGATCGTAGCCATGTTCCTAACCGTTGATACCAGCATCACCATCCGGGCTGCGCCAGAAGCCATTTGGGACTATGCCTGCGACCCCAAGAACTGGACGGCATCGAATCCGACTGAACACTTCGGCCTGCGTTTCGACAGTCCGGATAATCTCCCCCATGCGGGCGTCACGTTCACTCAGGAGGAAAGCGTCGCGGGCATTCGCGCGGTTCTTCGCGGGTGCTTTCATTACATGGATCGTCCACACCTTGCCTTCTGGACCGGGATTGCGGTCTATCGCCGCTTTGGAGGTCTGCTGACCGTTCGGCTCCCCGAAGGCGGTGTGCTTAGTTTGGTAGAAGCCGAGGACGGTGTTCAGTTGTCACACAATGTGTACATCAACTTCCCGGATTCTACTTGGGGCAAATTCTGCTCTTGGTTCTTCCGAAATTACCTTAACGGACGTCAAGCTGTCTACGACCACACCTTTCGTGAGCTCCGGTACTTTAAGGAGCAGCTTGAAGAAGAAGCGCGTACTCCATGAGTTGCCTGGAACATAGACGTATCGCCGCCCAACAAAGCGCTGCAACGGTCGCGCTGAAGCGCGCCGTTGAGCTTTAGCGCCATGTTTCCATGCGTATGAGACGAAGGTAATCATGAATAGAGTGTTTCTTCTCGCCTGGGGCAAAGGTAAAGCATTGCAAGGTAGGTCAGAATAACTTACTTAGGAGTAGGAAAGTGCATGTAGGCGCTTGGGGCTTGGCGATTATCGTCACCGCTTTTGTCTCGTGGTTGATGTACCGCTATCTGGCACCGGACAGTTGGAAGGAGTGGACGCGAGCGGGCGTACTTCAGGCTTTCATTATTGCCTTTTACGCCGAGATGTACGGGTTTCCCCTGACCATCTACTTTCTCGCGCGATTTTTCGGCCTCGACCTGGCCTGGCGCGAAGGGGGCAACCTGTGGGCACAACTGTTTGGCACACCTACCGCTCACATCGTAGCCATGCTGATCGGGTATAGCCTGGTGTTCTTCGGTGCGACTCTGGTCGCTGACGGTTGGCGTAGGATTCATCAGGCACGACGCAATGCAACACTGATGACCGATGGCATCTATGCGCATGTTCGTCATCCCCAGTACACGGGTCTGTTTCTCATCGTCTTCGGTGAGGGAGTTGTGCACTGGCCAACAATTCTTTCTGTGCTCGCGTTTCTAGTGATTCTCCTGGCCTACACGCTGCTGGCACGCAGGGAAGAGCGGCAGATGCTGGAACAGTTCGGCGATGAATACCGCAACTATAAACGGCGGGTTCCGATGTTCTTCCCCCACATCAGTTGCATGCTACGACAGGAGTCTTGAATGGACGTAGAAATCATGACCATCATCAGCGGTGTTGTCCTGTTGCTTGTTTTCGCCCTTGTGGGCTGGAACCTGCGGCGAAAACGGTCGGATTCTGAAAAGGCAGGAAGAAAAAAATGAGCTCTGAGTCAAAGCATCCAACCGTTTTAGCGAAACTGACTGTGCCAGGCATGGGGTCAGACCACTGTGCTGGCATTGTGAAAACCTCGCTGAAGCGCCTGGATGGCATGGGTGATATCACCACCAACATTGCCGCTCACCGAGTGGAAGCCAACTACGATCCCGGCAAGCTGAAACTGAGCGATCTCCGCACAGCGGTGGAAAAGGCAGGCTACGATGTCGCCTCGGCCAGCAACTCCGGCGCAGGCAACGGGGTCCAGCTTATTGTCCCGGGCATGGGCTCGGATCACTGTGCCGGTATTGTGCGCGAGTCTCTCCAGCGGCTCGATGGCATCGCGCATATCAACATCAGTATCGCCAGCCACAAGGTTCACATTGAGGTGGCCGAGGGCGGCCCCACTGCTGAACAGCTCAAACAAGCTGTGGAAAGGTCCGGTTACGACGTCGCCCAAGTCTCTTCCGAAGCTGACGATGACGATGCCGAGAAAGACGCTGATATCGAAGGCGCCTACTTGCGCCAGGCACTGAAGCGCCTGTGGATTGCCGGCGTACCGACCACCCTGATCATGCTATTGATGATCCCCCACATGTTCTGGCAGCCGATTACCGGCTATCTGGCTATCATCGCTGTGCTCGCGTTTCCTGTGGTGTTTTTGTACGGCGGCGCGGCCACCCACAAGTCCACCTGGCGATCGCTCACCAACCGCACCTTCAACATGGATGTGCTGATCTCCATGGGCAGCGCGCCGCCCTACCTGATCGGTCTGGCAGGCTTTTTTATCACCATGACCTCGTTTATCGAGATGGCCGCCACCATCATGACCTTCCACCTGCTCGGGCGTTATCTTGAGGCCAAAGCCAAAGGCAGAGCTTCTCAGGCGATCCGCAAGCTGTTGACCTTGGGCGCCAAAACGGCGCGGGTGGAGCGCGACGGGCAGGAGCAGGAAGTCTCCATCAAGGAGCTCCAGCCAGGCGACATCATGGTAATCCGCCCCGGTGACAAGGTTCCCACCGACGGCGAGGTAGTGGAAGGTGAGAGCCATCTGGATGAGTCCATTGCCACCGGTGAATCGGTACCGGTGTATAAAGCGCCGGGCGATACCGTTATTGGCGCAACCATCAATAAAGAGGGGCGATTGCGGGTAAAAGCCACCAAGGTGGGGGGCGATACCTTTTTGTCTCAAGTGATAAAGCTTGTGGAACAGGCACAGGGGTCGCGGGTGCCGATACAGGAATTTGCTGATCGCATGACCGGACGCTTTGTGCCTATCGTCATCCTGATTGCCCTGGCGAGCTTTGTGGCGTGGTTCGTCGCCGCCGATGGCCTGCGCCCGATACTGGGCTGGGGCGCAGGATTCCTACCCTGGGTCGATCCGACAGCAAGCACCCCGGTCCTGGCCATTCTCGCCGCTATTGCGGTGCTGGTTATCGCTTGCCCCTGTGCTCTCGGTCTGGCGACGCCCACCGCACTAATGGTCGGGTCGGGTATTGGCGCAGAGCGAGGCATTCTGATCCGCTCCGGCGAAGCCATTCAGACCTTCAAAGACATCAAGGTGATGGTGCTGGACAAAACCGGCACCATCACGCGGGGCGAACCCAAACTGACCGAAGTGGTCGTGGCCGAGGGCGTGACCGAGCAACAACTATTGCAGTGGGCGGCGACGGTGGAAAATGCCTCCGAACACCCCATTGCCCGCGCCATTGTTGAAGGCGCCGGCGAGCGGAAGGTGCAGCCCGGCGAGGTAACAGAATTTCGTTCCACCGGCGCGCGCGGTGTTTCCGGCAAGTGCGATGGTGACCTGGTGCTGATCGGCAACCGCAAGTTGTTGGCCGAAGAAGGTGTAAGCGGTCTAGAGGCGCTGGATAAAGATCTTGATGACTTGGAAGGGCGAGGCCGCACCGTCGTGTTGGTCTCGGTTGACGGTAAAGCATGCGGCATCGTCGCGGTAGCGGATACCATTAAGGAAGAATCGGTGGCCGCGATTCGTGGTATGCACGAACTGGGTTTGCATGTGGTGATGATCACCGGCGACAACGAACGCGCGGCGCGCGCTGTTGCCGGCGAAGTGGGCATCGACGAAGTACAGGCCGGTGTACTCCCGAAAGGCAAGGTGGGTGCAATCCGTGAACTGCAGGAAAAGCACGGCAACCATGTCGCCATGGTGGGCGACGGCATCAATGATGCGCCGGCTCTGAAACAAGCCAATGTGGGGATTGCCATCGGCGCCGGCGCCGATGTCGCCATCGAGGCGGCGGATGTCACCCTTGTTCGCGGCGAACTGACCGGTGTGGTGGAAGCCATGCACCTCTCCCGCGCCACCTTTGGCAAAATCGTACAAAACCTGATCTGGGCCAGTGCCTACAATGTGGCCGCCATTCCCATCGCCGCGATCGGTTTGCTGCACCCCATGATCGGGGTTATTGCCATGACCGTGAGTTCGCTCTCGGTGATTGGTAATTCACTCTTGCTCAAACGAGTGCAGTTGAGTGTAGCCAATAAAATATGATCCTGATGAATTACGATCCGTAAAGCAGGTAAAGGAAAAGTCAACATGGCAATAAAACCCGGATACTGGACCAGCCTGCACGGCCTGGCCGCTCTCATACTGATTGGTGCTGCTGTCTACTTCATCTTTGTGGAGCACGGTGAGCACGTCCTGCCGTACCTCCCCTTTATGATTATCCTGCTGTGCCCGTTGATGCATATTTTTATGCACAAGGGTCACGGTGGGCACAATCATGGCCCTGCCAAGGATTCGGATGCTGAAGAAGCCTATCGCCGCGGGCTGGAAGAAGGACGCAAACAATCCAGTAAACGACATTCTTAGCTTTGGAATGAGGCTCAGGTCATGTCGATTAAAAAATTATCGGAATTGATAGAATGGACATGCCAATTGCATGGACATCTGACTGCTTGCCTCAGGCATTGCGCCACACGAAATGAACAAGAGCGGTCTCGCGCATTACGCAATTACCTAGCCCACCTTTTCCGGGTCGGACCACGGCAACCCATTGATCCTCTGAGCTATGCGAGTACGATAAGCCTGTTTTTGACGCTTAGACGGCCTTTTTTCGGGGCGAAATGGCATCGCTAAGGAATTTCGAGAACGCCGCGAGCCAATCGACACTTCCTGCCGGGTCTGGTCCGGCACCTTACCCACCGTTGCCGCCAGCGTGAGTTTCTGCTCGAGTTTTCGCAGGACCGCGATACCTGGCTCCACGAGCACGTGGAGCGCGAGTTGAATTTGAAAGCGCGCCACCGTCAGGTCGACATCACAAATGGACTTCACATATTTCCCGAGCCGGACTGGTCTTACAGAGCCTATATCGTCAGAGGCTTAGCGTGATCCGACCCGAGTCGACGCAGCACGGGCTGCTAGAATGAATCCCCCATCGTCGTCCAAAGCGCGGAGCACCGATCATGATGCTGACTGCCGTTCTGATGCCTGCCCCCGAAGGGGGCTACACGGCCTTGAATCCCGAGACCGGCACGACGACTCAGGGTGAGTCGATAGAAGAGGCCATTGCCAATCTGCGCGAGGCGACTGAACTCTATCTCGAAGAGTTTCCGCTCGGTTCAGTCGGTCAACCGCTGGTAACGACCTTCCAAGTCGCAGAGCATGCCTGAGCTGCCCCGCGTTTCCGGGGCGCAGGCCGTGCGCGCTCTGGAACGGCTGGGGTTCACCGTGGCGCGCCAACGCGGCAGCCACATCGTGATGCGTCGCGGCTCGAGCGGCTGCGTGGTTCCCAATCACCGCGAGCTGAAGACCGGCACGCTCGCCGGCGTGTTGAAGCAGGCGGGCGTGTCGGTCGAAGAGTTCACGAACGCGCTGTGAATGCGCGATCCTCGCTTTCCGGTTCGGACCACGGCAACCCATTGATCCCCTGAAGTATGGGGTTACCACAAGCTTTTCTTGAAGCTAAGGCGGCCCGCGCTGCAAACTTACTCGAAGTGTTCCACTAACGCTGAGACTTACTCCATAAACATTTAGATACGTCAGAGGCTTAGTGTGGCCCGAGCGGACTCGATGTGGTCTTGAGGATAAAGTGACGATTCATAATGCCTTTCCGGACCGACGGTTCAAACCATGAAGCTGAACTACTATCCAGATACAGACTCGCTCTATATCGACCTTTCGGAACAGCCAAGTGTGGAAACTCGGGAGATTTCCGAAGGGGTGCAGCTCGATTACGACGTCAGCGGCAATCTCGTGGGCATCGATATCGACAATGCCAGCGCCAAGGTGCAGCTCAAGGAGCTCATCCTCAGCAAGCTTCCCGGCAAGGTTCGCACGGTAGCCGCTTAACCCGGCGCCCCACCGGGATGCGCTGGAACTACTGTGCCTCATCAGCCGTCGCGAGCGTCGCGGCAGGCCTGCAAGAACGGCGCAGATTCCATAGATAACTCTGTCGTCTTTTGCGCTTTCTCAAGATTTCCTGATGCCGACAATCTCTCCCAGTTTCGATCTCGGTACCGTCGAATGGCGGCGCGTCACCGCCCCCGACTTCAAGCGTTTCAAAGTCGATTTCGAGTACAGCCTGCTCGGCTACGACCTGGCGGGCGGGCGGCTGGACATGCTGCTGCGCTACGGCAAGGGCGGGCATTGCCGGCCGCATCGTCACGTCGCGGCGACGGCGACGCTGGTGCTGGAGGGCGAGCAGTTCCTGACCGAGTATCTGCCGGACGGCACGACGAAGTCCATTCACCGGAAGAAAGGCACGTATGCACTGGCGCCGGCGGATGCGCATCCGCATGACGAGCATGGCGGCGAAAGCGGTGCGACGGTGCTGCTGTCGATGACGGCGCAGGACGGAATTCTGTTCGAGTACTTCGACGAGGATTTCCGCAACGGCTGGACGCTGTCGATCGCGGACTACGTCGAGAGCTGGAACAAGGGCACGATCTACGGAGCGGCGGCAGGGAATTGAAGTCGGTGATGGTGCGATCGCGGGAATGGGCAAAAGATAGGACTGAGTGTCAAGTGAGCAGGGCTGAGTGCTGAGTGTAAGTGAGGAGGACTGAGTGCTGAGTGACGAGGACTGAGGGAAAAACAAAGTGCTCAGTACCCAGTACCCAGTGCCCAGAAAAAACAGGACTGAGGCGAAAGTACTGAGGACTGAGTGCTGAACGACGAGGACTGAGTGTCAAGTGAGCAGGACTGAGTGCCGAGTGACGAGGACTGAGAGGGAAACAGGTCCGAGCCAGGAAATGGCGGGCCGGGAGTCGCGGGTTTCGGGTGCGAGAAGGCGTGAGGGGAGGAAACACAGCAGGCCGGGGGAAAATCGCTTACCCTCTAGACTCCCGTTAACCGTACCCCGTCGAAAAGGAACTTGATGGCCAAACCAAACTACGCATTTGCCAAACGTCAGAGAGATCTCGCGAAGAAACAGAAGAAAGAGGAGAAACGGCTGAAGAAGGCCGCGGCGAAAGAGGGCGAGCCCGTCGAGGGGCAGGCCGAAGAGGGTCAGCCCGCAGAGGGCCAAGTCGAAGAGGGGCAGGCCGAAGCATCCCCGGGCGAATCGTCCGCCGACGACAAACCCGCCGGGTAGTGCCGGCGGCCGCGGAACGGGCTGCGTGCGTGTCAGTGCAGGCCCGCGGCCGCTCCGGTTTTACCCGCCTGCGCTTTCCGCCGCGCGAATCTCGCGCACGAGCGACTCCAGTATCCGCGCGCCACGCTCGCCCGCCTGTTCCCGGAACACGTCGCGCGCCGGACGGCTCGCCTCGCGGAAGGCCGCGCGTTCTTCCTCGGTCAGTTCGACGATCTCGATGTCGCTGTTCGACCGGATTTCTTCCAGCCGCTCGCGCTCGAAGCGCGCCTGGACATCGAAGATGTAATCATCCATCTCCTCTTTGACCGCATCGAGAATATCGCGGGTTTCGCTGTCGAGGCCGTCATAGAACATGGGATTTGCCACCAGGCTGGCGATAAAGGGCGCATGGTTGGCGAAGATCATGTGGCTCTGCACTTCATAGAAACTCATTTCTTCGATCGCGAATACCGGGTTGTCCTGACCGTCGATGGTGTTGAGCTGCAGCCCACTGTACACCTCTGAATACGGCATCGGCGTCGGATTGGCGCCGTAGGCGCGGTAGGTTTCAAGCAGCATCGGCGAGACCATGGTGCGCATCTTGAAGCCCTTGAAGTCGGCCGGCTTGCGCAGCGCGCGGTTCGCCGTCCACACCATCGCGCCTTCCTGCACCAGCGTCAGCAACTTGAGGCCGCGCTCGTTGTAGGCCTGCGCGAGCGGCCCGTACACCGTTGGGCTTTCCGACAGGATTTTCTGGTTGACGGCCGCGTCGTCCGAGAACAGGAAATGGATGGTGACCACGCTGGATTCCGGGACCACCGAACCCAGGTGGCCGGGGGAGGCGAACGCGAACTGCAGCGTGCCGTTCTGCACCTGTTCGGTGAGCTGCGCCGAAGTGCCGAGCGCGCCGTAAGGGTAGACGACCACTTCCACCGCGCCGTCGGTGCGCTCTTCGATCAGTTCCTTGAATTTCGTCGCGTACGCGTGCTGCACGCTACCTTCGATTTCTTCCAGCGCAAAGCGCCACTGTTGCGTGTCGGGCCCGGATTTGCCGCAGGCCGACAGCATCAAGACCGCCATGAGCATCAGGATGGTATTTCGCATGAGACCTCCCGCAATTTTCAAGTTGAAACCACGCCGGCCGCGCACTGCAGCGAATTGTCGGCAGACCGGCGCACAGCGCGCCGCGAGACAGGGCTCTACCGTAGCACAGCACGACGCAGGCGAGGGTCGTGCAAATCGCGGCGCTTGGGTATGCTTGCAACCTGGGTGAATACGAATGCCGGGGCGCCATGCCTGAACGCAAGCAACACCTCATACGCAGGATCGCGGGTTGGCTGGACCGTGCGCTGGAACTGACGCAGTCGGCGCTGCTCGCTTCCGCGGTGCTGGCGATGGCGGCGCTCAACATCGCCAATGTCGTGGGGCGCAATCTGTTCGGCCACAGCCTCACCTTCGCAGGCGAACTCAATCAGCTTCTGATCGTTCTGGTCACTTTCCTCGGCGTCGGATACGCGGCACGCTTCCGGCGCCACATCCGCATGAGCGCCTTTTCGGAGCGCCTCGAGGGTCGCGCCGAACGGGTGTGGGAAATCTTCACGCTGGTGGCGACCGGGTTGCTGTTGTTTCTGCTCGCGTGGTACGCGCTGGAGTACGTGAATCGCACCGCGAACGTCGGCAGCGTGACGCCTTCGCTGCGTCTGCCGTTGTATCTCATCTATGCGATGGTGCCGCTGGGGCTGGCGCTCGGCGGACTGCAGTTCGTGCTGAACGCGATCCGCGGGCGCGGGCGCATCCCGGAAGCCGAACCGGTGCAGGAGATCTGACGCGTGCTGTGGCTGGTCTTCATCGCGATGCTGCTCCTGCTGCTGTCCGGCTTCCCGATGCTGGTGCCGTTGTTCGTCGGCGCGCTGCTGATGACGGCGCTGGTGATCTCCGGCGATCCGGTGAACCTGGTCTCGGCGATGATCAAGGCGGTCGAGCCGACCGTGCTGACCGCGGTACCGATGTTCATTCTCGCCGCGGACATCATGGTGCGCGGGCGCACCGCGAATCATCTGCTCGACCTGGTGACGTCGTTCGTCGGCCATCTGCGCGGCGGTCTGCCGATCACGGTGGCGTTGAGCTGCACGCTGTTCGGTGCGGTGTCGGGTTCCACGCAGGCTACGGTGGTGGCGATGGGCAAGCCGCTGCGCCCGAAGATGCTGAAGGCCGGCTACAAGGACAGTTTCACCATCGCGCTGATCATCAACGCGAGCGACATCGCGCTGATGATCCCGCCGTCGATCGCGATGATCCTGTTCGGTGTCGTGTCGGGCACTTCGGTTGGCGAACTGTTCATCGCCGGCATCGGCCCGGGCCTGATGATCCTCGCCATGTTCTCCGTGTACTGCTGGATTTACTCCGGCGGCAAGCGCGTCGGTTCGCTGCCGAGGGCCGGCTGGCGCGAGCGTGGCGCAGCGGTTAAGCGCGCGCTGCTGCCGATGGGTTTTCCGGTCATCATCATCGGCGGCATCTACAGCGGCATCTTCAGCCCGACCGAAGCGGCGGCGGCCTCGGTGGCGTACGCGCTGATCCTCGAACTGATCGTCTACCGCGAGCTGAGGATTTCGGACCTGCCGGCGATCGCGCTCTCGACCTCGGTGGTGACGGCGGTGGTGTTCATCCTCGTCGCGGCCGGCGGCGCATTCTCATGGGCGATCGCGTTCGCCCAGCTTCCGCAGATGCTGCTCGGCGACCTGGTGGCGAACGCCGCCGGCAATCCTCACCTGGTGCTCGGCGTGATCTTCGTTTCCTTCCTGGTCGCGTGCATGTTCGTAGACCCGATCGTGGTGATCCTGGTGCTCACGCCGATCTTCATGCCGGCGGTGAATGCAGCGGGGCTCGACCCGGTGCTGGTGGGTACGCTGGTGACGCTGCAGGTGGCGATCGGTTCGGCTACGCCGCCGTTCGGCTGCGATATCTTTACCGCCGTCGCGATTTTCCGCAGGCCTTATCTCGAAGTCATCCGCGGCACGCCGCCGTTCATCGTCATGCTGCTGGCGGCGACCGCGCTCCTGATCGCGTTCCCGCAGATCGCGCTGTTCCTGCGCGATCTCGCCTATGGCTACTGAATTGCAGGGAGACGGTGCGGACGGGAGTACGCGCGCACCCGCCCGGCTGCGCCGGGTAACTGCCCGTATCGCAGCGACGCTGTTGGCGTTCGGCGGCACGTGGATGGCGTTGCTGTTGTCGCAGTCTGCGTCGGCGCAGTCGGGCCCCGAGGCAGACACCTGCCCCTCGCGTGCGGACTACCGCAACCTGCGCTACGAGGAGAACTGGCGCTACATGGCGGACCCGGCCTGCATGGAGAATTTCTCCGACCGGCTCAAGTACATTCCGCTGGACGAATCGGGCAGCCGCTATGTGTCGCTCGGCGGCGAGGCGAGGTTGCGCTACGAGAATGTGCGCCATCCGGCGTTCGGCGCGGATTCCGAAGATCACAACGGTTATTTTCTCAAGCGCTACCTGCTGCATGCAGATGCGCACGCATCGCAATGGATGCGCGTGTTCGTGCAACTGCAGTCGGCGAACGAAAGCGGGCGCCGCGACGGGCCGCGCGCAGAGGACGAAGACGACCTCGATTTCAACCAGCTCTTCGTCGATCTGCAGGTGTACCGCGACGGCCAGGACCACTTCACGCTGCGCGCCGGGCGTCACGAATTCGAGTTCGGGATGTCGCGCCTGCTCTCCGCGCGCGACGGCATGAACACGCGGCAGAGCTTCGACGGTTTTCGGGGATTCGGCCGCCTCGGGCGCTGGAACTTCAATACCAGCCTGGCGCGCCCGGTCAACACGCGGCCCGGTGCATTCGACAACTACGCGAGTTCGCACAACGGCTACGCAGGCGCATCGGCATGGACAGACAACCCGCTGCTGCCCGGATCGAAGATCACGTTCCTCAGCAACTATCGCAAAAAACACGATGCGGAGTTCGACCTCGGCACCGGGGAAGACCGGCGCCACACCACCGGCGTGCGCTTCTGGAGCGAAGCGGGCGGCGCCTGGGATTTCAACTGGGAGGGCGGCGTACAGTACGGCAGCTTCGAAGGCAGGAAGGTGCGCGCCTGGTATTTCGCCTCGGATACCGGCTACACGTTCACTGACGCGGATTCGCGACCGCGGCTGGGGCTGCGCCTGGACGCCACCAGCGGCGACCGCAACGCCCAGGATGGCAGACTGAACACGTTTCGCGCCCCGTTCGCATCGACCGCGTACTCCGGCCTTGCCGGCCAGCTGGGGCCATCGAACGTGATCGATCTCGCGCCTTCGCTGTCGTGGTCGCTGCGCGAGGACGTGCGCGTGACGGCAGGCGTGATCGGTTTCTGGCGCACGAGCCAGGAAGATGGCGTGTATACCACCACCGGCGGCTTGCGGCGTACGGGGCAGACAAGCGATGCGCGCCACGTCGGCAACCAGGGCACCCTGCAGGTGGTTTACATGCCGGCACGCTACTGGACCGTGCTGGCGCTGCTGTCGTATTTCGACGCCGGTCGCTTTCTCGACGAAACTCCGCCGGCGCAGAACGTGACCTACTTCACCGCGTGGATTACCTATCGCTTCTGACAGGAGCGGTTCGGCGGCGGCGACGGGCGGTCAGTTCGCGGCGGCTTCGAGCGCGGGCATCATCGGTTTGAGACCGAGCGCGCGGGCGGTTTCGGTCAGTCGCAGGCGCTCCGCCTTGATGGCCGCGCCGCGCTCGCCGCGACCGTGGCGCGCGAGCGCGCGGCCGCGGGCGACCACGAAGTCGCTCCAGGGCAGAGGCTCGGCGGCGGTGAATTTCTCCAGTGCCTGCGCGTGGCGCCCGGCTGCTTCCCAGTCCTGCAGATCGAGCATGATGTCGATCGCAAGCTGGTGGAAGTGGAAATGGCAATGGGCGACGCAGCCGCGCTCGAGCATGGCTGCGCCCTCGGCCAGCGCGCGCAGCTTTGCATCGCGATCCGGCACGACCGTGGCCTTCGAGGCCATCACCCAGGGGCCGGAGAAACCCGTGCCGGTCTCGGCCAGCGATTCCTCCGCCAGCGAAATCAGGCGCACCGATTCGCCAACATCGCCAAGGGCGTGCATGGACAGCGCCATGCCGAGATAGGCATCCGCCTCGAATCGTCGTGCGCCCATGCGCTGCGTCAGTTTCAGTGCATGCTCGCCGGCAGCGAGCGCGCCCTCCGGGTCGCCCGACATGAGCAGCACGCCGCACAGCACGTCGTATGCGACCACTTCGGCGCGCAGTTCGCCGATGCGCGCGGCGCGCTCGAGCGCGCTTTGGCAGTGTTCGATGGAATGTCTGGCGCTCTGGCAGTAGAAGGACGTGATGCCGATCATCGACAGGTTCATGGCCTCGACCCGGGCGAGGCGTTCCGCGCGCGCAAGCTCGATGCAGCGCCTGAAATAGTCCTGTGCGGTCAGCACGCGCGCGCTCTGGTAATACGCGTCGCCCAGCCCGCTCAGTGCGCGCGCTTCGTCCGCGCGCGAACCCAGTTTGAGCGCGAGAGCACGCGCCACCTCGTGCGCGCGCAGGCAGCCGTCGATGTCGCCCCGCGGGAAATGGATGTTGCCGCGCAGAGAATGGATGTGCATCAGCGCGCGCGTGTCGTCGAGCGCGGTGGCCAGTTCTTCGGCATGCTCCAGCGCGGCGAGCGCGCGGTCGTAACGGTCGAGGATGCGCAGGCCGGCGGCGATGCCGATCCACGCGCGGCAGCGCTGTGAGTCGTTCTGTGCCTCGTGCAGCGCTTCGCCGAACGCCTGCACCGAGCGCTCTGTTTCCCCGAGATCGCGCAACGCATCGCCGCGTTCAAGCAACAGATCGCAGCGGTCGCCCGGCTCCGAAGCGAATCCCATACCCTGGGCGATCAGCAGCAGGGCGCGCTGCGTGCGGAAATTCGCCGCCTCGGCGCGCGCCGCGCGCAGGAAGGCGCCCGGCGCGCCCGGGTGGCCGATGGCGCCGAGATGCTCGGCTTCCAGTGCCGGATTGCGTTTCGCAAACCAGCGCGCGGCGCTTTCATGCAGATCGATTCGTTGCGACTTGAGGATCGACCCGTATACCGCTTCGCGGATCAGGGCGTGCCCGAACACGTAATCGCCCGATTCCGGGCGCAGCAGCCCCTGCTCGACCATGCGGTCGGGCAGGTAATCGGGGTCGCCGGTCAGATGCCGGAGCACTTCGAGCGAGAAACGCTGGCCGAGGACCGCCGCCGCCTGCAGCGCCTCGCGATCCTGCTGATGCAGCCGGTCCAGGCGCGCCAGCACCAGGCTCTGCAGCGAACCGGGCAGCACGCCCGATGCGCGTTCGGCGCGCAGCAGCTGGTCGAGGAACAGCGGATTGCCCGCGGCGCGCTCGACGCAGTTCCTGGCGAACTCTGCATCGTTGCCACTGTAGTTTTCCGCCAGTTGCATCGCCTCTTCGTCGCTCAATGGCCCGAGATCGATGGTGGTGAGCGGGCATCCGCCGCAGGCTGCGCGCCATGCGCTGCCGATCGGGTCGCTCTCGCTGCGCGCGGTCATGGCCAGCAGCACGCGCGCGCCGCGTGCGACCGAGGCGACCGTGGCAAGAAAATCCAGCGTCAATGCATCGGCCCAGTGCACGTCCTCGGCGATCACCAGCAGTGGGCCCGCTGCGGCGGCGGCTTTGACGAGGCTGCCGAGAACCGCGTGGCGTCCGCGCGTGCGCGCCACACTGTCGGCAGTTTCCTCGATACGGCGCGGTTCGTTTTTCTGCGGCAGGCCGAGCATTTCCGCCAGCGACTGCTGCAGGTCGGGCGTGACGATATTGCCGTCGATAGCGCGGTTCAACGCAAATGACAGCGCACCCGCATCGTCGCGCGCGGAAACGCCGAGCAGGCTGCGCGACAACTCGATCGCGGGCCTTGCGCCCGTGCCGCCGAACTCGACGATCGATATCCGATGGCAGGCAAAGCCGAGCCCGCGCGCGCGACGCATGACTTCCTGCGCCAACTGGCTCTTGCCGATTCCCGCTTCGCCGCGAATCAGGACCGTGCGCCCGGTGCCGGAGCCGTCGCAGGCGTTGAGCAGGGCTTCCAGCTGGCGCAGTTCCGGTTCGCGCCCGACGAAAACGCCGGCCTCGTCGGCCTGCCGCGTGAGTTCCAGCGCGCGCCAGACCGGCAGCGGCCATGTGACGCCGGCGACCGTCACGTTCGGCAGGTACTCGGCGATCAGCCGCTCGCCGATGGTTTCCACCACTTCGTTGGCGACGCGCATCTCGCCCCCGGCCGCGGACTCCATGATGCGGGCGGCGACGCTGACCGGCTCGCCGGTGATGGTGAATCCGGTTTCGTCCTGGCTGGTGAGGACCGCACCGCTCGCCACGCCGACGCGTATGCGGAAGGCGCTGCCCGCCGCGTTGCTCAGGCGCGGCACTTCGTCGCGTATCGACAGCGCGGCGCGCACCGCGCGCTCGGCGTCGTTGCCATAGGCGACCGGCACGCCGAACACCACCATCACCCTTGCCTGGATGTAGTTGGTGACGGTCCCGCCTTCCTCTTGCGCGCGCGTGCGCACCATGCGCCGGTAGCGGGTGAGAAAATCGTGCAGATCCTCCGGATCGGTTTCGCTGGCGAATGCGGTGAAGCCGTCGATGTCGATCAGGAATACGGTCGCATGTCGCAACTGCGGACCGCTCTGGCTGCGTTCGTCGCCGCCGGCTGCCGGCGTTTCGGTCGGTGGTACGGCCTGCGGCCGCGACGGCGCGCGGCGCTGCTCGACGATTTCGCGGTAAAGTTCTTCCGTCTGCGGATCGGGATTGACGCCGAGTTCCAGCCGCAGGGCCTCGCGGCAACGGCGGTACTGTTCGATCGCCTGCGGATGCCGGCCCTGTGCGGCGTAGATGCGCATCACGCTGCGATGGGTCTGTTCGCGCAGCGGGTCGAGCGCCAGCAGGCGGGTGGCGGCGGCAAGTGCCTCGGCGTGACTGCCGGAGACGTGATGATGGTCGACCAGCGTGTCGAGCACGGAAACCGCGAGATTGCGCAGGCGCTCGCGCTCCGCGCGCAGCCAGTCTTCGAATGCCGGGGCGCGCACGTCGAAGCCGTCGAGCAGGTGGCCGCGGTACAGTTCCACCGCTTCGCGCAGGCGTTCCGCCGAGGAAGCCGCGGCGTACTGCTGGAAAGCCTGCGCGTCGACTTCGAGGCTGTCGCGCCGGAGCACGATCTGCTCGTTGTCGGCGTCGAGCAGCGAGTCGGCGTCGGGCAGTGCGCGGCGGATCGCGGTGAGCGATTGCCGCAGACTGGTGCGCGCCTGGGATTCGCTGCTGTCCTCCCACAGCAGCGCGGCGAGCTTGTCGCGCGGTTGGGGGCGGAATTCGGACAGCGCGAGATAGGCGAGCAGCGCCCGCGCCTTCTTCGGCGGAAGCTGGACCGGCGCGCCGCCGGGCGACCACATCTCGAAGCCGCCGAGTACGCTGAGACGTATTGGATTCATGACGTTGGATTCGCTGCCTGCGGAACTCCGGCAGCATGGAGACGGATTCTATGGCAGTGTGGTGTCTGAGGAAACCGTAAGTTACCCGCGCCACTCGGGAAAAACAGAATACGCCGTCATCGGTACAGATGCGGCGGCCGGCTGGAGATGGCACGAAGCCGAATAACAAGGAGGGAGAGAGTCATGGCGGAAAACTCTGGTAGCAGCATCATCAGCATCGAGCATTGGTCGTCCCGGCTGGCCTTTGTGCTGGCCGCGTCGGGCTCCGCGGTCGGGCTCGGGAACATCTGGAAGTTTCCCTATATCACCGGGCAGTACGGCGGCGGTGCATTCGTGATCGTGTACTTGCTATGCGTGCTGCTGGTGGGTCTGCCGATCCTGATGGCGGAGGTGGTGATGGGCCGGCACGGCGGCCTGAATCCGGTCGGCACCATGCGCCGGCTGGCGAAGGAATCCGGCGCGTCCCCAGCCTGGCAGGTCGCCGGCTGGGCCGGAGTGGCCGCGGCGTTCCTGATCCTGTCCTTCTACAGCGTGGTCGGAGGGTGGGCGCTGGCATACGTGTTCTACGCACTGCGCGGCCTGTTCAGCGGATCCGATGCCCTGCAGATCGAATCCATCTTCAACTCGCTGCTGGCGAACCCCGGGGTGCTGGTGAGCTGGCATACGGCGTTCATCGCCGCCACCATCTTCATCGTCGCCGGCGGCGTCAAGCGCGGACTGGAACGCTCGGTGTCGTGGATGATGCCGCTGCTGTTCCTGCTGATCGTGTTTCTGGTCTTGTACTCGGCGTTGTTCTCGGGGGCTTTCCTGCAGGCGGTGGATTTCATGTTCCGCCCGGATTGGTCGAAACTGACCTGGGACGCTGTGCTGGTGGCGCTCGGGCACGCGTTCTTCACGCTCAGCCTGGGCATGGGCGCGATGATGGTGTACGGACATTACCTGCAGAAGGATGTGTCGGTGCCGGAGACGGTGTACACGGTCGCCGCGCTGGACACCGTGATCGCGCTGCTCGCCGGACTGGCGATCTTTCCGCTGGTGTTCGCACATGGCATCGAGCCCGGCGGCGGTCCCGGACTGGTGTTCGTGTCGCTGCCGATCGCATTCGGTTCGCTCCCGCTCGGCGTGCTGCTGGGAACCGCGTTCTTCATCCTGCTGACGGTGGCGGCGCTGACCTCGGCCATCTCGATCCTGGAACCGGCGGTGTCGTACATCACCGAACGGCACGGCGTGGCGCGCAGGACGGCGGCGATCGTCACCGGCCTCGCGGCGTGGCTGCTCGGTGTCGCCTGCGCGCTGTCGTTCAACCTGTGGTCCGAGTTCAAGATCGCCGGGCGCACGGTGTTCGACACGCTGGATTTCCTGACGGCAAACGTCATGCTGCCCCTGGGCGGTCTGGCGATTGCGCTGTTCGCCGGATGGGTGATGATGCAATCGGCCACCCGAGACGAGTTCGGCGATGCAGTGAAGCAGTACAAATGGTGGCGGGTGGCGGTGCGTTACGTGGCGCCGGCGGCGATCATCATCGTGTTCCTGCATTCTCTGGGCATCCTGTAGGGCGATGCGCGGCGCGGGCTGATTTCACGGTTTTTTAACGCGGCGCCAGGCAAGCGATTCACGGCAGCTCCCTAGCATCTCTTCCATCGAAGCAACCGGTGGGGGAGATGCAATGCAGGCCATAACCGAGAAGCAATCGCACGGCATGGAGGGCGCGGTGCCGCTCGCCATCCGTCATGGTGAACTTCAGCGGGGAACGCGCGAGCTGCGCTACCCGCACGTGCACCTGGTGTTCGTCAGCCTGGGCGGCGGCGTGGTGGTGCGAAGCGACGCACGCGGATCGGCAAGGCACAGAGTCCAGCCGGGAAGTGTTGCGCTGCATCCCGCGGGGCACGCCGCGCGCTGGCAAGTGGAGGATCCCATCGCGTTCTCGGTATTGAGCCTGGATGCGGAATTCGCAAACCAGGTGGCGCGGGACAGTTTCGGCCTGGCACCGGAGCAGGCGACGCTAGACGTAAAGCTGCGCGAGAGCGACCCGACGCTGGCGGCATTTGCCGGCGCGATGGCAAGCGAAGGGCTGCGGCGCGATGCCGGCAGCCGGATGTACGTCCGCTCGATGGCGACGCTGCTGGCCTTGCACCTGTTGCGCGAGTACGTGCCGGTGCGCGCCGGCAATGCCGTCGAGCCCGGCCAGGGCGTCGGCATGCCGCGCGCGGTGGCGCGGGCGGTGGCCTTCATGCGGGAAAATTTCAGCCGCGAGATCGGTCTGCAGGACGTTGCAGACGCGGTTCACGTCAGCGGTTCGCATCTGACCCGGCTGTTCAGGCGCGCCCTCGGCGTCACACCATATCGGTACCTGTTGCAGATGCGGGTGGAAAACGCGCGATCGTTGCTGGCAGCTGGAGCGGGGCGCCGGTCGCTGGCGGAGATCGCTTCCGCGGTGGGCTTCTGCGACCAGAGTCACCTCACGCGGCATTGCAAACGCCTGCTCGGCGCAACACCGGGCCAATTGCAGGCAAGGCTGGCGTCGGACCTCATTGTGGCTCGGCCAGCAGCGGCATGACGAAATCGCGGAAGTACAGCGGGGTCTTGGCGCCCGTCTGCTTCGAGCGCACCACACCATTACGGTCGATCATGTAAGCGGTCGATCCACGGTGACGGGTGCCGAAGCCGTTTTCTTCCATTTCCGCCGCCATCGCGCCCTTCAGGTTGTAGATGCCGAGCATGCGCTCGACACGCTCGCGATCCTGCGGACGGTCGACGCCGAGCGAGATGATTTCGAAGCCCTGGTCGTGATGGTCTTCGTAGAATGCTTCCAGGTTGCCGACCTCGAACGCGCTGTGCTTGGCATAACTGGAGTAAAAATTGACCAGCACCACCTTGCCCCGCATCTGCGCGAGGTCGAACTGTTCCCCGGAGAAAAGTTCGCCCCTCAGAGCGGGCGCCGGCTCGCCGATCTCCGGTGCTGCCAGAGCCGGAGGGGCGCACAGCAGCAGGGTTGCGAAGATCGCCGCATACGCGACTTTCCAACGAAGCAGGTTCATTATTTCCTCCAGGCCCGGCCGGTGTTGATGCAGGTCAAACGCGCAATTTCCGGTTGCGGTTCCATTACGAGTCAGAGACGCAGATCGGGCAATATTCAGCCCATCGAAAGGAGACACGCAGATGTTATCGCTTCAGGATTGTATCGCCCTGTCCGAGCTGACCGAAGATGAAATCGACGCTATTGCCGAACACGAGCACATACCCGAGATCGCGGCGGCGGAAATGGGCAACTACCTGGTGCAGTCCCCGCAGGGCGAGATGCGGTTGCGGGCGATCATCGTGGACGACATCCAGGCAGCCGAGGCGTCCGGCGACCGGCCGCGGGTGCTGGCGTTGAAGCTGGTATGCCGGAATTATCTCGAGTTGCACCCGGGCGCGGAGCGGCGGGTCAGGCCGCGCGACGTTTGACGCGGGCCCGGATCAGGCAATGTCCGTGGCTTTCAGCAGGCCTTTGTCGAGCAGCGAGCGGAACATGTTGAGGGTGCTGGCAATACCATCTTCCAGGGGCACCTGTCCGTAGTCTCCCAGGTAGGCGCGCAGCGGCTGGTCCGAAAGATTCATCGGGAACGGCAGTGCGTTGCCCACGGCATTGATCATGGCGCCGGGAGCCACTTTTTTCAGTATCGCAACCGATTCCTCAACGGTCGAAGCGATGCCGTTTATGTCGAACACGTTCGCTTCTTTGCGTTCTTTCGACACGGCGCGGATGAAAGCGCCCGCAACTTCGCCGGCATGCAGCCAGGAGACCGGGCCGGTGAAAGGAATGGTATACGGCCTGCCGGCGGCCGCTGCGAGAATTGCGACCGTGGTCTTCGAAGTCATGCCCTGATCGCGGCCGACGCCGTAAACCACGCCCGGGCGCATGCCTACGCTCGGCACCTGCCAGTCCTGCATGTAGACGCGTGCCGTCTGCTCGTTGCAGAACTTGTAGGCGCCGTACAACGTTGCCTGGGTATGCGCATCGAACACGCCGTGCGCTGCGATCGAGCTGGCGTAGGCGACGCGCTTGATACCGAGCTTGCGCGCCGCCTCGAACACGTTGACCGTGCCGACCACGTTCACGTGCGCGCCGGCAATCGGGTCGGCCTTGCAGAACGGCACCTGCAGCGCGGCAAGATGGATGATGGCCCGCGCGCCGCTCTTTTCCACCGCGTTCATGACTGCCGCGGGATCGCCGATATCGCCGGTCAGCCAGTCGAACAGCCCGAGTTCCGACTCCGCCATCAGCAGCCGCGGCCGGCGCCTGTCATCGGTCAGGTCGAACGCGACCACCGGTACTTCGCTGTCGACCAGCAGCGAGAGCACCCAGCTGCCGATGCAGCCACCGGCCCCGGTTACCAGCACCGGGCCGTCGAAATCCTTCGGATTGGCTTTGTAGAGATTGAGCATGTTCTGCGCTTTCTGCTTTTTCTTCGATCGTGGCTCTGTCCGGACAATTTCAGTCGCGGGTCATCGGCAGTTTCGGATCCGCGGCCCACTCGGTGAGCGAGGCATCGTAGACGCGCACGTTCTGGTGACCGAACATCTCGAGCACCAACGCGACACTGGTGGCGGCGATGCCGCCGCCGCAATAGGTGATGACGCGCGGGCTTTCCAGCGCGGGCGCGAACAACGCCTGCAGTTCTTCGGCGGGCTTGAAGGTGTGGTCGGCGCGCAAGTGGTCGACCGACGGGATATTGATGCTGCCGGAAATGTGGCCGGCGCGGCCGTAGTGAACGCCGCCGCGGCCCTGGTGCTGTTCCGCGCGCAGAGCGTTTACGGTGCAGACATCTTTCTCGCCGATCGCGGCCAGCACGTCCTCGCGGGTGGCGATACGTTCGCGCTTCGGCGGGCGTGCGGTGAAGTTTCCGGCCGGGCGTGGAACCGCCTTCCCGGTCTCGACCGGGCGGCCTTCCTGCTGCCATTTCTGGAAGCCGCCGTTCAGGACGGCGGCATTGTCGTGACCGAACACCCGCAGCATCCACCACAGGCGGGTTGCCCACCAGTGGAACGCGGTGGAGTAGGTGACCACGAGCGTGTCGTCGGACACGCCCAGTCGCGACATGGCCTGCGCGAACCGGTCTGCGGATGGCAGCATGAAGTGCAGCCGTGGGTGCGGTTCCGAGATTTCGTGTTCGATATCAACGAATGCTGCGCCGGGAATGTGGCCTTTCTCGAAATCCTCGATCCCCGGCACGACGTCGTAAAGCGAGAAGTCCGGCTTCGGCGGGAGGTGGGTGGTGCAGTCCAGCACGACCACGTTCGGGTCGTTCAGGTGCCCGGCGAGCCAGTTGGTTTCGACCAGGAATTCGGGATGCGCGATTTTTGGCTGCATATTTTCTCGGAAAGGATAACGGGTGGCCCGGCCGCGGGCCGGGCCGTGATCTCTGCC
>JBBDIL010000032.1:0-40964 GCA_040880425.1 Burkholderiales bacterium | reverse complement strand
CCCCCCCCCCCCGGGACCTCTGCCGGTCAGAAGTGGCCGCGTACGGTGGCGAACAGGAACTGGCCGCCGGCGTCGACCTGACCGGCCACAAACGGTTCGAAATTGGCGTCGAGCTTGAGCCAGCGGTATTCCAGTCCGACGGTGAAGTTCCGCGAGACGTAGACGTCCGCGCCAAGCAGCAACTGGTAGCCGACGTCGTCGTCGGTCTCTTCGATGTTGACCCGCGCACCGCCGCCCGAAGTGCCGCTGACTTCGAGCCTCGTGCTGTAGATGCCGAGGCCGCCGCCTGCGTAGAGATCCACGCGGTCCAGGGGCATGTAGAGCTTCACCACGCCGCCGAGGCCACCGGTGGAGAGATCGGTGCGGGCGTCCGCGGTGGCGAGTTGTGCGGGTGCGATGCTGTTCGGCGTCGGAAAGTCCTGCCGCCAGCCGATCAGGTCGGCCTCGACCGCGACATACGGCGACGCGCGGAAGCCGACGCCGAAGAAGCCGGCCGCCTTGCCGTTTGCGCCAGGCAGTTGGGCATTGCTCTCTTCGGAGAATCCGCCGAGGCCGCCGCCGATGTACCAGGAGCCGGCACGCGACTCGCCGAACACCTGCGCGCTCGCGGCGGTGGAAAGCGCCAGCAAGATTACGAACAGCACATGAAGGGGAAAGGCTTTGAATACTGTCATTTCGAACTCGCTCCTGGGTTAGGGACGCCCGGCCTGCGACCGTCCGGTCGCAGGCCAGCGCCGCGGACCGCGGTTTCGGATGTTGAAAAACCCTGAAAACCCTTTTGTATTTCTGACCTTGCGAAGGCTACCAGAATTCCGGAAATGTACGGACGGGGCTTTCAAGGCACAGGACGATTGTTGCATGATTCCGAACTCACCCGGACCATTCCGGACGCATAGGCTGCCGAGGCACAGAATGGATAACGAAACCGCCTACATGGAATCGCTTTACAACAATCGCGCGGCAGTCCCGGACTTCCAGCGCTACATGGACCGCTGGGCGGAGCGCTCGGAGCAGACGCGACGCACCCTGATCAAGGAACTCGACGTGCCCTACGGCGACGACCGCATGGAAACGCTGGATGTGTTCTATCCGCGGGGCGAGAGCAAGGCGCTGCTGATGTTCATTCACGGCGGCTACTGGCGCTCTCTGGACAAGCGCGAACATGCGTTCATCGCGGAGCCGTTCGTGCAGGCCGGGGTGACCGTCGCCACCGTCAACTATTCGCTGTGCCCGGCAGTGAGCGTGGAGCACATCTGCCGGCAGGTGGTTGCCGCCGGGGCGTGGCTGTACAGGAATGCGAGCGACTTCGAAATCCCGCGCAAGCGCATGTTCGTCGCCGGTCACTCCGTCGGCGGGCATCTGACGGCGATGGCGCTGGCCTGCCTGTGGAAGCAGCTGGCCCCCGGGTTGCCGCAGAAGCTGTTCCAGGGCGGGTTGTCGATCAGCGGACTGTACGACCTGACGCCGCTGGTCCGCGTGCCATTCCTGAACGTGGATCTTCGCCTGACGGACGAATCGGCGCGCAAGCTCAGCCCGGCGCTGATGACGCCGCCGACCAACGCGCCGCTGTCGATCGCGGTCGGGGGCCAGGAGCTGGGGGGCTTCAAGGATCAGCATCGCATCATCGCGCAAAGCTGGGGCCGGTTGATCGCCGCGGACGTCCCCTGTCCGGCGGACAACCATTTCAGCATCCTGGAAACGCTTGCCGACCCGCAGAGCGAACTGTTCAGGGCCGCACTGCGGATGATCGGGATCTAGCGTCCGGCAAGCTGCGCAGCCGCACGGCCGCGCTTCACTTTTCCCGCCATTACTGGTTAAATGTACAGTATGGCATCGAAGACTGTCTGCGGCGATTTCGGCGGTGCGCGCAAGGGCCGCGGTGCGACCGGCAACCCGGAGGGACGCTTCGAGACCAGCGCACGGGAAGCGTTCGACGACGGCTGGCGCGTGCCCGAGGACGAGGAGAGCGGGCGGGTGAAGACGCTGGTTACGCCGGAGCACGCGAAAAGCATCATCAGCCGCAACGATTCCCCGGATATTCCCTTCACCTGCTCGATCAATCCGTATCGCGGCTGCGAGCATGGCTGCGTTTACTGTTACGCGCGGCCGACGCATGCGTACCTGAACCTGTCGCCGGGACTGGATTTCGAAACCCGCCTGTTCGCCAAGGTGAATGCAGCGCATCTCCTGCGGCAGGAACTGGCGCGGCCCCGCTACCAATGCGAAACGATTTCCATCGGTGCCAACACGGACCCCTATCAGCCTGCAGAGCGCGAATGGAAAGTGACGCGTTCGATCCTCGAAGTGATGGCCGAGTGCAGCCAGCCGGTCGGTATCGTCACCAAGAATGCACTGGTGGAACGTGATCTGGACATCCTGGCGCCGATGGCCGCGAAGGGGCTGGTGGCGGTGTTCATCTCGGTCACCACGCTAGACGCCGAACTTGCCCGGCGCATGGAACCGCGGGCATCGGCACCGATCCGGCGCATCGAGGCGATCCGCAGGCTGTCCGCGGCGGGTATTCCGGTCGGCGTGATGGTGGCGCCGGTGGTGCCGTTTCTCACCGACTCGGGGCTGGAGAGAACGCTGGAAGCCGCACGCGATGCCGGGGCGACGCAGGCAGGCTATATCGTGATGCGGCTGCCATACGAGGTGAAGGACTTGTTCAAGGCCTGGCTGGACGAGCACTACCCGCTGAAGGCGGCGCACGTGATGAGCCGGGTGCGCGACATGCGCGGCGGCCGCGAGAACGACCCGAACTTCGGCTCCCGCATGCGCGGAAGCGGCGAGTTCGCCGGGCTGCTGCGCACGCGTTTCGAAGTCGCCTGCCGGCGGCTCGGACTGAACCGGACGCGGCGGCAACTGGATGTTTCGCAGTTCCGGCGCCCCGGATCGGATCGCCAGATCGACCTGTTCTGACCTGCGCGGTACCTGCCTGCAGTGTGGCCACGCGCGCAAAACTACGGTAGCGTGTTGCGCACGAAAGTATCCCGCGGAGCGAGTCAGGGTCGATGCGCCGAATCTACTCAGCCGCATCTTTGCCGGATGCGCACATGGTGGCCCACCTGCTGGGGCAGGCGGGCATCGAGACACGCATATTCAACGAGAACGCCCAGGGCGGAATGGGTGAGATCCCCTTCATGCATGTCTGGCCGGAAGTGTGGGTAATCGACGATCGCGACAGCGAGCGCGCGATCCAGCTCGTTCGCGAGCTGGAAAGCACCGACACCATGAGCCAGGTTGCCTGCTCGTCGTGCCACGAGCAGAACCCGGCCAATTTTCAGTTGTGCTGGAATTGTGGCGCGCAGCTTTGACCGCTCACGGCGCAACGCGCTGCGGACGATCGCAGCTGCCGGCGCGCTTGCGCTCGGCGCCAACGCATTTGCGGGCCGCGCTGCAATGAACGCCAGGCTGTATGCCGACGACGCGCTGGCTGCCTACGGTTTCCCGGAAGGGCATCCTCTCGGTATCGACAGGCAGGGGGCGTTCCTGCGCGAAGCGCAGCGCCGCGGGCTGGTCGAGCAGGTTCATCTGGGCGATTCACGCGTTGCGAGCCGTGCCGAGATCGAGCGATTCCATACCGCGGCGTATGTACGCAGGGTCGAGACTGCGGAGCAGACCGGACTCGAATTGCTGGATACCGGCGATACGCCGGTGTTTCCCGGCGTCTACCGCGCGGCTGCCACGGTAGTTGGCGCGGCGCTGGAGGGATTGTCGAACATCATGACCGGTAAAGGTCTGCGCGCGTTTCAGCCGATCGGCGGATTGCACCACGCGGGGCGAGGCCACGCCGCGGGGTTCTGCGTTTTCAACGATCTCGGCGTGGTGATCGAGACCCTGAGATCGGAGTACGGCCTGAAGCGGGTCGGATACATCGACATCGACGTGCATTTCGGCGACGGCGTGTACTACGCGTTCGAAGAGGACCCGGATCTAATATTTGCCGACATCCATCAGGATGGCCGCACTCTCTACCCTGGCACCGGACACGAACACGAAACGGGCAAAGGCAAGGCGAAGGGCACCAAGCTCAACATCGCGCTGCAACCCGGGTCGGGAGACCGCGAGTTCCTGGAGGCGTGGCCGCGCGTCGAGGCGCATCTCGAAAGATTCGAGCCGGAGTTCATCGTTTTTCAGTGCGGCGCGGACGGACTTGCCGGAGACCCGCTTGCCTATCTCGAGTACTCCCCGGCGGCGCACGCGCACACGACCAAGCGGCTGCGCATGATCGCGGACCGGTTCGCAATGGGCAGGATCATGGCGTTCGGGGGTGGCGGTTATAACCGCGAGAACATCGCAAACGCCTGGTCGGAGGTCCTCGCAGGTCTGGCGGGCTGAGACTTCCGATCGGGGCGCAGGTGTTCAGTTCGCCCTGGTCGAGAAAGCGGACACCAGCCCGATCTCGGCCGCGGTCGCCCGGCAGGATCCGGGGAGGATCGCGGAAATATCCAGTGCATTCGCCGGATCGGGTCCGCAGTCCCACGCGCTGATGCGATCCCCGCCGGAGACCGCGGTCGTGCGGGCGGAATCCTGCCAGGGCCGCAGTACGATGGCCTGGCCGTCGATGGCCGAGTTGATCGAGTGCAACGAGATGCGGATTGCGCCCTGCGGGCTGGTCTCGATGGTTGTCACGTATCGGGAATGCGGATCGCCGCCGGTTACGGTTTCGCAGCCCCACTCGCCGCCATCGGGCAGCGTCGATTCAGACTGCACGATTTCCGCAATCGCCATGCGGCAATTGCTCGCAGCCAGTATCGCTTCGGAGATTTTCGCGCGCGCGGTGTAGTCCTGGTAAGCGGGCAACGCGATGGTCGCCAGGATGCCGACGATCGCGACGACGATCATCAGCTCGAGCAGAGTGAACCCCTCCTCCGTTTTCCGCATGTTGTTGCCTCTGGAAGTGCGCGCGTTGGAATTCGGCGGCGCAGCGTGGCGGTGCTTGCGTTTAAGAGGATGTCAGCAACTTGTGTGCCGCTGCGTTTGGATGTTCTCGAAACTGCGAATGCCGTCATGAACGGCAGAAAAAGATCATGCGGCTCAACGTGCTGAGCGTGTGTCGCGTGTTGACGACGGTGCGGGCGAAGCGTCCGGCCTGTCGCCAATGCAAGACAAACCGTTGGCTCCACTGTCTGCATGCGGCATAGAGTTGGGGGGACACGAGAACGGGACCTTCGCGCGGAAGAACATTGCGAAGTGTTGCCTGCGCAGTGCGGGTCGAGCAAAAGGTGTTGCGCAGACGGCGTGCTTCAGTGATGCGTAGACCAGCGATACACAAGGTCCAGCGAAACGTTTGCGCCGCACATCACGATCACGATATTTTCGTCAGGCTTTATTCGAACCTTCTGTTCGAGCAAAGCCGCGAGCGAGCATGCGGTGGCTGGTTCGGTCAGCAGCTTCTCTTCATTGAGGATTTCGAGCAGCGCGCGGATGGCGGCGTCGTCCGGTACGGTGACGAGGTCATGAACGTACTGCGAGACGATGTCGAACTGCGTCTGTGCAGTTTTCCTCGCGCCGAGGGTCTCGGCAATAGAAGTGATCGCGGGCAGTTCGACGATCTTTCCGGCCTTGCGGCTTTGATACATCGAGTCGGCGCCTTCGGTCTCCACGCCGACTACGCGCGTCGCAGGCGTGTAGTGCTGCACGGCGGAGAGGATGCCGGAGATCAGTCCGCCGCCGCCTATCGAGGTGACGATCAGGTCGATGCCGGGAAGCTGATCGATGAGTTCACGCACGATGGTTGCCTGTCCCGCCATGACATCGCGATTGTCGAACGGATGGACATAGATCCGGCCAGACTCGGCGGCGGTGCGCAGCGCGAGGGCGTTGGCTTCGTCCCAGGCGGCGCCGTGAATGACGATTTCGGGATCGAGCCGCCGCAGCGGCGCGAGTTTGGCTTCGGTCGCGGATTGCGGAAGGTAGACGGTTGCAGGGATGCCGAGCTGCGCTGCTGCGTAGGCTACTGCAAGCCCGTGATTGCCGCCCGACGCGGTTACCACGCCTTGCATTTTCTGTGAGTCGCTCAATTTCAGTAGAGCGTTGAAGGCGCCGCGGACTTTAAACGAATGCGTCGGTTGCAGGGTTTCGAGCTTGAGCCAGATGTTGGCGCCGAGCTTGCGGCTCAGATGATGCGACCGGATGAGCGGCGTGCGTGCCAGCCATTTGCGCACGCGTGCCGCGGCGTCGTGAATGTTCGATTCTTCGATCAGCATAAAAAAATCGGGCGGCTGGAGAAGCCGCCCGACATGATGCCCGAAATCGCGCGCCAGTTCGAAGTGGCGCGCGAACGGAGAAGTAGATCACCTGTTGCCAGATTGCACGCTGCGTTGTTCTGGCTAGCTGGCGCTGGCCGCGAACTGGGTCAACGGGTTCAACTGTGCGTCCGAGGCGCGGCAGGAAGCCGGCACCATGGTCGAAATGTCTTCCGTATTGTTGGGGTCCGGACCGCAGTCCCACAGACCCACGCGGTCCCCGGGGCCCAGAGCGCCGGATCGCGCTGGCGAGGGCCAGGGCCGGAGCACGATCGCCTGGCCGTTCACGGTCGGTGCGATCCCCGTGAGCTCGACCCGCACGGCGCCTTCCGCGCTGCTTTCTATCGAAGTCACATATCTTGAAGCTGCGGGGTCGCCGTCCCGGGTCTCGCAACCCCATTGGCCGGCTGCCGGCAGCACCGAGGCGGAATGCGCGATTTCGGTCACGCTGGTCTTGCAGATGCTGGCGGCAAACAAGGCCTCGGAGATCTTCGCCCGCGCCGCGTAGTTCTGGTACGCGGGCAGCGCCACGGCGGCGAGCACGCCGATGATCGCCACCACGATCATCAGTTCAATCAGGGTAAAGCCCGTCTGTTTCCCGTTCATGCAAGAACTCCCTTTAGCTGTGCGCCGCCGATGATGTTCATGGCGATGTCGAAAGCGCTCTGCGGCAGGTATCGGCAAAGGACATGCCAGCATCTTCACCGTGGCCCGGATAGACACGTTGAGGGCATTGCGCAGACCCGGCGGGGAATTCTTAACACATTGTCTAGTAAAGAGATTCTTATGCGGATGGGCCCTGAGGCAGGGACCCGGCTGGTTGCCGGGTAAATGCCATGTGCCGTGCGTGCCAGGTTCGTGGGGTTCGGTTCATTCCGGACACGATGTGCCGTCTGGCGTCGCACCTGTGCGGGCGTCAGGATCGCGGCTTGCAGCACGGACATTTTTCATACGGAAGAAACTCCGCCATCGGGGCCGCGGGCAGGACGCGGCCCCGAGCCGGAGTTCTTCAGGCGGCCTTGACCGAGGGCAGGCCAGCCAGTGCCATCGCCAGTTCCGATTCTTCGTATTCCTGGTCGGTCAGCTTGCCGGAGAAGTAGTCCATGTAAGCCTGCATGTCGAAATGACCGTGGCCGCAGAGGTTGAACAGGATGGTGCGCGAGCTGCCTTCCTCGCGGCAGCGGATCGCTTCGTCGATTGCGCCCTTGACCGCGTGGTTTGCTTCCGGCGCGGGCACGATCCCCTCCGCGCGGGCGAACAGCACGCCGGCATCGAACACCTCGGTCTGTTTGTAGGCACGGGCTTCGATCAGCCCGAGCTGCCTGATGTGCGATACCAGCGGCGCCATGCCGTGATAGCGCAGGCCGCCTGAATGCACTGCGGGCGGGATGAAGGACGAGCCCAGCGTGTGCATCTTGACCAGTGGGGTGAGATGGCCGGTGTCGCCGAAATCATAGGCATATTGGCCCTTGGTCAGGCTTGGGCACGCCGCCGGCTCGATGGCGACGATCCGAGTTTTCCTGCCGCCGCGCAGTTGCGCGCCAAGAAATGGAAACACGATTCCGGCGAAGTTGGAGCCGCCGCCGGTGCAGGCCACGATCACGTCCGGGTAGTCGCCGGCCATTTCCATCTGTTGCATCGCTTCCTTGCCGACCACGGTCTGATGCAGCAGCACGTGGTTCAGCACCGAGCCGAGCGCGTACTTGGTGTCTTCACGCGTTGCCGCCACTTCCACCGCTTCGGATATGGCGATGCCGAGCGAGCCGGTGCTGTCCGGCGTGCGGGACAGAATTGCGCGGCCCACCTCGGTTTCGTTCGAGGGACTGGCGATACAACGCGCGCCATAGGTTTCCATCAGCGCACGACGGTAGGGTTTCTGGTTATAGGAAACCTTCACCATGAAGACCTGGATTTCGATGCCGAACAGCGCGCCGGCAAACGCGAGCGACGATCCCCATTGGCCGGCGCCGGTCTCGGTGCTGATTTTCCTGATGCCGGCGTCCGCGTTGTAGAAAGCCTGCGCAACGGCCGTATTGGGTTTGTGCGAACCGGCGGGGCTGACCCCCTCGTACTTGTAATAGATCTTCGCCGGCGTGTTCAGTACCTTCTCCAGCCGCCGTGCACGGTACAGCGGGCTCGGGCGCCACTGCTTGTAGATCTCCCGCACCGGCTCGGGGATCGGAATCTCGCGTTCCTGCGAGACTTCCTGCTCGATCAACGACATCGGGAACAGCGGCGCGAGATCGTCCGGGCCGAGAGGCTGGAGCGTGCCCGGGTGTAGTGGCGGCGGGGGTGGCGAGGGCAGGTCCGCCATCAGGTTGTACCAGGTGTTTGGAATCTGCTCTTCCGGGAGCAGATATTTGATGCTGTCCGACATGACGCCTCCCCGAATTTTGTAGTTGGAATGACGGAACGAGCGTAGCAGAAAGCGGCGCGTCCGGACCATCGGACAGGTGGCCCCCGGCAGCGGTCCTGCGGTCCGCCTGATCGCGCACCGCAGTCGGGAAGGGCGCGCCGCAGCGGGGTCCTCGCATTCGCCCTGCTTCCAGGATGTGCCGATCAACGGCCGGCGTGCGCAGTGCCCGTGCAGACCAGTGCAGCCCTGCGCCTCTACGAATTCCGGTTGACAGGCCCGTTTATTGACGGAAGAATCCGGGTTACTAATTGCGAATGAGTCTCATATTGATACGCAGTCGCAATGGTGTAAGTCAGAACAGCGGCCATCTCCGTGGCATACGCTATTGAATAAAAAGGGGAATGATATGAGGGACAGGAAAACGGATCTGTTTACGGCCAGCGCGGCGGTCTTGCTGTTCGGCTGCTCCGGGCATGTTTTCGCACAGGTAGACGGCGACACCGAGACTCGCGATCCCGCGATGCGGGGGCTGACCATCGACCGCATCGTCGTGACAGGGAGCAAAGAGCAATCGCAGGAAGTGGCCGGATCTGTGCATTTCATCGATGAAGAAGTGCTGGAGCAGCAGTCCTACAGCGACGTAAACCGCGTGTTGAGGCAGGTGCCCGGCGTGAACCTCGTCGAGGAGGACGGCTTTGGCCTGCGCCCGAACATCGGCATCCGCGGCTCCGGCACCGACCGCAACAACAAGATCGCCGTGATGGAGGACGGCGTGCCGATCGCGCCCGCGCCGTACTCCGCGCCGGCGGCCTACTATTTCCCGCGTACGCCGCGCATCCATGCGATCGAGGTCACCAAGGGACCGGCGGCGATCAAGTACGGACCGCAGACGGTGGCGGGCGCCGTCAACCTGATTTCCACGCCAATTCCCGAGAAACCCGGTGGCGGCCTCGGCGGCAAGGTCAACTTGTTTGCCGGCGATTTTGGCACCATGCGCAGCCATGGCGTGGTCGGCGGCTTTGTCGAAACCGGCAAGGCGTTCGACGTAGGCATGAGTTTCGAGACGCTGCAGGAGCAATCCGACGGCTTCAAGGAACTCGATTCCGGTGGCAGCACCGGTTTTCGCATCCAGGATTACGTTGCCAAGTTTGCGCTGCGTTCCGCGGAAGGCGAACCCACGCGCCAGTACTTCGAACTGAAAGTGCAGAACTCGGACGAAGTGTCCGACGAAACCTATCTCGGCCTGACGCTGGACGACTTCCGGGCGAATCCCTACCGGCGTTACGCAGGCAGCCAGCGCGACCAGATGAACGTCCAGCACCAGACCTACCAGGCGACGCACAGGATCGACCTGGGCGACCGGCTGGACCTGACGACGATCGCGTACTACACGAAGACCAAGCGCGCCTGGTACAAGCTCGATCGTGTCTCAGGTACGTCAATCAGCGCCATACTGGCAGACCCGGTTGCCAATGCTGCGGCGTACCAGATCATTACCGGCGGGAACAGCGTAGCGGACGCCCTGAGCGTCAAGGACAACAACCGCCAGTACTACGCTGCCGGCATTCAGAGCGTGCTGGGCATCGGCTTCGATATGGGTGACATCTCGCACCTGTTCGAGATCTCCGTTCGCTATCACGAGGATGAGGTAGACCGGTTCCAGAGGAGCGACGGCTACCAGATGGTCAACGGTACGATGGTGCAGACATCCACTACTTCACCTGGCGCAGGGGACAACAGGGTAGGGACCGCGAAAGCGTTCGCGACCTACGTTCGCGACACGATCGATTGGGGGAAATGGACGTTTGTGCCGGGTATCCGGTACGAGAACATATCGCTCGAGGAGACGCGGTACAACGATACCGCGCGTACGTCGGTAAACCGTTTCGATGAGAACAAGGACGAAGTATTTCTGCCCGGTTTCGGCGCGATCTACAGCCTGACCGAAGAAACCAGGCTGGTCGGCGGGGTACATCGCGGTTTCGTCAATACGTCTGCCGGTTCGGATGCCGGCGCGGAGAAGTCATGGAACTACGAAGCCGGCGTGCGTTTCCGGCGCGGCTACACGGGTCTCGAGGCGATCGGCTTCCTGGTCGACTACGAGAACCTGGTCGGCACCTGCACGGCTTCGACCGGTGGCGGATGCACCATCGGGGACCAGTTCGACGGCGGCAAGGCGCGCGTCTACGGCCTGGAGATGACGGCGAGCTACGATGCGGGGGAACGGCTCGGGCTTGACTGGTCGGTACCGCTGTCAGCGGTGTACACCTATACCCAGGGTGAGTTCCGCACCAGCTTCGACAGCGACTTCGGCGAATGGGGTACGGTCAACACGGGCGATGATCTGCCGCTGGTTCCCGAACACCAACTGACGCTGAACGCGGGGCTCGAGGGTTACACATGGCGTACGTTCCTCACCATGAACTACGTCAGCGAGGCGCGCTCGGTGGCGGGTTCCGGCTCGATTCCGGAAGACGAACGCATCGACAGCCGCACGCTGTTCGACGTGTCCGGCGAGATCGACGTGACACGCGACGCCAGCGTCTTCGCCAGCGTGCACAACCTGACGGACGAGGTCTATAACGTCGCCTTCCGCCCGGCAGGCGCGCGTCCGGGAATGCCGCGCACGTTCATGGCGGGCCTAAAAGTGCAGTTCTGAGTCGAGCGGGAAAAGGTCCGCTCCGGTGTGGGCGGAACCGCGTGGGATCAAGGGGCGGCAGCAATGCCGCCCTTTTTTCTTTCCGGCAGGACGAGGCGCGAGCGTTTCTGAACGGTGTGCGCGTTCCGCGCTGACGGCAAGCCGCAACCTTGCCTATGCCGGGCCACGGTTCTCCCGCGTCCCCGTGCCGTGGCGTCTTTCACCAGCGCGCCTGCGTAGCCAGCGGATCAGCCCCTCCGTCCGCCACAGCGCAACCAACTGGTGGTAGCCGATATTCTCCACCAGCGCGGCGGTCAGCAACCGCAACAGTTGTGTCGGCCGGCGGTAGAGACGGAAGGAAGATTCCTCGAGAAGCAGCGCGCTCACCGAGAGCAGGATGCCGAAACCGATCGCCACCGCCATGATCGCGGCCAGTCCCTGCCAGGAAATCAAGCCGAAAGCGAAAGCCGCGAGCAGTAACGCGTAGGCCAGCACCTCGATCGGCGGACCGAGAAGCTCGAACGCAAGCGTAAAGGGAAACGACACCCATCCCGGGGCGCCGCCGCGCCTGTGAAACAGCAGACGCAGATTTGCGACGAGCGCTTCGGCCAGGCCGCGCTGCCAGCGTATCCGTTGTTGCCTCAGCGCGCTCAGCGATCCGGGCGCTTCGATCCAGCACACCGGATCGGGTACCACGACGATGCGGCAAGGCTCGCCTGCGAGCCGATGAACGCGGTGCAGGCGCATCTGCAGTTCCGAGTATGGGCAAGCGATGCCGGAGCGAAATCCGCCTGCGTCGACCACGGCCTGCTTGCGGAACACGTCGAACGCACCCGACGCGGTGAGCGCCGCATTCATCGCCGACCAGCCAAGGCGCGCGAACAGGAACGTGCGCAGATACTCCATTACCTGTATCAGCGCCAGCAGCTTTCCGGGAAGACCGGCCGCGTCGAGAAACCCGCCGCTCGTCGAGCAGCCATTGGCGATCCGCAAGGTGCAGGTTGAAGCCGCTGTCGTGATGTTCTCTACGAAGGGCTGCACCATTCGACGCAGGCTATCCCGGCTCAGGATGCAGCCGACCCGGGTGGCACAGAACAGCGGAAACCGCGCGGCGTTGACGCCGGCGTTCAGGGAGTCGGCCCTGCCGCCTCTCGACTTTTCTATCACGCGAAGACCGGGGAACGTCGTCGAGCGGTAAATGGCGCGCACGTGCCTGACCGGCAGTCGCTTCCAGTAGGCTTCGGGAAACAGGCCAAGGGAAAATGCTTCCCTGAGAACCTCCAGCGTCTCGTCGGTCGAGCCGTCATTCACCACGATCACTTCCAGTTGCGGATACGGCAGTTGCAGCAGCGAACGCACCGTCGCGACGATAGCGGATTGTTCGTTGAACGCCGGCACGATGATCGAGACCGGCGGCTCGTAGCGCGACGCCGCCTGCGGCAGCGCGTCCAGTGCCCGCGCCTCGAGGTAGCGCCGAATTCCTGCAAGCGACATCAGGTTGAGCAGCAGGTAGCCGCCGTTCAGGCCGATGAAGTAGGCGAGAACGATCCACTGCAGCGCCATTGCCGTTGCGTGCAGCTCGATCATGCTCGCGTCGTTCCTCTTTCTGCGACCACCTGGTCGAGCATGTTCTGCGCGAACCTGTCGGTTACTACGAACCGCAGGCGCCAGAGATCGTCCCGCGTGAGAAAGGGGAGCGCGGCAAGTGCCTGCGCCGCGCGGTATCGCACCCACCACACCGGGTCTTTCAGCATTCCTGCCAGCAGTTTCTCGTCCCCCGGCTGCGCGACGCGAGCCATGGCGCTCGCGGCCTGGGTGCGCACCTGCCAGCTTTCATGGTGCGTGCACGGCCTGATCAGAACGCGCTCCAGCGGAAGATGGCGCGATTTGAGGCAGGCAGCCAGCACGTCCGGGTCATGGGAGGTCTGCAGCAATTCCCGCAATTTCGGCCTGACATGCTTTGCATGCGCCGCGTCCAGAAGCGCGATCAGTTTCGGCAGCTGCGCGGACGGTGTACGGTCGACAGCGGCAGCGAGTGGAGCGGACACCGCAGCCGGGCCGGTTTCGCTCAACATGGCTTCCAGCCGGGGAACGGGCCAGTCCGGACGTTCGCTGAGTTCGGGCAGCAATGCGTTCAGTGCGCGCACCGGATCGATCAGCAGCAGGGCGCGCGCGGCCGCGAGGGACAGCAGGGTGTGCGGTCCGTGCGCAAGCCGCTCGAGCGCAGGCCAGGATTCCTGGTCGCCGAGATGGCCAAGCGTGATGACCGACATGAGTCGTTCGCGAATGCTCCGGCTCTTGAGCATCTCTCTCGCCGCAACGTCCATGCGCAGCTTGAGCATCACTGCCCGCAACCGGTGACGCGCAGCGCCGCGCAGCGATTCCTGAAAGTGATTCCACAGGGCAAGGAAAGCGAACCAGTCCCCACGTTTCACCGCGGGCAGCGTTGCGGGAACCTGATCGATCGCTTCCAGCAGCCTCGGCCGCCAGCGCAATACGAAGCGTGCCTCGCGATACATGCGCAATGTCAGCCCAAGCCTCAGAACGAGGATGCAGGCTACCAGCGCAACCGCGATCGAAAGGGCGGTGGCGCCTGCCCAGAAGGCGAACGCGAACAAGAGGTCAGAATCGGTAACCAGGGACACGTCGGATTCCAGGTTGAATTTGAAGGGCGCCGTGCACGCGGCGCCGGTTGGTGAACGACCCCGTGCCGGCGTTCTGTCTCGCCGCCCGCCACGGGCGCCACGGGGCAGGCCCGCGCGATCCCTTCATCGTGTTCGGCAAACGGATCGATTGCCTGGCGGGCTCGATTGCATGGTGCGGTGGGCCGAACGTCATCGCTGCAACCGATTATAGCCTCGGCTCACAGTCGGGCAGCCGGCAGGATGCACCAAACCAAGGCGCCGTTCATCTGCATGCGCACCCGCAGCGGGCGCGACGGCGGCGCGTGCGCCCGAATCGTCCCTCCTTGCAGCCGTTTCTGGCTGTAATCGCGGTTGGAATGCACTGGCACACACGTTGCTGATAACCACGCGAACCCCAATGTTCCCGCGCCGACGCCATGCGTCGTGCGCGTGAAGACTCCAGTCAGCAGATGAATGTCGCGAAGTACATCAAGCAGATCGGTCATGGCACGCAGACCACCTGCGACCTCCCCGAAGGCGAAGCGCACGAGTTGTTTGCGGCGATGCTGGACGGCGGCTTGCCGGACCTGGAACTGGGCGCTGCGTTGATGGCATTGCGAATGAAAACAGAGTCTGTCGGTGAACTGCTCGGCTTTCATCGCGCAATGTCGGAACGGGTGTATGCGCTGCGGAATCCGTCGACCCCTCTCAAGCCATTGGTATTCGCAAGCTACAGCGGCGCGAAGGCGGAGCCGAATCTGTTGCCGCTGCTGGCATTGATGCTGCAGCGGCTCGATGTGCCGGTGCTTGTGCACGGGACGCTGGAAGGCAGCGGCCGCATTGCCACGATCTACATTCTGCGCGAGCTGGGCGTGCTTCCGTGTGCGACCCAGATGCAGGCGCAGCAGCGTCTGGAATCGGATCTTCTGGCATTCGTGCCCACGGCCGCACTCTGTCCCGGGCTGGCGAACCTGCTCGCACTGCGGAACCGGCTGGGTACACGCAACACCGCGCACGGTCTGGCAATGCTGCTGAATCCCTTCGAAAGTGAATGCGTGCGTGTCGCGGGCGCAGCTACCGAAGCATGCCTGGAGAAGGTCGCCGACTTCTTCACGGCTTGCGGTGCTGACGCCTTGCTGCTCCGGAGCACCGAAGGTGAAGCGTTCGCGAATCCGCGCCGGCGGCCTCGCATACGGCATTTCCGCCATGGCAGGGAACGCACGCTGTTCGAGGAAGAGGCCGGTCCGCCACGCATGGCAGCCGGTCTGCCCGCGAAAGTAGATGCGGCGGCCACTGCGTCATGGATACGGCTGGTGCTTGCGGGAGAGGTTCCGGTGCCGCATCCGATCATGAATCAACTGGCGTGCTGCCTGTACGCCTCCGGCTACACCGATGACCTGAACCAGGCGAAGGCGATCGCCGCAGTGGAAGCCGGCGGCCTGATTCCGGCTGGCAAGAGCGACGGCAGGTTACGGGCGACACCACGCTGATACATGATTCTGCGGCGGAACCGTTAAAGTTGCAGCCTCGATCGGCCGCATGTATCCGCGGGGTGGTACGCGATTGAACCGATAGCGTATCGCGTGCCGCAGACGCGGCGAAGTGACGGCAACGCTGCAACCGGAAGCGGGTGCTATCGTGGGTGCAGGCCGAATCGTGGTGACTGGATAGATGGAAGAGAACCAAGTGCATGCAGAACGCGGTGAAACCCCTGCGATTCGTCTGGCCACGGCCGGGGACGGAAGAACGCTGTCTGTGGGTATCGGTCATGCGAGCCGCGCGGTCGCCGGCAAGCAGAATGAGGACTGCTTTGGCGTCGTAACCCCGGTGGAAGAGCCCGATGCGGCTACACGCGGAATCGCGCTGGCGATCGCGGATGGCGTGAGCGGCAACGGCGGCGGCCGGTTTGCGTCGGAAACGACGATCAAGTCAGTACTGCGCGACTTCTACGCCACCCCGGCGCACTGGCATGTTTCACAGGCGCTCGATCGCGTGCTGCGCTCGCTGAACGACTGGCTGCTCGCGGAAAGCCTGCGGCACCCCGAGGTGGAGGGCATGGTGAGCACGTTGTCGATGCTGCTGCTCGCGGACAGTCAGTACTTCCTGGTGCATGTCGGAGATAGCCGGGTTTATAGAAAGCGCGGCGATGTCCTGAAACAGCTCACCACGGATCACACCTGGCAGCGTCGCGACATGCGTCACGTGCTGCGCCGCGCCGTCGGTCTGGACACCTACCTGGTGGCGGACTTCGCGGACGGAGAAGTTCTTCCCGGCGATGTGTTCGTCATGCTCACTGACGGCGTATGGGAAGTTCTCGGCGACCGCGTGATTCGCGAAGTGCTCGAAACCCGCAAAAACCCTGACCAGATCGCGGACGAACTGACGGAACGCTCGATCCGCAGTCAGGTCCAGTATATGGGGCGAAACGACGCAACTGCCATCGTGGCGCAGGTGCAGGCGCACGTGCTCTAGTCAGTCGCTGTTCCCCGTTTCAAAATCCATGCTGTGCGCCGATTCGTTACACTGGTCGGCCGTTTCTGCAGCAATTTCACTGGACAGTAAGGAGAAAAGCATAGTGCAACATGAGCTTCCGAAATTACCGTATGCAATGGATTCGCTTCAACCACACATCTCGAAGGAAACTCTGGAGTATCACTACGGTAAGCATCATCAGACTTACGTAACCAATCTGAACAATCTGATCAAGGGCACGGAGTTCGAAAACCTTTCTCTGGAAGACGTCATCCGGAAATCATCCGGCGGTATCTTCAACAACTCGGCACAGGTCTGGAACCACACTTTTTACTGGAACAGTCTTGCGCCGAAAGGCGGGGGTGAGCCGGCCGGCGACCTGGCCAAAGCGATCGCCGCGAAATTCGGCTCGGTCGATGACTTCCGGGAGGCCTTCAGCAAGAGCGCGGCCGGCAATTTCGGTTCGGGCTGGACCTGGCTGGTGAGGAAACCCGACGGCTCCGTGGACATCGTCAATACTTCCAATGCGGCCACGCCGCTGACTACACAGGACAAACCGCTGTTGACCTGTGATGTCTGGGAGCATGCGTATTACATCGATTATCGCAATGCGCGTCCGAAGTACCTTGAGGCGTACTGGAAACTGGTGAACTGGGAGTTTGCGAGCAAAAACTTCGCAGGTTGATCCGTTACCCGATGCCTTCAGCCGAAGGGCCCCTCACAGGGGCCCTTTTTCGTTGCCGCGCGCCGCGATATCCGAACGGCATGCACGGCTATTGCCCTGAAAGGGGGCACGCCCTAAACTGGCTGTCGCCTTACAGGCAATCAGAAACGGGGGTGTGAGATGCAGAATCCGCTGGACTCTCTATGGGGAACGGTAATAGTCGGCGTTGTACTCACCGTGATCCTCTACTACGTCGTCAAATCATTGATGGGGGCTTGAGCCATGGAGTTTCTCCCTTCGATATCGCGATGGATTCATTTCCTGGCAGGCGTCATGTGGATCGGCCTGCTCTACTATTTCAATTTCGTCCAGGTGGCTGCGCTCAAGGCGGCGCAGGCCGACGGCACCGCTGCCGGCATCAGCAAGCATGTCGCGCCGCGCGCACTGCTGTACTTCAGATGGGCGGCCGTCGTGACCTGGCTGTCCGGCGCGGCATTGCTCGGCGCAAACTTCATGGACGCCTTCCTGTTCCGTGGAAGCTATGCGGTAATAGGCATGGGCGCCTGGCTCGGCACCATCATGTTGATCAATGTCTGGGTGTTCATCTGGCCGAACCAGAAGAAAGTGCTGGGTCTGGTGCAGGCAAGCGATGAGGAAAAGAACCGGGCTCGCCGCATAGCTTTCCTGGTATCGAGGCTGAATGTTGCGCTGTCCTTCCCGTTGCTGTTCTTCATGGGTGCCGGCCCGCACATGGCGGTATTCTACGGGGGGTAGGTCACAGGCCTTATGCAGGCGCGGAGCCTTCCGGCTCCGCGTTCTCAGTTTGCAGGAGGAAGCCGGTCCAGCCCTTTGACGCGGTTGCCGGCCGCGATGCCACGCTGGGCGAACCAGCCTTGATTCATCTCCAGCGCATATTTGACTTCGCCAGCCGCCATGTGCGGTTGCTCGGAGAACGGTTCCATATCCTCGATGTTGACGATGCGTCCGTGTTCGTCGATGAATGCGACCGAAAGCGGAATCGGGGTGTTCTTCATCCACATTCCGTAACGGCCTTTGGCTGGGTAGACGAAGATCATCCCCTGGTTTTCGGGCAGTCGCTTGCGGAACATCAGCCCCCTTCGTCGACTTTCCTCGGTGTTTGCAATCTCTGCGCGGATCGCGTGCTCTTCGATCCGCAGCGGGTAAGTCAGCAACGGATCCGCGACCAATGCATCCGGTGCGGGGACCGTGAGCAGAAGGGCAGCGAGTGCTAGCAGGCCGTTTCTCATTTTTTTCATCATGCGAATGGGTCTTTCGAATTCTGTCCCGGGCGTGGCGATGATACCGCCTGTCGAAACAACGTAACGCAAGGGCGACCGTGGACACCTGCAGGTGGCAATTTGCGCGGTATCCAGCAGGCGCTCTGCTGCTGCAGCGCAGAATGCTGGAAATCCAATCCTGTCGCGGGTTTCGGGCACGCTTTTTATTGACAAGCCATAGGCCTTCCTCTACCTTCCCCGTGTCGTAAAGCTTATCCGCTAAGTTTCTCAGGCTGATTAGTTCGGCTTTACGCACCAAGGAGTAAATCAAAAACCAATGCGCGTTATCCGTGACACAGGTTTCGCGCGATTCAACGGGAGGTGTCTCTAGATGATGAAGCAATCGTTGCACATTAAACGTGCTGCGGTATCCATCGCTGCGTTCGCGGCGATCGGTGCTTCGGGAGTTGTTTCCGCCATAGGTGTCGATACCCTGGAAAACAGGGGACGGCATGGACCAAACTATGTTTCGGACCAAATGCTCCTGAACGCTGACAAGGATGCCCAGAACTGGCTCCATTACGGCAAGGACTATGAAAGCACCCGCTACAGCGCGCTGACCCAGATCAACCGGGACAACGTGAAGAAGCTGCGCCCGGTGTGGAACCTGTCCTTCGGCGTGCTGGAAGGCCAGGACAGCCAGGCCGTCACGGTCAACGGCATGATCTACGTCACGACTTCGTTCAACAAAGTCATTGCGGTAGATGCCGTTACCGGCAAGGTCCAGTGGAAGTACGAGCGCGAGCTGCCGGGCGACGTGTTCCCGAAGCTGTGCTGCGACGTGGTTAACCGCGGTGTGACTGTCTACAAGGACAAGGTCTACCTCGCCACGCTCGACGCGCACATCGTGGCGCTCGAGAACAACACCGGCAAGGTGGTCTGGGACAAGAAGATGGGTGACTACACCTACGCCGAAACCTTTACGCTGATGCCCTTGGCACTGCGCGGCAAGATCATCTTCGGTACGGCCGGCGCCGAGTACGGCGTGCGCGGCTGGCTGGCGGCGATCGATGCCGACACCGGCGCTCCGGCGTGGAAGACCTACACCATCCCCGGCCCGGGCGAGCCCGGCAACGATACGTGGGCGGGCGAGTCGTGGAAGTATGGCGGCGGTTCGACCTGGATCACGGGTTCCTACGACAAGGAAACCAACACCCTATTCTGGGGTATTGGCAACCCTGGCCCGGACTTCGACCGGCATGTGCGTCTCGGCGACAACCTGTTCACGAACAGCACGCTGGCGTTCGACCCCGACACCGGCAAGATCAAGAGCTACTTCCAGTACACCCCGAACGACCCGTATGACTACGACGGCGTGAACGAACACGTCCTGGTCGATCTCGGCGGCAAGAAGCTCTGGATGCACGCCAGCCGCAACGGCCACATCTATGGCATCGATCGCAACAACACCCGCCGCACCAAGCACGGCAACGAGCACGTGTGCGTCTGGGTGACTGCGATGCAGGACGTCAACTTCGTAAAAGAGCCGATCAGCACGAAGAACAACTGCCGGCCGATTTACGATTGGCCGAAGATGGACGTCGTGTACGACCGTGTGACCAGCAACATTGCACCGTCTCTCGACGGCGGCAAGGAATGGCACCCGGTTGCCTACAGCCATCGTACCAAGATGGTTTATGTGCCGGTCTACAACTTCAAGATGGACCTCCAGGCCAAGAAAATGGACTGGAAGCGCGGCGAGTGGTTCCTCGGCGCCAAGGTCATCACCTGGAACCCAGGCCATGGCATGGTCAACGCCTATGACGGCGCGACCGGTGCATTGACCTGGACCAAGCCGCAAAGCTACCCGGCAACCAGTGGCATGCTGGCGACTGCGGGCGGCTTGGTGTTCTATGGCGATCCTGACGGCATGTTCAACGCCGTCAACGACGAAACCGGCGAACACCTCTGGTCGTTCCAGGTCGGTTCCGGCGTGCACGGCAACCCGACCACCTTCACGGCGGGCGGCAAGCAGTACGTCGCGATCGTGTACGGTGCTGGCGGCGGCGGTATCTGGCCGCTGTACTTCTCCGAGTGGCTGCAGAAGCATCAGAAGGGCGGCGCCCTGATGGTGTTCGCTGTTGACTGACTCGAGAGCAGTTAGCAGGCAAGTACGGTAACAGGCAGGACCAAGGGGGGGGCGGTTATCGCCCTCCCTTATTTTTTGTGGCAGGTTGGTCTCAACTCGGCCGGATACGAAGAGCCGAGACCGGCATGAGCCGGCTGTAAACCCCGGGAGCCTCAGGGACGTTTACATGCACTAAAGGGGAATGACTATGGAAGGAGTGAAATGAAGAAACTGTTGATCTCATCCTCGCTGGCCGCGGCGCTTGCGTTCGGCATGTCTGCCGTGCAGGCGCAGGGCGCAGAGGGCGGTGTAGCCCCTGAAGGTGCAGACACGCTCGAGCGCGCGCAGGCGCGAGGCAAACTGATTGCCTGTGCCGATCCCTGGAACTATCCCTATTCCGTCCGCGGGGGACACCCGCCCGGGCTCGATCTTGAAGTCATCGGCGAGATCGTGAAGCGCGGTGGCATGGAACTGGATGTGTACTGGTCCGATACTTCGACGCGTGGCGGGATCGGCCGTGCATTCCGCGGTTCCATTTTGAAGGAGCGCTGCGATGTATTCATGGGCATTTCCGATTCCGGCGACGAAGACATGTTGTCGGCCCGCGGGCCTTCGGGGAGGTTGAGCTTTACCGATCCTTACCTCGGTTTGGGATACGTACTGATGGTGCAGAACAGAGCGGTTGGCAAGAAGTCCCTGGATGAGCTGAAAGCGGCCAACATCAAGATTGGCGTACAGATGTCCACGCCGATCGACGACTACATGTTCAGGACCCAGATTCCGCGTGAACTCTACCTCGACAACCGGCGGGTCATGCAGGGTATGTCCACGGGGCAAGTCGACGCTGCCATAGTCTCGCTTACGGCGGTGGCAGTGGCCAAACGCGAGTTCCCGGATGCGAAGTTTGAGATGGTGCCGGGGTATGTCCCGGAACCTGAACACCGCTGGGATCTCAACATGGTGGTGCGCAGCAAAGACGAGTCCCTGAAAGCATTCCTCAACAAGGGAATCGCAGAGTTGCTCAATGACGGTACCGTCAAGAACATAGTCGAGAAATACGGGATGCCTTTCTACCCGCCTTTCTCTGGTTGAATATTGATCCGAGGATACCCGGGATGCTTTCGGTTTTCCCAGCCCAAACGGTGGTCAGTCCTGTTCAACGCTAAAATTCGGCAGGTTGGCGGGACATCCCGTGTTCCTTTTTATTCACCTATTTCGTCACAGGTGTTTTTTGGGAGGTTGTTTCAAATGTTCTTCAGGAATGTAAAGACCATGTTTTCGAGGTCACTCGTCGTCGCCGCGGCGGCGCTTGCGCTGGGGCTGCTGACGGCGCAGCCGTCGTTGGCGCAGCACAAGATGAACGAGGGAGATATCGAACTGCCCACGAACGACATGGAAGTGGTCGAGAAGGGCCGTGGCATGTTTGCGCAACGCTGTTCGTTCTGTCACGGAGGTGATGGACATGGCGGCAAGGCACCTTGCCTGACGTGCGGCAAGTTCGGGTATACCGGCAACACAAATGGCGAGATCTACGCGGTCATTGCCGGGGGTATCCCGCAGAGCCGGGGCGGCACCATGGGCGCCTTCGGTACCACCATGTCGATGGAGGAGATCATGAGCGTCCTGACCTTCCTGCGCTGGGAAGAGGCTCGCCGTATCGCCGAGGGTGAGATCGAAGATCCGTACAAGAACAAGGACAACGAATTGCCCGTTTTCCCGACGGTGAACTGAGGCTGGACCCGGTCAGCCGGCAGGGCTGCACCGCCAGGCATGTGGCTGTGTGGTTGGCAGAACGACCTTATCCATACTCAACCCCCTGAAACGTGCACCTGCACACGGGCGAACGGCCCGGGTGCGTGGCTTGTCAGGGTAAAGAAAGCCGGCGGTTCGCCGGCTTTTTCTTTGCTGGATCTACGCTTACTGCCTGCCGGTGCTGCCGAAGCCGCCATTCCCGCGGTCGCTTTGTTCGAACGTATCGACCACATTGAACACCACCTGTACTACCGGCACGATCACCAGTTGGGCAATGCGTTCCAGGGGATCCAACCGAAAGCCGTCGCGGCCCCGGTTCCAGACAGATACGAATATCTGGCCCTGGTAATCCGAATCGATGAGCCCCACCAGATTTCCAAGGACAATCCCATGTTTGTGGCCGAGACCGGACCGCGGCAGTACCATCGCCGCGAGTTCGGGGTCGGCGAGGTGGATCGCAATTCCGCTTGGAACCAGTTCGGTCTGTCCGGGCTCGAGTGTGATCGGCGCCTCGATGCAGGCCCGCAGATCGAGCCCGGCGGAGCCCGGAGTGGAATAGGCGGGCAATTGATCGCGCAGGCGCGCGTCGAGGATGCGTACGTCTAGCTTGCGCATGGTCGGTAGTTCAGCAGTCTCAGCGTGCCGGAGCAGGCGCTCGGGTCGGTTTGTAGAGTTTGGCGATATGCCGTATCAACTGGCGCGCCTGGTCGAGTTTATTGCTGCGGGCCAAGGGATGTCGACCGCTATCGTCGAACAGCACCAGCGCATTGTCCTCGGCACCCAGTGCCGATTGCACCAGATTGGCTGCAAGTAAAGGCAACTTCTTCCGGCGTCTCTTCTCGTTCGCATTGGCGTCCAGGTCCTGGCTTTCGGCGGCGAACCCGACGCAGAAGGGCGCGTTCGGGCGGCTCGTAATCGCCTCGAGTATGTCGGCATTCGGTACGAGTTCGAGCTTCAGACCTTCGCCATTCTTCTTGATCTTGTGTTCCTGCCGGTTCGCGACCCGATAGTCGGCCACGGCAGCGACACTGACAAAAATGTCGCAGCGATCTGCGCGCGCGACTACCGCATCGAGCATTTCGCGTGCGGTGGTTACGCGCACCAGATCCGTGCCACGCGGCGGTTCCAGACAGGTGTCTCCGGAAATCAGGGTCACCGCCGCGCCTGACTCGATTGCCGCCCGTGCAACCGCATATCCCATCCGTCCGGAGCTCGGGTTGCTGATACCGCGCACCGCGTCAATCGGTTCGAACGTCGGGCCGGCGGTCACCAGCACGCGCGCACCCGACAACAGCTTCGGCTGGAACCATGCCACGATCTCGGATCGGATCTCCTCGGGTTCGAGCATGCGCCCCATCCCGGTTTCGCCACAGGCCTGGTCTCCGCTGCCGGGGCCAACCACCGACACGCCATCCTGGCGGATCTGCGCGACATTGCGTTGGGTAGCAGGGTTCTCCCACATCTGCCGATTCATTGCGGGCGCGACCATCATCGGGCACTCGCGGGCGAGACAGAGAGTGGACAGCAGATCGTCTGCGCGGCCATGCACCAGCTTCGCGATGAAATCCGCGGATGCCGGCGCAATGACCACGAGATCGCGGTCGCGCGACAACTCGATATGCGCCATGCCGTTCTCCACCCGCGTGTCCCACATGTCGGTGTAGACCGGTTTGCCGGTCAGTCCCTGCATGGTGACCGGGGTGACGAAACGGCAGGCGGCGTCTGTCATCGCGACCTGTACGTCCGCGCCTTCCTTGATCAGCAGGCGCGCGAGTTCAGCGGCCTTGTACGCCGCAATACCACCGCTCATTCCAAGCAGAATGCGTTTGTTCGCAAGTTCGAGCATGTAGCACGCTTAGCCGTTGTTTCGAATGCTGAGTGTAACCTGTTGTCAAGAAACAGGAAAGTACGCCTCTAGCATTTTGCCTCCGGCGATGACATCGTTATCTCTACGCTGCCGTCATATTCTCCTTTTTGCGAAGCCGCTCTCGGCGTACTCTGGCGCGACCGTGGATCCGGCAATGCTAGCGTCGTAACTGACCCAAGTGCGAACAATGGGAATCAAGGACTGGCCAGAAGACGACCGACCGAGAGAGAAGTTGCTGACCAAAGGTCCCGAATCCCTGTCCGATGCGGAGTTGCTGGCCATCTTTCTGCGCACCGGGGTCAGCGGAAAGAGCGCGGTCGAACTTGCGCGCGAGACGCTCCAGTGTTTCGGGTCACTCGCCGGCCTGATGGGCGCTCAACTGGACGCCTTCTGTGCCATTCACGGTCTTGGAAGAGCCAAGTACGTTCAATTGCAGGCAACCGCCGAAATGACCCGCCGAGCGCTGGTTCAGGAAATGAAGTCCGGCGTGAATCTCAGTTCTCCGGTGGCCGTGCGTGACTATCTGCGGCTTGCTCTGCAACACCGTTCGGTCGAAGTGTTCATGGGATTGTTTCTGGATGCGCAGAATCGCGTGATTGCAGTCGAGACGCTATTTTCCGGCACGTTGACGCAGACCAGTGTCTATCCGCGCGAAGTCGTACGACGCGCGCTTGCCCTGAACGCCGCCTCGGTAATATTCGCGCATAACCACCCATCCGGGGTTGCCGAACCAAGCCGCGCGGACGAAGTGCTGACGCAGGCGCTGAAGCAGGCACTGGCTACCGTGGACGTGCGAGTACTCGACCACTTCATCGTTGGCAATGGCGCCGCCCTGTCATTTGCGGAACGGGGTTTGCTTTGATGTACTGGACTGGAGTGCCGTTCGGCTCCTGCCGGGGGGCGTCAGGAATGCCGCAACGACCGCACTCCTTTCCGAAACGGCACCTCGCCTGCTGAAGTTCTGTGAGCTACCCTGGATTGACTCGGTCGGTATGGTTAATTGTTTATTTTCAATGTCTCAGGTGTGGTCTGGATCAGCCCGAAGTATCGCCGTATCAACATGCCGGCAGCCGGCAGCCTTGATCCCGGGACCGGGCTCGTGCTATAAAGCTCGACTTTTCAAGGATCTTCCTGGAGCCTTTCGATGGCACGAGTCTGTCAAATAACCGGCAAGAAGCCGATGGTTGGGAACAACGTGTCCCATGCCAACAACAGGACGAAACGGCGTTTTCTGCCGAATCTGCAGTACCGCCGGTTCTGGGTTGAGAATGAAAGCCGCTGGATCAGGCTGCGCGTGAGTCAGGCTGGCCTGCGCTTGATCGACAAGAAAGGTATCGACGTAGTGCTCGCGGACCTGCGCGCCCGCGGCGAAAAGCTCTGAGCCATCTGGCCGGAAGAACTCAAGGAGCATTGTCATGAGAGACAAGATCAAGCTGGAGTCGACCGCAGGCACGGGTCACTTCTATACCACCAGCAAGAACAAGCGCACCATGCCCGACAAGATGGAGATCAAGAAATTCGACCCGGTGGCGCGCAAGCACGTCATCTATAAAGAGACTAAATTGAAATAAGCGGAACACCCGCCCCGGAAATAAAAAAGCCCGCCTTTCGGCGGGCTTTTTTTACTTGGGGCGACTGCCGCTCAGGCGTAGGAGCGCAGGGTACGCGAGAAGTCCTGCAATGCGGCGATGCCGCTTTTCTCGGCACGCTGACACCAGTCGTCGAGCTGATTTACCAGCTGTTCTCTGGTGGCCGTGGAGCGTTGCCAGAGTGCCGCCAGTTCCTGCCGCATGATGAAGACCGTCTTCAGCACGCGGCTGCTCTCGAGGACCTGCTCCAGTTTTTCCTTTTCCTGCGCAGGAACCGCTTTCTGATCCAGATGCAGCCAGCGCTTCACGGTGCGCAGGTCGATCCCGTTCAACGCGGAGTGACTGCGAAGGCGGCGGAGTTCATCGGCACAGGTTGCCTTGATCGAGCGGGTATAACGGGCGAGCACGTCGTACCGGTGCGTAATGACAGCCTGCAGCGTCTGCTGGTCGCAAACCGGCTTTTCAGCCTGCATCCTGACCCGGGGCGCCAGTTTCCTGACCTGCGCGAGCCCGACCACTTCCATGATTCGGATATAGAGCCACCCGATATCGAATTCGTACCATTTCGAAGACAGCCGGGCGGAGGATGCGTACGCGTGGTGGTTGTTATGCAGTTCCTCGCCGCCGATCAGAATGCCCCAGGGCACGATATTGGTGCTGGCATCCTCGACCTGAAAGTTACGGTATCCCACGTAGTGCCCCACGCCATTGATCACGCCGGCAGCCAATACCGGGATCCACAGCATCTGCACGGCCCAGACCGTCAGGCCGATCGGTCCGAACAGGAGCACGTCGACGACCAGCATCAGGGACACGCCCATACGATCGGAACGGGAATACACGTTGCGCTCGAGCCAGTCGTCCGGTGTGCCGTGGCCGTACTTGCTGAGCGTTTCTTTGTCCTTCGCCGCGCCGGAATAGAGTTCAGACCCTTCGAGCAATACCTTCTTCAGAGTCAATACCTGCGGGCTGTGCGGATCTTCCTCGGTCTCGCATTTCGCGTGGTGCTTGCGATGGATCGCGGTCCACGCCTTGGTGTTCATCCCCGTGGTCAGCCACAGCCAGAATCGAAAGAAGTGGGCGACTGCCGGGTGCAGGTCCAGCGCACGATGTGCCGAATGCCGGTGCAGGTAAATCGTCACCGCAGCAATCGTGATGTGGGTGAGAACCAGTGCAACGATCACATAGCCCCACCAGGGGAGGCTGACGAGACCGCCGGCCCATGCAGGCAGGTCCAAAAACCCTTGAGAAATCATGTAGAAACCTCTGATTTGTAGATGAGTTGCAACGATTGTACAGGAAGCGCAAAAGGCAGCAATCGGTAGTTTTACTTACTCCTGCAACGTAATTCAGACAAACCGTCAGACAAAGTGGTTCGATCTGCTGAGAAAAATTAGGAAACTGCCGTCTTCGTGTAGCCAAATGAGCGGTTCTGAGGATTTGTTGCCCTTCAAGGGCGGCGGGCTTGTCGGGCGCGGCCCGGTTTTTGGCTGAACGCCGCGAGCGGCGGGCAACGGTTCCGGGCGCGCCGTCCAAGCCGGTCAGGGGTTGTAGCGCACGGCGTGCGCCTGGTGCCTGAGCCAGTTTTCAAGATAGGCCTGCGCGAGGCCCTGGTTGCCCCAGAGCACGAGCACATTCTCCGCGTTACGGTGTTGCGCCGACCAAGTCAGGTTGAAGCTGCCGGTGACGACTGCCGGTTGATCCGATCGCGGATCGACCAGGATTACCTTGTCGTGAGCAGCGGCGTGCTCGGCGTCGAGGTAAACGGTCACTCCGCCTCCCGAAAGCATGGGAATGGCACTCTGCGGGACCGAGTCGAACTGGGCCTGGTCGGCGATCAGCTCTACTCGCAGGCCGCGTGCAGCTGCCGCTATCAGCGCGGCGGCTATTTCGCGGTGGGTCACGATGAAGGCCTGGACGTAAATCTCGCTTCGCGCCGAGCCCACCGTGTCGATGATGAGTTCCGCGGCTTCGCCGCCGGGGCTGAACGCGTAGCGAACCACGCCGGTTGCCGGCAGCTCGCCGGACGCCTGAAATGCTCCGGCAGGCCCGGCGGCAACGATGAGCGCGGCAAGCAGCCACGCCACGGCGTGAGGCATTTTCTCAGCCTTTTCGTTCGAGCACGGCAGCAAAGAAGCCGTCCGTGCCGTGCCGGTGCGGAGATACGCGGAACAATTCTCCGCTCTCGATCGCAATGCGTTGCTCGTCCAGCGCGGTCTGTGCAGGTACGATCCGGAAATCCGGCCGCTCTGCCAGGAAGGCTTGGACCACCGCCTCGTTCTCCTCCTGCAACAGGCTGCAGGTTGCGTACACCAGCCTTCCGCCCGCGCGCAACAGGGTCGCAGCGCTGCGCAGAATCGATTTCTGTTTTGCCGCAAGTTCGGCGGCCGAGCCGGCCGACTGTCGCCACTTGAGATCCGGATTGCGTCTCAGCGTACCCAGACCGGTGCAGGGCGCATCGACCAGCACGCGATCGATCTTTCCCGCGAGACGCTTGACCTTGATGTCGTTCTCGCTGGCGATGCGCTGCGGATGCACGTTGGAAAGTCCAGAGCGCGCCAGCCGCGGCTTGAGGCTGTTCAGTCGCTTTTCCGAAACGTCGAGCGCGTAGAGCCTGCCCTGGCTCTGCATCAACGCGCCGAGCAACAGGGTTTTGCCACCGGCGCCGGCGCAGAAGTCGACCACCATTTCCCGTCGCTTCGGCGCCAGCAGAAATCCGAGCAACTGGCTGCCTTCGTCCTGCACTTCCACCGCTCCCGATTTGAACAACGGGTGGGCATTGATCGGCGGCTTGCCGGCAAGGCGAATGCCAAGCGGGGAATACGGTGTCGGTGCAGCTTCGATACTGCTGGCCGCCAACTGGCGAAGGGCCTCGTCACGGTTGGTCATCAGCGGATTGACCCGCAGATCGAGCGGGGCAGGTATCAGCAATGCGCGGCCCAGTGCAACCGCTTCGCTTTCCCCCGTCTGTGCGCATAGCCGGGTCCAGAGCCAGTCCGGCAGCGACAACCTGACCGCCATAGGCAGGGATGCAATGTCTGCCTGCTTGACTGCTGCCAGCCAGTCCTTGTCTCCTGGTTGCAGGAGGTTCCCGATCGCGCCGATGCTCTGACCCTGCAACTTGACCAGGGCGGCAAGGATGAGCCGGCGCGGCGACGGCGACGGTACGATAGCTTCCAGCAGGCGCTTGTGCCGCAGCACAGTGAACACGCTTTCGGCCACGAAGCCGCGATCGTGGCTGCCGATTTCCCGATGGCTGCGGAAGAATTCCCGCAGCACGGCGTCGGCCGGGTGCTCCAGCGTACACGCGAGATCGACCGCAGCAATGGCCGATCGCAGCCGTGGCGCATTCAGTCCCGGATCGCTCACTCGATGCTGATACCGGTGACGATGGAGTTGAACGTCCTGCCCTTCTCCTCGTAGCGTATCTGCACGGGCAGATGGTGCCGGTCGACCGCAAGCCAGACCTCGAAGCTGCGCTTTTCGTCCGGATCGACCTCACGCGTGAAATGCAGAGTCTTGATCGGGCCGATTGGCGTTTGCAGTGTCTCCGGACCGACGAGCCGGTACCGATACTCCTTGACGCGCCGTCCGTCCGTCAAAGGCAGCTTGATGCCGTCATTGCCGGGCGGCGAGAAAATGAAACTGAACTGGAAGCTCGCATGGTCGAGCGTGCCTGGCGGCAAGTCCACGCTGTGCGTGTGTTCGTCCTGCGTAAGCGTAAGTCGGTCTGATTCCCAGTCGAACGCCGCGATTCGCTGTCCGCGCCGCCCCCGGTCCTCCTTGAAGTATTCGGGCTTGAGCCCGGCTGCCGTCACTCGGCCGCGGCTCTCCCGGCTGATCTCGCTAATGAATATCGCGGCAAGGCCGACCGGGGTCGTTGTGCTGTTGACCGTGTAGCGTTTGCCGTCATGCACCAGTACATCCCGCCCCTCGCCTATGCGCATGTTGCCGTAGGCGATGGTAAACGTCATTTCGACCCGCGAAGGCGTCGCAGCGGACGCGACGGTACTTGCGCAGAAAAATATCATCCACAGCAGTTTTTTCATGTGTTCAATGCCGGAGAGCTGATCGGTTGCGGAAAAACACACTCACCATTGACTCGCACGCGACCATCCTCGAGCTGCAGCCTGCCCTCGGCGAACCAGCGAATGGCGAGCGGATAGATGCGATGTTCCTGTTCCAGCACGCGGGCGGCGAGCTGCCCTTCATCATCGTCCGGAAGCACCGGTACTGCGGCCTGAATCACGATCGGCCCGTGATCCAGCGCGGGCGTGACGAAATGCACGGTGCAGCCGTGCAGGCGCACACCGGCTTCGATCGCGCGACGATGCGTGTCCGTACCTGGAAAGGCTGGCAGCAGGGACGGGTGAATATTCAGTATCCGCCCTTCGAAACGCGCGATGAAAGTCTCCGTGAGAATGCGCATGAAACCTGCAAGCACCACGAGCTCCGGCCGGAACCCGGCCAGTTTCTCGGCGAGCGCAGTGTCGAATGCGGCCCGGTCCGCGAAGTCGCGATGATTGACCGTCGCCGTCGCCAGTCCGCGCGCGCGCGCGCTGTCCAATGCCTTTGCGGCCGGGTTATTGCTGATGACCGCGGCGATCTCGACCGGCAGCCGGGCGTCCAGTATCGCCTGCATGTTGCTGCCGCGCCCGGACACCAGGATCGCGATACGTTTCATCCGACCTGTGCCTGCGGTTCAGAACCCTGCCGTGCGCGGATCTCGCCGATCTGCCAGGCACGCTCTCCCTGGTCCTCGAGCTCCCGCAGTATCCCTTGTGCGTCATCGGCGGCAACGATCATCACCATGCCAATTCCGCAATTGAATACCCGATGCATCTCGGCGTGTTCGATGTTTCCGGCCTGCTGCAACCAGTCGAACAGTTGCGGCCGTTTCCAGGCGCTGCGATCGAGCGCCGCCACGGTATTGTCCGGCAGCACGCGCGGCAGGTTCTCTACCAGCCCGCCGCCCGTGATATGGGCAAGGCCCTTGATGCGACGATTGTTTTTGAACAGTGCAAGCACCGATTTGACGTAGATTCGGGTTGGCGTCAGCAATGCTTCGCCTAACGTGCGGCCGTCGAATGCGGATGACAGATCCACGCCGGACCGCTCGACGATGCGCCGGATCAGCGAGTAACCGTTGGAATGTGCCCCGCTGCTTGCAAGTCCGAGCACGGCATCCCCCGGGACGATTCCGCGGCCGTCGATGATGCGCGATTTTTCCACCACGCCGACTGCAAAACCGGCGAGATCGTATTCTCCGTCGGGGTACATGCCGGGCATCTCCGCGGTCTCGCCCCCGATCAGCGCACAGCCTGCCTGCTCGCATCCGGCCGCTATGCCCTTTACCACGTCGGTGGCGACCGATACGTCGAGCCGGCCACAGGCGAAATAGTCGAGAAAGTACAGCGGCTCCGCGCCCTGCACCAGAATGTCGTTCACGCTCATCGCCACCAGGTCGATCCCGACCGTGTCGTGCCGGTTCAATTCGAAGGCCAGCTTCAGCTTGGTGCCGACACCATCGGTTCCCGATACCAGCACGGGTTCGCGGTAATTTTTCGGCACCTCGAACAGCGCGCCGAAACCACCGATGCCGGCAAGCACGCCGTCTCGCAGCGTGCGGCGGGCGAAGGGTTTGATGTTGTCGACCAGTCGATCGCCGGCGTCGATGTCGACACCGGCATCGCGATAAGACAGGGCAGTGGGGGTTTTATCGGATTTCAAGTTGAGTAGCCCGGTACTTCGGGATAGATTGGCGGGTGGCGCGCGTTTGCGAAGCCGAATGAATTCTACCGAAAAATGGACTCCGCCCGCCCCGATCCTTCCCGTTATCTCTGGTATCTCGGCACGATTGCCGCGATCGGCCTGCTGATTTATCTGCTTGCGCCGATCCTGAGCCCGTTTCTGTTTGCCGCGATCGTGGCCTACATCTGTTTGCCGCTGGTGGACCGGCTGGCAAGGCGCCGCGTACCGCGCACGCTGGCGGTGGTGCTGGTGCTGGTCGCACTGTTGCTGCTGGTGATAGTGCTGGGCCTGGTCATCGTTCCTGTTCTGCATCAGCAGTTTGCGGCTTTCGTGGAGCATGTTCCTGAATTCGTCGACTGGATTCGCACGCAGGTCCTGCCGTGGGTTACATCCACTTTTGGCATCGAGATCAATCCTGACCTGGCGCAGGCAAGGTCCGCATTTGCCGACGCCTTGAAATCGGGCGAGGGCAGGATGGGCGAGTGGCTGTCCGCGCTCACGAGCGGCGGCGTGGCTATCATGGGATTCTTCGCCGCGCTGGTCCTGGTGCCCGTCCTGCTGTTTTATTTTTTGCGCGACTGGTACGGTTTGGCTGACCGCATCGGTGAGCTGATTCCCCGGCGGCACCACGCCGACGCGGGCAATATCAGCCGCGAAGTCGACGCGGTGCTGGGCGAGTTCCTGCGCGGACAGCTGTCGGTGATAGCGATCATGTCGATGTATTTCGTCGTCGCGCTGTGGTTGGCGGGCCTCGAGTTCGCCTTGCCGATCGGCGTTCTGGCGGGCGTGCTGGTATTCATTCCGTACTTGGGCGCGACAGTGGGTTTGCTGCTCGCGACGCTCTCGGGGCTGGTGCAGTTCGACGGTTTCTGGCAGATCGTTCCGGTGTGGGCCGCATTTGCCGTCGGCCAGCTGCTCGAAAGCATGGTGGTGACGCCATGGCTGGTCGGCGATCGCATCGGCCTGCATCCGGTCGTGGTCATATTCGCTTTGCTTGCCTTCGGCCAGGTCTTCGGTTTTTTCGGTCTCCTGTTCGCGCTGCCAGCGAGCGCGGCGCTGCTGGTGGCTTTGCGCCATCTCAAGGTCCGCTACCAGGCAAGCGACCTGTACAAATCCTGATGAAACAGCTTGCCTTGGGTCTTGCGCGGCCACCTGCGCCGACGCTGGACAACTTTGTTCCGGGACGGAACGCCGAAGTGGTGGCGGCGTTGCGTGCCGTTGCCCGGCCCGCGCCGGCAGAGCACTTCGTTTATCTCTGGGGTGGCGAGGGCTGCGGAAAGTCGCATCTGCTGGCTGCGCTCGCTGCTGAATATGCGTCGACCGGTACGGGGATTGCGCATGCGCCAGACCAGGCTGCGCTCGCGCGTGTGGATGTGGCTGTGGCGGAGCAGGGCTTGGTCGTGGATGATGTCCACAAACTCGATGCGGCTGCGCAATCGGCGTTGTTCACGCTTTACAACGCCGTGCGCGAGCACGGTGGGGTGCTGGTCGCGGCCGGCGATGCGCCGCCGGCCGCGCTGGGCCTGCGCAGCGATCTGGTGACGCGGCTGGGCTGGGGGCTGGTCTACCAGGTGCATGCGTTGAGCGACGACGAGAAGGCCGCCGCGCTGCTTGAGCACGCGCACGCACGAGGCATGCCGTTACCGCGTGAAGCCGTCGATTATCTGCTGGCTCGCCAGAGCCGGGACCTCCGGCATTTGATGACTCTGCTCGACGCGCTGGATCGGTATTCCCTGGAAACCAAGCGCGCGATCACGGTGCCGCTGGTGCGGGAGCTGCTCGCGGGCGACACACGTTAGGCGCGCGGGCGATCCACCCGGGGATCGAAAGTCGCCAGCCATTCCGGGCGATAGACCACCAGCAGAGTGATCGCGCCGGCCGTCAGGAAGCCTTCTCCCCACCCGAGCAGGATAAAGAAAAGCAGATACTCGCCCGCGAGAGAGTGCAGCGGATAGACGCCCGCACCCCACAGCACCGCTACTGCAGCGACGCCGGTGGCGAGCATGGCGACGGTCCCGCCGAACAGCCCGGGCACGAAAATATATACGAAGGGGTGCCGCGGCAGCAGCCGACGGGATGTGAAAAGCACTGCGCGGCTTGCCGCGACCGGTACCGCCGCCATGATCAGCGCGTTGACCGGGAGCGCACCCGGTTCCAGTTCGCCCAATGCGCATAGACCGAGCATTACCGCGGTCAGCGCCATCAGTGCGAGGCGTACGCCAAACATCAAGGTTGCCAGCGTCGCGCCGAGAAAATGCACCGCCTGGCCTGGATGTACTTCGGCAGACAACCGCCATAGCACCAGCAGGAAAACGATCGCACCCAGCCATGTGTTGAGGCGCGTGGCGTTGGCGAGTTGCCGCCACGAAGCGTGCAGCGCCACGGCAAGAAACAGAATCGCGAAGACGAAATACGCAGCCAGGAGCAGGCCGCGGGGCAGGATGTCGGCAGGGATATTCATGCAAACTCCGTTATACTGGCCGCCGCATTTTCGGATGTTTCCGTCATTCCGACTTCTTTACGGCATCAGATGCGCCTGGCCCTATTTGATCTGGACAACACCCTGCTCGCCGGAGACAGTGATTTCGAGTGGGCGCAATTCCTGATCGAAAAAGGCGTGCTCGACCGTGAAGTATACGAGGCACGCAATCACGAGTTCTACGACGCGTACATGGCGGGGACACTCGACATCCACGAGTTTCTCGACTTCCAGCTCAAACCGCTTTCCCGTCATCCCCGCGCCGAACTGGAAGAGTGGCACGCCGAGTTCCTGGAGAACAGGATCCGGCCGATCATGACCCGGAAATCCCGCGATCTGGTCGAGAGCCACCGCGAAGATGCACGCGTCGTCGTCACCGCGACCAACAGTTTCGTCACGGGCCCGATCGCACGCGAATTCGGAATCGAGAATCTGATCGCTACTGAACCTGAGCAGATCAACGGCGAGTTCACCGGGCGCGTGAGTGGCGTGCCCGCGTTTCGCGATGGCAAGGTGACCCGCCTGCACGCCTGGCTCAGGGAACATGAGATCGACTGGGATGCGCTCGAGGAAACCTGGTTTTACAGCGATTCCCTGAACGATATTCCGTTGCTCTCCCTGGTCAGCAATCCGGTTGCGGTGGATCCGGACGAGACGCTCAAGGAGCACGCGCTCGCCAACGACTGGCGCATCATCAGCCTGCGCTGACGGCGCAGATGACGCGTATGCAGCGGGACAGGTCTGTACTGGTTCGATTTTCGGGGCAGGGCCGGCGGTTATAATCTCCGCCTTTCAGCAGCACCGCGGGCAAATCTCCAGATGATCCGGAAATTTTTCAGCCGGCTCCTGACCGGAAGCGCGACGCGCCCGGGCAAGCCATCGGCCGTGCCGAAATTCAGGCACGGCATAGCGCGCGATCAGATCAGTTCCTGTGCTCGCAGGGTCACCTCGGCATTGCAGGAAAAGGGCTTTCACGCCTACGTGGTGGGGGGCGCTGTTCGCGACCTGCTGCTGGGGCTCAAGCCCAAGGATTTCGATCTGGCAACGGATGCGACGCCGGAAGAAGTGCGCTCGGCTTTCAGGCGCGCCCGCATCATCGGCCGGCGTTTCCGTCTGGTGCATGCCATGTGCGGAGACGAAGTGGTCGAAGTTTCGACGTTTCGCGCAAAGCATGTCGTCGCCGACAGCGATGTGCCTGCGACCGACGAGCATGGACGGGTGCTGCGTGACAATGTGTTCGGCACGCAGGAAGAAGATGCGGGCCGGCGTGATTTCACCATCAACGCGCTTTTTTACGATCCGGCCTCAGAGCAGATCATCGATTATGTCGGCGGGCTCGCCGACCTCAAAGCGAAGAAACTGCGCATGATCGGCGATCCCGAGGCCCGCTACCGCGAGGATCCGGTGCGCATGCTGCGCGCCGTGCGCCTTGCGGCGAAACTCGGACTGAAGATCGAACCGGCAACGCGCGCACCCATTCGCAAGCTCGGCCCGTTGCTAAAGAACGTGCCGCCGTCGCGGGTGTTCGAGGAGATGCTCAAGCTGCTGCTGTCGGGGCACGCGGCCAAATGCGTGCTGCAGCTGCGCGAAGAAGGGCTGCATCACGGCCTCCTGCCGATGCTGGACGTGATCGTCGAGCAGCCTCTGGGCGAGCGTTTCGTCATGCTTGCGCTGCAACGCACCGACGAGCGCATTCGCGACGGGAAATCGGTGTCGCCCGGTTTTCTGTTTGCCGCGCTGCTGTGGCATGAAGTGCTTGCGGCATGGAAACAGGCTGAGGAGTCGGGCCTGAAACCGATCCCTGCCCTTTTCCAGGCCATGGATGAAGTGCTGCACGATCAGGCGGAGAACCTGGCCATACCGCGCCGGTTCGGCATCGATATGAAAGAGATCTGGGTGTTGCAGGCGAGGCTGCTGAACCGCTCGGGCCGCAGGCCGTACGCGCTGCTGGCAAATCCGCGTTTTCGTGCCGGTTACGATTTTCTCCGCCTGCGTTGCGAAAGCGGCGAAGTGGACATGGAGATCGCAGACTGGTGGGAGCGCTTCCAGAACGCTGACGAGGACGAACGCAAGCGCCTGTTGGTGCCCGGCGGAAAGACCGGCGGCAGCGGCCGCCGTCGCCGCCGCCGTCGAAAAGCCGGTGGGTCGTCCCAATCCTCAGCATCCGATACGCAGGAGTCCTGATGGGCAGCGAGAATGCTGTTGCCCTGGCGTACATCGGTATCGGCAGCAATCTCGGCGATCCGGTCGCCAGCGTGCGCGGCGCATTCGGCGAACTTGCCGGGCTGGTGAGTACGCAGCTGGAAGCCTGCTCCTCGCTTTATCGCACCGCACCGGTCGGAAATCGGGAGCAACCTGATTTCGTCAACGCAGTTGCGCGGATCAGAACCACGCTCACACCGCAGGATCTGCTTGACAGCCTGCTCGCAGTCGAGCGAATGCACGGGCGTGTGCGCTCGACCAAGGACGCGCCGCGCACGCTGGATCTCGACCTGCTGCTGTATGGCGATTCCGAGATCGACGCACCCGGTCTCAGCGTCCCGCATCCGCGTATGCACGAGCGGGCGTTCGTGCTTGCCCCGCTCGCGGAAATCGCACCGCACGCCGACATTCCGGGGCACGGTCGGGTCGGCGCACTGCTGGCGCGTGTCGGTATGGACGGAGTGCAACGAATTGCCGGCGCCTGAGCGGCAGCGCTACATCGTGGTGGAGGGGCCGATCGGCGCCGGCAAGACCAGCCTGGCGCGGCGCCTGGCGGACCACTTTCGCAAGGACCTGTTGCTCGAAGAGCCGGACGCGAATCCCTTTCTGCCCCGGTTCTACGAGGATCCGAAGCGCCACGCTCTGGCAACCCAGCTTTTTTTTCTTTTCCAGCGCATTCAGCAACTCGAAGGCCTGAAACAGATCGATCTGTTCGAGCAGGGCAAGGTGGCGGATTTTCTGCTCGACAAGGATCCGCTGTTCGCGCGCCTTACGCTGTCCGACGATGAATTGCGCCTGTATCAGCAGATCTATGAACAGTTGATGCCGCAGGCACCGACGCCGGACCTGGTTATATATCTTCAGGCTTCCACCGAAACGCTGATCGAGCGTGTGCGCAGGCGCGGCGTGAACTACGAGCGCGGCATCAGCGAGCAGTATCTGGTGCGGCTGGCCGATGCGTACAGCCGCTATTTCTATCAGTTCAGCGCGGCGCCGCTGCTGATCGTCAACAGCGAGCATCTGAACTTTGTTGATGACGATGCCGATTTTGATTTATTGTTGCGCCGCATCACCGAAATGCGCGGCCCCCGCGAGTTTTTCAGCCGCGGGGAATGAGAAGGACTCGCCACAGAAACAGAGAGGCACAGAGAGAATGGAAGGCAGGCACGCGATTCAAATGCGGCGCCGGCATCCTGAATCGGCGTGATTGCAGGGGTTCTAGATGCGGCGCTCTGGCAATCGTCCGGTCTTCCCCGTGCCTTTGCGGTGAAAGGATTTGAATGAAAGTCACGACAACTACTTTGCAAAAAATGATGCAGGAAAGCGATCGGATCACGATGCTGACCTGCACCGACGCGAGTTTTGCGGCATTGCTGGACGCCGCCGGGGTGGACACGTTCCTGGTGGGCGATTCCCTCGGTATGGTGGTACAGGGGCACGACTCGACGCTGCCAGTGACCATGGACGACATCCTCTATCACACGCGCTGTGTCGCACGTGGCACGAAGCGCGCGCTGGTGATCGGTGACATGCCATTTGGCAGTTACCAGATAAGCCCGCAGCAGGCGTTCGAGAATGCGGCCATGCTGATGAGTGCGGGCGCGCACATGATCAAGCTCGAAGGCGGTGAGGTGATGGCTGAAACCGTCGATTTCCTGGTTGCGCGCGGCATTCCCGTCTGCGGCCACATTGGCCTGACTCCGCAGTCGGTGCATGCACTCGGCGGTTACAAGATCCAGGGCAAGACGGACGATGCCACGCAGGCGCTGATCCGCGCGGGGCGAGCTCTGCAGGACGCAGGTGCCAGCATGATGGTGGTGGAGCTGGTACCTGCACCGGCCGGCCAGGCGATATCCGATGCGCTCGACATCCCGGTAATGGGTATCGGCGCGGGACCGCATTGCGACGGGCAGATCCTGAATCTGTATGACATGCTCGACGTCTACCCGGGCAAGAAGCCGCGATTCGTAAAGAACTTCATGTCCGGAACCGACTCGATCCAGGCGGCGATAGAAAATTATGTGCGGGAGGTCAAAGCCGGGGCATTTCCCGGTCCTGAACACGGCTTCTGATATTCGACTTGTCGCGGGGAATCGGAAACACTGAGAGAATCGGAGTTCTTGCGGGGTAAGCCTTTGGCGCCCCGCGAACGTGTGCACCGTTAAGGTTCCTTATTCTTCTCTGGATTATTTTGTAGCCTCTGCGTCTCCTTGGCCGATACGGAATGGACGTCGTAACGAAAATAAAAGACCTGCGTGAAAGGCTGAAGAATGAGCGGCGTGTCGGCTGCGTGCCGACCATGGGCAACATTCACGGCGGGCATCTCAGTCTGGTGCGGATTGCGCGCGAGCACGCGACCTGTGTCGTAACCACGATTTTCGTCAACCGGCTTCAGTTCGGGCAAGGCGAGGATTTCGGGAAGTATCCCCGCACCTTCGAGGACGACTGCGCCAGGCTGGAGGCCGAAGGCAATAGCGTGGTGTTTGCGCCGGATGAACAGGAGATGTACCCGGAACCGCAGATCTTTCACGTCGACCCTTCGAGGGTGGCCAACAAGCTGGAGGGCCGTTTCCGGCCGGGGCACTTTCGCGGCGTCACTACGGTCGTGCTGAAACTTTTCAACATCGTGCAGCCGCAGATCGCGGTGTTCGGCAAGAAGGACTATCAGCAGCTTGCCATCGTGCGGCACATGGTGGATCAGTTTGCGTTGCCGATAGAAATCATCCCTGCGGAAACGGTGCGTGCGGAGGACGGGGTGGCGCTTTCGTCACGCAACCGCTTTCTTTCTCCCGCCGAGCGCAAAGAGGCGGCTCGTCTGCGCCAGGCGATGTTACAGATCAAGGAAGCCGTGGAAAGCGGCGACCGCAACTTTGTGGCCATGGAATACGCTGCCGGCGCGCTGCTCGCGAGGCATGGCTGGGCCGTCGACTATGTCGTGGTGCGCAGCCAGCGCGGCTTGATGCGCCCCGAGAACCAGGACAAGAAACTGGTCATATTGGGCGCCGCCAGGCTCGGTCAGACCCGGTTGATCGACAACCTGGAAGTGGAAGCGCCCTGAGCCTGTCGCGCCGGCGAGTACGCATATGACAAGGCCGGATTTAAACGGGCGGCATCAGTCGGCCGGTTCCTTGCCCGACCGCGGAGAACGCAAATGACTGTGCTTTTCTACAGTGAGTCCGACGCGTCCGAACCCTGGCGCGAGGCATTCGGACGGGCGTTCCCGCAACTGCCGTTCAGGGTCTGGCCCGAGCCGGGCGCGGACGAGGCGGTGCGATACGCACTGGTGTGGAAGCCCGAGGCCGGACTGTTGTCACGCCTGCCGAATCTGAAAGCCATTATTTCACTTGGCGCCGGCGTGGATCACATTCTGCGCGACCCGCAACTGCCGCAGGGTGTGCCGATCATACGCTTGCGCGATGCAGGATTTGCACAGCAGATGGCGGAATATTCCGTATACGCGGTACTGCATTTCCAGCACCGCATGCCGGAGTTTCTCGCTCAGCAAAGGCAAGCCGACTGGCGGCAGCTGGAACCCGGGCTCACGCGCGACTGGCGTGTCGGGGTCATGGGTCTGGGCGCAATCGGTGGTCGCGTCGCGCAACGGCTAGCGGCACTCGGTTTCCCGGTGATGGGCTGGAGCCGGTCGGCAAAACGGGTCGACGGCATCGAGACTTTCCACGGCGAGAGCGGGCTGCACAACTTCCTGTCGCGAGCGCGGGTGGCGGTGAACGTACTGCCGCTCACGCCGCAGACCGAAGACATTCTTGATGCGCGGCGGTTTGCCGTCATGCCGCGCGGGGCGTTCGTGGTGAACATCGGCCGGGGCGCCCATCTCGTGGAACAGGATCTGCTCGATGCGCTCGATTCGGGTCAGCTCGGTGGCGCCATGCTGGACGTTTTCCGGGAAGAGCCCCTGCCACGGAATCATCCATTTTGGCATCACCCGAAGATCGTGGTCACGCCACACGTGGCCGGCGTGACGATTCCATCCGAAGCCGAGGCGCAGGTGATCGAAATCGTCAGGCAGCTGGAATGCGGCGAAATGCCGCCCGGCCTGGTTGACCGCTCAAGGGGTTATTGAGCCGCGGCGTAGCGGGGAATGGCTGCAGACAGGGATTCGCCACCAAGACACAAAGACACAAGAAACTCTATGGAAATACTTTGGAAGTTTTTCCTGGTGTCTTCAGGCCTTCGCGGTGAGACTACTTCGTCAATACGAGACAGCCATCACGCGGTCGGCAGCTTGTAGTCCCTGAAGTCTTCGCGCAACTTGGTCTTCAGCAGCTTGCCGGTGGCGGTATGCGGAAGTTGATCGACGAAGACCACATCGTCCGGAATCCACCACTTGGCGACCTTGCCCTCGAAGAATTTCAGCAGCTCTTCCCGGGTCAGTTCCGCATCCTTCCTTTTCACCACGATCAGCAGTGGCCGTTCGTCCCACTTCGGATGGTTTACGGATACCACCGCAGCCTCGGCAACCGCAGGGTGCGCGACCGCGGTATTCTCCAAGTCGATCGAACTGATCCACTCGCCGCCCGACTTGATCACGTCCTTGGAGCGGTCGGTGATCTGCATGAAACCGTCCGCATCGATGGTGGCGACATCTCCGGTCGGGAACCAGTCTTCCCCGTGTTCATCGCGGCGCAGCGGGTTGCCGCCCTCGCCCTTGAAGTACTCGTTCAGGATCCACGGGCCACGCACCAGCAGATCGCCGAATGCCTTGCCGTCCCAGGGCAGATCCTTGCCGTCGCCATCGACGATCTTCATGTCCACGCCGTAGATCGGCCGTCCCTGCTTGTACTGGAGCGCAAGACGCTCTTCCGCGCCGAGCGCATCGTGCTTCGATTTGAAAGTGCTGACCGTACCGAGCGGGCTCATTTCGGTCATGCCCCAGGCATGCAACACCTGTACGCCGTGCTCTTCCTGGAAGCTGCGGATCATCGCCGGCGGGCAGGC
>JBBDIL010000031.1:162841-243807 GCA_040880425.1 Burkholderiales bacterium | reverse complement strand
GCGCCGCGCGCCTTGCGTACCAGCTCGACGTGATTGACGTAGGCGCTGCCGTCCGCCCACTGATAGGCGCGTGGCAGCGGGGAGGCGCAGGCGTGCGCGTCGAATGCAAAGGCGCCGCCGGCCTTATCGGCGTTCAGTGCATCGGACAGCTGCTGCAGGCCGGGCGCCAATCTCGGCCAGTCATCCATCGCCGCCTGCAAGGTCGGTGCAATCGTGTCTGCACGTACCGCGCGCGACAGGTCACGGCTGACCACGATCAGCGCGCCGTCGCGTGCGTGTTTGAGGGATGCGAGTTTCATGGGCGAGTCAGGTTGAGAGCGAAAGCGTTAACACGAAGGGTCACGAAGGAAGACCTTAAAGGATGCACGAAGGAAGAATGAGGCAATAAGTGCCGGCACGATCGGACTGACGCGGAAAAAGTTTTCATGCCTGATTTAATTTCCTTCGTGTGTCTTGTGTTTTCCTTCGTGCCCCTTCGTGTTCACGCCGTCCACGTCATTGCCTTTTCTTCCAGGAGTTGACGTAACCGGAATCCTCCACGCCCGCGGGCAAGGCTGCGATTTCCACCGGGTAGCGGGTGTCGATCATCACCGCGACTTCATCGGTTTCCTTGCGTGCGGCCCTGGCGCCGGTATCGAAGGCCTTCGGGTGCGGACCATGGGTGAAGCCGCACGGGTGCAGCGTGACCATGCCGGGCCTGATATTGTCGCGCGAGAAGAAATTCCCGCGATGGTAAAAGATGATCTCGTCGTAGTCGTCGTTGTTGTGGAAGAACGGCACCTTGAGCGCGCCGGGGTCGGATTCGATCGGACGCGGGCAGAAGGTGCAGACGACGAAATTCTTGCCGACGAAGGTGGTGTGGGCCGATGGCGGCAGATGGTAGCGATGGCTCATCAGCGGGCGGATGTCGCGCCAGTTCACCCGCACCGGGGCGAGATCGCCGTGCCAGCCGATCGCGTCCAGCGGATTGTATGGATAGACGATGGTCGAAAGTCCGCCGCGACGCTTGACCACGACGCGTGTTTCCGTTTCGCGCTGCTGTGCGCGGAAGGCGTCGTCGATCTGCGGGGTGTCGAGCACTGCCGGGTCGAAAATCGCGTGGGCGCCGACCATGCCTTTCTCCGGCAGCAGGTAGGACCCTTCGGTGGCCTCGATCAACAGCATCGTGGTCGGCGCGGCAGGTTCGATCCGCCACATGGCGCCACGCGGCAACATGATGTAATCGCCGTCGCGATAGGAAAGATGTCCCCAGTCGCAGAACAGTTCGCCGGCGCCGTCATGGATGAACAGCAGTTCGTCGCCGTCTGAATTGCGTACCAGGTGATTCATCGGCGTGCGCGCAGCCCAGATGCGCAGCTTCATGTCGCCGTTATGCAGGAACGGCGTTGCATCCCACGGCGAATCGCCGGTTGGCGACAGCCGGTTGAGATCGAAAGCGCGCGGAAGCAGATCGCCTTCGAAGCTGGTCCAGCCGGTCGGCGGATGCCGGTGATGAAAGTGGCAGGACGGTCCGAAGAATCCTTCCTTGCTCATCTCCCGCTCGTAGGTGCCTTCCGGCAGGTCGGCATGGGCCTGCCGCGAATGCACGCCCTGCATGCGGGGAAAGGTAATCCAGCGTTTCGAACTCATTTTGGCCCCCTCTATCGCGAACCACGGAGGACACGGAGAAAACCGGTAAAAGCGAAACACGAAGGCACGAAGACACGAAGAAGACACGAAGAAGTGCAAAGAAAGTATTCGGAGTTCTTCGCGTCCTTTGCAATGCTTTGCGGCCTTTGCGTCAAGTTTCTCTTTTCGGTTTTCCCTCCGTGTCCTCCGTGGTCAGTTCTGTTTCCAGGTTGTGGTCTCGTCGCGCGCAAGGCGCAGGGCTTCGCGCAGGACCTGCATGTTGCCGATATGGTTGGCGAGCAGCAGGATCAGCTTCGCGTTCACCAGCTGGCTCTGCGCTTCGTCCAGGCCGCGGTGCATGTCGATCAGCGCCTGGTAGAAGTCGTCCGGCGCCTCGATGTTCGGATCCAGGCGAATTGTCATGTGGCCACCTCGGTTTCGGTTTCCGCGGCGCGCGCGCGTGCCTGCGCCTTGCGGATCGATGCTGCGTCGAGTCTGCGCCAGCGCGCGCAGACGTGCTGGTCCGGGCGCAGCAGATACGCGGTGCCGGAGCGTGCGTCATATCGCTCGGCGAACAGTCCATCGACATCCTCAAAGCAGCGCCCGATATCGGCTCGCACGCCTTGTGCGGAGATGATCAGGGTCTCGACCGGAACCGGCAGGCGCCGCAGCGACTCGAACATGTTGCGCATGGTTTCGGAGACGGCCCCGGTGCCAGTGAAGTAGAGCAGATCGAAGCGACCGCCGACCTGGTCGATTAGCCAGGTGTTGCCATTGCGCGAATTCAGCGGCGCATCGATTGCCGGGGCGCCGGGCCTCATGCGGGCGCCGAACGCGTCCTCGTCTGGCGTATTCAGCGGGGAGATCGAGTAGGTTGACGGCGTGGACAGGCGGCCGCTGTTCACCAGGCTGCGCGCGAAGGCGTGATGCTCGGCGAGCTGCAGCGTGGCGTCACGGAAGGCGCGACTGATGCCGCTCTTCGGCGTGATGAAGTCGGTGCTGCGCGTGGAGTGGAGGATATTCTCGTCGGCGGCGGGGCGGCGCTCGGCATCGTAGCTGTCGAGCAGCGTATCGGGTGCGCGGCCGTCCAGAGCCAGTTTCAGTTTCCACGCCAGGTTGTCGGCGTCCTGGATGCCGCTGTTGGCGCCGCGTGCGCCGAACGGCGACACCTGGTGCGCGGCGTCGCCCGCAAACAGCACGCGCCCATGACGGAAGCGATCCATGCGCCGGCACTGAAAGGTGTACACGCTGACCCATTCGAGCGTGAACTTCGCATCCGGCCCGAGCATCGCCTGTATGCGAGGCATGACGCGCTCCGGTTTGCGCTCCTCTTCCGGGTTGGCGTCCCAGCCGAGCTGGAAATCGATGCGCCAGATGTCATCTGCCTGGCGATGCAGCAGCACCGACTGGTTGCGATGAAAGGGCGGATCGAACCAGAACCAGCGTTCGGTAGGGAACCCGGCCCGCATCTTCACGTCCGCGATCAGGAACCGGTCGCGAAACACCTGCCCTTTGGATTCGAGCCCCAGCGCGTGCCGCACCGGGCTTCGGGCGCCATCGCAGGCGATCAGATATTCGCAGTCGATCACGTATCTGCCGTCTGGTGTTTCGACCGTGACTTCGACTCCATCAGCATGCTGCGATACGGCGCTCACGCGGTTGCGCCATCGCAGTTCGACGTTTGGAAGAGTGTGCAGCCGTTCGACCAGGAACTGTTCAAGATGGAACTGCTGCAGGTTGATGAACGCCGGACGTTTGTGGCCGATCTCAGGCAGCAGGTTGAACTGGTAGAGCATCCGGTCCTGCAGGAACACCTTGCCGGTGTTCCACACCACGCCCTTGCCGAGCGCACGGTCGCCGCAGCCGAGGCGGTCCAGAATCTCCAGAGTGCGCTTCGCGAAGCAGATTGCACGGCTGCCCTCGGAAAGCCGGTCGTCATCATCCAGCACCAGGGTCTGCACGCCTTGCAGGCCGAGATCGATTGCTGCGCACAGTCCGACCGGTCCGGCGCCGACCACGATCACCGGCACCTGCCGCCTGCCGGACTTGATCTCGGGCGGCGTGCGGTACTGGAAGAGGGTTTCCATCATCTGCGTCGGGTGACGTGGTCAGGAAGGCGTTTCACCACTAAGACACGAAGGCACAAAGAAAGGCGAGAAAGGTTTCCACGTGTGCGCTCGCGCTGCGGAAGGTCCGGTTACCTTGTTGGAGCGCATCGCAAAGACGCAATATCAGCCTTCCAGCGTCTGCCACAGTTCCTTGTCGCGCTGCGCGGTCCAGATACGCGGATCGGGGTGTTCGGTGGCCTCGTCGTAGGCCCGGCTGACGTCGAACGGCAGGCAGTGGTCGAAGATCACCCACTGGCCGAACTGCGGTCTCAGCTTCTCGCGGGTTTCCGTGTAGATGGCCTTCAAGGGTTTTCCTGCCTTCGCGCCGGCGCGCACCGATTCGAACATCTGCGTGATGAAGGCCTGCGTGCCCTGCAGGCCTTCCTCCACCTGCGTCGGATTCATCAGCGCGTCGCCGCGGCCCGGCACCAGCCGTTCCGGCTTCAGCGCGCGGATGCGATCCAGGGTTTTCGGCCAGTCCTGCAGGTAGGCGTCGCCGGTGTAAGGCGTCGCGGCATACTCGACCAGGTCGCCGCTGAACAGGACTTTTTCCTTCGGCAGCCAGACCACGGTGTCGCCCTTGGTGTGGCCGCGCCCGAGATGCATGATGCGCACCTCGCGCTTGCCCATCCACAAGGTCATCGCGCTGTCGAACACCAGGTTCGGCCAGGTCAGGCCCGGAATCGATTCGACCGAACGGAACAGTCGTGGAAAGCGTTCGATCTCGGACTTCATATCGGCTTCGCCGCGCTCGACGATCAGGTCCCGGGTTCCCTGGCTGGCAATGGTGTACTCGGGCTTGTAGGCCGAGGCGCCGAGTACGCGCACCGCGTGATAGTGCGACAGCACCACGTACTTGATCGGCTTGTCGGTGACCTCGCGAATGCGGCGGATGACGTCCTGCGCCATCACCGGCGTGGCCTGAGTGTCGATCACCATCACCGAATCGTCGCCGATCACGATGCCGGTGTTCGGGTCCCCTTCGGCGGTGTATGCATAGGCGCCGGTACCCAGTTCGACGAAGCTGATTTTCTTTTCCTCGAGATCGGCCTGCGAGGCAAACTTCTTTTCCATGCGTCCTCCGGGGCGCAGCCCTGCGCGACGGTGCGCGGCAGCGGATGCAGCATTATGATTAGTAGAATATATTCCGCATAGCGTAATTAGGCAGGGAAGCCCATGTCAACCGCGGCAACAAAGGACAGTCGCCAGGGAATCCAGTCGGTGGAGATGGCGGGCAAGGTGCTGCAGGCCCTGGTCGCGCGTGGCCAGCCGATGATGCTGCGTGATCTTGCCGCTGCAGCAGGAATGGCGCCAGCGAAGGCGCATCGTTATCTGGTCAGTCTGATCCGCATGGGCCTGGCCGAGCAGATCGCCGAGACCGGACAATACGACCTCGGCGGCTTTGCGCTGCGACTCGGGCTGGCCAGCCTGTCGCGGCTGGATGCAGTGCGCCTGGCTGCGCCGGTGCTGGCGCAATTGCGAGATGTTACCGACGAGACGGCGGCGCTCGCAGTGTGGGGCAACTACGGCGCGACCGTGGTTCGCTGGGAAGAGGCGCGCCGCCCGGTCACGGTCAACCTCAGGGTGGGCGGCGTGCTGCCTTTGTTGTCGTCGGCCACCGGGCAGGTGTTCCTCGCCTGGCTGCCGGAATCGCAGACGCGCGCATTGGTGCGGGAGGAACTGAACGTGGTGGCGCGCAGCCGGCAACCTGCCGGGCCGCGCACCGCGGCGCAGGCGGCGGAACTGGCGAAGGCGATCCGTGCGCGTGGGCTGTCGAGAGTGGATGGCGAGCTGATTCCCGGCGTGGCGGCATTCTCGGCGCCGGTATTCGATGCGAACGGCCGGCTCGCGCTGGCGCTTACCGTGCTGGGCCACGCCGGACATTTCGACACGCGCTGGAGCGGAAGTGTGGCCGGTCCGCTGAAGGCGGCGGCGCATGCACTGTCCGCACGGCTTGGCGCCGGATCGGGCTCAAGGGAGTAAAATCTTTCCTGACCCGCGGCGAGACTGAAATCATGGAACCTGCACCGAGCAATACCAAAGCGCTGTCGCAAAAAGTGGTGAAGGCCACGTGTCCACACGATTGTCCCGATGCCTGCGGCATGCTGGTAACGGTCGACGTCAAAACGGGCCGCGCGGTCCGCGTCGAGGGCGATCCCACTCATCCTGTCACCCGCGGCTATCTGTGCAACAAGGTCAATCACTACCTCGACCTCGTTTACAGCGACCGGCGTGTGCTGTACCCGCGTCGCCGTGTCGGACCGAAGGGGCCTGGCGCGAAGTGGGAGCGCATCAGTTGGGACGAGGCGCTGGATGAAGTCGCCGCGCGCCTGAAAGCGGTGATTGCGGAGCATGGGCCGGAGGCGGTGCTGCCGTATTCCTACTCGGGATCGATCGCGATCCTCGGCTTCCTGGGCATGGGGGAGCGCTTCTTCAACAGGATGGGCGCCTGCAGGCTCGAGCGCACGATCTGCACCGCGGCCGGTGTGGCGGCGGAGGCCTTCACCGACGGGCGTGTCGGTCAGGCCAACATCGAAGATCTGCCGCAAATGGACGTGGTCATCCTGTGGGGCACCAATCTGGTGTCGACCGGCGTGCATGCGATGCCGTTCGTCAACGAGGCGCGTGCGAACGGTGCAAAGATCATTGCGATCGATCCGCGTGTGACGCGCACCACGGCGTTCGCGGACTGGCATCTGCAGCCGCGGCCGGGTACGGACGCGGCGCTTGCGCTGGGCATGATGAAGATCATCGTCGAGCGCGGCCTGCACGACATGGAATTCCTGAAAGCCAACACGGTCGGCTGGGAAAAACTGATCGAAGAGCGGCTCCCCGAATATTCGCTCGAGCGGGTGGAGAAGATCACCGGCATTCCGGCGGCCGAGATCGAGAAACTCGCGCTGCTTTACGGCTCCAGCAGGCAGACCTTCATCCGGCTCAACTGGGGCATTCAGCGCCACCAGAACGGCGGGTCTATGGTGCGCGCGATCAAGTTGCTGCCGGCAATCACCGGGGCAATGCGCGGCAAGGGCGGCGTCTGCCTGACCACCGGCGGCGAAATGCGCAAGGTCGATCTCAACAAGCTGCAGCGTCCGGATCTGCTCGCCGGCCGCACGCCGCGCACCTTCAACATGATCCAGCTCGGCATGGCGCTGAACGATCCGGGCCTGGAGCCGCCCGTCAAGGCACTGTTCGTATGGAACTCCGATCCGGCGAACTGCGTGCCGGACACGCGATCCGCGCGCAAGGGGTTAATGCGCGACGATCTGTTCACCGTGGTGCACGACACGTTCTTCTCCGACACCGCGGATTACGCGGACATCCTGCTGCCGGCGGATACCACGCTGGAGCGTATCGATCTGAGCGGCGCCTACGGCAACTACTACTTCGGGCTTTCCCAGCAGGCGATCGACAAGCTGGGCGAAAGCCTGGACAACGCGGAAATGTTCCGTCGCCTGGCGAAGAAAATGGGGTACGACGAGCCGTGCTTCTCGCAGTCTGACGAGGACATGCTCAAGGAACTGATCGACCCGGAATTCAATCCGCTGTTCGAAGGCGTGACCTGGGATCTGCTGAAGGAAAACGGCTGGGCGCGTGCCGCGCTCGAATCCCCGCGCCGCCCCGGCGTAACGACCGGAAAGTGGCCGACACCGTCTGGCAAGATCGAGATCTATTCCGAGCGTATGGCCAAGCTCGGCATGGATCCGCTGCCGGCACACCTGCCCGAGAATGAAGGGCTGGAGAACATTGAGGCGACCAAGAAATATCCGCTGCAGGTGATCAGTTCGGCGACCCACTACTTCATCGGCGCGAGCTTCCAGCATGTGCCACGCCTGCAGGAAATGATGTCGCGCCCGACTTTCGAAGTCAGTCCGGCGGATGCCGCGGCCCGCGGTATCGACACCGGCGACTATTGCCGGCTGTACAACGACCGCGGCGAGACCTTCGGCTATGCGCTGGTGGTGGATGGGCTGCTGCCCGGGGTGATCGGTGCGCCGAAGCAGCTGCAGGGCTCGAAGATGCCGAACGGGCTGAACGTGAATGTGCTGGTGAGCCAGGAAGAAGCGGACATGGGTCGAGGCCCGGTGTTCTATTCGACGCTGGCGCAGATCGAGAAGGCTGCGCACACGGCATGAACCGGTGTCGTGCGCCGGCGGCCCGCAAACCTGAATAAAATCAACGCATGCATTTCAACAGTCCGGCAAATCCCCGTTTCGTTCATCCATTTTCAGCCGCATTCAGATTGATCCCGCATACCGCCGCACGGCAAAAGGGCTGGTCATGAGCGCCGTGCTGCTCGACGGTGTGGCGGTATCCAAAGAGATCCGTGCGCAGTTCGGCCAACGGGTCGAAGCGCTCAAGGCGCGCGGCGTCACGCCGGGGCTGGCGGTGATCCTGGTGGGAGACGATCCGGCGTCCGCGGTCTACGTGCGCAACAAGGCGAAGGCCTGCGCCGATATCGGCATGCATTCCGAGGTGATCCGGTATCCGTCCGACGTGCCGGAGCAGACGGTGCTCGCGAAAATCCGCGAGCTGAACAACGATGCTCGCATTCACGGCATTCTGGTGCAACTGCCTTTGCCGGCGCAGATCGACAACCACAAGGTGCTGGAAGCGATCGATCCGGGGAAGGACGCCGATGGTTTCCATCTCAGTAATCTCGGCGCGCTGGTCACCGGCAGCACGGTGTTCCCGCCCTGCACGCCGTACGGCGTCATGGCGCTTCTGGACCATTACCGCATTCCGGTGGAAGGCCGAAATGCGGTGGTGATCGGGCGCAGCAATATCGTTGGCAAGCCGATGGCGCTGATGCTGCTCCAGCGCAGCGCCACCGTGTCGATCTGCACTTCGAAGACCCGCGACCTGAAGCAGTACACCCTGCTTGCCGACATCCTGGTGGTGGCGGTCGGCAAACCGGAGCTGGTCACCGGGGACATGGTCAAGCCGGGCGCAGCGGTGATCGATGTCGGCATGAACCGCCTTGCCGACGGCAAGCTCGCCGGCGATGTCGATTTTGCCTCTGTCAGGGAGAAAGCGGCGTACATCACGCCGGTCCCCGGGGGCGTGGGGCCGATGACCATCACGATGTTGCTGGGCAACACGCTGCAGGCAGCCGAGCGTATGGTTGGAAAGCCGTCTGCCGGCGAGGGCACGCGCACGGGCGCAGTTTTTCAGCGGTAGGTGCCGCGAGCGGGTGAGCTGGTCGCGGTGACGGACCGGCCTTGGGAGAGTACATGATTCACCATCCGGACTCCAGAACACCAGGAGGCACCAGAGAACGGTTTCCTGCAGTTGTTTTGCTGCCTTGGCGGCAGCCTTCAAGTCTTCCGTCCACATGTTCGTCGATCGCACCGATGCAGCGCTGAAACTCGCGGGCGCGCTTGCGCACTACCGCGACCGCAATCCGCTGGTGCTGGGAATCCCGCGCGGCGCAGTGCCGATGGCATCCATCGTTGCCCGTGAACTGCGTGGCGAGGTCGACGTGGTCCTGGTGCGCAAGCTGCCGGCGCCGGGCAATCCGGAATATGCGATCGGTGCGGTCGATGAATCAGGTTGGTCCTATCTTTCCCCGCACGCAGCCGCGGCGGGTGCATCAGTCGAACATATCGAAGCGGAAAAACAGCGGCAACTCGACCTGATGCGCGAAAGGCGTGCGTCGTATACGGCGCACCGCGCACCGATCGATCCTGCCGGACGCGTCGTGATCGTGGTAGACGACGGGCTTGCGACCGGCTCGACGATGATCGCGGCATTGCACGCGCTGCGCGCGAAGGGTGCCGGCAGGCTGGTGTGCGCAGTGCCGGTCGCGCCGCCCGAAACAGTCGAGAAAGTGCGCCCGCTCTGCGATGAAATCGTCTGTCTGGAAACGCCGCGGGATTTCTACGCGGTCGGCCAGTTCTATCGGCATTTCCCGCAAGTAGAAGATATTGAAGTCATCCGCGCGCTTGCAACGGAGTGAAAAGCGGATCGACGGAGAACACGGATCTCGCACCGACGGATCGGACACCGGAGCATCGGCAGTCGGCGGCGTCGAACTGCGAACGGCAATCAGGAAGGATAGCGAGGATCTCCCGTGGTTCCTTCTCCGCAGTCTCCGTGTTTTCTGTGGCTAGAACCTATCTCACAATCATTCGCGCGATGCGTTGCGTCCAGAACAGGCGGCGGCAAGGCGCGAGGCGCAGCCAATACACGGGCTATTGGCAAGCCGAGCAACGCCGCAGCCGCCTGTTCTGGACGCAACCCTCCGGGACGGGCGGCTGCGACACGGTACGCGAAGCGCCGGTGCGGGAGCAGCCGCGCGCGACCCGGGCAGACACGGGATGCGCAGCCGAGCCGCGCCCCTTCCCGCACCACGCTTCGCGAGACCGAGTCCGGGGCGCATTTTCGCCCCCGACGTCGTTGCTCGCTCCTTATTTGGGCCAGCCAAACCGCGTCGCTCGCGCCTAGCCGGGAACGAGAATCGTCTCCGGCGCACACGTGAATGATTATGAGATAGGTTCTAATCCCCCGCCACCGTCATCCTGTCGATCAGGATCGAACCGCATCGACGCGATCCGCGGATCAGCACATCGCTGCCGACCGCGACGATGCCCGAGAACATGTCCGCAAGGTTGCCGGCAATGGTCACTTCGTGCACAGGATAGGCGATCTCGCCGTTCTCGATCCAGAAACCGGCGGCGCCACGCGAGTAGTCGCCGGTCACCATGTTGATACCCTGCCCGAGCAGTTCGGTCACCAGCAGCCCGCGGTCCATCTTCTTCAACAGTGCGTCGAAAGGCTCGCCGGTGGAATCGAGCACCAGGTTATGGCTGCCACCCGCGTTACCGGTCGTCTGCATGCCCAGCTTCCGTGCCGAATAACTGCCGAGAAAATAGCCTTGCAGCACGCCGCCGCTGACCACTTCGCGCTCGCGGGTCGCCACGCCCTCGTCATCGAACGCGCTGCTTCCCAGTGCGCGTTCGATCAATGGCATGTCGCGGATGCGCACGAACCGCGGAAAAATCTGCCGTCCGAGCGAGTCGAGCAGGAACGACTGTCTCCGGTACAGGCTGCCACCGCTGACCGCGCCAACCAGGTGCCCGAGCAAACCGGCGGCAACCGGCGCCTCGAAAAGAACGGGGACTTCGGTGGTGCCGATCTTGCGCGCATCCAGTCGGCGCGCAGCGCGCCTGCCCGCGGTCGCGCCCACCACATCCGCGGGATCGAGGTCGCCGGGCGCCCGCATCATCACCCACCAGTCGTCACGCTGCATATTCTCGCCGCGTCCTGCAATCACCGCACAGCTGACCGAATGACGCGAACTGGGATAACCGGCCAGGAAACCGTGCGAGTTTCCATAAATGAACTGCATCTGCTGCGCGGAGACGCTGGCGCCTTCGGAGTTGGTCACGCGCTGATCGGCGCCGAATGCCGCCTGCTCGCACGATCGAGCGAGGGCGATGGCCTCTTCCACCGGAATCGGCCAGGGATGGTACAGATCCAGATCCGGAAACTCGGTGGCCAGCAGCTCCGGATCCGCAAGGCCGGAGAATTCGTCGGACGCGGTGAGCCGCGCGATCGACAGCGCAGCCTCGACCGTGGCGCGCACGGCGTCGCCGGACAGATCGGAAGTGCTCGCATGTCCGCGCTGCTTTCCGAGGTAAACCGTTACCCCCATGCCGCGATCGCGGCTATGTTCGATGGTTTCGACTTCGTCGCGGCGCACCGTCACGTTCTGGCCGAATCCCTCGCTGACCTCGGCCTCGGCCGACGTGGCGCCCCGGGACTTCGCGTGCGCGAGCGCATCGCGCACGAGCTGCCTGAAAACGTCCAGATCGCAGGTGAATCCTTCGTTGGTCACTGTTACTCCAGGGGACAGACAAAAGCAAAGCGGCGTGGGGGCGAAACCACGCCGCAGATCGCTCCGGGCGGCTTGCATACGAAACCGCATCGCGAGCGCTCAGTTATCATACCATCCGGTCGTATGCACAGAATCCGATGGAAGAAGAACTTCAGCCCAGCAAGACCCAGCGCAAGAAAGAGATGCAGTCGCTGCAGGAACTGGGCGAAGAACTCGCCGCGCTGTCAGCCGACCAGATTGCGGGCCTGGACCTTCCCGACAGCCTGCGCAATGCGCTGCTGGAGGCCAAGCGCATCAGCAAACGGGGCGCCATCCGGCGCCAGTTGCAGTACGTCGGCCGCCTCATGCGCGATGTCGATACCGCGCCGATACGCGACCAACTGGACGCGCTGAAAGGTGTTTCAGCCCAGCACACGGCGAAACTGCATGTCGCGGAGCGCTGGCGCGAAAGGTTGCTTGAGGATGACGCCGCTTTGGCCGAGTTCCTGTCGCAGCACGCGGAAACCGACTCTCAGCATCTGCGAGCGCTGATCCGCAACGCGCGCCGCGAGGCGAAGGAGGGCAAACCGCCGAAGAGCTTCCGGGAGTTGTTCCGGGCGGTGCGGGCCGCTCTCGACAGTTCCGACTGAAGCGCGGGAACGGAGAAGCGAAACACACAACACGTCGCGTCGCGGCTTGTTGAGGAGCGGGCTCACGTTTGCGAAGCCAACGTGATGCCGGCGCCAAAGGCACGAAGACACGAAGAGAACAGAAGACAAAAGCTGAACGCGAAGGACGCAAAGGGGCACAAAGAACGCAAAGGAAATACGATAGTGTTTCATTTTGCTTTTCTTTGTGTCTTCGTGCCTTCGTGTTTCGCTTCTTGAATGCTTTCTGGTACGTCCATAATATTTACGGTGCGTTGAAACATGAGCAATAGCGAAGAAGTGGTCATCGGCCTGGTTTCGATCAGCGACCGCGCCTCGAAGGGCTTATACAAGGACGAAGGTCTGCCCGCGCTGGAGGAATGGCTCACGCGCGCGATCGTGAATCCGGTGCGATTCGTGACAAAACTGATACCGGACGAACAGCCGGTGATCGAGGCCACACTGACCGAACTCTCGGATGGCGGGCATTGCCACCTGATCCTGACCACCGGCGGCACCGGGCCGGCGAAGCGGGACATCACGCCGGAAGCCACGCTTGCCGTGGCGGATAAGGTCATGCCCGGATTCGGCGAACAGATGCGGCAGATCAGCCTGCGCTTCGTGCCGACCGCGATTCTCTCGCGTCAGGTCGCGGTGATCCGCGGCGGCAGCCTGATCATCAACCTGCCGGGACAGCCGAAAGCGATTCGCGAGACGCTCGAAGGGCCCAGGGATGCGGAAGGAAAATCTCTGGTGCACGGCATCTTTGCCGCCGTGCCCTACTGCATCGACCTGATCGGCGGACCGTACATCGAGACGCGCGAGGAGCTCTGCAAGGCGTTCCGACCGAAATCGGCGATCCGCAACAAGCCTGCGGACTAGCAGTCAGTTGAAATCGGACTGTCTTTCGGATCGCAGTCAAGAGAAGCGCACGGCGCGAAGAACACCGGGGCCGCAGAGGAACGACTCGACCGCAGTCAGCACGAACCCGCATGTCGGTGAGCAAGGCATGACCTCACGCGGATTGGCTGGTCTTCCTCAGCGTCCCCCGCGGCCTCCACGTTGAAAGCTCTGAACTGGCTGAACGATCGGCAGCCGGCTCGTCAATCCAGCGAAATTCAGGGAACTGCCGGCGCCGGGGCGACGCGGCCAGCCTGTTGCGATAACCTGTGGTGCATCTACAGCGCTGCGGATCGTCTCAATCTGCGACATGACCAAGGCGACGACTTGACCGTGAACGACGCAATCGAACGCAGCCGCATCGGCTGGGGTGTACGCCTGGCCGCCGGCGCGGTCGCGGCCTTGTCCATGCTGGTCATCGCCGGCTGGTTCGTCGCGTCGCCGATGCTCGTGCAGCTGCATTCACAGTGGGCGCCGATGCAGTTGAACGCCGCCGCCTGTTTTCTCCTGACCGGACTCGGCCTGCTGCTGCTGGATCGCGCGGCACGAGCGTCACTGGCCGCGGGAGCCGTGGTGCTGGTGGTCGGCGCAATTACCATCTTCGAGTACCTCGCCGGCACCGAAACCGGCATCGATCGCCTACTGATCGAACCGTTCACCACGGTGCAGACATCGCACCCCGGGCGCATGGCGCCGAACACGGCGGCAGCATTCTGCATGGCAGGGGGTGCGCTGCTGGTGCTTGGCAGCCACCGCCTTGCCGCCCGGTTCCTGCCGGCGGCCTGGTCGCTCGGACTGGTCACGGCTTTCATTGGCGCCATCTCGGCGCTCGCCTATGTCGCCGGCGCTCCGGCGGCGACCGGCTGGCGCGCCTTCACCTCGATGGCGCTCAGCACGGCGCTGGCCTTCGTCGTGACCGGCGGCGCGATTGCCGCTGCCAGCGCCGTGCGCTACGGCGAAGCCGAGAGGTTGCCCTGGCGCTGGCTACCCGGCCTGGTCACGACCGTTCTGCTGCTGGTTGCGTTCAACCTGTGGCAGGCACTGGTGGCGCAGTCGGTCGAACGACTGGAGATCGCGACTGAGCAGGTACTGGATCGAACGCGCGCCATTGTGCTGGACCGCGTGCAGGCGCAGCTCAATCTGATCGAACGGCTGACGATGCAGTGGTCCCACGAAGAAGGATTCCCGGAAGAATCGCGCTGGCGGTCCGATGCCGCCATCCTGCTGGATCACTTCCCCTACATTGCCGGCATCGGCCTGACCGATACCGACTGGATCTACCGGCGCACTGCGTTCCGCAACCTGACGCTGGACGCGGTCGGCAAGCGCGCGGATGTCGATCCTTTGCGTCGACGCGCCATCCAGGAGGCGATCGCGCAGCGAACCATCCGCATCACGCCGGCACTGGAGATTCTCCCCGGTGGTCTGGGTTTCGCAATCGCGGCGCCGATGTTTCGGGACGGGACGTTTCGCGGCCTGACGATGGCCGGTATCCGTTTCGACGATCTGTTGCTGTTCGCCGAAGGCCCGCAACCGCGGGGTTTCGTCACAGCACTGCTGGAAGGTGACCGTGAATTGATCCGCTCTCCGGCCAACGCGCCGCTGCAGAAGCTCAGCCGGCGCGCGCCGATCGAACTCCCCGGCGCCACCTGGACTCTGCAAGTATGGCCAACACCGCAGCAAGTGTCGGTGTCGCGCGGCACGCTGCCCGAGCTGGTGCTTGGTTTCGGCATTCTGGTCGCGATCCTGATGGGCATCGCGCTCGCCGCAATCCAGCTCGTCGCGCGCAAGAATCGCGAGCTTTCCGGATTCACCCGTGTGCTGGAAACGGAGATCGCCGAGCGTAAAAGCGCGGAAGAGGCGGAGCGCACTCTAAACCTGGAACTCGAAGACCGGGTACAGGAGAGAACCCGCGACCTGGAAGCGATGAACAAGGAGCTGGAGGCCTTCAGTTACTCGGTCTCGCACGACCTGCGCCAGCCGCTGTCCAGCATCGCTGGATTCAGCAAGATGCTGATGGACGATTACGGCGAGAAACTGGACGCAGCCGCTCTGCACTACCTCCAGCGCATCCACGGAAACGTCACGCGCATGGGCCAGTTGATAGACGACCTCCTGGATCTGGCGCGGGTGAACCGGGCCGAGTTGGACATCCAGCCGGTGGACCTCACCGCGCTCGCGCGCCAGATCACCGGCCGCCTGCGCGAACCGGAACCGCAGCGGCAGGTTAACGTGCACATCACGGACGGGATGAGGGCGCACGCGGACCGCATCCTGATCGGCGTGGCATTGGAGAACCTGCTGTCCAACGCATGGAAATTCTCGCGCGATCGCAAGCCGGCCGAAATCGAGTTCGGCTGCGAACAACGGGACGGCCGCACCGTATTTCACGTGCGGGACAACGGCGCCGGCTACGATCCGCAATTCAGCCACAAACTCTTCGGTGTGTTTCAGCGTCTGCACGCCGAGTCCGAATTCCCGGGAAACGGCGTCGGTCTGGCCACCGTGAATCGGGTGATCGCCAGGCACCATGGCGAGGTCTGGAGCGAGAGTTCGCCCGGCAACGGCGCCGTGTTCTTTTTCTGGTTGCCCGGGTAGACTGCCGTGGAAAAGAAATCAACGAAAAGCAATGAGAGCCGCAAACACGCAATCCTCCGCTCTGCCGTCGGTTGAACTGGAAACACGTCCAAACCCGAGCCACTCCGTCATCTGGCTGCATGGCCTGGGCGCCGATGGCAATGACTTCGTTCCGGTCGTAGATCAGCTCGATCTTCCCCCGCTGGGCATCCGCTTCGTTTTTCCGCATGCGCCAATGCTGGCGGTCACCATCAACGGCGGCTTCGTGATGCGCGCCTGGTACGACATCCTCGCGGAGGACCTCGCCCTCAGGGAAGACGAAGCAGGCATTCGCCGCTCGCAGGCGCTGGTGCAGGACATGATCGAACGCGAGATCAAGAGGGGCATCCCGGCGTCGCGCATCGTGCTCGCCGGATTCTCGCAGGGCGGCGCCATCGCATTGCACACCGGGCTGCGATTTCCCAAGCAGCTCGCCGGCCTGATGGCGCTGTCAGCCTATCTTCCGCTGGCGAAGTCGGTGGAACGCGAACGCAAACCCGCGAACAACCCGACACCGGTCTTCATGGGACATGGCACGGTCGACAACATCGTCCCGCTGCCATTGGCGGTTTCCTCGCGCGCGCGTCTGACGCAGCTCGGCTACCGGGTCGAACTGCACGAATACCCCATGATGCACGCCGTCTGCCCCGAAGAACTGGCCGACATCGGCGCCTGGCTGAAGACTGTTCTGCTCTGACTGGCTTTGTCTGCCGACGGCAGCAGTATTGCGCCTGGCCAGTCGGGGGATTCACCACAAAGGCACGAAGGCACAAAGAAGTTCTTTCTTTATTCTTGTATTTCTTTGTGCCTTCGTGTCTTTGTGGTAAGCCACCCGTGCAACAACCGCCACCCCACGCTCGCTCCACGCCCGCTCAGGCAGCGCGCTGCAGGATGCGGAAGTAGGCCATGTCGAAGTCTGTGCCGTTTTCGATCAGCATGCGCGGCTCGAGTGTGTAGGTCTGCTGGTAGACCGTCATCTGCACGCTGTCGAGCGACGAGAACCCGCCCATGGGCAGCAGCAGGCTGACTTCACCGTGGCTCACGCTTTCGCCGACGTGCGAGGGCAGCAGCACCGCGGTCTGCACCGGCCGGCCGCTCTCGACCGGTTGCAGGGTCACGACGCGGGCGCCGCGCGCGAGCAGCTGGATTCCGACATAACGCTGGTTGTCTTCTCTCGCGGCGAGCCGCCGGACGATGCCGACCCCCCAGACCCGGCTCTCGGCGCTCTTGATCCCGAGAACCGTGCCGACTTTCACCCAATCGCTCTCGGCGAGCGGCAGAACGGCGCCGTAACCGCCCTCGCTTTCATTCTCGATTTTCCAGCCATACACCACCTCACCGGAACGGCGCGCGCCGGCATCCGCGGAGAGCCGCGTCACGATCTGCTGGAATCCATGAATGACGTTGATGGTGGACACCGCAACCTTGCGCTCCTCGCGGCGCGCCGGCCGTCTTGCCCACCAGTAGCGCCCGAGGTGCCCGATCACTTCGACCACCATCTCGATATCGGTGACGCCGTCCAGGTTGGCGTTATCCGGAATCAGTTCCTCGGTGGCGATGGAGGACGACAATGCCTCGAGGTCCTGCACGGCCTGGCCCGGACCGAAAAACCGCGCACCGGGCCTGATACGGTTGCCCGGAATGAAGCGCGCGGGCGCCGTGCCGAGATCGACGTCGACCATGAAGTGACAACCCTTCGAGGGATAGCGCTGCAGGTCGAAGCGGTCCGAGAAATGCGCGGCGAGCCTTTCCGCCACATCCAGCCGTTCCGGCGGAAGGCTGTCGGCGGCGGAAACGCCGAGCATCAGCGGCCTCAGGAACTCCGCGCGCAACATGGACACGTCGTCATCGTCGTACACCGCGACACGCGCCGACGCCATGCCCCTGTCCTCCACATAGGACCACAAGCGGGACAGCGACGCCCAGAGCCGGGCATCGACCGGGCCATAGCGCATCAGCTGCCATTTCAAACGGCGTCCGATGGCGCGCATGCCGCGCGCAATCAGCAGCGGAACACGATCCCGCACCTCGCCCCAGCCGACGGCGTAGGTCTGGACCTCGCCAATCAGGTGCAGGTAGGTCTCCAGCAGCCTCGAAGAGAACTCCGATGCCGCAGTCCAGATACCGTCCTGGTCACCGCCGCCGGTGTTGGTTGCGAACGCAGTGGCCAAACGCTGCATCGGTCCTTGCGTACTGCGATCGATCAGGTCGACGATCTCGACCTTGCGCGCCAGTTTGAGTTGCGACGTCCGCAGCGAATCGAGCCGGTTTGAAAATTCGCCAAGCGCATCGCAGACATCGGCCGGCGAACCGTCGAGCAGTCGCAGGGTCGATTCGTCGTCGACCAGCGTGTGATCCACCTCCTCGTGTTCGATGCCATCGCCCATGCGTATCCCCTGCACGTCTGGATTATAGATGTCGGCGGGACCAGCGACGCGGCATGTCAGGCAGCGCGCTTAAGCACGTGGAAGCGCGCCATGTCGAAATCGTTGCCACCCTCGATCAGCCTTTTAGGCATCAGCAGGTACTGGCGATCGTAGGCCTGCATCTCCAGACTGCCCTGCAGCGAAAAACTGCCTTCCCGCATCAACAGGCTCATCTCGTCATGCGCGACGCTGTCGGTGACACTGGACGGCAGCAGCAGCGCGTCCTGCGCCGTTGTCGAGCCGCCAACCAGGGATAACCGGACTGCGGTCGCACCGCGGGCGAGCAGCTGGATACCGACATAGAGTTCGTTGTTCTCTCTTGCAGTGAGCCGCCGTACGATTCCAATGCCCCAGGCTGCGCCGTCCTCCAGCCTTACGCCGAGCAGCGTGCCGACTTTCAGCCAGTCCGCCTTCGCCCGCGGCAGAACCGCGCCGTATCCGCCTTCGCTTTCATTTTCCACCGCCCAGGTCTCCGCGGTCTCGTCGAAATTCAGGTCCTGACTGTCGCCGCGGATCTTGCCGACGATATCATCGAATCCGTGGACAACGCTGATACGCGACACCGAACGCTTGCGTTCTTCGCTGCGCGCGGGCGGCTGAATCGACCAGTAGCGCGCGAGATGTTCCAGTACTTCGATGACTGCACCAGGCTCAGGCTGCGGGCCGGCATCCAGGTTGGCGGGTACTGCTCCGTCGCTGCGCACCGCGGCCGCCAGTGCCGCAAGCGCCTGCGAGGCGTTGCCCGGGCCGAAGAACCGGATGCTGCCTGCCGCCGGGATACGGTCGACGAATCGCGCCGGCGGATTTCCGTCCGCCATATCGAAATAGAAATGGCAGCCCTTGGAAGGCTGCCTTTGCAGGGCGCATTGATCTGCAAAGCGCGCGATCAGCCGTTCGGCCAGATCGAGTTTCGCCGGCAGCAGACTGTCCGTCGACGACACGCCCAGCATCAGCGTCCTGATGAATTCGCGCTGGATACTGGTCTCGGTTCCGGGATGGATCTCGAGCCTGGCGTCCCCCAGCCTGTTCTCTTCTGCATAGGCAAACAGTTTGCCGAGATCCTCCCACAGTTCCCTGTCGATCGGCCCATAGCGCAGCAGATGCCATTTGAGCCTGGCGGCCGCGCAGCGAATCCCTCTGGCAACCACGACCGGCACGCGCGGCTTGATCGCATTCCAGCCGTTTGCGCCGGCCTGGTACTTCTGCAGCAGCTGCCGATACGCGTCGCCCAGGCTTTTCCAGAACGCGAACACCGTGCTCCAGATGCGATTCTCCTGAAAGCGCTGCAGACGGCTGCCGGCCGATACATACTCCCGGGACAGTTTGCGCAGATGGTTGCGTGCGGTCTTGTCGATGAGATCCACGATCTCCCACTTGCGCGTCAGCTTCAGGTCATCCGCGTTCTGCAGGGACTCCAGCCAGTAACGCAGCTCTTCCAGGGACTTGTACGGATCGGGAGGAAGCTCGGCAATGAGCTCCCGCGCAGCCTTGTCCTCCGCAAGCGGGTGATCGGATTGATCGCCCTTGATCCAGTTCAACATCTGTACGCCTCCCACGCGCAGCTGATGGGCGATTATAACGCCCTGTTTATTCTATAAAAGCGGATGCGGTCGTAATTTTTCCTGCGGACCATTCCGCACGCCGTGCCGCCTTGCGCCCGCGCTTGACGTCGATGCCAGCCAGAATGAGCAATCCGATGATGAAGTACGAGCCGATGGCCAGCAGTCCCAGGCGATGGTCGCCGCCCGTGGCCCAGGTCACCGTCCCGTAAGTGATCGGACCGAATATGGACGACAGCTTCACCGCGAGGCCCCACAAGCCGAAGAACTCCGCGCGCCGCTGCATCGGACTCAGGTAACCCACCAGCGCACGGCCTGCGGACTGGCTCGCGCCCAGGCACAAGCCCGCGAGATTCGCCACCAGCCAGAACATGGCCTGCGAGGTGGCAGCGTAGGCGATCAGCACGGTCAGCATCCAGCCGGCAAGCGTGAGCGCGATCGTGCGTTTATGACCCAGGCGGTCCTGTATCTGCCCGAACACCAGCGCGCCGATACTGGCGGTGACATTGACGACCAGGATCAGCAGGATGGTTTCGCGCGTCTCGAATCCCATTGCCTGCTCGGCGTAGATCGCCGCGAGCGTGATCACCGACATCACGCCCGCCTGGTAGAACACGATGCACACCAGAAACCGCATCAGGTCCCGGTACTGACGCGCATGCCGCACGGTGTCCCAGGTACGGGCGAACGCGCTGACGTAGGCTCCGGAGGAAAGCTTCTGCGGAACGGCACGTTCTTTCAGAAACAGGAAAGTCGGCAGCACGGCCACCGCGAAGATCGCCGCGGTGATCAGCATGGTCACCGGCACGAACTGCGCACTGGACTGCCCGGCTGCCTGTGCCCAGGTCACGTAACCCAGGCATACGCCGAGCGTCAGCAGACCGCCGATGTAGCCCAGTCCCCAGCCCCAGCCGGACACCTTTCCGAGCGCGCGCCCGCGCGCGATCTCCGGCAGGAAGGCGGCGATCAGGTTTTCGCCGGCGCTGAAGAAGTAGTTCGAGATCACCAGCAGCACGATTCCGAGCGCAAGGTCGCCCGGACCGACCAGGCCGAGCGCCGCGGTCGAAGCGATGCATGCAACGGTCGTGATCGAAAGCAGCTTCTTCTTGTTGGCATGCGCGTCCGCATGCGCGCCGATCAGCGGCGCGGTGAAGATCACCAGCGCATAGGAAACAGACAGCGCCGCGGTCCACGCGAACGTCCCCCACACCGCACCCTGCGCCACCACCGCCACGAAGTAGGCATTGAATACCGCGGTGATCACCACCGTGGTGTAGCCGGAGTTGGCGAAATCGAACATTGCCCAGCCCCAGACTTCGCGGGCACGCACGCCTTCCGGCAGCGACGGTCGCCTGATCATGTGTTCATTGGCCCGCGGTCATGCAGCGGATTGCGTCCGGCGCATGCGAACGGCGGGGATCCCGGGGCGTTCGCTCATTCCGGCCAGTCCTTGATGTACTTCTTCAGCAGCTTGTTCTCGAAGCTCACCGCGCGCAGCGCCGCACGCGCGACGTCATGAAAGGAAAGGATGCCGAGCAGCGTGCTCTCGCGCACGATCGGCAGGTAACGCACATGGTGGTCGGTCATGCGCTGGCGCATCGTGTCCACCGTATCCTCCGGATCGCCGGTCAGCGGGTCCTTCACCATGACCTCGGCCACCTTCACCCGCGACAGGTCGCCCTGCGAAACCGACGCGGCGAGCACTTCGCGGAAGGTCAGCAGCCCCTGCATCGCGCCGGACTCCATCACCACCAGGGAACCGATGTCGCGCCCGACCATGATCTTCACCGCTTCGGACAGAGACGCGGATGGCGCGATGCTGAACAGCTCGTCGCCCTTGATCCTGAGAATGTCCTTGACCTGCATGCCGTCTCCGTTGCCAGTTTGTCGAAGCGCCTGGATTTCAGCGATTCACCCCGAACCGCCCAACGCGGAAGGCGCAGAGGAAAACCAGAAGAGCGAAACACCAAGGCACGAAGACACGAAGAAATACATGAAAAAAAATCGATCTTCTTTGCGCTCTTTGCGCCTTTGCGGTGAGATCTGTCTTAGGTTTTCCTCCGCGTCCTCCGCGTTTGGAGCGCTCTTTCGGTCGTGTCTTAAATCACCTTGCGTTCGCGCAATGCGCCGATCTGTTCCGCATCGTACCCCAGCGCCTGCAGTACCTCGTCGGTGTGTTCGCCGTGCGCGGGGCCGAGCCATTGCGTACCGCCGGGCGTATTCGAGAGTTTCGGCACGATGCCCGGCACTTTCATCGGTGTGCCGTCCGGCAGCCTCGCCTCCTGGATCATGCCCCGTGCCAGGTACTGCAGGTCGCGCGTGATATCCGCCGCATCGTAGATCTTGCCGGCCGGAACCTGCGCCTCCGACAGCACCCGCAACACCTGCTCGAGATCGTTTGCCGCGCACCAGTCGCCGATGACCTTGTCCAGCTCCTCCGTGCGTTCGACCCGGCCGTCGTTCTTCGCCAGCGCCGGATCCTGCGCCAGGTCGGGTCGCCCGATCGCATCCATCATGCGCCTGAATATCGAGTCGCCGTTGGCGCCGATGACCACGTACTTGCCATCGCGCGTGGTATAGGTATTCGATGGCACGATGCCGGGCAGTGAAGCACCGCTGCGTTCGCGCACGAAACCCGCGACATCGAACTCCGGCAGCAGACTTTCCATCAAGCTGAACACCGACTCGTACAGCGCCACGTCGATTACCTGACCGCGCCCGTCGTTCACTTCGCGATGGCGCAGCGCCATCAATGCACCGATCGCGCCGAATCCGGCGCGCTGCGCGTAGGGTCCGTCCTGCCCGTAGCCTGACAATCGCACCATTACCAGCCCGGGGTTGTGCAACGACAACTGCTCCCAGCCGAGGCCCCACTTCTCCAGCGTGCCCGGCCGGAAGTTTTCCACCAGGATGTCCGCTTCGCCGATCAGCCGGCGCACAATCTCCTGGCCTTCTTCACTCTTCAGGTTGACGGTGACGGACTTCTTGTTGCGCGACTGCAGATACCACCAGAGCGAAGTGCCCTTGTGCAGCTTGCGCCACTGGCGAAGCGGGTCGCCGCCATCGGGCGATTCGATCTTGATCACCTGCGCGCCGAATTCCGCGAGAATACGGGTGCAGAACGGCCCGGCGATCAACTGGCCAAGCTCGATGACTTTCACGTCCGACAAGGGTCCCATGGCGCCGATTCTAACGGACCGGGCATGCTGCCCGGCGGAACTCGCGGGCCGGACGGCGTGTCATTCGAGAGTCACGACAAGGAGCCTGTCATGAAATCGCTGAAGCTGCTGCTTTCCGCCACCGCAATGCTGTTCTTCTCGGAGGTTGCCATGTCCGCCTGTCCCGGCGTACTGAATCACAAGATGAAGGATCTCGACGGCAAGCCGGTCGATCTCTGTCAGTACGCCGGCAAGGTGGTGCTGGCGGTGAACACCGCCAGCTTCTGCGGTTACACCAAGCAGTACGGTGGCCTGCAGGCAGTCTACGACCGTTACCGCGACCAGGGCCTGGTGGTAGTGGGTTTCCCGGCGAACGATTTCGGCAACCAGGAACCGGGCAGCCATGAAGAGATCAAGGAGTTCTGCGAACTGACCTACGGTGTCAAGTTTCCGATGGTCGAGAAAACCAGCGTGGTGCGCGACAAGGCCAATCCGGTGTTCAGCGAACTGGCGCAGATGACCGGTCAGTGGCCGCGCTGGAACTTCCACAAATACCTGATCTCCCGCGACGGCCAGCGCGCCTTCAGCTATCCGAGCGCGGTCACGCCCGAAAGCGCCGAGTTCACCCGCCAGATCGAGACCTTGCTGGCCGAGCAGTCCTGAGCCGTTGTAACGCTTTCTGATTCACCACTAAGGCACGAAGGCACAAAGGAAACCCGAATATCTTTCAGGGGTTTCTTCGTGCCTTCGTGCCTGTGTGATTCAGTCCCGATGCCAATTCTGGCGCTTCTGCCTGCTTCGCCCGTCCGGCTGCGTCGGACATCGACCTGGCAGTATGTTGAGTGGACCGACTTCCCGGTCGTCGTTAACAGAAGCGCACGACGCGGAGAACGCGGAGGAAAACCCGAAAAGCGAAACACGAAGGCACGAAGAAATACAAGAATAAAAAAATCGATCTTCTTTGCGCTCTTTGCGCCTTTGCGGTGAGATCTGTCTTAGGTTTTCCTCCGCGCCCTTTTGCATTGAGCGCTTTGAACTCACTGAGCGATCGACGGCCAGTTCGTCAAACCAGCGAATTCAACAAACTGCTAACCGGCGAATTCGCGGATCAGCTTTCCGGCGCGCGGCGCGTCCTGCCGCAGGCCGTGTGCGTCCACCATGCGTTTGCCATTCACCCATACGCCGTGCACGCCGATTCCCGGCGTGGTGAGCCGCGAGGCGCCGCCGGGCAGATCGTGCATGCGCTGCGCCGGGCCGCGTGCCACGGTTTTCGGATCGAACAGCAACAGGTCCGCCCAGTTGCCTTCCGCGATCACGCCGCGATCGCGGATGCCCATCAGTCGAGCCGGTTCCGAAGTCAGCTTCTTGACCGCGGACTCCAGCGGCATCACACCGCGATCGCGCGACCAGTGCCCCATGAGATGCAGGCCGAAGCCCGCGTCGCACAGGAACGTCAGGTGCGCGCCGGCATCGGAAAGCGACACGATTGCGTTTTCGTCGTTCAGCATGCGTCCGACCGCGTCTTCGTCCGAGTTGAGCAGGGTCCCGGTGAACAGCGTGTCGAGATCCTCGGCAAGCGCCAGGTCGAGCATGAAGTCCAGCGGGTGTACATCCGCCTCGAGCGCGAGCGCATGGATCGAGCGGCCTTCGAGCTTCGCGTGCGCAGGATCTGCCACCTGGGTGACGAACATCTTCTCCCACTCGCCGTTGAACATGCGGCGGGTGCGCCGGGACAGTTCGTCCTTCACCTGTGCGCGGAAAGCCGGGTCGATCAGTGCCTTTTTCATTCCGGCATGATCGAGCTGCATCAACGGTTGCCACGAAACGAGCCCTTCGAACACATACGGTTCGCGCATGGTGAACTCGAAAGTCAACGGGCACGGCGACACCGCGCCGTAAAGCCCGCGGCCGCGACTGCGCGCCTCGGCGATCTGCGACAGGTCCTCGAAGGTGGCCTCCGGCGTGAGATTACTGTGCAGCAAAGCGGCGATCAGGTACGGCCGGCCGGCCGCGGCGGCAAGCGATTCGATGAACGGGATCGTGGTCTGCCCGCCCTTGGTCATCATCAGCAGGCCTCTTTTCGTTTCTGCCAGCGCGGACGACAACGCCAGCATTTCGTTCGCATCGGCCAGGCGCGACGGCATCGGTATACCGGCCTCGCCGTTATGCTGGGGCGTAGTCGTGGTCGAGAATCCGCAGGCGCCTGCTTCCATTGCTTCCACCACCAGCCGGCGCATCTGCGCGACCTCGTCGTCCGTGGCCGCGCGCCGCGACGCATCCTCGCGCATGACGAAGGTGCGGATGCCGGAGTGGCCGACGTACGCGGCGACGTTCGGCCCGACGCCCTTGCGTTCGATCGCGTCCAGGTATTCCGGAAAGGTTTCGAACTCCCAGTCGATGCCGGCACGCAAGGCGTCGATCGACATGCCTTCCACGTGGGTGAGATTGCGCATCACCAGATCGCGGTCCTGCGGCCGGCAGGGTGCAATGGTGAATCCGCAGTTGCCCATCACCACCGTGGTGACACCGAGCGACGGCGAAGGACTGGCCAAACCGTCCCAGGTGATCTGCGCGTCGTAGTGGGTATGCGTGTCGATGATGCCCGGCATCAGTGCGAGGCCATTGGCGTCCACGCGCTCTGCTGCGTCGCCCTCGACTGCACCGAGCTTGACGATACGCCCGTCGCTGACCGTGACCGAACCGGTGCGTGGAGCGGCGCCGATGCCGTCATGGATCAGCGCGTTGTCGATTCTCAGTTCGAACATCGGTCTATCTTCTCCTGTAGTAACGGCGCGCGCGGTGTTCCGCGCGGCGTGCCGCGCGCTGCGGGGCGACCGCGCCGGATGCAGCCTCCGCCACCATGTTGACCATCACGTAGTCGGCCATGGTGGTAGCCGACGCATTGCCGAGCTGACCTGCATGCCCGTTGTCCAGGATCATTTTCGGTACGTCGCGAAATGGCGTGTGCTTGGGATCCACCGTCCAGATCGGGTTCGACTCGTAGGCCCGCAGCGGCTGCTGCACGTAACCCAGCGATGCCTGCTGCCAGGCGCCGTACTGCTCCTGCTCCATCATGAAACGCAGGTATTCCTTGGCCGCATTCGGGTAGCGTGTGAAGTTGAACACGAAACCCGGGGACAGCGGCGACAGCTCGGTCGGCCGCCCCACCGGCCCGACCGGCAGGTGCGCATGCTGCGTATCGGCCGCGAGCGCCTTCATCGCCGGATCGGTCGACGTCTTCGCCGCGTAATAGATCGATATTCCATTCAGCGTGAGGCCGATGTCGCCCGAAAGAAATGCCTTGTTGTTGTTCGGGTCGAGCCATGACAGCGTGCCGGGAATGAAGGTTTCGTAGAGGGTTTTCGCGTATTCGAGCGCGGCAATGGTTTCCTTCGAATTGATCACCACTTCGTTGTTCTCGTCCACCATCCGGCCGCCATGTGCCCACACTACCCAGTGGCACCAGGCATTGGCATCCCCCACCGCATTGCCGAGCGCCATGCCCGCCGGCGTACCGTTTTTCTTCAGCGCGCGGCACAGCCTGAGAAAACCATCGAGGTCGCCCGGCACTTTTTCGAATCCCGCTGCCTGCACCTGGCTCTGGCGATAAACCAGGGCACCGCCGATGATGCCGAGCGGCACGCAGATCCAGCGACCGTCGCGCATGCCATAGCGCCGGCAGACGTCGTACCAGCCGCCGTACTTCGCGCCGAGATATTCCGCGACATCGCTGACATCGAGCGTGCGGTCGGGATACTGGTGTGCATCGTCGTACCAGCCGAACACGATGTCGGGTCCGCTACCCACGTTGGCGGCGACCGCCGCTTTCGGCCGGATGTCTTCGAAGTTCTCGCTGTCGACCCGCACCGGTATGCCGGTCACGCGCGTGAACTGCTGCGTGTTCTTCATCCACTGGTCTTCGTCGCCCCGCACGAAGCGTTTCCAGCGCAGCACACGCAGTTGCGCGCCTTTCTCGGGTTTGAGCCGGAGCGTCTGTGCCTGAGCGCCCCCGGGAACCAGCAGCGCGCCCGCGGACGAAACCGCCGCGGCGCCGATCAGCTTGATTGCATCGCGGCGTGTGAAACTGTTCATGGCTTCCCCCCCGATGACTGCGACCGTTGCGCGCGGCCGCGTGAACTAATTCCGCGGCCGCGGATAGTGTATGTCCAGGACTTCCAGCGTGGTGGCGCCCGCCGGCCGGTTCCACGTCGCGGTGTCGCCGACGCGCGAACCGAGCAGGGCTTTCGCCAGTGGCGACAGCCAGCTGACCTTGCCTTTGGCGACATCCGCCTCGTCCTCACCGACGATGGTGAATACGTGCACCTTGCCGTCCTCGTCCTCCGCCTTCACGGTCGCACCGAAATGCACTTCGTCCTGGGAGTCGTTCGACTTGTCGACCAGGATCGCGCTATCCAGGCGCGACTGGTAGTAACGCAGGTCACGCTCGACCGCCGCCAGTCGGGGCTTGTCGAAATCCTCAGCGGCTTCCTTCAGTTTGCCGTGCTCGCGCGAGAGCTCCGCGACCTTGGTGCGCAGCATCTCAAGCCCTTCCGGTGTCACGTAATTGGGCTCGTTGCTGACCGGGCGCTCGGGCAGCTCCTCGCTCGGCAGGTCTTCGTTGTCGTCCTTTACGAAAGCGCGGCTCATGTGATCGACCTTTGCGTGTTCGCGCGCGCAATAGTGCGTACGCGCCAGACCATGGTACCAAGATTGAACACGTGGCGCTCCAGCGGTTCCGCGACGAACGGGAAGAGCTTCAGTTCCGGATGAGAAATCGCTTCTCGATCAGGTCCGCGTCGTCGAAGTGGCGCCGGCCGACGAACGCAGTCGCATGCGTGCCCCACTGCCGCATGGCGCCCGCACTCGGCACGCCCATCGGCCAGAAAAAGAAGCGTTCCCCGCGCCAGGTACCCGGAACCAGGCCGTCCGGACGAAAAGCGCTGCGCGTGCCGCCATTTCGCAGCGGCAGACTGTGAAGCCTGTCGTAATCCTCAAACGCATAGGTCTGCCCTTCGCCGCCCGCGTCCGGCGCGACGTCGCGCAGGTAATGCGTTCCGGTCTGCACACTGACCGCCAGCCGGCGGGGCTCGTGCATGCGCGGCAACCCGGCCGGCACGAACGCCCATTCGATCAGCGAAGACGGCGCCGGCAGGCCTTCGACGCGTGGCGTCGGAAAGAACATGTGAAAGCAGCCGCAGGGATGGATGCTGTCGTAGAGCACCGTCTCGCCGTCCGGCGCAAGCGTGACGCGCCACATCAGGCCGTCCAGCGGCCCGCCGAGCAGATCGAAGGCGTGATCCTTCGGCCGTTCCGGAAACCAGGCCAGATACACCAGTTGTACCAGCGTCTGCTCGCGGTATCGCGCATGGGCGAGATGCCGGTACACGACCGGTTCGGCGATGTCGACCGACGGCGCCGCGCCGCCCTCCCAGTGCAGCCTGCCGATGCGGTCGTACCCGCCCGTCGTCTCGACCTCGAATACCGGTGCAAACGTGGCAAACAGTCGTTCGCGCTCTGCTGCATCGAATTGCGGGATACCAAGCGGGTCGCGCACCGCGCGCGCCAGCAGGTCCGCAATCTCCGCGGTGGTGTACGCCGGTCGTGGTGGCGGAAGGTAGCGTACAACCGGATGCGCAGGCGGCTCGCCGTCGCGGGCGCGCCGGAAGGTCTCTTTGGTTTCGCGTTGCCAGCGCGCCACGCCGGAGTAGAACGGCAGGCGCAGCAGCGGATACAGCCCCACCGCGCGCTGCCAGCCGCGATATTCGTCCGGCACCCGCGCACGTTCGACAACCAGTTCGCGCGTCCCCGGGACTGCCAGATCCGCGCTCAGCAACCGTGCCCGGCATGTTTCCGCGCGACGGATCAGCTGCCGCCGGTCGCCTTCAAACGCCGCGATTGCCGGCTCGGGAAGGTTGCCGATTTCGATACTGCGCGCGTCGCGGTCGAGCTCGGCAAGCCGCAACACCCACGCATCGAACGCGGCATCGGTCATCTGCGCCCGTTCCGACAGCGATGCGCTGAACCTGTCCACGCGCAGGTATGCAAATCCGGCGACCCTCGCGGGCGAGGCTTCGCGGACACGATTGCGCGCGACCGCGGCGTCCAGATCGTGAAAGAACTCCGCGCAGGAGCGAAGCGCGGCGTCATCCGAGCCGAGATGTTGCCGCTGCGGCGACTGCACGGTTGCGCAGCCGCTGACCGCGAGCACCAACAGGGCAAGCAGCGTTCGGGCGAATCCATGTGGTTTCAGCGACATGCGGTGCGCAGTTTTCGAACGGTGCGCGCAGACAGGCGCCCCTTGCCTGCGATCATAGGCGAATGCAAGGCTGCGGGCATTCGTGTTGCGTGCCGGCCGACCGGAAGCATCGATGGACCTGCATCCCGGGGCGGCAACGCATGAATCCGTTCGCACATCGCACCCGTACCTGTATTCTTGACAAGAATCACAGCCAATCAGCAAAGGACCGACCCGGAATGCACGCCACCCTTCCCCACCTCAACGCGCTCGAGTTCCCGGCCATCCGGCGGCGCAGCGTCGAAACCCTGCAGGTCAATCTCGGCTACAAGTGCAATCAGACCTGCGTGCACTGTCACGTCAATGCCGGCCCGACCCGCACGGAGATGATGGATCGCGCGACAATCGATACGGTACTCGCCTTCCTGCGCGCATCGGACGTCTCTGCGCTCGACCTTACCGGCGGCGCACCGGAACTGAATCCCCATTTCCGCGACCTGGTCGCGGAGGCGTGCAAGCTGGATGTGAAAGTCATGGACCGCTGCAATCTCACGATACTCGAAGAGCCGGGCCAGCAGGATCTCGCGGCGTTTCTCGCACAACACAAAGTGGAGGTGGTGGCATCTCTGCCCTGTTACATGGAAGACAACGTCAATCAGCAGCGCGGCAACGGCGTGTTCCAGAAGAGCATCCGCGCTTTGCGCACGCTGAACGGGCTCGGCTACGGCAGTCCTGACAGTGGCCTCGTGCTGAACCTCGTCTACAACCCGCAGGGGCCTTCCCTGCCGCCGCCGCAGGCCCAGCTCGAAGCAGACTACAGGGCCCATCTCGGCGAGGAATACGGTGTCACGTTCAACCGACTCTACACGCTGGCAAACATGCCGATCCAGCGCTTCGGCAGCATGCTGATCTCGAAGGGCCAATTCAACGCCTACATGAACCTGTTGAGAGAAGCGCACCAGGACGGCAACCTGGAGACCGTCATGTGCCGGAGCATGCTTTCGGTGGACTGGCAGGGTTATCTTTACGACTGCGATTTCAACCAGATGCTCGGTCTCCCGCTGGCGGTGGAAGGCCGCAGGCGGGTGAGCCTGGCCGACATGATCGGCCGCGACCTGAATGGCAATCCCATTGTGGTGCGCGACCACTGTTTCGGTTGCACCGCGGGACAAGGCTCCTCCTGCGGCGGCGCCCTGCATTCCTGAACGCGGTTCCTGTTGCCGCCTCGGCGCGAGAATAAAATCAGCGCCGGAAAAGGCGAAGAGGAGAAACGCCTTGAACAAACATAGATTCTTGCTGCTGCTCGTGATCGCGGCAGCGGTCACCGCGTACTTTGTCCTGCCGGTCGAACAGTATCTGAGCCTCGACGCCCTCAAGGCGCAGCAGGCCGCGCTGGACGACTACTACCGGTCCCATCCGTGGCAGACCGCTCTGGGCTTTTTCGTGATCTACGTCATCGTCACCGGGCTTTCGCTCCCCGGTGCGGCGATCATGACACTCGCCGGCGGCGCGATCTTCGGTTTGCTGTGGGGAACGGTCATCGTCTCGTTCGCCTCCACCATCGGCGCCACGCTCGCATTCCTGGTATCCCGTTTCCTGTTGCGCGACCTCGTGCAGGAGCGTTTTCGCGACAGGCTGAAGGCGATCAACGCCGGCGTGGAGAAGGACGGCAAGTTCTATCTGTTCACCCTGCGCCTGGTCCCTGCGTTCCCCTTCTTCGTGATCAACCTGGCGATGGGCCTGACGCCGATCCGCACCTGGACTTATTACTGGGTGAGCCAGGTCGGCATGATTCCGGGCACCATCGTCTACGTGAATGCCGGCACCCAGCTTGCCGCGATCGAGACGCTGGCCGGCATCCTGTCGCCGGGACTGATCGCCTCGTTCACCCTGCTCGGGCTGTTCCCGCTCATCGCGCGCAAGATCGTGGACGTGGTCAAGGCCCGACGCGTATACAGCAAGTGGAAGCGTCCCCGCCGTTACGACCGCAACATGATCGTGATCGGCGCGGGCTCCGCCGGACTGGTCGCCTCCTACATCGCCGCCGCGGTCAAGGCGAAGGTCACCCTGATCGAGAAGCACCGGATGGGCGGCGACTGTCTGAACACCGGTTGCGTGCCGTCCAAGGCGCTGATCCGCACGGCGAAGTTTCTGTCGCACGTGAAGCGCGCGCCTGAGTTCGGTGTCCGCGAGGCAAGCGCAAGCATGCAGTTCGCCGAGGCGATGGAACGGGTGCAGAAGGTCATTCGCGAGATCGAACCGCACGACTCGATCGAGCGTTACACCGGTCTTGGCGTCGAATGCATCTCCGGCGAGGCGAAGATCCTGTCGCCGTGGGAAGTCGAGGTGAACGGTCAGCGGCTGACCACGCGCTCGATCGTGATTGCCGCCGGCGCACGGCCCTTCGTACCGCCGATCCCCGGAGTCGACGAAGCCGGCTATCTGACTTCCGACACGGTGTGGGAACTGCGCACGCTGCCGCCACGGCTGGTGGTGCTCGGCGGCGGCCCGATCGGCTGCGAGCTGGCGCAGGCCTTTGCGCGGCTTGGCTCGAAGGTGACACAGGTCGAGATGCTCCCGCGCATCATGATCCGCGAGGACCCCGAGATCTCCGACATGGTGATGCAGCGCTTCGTTGCGGAAGGCGTCGACGTGCGCGTCAATCACAAGGCCAAGCAGTTCCTGGTCGAGAACGGCGAAAAGGTGCTGATCTGCGAGCACGACGGCAAGGATGTACGCATCCCGTTCGACCAGGTGCTGGTGGCCGTCGGCCGCATTGCCAATACCACCGGCTACGGGCTGGAGGAACTCGGCATCGGCACCACCCGCGCCCGCACCGTGGATTCGAATGAGTTCCTGCAGACCGTGTATCCGAACATATTTGTCTGCGGAGACGTCGCCGGCCCCTACCAGTTCACCCACACCGCCGCCCACCAGGCCTGGTTCGCTGCGGTGAACGCCCTGTTCGGCAGCGTGAAGAAATATCGCGCAGATTATTCGGTCATTCCGTGGGCGACTTTCACCGAACCCGAGGTGGCGCGCGTCGGTCTGAATGAGACCGAGGCCCGGGAGAACAACATCGCTTACGAAGTCACCACCTACGGCATCGACGATCTGGACCGCGCGATCGCCGATTCGGAAGCACACGGCGTGGTCAAGGTGCTCACCAAACCTGGGAAGGACAAGATCCTCGGCGTGACCATCGCCGGAGAACACGCCGGCGACCTGATCGCGGAATACGTGCTGGCCATGCGCCACGGCATCGGCCTGAACAAGATACTCGGCACCATCCACATCTACCCGACCCTGGCGGAAGCCAACAAGTACGCCGCCGGCAACTGGAAACGCGCCCACAAACCCGAAGCCCTGCTGCGCTGGGTGGAGCGCTATCACGCGTGGATGCGTGGCTGAGGAGGTGCGATGACAAGCGAAACACGAAGGCACGAAGGCACGAAGAAAGGCGCAAACGAATTACGGACAATCCGGTCTGCCACGGGAACCGGATCCTCACATGCCGCGGCGTCATGGAGCTCCGGGAAGTTCTTTTCGTGCCTTCGTGCCTTCGTGTTTGCTCTTTTGTTTTTCTCTCTGCCCGCCGCGCAGGCGGCGTTCGATCATTCGCATGCGCAGTGGGACGCGCTGACGAAGAAGCATGTCGTCTGGCTGCCGGGCGGGCATGCGAGCCAGGTGGATTACGCGGGCTTCGCGCAGGATCGCGGCAGGCTCGAGGCGTATCTCGATTCGCTGTCGGCAGTGCCCAAGACCGAATACGACGACTGGTCGAAACCACAGCAGCTCGCCTTCCTGATCAACGCCTATAACGCCTTCACGGTCGAATTGATCCTCACCGGCTATCCGGGCCTGAAATCGATCCGCGATCTCGGGTCGCTGTTCCGCAGCCCGTGGAAGCGCAGGTTCTTCACGCTGCTCGGTGCGGAACGTCATCTGGACGACGTCGAGCACGGCATGATCCGGGAGCCCGGCGTGTTCGACGAGCCACGCATCCACATGGCGGTGAACTGCGCATCGATCGGCTGTCCTGCCCTGCACACCGATGCGTTCTTCGCCGATCGCCTCGATTCGCAGCTGGAAGACAGCACGGTGCGCTTTCTGTCCGACCGCAGCCGCAACCGCTATGACGCATCGTCAAGAACGCTGTACGTATCGAAGATCTTCGACTGGTATGGCGAAGATTTCGCCAAACAGGCCGGCTCGGTCGCTGCCTGGCTGGCGAAGTATGCCAACGCGCTTGCCGATGACCCGTCGGCGAAACAGGCGATCCGTGCCGGGAACGTCAGAATCCGGTTTCTCGATTACGACTGGGGGTTGAACGGCAAGGATGAAGGATGAAGGCGGAAGGATGAAGGATGAAACGCGAGAGATGAAGGCGGAAGGATGAAGTCGACTGCAAACCGCCTCGAATCCGGGCGCGACGCGCCCGACTCTTCATCCTTCCGCCTTCCGCCTTCCGCTTTGTCCGTGATCGTTCCGGTTTTGAACGAGGCGAACACCATCGACGCCTGTCTGCGGGCGCTTGTGCCGTTACGCGCGCGCGGCGTCGAGGTGATCGTGGCGGATGGCGGCAGCACCGATCGCACGCCTTCGCTTGCGGCCCCTCTGTGCGACCGCATCGTGTCGGGAGCACGAGGCCGCGCGCTGCAGATGAATGCAGGCGCGGCACAGGCACGCGGCGATGTGCTGCTGTTCCTGCATGCCGACGTGCTGCTGCCAGCCGATGCGGACCGGTTGATCCTGGCATCCATGCGCGAAACGCGACGACGCTGGGGACGCTTCGACGTTCGCCTTTCCGGATCGCATCCCCTGCTGCGTGCCGTGGCATTCCTCATGAACCTCCGCTCACGCCTCACCGGCATCGCTACCGGCGATCAGTGCCTGTTCGTCGAGCGCGCGCTGTTCGACCGGCTTGGCGGCTTTGCACGGATTCCACTGATGGAAGACATCGAACTGAGCGCGCGCCTGAAGCGCTGCAGCCGCCCCGCCTGCCTGCGCGAGCGCGTGGTGGCCTCGTCCCGGCGCTGGGAGGCGCAGGGCATGCTCGGGACCATTTTGATGATGTGGCGGTTGCGGCTGGCTTTTTATTTCGGCGCAAGTCCGGACAGGCTGGCGCGCATCTACTACCGCAATGAAAGCTAGTGTCCTGGTATTCGCGAAGGCGCCCGTGCCCGGCGCGGTAAAGACCCGGCTGATACCGCTGATCGGTGCAGACGGCGCAGCGAGATTGCAGCGGCAGCTGACCGAGCACAGCCTGCGCATCGCACGGGATGCGCGCATCGGCCCGGTCGAACTCTGTTGCACGCCCAACCGGGAACACGCGTTCTTCGCCGAGTGCGCAGTGCGTTACCGCATGCAATTGTCGGATCAGACAGGGTGCGATCTTGGCGAGCGCATGCACAACGCGCTTGCACAGGCCTGCAGCGAGGGCCGCTCCGCAATCCTGATCGGCAGCGACTGTCCTTCGCTGACCGCAACCGATCTGGGCGACGCCGCAGCGGCGCTGGCCAGCGGATACCGCGCGGTGTTCGTGCCCTCCACGGATGGCGGCTATATGCTGGTCGGCACGACCGCGTCCGACCGCCGGCTTTTCGAGCGCATCGACTGGGGCAGCGCTACGGTGATGGCGCAGACGCGGGAGAGATTGCACAGCCTGGGCTGGCTCTGGCAGGAACTGCCGGAGCGCTGGGACGTGGACCGCCCCGAGGACTACGAGCGCATGTTGCGCGAGGGTCTGCTGGAAGTGGACGCGCGGCAATGAGGCGGATTGCACTGGCAGCACTGGCCCTTTCGACCGCTGCAGCCGCCGCTGCGCCTGCAGCGATCGAAGTGGCGGCCTTCTCCCGGCTCGCACCGGGTGACGACCTGCCGTCTGCATGGCGCGAAGTCACGCTGCCGCGCATCGACCGGAAAACCGCCTACACGCTCGACACCGGCGACGGCGTCACCGCGCTGCGGGCGCGAGCCGATGATTCCATGTCGAGCCTCGCCCGCAGTATCGCCATCGATCCGGCGACGCACCCGCGTTTGCGCTGGCGCTGGCGGGTCGAGAACCTGGTCGAGACATCGGACCTGCGCAGCAAGGATGGCGACGATTTCCCGGCACGCCTGTACGTGCTGTTCGATTACGACCTGGGCAGGCTGCCTTTCCTGCAGCGTACCAAACTGCGCCTCGCGCGCGCGCTCTACGGCGGCGACCTGCCGGTGGCCGCGCTGTGCTATGTGTGGGCGACCGGCGAGCCGGCCGGAACTACTGCCTGGAACGCCTACACCGACCGGGTGCGCATGATCGTAGTCGAATCGGGTGCCGGGAAACTCGGGCGCTGGGTCGAGTTCGAACGCGACGTCGCCGAGGATTTCCGCGAAGCGTTCGGCGAGGAACCGCCGATGGTGAACGGCGTCGCCATCGCCACCGATACCGACAATACCGGCGAGCGCGCGGTGGCGTGGCACGGTGACATCGTCTTCCTGCCGGCAGGCACGGGACAATGAAGAAATTGCTGCTGATCGGCGGCGGGCACAGCCATGTCGAAGTGCTGCGACGTCTCGCCGACGAGCCGCTTGCGGATGCGGAGGTCACGCTGATCAGCCCGCACCGCCACACTGGCTACTCGGGAATGCTGCCCGGCTGGATCGCCGGCCATTACACGCGCGAGGACTGTCATATCGATCTCGAAGCGCTTGCGCAGGCCGCGCGCTGCCGTTTTGCACGAACCTCGGCGAACGGCATGCAGCCTGATGTCAGGCTGGCTTTCGGCAGCGACGGCACGGTGTTCTCATACGACATCGCGTCGATCGACGTCGGCTCGCGCCCGGGGTTGCTGGATGTCCCGGGCGCCGCGGAGTATGCGCTGCCGGTAAAGCCGCTGGAGCGCTTCATCGCGCGCTGGGAGTCGATCGTATCGGGTGAAGTGACGATGCCGCAAGACGCGCGCATCGTCACGGTGGGCGGCGGCGCCGCCGGTGTCGAGGTTCTGCTGGCGATGCAACATCGTTTACGCACGGCCCGCGCAGACCCGCCGCGGCTGCGCTTCGCGCTGGCCACCGACAGCGACGACATCCTGCCGATGCATTCGCCCGCAGTGCGTCGCGTGTTCCGCAGCGTCTTGCGCGATCGCGAGGTCGAAGTGTTCACCGGATTCGGCGCCGCGCGCGTAATGCCGGATGGCATCGAATGCGCGACCGGGAACCGCATTCATTCGGCGCTGACGGTTTGGGCGACCGGCGCGTCGGCGCCGTTCTGGCCGCAGGCGAGCGGCCTCGCGTGCGATGCGCGCGGTTTCATCCGCGTATCGCCGGCATTGCAGTCGGTGAATCGCAGCGGGATTTTTGCTGCGGGGGATATCGCCACCATGGATGGCATGCCGCGTCCGAAGTCAGGTGTATTCGCGGTGCGCCAGGGTCCGCCGCTAGCGGAGAATCTGCGCCGCGCGTTGCAGGGGCGAGACTTGCTGGATCACCGCCCGCAGCGCGAAGCCCTCGCGCTGATCAGTACCGGTGATCGCTACGCGGTTGCTTCGCGCGGGCGCTGGATGCTCCGGGGTGCATGGGTGTGGCACTGGAAAAACCGGATCGACCAGCGGTTCATGGCGAAATATGCCTGCTGACCGGGTACCCGTGCCGATTGCGACGTCCTCAATGCGTTGGCCTGGGGTACTGGCGGCGGTGCTGGTCGCGGTGTCGTCTTTTTTTGCGACTGCGCGCGCCGGACAGCCGATCGACGTCCCGGCTCTGCTTGCCGAGGCGGAAGCGCTGCGCGAAGAGAACGCCGTGCCCGCCGTCGGACTGGCGCTGGCCGACCAACAAGAGGTGCTGTGGAGCGGCGCCTTCGGCATCGCAGACCTTGCCACCGGCAGAAAAGCGGACGCGGACACGCTGTTCCGTATCGGTTCGATCACCAAGACATTTACCGCGGCCGCGCTGCTGATGCTGCAGGAAGACGGGCGCCTGCAGCTCGACGATCCGGTGCGCAGACATGTGCCGGATCCGCCCTACGCGAATCCCTGGGAAAGCACGCACCCGATCACCGTTGCGCAGCTGCTGGAGCACACCTCGGGCTTCCAGGACTGGACGCGCGCCGAGTTCGATCTGAACGATCCGGCGCCGCTTTCCCTCGATCAGGGTCTTGCCTTCCAGCCCGAATCGCGCACGGCGCGCTGGAAACCCGGGCTGCACTCGGTGTACTCGAACTCCAACTACGGAGTCGCAGGTCTCGTGCTCGAGCGCGCCGCCGGCGAAAGCTACGAATCGTTCATCACGCGGCGGCTATTCGAAGCGCTGGACATGCGCTCGGCATCATTGCTGGCGGAGGACACGCCCTTCGACCGGCTCGCGACCGGCTACGACCGCGACGGCCGCACGCCAATCCCGTACTGGCACTTCATTCAACGGCCGGCGGGCACGATCAACGCGAGCCCGCACGAAATGGCGGCGTTGGTGCAAATGCTGCTGAACCGCGGGATCTACCGCGAGCGGCGCGTGCTGGCTGCGGAATCCGTGGAGCGGATGGAAACGCCGCGCACTTCGCTCGCCGCGAGGAGCGGACTGGATTACGGCTACGGGCTTGGCAATTACACCTGGTACCGCAACGGCTTCCTGTTCCACGGACATGGCGGCGATGCGGACGGCTACCTCTCGCATTTCGCGTACTGCCGGGAACTCGGTGTCGGCTACTTCGTGACCATCAACGCTTACCAGCCAGCGGTCCTGCGGCAATTGCGCGCAATCATCGAGTCGCGGCTCACGCGCGGCCGGGCGGCATCTCCCCCGCCGCCGCCTGCGCGCCTGGATCGCGAGCGCCTGCTGCGCTACACCGGGCGCTACCAATCCGCGGCCTGGCGATTTGCGTGGCAAACGCCGGAAGAGCGCGAAGGGCAGATCATGACGATCCGGCTGGCGCGTGGCGGCTATCTGGTCACCGAAACCGCCAGCGGAAGGCGCGGCGCGCTGATCCAGGTCAGCGAACGGCACTTCCGCCGCGGCAGGGAACACGGCGCAACGTCCGCCTTCGTCGAAGACGGCGGCCAGTTGTACTTCGTGGAAGACGACAGCTGGGTGAAAACCGGGGAGCTCGACTGACGGTCAGGCAGTCATCGCACGAATGCTGGCGACCATGCGAAAGACGAAAAGCCGAACCGCCGGGAATACCAGGAAAAGCCTATACCGATTTTTCTCGCCTGGCGCTCCTGGCGGTTCGAATGCTGATCTTGTCCTGTATCAACAGCAGAACGCCTGGACGGGGTCAGCGCCCGAGCAGATCGAGCGTTCCGCCGTTATCGTCGGTACCGGTCACGCCGCCAAGGGTGCCAGTGGTGGAATCAATCAGACTCCCGGAACTGTCGATCGTGGCGTCCAATGTTTGGCTGAAAGGATCGGTCAGATCCTGTGTCAACCCGATCAGGCCGTCAGTTGTCCCTTCCAGCGTTCCAAGCAGAACGCCGGAGGTTTCTCCGAAAGGCGCAAGCGCCGAATCGGGCGGAAGCGGCGGCAGAAAGACCTGGTTGGTGGACAGTACCGGTTTCGTATCGGCATCTTTCACGAAGTACGCCTGTCCCGCAGCCACCGGCAGACAACCTGCGGAGTTGCAGACCTCGATCTCGCCGTCGGCCACCGCGCCCCTGAGCGAATCGTTCAGCTGCATCGTGTACTCGGTACCGCGTATGCCGATGGTCGCTACTGCTGTACTCATCAGGTACGCCTTGCGGTCTTCCACGCCTTCCCAGCGATAGTCGTCTATACGGAACACGGTGCGTTCATGCAGGGACACATAGCCGCCATCGGTGAAGCACAGTTGCGCGCGGCCGTCATTGGTGCTGATGGTGTCGCCGGAGTCGATCTGCTCACCCTTGGCAACCGGGCGCTGTGCCCCCTGTGCATTCTCCGCAACGACATTGCCCACCGAGAATTCCACTCTTGCCGCCGGGTTGGCGAATGCGAACTGGGAAAAAAAACAATGCCGCCGCGAGCAGCAGCGGCCGAACGTAGAAACGCGAAGTCATGACGGATAGCGAAAGATCGATAGAGGTGCCAGCGCCCGACACGACTCCGGACCCGCATGAGCCGTCGACCTCCCTTAGTCACGAGCATGCCGGGCGCTGGCAGGACGTATACGGCAAGGAGCGTACCAATACGCCGCGTCGAGATCGACTACACCCTGAAATGTCCCGCCGGGTCTGGGATTTACCGGATGTCGTGAACAACTGTCAGAACGCCGACACCCGGCAGTGTCGAAATCGCGACGTCCAGGCATGCCGTGGTCAGGCAGCTAGTGCTGCCCCGACGCGTCAATGCTGCGCTTCAGCGGTGTGCGCGGGTCACGAGCGTCGGCCACACCACATATCCGAGATACGGCTCCGGTTCGATCAGCACCACTGCTTGTTTGCGAAGTCCGCGCGCAACCGGCGTGGCACCGCGGTGCAGATAGCGAAGCAGGCTCTCCACCGGATCGTCTGCAGGATGGCAGCGCAGTGAACGCCCGGTCAGTTCCACCCGGCGTCCGGTATAGACGCCGGAGAGCGGGTCGGGACCAAACTTGGCCGTTCCGAAGTCGCGACGGCTGGAAAACCGGTGCGGATACGGCGCCTCTGCGTGCTCGGCGTAGAAACTCCAGACCTCGAACCCGTCGACACCCGAGGCGCCGTTGAGATAGTGCAAGGCCGCACCTTTGCAAAGCGCGCTGCACAGCAAACGCTTCCGGTAGAGCAGCCCCCATTCCGGATGGCGCGAAAAGAAATCCTCGCGCTCCTCCCACGCAATACGCGCAAGACGCTTGAGATCAGCCCGGGTGATCCGGGTACGGGAACGGGTATCGAGTCGCGCGCGCGGCATCGCGATGGCCGGGCCCGTCAGCGCGGCCCGTACAAAACCGCGGCGACAGCCGTGTCGACCGCCGGCATTTGCGCCTCAAGATCATGCATCCCTCGCAGACACGCCATGGCGCTTCACCCCATCGTGTTCGGGACCCACTGGTTGCACCAGCCGTTCGGGCTGACGGCAAAATCGAGTATCACGCACACACCGTCGCCCTGGTACAGCACGCATTGTGCGCAGGTGCGATCCTTGTAGGGTTCGCTCTGGTACTTGACGTCCTCGGCGGTTCGCTTGCGCATTTCCAGCGGATAGCGCCCATCGGGACCGCGTTCGATCGCGCGCACCGGCAGCACTGTCGCACCGAGCACCGCCGCACCGCCCAGCAGCAAGGCGCGTCGTTTCGGGAATGTGTCGTCCTGTCGCATGCGAATCTCCTCCTGACATCCGGGACCGGAGACGATTATAGCCCCGCGATTCATCACGCCCTGGCACGCAGGGCAGGTTCGAGGTCAGGCCGTCAGGCGACGCGCTTCCCCAGACCAGGCGAGCGCGCGCCGCGCTTCCGGTGCGTTTCCGCTTGCTGGCGGAACCAGAAGGCCTCGCGCACTGCGGCGTGCAGCGTTTCCCTGGACCAGGGCTTGCCGACGAACTTGAATATGCCGGCCCGGTTGATGGCCTCGACCAGCCTATCCGGGTTCGCATGGGCAGATGCGAGAATGCGGATACTCCCGGGATGGAGTTCCTTGACTTGACGCAGGAACTCCACGCCGCTGATCCCGGGCATCCTCTCGTCGGACAGCACCACGCCGACATCGTGGGTAGCCAGCAGTTCGAGGGCTTGCGCGGCATCGGTGGTCGTCAGCACCTTGTAACCGTCCTTGCCAAGCGAATGCGCAAGCAGCTCGAGAATGTCGGGTTCATCGTCCAGCGCGAGCACGGTTCTGGCAGCACTGTCCCTGCACGCCGGCAAATGTGCGATCGCCTGCCGGGAGAGAAATTCGTCGAGACTGTCCGGCGCCATTGGCCTTGCAATCAGGAATCCCTGCAGTTCGTCGCAGCCGTGCGCCGCGAGAAAATCGTACTGCGCCGCAGTTTCCACGCCCTCCGCAATCACCTCGAGCCGCAACCCGTGCGCCATGTCGATGATCGCACGCACGATCTGTGCGTCGTCGGGATCGGTTGCGATGTCGCGCACGAAGCTGCGGTCGATCTTGAGCACGTTCAGCGGGAATTGTTTCAGGTAGGCCATGTTGGAATAGCCGGTGCCGAAATCGTCCACTGCGAGGCGCACGCCGAGGCCTTTGAGCGAGCGCAGGGTTTCGACCGCGCGGGCGGCATCCTGCATCAGATAGGATTCGGTCAATTCCAGTTCCAGGCACGCGCCTGGCAGACCGGTGGATTCGAGCGTCCGGCGCACCACGGATTCCAGCGTTCCGCTCTGGAACTGCCGTGCGGAAATGTTCACCGCCACTACGGCTTCAGTGCCGCGCGTGCGCCAGCGCTGCGCGTCGGCGCAGGCCGTGTGCAGCACCCACTCGCCGACATCGATGATCATGCCGGTTTCTTCCAGCAGTGGAATGAAGGCGCCGGGCTGAACCATGCCGCGCTGCGGGTGATTCCATCGGATAAGCGCCTCCACCACGGTGACCTCGTTGTTGCTCGCGCGTATCCTGGGCTGATAGTGCAGCACGAACTCGCCACGGCCGAGCGCGCGCCGCAGGTCGGTTTCCATCCGTACGCGCTCCCCGGAGCGCCGGTTCAGATCGGACCGGAAGTACTGGTAACTGTTTCCGCCAAGCTCCTTGGCGCGGTACATGGCGGTGTCGGCGTTGCGCAGCAGGTCTTCTTCGCTGTCACCGTCATCCGGACAGACCGTGACGCCGATGCTCGGCGTCACGAACACATCGCGTTCCTCGATCTCGAACGGCTCCGAGAACACCTGGAGTATCTTCTCGCATATTTTTTCCGCATCCTGGCCGGACGCCAGTTCGTTCAGCACCACTGCGAACTCGTCACCGCCAAGGCGGGCCACGGTGTCTCCCGCGCGCGCGCAATCAGCAAGCCGCCGACCCATCTGCCGTACCAGATCGTCGCCGGCAGCGTGGCCGAACGAATCGTTCACCAGCTTGAAACGGTCGATATCCAGCAGCAGCACGGCCAGTGCCTGCGAGTTGCGGCGCGCCTGCGCAAGCGCCTGCCGCAGACGGTCATGCAGCAGCACCCGGTTCGGCAGCCCGGTCAGGCTGTCGTAGTGCGCGAGCTGCAACAGCCGCTCTTCGAGGCGTTTCTTCTCGGTGATGTCCACGGTCAGCCCGGCAAGGCGATGGATCTCGCCCTGATCGTTGCGTACCGGAAAGGCCTGTTCGTGCAGCCAGCGCACGCTGCCGTCCGGCCGGCGGATGCGGTACTCGACGTCGAAACCCTGCCCGGGGTCGGCCGGAACGGAACGCCGCAGCTGTTCCGTGTCTTCGGGCAGCACCGCATCCCACCAGGTTTCGGCGTCGGCTTCGACCGCGCTGCGCGACAGGCCGAACACCGATTCATACGCGGGGCTGATGTAGTAGTAGCGCGAAAGATCCGGCGTCGAAATCCAGAACACCTCGGGGATGCTGTCGGCGAGCTGGCGGAACTTCTCTTCGCTGTCGCGCAACGCCCGCTCGGCGGCTTTGCGCGCGGTGATGTCGCGCGCCATCGCGGTCGCGCCGGTGACCCGCCCGGCGCCGTCCACGATTGGCGCGTACGAGATCGCGAGGTCGATGCGCGTTCCGTTTCCGCGGATGCGCTGCGTCTCCGGCACTTCGACTTTCTCGCCCTGCGCAATACGGTCCAGCGATTGCTGCAGCTGACGCCGATACTCGGGCGGAACGATGACGGAGAAATCGCGGCCGACGATGTCGCCGGCAGGAATGCCATACAACTGCTCCGAGGCCGGATTCCAGGCGGTGCAGATCCTGTCCAGGGTGAAGCCGGTGATCGCTTCGCCTGAGGATTCGAAGATGACGGCCAGGCGGCACAGTTCCTGGTCGTTCTCCCAGCGCCGGGTGATGTCCCGCCCGATGCCGCGGTAACCCCTGAACACGCCGTGTTCGTCATGCACCGGCCTGCCGGAAGTGGCGGCCATCAGACTACGGCCGTCGCCACTGGCGGCGCGATAGACCAGATCCGTGAACGGCAGATGCGCCTCGACCAGCGCCCGATGCGCCTGCCACTTGCCGGCGTCGGTGCCCTGCGGCCAGATCTCCCATCGCGTCTTGCCGATCACATCTCCGGGGCACAGCCCGAGCGCGGCGTAGAAACCTTCCGAGATATACGTGAATCGCCCGTCTGCGTCCTGCTCCCAGTACCAGTCCGACGACAGCTCGGTGAGGCTGCGAAAGCGCGCCTCGCTGGCCCGCAGTTCCGCTTCGGCCATTCTGCGCAGCCGCTCGCGCTCGATCGCCTGCACCGCGAAGCCGACACTGTTTGCAAGCTGTTCGTGCAGCCTGACCAGCTCTTCGTCGAAGAAGTTTTTCTCGGTTGCATAGACCATCAGCCCGCCGAACACCTTGCCGTCGACCCGCAACGGCACGACCGCCATCGATCCAACTCCGGCGTGGCCGAACTTGTCGTGCCACCATGCCGCGCCCGCGTCCGCCCACCAGTCGTTGCAGACGTAGACGCGGCCTTCGCGCAGCGCGATGCCGGTCGGGCCGCGGCCGGAGGGGCGCGAAGCGTCGATGGACAATTCGACTTTCTCGAGGTCGGCAGCCGCTTCGCCATGCGCCGCCACCGGGAAGACCTTTCCGGTGGACTCGTCGATGCAGCCGATCCAGGCCAGCATCAGCCCGCCGGATTCCACCGCGATCCGGCAGACTTCGCGAAACAGCTTGGTCTCGTCATGCGCACGCACAATGGCATCGCTGACGCCGGCCAGCGCACTGTAAAACGCGTTCAACCGATGAATACGGGCGATCGATGCCTGTTGCCCGGTGGTATCCGAGATCATGCCGACGATCCGGTCGGGTTCGCCGGCAGCGTTCAGTATCAGCTTGCCGCGCAGGTTCATCACGCGGTACTCGCCGTCTGCAGTGCGCATGCGGAAGGCGTTGTCGTATGCGCCGGTTCCATGCAACAGGCTTTCGATACAACGCTGCGCGCGCGGAAGGTCGTCTTCGTGCAACAGGTTGTAGAACGTCTGCAGAGACGCCGTGCATTCTTCCGGCGCGAGGCCCAGCATCCTGCAGAACCGCTCCGACCAGAGCATGGTGCCGGTGTCGAGCTGCCACTCCCAGTAGCCGTCCGCGCTGGCGTCGATCACGTTGCGCAAACGCTCTTCGCTCTCGCGCAGCGCCTGTTCGCGCTCGACCCGCCCGGTGATGTCGCGCGCATTCACGACGATCGCGCCGACATCCGGATCCTGCAGCAAATTGGTATAGAGCGCGCTCACCCAGCGCCAGCTGCCGTCTTTCCGGCGCAACTGAAATTCGACCGACGCGCTTTCACCCGGGCTTGCCGCAGCGCGCGACAGGGCGCCGCGGACCTCGGATGCCTGCCCCGGGTGAATAAGGTCGAAACAACTGCGGGCGGTGCGTTCGTCGCTGCCGAATCCGGTCAGCTCCAGCATCGCCGGGCTGACATACAGGTTCAAGCCGTCGCGCGACACCAGCGAAACTGCGCTGCCCCCGTGTTCGATCAGCGCGCGATACCGGCGCTCGTTGCGTTCCAGCGCGTCTTCCGCTGCCTGCTTGTCTGATTTGAGCCTTTGCCGTACGAGCACGCCCTGCACCGCAGAGGGCAGGCGCGCGAGGCGGTCCTTCAACAAATAGTCCGCGGCGCCACGGCGCAGGGTCTCCGCAGCGGTGGCGTCGTCCAGCGAGCCCGAAACGACGATGAACGGGATCTCCAGCCCGCGCTGCTGCAGCAGTTCGAGCGCGCGCAGCGCATCGAAATCGGGCTGGTGAAAATCGGAGATGACGAGGTCGGGCGGATCATCCAGCGCCGCGCGGAAGGTTTCGGCGTCATCCACGACGCGCAGCTCCGGCATGAAACCGCCTCGCTCGAGGCTGCGCCGGATGAGGATGGCGTCGTCGGCGTTGTCCTCGACCAGCAGCACGCGGAGCGCGATCTGCGGCGAATTTGCGTTGCTGGAATCCATTCGATTCGCGTATCCGGTCGGAATCTGACCGGCGAAGAGTAGCCCGGCGCGCGCCGGCTGCGAATCGGGGAAACCCCTAGTTCAGTTCGCGGATTCCCTGAACCCGCCAGAACGGCGTAAGGGATTGTTTAAATGCAGAATCAATCGTCCGCGGAGATCAGCCCCTGGCGGATCGCGTAGCGGGTCAGGCCCGCCACGTCCCGGATGTCGAGGCGTTCCATCAGCATCGCGCGATGGGTTTCGACGGTCTTCACGCTGACGTCCAGCTGGTAGGCGATTTCCTTGGTGCCGAGACCCTGCGCGATCAGTCGCAGGATCTGGCGCTGGCGCGGCGTGAGCCCGTCTTCCGGGCCGGGTTCGCCGCCCTCGGTGCGGCTGATGTAGCCATCCACGACGGCGCGCGACACCGGCGGGCTGAGGTAGATCTCACCGTTGGAAACCGCATTCAGCGCGATCTCGAGCTCTGCGGTCGCCGCCTCCTTGAGCAGATAGCCGACCGCTCCGGCACGCAGCGCCTGAAGCACGTATTCCTCGTTGGCGTGCATCGACAGGATCAGGATGCGCGTGTCGGGATGCTCGGCCTTGATGCGCGCGGTCGCTTCCAGTCCGCCGACATCCTTCATCGTCAGGTCCATCAGCACGACATCGGGCTCATACTGCGCGATTGCGGCAATCGCCTCGGCGCCGTCGCTCGCTTCGGCAACCACTTCGACGTTCTCGATGCTGGAAAGCAGCATGCGAATGCCCGCGCGCACCAGCGTGTGGTCGTCCACGATCATCACCCGCATCGGGTCATTCGCCATCCGTACCTCCCGCGGGCTGCTCCGCAAAAGTCAGGGGAAACTGCGCCGATATCGTCGTGCCTTTCCCCGGTTCCGAGGCAACCTGCAGCTTCCCGCCCGCCAGCGCAACCCGCTCTTCCATGCCGGCAATCCCCGCGCTCTTGCCCTGCAGAATGCGGTTGCGGATCTCTGCCGTGTCGAATCCATCGCCGTCGTCATGGATCTGCAGGCGCAGCAGGGGCGGTTCGATCTTCAGCTGCAGCACGATCTGGCTCGCCCCGGCATGGCGCGCGGCATTGGTCAGCGCCTCCTGCACCACCCGGTAGCAGGCGGTTTCCAATCCGGACTCCAGGCGCGCCGGCAATTCATCCGCGTCGAATACGCTTTCCCACTGACACACCCGGGCCTGCTGGTCCAGATGCCAGCGCAACGCCGCCGTCAGGCCCAGATCGTCGAGCTGCGGCGGGCGCAGGGCCAGCGTGATGTCACGCACCTGTGCCAGCGCCTGCCCGGCCATAGCGGCGAGTTCCGCCGGCGGCACGCCCCGCGGCACGTCGACACCGGATCGTGCCAGCGCGTCCAGCCCGATCTTGAGCGCGGTCAGCAACTGCCCGACTTCATCGTGCAGTTCGCGCGCGATATGCCGGCGCTCGTTCTCCTGGATGCGCAGCACGTTCGCGGACAGCGCTTTCAGGCGCTGGTTGGCGGTTGCCAGTTCGATATCCATGCGCTTGAGTTCGGTCACATCGAGCATGGCGCCGATCATGCGCGTCGCCCGGCCCGTGCGATCGCTGACCACGAAACAGCGGTCGAGAATGTTCACGTACTCGCCATGCGCCGCCATCAGACGGTACTCGATCTCGCGCAGGCCGCCATGCTGCCAGGCGAGTTCGAAATGCTGCATGACGCGGTCGCGGTCTTCCGGGTGCAGGCTCGCGACCCAGCGCCCATGCAGGTCCCCGCCCCGCTCCAATGGCCCGAGCAGTTGCACACAAGCCTCATTGAACCAGTCGACACTGGCCTTGCGGTTGCGATCGTAGATCGCATCGCGCGTGGCCCGCACCACGAGCTGCAGGCGCTCCTCGCTGGTCGCCAGCGCGCGCTGCGCCTGCTTGCGCTCGCGCTTCATCTGCGCATCAGCCAGTTCCCGGCGCACGGCCTGCGTCAGCCGCGCGAGGTTGTTCTTCATCACGTAGTCCTGGGCGCCGGCCTTCATGGTATCCACCGCGAGTTCCTCGCCCACGGCGCCGGATACGACGATGAAGGGAAGATCGGGGTCGCGCTGGCGCACCATGTTCAGTGCCTGCAGGCCGTTGAACGAAGGCATCATGTAATCGGAGAGGACGATGTCCCACGGCGAGCGGGCGAGCGCATCTTCCAGCTCCGGGGCGGTATCCACCCGCAGGCTGGTGACCTCGAAACCGTTCCGCTGCAGCTCGCGCTTGACGAGCAGCGCATCGTCTTCCGAGTCTTCGATCATCAAAACGCGAATTTCGCCGGTCATCTCCGTCGAGCATCCAAGGGTAAGGGCAGGGCGCGGGTATTGTGCAGCCGCGGACTCACTTCCACCAAATATCCAGCGTCGCCGCGACCGGCGGTCACGATCCCGGAAGTCTCACGCACCCGGCGCGCCGAGCGTGAAATAGAAGCTGGCGCCTTTGCCGACCTCCGATTCCGCCCAGATCCGGCCGCCATGCCTGCGCACGATGCGTTGAGCCGTAGCCAGACCGACGCCGCTGCCGGCAAACTCACGCTCCGGGTGCAGGCGTTGAAAGACGCCGAACAGTTTGCCGGAATAGGTCATGTCGAACCCCGCGCCGTTGTCGCGCACGCAGTAAATCCATTCACCCCCGGCTTCCGAAACGTCGAAACGGATCGTTGCCTGTTTCTGTTTCTGCGTGAACTTCCACGCGTTGTCCAGCAGGTTCTGCAGCAGGATGCGCAGCAGCCCTGGATCGCCTTCGACCGAGAGCCCGGACTGGATTGCAGTCTCCACGTTACGATCGGGGTGCGCGTCCGCAAGTTCCGCAAGAATGCCCGTTGCAAGTGCGCTGAGGTCGACTGACTGACGTTGCATTTCCTGCCTCGCCACGCGCGAGAGCGCAAGCAGGTCGTCGATCAGATTGCCCATGCGTTGCGCCGCCGCACACACCCGGTTCAGGTAATCCTGCCCCTGCCCGTCGAGACGATCTCGGAAGTCCTCGAGCAGCGCCTGGCTGAACCCTTCGATCGTGCGCAGCGGCGCGCGCAGGTCGTGCGACACCGAATACGCAAAGGCGCGCAGTTCATCGTTGCTGGCTTCCAGTTGCGCCGTACGTTCCCGCACCCGCTCTTCAAGCTCGAGGTTGATTTTTTCCAGTTCCCCCTGGGCACGCTTGAGGGCGCCGATGTCGGTGAACATCGCCAGCGTACCCTGGTAGTCGCCGTTTGGGCCGAAGATCGGACTACCCGAGGCCAGCGTCCACACTGGCGTGCCGTCGCCGCGCAACAAGCGCAGCTCATAACGGCTGGCGACACCTGCGCGCCGATCCACCAGCCGGGCACGTGCCAGTTCGAGGTCCTCGGCCGCCACGAAATCATGCGCGTGACGGCCGAGCAGATCTTCTTCGCGCCTGTCGAGCATCTGCGCGAGCCGCGGATTGACGAACTGCAGCCGCTCGGATGGATCCATGATCCAGATGCCCTCGCCGGCAGTCTCCACCATCTGCCGGAAACGCCGCTCGCTTTCCTCGAGCGCGCGCTGCGCGCGATTGCGCCCGGTCATGTCGCGCAATACCACCATGATTGCCGGTCGGCCTTCGTCCATGATGCGCGTTGCAGACACTTCCACTTCCTTGACATCGCCACTCAAGGTCCGCAACTGCTGGTCGACCCGGGGCTGCATTTCGCCCTGCGCGATTGCCGCCAGGCGCTCTTCAACCTGCGCGCGGTATTCGGGAAGAATGAAGTCAAACACACTGCGCCCGATCAGCTGCTCCGGCGAATCGGCGCCGAAGAAACGCACTGCTGCCATGTTGAGAAACACTAACCGCCCGTCGCGATGGATGTGCACCGGTTCCGGCGACAATTCGACCAGAGTGCGATAGCGGACCTGCAACTGCTCCAGGGCAGCCAGCGCCTCCTCGCGTTCGGTCACGTCGTAGGCGAGCACCAGGCGCGCCGCGCGCCCCTGCCACAGCGTGTCATGCGTTCTGGTCTCCGCGAGCACCACGGAGCCGTTCTTTCTCCGATGCTTCCAGATGCCTGCTTCGTAGGGCCCGGTCGGCGCAGCACGCACGAAGTGCTCCATTCTCGCCAGTTCCTCCGCAGGCCGGATGTCCCGCATGTTCATGGCGAGAAACTCCTCGCGCGTATAGCCGTACTTTTCGAGCGCCGCTGCGTTCACTTCGAGAAAGCCGAGTGTCTCGTGATCGAATATCCACATCGGCAGCGGGTTCTCGGCGAACAACTGACGATACGCGCGTTCGCTCGCTTCCAGTCTCGCTTGCGTCTGCTCGAGATCGGTCAGGCGATCCGCCAGTACGCGGGTCATATCGTCGAACGCCGCGCCCAGCTGCCCGAGTTCGCCATCGCCGCGGGAAAGCCCCGTACGCGCTGAAAGATCTCCTTCGCCGATTCTTCCGGCCGCGTCCACGATCGACCGTACCGGCCGCACTACCAGCGCGGTTCCGGCAAACCACGTAATAGCAAGCGCGAGGAGCATTACGACCACCAGGGCCAGAATGAATATCGACAGGATGGGCACGGCACCGGCAACCATGGACCGGTGTCCCTGCTCGACCGCGACGAACATTGCCGGCTCCGGCAAGCCGCCAACCGCGGCATGCGCCACATGCACCCGCTCCGTATTTGTCCGCAGCTCCAGGTGCCCCGCGCTTTCAGCCTGTGCCGCGCGAACGATCCTGCCGTCATGCACCGGTTTGCCCAGCCAGGCCTCCTGGTCGGGATGGCGCGCGAGCACCACGCCTTGTCGATCGAACACCGTAAGCGACACGCCCTGCGGCAGTTCCGTCGTGCGCGCGATGTCCGCGATCAGGTTCAGGTCCAGCGCGGCGTATACGACGGCCTGCGCTTTTCCATCGGGCGCGTTCAGCGCTATCGCGAGGTTGATGGTGAGCCGCTCCGTCGCGCGACCGATCTGGAACTCGCCTGCCGCGAGTTCGCCGCTCGCCAGTGCTTCCTTGAAGTAGCGCCGGTCTCCGAGGTAGACACCGACCTCTCCCAGCGCATGGCAGCGCAGGTAGCCGTCGGCGCCGATCACGCCGAAGTTTGCGTACCAGTCATCAACGCCAATCAGCGGGCGAAGGAATGCTGCACATCTCTCCGGGTCGGGATCGAGCAGCTGCGGCGATCTGGAGAGCATCTGGACGATCTGGCGCGTGCCTTCGATTACCCGCTGCTGGTTGGCCGCCGCCAGTTGCGCCAGACGATCCAGTTCCTGTTGCGATTCCTCGACCAGATACCGCCACTGCTGACCGGCGGCCAGTACTGCGAGTGCGATGACAGGCACAAAGGCCGCGAGCACCAGCGCCAGCAGGCGCGAGCGTAGCGTAGGCAGCAGCTCGCGGATCTTCATCGCTACGCGCGCGTGCCTGGCGGGACAGGCGGTCAGCCGCCCTTGTTGGGAGACTCGTTCACCAGCAGCCAGTAGATCTGCACCTGCTGCAGGCGGTCGGTGAACTGCGAGAAGCTGACCGGCTTGCGCACGTAGCTGTTGGCGCCGAGTTTGTAACTCCTGGCCATGTCCTCCTCCTCGCTGGAAGAAGTCAGGATCACCACTGGAATCAGTTCGGTGCGTGCGTCCTCGCGCAGGCGCGCAAGCACTTCCAGGCCGTCGATCTTGGGCAGTTTCAGGTCCAGCAGGATCAGTTCCGGCTGCTGCGATACGTCGCGCCCGGCGTACTTGCCCTGCCCGAACAGATAATCGAGCGCCTCCTCACCGTCCCGTGCCACGACGATTTCGTTCAGCACCTTGTTCTGGCGCAGGGTGCGCAGCGTCAGCTCTTCATGATCGGGATTGTCCTCGACCAGCAGCAGGGTCTTGCCTTTCATTCAATGCCTCTCATGCAAGGTGAAAAAGAACGTCGCCCCCTGCTCGGGGGCGGCCTGCACCCATATGCGCCCGCCATGCCGCTCGACGACGCGTTTTACCGTCGCCAGGCCAACCCCGGTTCCGGGAAACTCCTCGACCGCGTGCAGGCGCTGGAAGACGCCGAACAGCTTGCCCTCGTACTTCATGTCGAAGCCGGCACCATTGTCCCTGACATAGAAGGCACGCACGCCATTCTGGACCAACTCGCCGACTTCGATCAAAGCCTGCGGATTCTTCGCCGAAAACTTCCAGGCATTCGACAGCAGATTCTCCAGCGCCACCCGCAGCAACCGCGGGTCGGCCGTCGCCTCGAGGCCTTCGCCGATCCTGAACGCCACGTTGCGACTTTGCTCCGAAGCGCGCAGGTCGTCGACGATTTCACGGCAGATTGCCGACAGGCTGACTGGCTCGATCGAGAGCTGGGCGCGGGACACCCTGCCGAGATTCAGCAGATCATCGATCAACTGGCCCATGAAGCGCGCACCGTAGCGAATGCGCTGCAGGTAGTGCAGGCCGGTGGCATCGAGTTTGTCCGCGCAATCCTGCTCCAGCGCCTCGCTGAAGCCGTCGATCACCTGCAGCGGCGAGCGCAGGTCATGCGATACCGAGTAGGAGAATGCCTCCAGTTCCTGGTTCGAGCGCGCCAGTTCGGCTTCGATCCGCTTGTGTTCGGTGACATCGGTGTCGACACCGACCCAGCGCACCACCCGTCCGCCGGCATCGCGCACCGGCACCGCCTTGGAGTAGAACGTCACGGTGTGGCCGTCCCGCGCAATGCAGCGGTACTCGGTTTCGTAGCCGGTACCCTGCTGCGCGGCGTGCAGCCATTTTTCCAGCTGCGCATCGCGATCTTCCGGGTGCAGCACCGTCACCCAGCCATTGCCGAGCCAGTCGTCGCTGCTGCCGCCGAAGTAGTCGTACCAGCGCCGGCTGAAGTACGTGATCGCGCCGTCGGCGTTGCTCGACCATACCACCTGCGGCGCCAGGTCCGTCAGTGCGCCGAACAACGCCTCGCTTTCCTCCAGCCGACCGGTTCGCTCGGCCAGCAAAGCCGAAAGCCGCTGGTTGAGTGCCCTGACTTCCTCTTTCGCACGCTCGCGCTCGGTGACGTCCTTGCCGATGCCACGGTAACCCCTGAACTGGCCGCTCTGGTCATAAATGGGGTAACCGCTGATGCTGACATAGGCTACCAGTCGGCCGTTCCGGTCCAGGCGCTGCATTACGAAGTCATGGAAAGGCTCGCGCGCCGCAAGCTGCCCCTTGTGTCGCGCCCAGTCCTCCGCGCTTACCCGATTTTCCGGCAGCTCCCAACGACGCTTGCCTTCAGCCGCAAGCACGTACGGTTCTTTTCTGATTGATCCCGCATTCACGAATCGCAGCGCTTCGTCCTGTTCCCAGTACCAGTCGGCGCTCAGCTCGGTCAGCGCGCGGAACCGCTCTTCGCTCTCACGCAACGCCACTTCGGCCTGTTTCAGTTCGGTGATGTCCTGCACCGTTCCGATCAACCGCACCTGCCGGCCCTGTTCGCCGAAGGTCACTTCACCGCGCTCGCGCACCCAGCGCACCTCGCCGGACAGCAGTTGGATGCGGTGCTGGAAATCGAGCGTCGGCCGGTTCGGAGCCAGCTGCCGGTTCGCCGATTCGACGATCGACAGGTCCTCGGGATGCACGAGCGCCAGAAAGGATTCGTAGTCCGGCTCCGGCAGTAGTGCCCTGGTGAGGTCGAATATTTCGTAGGTCTGATCCGAGCAGTAGATCCTGTCGATTTCGATGTCGCGCTCCCAGCTGCCGAGCTTCGCGATCTGCTGGGCCTTGGCCAGTAACGCCTCACTCCGGCGCAGTTCCGCTTCGGCGCGATCGCGCTCCTCCCGGCGGGCCTCCAGCCACTGCGCCATTTCGTCGAACGCCTCGGCAACCTCCACCACTTCCCGCGGTCCAGCGGAGATCCCGACGCGCGCATTCAGATTGCCGGAGGCGATGCGCTTCGCCGCGCCCTGCAGCTGCCGCAGTTCGCGCAGCACGAATGCGCCGGCGCCGGTGCGCCCGGCAACGAGCGCAATCAGCAATGCGGCGGCCAGCGCCAGCAACTGTCCCGGAAGCATTGCGTTGGCGGCGGCCAGCGCCGTCTCCTCGGGAAGACCGGCGATCACGTACGCCGTGCGGTCCTCGCTGCCGGGAATGTTTGCAAAGGCGTACAGCCAGTGCCTGCCGCCAGGCCCAAGCGCCTTCAGGCGCCCCTGGCCCTGCTCGTTCAGCGCGGCGACCAGCCGGCCGTCTTCCAGTTTCCGGCCCTGGCTCCTTTCGTTGTCCTGGCCGCGAAACAGGATCACGCCCTCGTAATCGGCAACCGTGACCACCGTCCCCTCGGGCATGGTGCCGCCGAGCGCTTCGCGGCCGAGGTCGTTGAGGTCGAGGCTGGTGAATATCACGCCTCCAAACCTGCCTTCGACCAGCACCGGATAGCTGAAATGCAGCGTGCCCTTCTGCGCGATCTCGCCCATCACGAATTCGCCGATGATGAAGTCCCGGCGCTCGATCGCGTTGCGAAAGTAATCGCGCTCGGAAAGATTGGCTTGCCGCAGATCGGGGTCGTCGACGCAGCGCAGCGTGCCGTCGGGATTGAGCACGCCCACGAACGGGTACATCGGGAAGCGCCGCATCAGCTCCTGCAGGTAATCGCGGCAGATTTCGTGCGGCCCGAGCCGGATCGCCGGCACCGCGGCCGCCGTGATCAGCAGCTGGCGCGCGCCCTCGACCAGGCGGCCGAGCGAAATCGCGCGGGCGTCCGCCACCACTTCGAGCTCGACGAAACTACGCTCCAGCATGTCATTGCGGTCCGCCACCGCCCGGTACGCCAGCAGCGCCAGCGCCGGCAGCGTGGCAGCCAGCACCAGCAAGGTGATCCGGGTACTGAGGCGCGACGGGAATTTCACCGGGCAGTCAGCCCGCGCGGTAGCGCTGCAGTGTGTCGCGCACGATCTCGATACCAAGGCCCGACCCGCCGGGCACGTTGACGAGATCGCCTTCGAGTTCGATCGGCCGCGTGATCAGCTCGCGGCGGAACGGGTGCGACGAGCGGTCATACTCGAGAATGGGCTGCTGCGCGAACACCGAGTGATGTGCGACCGGCAGCGCGGCGATCAGCTGCAGGGAAGCAGCCTGCGCAACCGCCGAACCCCATACGTGCGGATTCACCGCGATGCCGTTCGCCTGCGCCAGTGCCACGATATGCCGGCAGGCGGTAAATCCGCCGCAGGAACCGATGTCCGGCTGGGCGACGTCGACTGCGTGCGATCCGAGCAGATCGCGGAAACCGTAGAGCGTGTGCTCGTTCTCGCCACCGGCGATCGGGCTTCTGAGCTTCGCACGCATCTCGATGTAGCCGCCGAGGTCTTCCGGCGCCACCGGTTCCTCGTACCAGCGCAGGTCGTACTGGTCGAGCGCGTAGCCAAGCCGCAGCGCTTCGGCGCGGCCATAGGCATGATTGGTGTCGACCATCAAGGTGACATTCTTGCCCTGCACTGCACGCGCCACCGCCTCCATGCACTGCATGTCGTCATCCACGCCGTAGCCGAGTTTCACCTTCATTGCCTTGAACCCGGCTTCGTAATGGCGAATCGCTTCATCTGCCAGCCGTGCCGCCTCACCCTGGCCCTTGATCCGGTAGAAACCGGTGGCGTACGGCTGCAACTGCGAGCGGAAGGCGCCGCCGAGGAGCTTGTAGACCGGGACCTCGTGGTGTTTTCCGGCGATATCCCATAGCGCAATATCCACCGCGCTGATGGCGGCGGCGACCGATCCCTTGCGTCCATAGTCCCGGGTGGCGTGGTACATCGCGTGCCACAGCACCTCGGTATCGAGCGGGTCGGCGCCGGTGACGATCGGCCTCAGCGCCTTGTCGATGACCGTTGCGGCGATCTCCGGCGGCTCCAGGCCCTGCGCAAACGCCTCTCCCCAGCCAGTGATACCCTCGTCGGTGCCGACTTCGACCAGGGTTGCCGAGCGCTGGCGCACCCAGCCCTGGGAGAACGCGAACGGTTCGGAAAGCGGGCTCTTGAGCACATGAATCTTGAGGTCGGTTATTTTCATCCGCGATTCAATGTTATTTTTTGACCACTCAATCATAACGCCGGGTTCGGCTATAAATACAGTGACAGTGATGGAGGAGATCCCATGTATCGCAAGATCCTGATTCCGACCGATGGCTCGGAGCTGTGCCGCACCGCCGCGATGAAGGGCATCGAGTTCGCGAAGCAACTGGGAGCGCAGGTGGTCACGTTCCATGCAATCCCCGCGACCTCTTACATGCTGTACACCGAGTCCGGCCCGAGCGACCTGATGGTGGAACAGTTCGAAAAGGAAGCGCGTACGCGCGGAGAACGGCTGACGAAGGAACTCGCCGACCTGGCCACGCAGGCAGGCGTTCCATGCGAGATGCTGTGCCTGGTGAATGATCACGCCTGGGAAGGCATCATCGAAGCGGCGAACACCAAGGGCTGCGACCTGATCTTCATGGCTTCGCACGGCCGCAAGGGGCTCTCGGCGCTGCTGCTCGGAAGCGAAACCACCAAGGTGCTGACGCACACCAAGGTACCGGTGCTGGTCTACCGCTAGGTAAAGAAAAAACGGGGCGGGCCAAGGGAGGTGAGACCCGCCCCGTCTGCGCATGAAGAATGCGCAGAGAAAACCGTCGCAGGTGATGAAAACTGTGGCACCTGATACCACTTCCCGGTTCCGGCATCCGGATAAAAAACAGCACGCAAAGCCTGGTGCTTCGCGTGCAGTCTGTTGGCCTGGTGCTGCTGGTCAGAGTCGAACTGACGACCTATCGATTACGAATCGATTGCTCTACCAACTGAGCTACAGCAGCACGAGGGCCGGAATTATACGGCCGCCCCCGGCCGTGGGCAACGCAACCCGGCGCGGGTCCGGCACATTGCCGGAGTAAAGCAGCCCCCCTGACCCGCTCCGCTAGCGATCGGAGAATTCCGGCTTGCGCTTCTCGACGAACGCGGCCATGCCTTCCTTCTGATCCTCCGTGGCAAATGCGGAGTGAAACAGCCTGCGCTCGAACCGCACGCCTTCGGCGAGCGTGGTTTCGAACGCGCGATTCACCGATTCCTTCGCCATCATTACGATCGGCAGGCTGAGTTCTCCGATCTTCCCGGCCGTCTTCAGCGCGTCGTTCATCAGTTCGGCCAGCGGCACGACGCGGCTCACCAGGCCGACCCGCTCCGCTTCCTGCGCGTCCATCATGCGCGCCTGGCCGAGCAGCACCATTTCCATTGCCTTGGATTTTCCGGCGAAGCGCGGCAGCCGCTGGGTGCCGCCGGCGCCCGGAAGAATGCCGAGGTTGATCTCCGGCTGGCCGAATTTCGCGTTGTCGGCAGCGATGATGAAATCGCACATCATCGCCAGCTCGCAACCGCCGCCAAGCGCATAGCCGGCAACCGCCGCGATGACGGGTTTGCGGCAGCGGGTGACGCGTTCCCACTCGGAGGTGATGAAATCCGCCTTGTACACGTCCATATAGGTTTTGGACTGCATCGCCTTGATGTCGGCACCGGCGGCAAACGCCTTCTCGCTGCCGGTGATGATCATGCAGGCGATGTTCTCATCCGCCTCGAAACCGTCCAGTGCCTGTGCCAGTTCGAGCATCAGTTCGGGCGAAAGCGCATTCAACGCCTTTGGACGGTTCAGCGTAATCAATCCGGTCTTGCCTCGCGTTTCGACGAGAATATGTTCGTATGCCATGGGTGACGGATCCTTCCTGGACGGGATTTATAATGCCTCCGGTTCGAGTGACGTCAATGCCAACGGAGGAGACCGGAAAAATGCGATTCAGCGAGATTTTATTCGATAAGTCCGATGGCGTTGCGGTCATCACGCTGAACCGGCCCGAGCGGCTCAATGCGTTCACCTCCGCAATGCATGGCGAAATCCGCGCCGCCATGGGCGAAGTGGAGAACGATTCTTCGGTGCGCGCCCTGATGATCACCGGCAGCGGCCGCGGGTTCTGCGCCGGGCAGGATCTCGCCGAGCCGGTGATGGCATCCGGTAGTGGCAACATCGACGTCGGCGGCACGCTCGAGCATAACTACAATCCCTTGCTGAAGCGGCTGCGCGCCCTGCCCATGCCGGTGGTATGCGCAGTGAACGGCGTCGCCGCCGGAGCAGGCTGCAATCTTGCGCTCGCCTGCGATATCGTCATCGCGGCGCGGTCCGCGAGCTTCATCCAGGCTTTCTGCAAGATTGCCTTGATTCCAGACGCCGGCGGCACCTATACCCTGCCGCGCCTGGTAGGCACCGCACGCGCGATGGGCGCGGCGATGCTCGGCGACAGGATCGACGCCAGCACGGCAGCCGAATGGGGAATGATCTGGAAATGTGTCGACGACGATGCGCTCGCGACCGAGGCGCGCGCACTCGCCGGACAGCTTGCAAAACAGGCAACCCGCGCGCTCGCGCTTACCAAGCAGGCGCTCTACGCATCCGCAGGAAACGACTTCGACACACAACTCGAACTGGAGGCGAAGCTGCAGCGCGAAGCATCGCGCTCGGCCGATTTTGCAGAAGGCGTCGCGGCTTTCCGGGAAAAGCGCGCCGCGAAATTTACCGGAAGCTGATCACGCGGCGCTGCGCGCCGGCCGGATGCGCACGATTACTTCCATGCCTTCGGTCACCATGCCCTCCGGCAGTTCCGGCAGGCCGGATATCCGGACCTCGCCTGCATCGATATCGGTGAGCTTTCCGGACTCGACGTCATACATATGATAGTGCGGCCGGGTGTTGGGATCGTAAAACACCTTGCTCGGGTCAACGATCACCTCGCGAATCAGCCGCTTCTGCAGGAACAGATTCAGCGTGTTGTACACGGTCGCCTTGGACGTCTCCGAGTGACGTTCATTCACGATCGCCATCACCTGGTCCGCGGAAAGATGCTCCTGGCGGGAGAACAGCGCGAACGCGATCTCGATGCGCTGGTGCGTCGGATTGACGCCGTGCCCGCGCAGGATCTCCGCGAGATTGTCCCGAGTGTAGTGCGTAGTTTGCATGCCGAGGATTATAAGATAGGAATTGGACTCTGTCTAATTTCCATCACCTTTCTATAAATCAATAAGTTATCAGGCTGGAATGACACACAATTCCAGCCCCGCCCGGCATCGGCAGCCCCATCGCCTCTGGCTGGCTCATGCCGCAGCCGGACGTCTCAAAACGGGCCGGATCGCCCCAGTTAGGCCTGCGGCTGCAGCCAGCACACGCCGTTCGTCGGCCGGAACCGCCGTTCATTACCAGTTTTCCACACGCTTATCGGTCAACGCTTGGACCCGGCCGGCGGGCTACCTACTATTCATACCGACAACAGGGAGGCAACACGAAATGATCTCCGTAACCCGCAGTCACTGCTCGACGACATCACGCCGCACCCGGGGCTTCACCCTGATCGAACTGATGATCACGGTGGCCGTGATCGGCATCCTGGCCGCAATCGTCTATCCGAGCTACCAGAACTATGTGATGCGCGCCAAACGTGCGGCCGCGCAGCAGTTCATGATGGAAGTGGTCAGCCGGCAGGAGCAGTACCTGCTCGACGCGCGGGCCTACGGGACGCTCGCCGATCTGAACATGGCCGTGCCGCCCGAAGTGTCTGACAACTATGACATCGCCAGCACCCCCGACAATGTCGCAACACCGCCTACTTTCGTGGTCACCGCGACCGCAAAAGGCAAGCAGGCCGATGACGGCAACCTGTCGGTCAACAGCCTCGGCCAGAAAACACCGTCAGGGAAATGGTGACATGAGCGCGCAACTCGCACGCCTGTATTGCCGGCGCCCTGCGAACAGCAGGGGTTTCACCCTGATCGAGCTGCTGATCACGCTCGCGGTGCTGGCGATCGTCACCACGATCGCTGCGCCCAATCTGGCCACCTGGATCACGAACACGCGCGTGCGCACGGCGGCGAGCGATCTTTATGCGTCCATGATCTATGCGCGCAGCGAAGCGACCAAGCGCAATGAGAACGTGGACATCATCGCCAATGCCGGCGGCTGGAACACGGGCTGGCGGATCGAGGCCGGCGGCACGGTCCTGCGGCAGCAGGAGCCGTTGTCGGGGGAACTGACCATCACCGAGGCGAACAACCTTACCACCGTCACCTATCGCCGCGACGGTCGCCTGGACGGCAATGCCGGTGCGACTTTCACCATTGCCTCGGCCACCAACCCGTCGGCGAAAACGCGCACGGTCGGCGTGGACCTGAGCGGCCGTCCAAGAGTCCAGCAATGATCCAGGGGACAACAATGGGAGAGATGAAAACCCGGCAAACCGGCTTCTCGATGCTCGAGATCCTGGTGACGATCCTGATCCTGATGCTCGGGCTGCTGGGGCTGGCCGGCCTGCAGACGCGCGCGCAGACGGCAGAGATGGAATCCTACCAGCGCGCGCAGGCGCTGATCCTCGCGTCCACCATGGTGGATGTCATGCGCGTCAATCGCCGCACGGCGAACTGCTTTGCCGTTACTGGTGCCGGCGGCACACCCTTTGTCGGCGCAGCCGGGACAGGCCATGTCGGCGGCCCGATCGTCTGCAACCTGAGCACCATCGCCGAGAACACCATGGCCATCAATGCCATGGACGAATGGAATGACACGCTTGTCGGTGCCTCGGAACTCAAGGACGGCACGGAAGTCGGCGCCATGATCGGCGCGCGCGGATGCATCAGGTACGACGCGACCACCGAACTGATCGACCCGGAGACCGGTGCAGTCATGCCGGATACCGGCCTGTACACCGTGGTGGTGGCCTGGCAGGGACTGAACGAAACGGTTGCGCCGACCGTGAACTGCGCGAATGGACTTTACGGCTCCGAGGCGATGCGGCGTGCGGTGAGCATGTCGCTGCGCCTGGCCGAACTGCAATGACGAGGCCCGACATGAACCGCTCAGTCAACCGAAAAACCCAGTCCGGTCTCTCCCTGATCGAGCTGATGATCGCGATGGCGCTCGGCCTGATCCTGATGGTCGCGCTCGGCAGCCTGTTCATCGCCACCAGCCGCTCGAACACCGAACTGCAGAAATCCGCCCAGCAGATCGAGAACGGCCGCTATGCGATGCAGCTGCTCACCGAAGACCTCAAGCACGCCGGATACTACGGTCCGTTTTCGTCGCTGCCCGCACTCGGCGCCACGCCCGACCCGTGCCAGACCGGCAACGCGGCGCTGCTGTTCGACAGCCTTCCGCTGCCGGTACAGGCGTTCCGCGCCCCGGACCTGGCAACGCGGCCGGACATCTCCGCGACCACCTGCGGCACCTGGCTCACCAATGCGAACCTGGTTCCCGGCACTGATGTGATCGTCATCCGGCGCGCGGATACCACCGTCGTCGGACCGGCCGATTCGACCGTTCTGGCCGATGTCTATATCCAGAGCACCGCCTCGGACGCGGAAATCCAGTTCGGCAATGGCGCCGCGCCCGGCACGGCGAACAAGGCAGACGGTACGGCAACCGAACTCGTGCAGAAGAACGGAAACGCCGCCGAGATCCGAAAGTTTCGCGTGCATGTCTACTTCGTTGCTCCCTGCAGCGTCGGCACCGGCACCGATGGCCTGTGCACGGCGAACGACGATACGATCCCGACCCTGAAGCGCCTGGAGCTGCGCTCGCAGGGCGGCGTGCGCGACATGTACGTCACCCCGCTTGCCGAAGGCATAGAACTGATCAAGGCGGAATGGGGCATCGACGACCAGCCGGGCACGCCGGACGCCACCACCGGATTGATAGGAGACGGCGTGGTGGATGCCTATGTCGCGGCGCCGAACGCCGCCCAACTGTCCAACACGATCGCCGCCAAGTTGTTCGTGCTCGCGCGCAATACCGAGCCGACCGCCGGCCATGTCGACGACAAGACCTACGTGCTCGCCTCGGCGGGCGTGGCAACGCTGGCCAATCCGAACGACGCGTTCAAGCGTCACGTATTCGCTTCAGATGTGCTGCTCATGAATATGGGCGGCCGCAAGGAGGTACCGTAATGACCACTTACAGAAAACAGGAAGGCGCGACGCTGATCGTCAGCCTGATCATGCTGGTGGTGCTGACGCTGTTCGCGGTTTCCGCGATCAATCTTTCCAGCGTCAACCTGCGGATCGTCGGCAACATGCAGGCGCAGAAGATGATGGAGCTGGTGGCGCAGGATGGAATCGAACGCGTGATCAGTTCGGCTTCATATTTCAGCCTTGCACCGACCACACAGTCATACAACATCGGCGGCTATACGGTGGACGTCAGCGCGCCGGTGTGCATACACAGCGTGCCCGCCACCGGCTACAGCGCAACCAGCGGCATCTCGCCGGAAGACAACGACTGGGAACTGGTCGCCAGCGTCAGCGACCCGCTCACCGGCGCCGCGCTGAACCTCCACCAGGGCGTGCGCATCCGCATGCTTGCCGGTAACTGCGTCTAACCAATTGATTTGACATCAGGGAGTCCATCATGAACGCCCAAACTCTGTCCAGAATCTGCCTCGGCGCCGTTGCGGCGATGTTCGCAACCGCATCGTTCGCGCTCGACCTGGTAAACGACGACACCGATATCTTTCTCGCGAACCCGAACATCACGGCGCAACGGCCAAACGTGATGATCATGATCGACAACACCGCGAATTGGAACACCGCGTTCGCGAACGAAAAGTCGGCACTGATCTCGGTGTTCAACAGCCTGGACGACAGCTACAACGTCGGTTTCATGTCGATGGTCGAACCGGGCGGTGGCGGCAGCAACCGTGGCGGTTTCATCCGCTATGGCGTGCGGCGCATGACCGATACCAACCGCACGGTGCTGAACAATCTGGTCAATGGGCTCGATGTCAGCGGCGACCGCGGCAGTTTTGCCGCATTCGCGCTCGGTTTCCATGAGGCCTATCTCTATTACGGCAGCAAAACAGGCTATGCCGGAACGGACCAGGCCAAGCGCGACTATGCCGGCAACCCCAATACGCCTGCCGGTGCTTTGCCCGACAACGCTTTGAATTCTTCGTCGGCTACTCAATATAGCAGCCCGATTACAGACCAATGCCAGAAGAGCTTCATCATCTTCATCAACAACGGCCCGCCCGACAGCGGCGAGAACACGGAGGCCCAGAATGCGATCACCAGCGTGGTCGGCAGCACCCCGCCGACTATCGCGATTTCGCCTAGCGGATACCAGGGGAGCTGGGCGGACGAGTACGCCAAGTTCATGGCCAGCAGCGACGTTAATTCGCTCGACGAAACGCAGACTGTGATCACCTACGTGGTCGAGGTCAATCCGACGACTTCGAGCGACGGCCAGGCTAACACCGCGCTGATGAAGAGCATTGCCACCAATGGCAAGGGCAAATACTTCGGTGTCTCGAGCGGCGGTGGCGGCGCTGCGATCGTCGACGCCTTGCGCGAGATTTTCCAGGAAGTGCAGGCCGTCAACACGGTGTTCGCGGCGACCACGCTGCCGGTCAGCGTGAACGTGCGCGGCACCAACCTGAACCAGGTCTATATCGGCGTATTCCGCCCGGACGCTTACAAGGCGCCGCGCTGGTTCGGCAACCTGAAGCTGTACAACCTCGGTCTCGACACCTCGACCAACACCGTGTTTCTTTCCGACGCCAACGGCGACCCGGCTGAGAACGCGGCGACCGGTTTCATCTCCGGTTCCGCGGTGAGCTTCTGGACCGAAACGTCCAGCTACTGGGATTTCCGGGAGCCGGAACAGAACGGCGTCGGCGGCGGCTCCGACAAGCCGGACGGCGATCTGGTCGAAAAAGGCGGTGTGGCGCAGCAGATCCGCATCGAGCACCCGACCAGCCAGGCGGACCGCGACCTGTACACCTGCACGGGCACATGCGCGACCGGAAGCAAGCTTTCGGACTACCCGTTCGACGAGACAAATACCGATATCAATGCAGCCGCGCTGGACCTCGGCACGACACTCGTCTCTTCGCTTAGCGGCTTGCAGTCGCAGCCGGTCACCGCGCTGAGCGACCGTTTGTCCGTTTCGCTCAACAACTCGCTGAACCCGATCAATGTGCTGGGCATTACCAACGGCGCAACCACCTATTCAGTGAGCACCCTGACGACCTCGACGCCGATTTCAGTCAGCACTCTGGATGCGCGCGTCGAAGGTCTCGGCACCATCAACGTCAACGAATGTCGCAAGATCTCCGGCTCGTGGGTCATCACCACGGAGACAGCGCACGGCTTCACCTCCGGGAATACAGTTACGGTATCCGCCAATTCGCTTGGCGGCTGTAACGGCGACTGGACGATTTCCGTTGTCGACGCCACCCGTTTCGTGATTCCTGCGAGCATTACCGGCAATCCGTCCGGAACCGGCGGCACAGCCACCGGTCCGTCACTGGTCAACTCGACGACTGCAACCGCAACCACCGCGGTTGCGCATGGGTATACGAGTGGTCAGTCGGTCACGATCGCCGGCGCCTCGCCGACCGCGTTCAACGGAACATTCAACGTGACCGTGATCGACTCCACCACGTTCAGCTACATCCTGCCATCGTCGCAGGGAGTGGCATCCGGGACAATTACGGCGTCCGGAAATACCAATGTCGCCACTGTCACGACTGCCAGTGCGCATGGCCTGAGCGCAGGCGGCACTTTCCGCATCTTTGGCGCAGATCCGGATGCCTATAACGGCACACATACCGTTCTGGACTGCGGCAGCGGGCAGACCGCGGCGCCTTGCGATCCCGCCACATCCACCACTGCGCGCTACTCGGTTACGGGTACGCCAGGTACAAACACCGCCAGCGGGGTCAAGCTGGTGCGCGGCGGCTCGACGCTGGCAACGGTCACCACCAGCGTCTCGCACATGTTCATCGACGGGCAGACGGTGCAGATCACCAACGCCGCACCCGGGGACTGGAACGGCAGCTACACGATCACGGTGACCGGGCTCGCATCATTCACGATCACCACTGCGGACGTCTATCCGGCCGCGACATCGGCCACACCGCCCAGTCCGATCCTCGTGTCGGGCGGCACGCAGCATCTGGTGAAAGCAACGACCGCGTCGCCGCATCTGTTCGTCAACGGCCAGACCGTCACCATCTCGGATTCCGGCACGCTGGACGGCAGCTGGGTCATCGGCAACGTCGGCATGAACACCTTCGAGTTCTGCACCTTCGGCACTTATCCGTCGTGCGGGCTTGGAGCCGGCTTCCCCGCACCTAGCGGCTCGCCTACGGTCCGGCCGATCACGCCGCGCGCCTACGCAACGGCAACCGGACACGGCTATACCAGCGGCACGGAAGTCATCATCCAGGGTGCGTCGCCTTCCGCCTATAACGGCACCTTCACGATCACGGTGATCAATGCGGATCGGTTCTACTACGCGCCCGCAACCTCGCCGGGAGGCCCGAACACCGGCACCTCGGTCACTTCGTCCATCAAGACCACGACCGCGCGCGCGGTGGCGTTCAACCACGGCTTCACCAGCGGGCAGACGGTCACGATCTCGGGCGCCAACCCGACGGACTTCAACGGCGACCACGTCATCACCGTCATCGACAGCAATACGTTCACCTACGCGCTTGCAACGCCGCAGGGCGATGCAACCGGTTCCCTGCGTGCTGCTTCCAGCGGATCGGCATCCACCGCCGAGCGGGACGCGATCATCCGCTGGGTACGCGGCGAGGACAACCTCGAGGACGAGAACGCCGACGGCGCGCTAACCGACATCCGCAGTTCGGTACACGGCGACGTGCTGCACTCGCGGCCGGCGGTGGTGAACTACAACCGCTTCGCCGACGATCCCGACTTCTCGGATACCGACGTTTTCGTGTTCTACGGTTCGAACGACGGCGTGTTCCGCGCGGTCAAGGGCGGCTTCAGCAGCAAGCCGGGCGAACCCAAGGCCGGTTCCGAGGTTTGGGGCTTCATTCCCGAGGAATTCTTCCCCGACCTGCGCCGGCTGCGCAACAACGAGCCCAAGATCAGCAGCTTCAACAAGAAGCCGTACTTCGCTGACGGCACCATCGGCGTCTATACGCTCGACGCCAATAACGACGGCAAGATCGATCCGGCCGACAGTTCCGGCGACAAGGCCTGGCTGTTCGTGAGCATGCGGCGCGGCGGACGATTCGTTTACGCGCTGGACGTGACGGATCCGCTCGATCCCAAACTGCTCTGGCAGATCACTGAAAGTACACCGGGGTTCAGCGAGCTGGGCCAGACCTGGTCCGAGCCGAAGGTGGTGCGCCAGATCAACGGCCACACCGGCCCGGTGCTGGTATTCGGCGCCGGCTACGACCAGATAGTCGAGGATCTCGACCCGGCCACGATCACCAGCAGCGATGCGACCACCGTTACGACCGCGGACGGCACCTTCACCCGCACCATGGGCCGTGGCATGTACATCGTCGATGCCGCCACCGGCGAGCCGCTGTGGGCGGCCGGCGGCCAGGCGCGCCCGGCGAGCATGCCGGTCAGTACGGTGTACGTGCAGGTGCCGAACATGAACTGCGCCATACCTTCGGACATGACGCTGATTCCCAATCGCGGCGGCCCGGTGGTAAACCGCGGCTATGTCGGCGACACCTGCGGCAACGTCTGGCGGGTGGACTTCAACAGCACCGACAAGGCGCAGTGGCGGGTCACCAGGCTGGCTGCCGTCGCGGACCTGTCCACGGCCTCCGGGCGACGCAAGTTCCAGTTTGCCCCTGACGTGGTCTACGCGGACGGCTACGACGCCGTGCTGATGGGCAGCGGCGACCGTGAACACCCGTTCGATAAGACGGTAATCAACCGCATGTACATGTTCAAGGACTACGGGCGCCAGATCTCGCCGATCACCGGCAACCTGTCCACCGTGCCTGCGGTCGCCGATCCGCTCTACCCGACGCTAGTGGAATCGGACCTGTTCGACGCGACTTCGAACTGCATACAGGACGAATCGGGGTGCCCCGCGGGAGTAACTTCAACTGATGCCGAAACTGACCTTTCCAGCGCCGACGGCTGGTACATCACGCTGGCGGAAGGCGAAAAATCGGTCGGCAGCGCGGTCACGCTTGCCGGGACCACCTTCTTCAACACCAACCAGCCTTCCGACTCTGCGGGCGGCGGCAGCTGCGGCAGCAACCTCGGCATTGCGCGCCAGTACCAGGTGAGCTTCGAGGACGCGACCGCGGTCAACGACCTGACGCCGGGCGGCGGCCTCACGACCGCGGACCGCTCCATGACGCACGCGGGCGGCGGCTACCTGCCTTCGCCGGTGCCGGTGGTGGTGCAGATCGACGGTCAAACCGTGCAGGCGGTGATTTCGGGGGTCGCGGTGCAACAGGCGCCCGGCGCAACGCTGCAGTCCCGCCTGCGGAAGTTCTGGTACAAGGAAGTCGAGTAAGCGAACACCGGCCCGCCGCTCGACACGGCGGGCCGGTTTTTTTCACCAGCAGTTTTTCACATTATCTTGCAACAAATCGCCATGGCGTTCGCCCTGTCGCCCCTGCAGTCAGAAACCCTGCCGTACAGGCGGATGGCCGCTGCGATCGGTATTTCGCTGGGCCTGCATCTGTTGGCCGCTTTCACCATCGGCCCTCTGAGTCGATCGAATTCCGGCGCACCGCCTGCCGATGTGATGACCGTGATGCTTGCACCAGCCGATGCCGCGAAGCAGTCAATGTCCGTAGATGCGGGAGCAAAGCGCGCGATGGTGGACGCGAGGCCGCAGGGATCGGCGCTTGACCCGGCCGCGGAAGTGCATGACGCACGCGCGGCACTGGCGCCACCATCCGTTACACCGCGTTACTACCCGGTTTCCGAGGTCGACGTTCCGGCACAGGTCATGAACGACGTGCTGTTGCGCTATCCGCCCGACGCGTACGCGCAGGGCATCGAGGGCGAGGTCACGCTGCGAATCTACATCAGCGACGCCGGCCTGATAGACGAGATCGAAATAGAGAATGCGGAGCCGCGCGGAATATTCGAACATGCCGCCCTGGAAGCAGCCTGGCAGCTGCGCTATTCGCCGGCGCTCAAAGACGGACGAACCGTGAAGAATGTGCGCACGATAGCGATTCTGTTCGATCCGTCGGACTCGCCGCTGTAGCACACCGCCCGGGCCGGAGTACGTTTCAGCCCGCCAGCGCCTTCGGCAGCGGAAACGTCACGCGCTCGGAAATACCCTCGAGTTCCCTCACATCGCCGGCGCCGAGTGTACGCAGGCGTTCCACCACCTGCTCCACCAGCACGTCGGGGGCGGACGCGCCCGCCGTCACGCCGACTGTCCCCGCGCCGGCAACCCAAACAGGGTCGAGATCTTCCGGCCTGTCCACCATGTAGGCCGCCACGCCAACCTTGGCGGCCACTTCGCGCAGCCGGTTGGAGTTGGAACTGTTCGGCGAGCCCACCACGATGACCACGTCGCAGTGCTGCGCCAGCGACTTCACCGCATCCTGGCGGTTCTGGGTGGCATAGCAGATATCGTCTTTCCGAGGCCCGACGATATTCGGAAACCGCTTCTTCAAGGCTTCTACCACGGCGCGGGCGTCGTCGACCGAGAGCGTGGTCTGCGTCACGAAAGCGAGGTTGTCCGGATCCGCAACCTCCAGCCGCTCGACATCCGCAACCGATTCCACCAGATACATGCCGGCAGATGCCTGCCCCATCGTGCCCTCCACCTCGGGGTGCCCGGCATGCCCGATCATGACAATCTCGCGACCCTGGTTGTGCTTTTTCGACACGGCGACATGCACCTTGGTGACCAGCGGACAGGTCGCGTCGAACACTTTCAGGTGACGCGCCTCGGCTTCGCGCCGCACCGCCTGGGAAACCCCGTGCGCGCTGAACACAACGGTTGCCCCTGCGGGCACCTCGGTCAATTCTTCGACGAAGATCGCACCCTTGCCGCGCAGGTCGTCGACCACGTACTTGTTGTGCACCACTTCGTGACGCACATAGATCGGCGCGCCGTGCAGTGTCAGCGCGCGTTCGACGATGTCGATCGCGCGGTCGACGCCGGCGCAGAAGCCGCGGGGATTGGCGAGCAGGACTTTCATATGCGTATTTTAACCGCCCGACGACCGGTAACATCAAGCCGGTCCGACGTAAAAGCGAAACACGAAGGCACGAAGACACGAAGACACGAAGAAAGGCCAGGCGATAGACCTGCGAACAGTCGTGAATTCATAGATGGCACAGAATGTCAGAAAACAGTGGCACCTTTACCGCAAGAGCGCGGCGCTGCTGCCAGGGTCATACGCGCCGCAATGGTTGAGAACCCTGTTTTCGGGTGTCTTCGTGCCTTTGACTACGGCATAACGTTTGCCGCGCAAACGTGAGCCTTCGTCGCAACAAGCCGCTGCGCGGCGTGTTGTGTGTTTCGCTCTTCTTACCGCCAGGCACGATTCAGGTCGCTCCGGGCTCGCTGCTGCCCCGCGAGCGCACGAAGCCGTCCCAGATCAGCAGGGCGGCACCGACGGTGATGCTGGAATCGGCGACGTTGAACGCCGGCCAATGATAGTGCCGCCAGTGCAACAGGACGAAATCCACCACCGCGCCGATCGCAACCCGGTCTATGACATTGCCGATCGCGCCGCCAAGCACCAGCGCAAGAGCGAGGCACAGGAAACGATCCTGCTGGTTCTTGACAATCATCCACACCAGCAGAGCAGATACCGCCAGCGCGAGCACCACGAAAAAGTACCGCTGCCAGCCTGACGCGGACGCCAGGAAACTGAATGCTGCGCCCGGGTTGTAAGTCAGCACCAGGCTGAAGAACGGCAGCAGCGCGATTCGGTCGCCCGGAGACAGCAGTTGCACCATTGCGTACTTGGTGGCCTGGTCCAGAACCACGATCAGTGCGCTGATACCCAGCCACAGCGCGACCCTAGGCATACGTCCGCGGCTCGCCGCCGCCGAACAGGTTCTCCGTGCAGCGCGCGCACAATTCCGGGTGCTCGGGATCGTGGCCGACGTCGGCCCGGTAGTGCCAGCAACGCTCGCATTTCGCGTGCGGCGACGGCGACACATTGATGCGCTCGGCATCGGCAGAAGGGGCGCGGACAACCTTCGCCTGCGAGGTGATCAGCACGAAGCGCAGATCGTTGCCCAGTGATGCCAGCCGGTCGTAGCGCTCGTCTGCCGCCGCAATCTCGACCTCCGCCTGCAGCGAGGAACCGATTGCGCCTGTCGCCCGCGATTCCTCCAGCCGCTTCTGCACTTCGGCGCGGCTTGCACGCAGCGCATCCCATTTCTGCAGCAAATCGGTGCCCGCATCCGGGAAGGCGTACCAGGTATGCAGCAGCACGCTGTCGCCGGACCTCCGGGTCAACACCGGCCATGCTTCCTCTGCAGTGAACGAAAGCATCGGCGCCATCAGGCGCAGCAGGCTGTGCGCGATGTGATACAGCGCGCTTTGCGCCGCGCGTCGCGGTCTCGAGGCCTTGCCGGTGGTGTAGAGACGATCCTTGAGAATATCGAGGTAAAAACCGCCCAGATCCTCGGAGCAGAACGTCTGCAGTTTCTGCACGACCAGGTGGAATTCGAAACTTTCATAGTCTGCGGCTACCTGTTGCTGCAGCCGCGCGGTCATCTGCAGCGCGTAGCGGTCGATCTCGAGCCATTCCTGCGGCGGCAGCAAATCCGATTTCGGATCGAAATCGTCGCTATTGGCCAGAAGAAAACGCAGGGTGTTGCGAATGCGGCGATAGCTCTCCACCACACGCTTGAGGATCTCGTCCGAGATCGACAACTCGCCGGAATAATCGGTGGCCGCCACCCACAGGCGCAGGATGTCGGCGCCGAGCGTATCCATGACTTTCTGCGGCGCGATCACGTTGCCGAGCGATTTGGACATCTTGCGCCCGTCGCCAGCCACCACGAAACCGTGCGTGAGCAGCCCGCGGTAAGGCGCCCGCCCGTCGATCGCACAACCGGTCAGCAGCGAAGACTGGAACCAGCCCCGATGCTGGTCCGAGCCTTCCAGGTAGAGGTCGGCCGGCTTGGCAAGCTCCTCGCGTCGCTCCAGCACCGATACGTGGGTGGTGCCGGAGTCGAACCACACGTCGAGCGTGTCCGGCGCCTTGCGATAGGTTTTCGCGTCCTCGCCGAGCAATTCTTCCTCGGTCAGCGCAAACCAGGCTTCTATGCCCTGCTGCTCGACCCGCTTCGCTACCGCTTCGAACAACTCCTCGGTACGCGGGTGCGGTTCGCCGGTTTCGCGATGCACGAACATCGACATCGGTGTGCCCCAGCTGCGTTGCCGCGACACGCACCAGTCCGGACGATTTGCGATCATCGCTTCCAGTCGCGCGCGGCCCCAGCTCGGATAAAAGGCGGTGGCATTCACCGCACGCCCGGCAACTTCGCGAAGCGGCTCTTTGCCGACGTGTTGCATGCCGATGAACCACTGGCGTGTGGCGCGAAAAATGATCGGTGATTTGTGGCGCCAGCACACTGGATAACTGTGCCGGTAGTCTTCCACCCGCACCAGTTTCTGCTGCTCCTTGAGCGCCTCGATGATGACCGGGTTCGCCTTCCACACCGACAGCCCGGCAACCAGCGGCATGCTGTCGAAGAAACGGCCGTCGTCGTCCACCGGATTGTCCACCGGCAGGCCATAACGGGAACCGACCTCGAAGTCCTCGATGCCATGCGCAGGCGCGGTGTGTACCAGGCCAGTACCCGATTCGGTGGTCACGTGCTCACCGAGCACGATCGGCACTTCGCGCGCGTAGAACGGATGCTCGAGCATCAGGTGCTCGAGCGCAGCGCCCTTGAACTCCCCGACTACCGTACGTTCCGCAATCCCATAGCCATCCATGCACCCGTCGGCAAGATCCTTGGCCAGCAGGAACAATCCCGCCTCGAAACGCACCAGCACGTAATCCAGCTCGGGATGCACCGCCACGCCCTGGTTGGCGGGCAGCGTCCACGGCGTGGTGGTCCAGATGATCGCGTAGACCGGCTCGTAGATATGGGAAAACCCGAGCGCTTTCGCAAGCGCGCGGTTATCCGCAAAGCGGAATGCGACGTCGACCGCAGGCGAGGTACGGTCTTCGTATTCGACCTCGGCTTCCGCCAGCGCGGAGCGGCAGTCCATGCACCAGTGCACCGGCTTCGCGCCCCGGTAGAGATAGCCTCGCCGCCAGATGCGGCCGAGCGAGCGGATGATGTCTGCCTCGGTGCGGAAATCCATGGTGCGATACGGGTTCTGCCAGTCCCCCAGCACGCCCAGGCGGATGAAGTCCTTCTTCTGCCGTTCGATCTGCTCGGCGGCGAAATCGCGGCACAGCTTGCGGAACTGCGCGGGCGGAATGTTCTTGCCGTGCGTCTTCTCCACCTGGTGCTCGATCGGCAGCCCGTGGCAATCCCAGCCCGGGACGTAGGGCGCGTCGAAGCCGGCGAGCGTCTTCGACTTGACGACGATGTCCTTGAGGATCTTGTTCACCGCGTGGCCGATATGGATATCGCCGTTCGCATACGGCGGGCCATCGTGCAGCACGAACTTCGGCCGCCCTTTCGACGCCTCCCGGATACGTTCGTAGAGCTTTTCCTGCTGCCATTGCTGCACCCAGCCCGGCTCGCGCCTGGCCAGGTCGCCGCGCATCGGGAACGCGGTATCGGGAAGATTCAGGGTTTTCTTGTAGTCAGCCATTGGAAATAACTTTCACCGCAAAGGCGCAAAGAGCGCAGAGAGAAAACATAAATTCAAAGTTCGTGCACAACCCGTTTGATCCCGGTTCGCATCAATGCAACATTGAAATTGAGCACGAGAGCCATTTTCAGCCCGGTCATCTTCAGATACGTCAGAGCCTGCGCGGTATGAATGGGCAGCAATCTTTCAACTGACTTCAATTCCAGTATCAACATCTGTTCGACCAGCAAATCAATACGCAAACCATCCTCGATCGCGAGTCCCTTGTATCGAATCGGGATCGGCACCTGCGCCTCGACTCCCAAGCCTTTCTGCCGCAGTTCCCACAGCAGACACGCCTCGTAAACCGATTCCAGCAGCCCTGGTCCGAGATGCCTGTGAGTCTCAATGGCGGCGCCGATAACATCATTGCTCAGACGATTCAGAAATTCCGCTTCGTTCTCGGCAGGAATCATGATGTTCTTTGCGCACTCTGCGGCTTTGCGGTGAGGAAGTATTCTCTCGCCGCGGCCGCATCGCGCGCGATCTGGGCCACGAGCGCGTCGACGTCGGCGTACTTTTCCTCGTCGCGCAGTTTCTGCAGGAAACGCACCGTGATCCTGCGCCCGTAGATGCGCTGGTCGAAGTCGAACAAATGCACTTCGAGAGTCGGCTGTCCGCGTTCTTTCACGGTCGGACGCACGCCGAGGCTGGCCACGCCCGGCAAAGACTGTGGACCGATACCGTCCGCCTCGACCACGAAAATTCCCGACAGCGGCGCCTTAAGTCGCTTGAGCTCGACGTTCGCCGTGGGGTAGCCAAGCCTGGCGCCGAGGCTGTCGCCGCGCACCACGCGACCGGATATTTCGTACGGCCGGCCAAGCAGCCGCTGCGCACCATCCAGGTCGCCCGCTTCCAGCCGAGCGCGCACCGCAGTGCTGGACACCCGTTCCGCACCCTGCATCACGCTGGCCATCGCCTCGACCTCGAAGCCGAAACGCGGCGCCAGACGCTTCAGCAGATCGAGCGAGCCGCCGCGCCGCGCGCCGAAACGAAAATCGTCGCCCACCAGCAGCCAGCGCACGCCAAGTCCCTCATGCAGGAAGCGCTCGACGAATGCCTCCGCCGGCAACTGCGCCAGCCGGTAATCGAAGCGGCAGACATGTACCCGATCGATCCCGGTCCCGGCGAGCAGTTCGAGCTTTTCCCGCAGGCTCGTCAATCGCGCCGGAGCCTGATCGGGCGCAAAAAACTCCTGCGGCTGTGGCTCGAACATCATCACGGCCGCGGGCAATCGGCGTGCGTTGGCGGCCTCGCACAGCCGCGCCAGCATGGCCCGATGGCCAAGGTGAACGCCATCGAAATTGCCGATGGTCAACGCCAGTGGACGATCTGCCTGCGCCGGGACGCTGCGAAGAACCTGCACTTGTGGATCCGACAAGTCAAAGAAAAAACGGCGATTTTAGCCGCTATCCGACTGCTTGCCGACCGCTTGTGCCGGCACTCGTGGGTGGCGGTGGAGGCATTCGCAGCAAAAAGCCGACAGTCGTAGAATAAGCGCCAGTCGCTTAATAACCAAGGGGCATTTTCACGTGAAGCTGCAGCAGCTGCGTTACATCCGCGAGGTCGCGCGCCAGAACCTGAATCTCTCTCAGGCTGCCGATGCCCTGCACACCTCGCAGCCCGGGATCAGCAAGCAGATCAAGAGCCTGGAGGACGAACTCGGGGTCGAGATCTTCGTGCGCCGGGGCAAGCGCGTGGTGGCGGTTACTGAACCGGGGCGCCTGATCCTGGAACTGGCGCAGCGCGTGCTGTCCGATGTCGACAGCCTGCGCCAGGTCAGCGAGGAATTCACCCACGAGGACACCGGGCGGCTGGCGATCGCCACCACGCACACCCAGGCGCGCTATGCGCTGCCGCCGGTGATCGCACGTTTTCGCTCGCGCTACCCCAACGTCAAGCTGTCCCTGCATCAGGGCAGCCCGACCCAGATCTCCGAGCTGACGACCTCGGGCGAAGCCGACTTCGCCATCGCCACCGAAGCCATCGAGCTGTACGAAGACCTGGCCATGCTGCCCTGCTACGAATGGAACCGCGCCGTACTCACCCCGCCGGGACATGCGCTGCTGAAGAGCAGAAAGCTGACGCTGGAGGCGGTCGCAAAGTATCCGATCATCACCTACGATTTCGCGTTCACCGGCCGCTCGCGGATAAACGAGGCTTTCTCGAGCAAAGGCCTCACGCCGAACGTGGTGCTGACCGCGATCGACGCCGACGTCATCAAGACCTACGTGGAACTGGGCCTGGGCATCGGCATCGTGGCGATGATGGCCTATGACCCGAAACGCGACTTGAACGTGCGGGCGATCGACGCCAGCCATCTGTTCGAAGCCAGCACCACCCGCATCGGCATCCGCCGCAACAGCTACCTGCGGGGGTACATGTACGACTTCATCGAGATGTTCGCGCCCCATCTCACCCGCGAGGTCGTGGACGCGGCGATGCACGGCAGGGGCTGAGTCAGCCCGGGAAACTTTTCTGCTCCTAAGCCACCCGCTTGCTGAAATCCATCAGGCGAAATCCCAGCGCGAACAGCACAGCGAAGTAGGTCCCGCCGCCCGCGGCGATCACCCAGGCCAGACGCGCGACGCGCTCCAGCGTGCCGCTCTCCAGCCAGAATTCAGTTGCGCCCATCGCCCATCCGAGCACGCCAGCCATGGCGATCAGCGCCAGCAACACGCGCAACAGGAATCCCGCCCAGCCGGGCTGCGGCGCGTACACCGCGTGCTGGCGCAGTTTCCAAAACAGCAGCCCGGCGTTCAGCCAGGCGGCGAGGGCGATCGACAGCGCAAGGCCGGCATGCTTGAACGGCCAAATGAAGACCAGGTTCATGGCCTGGGTCGCGAACAAGGTGATCACCGCGATCTTCACCGGCGTCTTGATGTTCTGCCGTGCGTAGAAGCCGGGTGCGAGCACCTTGACCAGGATCAGCGCCAGCAGGCCGAGGCTGTAGGCAACCAGTGCCTGCCGCGTCATCAGCACATCCGTGGCACCGAATTCCCCGTGCCTGAACAGGGTGGCAACCAGCGGCACGGCCAGCACCGCGAGCGCGACCGCGCACGGCGCGGCCAGCAGCAGCGTCAGGCGCAGGCCCCAGTCGAGCAGCTTCGAGTACTCGGCAGTGGTCTTCTCCGCGAAACTGCGTGTCAGGCTGGGCAGCAGGATGGTACCGAGAGCGACACCCAGCAGTCCGGTCGGAAATTCCATCAGCCGATCCGCGTAATACAGCCACGACACGCTGCCGGTCACCAGGAAGGACGCAAAGATGGTGTTGATCAGCAGGCTGATCTGCCCCACCGATACCCCGAACACGGCCGGACCCATCAGTGTCAGGATGCGCGTCACCCCGGGGTCACGCGGCGCCCACACGATCCGCGGCAGCATGCGGATCTTCCACAGGAACGGCAGCTGGAACGCCAGTTGCAGCACCCCGCCGGCAAACACCGCCCAGGCGAGAGCCTTCACCGGTGGGTCGAAATAAGGCGCCAGCCACAGCGCGAAGACGATAAACGAACCATTCAGCAGTGCCGGCGTGAGCGCCGGCACCGAAAACCGGCTCCAGGTGTTGAGGATGCCGCCGGCCAGCGAAGTCAGAGAAATGAACAGGATGTAGGGAAAGGTGATGCGCAGCAGATCGACCGTGATCGAGAACTTGTCCGGGTGCGCGGAAAAGCCCGGCGCGCTCACCAGGATGATGACGGGTGCTGCAATCACGCCGATCAGCGAAACCACCACCAACGCGGCCGCCAGCAGCGTGGCCACCCGGTCGATCAGCAGGCGGGTCGCCTCCTCGCCTTTGCTCGCGCGGTACTCCCCCAGGACAGGAACGAAAGCCTGGGAGAACGCGCCCTCGGCGAACAGCCGCCGCAGCAGATTGGGGAGCCTGAAGGCGACGAAGAACGCATCGGTGTAGAGGCCGGCGCCAAAGGCCCTGGCAATGACCACGTCGCGCACGAAGCCGAGGATCCGCGACACCAGCGTCATGCTGCTAACGGTAGCCAGAGCCTTGAGAAGATTCATGTTGTTGGTTGTGTTTGGGCCGAGGGCATTGTATCGAACGGCTCGGCCGGGACGCCGGCAGCGCGAAGAGCCACGACCATCCGGTCGTTGACTGTCCTGTTGCCGGCTTGCCTGCCCGCGAGGCCTTTCCCGCGAACATCGGACGGGTTGCGGCCGGGCCTCTCAGGCGGTAACATACCGCACTTTTTTCAGCGGCTTACCTCAAAGGAAACGCGCATGGCAAATATCGCATCCGCGAAAAAGCGGGCTCGCCAGTCGGAGCAACAGCGCCAGCACAACACCGCACTGCGCTCCGAACTGCGCACCATGGTCAAGCAGGTGCGCAAGTCAATCGCGGCGGGCGACAAGCAGGCTGCGACCGACCGGTTCCGCGCTTCGCAGGGCCGCATCGACTCGATCGCGGACAAAAGAATCGTGCACAAGAATACCGCCGCGCGCACCAAGAGCCGGTTGTCGGCGGCAATCAAATCGATGGGCTGAGCGTTCACCCGAACGTGCACCCGGCAAGACAGGCCCGCAGCTATGACTGCGGGCTTTTCGTTTCCAGAACGAATCGGGATTCCGCCATGCGAGGCGCCTGCCGGCCTTTCCTGAGGCGCAACTCGTTGTCCCGTGCAAAGGACATGAGAAAGGAAAAGGCGATCGGATTGATCTCCTCCAGCCGGCAATCGATCACCACGCACTTCACGCCTTCCACCAGCACCGGCTTCAACATCGGAGAATAGGCAATGCGCTGGTTCTCTCCGAAAACCGACATGCATCCACACAGCCGTTCTGCCCAGTCACTCGGCCGAAAAGGCTTGCCGGACTCGGTGATACCGACGATTACGATCTCCTCGGGGGTTGTTGACATGTGGGCGCTTGGGAATTTGCGTCCAGTCTAACAAGTTTTTTGCAATGCAGCATCGCCGGCGGCGCCGCAGGGCCGCGCAGGCAGTACAACCTGAACAGGCTGAGGAAATTATGCGCAAGCCGGTAAGCCGGATCCTGGTGGTCAACGACGAATCTCTGGTCCTGAAGGAATTCGTCAAGGGATTGAACGCGGCCGCAAAAAGCCTCGAGAACCCGCTCGGCATCACCTTCACCGGTGTCACCACCGCCAAGGAGGCGATGCACGCGATCGAAACCGATGGCGACCTGCAGGCAGTCATCGTCGACGACACGCTGTACTCCCTGAAAAACGAGGGCAACGGCTCGCGCGGACTGCAGATATCGGCCCTCGAACTGGTGCAGAAGATCACCCGTTTTCGGCCGGAGCTGGACATTTACGTGCTGATCGCGCAGGACCAGGAGGACGAAGTGGTGGACGCCCTGTTCTCCGAGGCGGTCGACGGCTACTTCTACCGCGGTGAGCGCGACTACCGGGGGATGTACCGGATTCTCAATGCACAGCTGCAGGAGAAGGCCGACACGCCCTTCTACGACGCGCTGAAAAGTTACGTGCTGATGGCGAAGGACGCCTGGCACACGCCGGGACACTCTTCCGGAGACAGCCTGCGCGACAGCCCCTGGGTGTCCGATTTTCACGAGTTCATGGGCGAGCATATCTTCGATGCCGACCTGTCGGTTTCGGTGCCGATGCTGGACTCGCTGATGGATCCGACCGGCGTGATCGCCGAGGCGCAGAAGCTCGCGGCCAAGGCATTCGGTGCGCGCCGCACCTTCTTCGCCACCAACGGCACCTCCACCGGCAACAAGGTGATCTTCCAGACATTGCTGGCGCCCGGCGAAAAGCTGCTGCTGGATCGTAACTGCCACAAGTCCGTACACCACGGCGTCGTGCTGTCGGGCGCACATCCGATCTACCTGAACTCATCGGTGAACCGGAAGTACGGCGTTTTCGGACCGGTACCCAAAGCCACCATCTTCAAGGCGATCGAAGAACACCCGGATGCCGAGGCGCTGATTCTCACTTCGTGCACCTATGACGGGCTGCGCTACGACCTGGCGCCGATCATAGAAGCGGCGCATGCGAAGAAGATCAAAGTCATCATCGACGAAGCCTGGTACGGCTTTGCGCGCTTCCATCCGCACTTCCGGCCGACCGCGCTGGAGTCCGGCGCCGATTACGCCACGCAGTCGACGCACAAGATTCTCTCAGCCTTTTCGCAGGCGTCGATGATTCACGTCAACGATCCGGATTTCAACGAGCATATCTTCCGGGAGAACTTCAACATGCACACGTCGACCAGCCCGCAGTACAGCATGATTGCGAGCCTCGACGTGGCCCGCAAGCAGGCGGTGACGGAGGGCTACAAGCTGCTCTCGCGCACGCTCGAACTGGCGCACGAATTGCGCGGACAGATCAACTCCACGGGGGTATTCCGCGTGCTGGAGCTGGACGACCTGCTTCCGGAAGAAGTGAAAGGCGACAATATCCGTCTCGACCCGACCAAGGTCACAGTGGATATTTCGGCTTGCGGCTACACGGTGGACGATCTGCAAAAGGAGCTGTTCGAGCGTTACAACATTCAGGTGGAGAAATCCACATTCAACACGCTGTCTCTGCTGTTGACCATCGGCACCACGCGCTCGAAGGTTTCGCGCCTCTACGACGCGCTGATGCGCATCGCACGCGAAGGCCGCGTGCAGCGGCGGCTGTACAAGACGCTGGATATTCCCGAATTCACCGAACTGCGCTGCCTGCCGCGCGATGCATTCTATTGCGGCGCCGAGATGGTCGAACTGGTCGACGAGCAGGACAAGCTGAACAAGGGCCTGCTCGGAAGGGTATCCGCAGACCAGATCGTGCCCTACCCGCCCGGCATCCCGGTACTGGTGCCGGGGCAGGTAATCACCGAGGAGGTTCTGTATTACCTTTCCGGGTTGCTGCGCAGCCAGAAACGGGTAGAAATGCACGGGATCGTCTACGATGGTTACCTGCCCTGCCTGCGCGTGCTGACGGCTGACGAAGAGAAGAAACTCAGGCCGCTCGGGTAACCGTACTGAGGTTGCATCCGGGGCGCGATTCCGCTAAATATGCGTCTAACGGCTCCCTATAGAACCGACAATGACACGGCGGCAATCTTGCCGCCGTGTGTTTTTTTGGTGTTTCGTATTCGAGGTTTCAAATGCAGCATCTGATGGACACCTACGGGCGTCAACCAATCGCGTTTTCGCGCGGCGAAGGCGCGTGGCTGTGGGACACGAACGGCAAGCGCTATCTGGACGCGCTGTGCGGGATCGCGGTTTCCGGCCTTGGGCATGCGCATCCGAAGCTCACGAGCGCAATCTGCGAGCAGGCCGGGCGACTGATCCACGCATCGAATCTCTACCGGATACCGGAGCAGGAAGCGCTGGCGGATCATCTCTGCGGTATCTCGGGGATGGATCGGGTTTTTTTCTGCAATTCCGGCTGCGAAGCAAACGAGGCAGCGATCAAACTCGCGCGGCTGCACGGGCATCAGCAGGACATCGAGACGCCGGTGATCGTGGTCATGGAAAAGGCGTTCCATGGACGGACCATGGCGACTCTGTCCGCCACTGGCAGCCGCAAGGTGCAGGCTGGATTCGAGCCGTTGCTCACCGGATTCGTGCGGGTGCCTTACGGCGACATCGCCGCACTGAACCAGGTTCGCGGGGCAAATCCGAGTATCGTCGCGGTGCTGGTCGAACCCATCCAGGGCGAAGGCGGCGTCAACCTGCCGGACGACGGTTATTTCAAAGCGTTGCGCGAAGTCTGCGACCGCAACAACTGGCTACTGATGCTGGACGAAGTGCAAACCGGCATGGGCCGTACCGGAAAGTGGTTTGCAATCCAGCACAGCGGCATCCAGCCGGACGTGATCACCCTGGCCAAGGGACTGGCCAATGGCTTCCCGGTGGGTGCCTGCCTTGCACGCGGGCCGGCGGCGGAAACGTTCAAGCCCGGAAACCATGGCTCCACCTTCGGCGGCAATCCGCTGGCCTGCGTTGCAGCTCGAACCACTCTGCAGATCATCGAGGAGGATGGCCTGCTGGCGCGTGCGGGCGCACTGGGCGAACTGATCCGCAGCGGGCTGCACGAATACCTGAACGGCGTTGCCGGCGTCCGGGAAATTCGCGGCAAAGGTCTGATGATCGGGATCGAGCTCGATCGGCCGTGCGCGGAACTGGTGCAGCAGGCACTGGAGGCCGGCCTGCTGATCAACGTCACCGCAGACAACGTGGTGCGGCTGCTGCCTCCGCTGGTCATGAGCGACAACGAAGCACGGCAGGTGATCGACGGCGTCGGCAGGCTGATTCGCGGCTTCATCGGCTCCGAAGCGGCCATGGCTGGCTGAGGACGGGGTCGATGCACGAGCTCAGGCATTTTCTGCAGATGAAGGATTTCTCCCGCGAGGAACTGGAGTACCTTTTTGAGCGGACCGGCTGGATCAAGTCGCGCTACAAGCGTTACGAGCGCTACTGGCCGCTGGAGGACCGCACTCTGGTCATGATCTTCGAAAAGCAGTCCACCCGCACCCGGCTTTCGTTCGAAGCCGGTATGCAGCAGCTGGGCGGCGCGGCGATCTTCCTCAACACGCGCGACTCGCAGCTTGGCCGCGGCGAACCGGTGGAAGATGCCGCCCAGGTCATTTCGCGCATGAGCGACCTGGTAATGATCCGCACCTTCGAGCAGGAAACGATAGAGCGCTTTGCCTCGCATTCCCGGGTGCCCGTCATCAACGGCCTGACCAACGAGTACCATCCCTGCCAGATTCTGGCGGACATTTACACCTACATCGAGAAACGCGGCGCGATCCAGGGCAAGACCGTGGCCTGGATCGGAGATTCGAACAACGTATGCAACACCTGGCTGCAGGCCGCAGAAATCTTCGATTTCAACCTGCATGTATCCACCCCGCCGGGCTACGAAGTCGAACCGGAACGTGCCGGCATGTACGACACCAGTCACCTCGAAAGCTTTGCCGATCCGATGGAGGCGGCCAAAGGCGCGCAGCTGGTAACCACGGACGTATGGACCAGCATGGGGTTCGAGGAAGAATCGAACAAACGCCGGAAGGCATTCGAACACTGGCGCGTGGACGAGGAAATGATGCAGGCAGCCGCAGCAGATGCGCTGTTCATGCACTGCCTGCCGGCGCATCGCGGCGAAGAGGTTTCCGCCGGCGTGATCGACGGCCCGCAAAGCGTCGTCTGGGACGAAGCTGAAAACCGCTTGCATACACAAAAGGCATTGATGGAGTTCCTCGTGCTGGGGCGGGTTTCACCCGAATAGACCACTTGAAAGCGGTTTTGGTGGAGGCTAACTTGCGCAGCAAGTTAAGCGCACAGCGCGGCCGCAGCCAAAACCGCGCGCATACGCAGAAAGCATTGATGGAGTGTTTAGTGCTGGGGCGGGTTTCACCCGAATAGACCACTTGAAAGCGGTTTTGGTGGAGGC
>JBBDIL010000031.1:142633-162741 GCA_040880425.1 Burkholderiales bacterium | reverse complement strand
TAGACCACTTGAAAGCGGTTTTGGTGGAGGCTAACTTGCGCAGCAAGTTAAGCGCGCAGCGCGGCCGCAGCCAAAACCGCCTGCATACGCAGAAAGCATTGATGGAGTTCCTCGTGCTGAGCCGAGTGTCGTCCGAATAGAACACTTGAAAGCGGTTTTGGCGCATTCGACAAAGGGGCGAACGGCAGGCAGGGAATTACAGAGTTTCGATCGAGTCGAATACAGTCAAGGGGAGGCGGCCGCCGATCGCGGCTTTTCAGTTACTTTCTCCAGGGAGAAATTCATGATTGCGAAACGTGTCGTCACCCTCCTCGCTGCTGCAGCCTACCTGTCGTTTACCGTGGCTGCAAACGCACAGAGCGTCATTACCGACCAGAACGGCTGCAAGATCCATAACCCGATTCCACAAAAGGACGAACGGGTCGACTGGAGCGGCGGCTGCAGGAACGGGTTTGCCGACGGAGAAGGCGTGCTCGAGTGGTATGTCGGCGATCGCCTCGAAGAGCGCTACGAGGGCCAGATGAAATCGGGCTATGCGGAAGGCGAGGGTACCTACGTTTCGCGCGATGGCGCACGGTACAGCGGGGAATGGAAGCAGAGCAAACAGCATGGCCGCGGCACCGCCCAGGACCCGGACGGCGGCAGCTATGAAGGCGAATGGCGCGACGGGCGGCCTGACGGATGGGGCGTTTATCGGGCACCAACCGGCGAGGTACTAGAAGGGCAATGGCGCAACGGCGAGTACGTATCGGGCACCAGCCAACGTCCTATCTGACTCTTTCACTTAACCAACCACACGTATCAGGGACACATGAAATCCGTAAACAAGGTCGTGCTCGCCTACTCGGGCGGGCTGGACACCTCCGTAATCCTCAAGTGGCTGCAGGACACCTACGGCTGCGAAGTCGTGACATTCACGGCCGACATCGGCCAGGGCGGGGAAGTCGAGCCCGCGCGCAAGAAGGCCAAGCTGCTGGGCGTGAAGGAGATCTTCATCGAGGACCTGCGCGAGGAATTCGTCCGGGATTTCGTGTTCCCGATGTTTCGCGCCAACGCGATCTATGAGGGTGAATACCTGCTCGGCACCTCGATCGCTCGTCCCCTGATCGCGAAGCGTCAAATCGAGATTGCCAGAAAAGTGAAGGCGAACGCGGTCGCGCATGGCGCCACCGGCAAGGGCAACGACCAGGTCCGCTTCGAACTCGGTTACTACGCGCTCGCGCCCGACATCCGAGTCATCGCGCCCTGGCGCGAGTGGGATCTCCTTTCTCGGGAGAAACTGCTTGCCTATGCTCGCAAGCACCGCATTCCGATCGAGATGAAGAAAAAAGGCGGCTCGCCCTACAGCATGGACGCCAACCTGCTTCACATCTCCTTCGAGGGCCGCATTCTCGAGGACCCGATGCGCGAACCGGAGGAATCGATGTGGCGCTGGAGCGTTTCGCCGGAGAAGGCTCCGGCGAAACCGGAGTACCTCGAACTCGAATATGCAAAAGGCGACATCGTCGCGGTAAACGGCAGGAAGCTGAGCCCGGCAAGGGTGCTCGAGACGCTGAACAAGCTAGGCGGCAAGCATGGCATCGGCCGCCTCGACCTGGTGGAGAACCGCTACGTCGGCATGAAGTCGCGGGGGTGTTACGAAACGCCTGGCGGCAGCATCATGCTGAAAGCACACCGGGCAATCGAGTCGATCACGCTGGATCGCGAAGTGGCGCACCTGAAGGACGACCTGATGCCGCGCTACGCTGCGCTGATTTACAACGGCTATTGGTGGAGCCCGGAGCGCAAGGCCTTGCAGGTGCTGATCGACCATACACAGCAGGCGGTGAACGGCAAGGTCCGTGTGAAGCTGTACAAGGGCAACGTGATCGTCGTTGGCCGCGCATCGAAGAAGGATTCGCTGTTCGATTCCGCCATCGCCACCTTCGAAGACGACCGCGGGGCCTACGACCAGCGGGACGCCGAAGGTTTCATCAAACTGAACGCCCTGCGCATGCGCATCGCGGCCAAGCGCGGCCGCCGCTGACCGCCCGAAACACCTTTGCCCCGCCTTCCGGGCGGGGCAGAATGGGCTTCGCATCGCACCACGCTTCGGAATCCGAAGTTCCGGAGAATCAACGAGTTGTATTCACCCCGGCCCTGAGATGACTACGATTGCAGTGGTAAAAAAAGGCGGCGTTGCTGCCATAGCCGCGGACACGCTGACCAAGTGGGGTTCGGGCAAGGAGAGCGCCGAGTACATCGTCAACAACGAGAAGATTCTGCGGGTGGGCGGCAGCTACGTGGCAGTCACCGGGAATGCGACCTTCAAACTGATCCTGCGTGATTATTTTTCCGAGTTTGCGTCTGAAGTGCACCTTGGGACTCCCGTGGAGATCTTCAAGAGCTGGAACCGCATGCACACAGTACTCAAGGAACGCTATTTCCTGCTACCCGAGGAGGACAAGGAGGATGGTCTGGAATCCTCGCGCATGGACGTTCTGATCGCCAACGCGAACGGCGTGTTCGGCGTGTCGGGACATCGGACAGTACAGGAATTTTCCCGTTTCTACGCCTATGGCAGCGGAAGCGATTACGCGCTCGGGGCAATGTGGGTGAGCTACCGGCAGAATCTGTCCGCATCGCAGATCGCGCGCAAGGCGGTCGAGGCGGCGGCCGAATTCGACGATGCCACGGGCCTGCCGATTCAGTGCTTCACGGTCCGATTGCGGAAATAATGGAGGAGATCCCATGCCAAGCTTCGATATCGTGTCGGAAGTCAACCAGGTCGAACTGCGCAATGCGGTCGATCAGGCCAACAAGGAAATCGGCAATCGTTTCGATTTCAAAGGCTCGGATTCAAGGGTCGAACAGGCCGAAAAACTGCTGACGCTGCATGCAGATGACGAGTTCAAGCTCGGCCAGGTCTATGACGTGTTGATCGCGAAGGTGGCAAAGCGCGGAGTGGATGTGCGCTGCCTCGTGCGCAAGAACATCGAGAAAGCCGGTGGCGACAAGGTCAGGCAGGCAATCACGGTACGAGTTGGGATTGAACAGGATCTGGCAAAGCGTATCGTTAAACTGGTGAAAGAAAGCAAGCTGAAAGTCCAGGCCGCGATACAGGGCGACGCGGTGCGCGTGTCCGGCGGCAAGCGGGACGATCTGCAGCAGGTGATCACACTGGTAAAGAAATCGGTTACCGACTATCCGCTGCAGTTCGACAATTTTCGCGATTGAAGGTCGGCGCCGTTTCCAGAGGATGGCTCGACCGGGCCCGCGGGCACGCTATCCTGATGGCGACAGGTGGCAGAATTGCCAAGTGCGCTCAGCAGACGAACGCCGGTATGCAGCGAAGGGTTTCATGGAGGCGGTCATGCGAAAACTTGTCGCACTAGCAGCCGTTCTGTGGTTCACGTCCGGAATGCACATAGACGCGGCGCAGGCGACCGATGTCAAACTGATCGGGCTTGCGCAAGGTACCGCGGTGGTCATCGTCGACAACGGCAGGCCGCGCACGATGCGCGACGGCGATTCCGCGCCGGGCGACGTAAAACTCGTAAATGCCAATAGCGAGTTCGCGATTTTCGAGATCGCGGGGGAGCGCCGGCGCCTGGTACTGGGCGAGGCGATTTCCAGCAACGCGTCATCCACATCGCTCGCCAGCCTGACGCTGGTTTCCGATACCCGAGGACACTTTCTGGCAACCGGCGCCATCAACGGGGCGACCGTGCGGTTCATGGTGGATACCGGCGCATCCATGGTATCGATGGGCCTTTCCGACGCCAGGCGGGCCGGGGTGAACTATCTGCAGGGCGAGCGCACATTCGCCCAGACCGCGAACGGCGTCATCCCCGTATATCGAGTCAAGCTGGACAGCGTGCGCGTGGGGGACATCGTGCTCCACGGGGTGGATGGGTTGGTGCACACCGGGGCCGAAATGCCCGTGGTTCTGCTCGGCATGAGCTTTCTCGGCCGGCTCGATATGGTGCGCGAGGGTGACGATTTGACGCTGATCCGCCGCTACTGAGGACGCTAACGGAACCAGGCAGGAAAAAGGCCGCAACTTGCGGCCTTTTCGGTTCTCTGAGGCGGCGCCCAACCCCTTCTCGCCCACCATCCGGGAGGAGCCGCCTGCGCTTATCCAACTGCGCCGGCTTTTTTATGCTTTTCGATCAGCGCGTACGCGGAATGGTTGTGAATCGATTCAAAGTTTTCTGATTCGACGATGTAGGCATCGATGCGCGAGTCCCGGTTGAGCGCGGTAGCGATATCGCGCACCAGGTCCTCGACGAACTTGGGATTGTCATAGGCGCGCTCGGTGACGTACTTCTCGTCAGGCCGCTTGAGCAGGCCGAACAGTTCGCATGACGCCTGTTCCTCCGCAATCCTCACCAGCTCCTCGATCCACACATAGGCGTTGGTCTGCGCGCTGATGGTGACATGCGAGCGCTGGTTGTGCGCGCCGTAATCCGAGATCCCTTTCGAGCAGGGGCACAGGCTGGTCACCGGCACGACCACTTTCATGGTGAAACGGTAGACACCGTGATCGATTTCGCCGGTAAAGGTGATTTCGTAGTCCATCAGGCTCTTCACGCCCGACACCGGGGCCGCCTTGTCGACGAAGTACGGGAAGGTCATCTCGATGTGCCCGAACTCGGCCTCGAGGCGCTGCACCATTTCGCGCAGCATGGACTCGAAGGATTCCACCGATATCTCGCGTTCGCGCGCGTTCAGGATCTCCACGAACCGCGACATGTGCGTGCCCTTGAAGTTGTGCGGCAGGCCAACGTACATGTTGAAGCTGGCGATGGTGTGCTGCACACCACCGGCCTTGTCGGCGACCCGTACGGGATGACGGATGGCCTTGATGCCTACTTTGTCGATGGCCAGCTGGCGGGAGTCGGCCGAGCTTTGTACGTCCGGAATGACGAACGTGTCTGGAGAATTCATTCGCGTGGTCCTTCGTGGCAAACGCCACGATTATAGACGGCATGAATACCTGAGTAAACTACTCGACTACTTTTTCCCTGATGCTGGCAAGGATACCTGCCGCGTCCAGGCCGCATTCCTTGATCAACAACGCAGGGTCGCCATGGTCGACAAACCGATCCGGCAGCCCCAGCTGCAGCACCCGTTTCGGCAGGCCTTCCTGCTCCAGCACTTCCAGCACCGCGCTGCCCGCCCCGCCCAGGATCACGTTCTCCTCAACGGTTATTAGCCACTCATGGCTGGCTGCCAATTCCACGATCAGGTCCCGGTCGATCGGTTTCACGAAGCGCATGTTCGCCACCGTGGCGCCAAGGGTTGCCCCGGCTTCGATCGCGGCCTTGAGCACGCCGCCGAAGGCCAGGATTGCGATTCCGGCACCCTTGCTCCGAACCTCGCCCTTGCCCAGTGGCAGGCGGGTCATTTCCGCCTGCGGCTGCACCCCAGGGCCGGCCCCGCGCGGGTAACGCACCGCCACCGGCCCTTCGGTCTGATACGCGGTGTAAAGCATCTGCCGGCACTCGTTCTCGTCACTTGCCGCCATCAGCGTCATATTCGGCAGGCAGCGCAGGTAGGACAGGTCGAAGCTGCCGTGATGCGTCGGGCCGTCGGCACCGACGAGTCCGGCGCGATCGATCGCCAGCATCACCGGCAGGTTCTGAATGCAGATGTCGTGGATAAGTTGATCGTAGGCGCGTTGCAGGAAAGTCGAATAGATCGCCACCACAGGCTTCATCCCTTCGCAGGCAAGCCCGGCCGCAAACGTCAGCGCATGCTGCTCCGCAATGCCGACATCGAAGTACCGCTCGGGATACTCCTGCGAAAATCGCACGAGGCCGGAGCCTTCGCGCATGGCGGGCGTGATGCCGATCAGCCTGTCGTCCTGCGCGGCCATGTCGCACAGCCAGTCGCCGAACACCTGCGTATAGGCAAGTTTGCCACCCGCTTTGGGTACGATCCCTGCGCCCGGATCGAACTTGGACACGCCGTGGTACAGGATGGGATCGTCCTCGGCCGCCTCGTACCCTTTCCCCTTGCGCGTCACGACGTGCAGGAACTGCGGGCCTTCCAGCTTGCGCAGGTTGGCAAGCGTCGCCACCAGTACGTCCAGATCGTGACCGTCGATGGGGCCGATGTAATTGAAGCCGAATTCCTCGAACAACGTTCCGGGCATGACCATGCCCTTCATGTGCTCCTCGGCCCGGCGCGCCAGCTCCAGCATCGAGGGAACCCTGCCCAGTACCTTCTCGCTCGCCTTGCGGGCCGCCGCGTAGAACCGGCCCGACATCAGGCGCGCCAGATAATTGTTCAACGCGCCAACGTTCTCCGAAATCGACATGTCGTTGTCGTTCAGAACGACCAGGATGTTCGCGTCCATCGCGCCGGCGTTGTTCAACGCTTCGAACGCCATTCCCGCAGTCATGGCACCGTCGCCGATGACCGCGATCGCACGCCGATCCTCCCCCTTGCGCTGCGACGCGACTGCCATGCCGAGCGCCGCACTGATCGAAGTGCTCGAGTGCGCGGTGCCGAAGGTGTCGTACTCGCTCTCCACCCGCCGCGGAAAGCCGGCGATTCCTCCGTACTTTCTCAGCGTCGCCATCGCCTCGCGGCGTCCGGTCAGAATCTTGTGGGCATAGGTCTGGTGCCCGACATCCCATATCAGCCTGTCGGCGGGTGTGTCGAATACGTAATGCAGCGCGATGGTCAACTCTACGGTGCCAAGGTTGGACGACAGGTGACCGCCGGTCGTGGATACCGTCTCCAGGAGATACGCCCGCAATTCCCGCGCAAGCTGCGGCAACTGCTTGCGCTCGAGAGCACGAAGCCGGGATGGATCACCGATCGAGTTGAGCAGCTCGTACATGAGACATATTAGTTAGCAAAAAAGGGATCGAGTTTCGGACAGATTAGCAGAGACGCCCCGCAAGTCCGGGAATCTCAGAACTTTCTGGATACGATGAACTCCGCAAGTTCACGCAGCCGTCCACCATGCGCAGGCAGCACATCCAGTGCCGCAAGCGCATCTTGCCCCAGTTCCAGCGCCAGCTCGCGGGCGCGTTCCAGACCCAGCGTGGAGACATAGGTCGGCTTTTCGTTCTTCGCATCCTTGCCCGCGGTCTTGCCGAGTGCAACGGTGCTGGACTCCGCATCCAGCACATCATCCACGACCTGAAACGCCAGTCCGACGAATTTGCCGAACCGGTCCAGCGCCTGATGCTCATGCGCGGACAATGCCGCGCCACAGGCGGCACCCAGCCGCACGGATGCCCGAATCAGTGCGCCGGTCTTGTGTACATGCATGAACTCGAGCTCGGGAACCGTCAACGAGCGGCCAACACTGGCGAGGTCGATCGCCTGCCCGCCCGCCATGCCGCGCGAGCCAGCTGCCCGGGCAAACAATTCGATCATCTCCAGCTGCATGCGCGGATCGTCGCAGAGAACATTCTCGCTCAGGATCTGGAACGCGAGGCTCTGCAAACCGTCACCCACCAGCAGCGCGGTTGCCTCGTCGAACTCCACGTGCACGGTAGGCTTTCCGCGCCGGAGCACGTCATCGTCCATACAGGGGAGATCATCATGTACCAGGGAGTAGGCGTGTATCAGCTCCACTGCAGCGGCCGCAATGTCCGCTCGCTCGACGCGAGCCTGCGCCAGCTCTCCCGCCGCATAAGCAAGCAGCGGACGCACGCGCTTGCCACCGCCGAGGACTGCATAACGCATCGCCGCATGCAGGCGCCCTGGCGCCACTTCCGCCGCGGGAAGCACGGCGGCGAGAGTCCGCTCGTTGCGGCCCTGACGATCCAGCATCCAGGTGTCGAAGCTAGCCTTCTGCGTCTTCGTCACCGGTGAAATTCTTCAGGGTGTCCGCCTCAAGCAGCTTGACCTGCTGTTGAGCTTGCTGCAACTGCGACTGGCAGTAGTGCAGCAGCTCGGCTCCGCGCTTGTATGCTGCCAGCGATTGTTCGAGCGGAAGCTCGCCTGCTTCCATGCCCGCGACGATCGACTCAAGCTCGGCCAGCGCGGCTTCGAAATTGAGCGGCTTTTCGTTCTTGGATTTCGGCATCTGCCAAGGAGGGACGAGACTGCGAAAAGGGGTTAAACATAGCCTATGGGCGGCGCCAGGGTCAACGTGGATGCGACGCTTCCGCACGCACAAGGCGGCCGGCAGCTGTCCGTCCACGGTTCACGCTCGCTGCGGGAGGACGTTAATATACGCGCGCCCATGTATTGCAATGAATCCAGGAAGGAACCGCGAATGACATTCACCACGCTGATCTCCGTTGCCGAGCTTGCCGCGAACCTGAACGACCCCGGGTTCGTGGTGTTCGACTGCCGCCATGAGCTGACCAACCCGCAGTTCGGAACCACCGCCTATGCTGAATCGCATCTGCCTGGCGCGCGCTTCGCGCATCTCGACCGCGACCTGTCCTCGGCGCCAACCGGCACCAACGGTCGCCATCCGCTGCCCGACCCCGCTACCTTTGCGGACTGGTTGGAAACAATGGGCGTGTCGAACGATGCGCAGGTCATTGGCTACGACAGCGCGGGCGGCGTCTATGCCGCGCGCCTGTGGTGGATGTTGCGATGGCTGGGACACGATCGCGTAGCGGTGCTCGATGGCGGCTGGGACGAGTGGCTGCAGGCCGGTCATCCGGTTACGAAAGAGGTCCCACGTCCCACACGGGCACGATTCGTTGCGAACCTGCGGCCGGTTTCGGTAAATGTCCAGCAGGTGCTCGCGCATCTGAACAGCCCGGACATGCTGATCATCGACGCCAGGAGCAACGACCGCTTCCATGGGCAGAACGAGACCATCGACCCTGTCGGCGGACACATACCCGGCGCGCGCAACCGCTTTTTCAGGGACAACCTGGATGCAAGCGGCCGATTCAAATCCCCTGACCGGTTGCGTTCGGATTTTTCGCATGCAACAGGCGGCACGCCAGCCGGGAACGTCGTGCATCAGTGCGGTTCAGGCGTGAGCGCTTGCCACAATCTTTTGGCAATGGAAATCGCCGGAATGCAGGGCTCGCGCCTGTATCCGGGTTCGTGGAGTGAATGGGTGGCGGAGCGTTCGCGGCCGGTCGCTACCTGAACCTCCTGGTTTGCGTGCGAAACCGGGAGCGCAACCGGTCCCGCAGTACCCACCCGCGCTGCCGTGCTTACGGCTGCACGGATGAACGCGGGCGAATGGGAACGGGCGGCAATGCCGCCCGTTCCTCCGTAATCGTCGCGCCCGATCAGGCCAGCATGTCGTCCCAGATGTTTCTACCCCAGGACTCGGCGTAACGCCCCTCCAGTTCGCTGGGACCTGGCGATAATCCGCTCGCGCCCTCGACGACCAGCATGGTCTTCTGCTCCGGATCGTAGGCGTGCACCGATGCGACGTGCACGACTTCTCGGTCGCTGACGAAGCTGTAGCAGGTATTGGTCACCATCGGCGCGGGATTGGGTGCTTCGCCGTGGAGAAGGGCAATAATGGCGGCAGCACAGACCTTCGCATGCTGGTTTGCCATGTGGCCGGACTTCGGCATCTGCGGCGCGCCCTGGACCGCGTCGCCCAGCACATGAATATTCTTGACCGCAACCGATTCGTAGGTCAGAAAATCCACCTCGCACCAGCGGTCATTCGCAGTGATCAACCCGGCTTCCCGCGCGATGCGTCCTGCCCGCTGAGGCGGCACGACGTTCAGAACGTCGGCGCGCACGTCTTCGAAGTCAAGCTTCGCCGTCATCGTGCCGACGTCGACGTCGACCAGTCCGCTGTTCGGCCGATATTCCACGATGCCGGGATAACTCTCCTGCCAGGCCTTCATGAACAGGCCTTTCTTGGATTGCACATCGGAGTTTGCATCCAGAATCAGAACCTTTGATTTTGGCTTTGCGTTCTTGAAATAGTATGCAACCTGGCACGCGCGCTCATAAGGTCCTGGCGGGCACCGATAAGGCGAGCGTGGCACTGTGATCGCGTAGACACCGCCATCGCGCATGCTTTCGAGCTGCGCGCGCAACGCAATGGTCTGCGGCCCGGCCTTCCAGGCATGCAGCACGCGCTCACGTGCTGCCGGTTCGTGCAATCCCGGGATACTGTCATACACCAGGTCCACTCCGGGCGACACAACCAGGCGGTCGTACTTGAGCGTAGCGCCGCCCGCCAGCCGCACCTCTCTGGACACAGGATCCACCGCGACCGCTTCGTCACGCACTAGCTTGACGCCATGGTTGGTCTGCAGCCTGCCGTAGTCACGCGTCAGGTCCTTCAACTGCATGACCCCCGCCAACACCCGATTGCTGAGCGGACACGATATGAACTGGCTTTCGCGCTCCACCAGCGTCACCTCGATATCCGGCGACCACATGCGGACGTATTTCGCCGCCGTGGCCCCCCCGTACCCTGCCCCGATCACCACCACCCGGGCATTGGTGCGAGGACTGGATATGCTGGCGCAGCCGGCTGCGCCCGCGACAGCCGCGGACGCCGAAAGCCACTTTACAAATTCCCTTCTGGACAAAGACATGATTCCTCCCTTCAGAATCGGCTGGGCATCAGCGGCGTTTCTGGTCTGCGAAGAACGCCGCGATCCTCTCGATCTGCTCGTCCGTGTAGCCTTTCGCATGCTGATGCATGACTGTCGCAGGGCGCTTGCCACTCTTGAACTCGAGCATCAGACCCACGATCCGCGCCTTTTCCATCCCGGCAATGCCAGGGATTCCACTCTCGCTGTTTCCGTTCGTTCCGTGACACCCTGTGCAAGTGGCCGCCCAGCTTCGCGCCTGGATGTCCTGCTCTGAAAATGCATTTGGAATGAATGCGGCGATCGCGACCGCAATGATCGTCTGACCTGTTCTTTTCACGGCAGCTCCTCCTGATAAATCGTCCACCCTGTACCGACCGCACACACTACCGCGCACAACGCCCCGCTTCAACCCTGCTCTCTCGGATAGGTCATTGTAGTTTCTGCAACGACCGCTGTTAATAACCGTCGTTCAGTTCGATATTCCGGAAAATAAAAAAGCCGGACCGAAAGGTCCGGCTCAGTTTGCGTCCGATTGGGTTCAGGTCGTCACGTCCTCGGCCTCCTGGCTTCGTTCCTGTTTCGAAGGCTTGGTTTCCGCCTCGAACAGCAGACTGCTCTTTCCTTCCGCATCGACATCGACAGTGACCTTGCCGCCGCCAACCAGGCGCCCGAACAGCAACTCGTCGGCCAGCGCGCGCCGAATCAGGTCCTGGATCAGCCGGGACATCGGCCTGGCACCCATGAGCGGATCGAAGCCGTTCTTTGCCAGATACTCCTTGAGCATCTCCGTGAACTGGATCTCGACCTTCTTCTCGTGCAACTGCTCTTCGAGCTGCATGAGAAACTTGTCCACCACCCGCATGATGACTTCGTAGGACAGCGGAGCGAAGGAAATGGTCGCATCCAGGCGGTTGCGGAACTCAGGCGTAAACATGCGCCTGATCTCCGCCATTTCGTCGCCCGGGCCTTTGGAAGCCGTGAAGCCGATCGAGACTTTCGACAACTCCGCAGCACCGGCATTGGTAGTCATGATGATCACGGTGTTGCGGAAATCAGCCTTGCGGCCGTTGTTGTCGGTCAACGTGCCGTGGTCCATCACCTGCAACAGGATGTTGAATATGTCCGGGTGCGCTTTTTCGATCTCGTCGAGCAACAGTACCGAGTATGGATGCTTGGTAATTGCCTCGGTGAGCAGACCGCCTTGGTCGAAACCGACATATCCCGGCGGCGCGCCGATCAGGCGAGAGACCGCGTGCCGCTCCATGTACTCCGACATGTCGAAGCGGACCAGTTCCACGCCCATGGTATAGGCAAGCTGCCGCGCAACCTCGGTTTTGCCAACCCCTGTCGGTCCGCTGAACAGGAAGCAGCCGATCGGTTTCTGTGGATTGCCGAGGCCGCTGCGGGACATCTTGATCGAAGCCGCCAGTGCGTCGATCGCCTGGTCCTGACCGAACACTACCGCCTTGAGGTCGCGATCCAGCGTCTGCAGCTTGCTGCGATCCGTGGACGATACGCTCTGCGCAGGCACGCGCGCAATCTTGGCGATGATCTCCTCGATCTCGTGTTTGCCGATCACCCGGCGCTGCCGCGAGCGCGGCTGGATGCGCTGGGCGGCGCCGGCTTCGTCGATCACGTCGATTGCCTTGTCTGGCAGGTGCCGGTCATTGATGAACCGTGCGGAGAGTTCGGCCGCCGCGGTCAGCGCGCTCAAGGTGTACTTGACTCCATGGTGCGCCTCGAAGCGGCTCTTCAGTCCTCGCAGAATCGCCACCGTCTCGTTCACTGACGGCTCGGTGACGTCGATTTTCTGGAAGCGACGGGAAAGCGCGTGATCTTTTTCGAATATGCCGCGGTATTCCGTATAGGTGGTGGCGCCGATGCACTTCAGCTGTCCGGAGGACAGCGCCGGCTTGAGCAGGTTGGACGCGTCCAGCGTGCCGCCGGATGCAGCTCCGGCACCGATCAATGTGTGTATTTCGTCGATAAACAGGATGGCATTCGGGTTGTCAGTCAACTGTTTCAAGACCGCCTTGAGGCGTTGCTCGAAGTCTCCCCGATATTTGGTGCCGGCCAGCAACGCGCCCATATCCAGCGCATAGACCTGGCAGCGCGCCAAAATCTCCGGCACGCTGCCTTCGATGATCCGCCGTGCCAGGCCCTCGGCGATGGCGGTTTTGCCGACACCGGCTTCGCCGACCAGCAACGGATTGTTCTTGCGGCGGCGGCACAACGTCTGCACAACCCGCTCGAGCTCGCGATCACGCCCGATCAGCGGGTCGATCTTGCCGGCAATGGCCAGCGCGTTCAGGTTCATCGTGTAGGTTTCCAGCGCGCCGCCGGCCGACTGCTCCTGGTCACCTTCAGCATCCGCCTCCTGCTGCTGCTTGGCGGGGGCCGCCTGCGGCACCTTGGTAATGCCGTGGGAGATGAAGTTCACCACGTCGAGGCGCGTTACGCCTTTCTGGTGCAGGAAGTACACCGCGTGCGAATCCTTCTCGCCGAAGATCGCGACCAGCACGTTGGCGCCAGTCACCTCCTTCTTGCCGGAGGACTGGACATGCAGGATGGCGCGCTGGATAACGCGCTGAAACCCCAGTGTAGGCTGGGTATCGACGTCCTCCCCACTCACCACCGGTGTGTGCTCATTGATGAAATCGGTGAGGAGCTTCCGCAGCTCCTCGATATTCGCACCACACGCTCGCAATACTTCGGAGGCTGACGGATTGTCCAGCATGGACAACAGCAGATGTTCGACGGTGATGAACTCGTGCCGCTTCTGCCGCGCCTCCATGAACGCCATGTGTAGGCTGACTTCAAGTTCCTGAGCAATCATCTACGTTTCTTCCATAACACACTGCAGGGGATGTTGGTGCTCTCTCGAGAAGGAGATTACCTGTTCCACCTTGCTGGCGGCAACGTCTTTCGGATAAACGCCGCACACACCCATCCCTTCTCTATGTACTTTGAGCATGATCAGCGTCGCCTGTTCTCTGCTCATCGAAAAAAACTTCTGAAGAACCGAAACGACGAAATCCATCGGCGTGAAGTCGTCGTTCAAGAGTAAAACCTTATACAGACTCGGTGGTTTTACCTTGGCCTTTTCCGCCTCCAGAAGCGCGTTGTCGCGAGTACCTGTCGCCATCCCCACCGTCTCGCCGTGTTCCTGCCGTTACCTAGTACTAATTTTGCTTATAAACGCGGAAATTACAAGCATCAATTCCCGGCAACGCCGGACAATCCCAGCTTGACGCCAAGCCTCCGAATGGACAGCCTTTTTGCCGGCGGGCCGTACTTGACTTCGCCTGGGGAATGACCTAAAAAGCAGTCGGGTGTTTGGCTTCAAGGCTGCTGCTGTACCGGTTTTGCCGATAACGCGGACTTTGAAACTCAAACAACGTCCGGCGGGTGTCCGGCCCGCGTTTTACGATCAGGGAAGGGGTGTATGGCAACTGGTACGGTGAAGTGGTTCAATGACGCGAAGGGCTATGGCTTCATTACGCCCGACGACGGCAGCGAGGATCTGTTCGCGCATTTTTCCGCGATTCAGATGAACGGCTTCAAGACCCTGAAAGAGGGCCAAAAGGTCTCCTTCGAAGTGACCCAAGGTCCCAAGGGCAAACAAGCCTCGAACATCCAGGCCGCGAGCTGAAGCTCGATTCGGGCCGGAACTGGAAAGCCCGCAATTTTAGATTGCGGGCTTTTTTGTCGCCTGCTTTCGCGTAGCGTTCTCTTAAGCCTGCGCTCGCATGCGCTCGATCATCGCGTCACCGAAGCCCGAGCAGGAAACCTGGTTCGCCCCGTCCATCAGCCGCGCAAAATCATACGTCACCACGCGGTCGCTTATGGCAGCCTCCATGGATTTGACGATCAGGTCAGCCGCTTCCACCCACCCCATGTGCCGCAGCATCATTTCAGCGGAAAGAATCAGCGATCCCGGGTTCACATAGTCTTTGCCCGCGTATTTTGGTGCGGTGCCATGAGTTGCCTCGAACATCGCAACCGAGTCGGACAGATTCGCGCCCGGAGCAATGCCGATACCGCCGACCTGCGCGGCGAGCGCGTCGGAAACATAGTCGCCATTCAGATTCAGCGTGGCAATCACATCGTATTCATCCGGCCGCAGCAGGATCTGCTGCAGGAACGCATCCGCGATCACGTCCTTGATCACGACGCCGTCCGGAAGCTTCATCCACGGCCCGCCGTCGAGTAGTTCCGCACCATATTCGCGCTTTGCCAGTTCGTAGCCCCAGTCCCTGAATGCCCCTTCGGTGAATTTCATGATATTGCCCTTGTGCACCAGCGTGACGGAACGCCTCTTGTTGGCGATCGCGTACTGGATCGCCTTGCGCACCAAGCGTTCCGTGCCCTCCCGCGACACCGGCTTGACGCCAATACCGGAGGTTTTCGGAAAACGTATCTTCCTGACCCCCATTTCCCCGGTCAGAAAATCGATCACTTTGCGGGCACCATCAGTCTCCGCCTGCCATTCGATCCCGGCGTAAATATCCTCGGAGTTCTCGCGGAAAATTACCATGTCGGTTTTTTCCGGATGTTTCAGAGGACTGGGAACGCCCTTGAAATAGCGTACCGGCCGCAAGCATACGTAGAGGTCGAGTTCCTGACGCAGTGCAACGTTGATAGACCGAATTCCGCCGCCCACCGGCGTTGTGAGCGGCCCCTTGATCGACACCACGAACTCGCGTGAAGCCTCCAGCGTTTCCTCGGGCAGCCATACGTTCTCACCGTACACCCTGCAGGACTTCTCGCCGGCGAACATCTCCATCCACGAAATCTTGCGTTTGCCCGAATAGGCAGACGCCACCGCCGCATCGACCACCTTTCGCATGACCGGCGTGATATCGACGCCGGTACCGTCGCCTTCGATGAAGGGGATGATGGGTTGGTCGGGAACATTGAGCGAAGAGTCCTTGTTTACGGTGATCTTGCTGCCGGAAGACGGCACTTTGATGTGCTGATACATGGAGTGAGAGCCTCGGTTCGGTTCGAATGGTTGTAGCTGCAGGTGCGATTTCCGTATGGACGACCATGGGAAATACGCGAGTCGCGATTCTACAACGCGAATCCGGTACTAACGCCGGCATGGCGATACGCGGCATCGGACAACCGCGCTCCCTGCTCTTGAGAGGGGTGTGCGGTGCGCGCACCACCGGCCGCCGCTGGTGTGAGAGATCTTTCCGCAATGCAGAATCGCCAGCCCCATCAACTTGTACAGAATTGATAATTAAAGATGTTTTTACCTTAGCTAAGGATGTTGCGCTGCATGATCGTGTCCGTTACGGTTTTGGCGTCTGCCTTCGCCGGTGACAACCCCTTCCCGGCGGAGTCCATGCGCGTCACGCATACAAGCGCCTTCGCGCGGTTCGCCAGATTGGATCTCTGGCTTCCTGCAGTACCAGGCTATCGCCGCCGGAATTGCTCGGCGCGTGTGCCAATACCCGTTTCTGGCGCACAGGCGACCACCGATTCGAACAGCTTTTTCACATTACCGGGAGACAGGAAATGCAGCGTGATCTCGAAATCGCGAAACTCAAGAAAGACTGGGCCGACAACCCCCGCTGGCGTGGCATCGACCGTCCTTATTCAGCCGAAGATGTCTATCGCCTTCGCGGAACCGTTGCAATCGAACACACCCTCGCACAGCGCGGAGCCGACAAGCTCTGGAAGTTGCTGAACGAGGAGCCGTTTGTCAACTCGCTGGGCGCGCTGACAGGCAATCAGGCCATGCAGCAGGTGCGCGCGGGACTGAAAGCGATCTATCTGTCCGGCTGGCAGGTGGCCGCAGATGCCAACCTGGCAGGCGAAATGTACCCGGACCAGTCGCTTTACCCGGCAAACAGCGTCCCCGCTATCGTCCGCAGCATCAACAACACATTCATCCGCGCCGACCAGTTACATCACGCGGAAGGCAAGGATCAAACAGACTGGTTCGCACCGATCGTCGCTGACGCCGAAGCCGGGTTCGGCGGCGCCCTGAATGCGTTCGAGCTGATGAAGGCCATGATCGACGCCGGCGCCGCCGGGGTACATTTCGAGGATCAGTTGGCCTCAGCCAAGAAGTGCGGCCACATGGGCGGCAAGGTGCTGGTACCGACGCAGGAAGTCGTCCAGAAGCTCGTGGCCGCGCGTCTCGCCTCTGACCTGATGGGTGTTCCCACGGTTCTGTTCGCGCGCACCGACTCAGAAGCGGCCGCACTGTTGACTTCTGACATCGACGAGAACGACAAACCTTTCTGTACCGGCGAACGCACCACGGAGGGTTTCTACCGGGTGATGAACGGAATTCAGCAGGCGGTTTCGCGTGGACTCGCGTATGCACCCTATGCGGACCTGATCTGGTGCGAAACCGGCACGCCGGATCTGCAGTTCGCCAGGCAATTCGCCGAGGCGATTCACAAACGTTTTCCCGGCAAACTGTTGGCGTATAACTGCTCGCCCTCCTTCAACTGGAAGAAAAACCTCGACGATGCGTCGATCGCAAAGTTTCAGCGCGAACTCGGCGCCATGGGCTACAAGTTTCAGTTCATCACGCTGGCCGGATTCCATGCGCTGAACCACTCGATGTTCGAACTGGCTCACGGCTATGCCCGCGAGCAGATGACCGCCTATGTCCGCCTGCAGCAGGCGGAATTCGCAGCCGAGACGAAGGGCTACACCGCAACCAAGCATCAGCGCGAAGTCGGAACTGGATACTTCGATGAGGTGATGCAAGTCGTGCAGTCGGGGCAGTCATCGGTAACGGCTCTGAGCGGCTCCACCGAAGAAGAGCAGTTCGCCTAGTACGTATTCCTCTGTTTCACCTTTCGCCGCAGCGGCATGCGCACAACGCTTGCCGCTGCGGCGTTTCGCATTTATCATTCAATAAAACAATATGTTGCATTGTGAAACCGTTGGAGGACATGCGAATGAGCAAGTATCAGGCGCCACCCGGCGTGAACACCACGGGTCGCTACGTTCCGGAGTACGCCGAAGTAATCTCATCGGATGCGCTGGCCTTCCTCGCCAAGCTGCACCGGAACTTCGATGCAAGACGGCATGAGCTGCTGGCCCGCCGAGCCGAACGGCAGAAAGCGCTTGACGCCGGGAAGCTTCCGGATTTCCTCCCGGAAACGGAGCAGATCCGCAAAGGTGACTGGAAGGTTGCCCCGGTTCCCGCTGACCTCCAGGACCGCAGGGTCGAGATCACCGGACCGACCGACCGCAAGATGGTGATCAACGCGCTCAATTCGGGCGCCAGCATGTACATGGCAGATTTCGAGGATTCGAATACGCCGACCTGGGACAACCAGGTGCAGGGTCAGATCAACATGCGCGACGCGGTGCGCAGAACCATCAGCTTCGCAAGTCCCGAAGGCAAACAGTATCGGCTCGCCGACAAGATTGCGACGCTTCTGGTGCGTCCGCGCGGCTGGCATCTGGACGAGAAACATGTCGCGGTTGACGGACAGCCGATCTCAGGCGCGTTACTCGACTTCGGGCTCTATTTCTTCCATAACGCAAAAGAACGCGTACGGCAGGGTTCTGGAATATATCTGTACCTGCCGAAAATGGAATCGCATCTCGAGGCACGCCTTTGGAACGATGTTTTCGTGTTCTCGCAGAAGGAACTAGGCGTGCCTCAGGGCACCGTCAAGGCCACCGTCCTCATAGAAACGGTTCTGGCGAGTTTCGAGATGGACGAGATTCTGTACGAGCTGCGTGAGCATTCTGCCGGCCTCAACTGCGGGCGGTGGGACTACATCTTCAGCTGCATAAAGAAGTTCCGCAACCAGAAGGACTTCATTCTCGCAGACCGCAATCTGGTCACCATGACCAGCCCGTTCATGCGGGCCTATTCGCTGTTGTTGATAAAAACTTGCCACCGGCGCGGCGCCTTTGCCATGGGCGGCATGGCGGCACAGATTCCAATCAAGAACGACCCTAAAGCCAATGATGCGGCAATCGCCAAAGTGCGCGCAGACAAGGAGCGCGAGGCGAATGACGGCCACGACGGGACCTGGGTCGCACATCCCGGTCTGGTCAGCATTGCAAAGGAGTCTTTCGACAAGGCGATGACCACGCCAAATCAGATTCACAAGCAACGCGACGACGTGAATATTTCTGCGAAAGATCTGCTGCAGTTCGAGCCGCGCGGACCGATCACCGAGGCCGGCCTGAGAGCCAATATCAATATCGGCATCCAGTACATGGGTGCCTGGCTGGCAGGCACTGGCTGCGTTCCTATTTTCAACCTGATGGAAGACGCTGCAACCGCGGAGATCTCGCGTGCGCAGATCTGGCACTGGATCCGCAGCCCACACGGAACACTCGATGACGGCCGAAAGGTCACCAGGGATCTGTTTCGCGAACTGCTTCCGCAGGAACTCAAGAAGGTTCGCGAGATGCTGGGAGAAAAAGGCTATGCCGCCGGCAAGTACGAAGAGGGCGCGAAAATGTTCGAGGAGCTGACTTTAGCCGAGGATTTCGTCGAGTTTCTTACACTGCCGGCCTACGACTACGTCATCGAACACGAGCGCCAATGAACCGCGCGGAGCGCACGCCTGCAAGGATGTAATTGACGCAATCTTGCGGCAGCCGTTATCCTTGCCCGGTTCAGGTCATGTCTACAGGAGAAGAAAATGAAAACATTGGCAGCTTCCATGATCCTTGCCTGGGTGGTGGCATCGACGCCCTTGATTGCGAACGCCGGAATCGCCCCGAATACCGGCGCATCGGCCATGAGCCAATCCGGTGCGAAGATTGCGCCGGCAAAGAAACCTCAGGATCAGTCGACTGAAAACCAGGACACGAAAAAGGGCCGAGATCAGTAACCGGCGTTCCCTCGGCTGAATTTGGGCGGGGCACAGCCCCGTTTTTTTTATCATGTCACCAGGCGATGTGGGACTGGGCTGAAATAGTCAAACTAACCGTTGCCCTCCTCGCAATCGTCGACCCGCTGGCCGCGATTCCGATCTTTCTCGCGGCTACCGCCGGGCTCGAAACTACACGCCGGCGCCGAATTGCCAGAGTCGTTTCGATCACAGTATTCTGCGTACTTGCCGCCTCCGCGCTTGTCGGCACAGCAATCCTTGACCTGTTTGGGATCAGCATTCCATCTTTCCTGATCGGTGGCGGAATTCTGTTTCTGCTGCTCGCCATTTCCATGCTGCAAGCCAAGGAGAGCAGGATCCGGCAAACACCCGACGAGGCAGAGGAAGCACTTGAAAAGGAAGCCATTGCAATCGTGCCGCTGGCAATACCTTTGCTTGCGGGACCCGGTGCCATCACATCCATGATCATTGCGACCCATGACTCGCCCGGGGCACTTTACGATCTTGTTCTTCTGGCACCGGCAGCAATAGTGGCCTTAGCGGTGTGGGGCGCCCTGGTCAGCGCCGAGAAGATTCTCGCCACGCTTGGGCGTACCGGAATGAACATCATTACCCGTATCATGGGGCTGATCATCGCGGCAATTGCAGTCGAGTTCATCTACCGCGGTCTGGTCGGATTATTCCCGAAACTGGTTGCCTGATGGTCTGGAAACCGAATGTCACGGTTGCCGCGGTGATTGAACGCGATGGGCAATTCCTGCTGGTCGAGGAACGAACCGACGGCGGGCTG
>JBBDIL010000031.1:39255-142623 GCA_040880425.1 Burkholderiales bacterium | reverse complement strand
CGGGCTGATGCTCAATCAGCCCGCCGGACATCTCGAACCCGGGGAATCCCTGGTGCAAGGCGTGGTTCGCGAGACTCTGGAAGAATCCGCTTACGATTTTCATCCTCGGCATGTGCTGGGCATCTATCGCTGGCGCAAACCCGGTACCGAGGCGACCTATCTTCGATTCGCATTCACCGGAGATGTCGGCACGCATCACCCTGCGCGCGCGCTCGACGACGGGATCGTTCGCACCCTTTGGCTGAGTGCGGAAGAAATTCGCAAGAGCAAGTCGCGCCATCGGAGTCCACTGGTCGTGGACTGCATGGAAGCGTACCTGCAAGGACGGCGGTTCCCGCTGGAAATATTCTTCGACTACGACTGAAACATGGCCCGGGGGAAAGTTATTGTTGGTCTGTCCGGTGGCGTGGATTCGTCCGTTGCTGCGTGGCTCCTGAAGCAACAGGGCTATGACGTCATCGGCCTGTTCATGAAGAACTGGGAAGACGATGACGACGACGAGTACTGCTCATCGCGCCAAGACCTGGTAGACGCCGTTTCGGTCGCAGACGTCATCGGGATCGAGGTCGAAGCGGTGAATTTTTCCGCCGAATACCGGGATCGCGTGTTTGCCAATTTTCTGTCGGAGTACCAGGCAGGCCGCACACCCAATCCCGATGTGCTGTGCAATGCCGAGATCAAGTTCAAGGCTTTCCTCGATCACGCCATGCGACTCGGAGCGGACCGGATCGCAACCGGACACTATGCACGGATACGCGAGGTCGACGGCGAGTTCCAGCTGCTCAAGGCCGAAGACGGAACCAAGGATCAGAGCTATTTTCTATACCGGCTGAACCAGGCACAGCTCGCCAGGACCCTGTTTCCGCTCGGGGACATGTACAAGCGGGAGGTACGCGCCCTGGCGAGAAAACTTGGGCTGCCGAACTTCGACAAGAAAGACAGCACGGGGATCTGCTTTATCGGTGAACGCCCTTTCCGCGATTTCCTGTCACGCTACCTGCCAACGCAACCCGGCGACATGCTGACCCCCGACGGACGAAAAGTCGGCAGGCACATGGGTCTGATGTATTACACCATCGGCCAACGCCAGGGCCTGGGCATCGGCGGCCAAGGCGGGGCATGGTATGTTGCCACCAAGCGCTCCGACACCAACACGCTGATTGTGGTCCAGGGCCACGATCATCCGGCCCTGCTGTCGGGCGCACTGGTTGCCGGTGATCTGACCTGGATAGCGGGTCGTCAGCCACATACGCATTGGGTGTTCGGCGCCAAAACACGCTACAGGCAGAAAGATGCCCCCTGTTCCATCGCCCGAATCAGTTCAACGCAGTGCGAGGTCGAATTCGCGGAACCACAATGGGCGGTTACGCCCGGCCAATCTCTGGTAGTTTACGAATCCACTGTCTGTCTTGGTGGCGGCATCATCGAGCACGCGATCCCGATTGAAGAACGCATGTGTGCCGCAAACGCGTCTGTGTAATTTCCGCGCGCGCCGCCGGTCAGGCCGGCACAGTCGCCTCGAAAGCCTTGCGTGAGAACAATTCCCGCGCATGCCTGGCAAGGTTTGGATGCGAGCTGCGCCATTCCAAGTCCTGGAACCTGAAGTCCAGAAAACCGAGCGTGCAGCCAAGTGCAATGTCGGCAAGACTGTAGTCGTCGCCAGCACACCAGCGGCGATCACCGAGTTCCCGCTCTGCAACGTCCAGCCCGCGTGCGATCTTCCCGCGTTGCCGGTCTATCCACGCTGCACTCTGCAATTCCTGAGGCCGTCTGCCCTCTTGGACGATCAATACCGTGGCGTCAAGTATGCCGTCCGCCAATGCCTCCCAGCGGCGGACCTGAATTCGCAGCAGTGGCGATTCCGGAATGAACTGGTTGGCAGGCGCAAACGAATCGAGATACTCAACGATCACGCTGGAATCGAAGATCCTGTTTCCACCATCGTCGATGAGCACCGGAATCTTGCCCAGCGGATTGAATTCCGGAACCTTGGTGTTGGGTTCGGCGGGCAGGTCGATCACGAAATCGTAGTCGATGTGCTTGTCAGCCAGCACGATACGCACTTTGCGCACAAATGGGCTGGTGGGTGATCCGATGAGTTTCATCTTTCTATGATCGGGCAGGGAAAGGTCGCGAATTATAGCAAGCGCACCTGGACAACGCCGCGCATGCTTCAGCGCGGCAAGATCAGTTGCCGGACGACGTTACGCAGAAATGGCAACACATCCTCCTCGAACCACGGGTTCGTTTTCAACCATATCCGGTTCCTCGGGCTGGGATGCGGCAACGGCAGAAAATGCGGCAGGTATGAGCGCCAATGGCGAACGGTTTCGGTCAGATTGCGCTTCCGACGATCACCGAGATAGTAGGCTTGAGCATAGCCTCCGACCAACAGCGCGATCTGCAATTCGACGAGCCGGGGAACCAGGCGCGGATGCCAGAGCGGCGCGCATTCCGGACGTGGTGGCAGGTCGCCCCCGGGCCCGGTACCCGGATAGCAGAATGCCGTAGGTATGATTGCAATTCGGCTTTCGTCGTAGAACACCGCTCGATCCAACTGCATCCATTCGCGCAAGCGGTCGCCGGATGGATCATTCCACGGCACCCCGGTTTCATGCACGCGTCTTCCCGGCGCCTGACCGACAATCAACAGTCGCGCGGATGGCAAGGCACGAAGAATCGGTTTCGGCCCGAACGGCAGGTGCTGCTCGCAAAGCCGACAAGCTCGAGCCTGCCGCAAAACACTCTCAAAGTACGGTTTCACGCGCGAGCCAGGGTAGTCCGCATGTTAGAATTGCGCTTTGAAAACAGGACGTTCTACAACGATGAACCTGTCGCCGCTCACTGCATTGTCTCCTCTCGACGGACGCTACCATAGCAAGGTCATGGCGCTTGCCGACTATTTCAGTGAGTTCGGCCTGATCCGCTATCGTGTCAAGGTGGAGGTTGAATGGCTGAAAGCGCTGTGCGCGGCCCCGGAACTGACCGAGATCCCGGCATTGCCCGCACAAACCATTGAAGCGCTTGATCAGTTATGCGAGCGCTTCTCTGTCGCCGATGCAGAAGCCGTTAAAGCCATAGAACATCGTACCAACCACGACGTCAAGGCAATCGAGTACTGGCTGCGGGAGAAGATCTCTCCGAATCGCGACCAGAACGGCTTTACGCAGTTCATACACTTCGCATGTACGTCCGAAGACATCAACAATACCTGCCACGCATTGATGCTACGGGACTCGCGAACCGCCGTGATGCTGCCGGCTATCGACAGCTTGATCGACAAACTCACTGCGCTCGCCCACGGCACTGCGAACCTCCCCATGTTGTCCCGTACGCACGGACAAGCGGCGACCCCAACCACCGTCGGCAAAGAGATCGCCAATTTCGTCCACAGACTGCGGCGCCAAAGGCAGCGCGTTGCCCAGGTCAGCCTGCCCGCCAAGATCAACGGCGCCGTAGGCAATTACAACGCACATCTTGCCGCTTACCCGGATTTCGACTGGGAGTCTTTTAGCCGCAAGTTCATCGAAAAACTGGGTTTCGAGTTCAATCCGTATACAGCGCAGATCGAACCGCATGACGGCATTGCGGAGCTGTTCGATGCCTACGCAGGTTTGAACACCGTGCTCGTTGACCTGGACCGGGACATCTGGGGTTATATTTCGTTAGGGTACTTCCGGCAGCGAGTGACCGAGGGCGAGGTCGGTTCCTCAACGATGCCGCACAAGGTCAATCCCATCGACTTCGAAAACTCGGAGGGCAACCTGGGCATGGCAAACGCGCTGCTGGATCACCTCAGTGCGAAGCTGCCCGTCTCGCGCTGGCAGAGAGACCTGACCGACTCTACTGTGTTGCGAAACATGGGTGTGGCCCATGGCTACAGCCTGCTCGCCTATATTTCATGCCAGCGCGGGCTGGACAAACTGCAGCCGGATGCAACGCGCCTCGCCGCCGAACTCGATCAGAACTGGGAAGTGCTCGCCGAAGCAATCCAGACGGTCATGCGCCGATACGGCATCGATGATGCCTACGAGCAATTGAAAGACCTCACGCGCGGAAAAGGCGAAATCAATCGCGAAACCCTGCACTACTTCATCCGCAACCTGGCCGTTCCGCCTGAAGAAAAGCAACGTCTGCTTGAACTCACGCCGGGCCTATATACGGGACTTGCCGCAGCCCTGGCCAGGCGAATCTGATTCATCGCCTCGTGGAGCAACGCCGACCGGCCGTCAGACAACGGCTTCTTCGGTCTTCTTCTCCGGCTTGATGAAATCTTCTCGGGTAACGCCGAGCCAGAGCAACAATGCGCTCGCAACGAAGATCGACGAGTAGATACCGAACAGAATCCCAATGGTGAGGGCCAGCGCAAAGTAGAAAAGCGCGTCGCCCCCAAAAAGCAGGAGCGCCAGAACCATGATCTGCGTGCTGGCATGCGTGATGATGGTACGGGACATGGTGCGCGTAATTGCATTATCAATAATGGTCTCGACTTCTGCTTTGCGCAACCTGCGGAAATTCTCTCGGATTCGGTCAAAAATTACGACCGACTCATTCACTGAGTAACCCAGAACCGCCAGAACCGCGGCCAGCACTGGCAACGAAAATTCCCATTGGAAGATGGCGAAGAATCCCAGAATGATCACTACGTCATGCATGTTGGCGATGATTGCGGATACGCCGAACTTCCACTCGAAACGAAGCGCCAGATAGATCACTATGCCGATGCACACCAACAGCAGCGCGAGCGCGCCGTTCTCGGCCAGTTCCGCCCCAACTTGCGAACCAACGAAGTCCACGCGCCGCAATTCCACAGCTGGCTCGTCGTCTCTCAGTGACTGAATCACTGTTTCAGAAAGCTGCGCGCCGGTAACGTCCGCCTTGGTCGGCAACCGGATCAGCACCGTTTGCGAACTGCCAAAGCTCTGCACAATCGCGTCGCCTAGCCCAATTTCCTCCAGGGAAGAACGTATCCGGTTTACATCCGCCTCCCGCTCGTAATGCACCTCCATTACCGTACCACCGGTAAACTCCACACCGAAGTTCAGACCGTTGACCGCCAGCGCCACTACCGATATCAGGAAGGTGCACAACGATATGACGTTGAACACCAGCTTGTGACGCATGAAAGGAATGTCACGGCGAACTTTGAAGAATTCCATATCTGATTACTCCTGCCGGGCGCCGCGCGCTACCGCGCGGCGTCCTTCCACCAGTCGGTATCGCCGATCGGCAGTTTCTCGATCCTGCGCCGGCTGCCATAAACGAGATTGACGATGCCGCGCGAAACAAACACCGCACTGAACATCGAAGTCAATATTCCAAGACAATGCACCACCGCGAAACCACGCACCGGTCCGCTTCCAAACAGGAACAGCGCGATGCCCGCAATCAGCGTCGTCACATTCGAATCCAGAATTGTTCCCCATGCGCGCTCGTAACCCGCCGCGATTGCAGCCTGCGGTGTCGTACCGTTTCGAATTTCTTCTCGTATGCGCTCGTTGATAAGCACGTTGGCATCGATTGCCATGCCAAGCGTGAGCGCGATGGCAGCAATCCCCGGGAGCGTCAGCGTCGCCTGCAACATGGACAACAGGGCTACCAGAAGCGTCAGGTTGACCAACAATGCAAACACCGATACCAGCCCGAACGCGGTGTAGTACACCATGATGAACAGCGATAGGGCTGCAAACCCGATCCACATCGAGCGGAAACCGCGTTCGATGTTGTCGGCCCCGAGGCTGGGGCCGACCGTACGCTCCTCCACGATCTCCATCGGCGCCGCAAGCGCGCCGGCGCGCAGCAGCAGCGCGACATCGCGCGCCTCGGTAGTCGTCATTCGGCCGCTGATCTGGACCCGCCCACCCCCGATTTCAGTACGGATGACCGGCGCCGTTACGATCTCCCCCTTGCCTCGCTCGACTAACACCATGGCGAGTCGCCGTCCCACGTTCTCGCGGGTTACCTGCTGGAAGATAGTTGCACCGCGACCGTCGAGATTGATATGTACGGCCGGCTCGCCAGTCTGACCGTCGAAGCCAGGCTGCGCATCCGAGATGCGGTCACCGGTAAGAAAGACCTCGCGCTTCAATAAATAGGGAACGCCGTCGCGGTCGTACAGAAGCTCGGTACCGAACGGTACCTGTCCGTTGGTAGCGGCCTGCAAGGTCGCTGAGTCCATTTTCTCTTCGTCGACCAGTCGCACTTCCAGGCTGGCAGTGCGTCCGAGGATCTCCTTGGCTTTTGCAGTATCCTGCACGCCCGGCAATTGCACGACCACCCGGTCGGCGCCGGATTGCTGAACGATCGGCTCGGCGACACCGAGTTCGTTCACCCGGTTGCGCAGCGTGGTGATGTTCTGCTGAAGTGCAAACTCCTGGATGCGCCTTTCCACTTCGGGTCTAAGCGCGCCGACGATACGGAGCTCTTCGCCAACGCGGTCCGCTCGAACGGCCAGGTCTGGAATTTCGCGCTCGATGATCGTTATTGCACGATCCCGCAATTCGGCATCCCGGAAGCGAACGAGCACCGTCTGACCCTCGCGCGAGATTCCGGAGTAACGTATGTCGCGCCCACGCAGGATGAGTCTCACATCCTGAGTGTATCGATCCGCCGCCTGGGTGAGTGCCGCGCGCATGTCGACCTGCAGCAGAAAATGCACGCCGCCGCGCAGGTCAAGACCCAGGTACATCGGTAGCGCGCTGATCTGCGCCATCCAGCGTGGGGTATTGGGCAGCAGGTTCAGAGCGACAACGTAGCCGTCATCCAACTCGGCTTGCAGAATGTCGTTGGCCCGCAACTGGGTATCAGTGTCCGCAAACCTGATCTTGATGCCAGTCGCATCCTGATACGTAGCCAGCGGAGTGATGTTGCCACGACGCAGGGCCGCGTCGACTCGCGTCAGCAGGTCTTCATCTACCGTTGCGGTCGCGCGCGCAGCGGAAACTTGCACTGCAGGCGATTCGCCAAAAAAATTTGGAATCGTATAGGTGACGCCTGTCAGAAGCGCCGCCACAATAATCAGATACTTCCACAGAGGGTAACGATTCATGCCGGTAGACCGTGGCTATCTCCCGCACCCGAACGAGCGCGGAATTGGATTTGACGTTCAGGAATTCGCAGCGTTCTTGATCGACCCTTTGGGCAGTACCAGCTGGATCGTGGGCCTCTGCACCTGCACTTCTACATTCTGCGCAATCTCCACCGAAAGGTAGTTTTCGCTCACCTTCGTGACTTTGCCAAGAATCCCACCTCCCGTTACAACTTCGTCACCTTTTTGCAGCGCCTGCACCATCGCCCGATGCTCCTTGGCCCGTTTCGCCTGCGGCCGGATCAGCAGGAAATAGAGCAGAACGAACATCAGGATCAAAGGCAGCAGGCCGAGCATATCCATTCCTGGAGCACCTGACGCGCCTTGGGCAAAAGCGTTACCAATGAACACTGGAAATCCTCCGATAAGAAATCGGCTGCCTACCGGTAGCCGCTGCTACGCCGGCCCTGGGCAGATCCAGCCGGTCATCGCGTACTTAGAAGGCGGGCATTCTAGCATGCAGCCGCTTGGATTCGCCGCAGCGATTCCACCCGGTCTCGGACTGTCCCCGCAGTAATCGCTTCACGCAGTTCCTGCATCAGCCATTGATAGAAGTGCAGGTTGTGCAACGTATTCAGATGCGCCCCAAGGATCTCGTTCACGTGCTGCAAATGGTGCAAATAGGCCCGTGAGAAATTGCGGCACGTGTAACACTCGCAGGCCTCGTCCAGCGGGCGGAGATCGTTGCGGTATCTGGCGTTACGTAGTTTGATGGTGCCGGTGACGGTGTAGACCCAGCCGTTTCGCGCGTTGCGGGTGGGCAATACGCAGTCGAACATGTCGATACCGTTCAATACCGCGAACATGATGTCTTCGGGCGTGCCCACACCCATCAGATACCGCGGCCGGTCACTGGGTAACTGCGGCGCGGTGTGCGCCAAAACCCGCCGCATGTCTGCCTTGGGCTCACCAACCGAAAGGCCCCCGATCGCCAGCCCATCGAAACCGATTGAAAGAAGTCCTGCTACCGACTGGTCGCGCAGCTTTTCGTACATACCCCCCTGCACGATTCCGAACAAAGCGTTCGCGTTGCCTTCATGCGCGCGTTTGCTCCGTTCGGCCCATCTCAACGACATGCGCATCGACACTGCTGCCGTCTCTTCATCTACGGGGTAGGGCGTACATTCATCGAATATCATCGCCACATCGGAATCCAGAATTCGTTGAATACGCATTGATTCTTCTGGCGAAAGAAAACATGCATCTCCGTTGAGTGGCGAGCGGAAGGTCACGCCTTTTTCGCTTATTCGCCTGAGTTCTCCCAGGCTGAAAACCTGGAATCCACCCGAGTCGGTAAGAATCGGTTTTTCCCAGCCCATGAAGCGGTGCAGCCCGCCATGCGCCTCGATGACTTCCAGACCGGGACGCAGCCAAAGATGAAACGTGTTTCCGAGGACGATTTCCGCCCCTACCGACTCCAGATTCCGCGGGCTCATGGACTTGACTGCGCCATAAGTTCCCACCGGCATGAATGCAGGCGTCGCGACGGTGCCGTGCGTGAGCTCAAGACGCCCTCTCCTGGCTGCACCGTCTCTTGCGAGTACACCGAAATGCATGTCAGCCGGCCTGTGCTGCGCGCTCGATCAGCATGGCATCACCGTAGCTGAAGAACCTGTAGCGACGCTCGATCGCATGCCTATATGCATCGCGAATGTTGCCGGTGCCGGCAAATGCCGACACCAGCATGAGCAACGTCGACCTGGGCAGATGAAAGTTGGTGAGCAGGCGGTCTACCACCTGGAAACGATACCCAGGCCTCACAAACAGTGCGGTTTCCGCCCAGCCGGAACGGATCCCGCCACCTTCAGCAGCCGACTCGAGCGCCCGCAGACTCGTGGTACCCACCGCGAGCACGCGCCCGCCTTCGGCCCGCGCTCTGGCGATTGCTTGTACGGTCGCCTCGGGAACGCGATACCGTTCACTATGCATCTCATGCTCCTCTACCTTCTCCGTCCGTACAGGTTGAAACGTACCGGAACCGACATGCAAAGTTATGTAGGCGATGTGCACACCTACCCTCTGAATCCGCTCAAGCACTACTTGATCAAAATGCAACCCTGCCGTCGGCGCCGCCACGGCCCCGGGTTCGCGAGCGTAAACCGTTTGGTAACGCTCCTCATCCTCTGCCGACGCGTCGCGGGAGATGTATGGCGGAAGCGGGACTGTGCCAATCCGATCCAGGATCTGCAGGATATCCGCATCGAATCTGAGGCGGAAGAACTGCCCTTCGCGGCCCTCGACTGTCGCCGTGCTGGCGTCCTGAAGTTCGATTGTCTGCCCGACCCCGAGAGCATGACTTGCGCGTAGCAAGGCTAGCGCCTGCCGCGGCCCCTGTACTCTTTCGAGCATGATCTCGATGCGCCCGCCAGAAGCCTTCCTGCCGAGCAATCGTGCCTTGAACACGCGCGTATCGTTCATTACAAGGACATCGCCGTTTCGCAACAGGCCAGGCAGGTCTGCAAAAACGCGATCGACGATTGATCCGCTGACCGCATCCAGATGCAGCAGCCGGCTGGCCGCGCGCTCGGGCGCCGGATACTGGGCAATCAACTCCTCGGGCAGGTTGTAATCAAAATCGTCGATTCGCACGGCGCGCATTATATCGGCATGCCCTCGTATCCCTTGCCGCTCGTTTCCCGTTTCGGGGATAATCCGCGTTCGTGCCGGGATGGCGGAACTGGTAGACGCAGCGGACTCAAAATCCGCCGGTGGCAACACCATGTGGGTTCGATTCCCTCTCCCGGCACCAGTTGCAAGCTCAGCCCGCCCGGAGTCGGTCGCCATGCCATGGCGACTTGAACCGAACCCCAAGGCGACTCGCCTCCATTACTCAGCCCGCTGTTTCAACGTGCCAGATCCGTGAAACTCCTGATCAAGAAAGTGGACAACGACGGTCGACTCAAGTTGATACCCGAGTTTGTCACCACGCAATGGGATATCGAGGTGGTCGATAGCAACGATCGGCCGGCATTGGCCGTTGCCCTGAGATCGGCCGACGCCATGATCTCAATGGACTGGGCTGCCAACATGCCCCCCGCTCCCAGGCTAAGACTGCTTCAACTCCCCGGAGCCGGGACCGACAGCGTCGAATTCCCGGCGCTTCCAACCCAGGCTTCGGTTTGCAACGTGTTCGAGCACGAGATCGGTATTGCCGAGTACGTCATGGCGGCAATGCTGCAATGGACGGTCGGAATTCCCCATATGGATGCGGCATTGCGCCGCGGGGACTGGCACGGCTCTCATCTTTGCGGACCGCATCATCGCGAACTGATGGGGCAGACCCTGGGAATCGTCGGATACGGACGGATTGGACGCGAAACCGCGAAGCGCGCGAAGGCGTTTGGAATGCAAGTAATCGCTTGCAGCCGCACCATGCGCGATAACGACGGCGTGGTCCAGTGTGTGATGCCGCTGTCTGAGCTTGAATCGCTCCTGGCGCGGGCAGATTTTGTGCTGCTGGCTTTGCCGCTGGAGCAGGAAACGAGGGCACTTGTCAGCGCAATACAGCTTGCCCGAATGAAGCCGACTGGCGTCATCATAAATGTCGCACGAGGCGCGCTTATAGACGAGCAAGCGCTTTACGAAGCCTGCCGCGACCAATTGATTGGCGGAGCGATAATCGATACCTGGTACCAGTACCCAAGCCCGGACATTCCGCGCGGAGACCCATCCGCCTATCCATTTCGCGACCTCGACAATATCATCATGACCCCACACGCCTCGGCCTGGTCCGACGGACTGTTGCCGCGGCGAAACCGAATCATTGCGGAAAATCTCGATCGCCTCGCGCATGGCAAGCCGCTGCTCAATCTCGTACGAGCTCCCAATCATTGATCCAGAATCTGACGCATCGGTGAGAACAATGCATCCGGAGAGAATCCAGCGCGCCGCGCAAATACTTTGGAAATGCTGGTCTGAGCGTTCCCGCATCGATGCCCTGCCGTCCGATTGCCGTCCCGTCGGTCGGGCCGACGGCTATCGCATACAGGCCGAGATTGCACGCCTATCCGGCCAGCAGACTTTTGGCTGGAAAATCGCAGCCACCAGTTCTGCAGGCCAGAAACACATCGGGGTAGATGGTCCGATGGCAGGCCGGTTGCTTTCCAAGCGTGTGCTGCGTGCGGATACTCCGGTGCCGCTGGCAGGCAATCTAATGTGCGTGGCCGAAGCCGAGTTCGCATTCCGTTTCGGCCATGATCTCCCTCCGAGAGATCAACCTTATTCAGTGCGCGAGGTGATGTCCGCAATTGACGCCTTGCTGCCGGCAATCGAGATCCCGGACTCCCGCTACAACGAGTTTGTCCGCGCAGGCACGGCACCGCTGATCGCCGATAACGCTTGTGCAAGCTGGTTTATTCCGGGTGTCGAAACCGCTACAGAATGGCGAGATAGAAGCCTGGTAGAGCATCTGGTTACAGTCTCGCGCAACGGCCGCATCGCAGGCAAAGGAAGCGGCGCAAACGTACTGGGTGATCCGAAGTTTGCGCTCGCCTGGATCGCAAATGAACTGACCGCGTTTGGCGAGGGTCTGCGAGCCGGACAGGTAGTCACCACCGGAACTTGCGTAGTGCCGGTAGAGATCGGTTCAGGGGATCTCCTGATCGCGGATTTCGCGGAGTTCGGGATGGTGAACATTCGAATCGAATGACGGAGCGCACGGTACCAATGTTGCCGGCGTGCGAGCAGTACTGAGACAGATGCGCACGTTTTTTCCGGGCGTCGCTGCCTGGCGACAGGACCGACTTGGCATGGCATGCGCCCCGCGTTCCGTGCGATAGTGCGTTTAAACCATGCAACTGTATTACCCACGCTCATTCCTACAATTGATCCTGGCAGGACTGACCCTGGTGGTCCTGCCGCTCATACTCGCGCTCGTGTACAACGCCTACGCGATCAATCGCTTGGCCAATCACAGCCAACAAACGCTGTATCAGGCGGTGCAGGCAACCCAGGCAAGCCGAATGCTGATTGAACATGTAACCGCAATGGAACGCAGTGTCCGCCAATTCGCAATCGTCGGCGAACCATCCGTATTGCAGGGATACGCTCTGGCGCACCAGCGTTTCGTTGAAACAGCCGGGCACCTGAGCAGCTTCCCACTCGAACCGTCCCAACGCGATGCCCTCGGCGAACTCACCAAGTTCGAGGACAGACTTTTCAACAGAGTCCAGGAGGCAGCCGAACAGCCAGAACTCGCGGCCGTGCTGGCGCTGTCGTTTTCCTCGCTGTCGCAGACGGCGCGCGAACTTGACGATCAGGGAAACGTGCTGGTTGATCGCGAGGTCGACACCGTGCAAAGAATGGCCGGTGAAGTGCAACAATTCATTTTCTGGCAGCTACTCGCGTTGGTACCTGTCGCGCTGTTTCTGGTCATTGGCGCGACTATTCTTATCCGACGTCCGATCGTGCAGATCGAAGACGCGATCCAGAAACTGGGACAAGGAGAATTCGAGTCCAAGATAACGGTAAAGGGGCCTGCCGACCTGGAGTCACTCGGGCGTCAACTCGACTGGCTCCGGCTGAGATTGCTCGATCTTGAAGAACAGAAATCGCGATTCCTGCGTCATGTTTCGCATGAACTGAAGACGCCGCTCACTGCCCTCAGGGAAGGGGTGGAACTCCTGGCTGATGAAGTCACCGGCAAGATGACCGCTGGCCAGATCGAGATTGCCAGCATACTCAAACAGAATACGCTGAGACTGCAGCGCCTTATTGAGGACTTGCTAAACTACCATAGCGCGCAGTTTCAAACGGCGGCCCTCGCGCTTTCGCGGTTCAATCTCAGGTCTTTGGTGGCCCGTGTCGCGCAGCAGCACTCTCTCGCGATGCGGGCGAAGAACTTGAGCCTCAATCTTTCCGCATCCGACCTGGAAATGCAGGGAGACATCAAGAAGATCGAAGCTATTGTGGATAATCTGCTGTCGAACGCGATCAAGTTTTCACCGATTGGCGGGACCGTGCGCGTGCAGATCCGCCGGCGCGGCGCCGACCTGGTCGTCGACGTCATGGATGATGGACCAGGCATTGCTGCTGAAGATCGAGCACGGGTGTTCGAGCCCTTTTACCAAGGCAGCGGTGAATATACCGGCCCGGTCAAGGGTACCGGCCTGGGTCTTGCCATCGTCCGGGAGTTTGTACTTGCGCACCGCGGTACGGCGGAAGTCATTGCCGATGGCAATCCCGGCGCACACCTGCGGATCGTTATGCCAAGCAGGCAGATGGAGGTGGCCGCTTGAACCGGCTCACTTGGGGTTCCCTTTTTGTCGTGCTGATCTTTCTTGCCGGGTGTGCGGCGGACGGTACCGGTCGCGGTCGCATATGGCTTCCAGGGGCAGATTCTGAGCAGGCTGATGTCGAGCGCATGCTCGAATATTACGACCGGATCGCCAGACTTAAAGGGAGCGAACTTGCGAAAGAATACGAATCTGCCCGCAACGAGTTCGAAAAACAGCAAACCGAGTCGAACCGGATGCAATTGGCAATGCTGCTTTCTTTGCCGCAGGCAGGCTTTCGCGATGACACTTCCGCGCTCGGCTTGGTTCAGGCATGGACACGGGATCGCAGTCTTGCGGAGTCCCATCTGCGACCGCTCGCCTTACTGTTACAGAACCACCTGACCGAGTCCCTCCGCGTAACCGAGGCACTGCAAATGCAATCAGTCAGATTGAGAGACGAACAACGAAAAGCCGAGGCCTTTCAGCAGAAGCTCGAGGCACTTCTCGAAATGGAGATGAAAATGATAGAACGGGAGCAGGCGGCGCAGCCGAAAAGAAGATGAGCACCAAGGGAAAAATTCTAATCGTCGATGACGACTCAGACCTGCTTCGCCTGCTGACGTTCAGATTGGAAGGCGCGGGTTTCACCGTTGAAAGCGCGGACAGCGCGGAACGCGCGCTTGCGCGGCTTGCCGTTTCGGTACCGCAACTTGTCATCACCGATCTGCGAATGAGCGGAATGGATGGCATGGCCTTATTCGAGAACATTCACAAGAGCCACCCCGCTCTGCCAGTAATCATTTTGACTGCGCACGGCACCATTCCAGACGCGGTTACGGCAACGCAGCGGGGGATATTCGGCTATCTGACCAAACCTTTCGACAGCAAGGAACTCCTTGAGCAGGTAGACAGGGCGATCTCGGTCAGCGGTGCTGCGGGAGAACCCAGCGAAACCGACCACTCCTGGCATGCAGAGATCATTACGCGGAGCCCGGTAATGGAAAGCATGCTTGGCAAGGCAAAGCTGGTAGCTGCCAGCGATGCAAGCGTTTTGATTCGCGGCGAAAGCGGTACAGGCAAGGAGATGCTCGCGCGTGCGATACATCGCGCCAGTAATCGCGCGATTAAACCATTCGTGGCCGTCAATTGCGGAGCCATTCCTGAGCAGCTTCTCGAATCAGAGTTGTTTGGGCACATGAAAGGTTCGTTCACCGGTGCGGCCCGCGATTACAAGGGACTGTTTCAGGCCGCGGACGGCGGGACCGTATTTCTGGACGAGATCGGCGATATGCCACTTGCCTTGCAGGTAAAGTTGCTGCGGGTACTGCAGGAGAAGGAAATTCGCCCGGTTGGATCGACGCAGACCATACCGGTCAACGTGAGGATCATTTCCGCAACGCATCGCAACCTCGAAGAGGCCATTCGCGACGGCGCTTTCCGCGAGGATCTCTATTACCGCTTGAACGTTGTTTCTTTTTCTCTACCCTCGCTTGCCGAGCGGCGCGAGGACATACCCATTTTGGCGACACACTTTCTGAAGCAACTATCCGCCAAGTACGAAAAGCTGCTTAACGGATTTTCCGCCGAGGCAATGGAGACCCTGGTTACGTCTTCGTGGCCGGGCAACGTGCGGGAACTTTACAACGTAGTGGAACAGGCCGTCGCACTGGCCACCACCCCGATTATTCCGCTCGGCTTGGTTGAAAGCGCCATTCGGGGAAGAACGGCGCGGATGGCTTCGTTCGAAGCAGCTCGTAGCGAGTTCGAGCGCGATTACCTTGCACGGCTGCTGAAGATTACCGGGGGCAACGTCACCCAAGCGGCACGCCTCGCAAAACGCAACCGGACCGAGTTCTACAAACTTCTGCAAAGGCACCATCTGGATCCAAAGATGTTCAAAGCGTTATAGACTGGATCATCGGGCGCTGTCGTCAGGGAACGACATAAAATAGGTTATTAAGATCAGTTATTTATACTGCATTCTTAAGCCAATGTCGCCATACAGCGACAGTCGAAATGACCGGAATCGCCTTGGGTGAACTCATAACTAATTGAGAATTAACAAAAAAGCGCTTTGGCATAAGCCTTGCGTACTGTGGTTTCGACGTAACAATAACTACAGTCTCCTAACACGCATGCAAACCCGCAGGAATGCCTTCATATTGGCCCTTTCGCTGGGCGCAGCCGCCTCAGTCATGACCTTTAGTGGCATCGGGGTCGCCGCCATAACCGGCCACTTGTCCATTGGACGCGCCGGAATCAGTCCCTTCTATGCCATCTCCGAATCGGCCCGGAAAGCCATTGCGGCGAGTCCTCCAGCCGCTATCGGACCGCTCCACACCGGCTTGACGCGTCAAGTCGGCACCGATCCGGTGCATTCTGAGAAGCCTCTGTCTTTCCGGCCCGGCCAGCGTATCGCGAGACAGGCTGCCGTGGCATGTGACATGTGCGGGGTGGTGGATTCAATCGAACCACGCCAGCAATTGGAGGCGCGCGTGGTTGGCGGAAGTCACGCCGCCGCAGCGTTGCCCGGGATAGCCGGGATGGGTGGCCCTATGGTGCTGAGCGCCAGCGGCAGCGTCTATGGCGAGGCTCACAGCCAGCACGACTATCGACAGCACAGCTATGTGGTTCGGGTGCGAATGGAGGACGGGACTGTACTCACCGTGTACGAAAGCCAGCGTCCCGGAATAGCCGTGGGCGAGCGGGTTCGACTGCTGAATGGCGCGTTTGTCCCCGCAAGCTGATAGCCATGCGGTCGAGAACCGACAGTCACATGAGACTTTTCACCAAAAGATTGATCGCGGTCGTCACGGCCTTGAGCATGGCGCAGATGGCGTCGGTATCGTTTGCTCAAGAAACGCTCATAACGACCGGCCAGATCGCCGCGACGCAATCATCTGCGCCTGGGTCCCATCAGGCACGCATTGCCGCACTGCTGGACAGACCCGAGTTACAGGCCAAGTTGCTGGAGCGCGGCGTGGACATCGACGAAGCACGCATGCGCGTGGCGGCCCTCAGCGATGACGAGGCGCGGGTGCTGGCCGAGCGCATCGACACCCTTCCGGCAGGTGGTGTGGACGTACTGGGCGCATTGCTTGTCGTGTTTATTGTTCTGCTGATCACGGACATCCTGGGTTATACGAAGGTATTCAGTTTCACCCGACCGATGAAGTGAGTTTCCTGATTTTCGTTTTGCGTGTTTGGCGCCCGATTTCCTCCCTTGTCGGGCGCCTTTTTTTTGCCCTGATTTGCCTGGCGGGTTGCACTCCATCTCAAACCATTGCGCTTCGGGACTCGCCTCCGACTATCGCGCAGCGGATAGAACTTGCGCAGACCGCCTTCTTTCCGCAAGAAGCCTTTCACTGCGGCCCCGCCGCTCTGGCAAGCGCGCTGTCGACGTCAGGCATCTCCGTCCATCCGGAACAACTCGCCCCGCAGCTCTACCTTCCGGAACGCCGTGGAAGCCTGCAGGTGGAGATGCTTGCCGCAGCTCGTCGCAATGGTGCCCTTCCATACCAGATTGACCCGACGATCACGTCATTGCTGGCCGAGGTGGAAGGGGGAAACCCGGTAATCGTGCTGCAGAATCTCGCATTCTCATGGGCACCCCGATGGCACTATTCGGTTGTGATCGGATATGACCTGCCGCGCCAGCAGCTGATCCTGCGCTCGGGGCAAACACGCAGACTGCTCGTCAGCCTGCGAACCTTCGAACACACATGGAAGCGCAGCGGTTTCTGGGCAATTGTCGTAGCCGCGCCAGGACAGATCCCCGTAACAGCGAACGAGCGCGATTACATCGAGGCCGCGCTTGCCTTCGAAAATGTCGCCCATGCATGGCAAGCGCAGGAGGTCTTTGCTGCCGCCGCGGACCGCTGGCCCAGGAATTTGCTTGCGTGGATGGGCACGGGCAACAATGCCTTCCTTCGGCATGACTGGCGCGCCGCGGAACATGCGTTTCGCAGAGCTGCAATACTGGCCCCCGGTTCAGCGGCTCCCCTCAACAATCTGGCTCTGACGCTCGCGGAGCAGGACCGCATTGACGAAGCTGTCGAGACCGCTCGCAAAGCGGTCGAGCTCGCGGGAGAATTCGAATCTATTTCTCAGGCAACATTGAAGAATTTGCTGGACGAACGCACGATACGTGCGAGAGAGTGACACAGATGCGACTCCTGCTCTTGACTGTTCTCGTTGTGGTCGCGGCATGTGCGCCGGCGCCGCAGAAGGAACCTAATGTCAATCTGGGTGGCTATCCGCCTGCATTCCGGGATGGTTATCTCGACGGTTGCAATACTGCCCGTCGCGGAAAAAGCGTACGTGACGAAAGCCGCTTCAAGTCCGACCCGATGTACACGGCCGGGTGGCGTGACGGTCACGACATCTGCAGCCGCGAGGACCAATGATACGGACGCTCGGCCGTTCCTGAACGCCCCGACGCTTTCAGCGCCCGCAATTGCCGGCCCGATGCCTTAGAATCGACCTCATCACTCTTTCTCTCTGGGGTTTCCGCGCATCGGACTTAAGGGGGGGTTAGTCAAACCCTCTCAACCGGATACGGGGCAGCAGAAACCACGGCATTGCCATACCCGACAGGAGTCAAACCATGAACGCCCCCATGACCCGCCCCGCCTTCCGCTGGGAAGATCCCCTGCTTTTCGACGAACAGCTCACCGAGGAAGAACGCATCGTTCGCGATTCTGCCCATTCCTACTGCCAGGAAAAACTTCTTCCACGCGTACGAGACGCGCACCGCCACGAGCGATTCGACCGTGAAGTGTTCAATGAGATGGGGGCATTGGGATTCCTGGGGCCGACACTGGAAGGCTATGGCTGCGCGGGTGTCAGTCACGTCTGTTACGGGTTGATTGCGCGCGAGATTGAGCGCGTCGACAGCGGCTATCGTTCGATGATGAGTGTCCAGTCAAGCCTGACCATGTACCCCATTCACGCCTACGGTAGCGAGGTACAGCGGCAAAAATACTTGCCGAAACTCGCAAGCGGGGAATGGATTGGCGCCTTTGGCCTTACGGAACCGGATTTTGGCTCGGACGCGGGAAGCATGGTTACCCGCGCCAGGAAGGTCGACGGCGGCTACCAGCTGAACGGCGCAAAAATGTGGATCACCAACTCCCCGGTCGCCGATGTTTTCGTAGTCTGGGCCAAAGACGACAAGGACGTCATTCGCGGCTTCATTCTCGAGCGTGGCATGAAGGGTCTGAGTGCGCCAAAGATCGAGGGCAAGTTCAGCCTGCGCGTATCGATTACCGGAGAGATCGTTCTGGAGAATGTTTTCGTACCCGACGAGAATCTGCTTCCCGGAGTGGAGGGGCTCAAAGGCCCGTTCGGCTGCCTGAACAAAGCGCGCTATGGAATCGCATGGGGCGCATTGGGCGCCGCCGAGTTCTGCTGGCAGGCTGCGCGAGACTATGTCATGGAACGCAAGCAGTTTGGGCGGCCGTTGGGCGCCAACCAGCTGGTGCAGAAGAAGCTCGCCGACATGCAGACCGAGATCGCAACAGGCCTGCAGGCAGTGCTAAGAGTCGGTCGGCTGATCGACGAGAACCAAGCTGCGCCGGAAATGATATCGCTCATTAAACGAAACTCTTGCGGCAAGGCCTTGGAGATTGCGCGTCTAGCGCGGGACATGCATGGCGGAAACGGTGTTTCCGATGAATATCACGTCATTCGCCATATGATGAACTTGGAAGCAGTCAATACCTACGAGGGCACCCACGACATTCACGCGCTCATCCTTGGCCGGGCGCAAACCGGCATTCAGGCATTCACCGGATAAATGATCTGTCGAGGCGGCTCGAATCGGAGCCCGCTCCGCGCACTACGGGTTTGACTTGAATGTGTTGATTGCGGAACCAGGAGCAAGAGATGGGCGCGGGATAGCTTCCATCTTCGCAATCAGATTAACCGGCCATCAGCCCCGAACGGCCGTTGCCTCACAAATCTGCTGATTGCCATCAACCCCAGGTTTCTTGCTTTCGCTACTGCCAACAGCAGCCAAATCGACGCCGTGCCTGACGGCGGTCATCTCGGCAAGGATCGACACGGCAATCTCCGGAGGAGTCTTGCTGCCGATCCTTAATCCAACCGGTCCGTGCAGTCGATCCGACTCCGCCTGCGACAGGTCAAACATGGTCAGTCGCTCCCGGCGCTTTTCGGTATTTACACGCGACCCCAGGGCACCGACGTAGAAGGCCGGGGATTTCAGTGCCTCGATCAGCGCCAGATCGTCCAGCTTCGGATCATGTGTAACCGCGACAACCGCGCTGTGGGAATCGAGGTTCATTGCAAGCACCACGTCGTCTGGCATCTCGCGACTCAACTCGCCGTCCGCAGTATTCCAGGTTTCTGCGTACTCTTCGCGTGGGTCGCAAACCGTTATGCTGTAGTCGAGTGCCTGCGCCATCTGCGCGAGGTATTTCGAGAGTTGCCCGGCTCCGATGATCAATAGCCGCCAGCGTGGACCATGCACAGTCCTGAGGACGCGACCGTCGAATCCGAGCACGTCCATGCGCGCCGCCGTCTCCAATCTGACGTTCCCCGTGTCGACCTCGAGTACGCGGGAAACCAGCTCATGGCGTTGAATGCGACCAAGCAGTTCGTCCAGCTGCGATGCGGGATTGACGGGCTCGAGTACCAATTGCAGTCTGCCGCCACAGGGTAGCCCATAGCGTTGAGCATCCTCTTTGGTTATCCCGTAAGTCGCCAGTTCAGGTTTATCTGTCGCAAGGGACTTATTGCGGATCTTGTCAATCAGATCGTCCTCGACGCAGCCGCCAGACACCGATCCAGCAACCATACCGTCGCCCCGTACGGCAAGCATTGCCCCGGCCGGGCGCGGGGAGGACCCCCACGTCTCGACAATTGTCGCAAGAATGACCCGATGGCCCTGCGCGTACCACTCGACCGCACGGCGCAACACCTGAAGATCGACACTGTCCATGACCACCACACCTCGTCGTTCTATCCGGCTGGAAATAACGATTCTAAATCAGCACTTCCCCGAAAACCAGAAAGAAAAACCCCCCGGCAGAAATCACCGGGGGGTTGGCAGATACTGCTTGAAGACTGCGCGAAGCAGCCTTCAACCTGCCCTTTTAAGCCGCGCGGATATTCGACGGCGTGAAGGGCAGCGTGCGGACGCGTTTGCCGCAGGCAGCATGGATTGCATTGCCAATTGCAACTTGCACCACGGGAGTACCGGGCTCGCCCAGGCCGCCAGGTGTCGAGTCGCTCTTGATGAAGTGGATATCCATCACCTTCGGCGCTTCGTTAATGCGAGCAACCGGGAAGGTATCGAAGTTGGTCTGCTGAACAACGCCGTCACGCAGGGTGATTTCACCCCACATGCACGCAGACTGGCCGAAGACGATGTTCGACTGCATCTGCGCAAGGGCCTGATCCGGGTGAACCAGCTGACCGGCGTCCACAACCGCAGTCACCTTGTCCAGGGTCGTATTGAAGTTGGCATCCACCGTCACTTCGGCGACCATGGCGATGACCGTGTTGTAGCCTTCCATTACGGCAACACCCATCCCCTTGCCGGCGGGCATTCTCTTGCCCCAGCCCGACTTGGAGCGCACCTCTTCAAGCGCACGCTTCATCCGCGCGCCAACCGGCACACCGGCCGACAGGCCCGACCACTGATGCTTGGTCGAGCTGAAGTCCAGCATGTCGAGGCGGTACTGGATCGGGTCCTTGCCTGCCGCGACCGCGAGTTCGTCAATGAAGCCTTCGAGCGCCACGGCGTTCAGGTTGTGGGACACCGCACGCCAGTAACCGACTGGTACCCCGGTATCGTGCATCTGGTACGTGAACCGCATGTTCGGGCTGACGTACGGGAAGTTGTCGATACCTTCCACCGAGAACGGGTCGATACCGTCAGCCACGATGCTCGGGAACAGACGGGACGAGATCGAGGGGCTGGTGGAATGGAAGCGGAAAGCCACCAGCTCGCCGCTGTTGTCCACACCTGCTGTGAACTTGTAGATACCGGCCGGACGATATGAATCGTGCATCATGTCGTCTTCGCGGCTCCAGACCATCTTCACCGGCACGCCTGCCGCCTTGGAAATCTCCGCAGCGTCAATCGCGTAGTCGACTTCCACCCGGCGCCCAAAGCCGCCACCGAGGAAGGTGGTGTGCACCTCGACCTGCTCGGGCTTGAGGCCGGTGGCCCCTGCAACGACGTGAGGGATCAACTGCTGGAACTGCGTCGGCGTGTAGATAATCGCCTTGTCGGAACGAACGTCCGCGTAGGAGTTTTGCGGCTCCATCGGCGCGTGCGCCACGAACGGCAGACGGTACTCGGCTTCGATCGTGCGGCTGGCCTGCGCCATGCCGGAATCGATGTCGCCGTGCTCACGGAACACCGCACCTGGCTGTTTGGAAGCCTCCTCGAGCCCGTTCCAGATCTTGCGCATGTCGAGGTCGGCGTTCGGCCCCTTGTCCCATTCGACATACAGCAGATCCACGGCTTTCTTAGCCTGCCAGTACGAATCGGCAACCACCGCCACACCGCGGCTGTACTGCACCACGTTCTTGACGCCAGACACGTTCTTGGCGCGCGAATCATCGAAGGACTTCACTTTGCCACCAAGCATCGGCGGCATCGCGACTGCGGCGTACATCATGCCTGGCATGCGGGTGTCGATACCGAACTGCGCGGTAGCTTTCACCTTGGCTTCGGTGTCAAGACGCTTGATCTTGACGTTGCCGACATACTTGAACTGGCTGGCCGACTTCAGCGGAACGTCCCGCGGGACTTCCATGTTCGCGGCCTTCGCGGCTACCTGCCCGTAGGTGGTGCGCCGTCCGCCAGGTCCCGTAATGGCTCCGTTCTGCGCCTTGCACTGCGAGGCATCTACGCCCCACTCGCTTGCGGCCGCGGCGATCAGCATCATCCTCGCGGAAGCGCCGGCGATGCGCAGCTTCTCCCAACCGTCACGAACCGAGGTCGAGCCACCGGTAATCTGGCCACCAAGCAGCGCGTTGATGTATACCTCGGCGGGCGGTGCGAATGCCACCTTGATGCTGTTGATATCGACTTCCAGTTCTTCCGCGACCAGGATCGGCAGGGACGTGTAGACGTCCTGGCCCATCTCGGAGCGTGCCACCATGATGGTAGTCGTGTTGTCTTGCCCGATTCTAATCCATGCATTCGGGCTCGCTTCCGAGCCTTGGGCACGAGCCACCCGCGGACCGCTCGGCAGATAGAAACCAAGCGTCAACCCACCGACGACCGTTCCGCCGACTTTCAGGAAGTCACGACGTGCTTCGTTCTTGATCATATTTTCCATGTTTCACCTCCCCCTTAGGCCATCTTCGCGGCCGCCTTGATGGCAGCGCGAATCCTGGGATATGTGCCACAACGGCAGATATTGCCCGACATCCAGGCATCGATATCGCCGTCAGAGGGGTTCTTGTTGTTGGCGAGCAACGCAGCTGCCTGCATCATCTGGCCGGGCTGGCAGTAACCGCACTGCGGTACGTCCAGTGCCATCCAGGCACGCTGCACCTTGTGATTGCCACCAAGACCTTCGATCGTCGTCACCTTCTGACCGGCGACAGAACCGACCTGGGTCTGACAGGAGCGTATCGCCATTCCGTTCAGGTGCACGGTACACGCACCGCACAAGGCTTTACCGCAACCGAATTTGGTGCCGGTCATGCCCAGCGTGTCGCGGACTACCCAAAGCAGAGGTGTATCAGGCGGGACATCTACGCTCGTTTGTTTTCCGTTTAATTGGAACGAGATTTTCATTGCAAAGCTCCCCCTTCGAGCAAGCAGTAGTGGGAAATGTAACGTAAAGGTTACTCAAGCAAAATACACGATTCAAAAACCCCTTTCAACTGTTTACAAGGCTTTGTTCATTCTCCGAAAAAACGTCTGTCCACAAGTTCCCGGACAGCGTCGGGAAACGCTGTTGGGGTCAATGGAGAGACTTGGCTTTCCTTCTGGAATTCAGCATGTTCACAGGCGAAGTTCAAGCGACTGAAGACTTCGTTGCTGCAATGCGGAATCCATTGCACGCAAACTGCCGCATCCTCCCTGCGTTGGGGATTGAAGAACGGCGTTTCGCAATGCGGTCGGACATTTGTCAAATCTCGCCGGTATCGCGCTTGCGTCGGGCCATGAAAGCCTCGAGCCCGGCCCTGCGGTCGGCTTCTACCGCCTGCGCCGCCGGCCTGGCGCGAACGTGTTTCAGGTATTCGACCACACCCGGCACTTCGCCGAACACATCCACTCCGAATACGGTCCGGCCCGCCGCGGACACGACCGGCAGATGCACCAATGCCGCACAGTCGGCATGGCTGAATTCCGGTCCGGCAATGAACGGTTCGAACCGTGCGAGCCTGCCGAGCGCCGCGGCGCCTTTGACGAGCTGCACAGAAACTTCGCGCTTGACCTCGTCAGTAACTGTCCCGCCGAAGAATGCCTCGGCGAATACGCGCCGCGCGACAAGCTCGAGGTACAACTCGATGACCTGAACAAGTTCGCGGACTTTTGCGGCGCGCCCGGGATCACGCGGATACAACGGGGTCCTCGGATAGGCCTCCTCGAGATACTCGGCGATTGCCTGCGACTCCGACAGAACGAGTTCGCCGTCGACGATGAACGGTACCTTGCCCATTGGGGACTGCGCGACAAACGCTGCTTCGCCAGACGGATAGACCAGCGACTCTTCGAACGGAATGCCCTTTTCCAAAAGCGCCAGCTTGATCTTGTTGTAATAGTTGCTGACCGGAAACCCGTAAAGCCTGAGCATGCGCTTTCAACTCCCTGTCGATCGTATGAAAAACCTTTGATCCGCAGAGTTGCAGGTCGAGAGCACTGAATTTTCTGTGATACCCGGGCGGTCGCGAAACAATCTAGCCGCCGCGCTTCATTCGGTTGCGCCCCGATCCGGCGCCAGCCGGCACGGGGCGACTTGCCAATCAAATGTGCTTGCGCAATTCAAGTTTTGCGATCTGGTTGCGGTGCACTTCGTCGGGCCCGTCCGCCAGGCGCAGCGTTCTGTTCCACGCATACATCCAGGCCAGCGGAAAATCCTGGCACACGCCGCCGCCGCCGTGCGCCTGGATGGCCCAATCGATTATCTGTTGCGTAATCGTCGGCGCCAGGACCTTGATCATCGCGATCTCCGCCCTGGCTTCCTTGTTGCCGACCGTGTCCATCATGAATGCCGCCTTCAGTGTCAGCAGTCTCGCCTGCTCGATCATGATGCGCGACTCCGCGATGCGCTCGTGCCAGACGGACTGCTCTGCCACGGGTTTGCCGAAGGCCACCCGGCTCTTCAGCCGCTTGCACATCAGTTCGAGCGCGCGCTCCGCCTGACCGATGATGCGCATGCAGTGATGGATACGCCCCGGCCCGAGGCGGCCCTGCGCGATCTCGAAGCCGCGGCCCTCTCCGAGCAGCATGTTCGACGCCGGCACGCGTACTTTCTCCATCGTCACTTCCATGTGTCCGTGCGGCGCATCGTCGTAGCCAAACACGCTGAGCATGCGCTCCACTTTCACACCCTTGGCATCTGCCGGCACCAGGATCATGGATTGCTGCTTGTGCCGGTCAGCGTTGTCCGGGTCGGTCTTGCCCATCACGATATAGACCTTGCAGCGAGGATCGCCCGCGCCCGAGGACCACCACTTGCGGCCGTTGATCACGTACTCGTCGCCCTTGCGTTCGATGCTGCACTGGATATTGGTCGCGTCGGAGGACGCAACCTCCGGTTCGGTCATTAGAAAAGCTGACCGTATCTCGCCTTCGAGCAGCGGAGTCAGCCACTGCTTCTGCTGCTCCGGCGTGCCATAGCGCAACAGCACTTCCATGTTCCCGGTGTCCGGCGCCGAGCAGTTGAAAACCTCCGGCCCCCAGCTCACGCGTCCCATGATCTCGCACAGCGGTGCATATTCGAGATTCGTCAGTTCGCCGCCGTGGTCCTTCGGCCGCCAGAGGTTCCACAAGCCGGCGGCCCGCGCCTTGGGTTTGAGTTCCTCGATCAGCCGGGTGGGCACCCACGCATTGCCCTTGCGCCGGTTCTCCTCGATCTCATCGATAAACCGCTGCTCGTTCGGATGTACATGCTTATCCATGAACGCAGCGACTTTGGCCTGCAGATCCTTAACTTTCGTTGTGAATTCGAAATTCATCTCGGTTCCTGTCTTTGACTGTTGTGCGGATACGGCACCAGCGATTGTCGGCAAGTCGGACCACGGCCGGACGGGACGCACTCCGCGCCGTGTCCGGACCGCGCGATTCTAACCCGCCGCCGCCCGCGTCAGGCAGTCGGCTCCAGGGGGGCAAGCTTTTCGTAGTCGCGGAACGCCCTGCGCAGAAACTCGGGAACAGGGGCCGCCTTGCGCGCAACCGGGTCGGCGTTCACGTACACAAGCAGCCCGGAAACCAGCAGAACCTCGCGCCGATGGATCTCGATCCGAAAATCGAAACTGCTGTTGCCAATACGGGGGACGCGCACGCATATATCGAGCTCGTCGTCGTATTGTGCCGGCGCGTGAAACTCGACCTCCGCCTTGCGGGCGAACAGGTCCGTGCCATGCGCCTCCAGCGCCGCGGGGTAAGGCTGACCGATCGCACGATAGTACTCCGTGACTCCAACGTCGAAATATGCCAGGTAGTGACCGTTGAACACGATGCCCTGCTTGTCGACTTCTGCCCAGCGCACGCGCAGCCGATGCACGAACCGGAAATCCTCTCTCGCCATGTATGCCTCCTCGACGCGCCAGGAAGAGCCCCGGGCACTGTCATATTGCTGTCATTTTGATGCTTTTAGAATCATGAGATGCTGAAACCGGACGAGGTCTCTCGCGCATTCTCCGCACTCGCGCAGCAATCGCGGCTCGCCGCCCTGCACATGCTGGTCACGCGCCATGCGGACGGGATGTGCCCGGGCGACCTGAGCCGTGAGCTTGGCATCGTACCGGCGACGCTGTCCTTTCACCTTAAGGCGCTCACGAGTGCGGGCCTGATCAGTGCGCAGCCGAACGGACGCCAACTCATTTACCGGGCCGACCTCGCGCGCATCCGCGCACTGTCGCAGTATCTGACCGAAACCTGCGGCGGAAGTGAAGCCGCAAGATGCTTCGGAGATCTCGACACACCAAAGAACCGCATCAACTCCAGACAAGGTGCAATGCATGACTGAAAAAGCATTCAACGTTCTGTTCCTGTGCACCGGCAATTCCGCCCGCAGCATCATGGCAGAGGTGCTGCTGAACCAGATGGGCAGAGGCCGCTTCAAGTGCTACAGCGCCGGCAGCCATCCTGCCGGCAGGGTCAATCCGCACGCGATCGAAATGTTGCGGAAGAATCGCCTGCCAACAGACCACCTGCGCAGCAAGAGCTGGGACGAATTCGCCACGGCCGATGCGCCCGCGCTCGACTTCGTGTTCACGGTCTGCGACAACGCCGCCGGCGAAGTCTGCCCGGTCTGGCCCGGGCAACCGATGACCGCACACTGGGGAATCGAGGATCCCGCCAAAGCCGAAGGCGACGAAGACGTGGTACGCAAGGCCTTTTTCAAAGCGTACAACCAGCTTCACCATCGCCTCTCGATCTTCGTCAATCTGCCGATGGACAAGCTCGACCGGATGACCCTGCAGAAGCGTCTGGACGAGATCGGGAAAACCCGGGATTGATGTACCGGAACACAATGTGGCGAGAACCCGACAACCTGTCGCCGCCTCCAGCCGCGGGAACGCCCGATCACCGGCAGCACTTCAGGTGTAGCGGCGTGTCAGCCACTCGGCGACCAGTGCCGGCTTGTCCTGCCCCTCGCATTCGATACTTACGTCCCAGGTAACCTGCATGCCGCCGTCGATCGGATCGACCCGGTTCACCTTGAAGCGAGCGCGCAGCTTCGAGCCCACGCGCACCGGCGCCGTGAAACGCAGGCGGTTGAGCCCGTAGTTCACCCCCATCCTGGTACCGCCGAACTCCACGGCGGTATTGAGAAAATGCGACAACAGCGACATGGTCAGGAAACCGTGTGCGATCGTCGTGCCGAATGGTGACTCGCGTTTCGCCCGTTCGACGTCGATATGTATCCACTGGCGATCGCCGGTCGCCTCGGCGAACGTATCGATCATCGACTGGGTCACCTCCAGCCAGTCGCTCACCACGAGCTCCTCGCCCTTGAAGCGTTCTAGGTCTTCGATCTTCTGCAGTTCCATTCGCGGCATCGCGCGCTCCCGTTCCATAGAAACCAGCGGATTCTACCCCGCCACCCCGCCGCGAAAAGGCGCCGGCATGCGCCTGACATCTGAATGCGCACCGAGCCCGCAGAAGGTGCGCGTTGCCGATCGAGCGCCGGTCGCTGACAATAGGCGCGATAACAGCATCAGGCAGGGGAGGCGGGGATGCAGATCGGAATGATCGGGCTGGGGCGGATGGGCGCCAACATGGCGCGCCGTCTGGCGCGAAACGGCGTGCAGGTTTCGGCGCAGGACGTGAACCCGGATGCACGCGACGCGCTCGAGCGCGAAACCAATGTAACGGTCCACGCAGAACTCGAAGCCCTGATCGCACAGTTGCCGAAACCGCGCGTGCTCTGGCTGATGCTGCCCGCCGGAGACGTCACGCAGCAGGCGCTGGAACGAATCTCCGGCATCGCAAGCCGGGGCGATGTCATTGTCGACGGCGGCAATGCCTATTACCGAAACTCGCAGGAGCGGCATGCATCGCTCGGGCAACGCGGTTTCGCGTTCGTCGATGCCGGTGTTTCGGGCGGCGTGTGGGGACTGGAGAATGGCTACGCGATCATGCTCGGCGGCGACCGCGAAGCGGTTGCACGGGTGGAAGCGTTTGTTAAGCTGCTGGCGCCTGCAGCGGAATCCGGGTGGCTGTATTGCGGACCCGCCGGCGCCGGCCACTTCGTGAAGATGATCCACAACGGGATCGAGTATGGAATGATGCAGGCATACGCGGAGGGGCTTTCCGTTCTCCAGGCCAAACACGATCTGGAAATCGACATCCCGGCAGTCGCCGAATGCTGGCGCCACGGCAGCGTGGTGCGCTCCTGGCTGCTGGATCTGATTTCGGAGTTTCTCAAGTCAGGGCGGTCCCTGGACACCGTCAATCCGGTGGTTGCCGATTCCGGCGAAGGCCGCTGGACCGCGATCGAAGCAGTCGAACTGGGCGTACCAGCGCCGGTAATGAGCCTGGCGCTGATGTCCCGTTTCGCCAGCCAGGGGAAGGACGACTATGCCGCAAAGCTGCTCGCGATGATGCGTGCGGGATTTGGCGGCCATGCCGTGCAAACGGACGACAAGCAATGATTGCCGTACTGATGGGCGTGTCCGGCTGTGGAAAAACAACAGTCGGGAAAATCCTGTCGCGCATGACTGGCTGGCGCATGTTCGATGCCGATGACTTCCACCCTGCCCAGAACATCGAAAAGATGCGCAGCGGCATACCGTTGACCGACGAAGACCGCTGGCCGTGGCTGGACAGCCTCAATACGCTGCTGCGGGAATGGGGCGAGCACGAAAACGTCCTGCTTGCCTGTTCCGCACTCAAGCAGAGTTATCGCGACCGTCTCGCCCGGGATTGCCGCGACGTACGCTGGATTCTGCTGAGCGGAGACTTCGATCTGATCCTCTCACGCCTTGCCAACAGGCGCGGCCACTACATGCCTGCGTCGCTGCTGCAATCCCAGTTCGAAACACTGGAAGAACCAGTCGGCGCGATCGTGATCGACATCGCCGACGATCCGGAGACCATCGCACGGCGCATTGCCGACGTGCTTGGCGCGACTCAGCCGCGATAGGCCTTCACCACGCCCTCGGTCGAGCGCGCGAGCAGGAACAGGTCGCTGGTAACCGCGACGAACAATGCGCCCAGTTCGATCCAGCGCTTCGCGTCGGCTTCCGCGAACGACAGGATTCCCGGCGCCTTGCCGGCCTTGCGGATTCGCCCGATCGCATCGGTGATCGCCGCCTGCACATCCGGATGCCCGGGATTGCCGAGGTGGCCGAGATCCGCCGCCAGGTCCTGCGGGCCGATGAAGATCGCATCGACGCCATCGACCGCGGCGATCGCCTCGATCTGCGAAAGTGCCGCGCGGGTCTCGACCTGCAGAATCAGGCAGATTTCGTCGTCGGCGCGCTTGAAGAAGTCCTTCACCCGTCCGAATCTGTTGGCGCGCGAGCTTGCCGACACGCCGCGCACGCCACGCGGCGGATAGCGCACCGCCTCCACCGCGCGCCTCGCCTCATCCGCGTCCTGCACATAGGGGATCAGCAGCGACGGCACGCCCACGTCCAGAAGGCGTTTGATCAGCACCGTGTCGTTCCAGTACGCACGGACCATCGGAGACACCGGGTAGGCGGCAATCGCGTGCAACTGCTGGTGAACCGCCTGCAGGTCATTCGGCGAATGCTCCATGTCCACCAGCACCCAGTCGAAACCCGCGCCAGCACAGATTTCAGCGGCGGCGGGACTGCCCAGGCTCAACCAGCAGCCGAACTGCAGTTTTCCCGCCGTCAGTGCTCGCTTGAGCGCGTTTGCCGGCATTTCCATTGGTCTTCTCCCTCGATCGGTTTCGCCGAAAAGCCGCCATTCTAGTCGCTCGGCTATCATCGCAGTTCCCCCGGCTACCAAACGCAGGCATCCCATGAATTTCGAAGGCGTGTTCCCGATCCTGGCGACACCGTTTCACGACGACGAAAGCCTGGACCTCGATTCCATGCAGCGGCTGGTTCGCTTCATGCACGAAGTTGGGGCTGACGGGGTTACCGTGCTCGGCGTGCTGGGAGAGGCGAACCGCCTCACTGACACCGAGCGCGAGCGCATCGTCGATGCCGCGGTGCGTGCCGCGCAAGGCATGCCGGTCATCGTCGGCGCGAGCGCCAGCGGAACCCGCGCTGCCTGCGAGCTCGCGCGCATGGCGGAGTCCACCGGTGCCGCCGCGGTGATGGTCACCGCGCATGCCGAACCGGTGCCGAACGAGGACCGGGTGTTCGACTACTTCGCGGCCATTGCAGATGCGATTCGCATTCCGGTCGTCATGCAGGATCACCCGGCCTCCTCCCAGGTACACATGCCGGCGCAGCTGATGCTGCGCCTGATCCGCGAGGTCCGCTCCATAGCCTGCATCAAAGAGGAAGCCACGCCGACGCCGCCGAAAATCCGCGCGCTGATCGAAGGCATGCAGGACCGGCGCATTCCCATCCTCACCGGCCTGGGCGCGCTGTATGGATTGTTCGACCTGGAAGCGGGATCGAGCGGCTTCAACACCGGGTTCGCATTCCCGGAAGTGCTGATGGCAATGCGCAAGGCCGCGCGGGACGGAGACTGGCCAAGGGCAAGGGAGATCTATTCGCGTTTCCTGCCGCTGATCGTTTTCGAGCAGCAGCCGGGCGTCGCCGTGCGCAAGGAGATTCTCAGGCTACGCGGCGCAATCGAAGGCAGCCGGGTGCGCCATCCTGGCGCGAGCATTGCGCCGGCGATCGCGGATCAGCTCCAGCGTCTGCTGGATTCCCTGATGCCCGGCCAGGATCTCCGCCGTCCCGTCATGCCGTAAGGCCGCGCCGGTCCCGGCCTAGCTGCATACCGCGCTAGAGACCATCGAGTTCCGCAGCACGACCCAGGTAGGCATCCATCAGGCAATCGACCGTGTTGCAGATATCGCGCACGGTTTCTTTCCATGCTCGCTGCGTATCCCTGAGGAATAGCGGATCGACACCCCGTTTCATGGCATTGCGAAACGAGCGTGCCATGTAATTCTCCGCGGCGGCAGCCCGCGAGCTCGAACACACGACCTTGTCCGCATTGGAGATGGCGCGGCTGCAGTCGATTGCGGCGAAAGCAGGCTGCGCCCAGAAAATCAGAAACGATACGGCGAAACCCGTCAGCATGCGCATGACAACCTCCTCTGTCTCCCCGTGGTCACGTAAAGTCTACGCCTAGTATTGCCGCAGAACGACTGCGCCGATTCCCCAGTCCGGACTGCCGTTCGCCAGCCCCTTGACCGCATATCCCTGCACGCGCCAACTGGCGTTCGCACGGTAGCTGACGAATCCGACCAGTTCGCGTTGCGGATCGCCGAACTGCGAAGTCCGTTGCCGGAAGTCAAAGGTACCCCCGATGCTGGTTCGATTGTCGATCTGCCGCACGGCGCCGAGCGAACCATAAAACACGTTGCGCAGTTCCACGCCGGGCGGATCCCCGAGCATCGTATATCCCAGGGTGGCCAGACCGGTAATCTGCGGAGCCAGCAGCTTGTACACGTCGACCTGGGCCGCCAGGTCCATTTCGCCGGTGCCAAGTCCCTTGCTCTCGCTCGCGGTCGGCAGCTTGACCTTGCCGGTCAGGTCGACGATCGGCGCTGTGCCGCCGCCGGGCATCAGGTTATAGGTCGCGGAAGCAACGAAGTCGCCGATCCCGGATTCGGTGGTACGGCGGGTCGTCGCCGTTCGCCCGCCGATCGCACCGATATCCGGTACCACGTTGCCGGGCCCGGTGATGCTCACATAAGGCAGTGTGAATCGATACGTCCACGGCCCGGTGTCGTAGCGCGCCGTGAAGGGGACGTACAGGATCTCGGTGTCGGTGCTGTCACCGTAATCGCCCTCGCTGTAATCGAATCCCAAGCTCCAGCTCCAGTCGCCATCCTGCTGCGCCGGCGCCGGAAGGCAGAATGAACAGCCAAAGACCGTCGCGGCCGTGGTCAGCCACTTGTTTTTCATGCCTCGCTCCCAAAATGAAACGGCAGGCGCATTGCCTGCCGTTCGAATTTTGCCCGCTACTACCTCGATTCCCCAAACAGTTCCTGCTCAGAATACGCGAACCACGGCTGCATCGAATCGCCAGTTGGATTCGCCCGGCAGCAGGTATTCCTCGGTGACCCAGCCACGCAGGCTCCACGCGGAGCGCGAGGCCCCGGCCCAGCGCTCGTCGGCAGACTGCGAAATCTCCGCTGCCGCGGTCGCAATCCCCGTGTCTTCCGTCTCCGGACCCGGTTGCATCATCGGCGCCAGTTCCATTGGCGGCTCGCCAAGCAGATCCGCCACGACCTGACCCGCAGCAGTGGGCAGCTTGAGCGGGGCAGCGGAGATCGAGGTTTCTGCCCGTGCCACCAGGCTCGCTGCCACCAGCAGGCACGCCGGAGCCAGAACCATCGTTGCGCGTAACTTTGTCATCGTGATCGGTTTAAACGGATCCGGTTGCCTATTTCCCCGGCCGCTCCACGCGTGCCGGCCGTTCGATCCTGGTTGAACGTTCTGCGGAAATCGAATGATCGACGATCTCCACGTCCCGCCGTGCCCGGCGGGACGCAAGTTCCGTACGCAGGTCCGCGTCACTGCTGCCGGCAACGCTGACCGCATCGCCCAGGCTGAAGCCCAGTTCCACGGCCACGTCGCTCCAGGACAGGCCCCGTTCGCGCAGTTTCAGCACGCCGTCGACTTCGATCCAGTCCCCGTCCACCGGCAGTTCCCCGCCGACCAGAGCAGCGGCCACGTCCGCCGCGTGCGGATCGAGGATGCCGTGACTGACGAGCAGCGTTTGCGCCAGCGACAGCGCCACCGCAACGTTGCCGTAGCCGAGCGGCCCGGTCTGAGTATCGAACCTGACCACCGTCCCGTCGCGATCGACCAGAACGGTCTCACCTCCGAGCCGCAAAGCCTCAACCAGTCGTTCGGCATTGCGCTCTGACCCCGCAAACTGCGAAAACTCGGAAATCACGTCTTCGGGTTGCAGCGTCGGAGCAGAGACGTCCGCAGCCCACTCGCCGTCTTCCGCAGTGGCGATCGGGCCCGATCCGGCAGCGAATGCAGTGACGAGCAGCAATGAGCGAAGACGCATGGTCGTGGACCTTTATTGTCGAGTGGATCGGCGCGGCAACTGCCTTCGCAGTTTTCGTACCAGGCAACTGCGGGCCGAATCCGGAAGACATTGGCCGTGGTGCTGGACGCCGTGGCATCAACGCAGGCGCCGCGCAAACGCCACGTGCGGCCACGATCCTGTTGATGAGGACGCACCGCGGACGCGGTGCGTGATGACCATCCTGTCGCCCGCAAGCGACAGCAGCGCCTTACTTGCTCAGCCGCCCGTCGATCAGCACAGGCACAACGTCGAGCGTGCTGAGTTGCGCCGCGTAGCGGACCTCTCGTTCGAGGCCGCGCTCGATCATCAAGCGCCCGACCCGCGAACGCAACAGGGCATCGGCCGGATCCTCCGACCGGAAGATCGCGCGTACGGCAAGCGCGGCATCGGAGAACGTATCCGCATCGCCCGGATCGGCGTTCGCCAGCAACTCAACCAGATAGCCTGCGCCGTAGATGTCCTCGAGATTGGGACTGCCCATGGAACCCGAGCACACGATCAGGATAGTCTTACCCGCGTGGCGCTCGCGGACCCGATCCACCACCGCCTGGCCGTTCAGCAGCGCGGCAGCGTAAACATGGTCCGCACGCGACGCCTGGCGTAACGCCACCGTGCCATTGGTGGTGGAATAAATCAGCCTCCGTCCCGCCACCGACTCACGTGCCAGCGCGAGCGGCGTCGGCGCCGCAAACCCCGGCAGGGTGACGGCATACAGCTCGCCTGCCAGTACGTAACTGTCCTCCGCGTACTTCTGCGCCTCGGCCTTGGCGCCAGCCTCATCCAGCGTGGGAACCACCTCGGTCGCGCCCTCTGCCAGCGCGTTGACGATGGTCGAAGTCGCGAACAGCACGTCCAGCACGATCGCGACCTTGCCTTCCAGTTTCTCGTGGTCGAGATCCTCCTTGCGAAACAGGACATGGACCTTGTGGCGAAAATGCAGACTCATTCAGGCTCCAGGGTTGCGGCGATAGAACATGCCATAGCCTTCCATCGTCAATACCGTCTCATCGTTCTGGTTCAGCACTTCCCAGAGCGTCTTGACCACGCCGACATCCGGTTTGCTTTTGGAGGCACGGGTTTCGAGCACGGTGCGAAATGCCCGCAGGGCATCTCCCGGGCGCACCGGCTTCAGCCACTTGATATTGTCGAGCCCGGGCGAGCCGAGGCTGGCGGACTCCAGCAAGTAGGCGTCGCACATCATCCGCATCACGATCGAGCAGGTGTGCCAGCCGCTGGCGATCAGTCCGCCGAATATCGAAGTCTTTGCGGCCTCTTCGTCGACATGAAACGACTGCGGATCGTACTTCGCCGCGAACTCGACGATCTCATCCTTCTCGATCCGCTTCTCGCCGATCTGGATGCGTTCGCCGACGTGGAAATCTTCCCAGTAGTACTTGAATGTCATGGTCGTGAATGGTTCACCACAGAGGCACAGAGAAAATCGAGGGCCATGACAGGAAACCCAGGAGGGTTCGGACATGCCGCCTTACAGCTTCGTGTCTTCGTGTTCTGCTTTGAACTCTTGTTGCGTTTTACCCTGCGCCTCTGTGCCTCCGTGATTCAGTGCTTGGGTTTATCGTACTTGTACCAGCCGCGGCCGGCCTTCTTGCCGTTGTAGCCGATCTGCACCATTTTCTTGAGCAGCGGGCGCGGCTGGAAGCGCGGCCCGTAGGCGTCGTGCAGGATTTCCTGCACCTGCAGGGACAATTTGTTTGTGACCGCGTCGGAAAGTTCGAACGGGCCGACCGGATGCCCGAGGCCGAGTTTGCAGGCAAGATCCACCTCTTCCGCGGTCGCAACGCCCTCTTCCACCAGCCGCACCGCCTCGATCATGAATGCGTGGAGCACGCGGTTCACCGCGAATCCCACGACATCTTTCACCTTGATGGGCGTCTTGGCGGCTTCCCGGCACACCGCCATCGCGGCGTCGACCGTTTCTTCGGCGGTATCCAGCGCGGGAATCACCTCGACCAGCTTCATGCGGGAAACCGGCGAGAAGAAGTGCATGCCCAGAAAATCGCGCCGACGTCCGGGGTTCACATAGGCCGACAAACCCGAGATCGCAATCGTCGAGGTATTGCTCGCAATGATGCATCCCGGCTTGCAGATGCCGTCCAGGCTGCGAAACACCGCGGCCTTGACTTCTTCTTCCTCGAACACCGCTTCGATCACCAGATCGCGGTCAGCGAATTTGCCCAGGTCAGTCGTGGTAACGATGCGGTCGAGCGCGGGCTTAACCTGCTCCTCGGAATAGAACCCTCGCCCGACGCCCTTCTCCAGGATCTTGGCCAGGTTGTCCTTGGCGCGCTTCAGTCCCTCTTCGCTGGTGTCGTTCAGCAGCACGTTCTTGCCTGCCAGCGCCATCACCAGCGCAATCTCCGAGCCCATCAGCCCGGCACCAACCACCCCGATTTTCTTTGGCATCGCGTTCTTCCCAGTTTTAAAATCCAGTGAGTGCCGGTCTGCAGTTTTTACCCCAAGAACAAGCCAGTAACGAGACTCGCCGCTAAGGCCGCAAGACACGAGGGAACACGAAGAAAAATGCGGTTGCGTTGTGTTCCTTTGTGCCTTCGTGTCTTCGTGGTTAACTGCCGGCCACCTGCGTCGGCCAACGCCTAGATTTTCTTCCAGGCCTTGCGGGGACGGGCGAATTCGGCAGCCTGTTCGTCTTCCTTCAGTGCGGCAAAACGCGCACGTTGATATCCAGCATCACCGAACAGAATATCGATCGCGGCGAGCCGCTTGAAGTAGTGGCCGACCGCCAGCTCGTCGGTCATGCCCATGCCGCCGTGCAACTGGATCGCCTGCTGGCCGACGAAACGCCCCGCGCGACCGATGAATTCCTTGGCGGCGGTCGTCGCCCGCCGGCGCTCGTAGCCGTCTTCCGAATCCACCCTGCCGGCAGCGAGCACGGCCATCGAGCGCGACTGCTCCAGCTGGATGAACATGTCGACCGCGCGATGCTGCAGCACCTGGAAACGCGCAATCGGCACCCCGAACTGCTGCCGGGTCTTCAGATACTCGAGCGTTGCCTCGTGCATCATGTTCATCACGCCCACCGCCTCCGCGCACAGCGCCGCAGTCGCGCGCTGTGCGACACGCTCGATCAGCGGCATGGCACCGTCCAGCGTGCCGATCACGGAATCCGGGCCGACTCGCACGCCGTTCAGCTGCACGTCCAACGCGCGCGTTCCGTCGAACAGCGGGTATTCCTGGCCGCCGAGATTCTCGTCGTCGCATTCGACGATGAACAGCGTCACGCCCTGCGCGTCGCCGGGCTGCCCGCCGGTGCGCGCAGAAACGATCAGCTTTTCCGCCACCGAACCGCCGAGCACCAGGGTCTTGCGGCCTTCCAGAACCCAGTTGCTGCCGTCAGCCGTCGCACGGGTCGCGACATGCCCGATGTCATAGCGCGATTCCGGCTCGAAATGCGCGAACGCCAGCAGCAGCGAGCCGTCCACGATCTTCGGCAGCAGGATCTTCTTCTGCCACTCGGCGGCGCCGAGGTCGATCGCGCTGCCCGCGAGAACCACGGTGGCGAGATAAGGCTCGACCACCAGGTGACGTCCGAGCGCCTCCATCACCAGCATGGTCTCCACGCCGCCGCCGGCGAAGCCGCCATAGTCCTCGGCGAAGGGCACGCCGAGCACGCCCAGCCCCGCCAGGCCTTCCCAGACCTCCTGCGACATCGCCTGCCGGTTGGCCACCATCTCGCGCCGCAGCTCGAACGAATAGTTCTTCTGCAGGAAGCGCTCGACCGAGTCGGCGAGCATCTGCTGTTCTTCAGTCAGCGAAAAGTCCATATCGAATTCGAACCTCTTTCAACACGAAGGACACGAAGGCATCACGAAGGAAACGCAGGAGAAACGGAAAGGATGCCCATGGACAGTCAATATCAGTTCGGCATACAGATCGCTCGGCCCGTTCTTCCTGCTTCCTGCTATCTCAGTCCTTGCTGCTCCTTCGTGTCCTTCGTGTTAAGCGCGATTCGTCTTTACAGCCCCAGCACCCGCTGGGCGATGATGTTGCGCTGGATCTCGTTGGTGCCGCCGTAGATGCTGACTTTGCGGTAGTTGAAATACCGCGCGGCGAGCGGCGCGGCGTATTCCGGGCCCGGGGTCGCGCCGATCCAGTTGTCGCCCCACGCCATCGGCAGATGCGGCAACGCATACGGCCCGACCGCCTCCATCTGCAGTTCGGTCAGCGCCTGCTGGATATCCGTGCCCTTGATCTTCAGGATCGAGGCCTCCGGTCCCGGCGGCTTGCCTTCGCGCTCCGCCGCGGCGACGCGCAGCACCGTCATCTCCAGTGCGAGCAGATCGATTTCCACCTGCGCGACGCGATCACGGAACAGCGGATCCTCGATCAGCGGCCGCCCGCCCGCGTGCTCCTGGGCGGCGAGATGCTTGAGGTAGCGCAGTTCACGCTTGGAATGGCCGACCCCGGCGATGCCGGTGCGCTCGTGGGACAGCAAAAATTTGGCGATCGACCAGCCGCGTCCCTCTTCCCCCACCAGGTTCTCCACCGGCACCTCGACGTCCTGGAACCAGACCTCGTTGACCTCGTGCTCGCCTTCCAGAGTGATGATCGGCCGCACTTCCACGCCGGGCGAGCGCATGTCGATCAGCAGCATGGAAATGCCTTCCTGCTTCTTGCCGCCGCTGGCGGTACGCACCAGGCAGAAGATCATGTCGGCCCAGTGCGCGTGCGTGGTCCAGGTCTTCTGCCCGTTCACGACATATACGTCGCCACGCCGCTCCGCCCGCGTCTTGAGCGACGCCAGGTCCGAACCCGAACCGGGCTCCGAGTAGCCCTGGCACCACCACACGTCCGCGGAAAGGATGCCGGGCAGATAGCGGCTCTTCTGTTCGTCGCGGCCGAAAGCGATGAGCACCGGGCCGATCATGGACAGGCCGAACGGCGAAAGCCGCGGCGCGCCTGCCAGCGCGCATTCCTCTTCGAAGATATGGCGCTGCACGGCATTCCAGCCGGTGCCGCCATGTTCCACCGGCCAGTTCGGCACGATCCAGCCCTTTTCGAACAAGGCCTTGTGCCAGCGGTGCACATCGTCCTTCTGCAGGCGGCGGTGCTCCAGCACCTTGCGTTTCACGTCGCCCGGCAGTTTCTCGTCGAGGAAGGCGCGCACTTCGCGCCGGAATGCCGTCTCTTCAGGTGTGAAAGCGAGATCCATCGTTTTATCGCCGGGTCACGCGCCGGCAACCGGGGTCGGAAGGCGGGAAGGATAAGCGAAGCGCCCCGGCAGCGGCAACCGCGCTGGCCGCTGCCGGGGCCGCGAACTATAATGGCTGCACCATTGACGGGCATCACACCGCGCCGGCCGGCGCGCTCCCAGGGGGTCCACATGAACATCCGCGACGATCACGCAGTTCGCGACGTCAGCAGCGAACTGAATCTCGAACCGCTTTGGCTGCCTTTCACACCGAATCGCCAGTTCAAGTCCGCGCCGCGCCTGCTGGCCGGCGCCAAGGACATGCACTACTTCACCACCGACGGGCGCAAGCTGCTGGATGGCGTCGCCGGCCTGTGGTGCGTGAACGCCGGCCACTGCCGCGAGCCGATCGTGAACGCGATCAAGAAACAGGCCGAGACGCTCGACTACGCGACCGCGTTCAACATGGGCCACCCGGCCGAATTCCAGGCCGCCGAATCGTTGATACGCATCGCGCCGAAAGGCCTCGATCACGTGTTCTTCGTCAACTCGGGATCGGAGGCGGTCGACACCGCACTCAAGATTGCGCTGGCCTATCACCGGGTTCGCGGCGAAGGCCACCGGCATCGCCTGATCGGCCGCGAACGCGGCTACCACGGCGTCGGTTTCGGCGGTATTTCGGTCGGTGGCATGTCGCCGAACCGCAAGGTCTTCAGCGGCGCCATGCTGCCCGGGGTGGACCATCTTGCGCACACCCATAACCTGGAAAAGAACGCCTTCTCCCAAGGCCAGCCCGAATGGGGCGCGCACCTTGCGGACGATCTCGAACGTATCGTCGCGCTGCACGACGCCTCCAACATCGCGGCGGTGATCGTCGAGCCGGTCGCCGGATCGACCGGCGTGCTGGTGCCGCCCAAGGGCTACCTGCAGCGCCTGCGCCAGATCTGTGACAAACACGGCCTGCTGCTGATCTTCGACGAGGTGATCACCGGCTTCGGTCGCACCGGCTCGGCATTCGCGGCGCACACCTTCGACGTCATGCCCGACATGATCACCTTCGCCAAAGGCATTTCGAACGGCGCGGTGCCGCTCGGCGGCGTGCTGGTGAAGAAGGAAATCTACGACGCTTTCATGACCGGGCCGGAAAGCGCGCCGGAATTCTTCCACGGCTACACCTACTCCGGTCATCCGCTCGCCACCGCCGCCGCCATCGCGACCCTGGATGTCTACGAACAGGAAAGCCTGTTCGACCGCGCGAAGGAACTCGCGCCCTACTACCAGCAGGCGGTACATTCGCTCAAGGGCCTGCCGCACGTGATCGACGTGCGCAACCTCGGCATGATGTGCGGCGTCGAACTCGACCCGATCGCCGGCAAGCCCGGTGCCCGCGCCTTCGAACGCTTCCTCAAGTGCTACGAGAAAGGCGTCCTGCTGCGCGCGGCCGGCGAAGTCCTTGCGATCACCCCGCCGCTGATCGCCGAGAAAAAACACATTGACGAAATCGTCGGCACCCTGGCCGACGTCCTGAAGTCGATGCCGTAACAACTCGACGCACGGAAGAAGCACAGGCCTGACAGAGGAAGAGCGAAACACGAAGTCACGAAGACACGAAGAGTCCAAAACACTCCTTACTGACTTCGTGCCTTCTTCACTTCGTGCCTTCGTGTTTCGCTTTTCTTCATTGGTTTCCGAGTTTTCTGTCGTGCGTCGGTCTCTGGAACAGCCATGAAAATCGTCATCGCACAGATGGAGCACGAGACGAACACGTTTTCGCCCGTGCCCACGCCTTGGGAGTCCTTCGGACCGAACGGGCCTTTGCTCGGCGCCGAGGCGGCGCACGGGATGAAAGGCACGCGCACGCCGATCGGCGCCTTCCTCGATCTGGCGGAAAAAGCGGGTGCCGAGGCCATCACGCCGGTCGCCGCCTTTGCCTACCCCAGCGGACCGGTTGACGCTGCGGCCTACGACCGCTTCTGCGATCTCATCTGCGAGGCGGTGTCGAAAGGCTGCGACGCGGTGTTCCTCGACCTGCACGGCGCCATGGTGGTGAAGGACCGTACCGGCGACGGCGAAGGCACGCTGCTGGAAAAGGTGCGCGCGGTTGCGCCGAAGACACCGATCGCGGTTTCGCTGGACCTGCATGCCAATGTCACCGAAGCCATGGTCGCAAACTGCGACGTGATCGCCGGCTACAAGACCTACCCGCATATCGACATGTACGAAGCCGGCGAGCGTGCCGGCAGCATCCTGCTGCGCTACATGAAGGGCGAGGTCAAACCGGTGATGGTCTGGGGCAACGTGCCGGTGCTGGCGCAGACGCTGAAAATGAACACATCGGAGGGCGCGATGAAGGCGTTCGCCGACGCCGCGCGCCAGGCCGAGCGCGACGGGCTGCTCGCCGCTTCGCCGTTCGGCGGCTTCCCCATGGCCGACATTCCCGAGGCCGGCATGAGCACCATCGTGGTCGCCGACGGCGACCGCGCAAAGGCGGAAGCGGCGCGCGACCGCATCCTCTCGATCGCATGGGAAAACAGGGAAGATTTCGTCTGGCGCGACGAGCCCCTGGAACAGGCGATCGCAAAGGCGGCAAAGATGCAGGAAGGCCCGGTACTGCTGATCGATCACCCGGACAACTGCGCTTCCGGCGCCACCCAGGACACCATGCACGTACTGAAGGAAGCGCTGCGCCAAGGCCTCACCGATATCGGCGTCGGTCCGATCCGCGACCCGGAAGCGGTGGACACGCTGGTCAAGGCAGGCATCGGCGCGAAATGCACGCTGAAAGTCGGCGGCAAACTCGACATGCCCGCGATCGGACGCAAAGGCGAGCCGCTGCAACTCACCGGCACGGTGCGCAACATCACCAACGGCGAGTACACCATCACCGGGCCGCAGTTCACCGGGGTGCGCGCCTACATGGGACGCACCGTCGTGTTCGACACCGGCGCTGCCGAAATCGTCATTACCGAACGGCTGCAGGAGCCCTGGGACCTCGGCGTATTCACCAGCGTGGGAATCGATCCGGCCCGCAAGAAATACCTGCTGCTGAAATCGCGCATGTACTTCCGCCCGGTGTTCCTGCCGATCGCCAAAAACGTCGTGTACTGCGACGGCGTCGGCGTAGCCTCGTCGGACTGGCGCATGTTCCGCTATGAAAAGCTGCGCCGGCCAATCTACCCGCTGGACGAAAACTTCAGTGCAGCCGCGCCTGCGGTTGCCCATCGTTGACTCTTTTCATGCACGAGGCAGTGAAATGAACAAACCTGTAGCCAAGGAAGTCCTGACCCCCAGGGAAATCACCCATTTCGTCGCCGGCAAGGCGGTGCGCGGCACCAGCGGCCGCTTCGGCGACGTGTTCAATCCCGCGCTCGGCGAAGTGACCGGGCGCGTGCCGTTCGCAACCGAGGCCGAAGTTGCTGCCGCTATCGACGCGGCGAAACAGGCGTTCCCCGCCTGGGCCGCCACGCCGCCGCTGAAGCGCGCACGCGTGATGTTCAAGTTCAAGGAGTTGATCGAGGCAAACCTCGACAAGCTCGCCGCCATCATCACCAGCGAACACGGCAAGGTGATCTCCGATGCGCGCGGCGAAGCCATCCGCGGCATGGAAGTGGTCGAGTTCGCTTGCGGCATCCCGCATCTGCTGAAGGGTGAGTACACCGAGCAGATCGGCACCGGCGTCGACAGCTATTCGGTCAGGCAGCCGCTCGGCGTGTGCGCCGGCATCACGCCGTTCAACTTTCCGGTGATGGTGCCGATGTGGATGTTCCCCATGGCGATCGCCTGCGGCAACACCTTCGTGCTCAAGCCGTCGGAACGCGATCCGTCGGCGAGCATCTTCCTTGCCGAACTGCTCAAGCAAGCCGGTCTGCCCGACGGCGTGCTGAACGTGGTTCACGGTGACAAGGTCGCGGTGGATACGCTGCTGAACGACTCGCGGGTTTCGGCGATCAGCTTTGTCGGCTCGACGCCGATCGCGGAATACGTCTATCGCACCGGCACTGCCACCGGCAAGCGCGTGCAGGCGCTCGGCGGCGCCAAGAACCACCTCGTAGTGATGCCGGATGCCGACCTCGACCAGGCAGTGGACGCGCTGACCGGCGCGGCCTACGGCTCCGCCGGCGAGCGCTGCATGGCGATCTCGGTCGGCGTCGCAGTCGGCGCGGTCGCCGACAAGCTGGTGGAGAAACTCGCCGAACGTGCGCGCAGCCTGAAAATTACCAACGGTGCCGACGAGCAGGCGGAAATGGGTCCGCTGGTCACAAAGCAACACCTCGACAAGGTTGCCGGCTACATCGAGAAAGGCGTCAAGGAAGGCGCGAAGCTGGTGGTCGACGGCCGCGGCCTGAAGGTGACCAACCATGAGAAAGGTTTCTTTCTCGGTGGCTGCCTGTTCGACGACGTCAAGCCGGACATGACCATCTACCGCGAGGAGATCTTCGGACCGGTGCTGTCAATCGTGCGCGTGCCGGATTTCGAATCCGCGGTCGATTTGATCAACGCACACGAGTTCGGCAACGGTGTGTCGATCTTTACCCGCGACGGCGACGCCGCGCGCGAATTCTCGACCCGCATCCAGATCGGCATGGTCGGCGTCAACGTGCCGATTCCGGTGCCCATGGCCTTCCACAGCTTCGGCGGCTGGAAGCGCTCGCTGTTCGGCGACCACTATGTTTACGGCCCGGAAGGCGTGCGCTTCTACACCCATCTGAAAACCGTCACCAGCCGCTGGCCCACGGGAATACGCAAAGGCGCCGAGTTCGTGATGCCGACGATGAAATAACCGTGGCTCGCCTGCAACGCACCGAACAACTTCGAGCGCTGCTCGGTTCGCCGAATGAAGCCGTACCGCTCAAGATTCATCCAGCGCTGACCGACACCGGCGTCGCCTTCATTGCGAAATCGCCGATGGCCTTTCTCGCCACCTGCGGCGCAGACGGTATGCCGACGGTATCGCCCAAAGGCGACCCGCCCGGTTTCGTGCACGTGGCCGACTCGCGCACGCTGCTGGTCCCCGAGCGCAAGGGCAACAAGCTGATCTTCTCGCTGCAGAACATCCTCGCGAATCCGAACGTGGGCCTGATTTTTCTGGTGCCCGGCACCTGCGAAACGCTCAGGGTGCAGGGCACGGCCGAACTGCTCGACGACATCGATCTGCGTGAGCAACTGTCGTCGCGCGGCGACAAGGCACTGCTTGTCATGAAAGTATCGATTGAGTCATGCTACTTTCATTGCGCCAAGGCGTTCCTCCGGTCCGAACTGTGGCAGCCGCGCACCTGGCCCGAACGCGTCCCGGTTTCTTTCGGTCGCGAAATCGCAGCGCGCGGCGGGATGAGGAACGAAGAGATCGCAGAATTTGACGCAGCAGTACAGAATCGGTACAAGACCGACCTGTAGTGCAAGTCCGGTACTCCCGCACCAAGAACGGGAGCCCGCATTTCGAACGATTTAGGGAGGTTTGCCTGGAAGACTTGAGGAGACAAACCATGTTCCGTTCGATCCTGATGGCCGGCATCGTCGCCGGCCTTAGCTTTACCGCACACGCCCAGAACGATCCGTGGAGCGAACACGGCGACTGGATGTCAGCTGAAATACAGAGCTGCAAGGACACGGTCGACGACATCGCGGTGTGCAACGATTTCGCCGGACGCGCGCTCGACCGCATGCTCGGCGCCAGCGAATTCTGCGGAGACGACCGCTGCAAACTGATGGCGGAGATCGAAGCGGAAATGCGCGACAACCCGGACAGGTGGCAGCTTGTCGGCGGCGGCTCGGACCAGGCCGTACTCGACAAGGCGCGGGAGCTCGCCGAAGCCGGCACCGTGGTGGTGGCCGCGCAAAGCGTGGAAGGCCAGGGCCAGATCGCCCTCATCATGCCGGGGAGCCCGGTTGCTTCCGGCAAGTGGGGAATGGATCGCGTTCCGCTCGCCGCCGCGGCCCGTTCGGACGCGCCGGAGAAGTCGGTCTACGCCGAAGGCATCAACTGGGTGTTCTCGGATCCATCGCGCGTCACCATCTACAACCGCCGCGCGGACTGATGGACTGATCGACCCGGCTGCGCGCCGATCAGCTGCCGAGCGTAGCGCGCTCGCGGCCTTCGAGCGCAGCCTCCAGGGCCGCCCATCCAAGCATCGCGCAATTGACGCGTGACGGCAGTTCGCGAACCACATCGAGGATGGCGTGCGCGTCCGCGTGCATCCGCCCGGCATCGCCGCCCTCGGCGACCAGCCGGGCGAACGTGCGGATCGCCTGCCGCGCGTCCGCCACCGATCGCCCCTTGACGACTTCGGTCATGATCGAGGCGGAGGCCATGGAAATGCCGCAGCACTCGCACTGGAATGCAGTGTCCTGCACGGTATCGGCCTCCACGCGCACGAACACCCGGAAGCTGTCGCCGCATAACGGATTGATGCCTTCTGCGCTGGCAGTGGCATCCGCCATCTCCCGGTAATTCCGCGCGTTCTTGATGTGCTCCATCATCACGCGGTCGTAGAGTTTGCTCGTCGCCGACATCGCCTGCCCTTCCGCTAGGTCAGCGGCCGGCCGCCATCGATCGGAATGATGCAGCCGGTCGAGTACTTCAGGACAGTTGCAACCGCGAGCGCCGCGGCGCCGACCTCGTCGGCGGTCGCCAGCCTCTTCAGCGGCGTGCGGCCCGCCTGTTCATCGCGCCATTTCTGGTCCAGGCCTTTCACGAACTCGGTATCGACCAGACCCGGTGAAACCGACACCACTCGAATCTCCGGCGCCAGCGCGCGCGCCAGCGATCGGGTCATCGAGTCGAGCGCGGCCTTCGATGCGCAGTAGGCCACGTTGCTGCCCATTGCAGTCACGCCGGCAATCGACGAGATATTGATCACCAGCCCGCCGTCGCCGTCCTTGAGCAGCTTGCGGAATGCGCGCACCCCGGCGAACGCCCCGCGCCAGTTGACGCGGAAGATATCGTCGATCAGTTCGTCGTCGAGCGCGTCCAGATCGTTGTGCGGAACGAAACGCGTGATGCCGGCGCAGTTGACCAGCACATCCACCCTGCCATGGCGTTCCGCGACTTTCGCCGCCAGCGACTGCATGGCGGAGGTGACATCCACCGGCACGTAACTCGCCCAGTGTCCTTCACCAGGCAACGACGCAATCACGTCCAGCGCCTTCTGCTCGCCCTTGTTGTAAGTCACCACGCAGGTGGCGCCGGCTTCCGCGAAATGCCGGCAGATCGCCGCGCCGATCGCCCCCGACCCGCCGACCACCACTGCCACTTGTTCATTCATTGCAGCATTCATCAGATAGATCCGGAAAGCTCAATAAAACGAGTCAACACGAAGGGAAAAAAACAGAACTCTGTTGAATAGCTCACCGGATCCATCCATGCGTCAAAGGTGGCAAGGCCTCCCCGCGGCCGCAATCGCGGTACTTGAACCCGTGCTCGTTCCCCTTCGTGCGCCTTCTTCTTTCCGTCGTGTGCCTTCGTGTTAAACGCGCTTTACCTTGAACTCAGGCCGCGCGGCGCTTGCCGTAGCGGCGCACGCGGATATCGGCCTGCGCCTTATGGCCGGCGAAGCCTTCGACCGCGCAAAGGCGTGAGCAGTATTCGCCGATCATGGCGGTGGCCTCGGGTTTCACGCGCTGGTAGGTACAGGTCTTGATGAACTTGCCGACCCACAGACCGCCCGTGTAGCGCGCAGCCTTGCGCGTGGGCAGGGTATGGTTGGTGCCGATCACCTTGTCGCCGTACGAAACGTTGGTCTCCGGCCCGAGGAACAACGCGCCGTAGTTGGTCATGTTCTTCAGAAAGTAATTCGGGTCCTTCGTCATCACCTGTACGTGCTCGGAAGCAATTCGGTCGGCCTCCTTCACCATCTCCGCATCGTCCTTGCACAGGATCACCTGACCGTAGTCGCGCCAGGCCTGCCCCGCGACTTCCGCCGTTTCCAGCGTCTGCAGCTGGCGATCGACTTCCTTCATGGTCTCTTCCGCGAGCGTGCGCGACGTGGTCAGCAGGATCGCGGGCGAGTTCGGCCCGTGCTCGGCCTGTCCCAGCAGATCGGTCGCGCACAGTTCTGCATCCACCGTGTCGTCCGCGATCACCAGCGTCTCGGTCGGTCCCGCGAACAGGTCGATGCCGACGCGTCCGGAGAGCTGCCGCTTGGCTTCGGCGACGAACGCATTGCCGGGCCCGGCGATCATGTCCACCGGCTTGATGCTCGAAGTGCCGATCGCCATGGCGCCGATCGCCTGCACGCCGCCGAGCGCATAGATCTCGTCAGCCCCGCCCAGGTGCATCGCAGCGACGATCGCCGGATGCGGCTTGCCCTGGAACGGCGGCGCGCAGGCAATGATGCGCTTCACGCCGGCAACCTTGGCGGTGACGATGCTCATGTGCGCCGAAGCGACCAGCGGATACTTTCCGCCCGGCACATAGCAGCCGACGCTGTTGATCGGAATGTTCTTGTGCCCCAGCACCACGCCGGGCAGCGTCTCCACTTCGACGTCGCGCAGCGCATCGCGCTGGATCTGCGCGAAGTTGCGCACCTGCTCCTGCGCGAACTTGATGTCGTCGATCGTCTGCTTCGGCAGACTCTTCACGCACGCTTCGATTTCGGCTTTCGTCAGCCGGAAATCGGCTGGATCCCACTTGTCGAACTTCTGCGACAGCTCGCGTACCGCGGTATCGCCATGGGCTTCGATGTCGGCGAGAATCTCTTCGACAGTTTTGCGGACTTTTGCAACTTGAGCGGCATCGTCTTCCGCGGAAATGCCTTTCTTGAGCCAGACAGCCATGACTTGCCTTTCAGGTATGAATTTCAAAGGGATATGCGCCCTTGTCGACGCGCGGCGCCGGTGGATTTCCTGCCATGAAACGGGCGCCGGAAAGCCGCCAGTATGCCGTTCGCCCGACTTGAGCGTCAACGCGCTAGCGGAACGGAAAGTCGATCTCGGGGCGGCGGCCGCTCACCACGTCGGCAATCGCCGCGGCTGAACCGCAGCCAAGCGTCCAGCCGAGCGTGCCATGACCGGTGTTCAGGAACAGGTTCGGGTAGCGCGAGTGGCCGATGACGGGAACATTGTTCGGTGTCGCCGGACGCAATCCGGCCCATTTCTGGGCAGAATCGAAATCGCCCGCATGCGGGAACAGGGTGCGCACCCGGTCGATGATCGCCTGGCAGCGCGCATCCCGCACCGACGTATCGTAGCCCGTCAGTTCCGCGGTGCCGGCCGCACGCAGGCGGTTCCCCAGCCGCGACGTCCCCATCTTCGCGTTCTCGTCGGTCAGGCACACGCTAGGCGCGACCGAGTCCGGCGTGACCGGGATCGTCACCGAGTAGCCTTTCACCGGGAACACCGGGATCCTGATGCCGACCGGAGAGAGCAGGAACGGGCTGTAGCTGCCGAGACACACCAGATACGCATCCGCGGTAAGCGTTTCCGGCCCGGACCGGGTGCGCACCGCGATGCCGGCGACGCGGTTGCCCGCCGCGGCGATCGCCTCGATCTCCGTTCCGTAGCGAAACACGACACCGCGCTGCGCCGCGAGCGCCGCCAGATTCTGCGTGAACTTGTGCGCGTCCCCCGATTCGTCTTCAGGTGCATAGGTCGCGCCGACGATGCGCACGCCGGCATCCTTCAGCGCCGGCTCCACCTTGAGCACTTCCTCGGGCGTCTTGGTCTCCATCGCCACGCCGTGGCTGCGCATCAGCTCCACGCGCGCATGTGCCGCCGCGTATTCGCGTTCGTTGGTGTGGATGTGCAGGATGCCCTTCTCGAGGTGGTCGTACTCGATCCCGGTTTCGCGCCGCAGCGCCTGCAACCGGTCGCGGCTGTACAGCGCAAGCCGCAGGATCGTGCGCGTGTTCTCGCGGGCGCGGGACGGCAGGCATTCCATCAGAAAGCGCAGACCCCATGACCACTGGCGCGGGTCCGCGCGCAGCCGGAACAGCAAAGGCGCGTCCTCGCGCCCAAGCCACTTCAGGATTTTCATCGGTGCGGCGGGATTCGCCCACGGCTCAGCGTGGCTAACCGAAATCTGCCCGGCATTGGCGAAGCTGGTCTCCATCCCGGCCGCATCCTGCCGGTCGACCACCGTCACCTCGTGGCCCGCCTTCGCCAGATACCACGCGCTCGTCACGCCGACCACGCCTGCACCAAGTACAAGGATTCTCATTGCCGGGATCCTACAGACGGAAAACCCACAAGCGAAACACACAATACGCCGCGTAACGGCTTATTGCGGCGAAGGGTCACGTTTACCCGGCGAACGCCGGTCAACGTGGGCCGCAGGCAAAGGCACGAAGACACGAAGAAAGACACTCCCGTTACATAACGTGAACAAGGTGGACCATGCGAAACCACCCGAGTTTCACGGCAATGGTCACACCGTTCCAGAGAATCCGCCCTGCAACACGCGTCGTCCCTGGCATTTCTTCGTGCCTTCGTGCCTTCGTGGTTCGCTCTTTAACTTGGCTACTGCGCCACCCAGCCGCCATCGGAGAGGATGTCGTTGCCGGTCATGAAGGCGGCGGCGTCGGAGCAGATGAACAGCGCGATGCCACCGATTTCCTTCGGCTCGCCCCAACGCCCGGCCGGTGTGCCTGCCAGCAGCGCGGCGTTCTTCTGCGCGTCGGCACGCAGCGGCGCGGTCAGATCGGTGGCATAGAACCCGGGGCTGATCGCCACCACGTTGATGCCGTCGCCCACCAGTTCCAGCGCCATGCATTTCGTCAGCGCCAGCACGCCGGACTTGGTCGCGCAGTAGGCCCCGCGCCCGCTGCTGCCCACGTGCGCCATGATCGAGGTGATGTTGATGATGCGGCCCCACTTGTGGGCTTGCATGTGCGGGATGAACGCCCGCGAGCACAGAAACACCCCGGTCAGGTTGGTATCGGTGACCAGCTTCCACTCGTCCAGCGAGAAGTCAGCGAGGTTCTTGCGCACCGCGGTGCCGGCGTTGTTGATCAGGATGTGCGCGTTGCCGAAACGCGCCTTCACGTCCTGCTCGAGTTTCTTGACCTGCGCTTCTTCGCGCACGTCGCAGATGAAGACCTCGGACTCCGCGCCCTTGTCCTTCGCAAGCTTGCGGGTTTCCTCCAGCTTCGCCTTGTCGCGCCCGACCAGCGCCAGCTTCGCGCCCGCACCGCCGAGCGCCAGTGCCATCTCGCGCCCCAGTCCGCGGCTTGCGCCGGTCACAACCGCGACTTTTCCTTCCAGGAATTTACCCTGCATGCCGTCCTCCCGATTCTTGGTTTACGCAAAGCCGCGAGTATACAAGCGGCGCGCCCGGCCACCGGATTCAAGCGCCAAACGCGGACAGCGTTTGTTCCTGACTGCAGGGGATCAGCGGTCGATCACCTCGCCGAACATCTCCCATTCCTGGCCGTCGAAGCGGGCGAGCTGCGCCGACTCGATCAGGAAGAAGTCATCCGGGCCGGTGTCCCACACGATGCCGGGCAGCATCATCGGCATCTGCAGATTGTCGATCGAGGCCATCTGCTCCATCACGTTCGCGCGCGTGAGATCCTCCCCGCACGCCTCCAGCACATGCACCACGCCCTGCGCAATCAGGTATCCCGCCACGTTGAACCCGTCGCTGATGTCGCCCTCCGGGTAGTACTGGTTGAACCATGCGGTGTACTCCTGCATCGCGGGATCGTTCTGCCATTGCGGGTCCAGCGGGTCCTTGAAATAGAGCGCGGTGATCAGCCCGACCGATTTCTCCAGGCCGGCGGGTTTGAGCACCGAGCCGACCGAAGATGACACGTTGTTGATGACGTGCAGCGGCTTCCAGCCCATGTCGTGCACGCGGCGTATCGACTGCGCCGCGAACTTCGGCGTGGTGACGTTGAACAGCACGTTGGCGCCGGAAGCCTGCAGCGTGACGATCTGCGAATCGACGGTGGCATCCGTCACCTCGTAGCTCGCCTCTGCCACGATCAGCGACGCAGCCCTGTCGCCGAGCGCTTCCTTCAGGCCGTGGACGTAGTCCTTGCCGTAATCGTCGTTCTGGTAAAGGATCGCGATCTTCGGTTCGGGCACGTTCTCGAGAATGTAGCGCGCATAGATCGCCGCTTCCGCCTGGTAGCTCAGGTTGAAGCCCATGGTCCAGGGGAAATTCTCCGGGTCGCCCCATTTCGTCGCGCCGGTGTTGACGAAGATGTGCGGCACCCCGCGTTCGTTCACGTAGCTGTGAATCGCCGAGTTCGGCGGCGTGCCGAGCGTGCCCGCAAGCATCAGCACCTCCTCCTGCTCCACCAGCCTGCGCACCTGCTCGACCGTGCGCGGCGGACTGTAGCCGTCGTCAAGGCTGATGAAATTGATCTTGCGTCCATTCACCCCGCCCTTGTCGTTGATCATCTTGAAGTAGGCCGCGGACGCCCGCCCGATCGTCCCGTAGGCGGAAGCCGGGCCGCTGTACGGATTGGTGCTGCCGACCCGGATCTCGGTATCCGTGACGCCCGGATCGACACTCTTGTCCTCCGCCGGACCGCATGCCGCGACGACCGCGGCTGCGGCAACGACTGTCAGCAATTTCGCGAGCTTCATATCCACCTCCGTAGCGCTTGCAGGGAAAATCCCGGTACATGGGAAATACACAATAGACAAAAAGCGCAACACGAAGGCACGAAGACACGAAGAAACCACACATGAAACATGCGATTCAGCTCGCGGGCTCCCGATGCGTGCCCTGCGCGTTTGTATCCACTCCGTCTCAAGCCTCCCCTGTGAACCTCTTCGTGCCTTCGTGCCTTCGTGTTGCGCTCTTTCATGGCGCCGTTTCTCGCTGATCCATGGAGTGCCTACCCGGGTCCCGTCCGGCCCAAGCGGGCCAGCTTGCCGCCGAGTTTCCGCACCATGCCCGCCACGCCGGTCGGCATCAGGTAAACGAACAGCAGCAGGACGATGCCATAGATCGCCCAGGGTGCGGCGCGCGAAATCTCATCGGCAAAGTTGGGCACGAACTGCACGAACAGCGCACCGTACACCGCGCCGGAGATCGACGCCAGCCCGCCGGCGACGATGCCGACGAAGAAGCCGATCGACAGAAAGGCGGCGAAACTGTCCGGCGCCACGAACTGCACCACGATGGCGCCGAGCGCACCGGCCACCCCGGTGTAGAGCGCACTGACCCCGAACGCGAGCGACTTGTACAGCGCCGAATTCACCCCCATAGCGTCCGCCGCGATCGGATGATCGCGGATCGCCACCAGCGCGCGGCCGACGCGTCCGCGCAGCAGGTTGTAGGCAAAGAAGAACATTGCCACCGCGATCACCAGCGTGAACAGGTACAGCCACTGGTCCGGATTCAGCGGCAGGCCGAACGGCGCACCCGGCTTGTCGATGACGATCCCCTGCACGCCGCCGGTCCATTCCTCGAGATGCTTGTACTTGAGCAGCTGCGGCATCGACACGCCGAGCGCGAAGGTGGCGAGCGCAAGGTGATGCCCGCGCAGGCGCAGCGCCGGCAGTCCGAACAGGAATCCGGCAATCAGGCAGATGACTCCGGCAACCGGCACCGTCACCCAGTAGGCGATGCCGAAATGCGAGATCATGATCGCGGCGGTATACGCACCGATACCGTAGAACGCGCCGTGCCCGAGCGAGATCTGCCCGTTGTAACCGGTCAGGATATTCAGCCCCAGCAGCACGATCGCGTACACCAGCACCAGGTTGAACTGGAACACCCGGTAATTGCTCACCACGAACGGCAGCGCAAACACGCCCACCAGCAGCGCGACCAGCCCGATCGTCTTCCACGCCCTCTCCGTCAGCCCGAAGTAGCGCACTTCGAGCCGGATCGCGTTTGTTGTTGCTGTCATCTCAGCGCTGCTCATTCGATCTCCGCGCCCATCCTGCTTCCATTGACGTTGCCTCCCTCACACCTTTCCCCCTCTCCCCTCGCGGGAGAGGGTCGGGGAGAGGGGGAAGGAATCGACGCTACCATCACCCCCTCTCCCCCATCCCCTCTCCCACCAAGGGAGAGGGGAGAACTACGAAGTGCGCGCCGAATGCCCGGCAAAATCCCGACTTGCTGCACTGTTTGCTTTTCACTTTTCACTCGGTCCTCGAACCTCAGTCCTGCTCTTTTCAAACTCTCGTAATAAACGTCCGCCCGAACATTCCCGTCGGTTTCACCAGTAGCACACCGACGATGATCACCAGCGCCACCGACAGCCGCAGCTCCGTGCCCACCACGTAGGCGCCGGCCAGGGTTTCGAGCACGCCGACCATGATGCCGCCGATCACCGCGCCAAACGGGTTGTCGATGCCGCCGACCAGCGCGCTGGCAAGCGCGTAGATCAGCACGCCGATCATCATGTTCGGATCGAGATACAGGATCGGCGCCACCATCATGCCGGTGACCGCGCCGATCGACGCCGCCAGCCCCCAGCCGAGCGCGAGCATCCAGCCCACGCGGATGCCCGCCAGCCGGCTCGATTCCGGGTTTTCCGCGACCGCGCGCATCGCCAGTCCGATCCGCGTGTAGCGAAAGAAAAGGTAGAGCAGCGCCAGCATCAGCAGCGTCACCAGCATCATGCCGAGCTGGTGCGACGACACGTACTGGTTGCCGAACAGCGGTTCCGCCGGGAACGGGCTCGGAAAGCTGCGGATGCTGTAGGTGAAGATCCAGCCGGCAACGCTGTTGAAGATCACCAGCATCGCCACGCATACCGTCACCATCGCCAGCACCGGCGCACGCTCCACCGGGCGCACGATCACCCGCTCGATCGCCATGCCGGCGAAGAACGACACCACGATGGTGATCGCAAAGGCGACCCAGTACGGAATCCCGGAATTGATCAGCCACCACGCCAGGAACGTGGAACACATCGCCATCTCGCCCTGCGAGAAGTTCACCACGTGCGTGGAGCGGTAGATCATCACGATCGCCAGCGCGAGGCTCGCATACACCACGCCGTTGGCAAGCCCGCTGAAAAACTGGTGAAGAAACGCTTCCATGCTCAGTGCTCTTTCATGCCCGACGGAGAGAAACCCCGTTCACCGCAAAGGCGCAAAGTGCGCGAAGGAAACCTGCCGACACACATGCAGCAACCCTTCCGCCAGTATCGTTCTCATGTCCATCCTTTTCTTCCCTTCGCTCACTTTGCGCCTCTGCGGTGAGAGCCTTTCTGCAGTTCAACAACCCAGGTAAGCCCGCCGCACGTTCTCGTGTCCATCCTTTTCTTCCCTTCGCTCACTCTGCGCCTCTGCGGTGAGCGCTTTTCTGCATTTCAATAACCCAGGTAAGCCCGCCGCACGTTCTCGTCGCCGCGGATCACGTCGGGGCTGCCGGAAACCACCACGCGCCCGGTCTCGATCAGGAACACCTGGTCGGCGAGATCGAGCGCGATGGATGCGTTCTGCTCCACCAGCAGGATCGCCACCGACTGTTCTTCGTTGATCCTGCGCATGATGCGAAAGATCTCGGCCACCACCAGCGGCGCGAGACCGAACGACGGCTCGTCGAGCAGCAGCAGGCGCGGCCGCAGCATCAGCGCGCGCGCAATCGCCAGCATCTGCTGCTCGCCGCCGGACAGCGTGCCCGCCTGCTGGCGGCGGCGCTCCTTCAACCGTGGGAAGTATTCGTAGACGCGTGCGAGGTCGGCTGCGATGTTGTGCCGCTCGCGCTGCAGGAAGGCGCCGACATGCAGATTCTCTTCCGTGCTGAGCGTGAGGAAGGTGCCGCGGCCGTCCGGCACATGGGCCACGCCCAGGCGCACGATCTCTTCCGTGGCCCAGCCCGACACGTCCTGTCCGTGTATGCGGACGGTGCCGCTGGTCCTGATCATGCCGCTCACCGCGCGCAGCAGCGTGGTCTTGCCGGCGCCGTTGGCGCCGAGCACGGTGGTGACGCCCTTCTCCGCCACCGACAGCGAAATGCCGTGCAGCACCTGGCCGTCGCCGTAGGTGGCGTTCAGGTCCACGGTTTCGAGCACGGGCTCGGTCACGATTCCCCCAGATAGGCGCGGATGACTTCCGGATCGCGCCGCACTTCATCCGGCGTGCCGTCCGCGATCTTGCGCCCGAAGTCCAGCGCCACCACCTGGTCGGACACGCGCATCACCAGGTTCATGTGATGCTCCACCAGCAGCACGGTCAGGTTGAGTTCGTCGCGTAGCCGCTTCACCAGGGTCATCAGGGTTTCCACTTCCTCGTGGCTGAGCCCGGCGGCGGGTTCGTCCAGCAGCAGCAGGCCGGGCCGGCTTGCGAGCGCGCGTCCGAGTTCCACCCGCTTCTGCGTGCCGAATGGCAGATCGGATACGAGGCGATCGGCGACCGGTTCGAGTTCGAGCAGTGCGATGATCGAGCGCGCATGCTCCGCCAGTTCGCGTTCCTCGCGATTGGAAATCGGAAACCGCAGCGCGTTGGCCAGAAAGCCGCTGCGCGTGCGGCAATGCCCGCCGAGCATGATGTTCTGCATCACGGTCATGCTGCGAAACAACGCGAGATTCTGGAAGGTGCGGCCGATGCCGAGTCCGGCGATCTCATGCCGCGGTACGTCGATCAGGTCGCGCGCGTTGAAGCGGATCGATCCGCGCTGATACTGGTAGAGGCGGGAGATGCAGTTGAACAGCGTGGTCTTGCCGGCGCCGTTCGGGCCGATCAGCCCGGCGATCTGTCCGCGCGCAACCGTGAATGAAACGCCGTCGAGTGCGACGATGCCGCCGAAGCTCACGCTCACGTCGGCAATGTCGAGCAATGCCTTGCCCGGATTGTCTCCTCCCAAACTTGCGTCGTCCACGGTCGTTCGCTGTTCGCGCCGGCAGGCGCGACGCTTCCTCCCATCAAGGCCGTGCATCGAGGTCGAACTCTGCGTCGATACTGTCATAAAGACTTTCCCCGGTAAAGGCGCACACCGGATGCGTCGTTTTGCATTGCAGTGCAGCGCGGGAAAACGTATGCGCTCGTTGACCCGTCGCGCCGCGATGTACAACATAGCGGTCGCCACGGAATGCAACATCGGAATCGGGGAAGAACATGCAACTGCACCATCGCTTCTGGCCGGAAGGCGTGCCAAAAGCGTTCGCATTGCCGGACACCAGCGTGTACCGGAATCTGGAACAGACCGCCACGCGGTTCGCCGACAAGCCGGCGGTGATCTATTACGGCTCGTCGCTCAGCTATGCCGGGTTGAAACGACAGGCGGATGTGCTGGCCGGCTTCCTGCAGCAGCAATGCGGCGTGAAGCGCGGCGACCGCGTGCTGCTGTTCATGCAGAACAGCCCGCAGTTCATCGTCGCCTTCTACGCCATCCTGCGCGCGGACGCGATGGTAGTGCCGGTCAACCCGATGAACCTGACGGAGGAGCTGCGCCACTATGTGCAGGACAGCGATGCCCGCGTCGCGCTCACCGGCCAGGAACTCGTCGGCCAGGTTCGTCCGCTGATCGGCGACGGCCTCGATCGCGTAATCGTCGCCGCCTATTCGGACTACCTCACTCAGCCCACCGATTTGCGTATTCCAGAAGTCGCATCCGCGCCGCGGCAGGCAATCGACGCCCCCGGAATCATCTTGTGGCACGAAGCGATTGGCGCGGGACTGCAGCCCGGCGCGCATCTCGTCGGGCCGGAGGATCTGTGCGTGATGCCCTATACCTCCGGCACCACCGGCCGGCCGAAGGGCTGCATTCATACCCACCGCACGGTGATGAGCACCATCATCGCCGGCGCGATGTGGGTCGGCATGGAACCGGAATCGGTGGTGATGGCGACGCTGCCGTTCTTCCACGTCACCGGAATGCAGTGCAGCATGAACCAGCCGATCTGGTGCGGATCGACCATCGTGGTCATGACCCGCTGGGACCGCGACACCGCCGGCGAACTGATCCAGCGTCAACATGTGGACGGCTGGACCAACATCTCCACCATGGCGATCGATTTTCTCGCCAATCCCGCGGTCGGCAACTACGATCTCTCCAGCCTGAAACACATCGGCGGCGGCGGCGCGGCCATGCCGGAAGCGGTCTCGCAGCGACTGCAGAAGCTCACCGGTCTCAGCTACATCGAAGGCTACGGCCTGTCGGAAACCATCGCGCCCACCCACATCAACCCGCCGGGACGGGTCAAGAAGCAATGCCTCGGCATCCCGATCTGCGATACCGATTCGCGCGTGATCGATCCGGACACGCTCGCCGAACTCGGCCCCGGCAAGGTCGGCGAGATCGTCTCGCACGGTCCGCAGATCTTTCTCGGCTACTGGAAGAACCCGCAGGCGACCGAGGCCGCTTTCATCGACCTCGACGGCAAGCGCTTCTTTCGCACCGGCGATCTCGGCTACTACGACGACGAAGGCTATTTCTTCATCGTCGACCGCCTGAAGCGCATGATCAACGCCTCGGGCTACAAGGTGTGGCCGGCAGAAGTGGAAGCCACGCTCTACCATCATCCCGACATCCAGGAAGCCTGCATCATCGGCACCAACGACCCGCGCCGCGGCGAAACCGTGAAGGCGATCGTGGTGCTGCAGGCGTCGGCGAAAGGCAATGTCGCCGCAGACGACATCGTCGCCTGGGCGCGTGAGAAAATGGCCGCGTACAAGGTCCCGCGCGTGATCGAGTTCGCCGACAGCCTGCCGAAGTCCGCCACCGGCAAGGTGCAGTGGCGCGCGCTGCAGGAAGCCGAGAACACCAGAATCCGGGCGGACGCCGGATCGCTGCAGGACACCACAAGCTGAACGCAACCATGGAAGCACCGCACTTCAGGCACTGGCCGAAACACATGACCCGGCACCTCACCGTGCCCGCCACCACGCTCTGTTTCAACCTCGAAGTTTCCGCTGCGCGCTACCCGGACAAAAGCGCGACGGTGTTCTACGACAACCCGGTTACCTACTCGAGACTTCTTCACGAAGTCGAGCTGCTGGCGGGATTCCTGCAGCATCGCTGCGGCGTGCGCAAAGGCGACCGCGTGCTGCTCGACATGCAGAACGCGCCGCAGTTCATCATCGCCTATTACGCCATCCTGCGCGCCGACGCGGTGGTGGTGCCGGTGAGTCCGATGAACGTCACCGACGAGCTCGAACACTATTTCGGGGACAGCGGCGCCGTCACCGCGATCTTCGCGCAGGACCTGTTCCAGCAGATGCGCCCGCTGCTGGGCAATCAGATCACGCACGCGATCGTCGCCACCTACGCCGACTACCTGCCCGAAGAACGCGATGCCGCGGTGCCGGAGCTCATCGCCGAATCCCGGCGCGTCTTCACCGAACCGGGCGCGGTGTCGTGGTCCGACGCGCTGCTCGCCAACTACAAGCCGCTGGCGCGCGCAGCGCGGGCGGACGATCTCGCCGCCATCCTCTATACCTCCGGCACCACCGGCAAACCGAAGGGCTGCATGCACACCCACCGCAGCATCATGGCCACGCTGGTCGGCGGCGCGCTGTGGGAAGGCATGACTGCGGACTCGGCGGCACTCGCCACCGCGCCGTTCTTCCACGTCACCGGCATGCAGCACAGCATGAACGCCGTCATCTATTCCGGCGGCACGATCGTCATCCTGCCGCGCTGGAGTCCGGAAGCGGCCGGCGCGCTGATCGAACGCTACCGCTGCACGCACTGGGCGAACGTGCCGACCATGGTGGTGGACTTGCTCGCGCACCCGTCCACGCAGAACCGCGACCTCTCATCCCTGCAGAATATCTTCGGCGGCGGCAGCTCGATGCCGGAAGCGGTGGCGCAGAAACTCTACGAACGCTGCGGCATCCGCTACATGGAAGCCTACGGCATGACCGAGGCGATCTCGCAGACGCACATGAACCCGCACACCGACCTGCGCAAGCAATGCCTCGGTATCCCGACCTTCGACACCATTGCCCATGTCATCGACCCGGACACGCTCAAGCCGCTCGGACCGAACGAAACCGGTGAGATCGTGGTGCACGGCCCGCAGCTCATGCAGGGTTACTGGAACCGGGCGGAAGCGACCGAAGCCGCGTTCTTCGAACTGGAGGGAAAACGTTTCTTCCGCACCGGCGACCTCGGCCGCTACGACGAGGAAGGCTTCTATTACATTGCCGACCGGCTGAAGCGCATGATCAACGCCTCCGGCTACAAGGTGTGGCCGGCGGAAGTCGAGGCCACGCTGTACAAGCACCCGGACATCCGCGAAGTCGCCGTCATCTCCGCGCCCGACCCGCGCCGTGGCGAAACCGTGAAAGCGGTGGTGGTGGTGCGCGAAGGCGCAAAGGCCTCGGCGGAAGACATCATCGCCTGGTCGCGCGAACACATGGCCGCCTACAAGGTGCCGCGCGAGATCGAATTCACCGACGCCCTGCCCCGCTCCGGCACCGGCAAGATCCAGTGGCGCGCGCTGCAGGAGCAGGAGTGGGAGAAGCGCAAGGCGAGTTAGCCTTGGGATCGCCGCGTACTACAGGAGAACAAAAAAAGCGTTAACACGAAGGGACACGAAGGAAACACGAGGGATCACGAAGAAGAAAAGCAGCAATCGTCACTCCTGCCTTGGGCAACACGGCAATCAAGGAACATGTGGAACGGGTGCCGATCGTCCAGAGTGCTTCTGGCATGCAGGGACCGATCCAATCAGGTTGCCGTGCTTCGGCAAACACGTCCTCGGCTGGCAAGGCCTGCATTCCACGCAAACCGCCACGCATGATTGAATGACGCCGCAAATTCCGCGAGAATCGCGGCCTGCGGCGCAAAGCATCATCGCATGTCAACCGCGCCTGGCCAGGTACGGCACTCGCACGAATATCCAAAGTCCCGATGTCCGCTATTGAATCCGAAGAACTCACCCGTCTTGAACACTGCCAGCAATGCATCCGGCAGACGCTTGCGGAGATCAACACACGGCTTACCGACTACGCGCAGGAGATCCAGACGCGCAAGACCTACATGTGGGAAGCCCGGCGCGACATGGATCACATCGAGAAAATCGCGGTCCGGCAGACAATCGAACAGACGCTCGACTCCGCCGAGGTGCTGAATGCGCAACAGCAAAAGCTGCTGAAGCTGATGCGTTCCCCGTACTTCGGTCGCTTCGATTTCGCACCCGGCGGCCGGGAAAAGGCCGAGCCGTTCTATGTCGGCGTGCATCATTTCCGCGACGAAGGCACGCAGGAAACGCTGGTATATGACTGGCGAGCGCCGGTCGCGTCGATGTTCTACGACCACGAGATCGGCCCCGCGCAGTACGAGGCGCCCGGCGGCACGGTCGCGGGCGAACTTCGCCTGAAGCGGCAGTTTCGAATTCGAGACGGCCGGATGGAGTTCGTGCTCGAATCCGGCGTCAACATCGTGGACGACGTACTGCAGGAAGAGCTCGGTCGCGCAGCCGGCGACGAGGGCATGAAGAACATCGTCGCGACCATCCAGCGAGAACAGAATGCCATCATCCGCAACGACGATGCACATACGCTCATCATCCAGGGCGTCGCCGGCTCCGGCAAGACGTCCATCGCATTGCATCGTATCGCTTTTCTGCTGTACCGCTTCAAGGACACGCTGAGTTCGAACGATGTCCTCATCATTTCACCCAATCGCGTGTTTGCGGACTACATCGGCAACGTGCTTCCGGAGCTCGGCGAGGAGCAGGTCGCGGAGATCGGCATGGAAGCACTGGCGGAGGAGCTGCTCGACTACCAGTATCGCTTTCAGACCTTTCTCGAGCAGACCACCCAACTCCTGGACAAGAACGACGCGGCATTGCAGGAGCGCATTGCCACCAAGGCTTCGCTCGCATTTCTCCGCAAGATCGACACTTACATAGAACACCTCGAAGCCGATTCCTTTGCCGCCACGGAATGGCGGACCGGCCGCAGAATCGTGCCTGCCTGGTTTCTCGAGGAAACGTGGCGCAAGCATCGCGGCATTCCTCTTACCGAGCGCGTCAACCGCGTGGTAAGCGCCACCGAACAACAGGTCGGCCTCCACTACCACTACGATCTCCAGCCTGAGGAACGGCGGGCGTTGCGCGAGGCGATTCGCGGCATGGTGCGCAAGATCACCCTGCGCGACACCTACAAGAACCTGTTCGAGTGGATGGGGCAGCCCGCATTGTTCAAGCCGGCGGGCGGCAAACTCGAGTATGCCGACGTCTTCCCGATCATCTATCTGAAGATGCGGCTGCAAGGCATCGACAATCCCCGCAAAGCCGTCAAGCATCTGTTGATCGACGAAATGCAGGACTACACGCCGGTGCAATACGCCGTGCTGGCAAAACTATTCACCTGCCGCAAGACCGTGCTCGGTGACGCCACCCAGGCAGTCAATCCCTACAGCGCATCCGACGCGGAACAGATCCGCCAGGCGCTGCAGTCCGCCGACAGCGTCAAGCTCACCAGGAGCTACCGCTCGACCTGGGAGATCATGCAGTTCGCGCTGACGATTTCGCCCAATCCGGAACTCCAGGCGATGGAACGCCATGGCGAACCGCCGCAAGTCATCGTCTGCAAGCGCGCGGCCGATGCGCTGGCACGCATTGTCGCCGGGATCGAGGATTTTCGTGCCTCGGCGCATCACAGCCTGGCGGTGATCTGCAAGACCCAGAAGCAGGCGGCCAAACTGCATCAGACGCTCATCGACGCCGGTATCGAGGCGCATTTGTTCGACGCCGGCAGCGACGCCTTTTCCACCGGGATCATCGTGTGCACCGCGCACCTGGCCAAGGGGCTGGAGTTCGACCGCGTCATCGTCGTCGATGTCAGCGCGCGCCACTACCACACCGAAATGGACCGCAATCTGCTCTACGTCGCCTGCACCCGTGCCATGCACCGGCTCACTCTCATCAGCGTGGGTCAGCCGGCAGCCTGGATCGCATAGCCGCGCGACGCACCGGGGCCAGCGGGAGCGATGGCTCCCCCTGCCGCGGGACGGCGAGCTGCAGGAGCAGGAGTGGGAGAAGAAGAAGTCCGCCTGACGATGCGGGGCATGGTCGAGCAACAGAATTGACGCTCTGCACGGCCGCGCGTAGTCTGAAGAGCGAACAATCCGGACAATCAGCACCATGTCGAAAGTTCTGGCTGACATCGAAAAGGAGATCGCCCGGCTCACGATCGAGGAGCGTGCCCGACTGATCCAGCATCTCATCGAATCCCTCGAGCCTGCCGATGAAGACAAAGTCGATGCCGAGTGGGAGCGTGAACTCCTGCGTCGCTCGAAGGATATCGAGGAAGGCACGGCTGTCGGGACCCCTGCCGAAGAAGTTCTTGATCGCATACACCGCGACCTGCGGTGAAACCGCTTGTCATACACGCGGCGGCCGAGGAAGAATTGCGAGCAGCCGCGCGGTTCTATGAACAACAAGTGCCGGGGCTCGGAACGGATTTTCTCGAGGAAATCCGCCGCGGGTTTCGCAGATTGCAAGCTACCCCGGGTTCCTGGCCTGTAGCTTACGGTCGGTTTCGACGTCTGCTCGTGCGGCGGTTTCCATTTGCAATCTTCTATCAGGAGTTTCCGGATCGAATCTGGGTGCTCGCCGCTGCACATCAGAAGCGCCGGCCCGGGTATTGGCGCGGGCGAACCCGATGACGCTCCCCGTTGGCGGGAAATTTCCCCTCTCCCATCGGACGCGGAACCAAGGGCGAGAGACCGGAGCGTAAAGGAGATCGCTTCCCTCTCCCGCCGGCAGAAGGATCGAAGGTGAGGGACACCTGACGCTGTCCCGCCGCCTTCGCAGCACCGTCACCGCGCCAACGGATCCGGCCGCATCTGCAACTTGAACACCGCGGGCGGACGCTCGGTGCCGCCTTCGGAATGGAACGGCGCGCGGGTCGAGTTGGTCGCCCACAGGCCGCGGCCTTTCCAGCCGGTTTCCTGGTCGTCGATCCGTCCTTCGGCCCACTTCGGGAAGAAACCCATCGGGTAAGGCACGCGCAGCGTGACGAACGCGCCGTCCACCAGAGCGTGATACGCATCGCTGGTGTTGCCGGTCGCGATCGGCACGTTCTCGCCAAGCCCGAGCGTGTTGAACCAGTCCACCCACACGTAGTAGCTCGCCTCCGCGCTGCCGTCGTCCTCCACGTCCGGGAACTGCGGGCCGGGAAACCGGAAAAAGGTCCAGCCTTCCGGGCAGTGCTGGCCGGTCACCGCCTTCGCACCATTCATTACGCCCTCGCACTTGCTGCGGTCGAAGCTGCCGAGATGCCCGCTCGCGAACGACGCCCAGAACACACCGTTGCGGTCGATGTCGCCGCCGCGCGCGCCGTACGCCGGCAGCGGCGGCTGATAGATTTCGGTGAGCGCGGTATGCGTCGGATCGGCGCCCGGATCGAGCCGCACTACATAGCTCGGATAAGGCGCGAGCGTCGTGCCCCACACCGAACCGTCGACCGGATTCACCGCCACGCTGTAGAGGTTCACTGCCACGCGCTTGTCCTTCTTCGGGTCCACCGACGCATCCGGCTCGACCCACGCGTCGCGTTTGCCGTTGCCGTTCGCGTCGATGATGAAAGGCGTCCAGCCCTGCGCCTTCGCTTCGTCGCCGGTTTCCTCGAACACTTTCCGGTTGAGCCAGCCCGCCACGCCCGGCCCGCCGACGCCGGCCGACGTCCACAGCGTGTCGTCTGCATCCTCGGCGAAGATCAGGTGATGCGTCGGGAAGCAGGTCGAGATCAGCGTCCACGAATCGGTCGCCGGATCGTACATCGACAGGTGCCGGTTCGCACTGTCGATCGGAAAGACCTTCGCCGACGGATGATCCGAGTCCTTGCGACAGAACGCCGGGTTGTCCGGTTTGCGGATGCGCGCCGCAGCCCACACCCGCCCCTGCTCGTCCATCATCTGGTTGTGCGTGCTGGTCTGGCTGTCCCAGATCGGCTGGTCGCCCCAGTATGGCGACGGCATCATCGGATCGTCGGCGTGCGAAGGCGTGCCCGGATCGCGCACCGGATGTTTCACCTCGGTCGCCGTGTGCGTCATCGGGTCGAGCACCGGCCAGAAGTCGGTACTGTTCTCCGGTGCGCCGTAGAACTTGCCGTTCGCGTTCACCGTCGGATTGCGCCGGTCGGTGCCGATCAGGTCGTGCATGTAGGCGGTGTTGCGGCTCCAGTCCCACACCGTCACCACCAGATTTCGTTCGATGCCCTGCGGCCGCTCGGGCTGCGAGAACGGCAGCTCGCCGGCGGCGATGCGATCGGTCCAGTCCGCCCAGTGCGCGATCGCGCGCTCCGCGCCGATCCGCCCGATCCCCGCGGCCATGTTGTTCATCGCCTGCCCGGAAAGAATCCGCCGTCCCCACGCTTCGCGCGAATCGAGATGCGCAAACATCTCCGGGATCCTGCGCGTACCCGGCGTGCCGAGCGCATGGCACGGCATGCAGGCGTTGGTCTTCATCGCGTTCAGCCAGTGCTGCTGTGTCTCCATGCCCGGCGCGATGCCGTTGCCGTCCGGCCCGGTGCCGGGGAATTCGCTTTTCGGCGGAATCGTCAGCATCGAGTACCAGTGAATCGCCGGGTAGTACTCAGCCGCTGCCGCCTCGCTCGGCGCCATCTCCGCATTCAGGTTGAGAACGTCGCCGGGCTTTGCCTGCACCTTCGGCGTATCGACCAGGCCGTACCCGCGCACCCATACGCTGTAGTTCGCATCCGGCAGATCCGGAATGACGTAACGCCCCTGATCGTCGGTCACCGCGATCTTCGCGAAGCGGGTCGGCAGGTCGGTCGTTTCCGCGATCACCCACACCCCGGCCTCGGCGCCGTTCATGCTCTGCACCACGCCGCCGAGATCGTCCTTGCTCATATCGACCGGCGGTTCCTCGCCGCATGCAGAGAGAAGAAGCAACACCCCGCCAGTCGCGATGCAACGCCAGGCTCGCTTCGTCATGTCTCAGCCTCCTCCGCGGTATTCAGAGAGATTGAAGCGCAGTCTACTACCATGTAAAGAGCGCGCCAGATCCGGGGGTGAGCTGTCTGAAATGTTTTTCCTCTGCACCCTCAGCGTCGAGCGCTTCTTCTTGACGGCGATCCGGAAGGCCGCCCGGTATCAACAGACTGTTGTATTGGGTAAAGTCCAGCGTTAACACGAAGGGAAAACAGAAGCTGCATAGAAACTGCCTCTCGGATCGGGTCGGACGCCTGCGTCGCGATCAGGCGATGCGCAGAAATCTGTCGCAATGGACTCGCTGATCGCCGCGGCGGCGCGTGCGCTAGTGGTCGGCGATGCGCTCGGCGCGCTGAAGCGCGTCAGTCTGCGCGACGACCCGCCGGCGCTCGCGCTGCGCGGCATCGCCATGGCCCAGCTCGGCGAGTACCCGCGCGCCCGCGAACTGCTTCGACGCGCCGCGCGCGCTTTCGGTGCGCACGAGGAACTGGCGCGTGCACGCTGCGTGGTGGCGGAGGCCGAGGTGGCGCTCGCCATGCGCGATCTGCGCGGCTCGCCGCGCACGCTGGCGGCCGCGGCAGCCACGCTCGAAGCGCGCGCCGATCGCGCCAACGCGCTGCAGGCACGCCTGATCGCGGTGCGCCGATTGCTCCTGCTCGGACGTCTCGATGACGCCGCATCCGCACTGAAAGGTCTCGACACGCACGCGCTGCCGCCGTCGCTGCTGGCGGTAGCCGAGCTGGCCGCGGCCGAGATCGCGCTGCGCTCGCTGCGCACGGCGGCAGCGCAGTCCGCACTCGCACGCGCGCAGGCGGCAGCGGAAAGCGCACGCGCGCCCGCACTGGTGGCCGAAGTGGCCGAAGCGCGCGCTGCGCTGGAGCGTCCCGCCGCCCGGCGCATCCAAGCCGGCCACGAGCAGCCGTTGCGTCTCGCCGAGGTCGAAGCGCTGCTGTCTTCCGGTGCGCTGGTGATCGACGCCTGCCGCCGCGGGCTGCGTGCCGGCGCCACTTGCAAACCCCTGGCGCGCCGGCCGGTGCTGTTCGCGTTGCTGCGCGCGCTCGCCGAAGCCTGGCCCGGCGACGTCGATCGCGACGGCCTGATCGCGCGCGCCTTCGGCACCCGCCGCCCGAACGCGTCGCACCGGGCGCGCCTGCGCGTCGAGATCGGCCGCCTGCGCGCGCTCGTCGCGCCGCTCGCGCGCATCGACGCCAGTGCGCACGGCTTCGCACTCACACCGCAGGGTAAACGCAGCGTCGCCGTCCTGCTGCCGCCGATCGACGGAGACCAGGCATCGCTGCTGGCACTGCTGGCCGACGGCGCGGCCTGGTCCACCTCTGCGCTCGCGCTTGCGCTCGGCGCCAGTCAGCGCACGGTGCAGCGCGCGCTGGTCGAACTGGAAGCGGCGGGGCGCGTGCGCTCGATCGGACGCGCGCGCACGCAACGCTGGCTGGCGCCGCCGCTGGCCGGATTCACGACAATCTTGTTACTCCCTGCCGCGCTGCCGCTCGGGTAGATTTGGTCCAGCGACGCAATTTCAGGCGCGCCGCGAGGAGAACACCGATGACCCGCACACAGGACAGGAGAGCCATGACCAAACAGCAAACACCGGCGCGCGCGGCCGAGATCGTGCGCGAGTACGGACCCTTCGCCGGCGCCGACAGTATTCACGGCGTCACCCACGACGGCCACCGCGTCTGGGCCGCCACCGGACCCGCGCTGATCGCCTTCGATCCCGAAAGCGGCCAGATCGCGCAGACGCTCGAGTGCGCCGGCGACGCCGGCACCGCGTTCGACGGCACCCACCTCTACCAGATCGCCGAAGCGCGCATCGACAAGATCGATCCCGCCAGCGGCGAAATCGTCGCATCGATCCCTGCGCCCGGACACGGCAACGACTCCGGTCTCGCATGGGCCGAGGGCAGCCTGTGGGTGGGGCAGTACCGGGAACGCAAGATCGTCCAGATCGATCCCGACACCGGCGCCATCCTGCGCACCATCGAATCCAACCGCTTCGTCACCGGCGTGACCTGGGTCGACGGCGAGCTGTGGCACGGCACCTGGGAAGGCGACGACAGCGACATCCGCCGCATCGATCCGAAAACCGGAGACGTGTTCGAGCGGCTGGAGATGCCGCCCGGGGCCGGCGTCAGCGGGCTCGAATCCGACGGCGCCGAGCTCTTCTATGCCGGCGGCGGAGGCAGCGGAAAGGTCCGCGCCGTGCGGCGTCCGAAACGCGCAAAAGCATGAACCACCGGCAAGCGTGCGAGGACGCACGCGCGTTCGACCGCACGAACGCAATCGACTCGATCACTCCGTTAAGGAGAAACCGTGGCTGACATTCTGCACAGAGTCGGAATCCGATCGTCCTGCCTGCTCGGGTCCCTGCTGCTCGGGGTCGGACCACCGCAACGCACCTTGATCAGTGTAACGCTTAGGGTTACACTTTCTCCGTGATCCGGAGTTTCAAGCACAAGGGATTGGAGCGCTTCTTTCTGACGGGTTCGAAGGCCGGCATCCGGCCAGAACAATCCGAGAGGTTGCGCCTGATCCTCGCTTAATTGCAGGCGGCAGTGGCTCCGGAAGACATGGCGCTTCCTGGATTACGGTTGCATCAACTGAAAGGGGATCGAAAGGGTACTTGGTCCGTTACAGTCAGTGGCAACTGGAGAATCAGTTTCTCTTTCGATGGGAAGGACGCTGTTGACGTCGACTACGAGGACTATCACTGAAAATGGCTGTATCCCTTCGCATGCACAACCCACCCCATCCTGGCGAGGTCTTGCGGCAGTTATGTCTTGAACCTTTGGGGCTCTCCGTCACTGAAGCTGCTGATGGCCTGGGCGTGAGCCGTAAGACGCTGTCGGCTATCTTGAACGGTCGAGCCAGTGTCTCACCTGAGATGGCGGTTCGTCTGTCTCTGGCGTTTGGCACGTCGGCCGAGAGCTGGCTGAACCATCAAGTTCAATACGATCTATGGCAGGTTAAGAAACAGCGCAAGAGTCTGCGGGTGGTTAAGTTCGCGGCGTGAACCGAGACACGCCCAGTCCCGCGCTGGTTCGGACCGTCCGCCTTTGAACCTGATCGGGGTCGGACCACCGCAACGCACTGATGCATATAATCAAGCGAGTACCATAAGGCCGGTTCTGGACGCTTGGACGGCCCTTTTCAGGGGCGAAAAGATAGTGGCAAACGCCGTCGGCTCACGGCGCATTTGTGTCACGAAAACAGCGGGCCTGAGGATAGGGGCATGAAACGTCGCACGTTCATCACGTTGCTGGCAGCGGGCTCTGTAGCAGCCTGCGCTCGGCCGGCGCACGCAACGATTCGCGGTCTTACCATGGGCACGAGCTACGCCGTGGAGTTGGCGGCGCCGATCGGCGATGCCGTGCGGGCGCGGCTCGCGGAGCTGATCGAGGTCGAGCTGGTCGCGATCAATCGGGCGATGTCCACCTACGACCCCCGGTCGGAGTTGTCGGAATTCAACAGGCGACAGGATCTCCGTTGGGCGCCGGCGTCACGGGGCCTGCTCGAGGTGCTCGACAGCGCATCGCGGATCAGCACCTCGACTCAGGGTGCGTTCGATGTAACCGTCGGACCGTTGGTCGATCTCTGGGGATTCGGTCCTCAGTACCGGACCGGAGGAATTCCGAATGACGCGGTCATCGAGCAAGTTCGGGAAAGCGTCGGCTACCGGCACATGCAAACCGACCCATCCGCCGGTGCGATCCGAAAGAGACACAGTCGCACCCAGGTCGACTTGAGCGCAATTGCCAAGGGGTACGGTGTCGATCGCGTGGCCATGATTCTGGATCGCCACGGTGTCGACGACTACCTGGTGGAAATCGGTGGAGAGTTCCGTGCCAGGGGCACCACGGCGGCGGGAAGGCCCTGGCGGGTCGCCATCGAGCGCCCGGTGGAAGGTCGACGCGTCCTCGGAGAGATCGTCGTCCTCGGGAACCGGGCGATTGCCACCTCCGGCACCACCAGAGATTTCTTCGAGCAGGATGGGCGGCGCTACTCGCACAGTATCGATCCGACGACGGCGCGACCGGTCGAACATCCGCCCATGGCGGTGAGCGTGGTCGCTGATACGACCATGGAAGCCGACGGATGGGCGACGGCGCTGCTGGTCCTCGGACCGGAGCGAGGGTTCTCGTTGGCGCAGGCGCGCGGTCTCTCGGCGTTGTTCGTGACGGCCTCCGGGCCCACATTCGATGTCCGTGTCACCGACGCGCTCCGTGCCCACCTCCTTGGCTAACGCAGTTGTCGTCAAACCGGAACCAATCATGCGTATCAGGTGGTCAAGCAACGAGCCGGGGCACCCGCACGTGCGCCCTGTGAGTCTCACCCCATGCGAGGTTTCGCCAGGTCTCGCGACCAGGACGGCGAGGTCTTCATCTCAGCCCGCCGGGCACCAGGTCCCGGCGGCGCTTTCCCTCTCTCGTACCATCGGCGCACTCGTCTTCCTGGTATGGCTCGCGCTCTTCGCTATCCCCGGAACTGTGTATGCGCAGGAGCAGCCTGCCTGGTTGAACAAAGACACGATCGATCGCCTGTTCCCGGAGGCGACCTACACCGGCCCACTTTCGGGAAAGCCGCCAGTCATACCTGTTTACGGCGCCGGGCGCACCATCGGCTTTCTGTTCTCTACCGATGAATTGACAGATGTCGTCGGCTTCTCCGGTGCGCCGTTCAACTTCGTGGTCGGACTGGATCTGGAGGGGGAGATCGTTGGCGTCGTCCTCGTGGAACACGCTGAGCCGATCATCACCGACTACAGCTCCGTGGGTGCGCGGCTCGCGCGCTTCGTCGGGCAGTACGCCGGTCTTGACCCGGGCGAATCGATCTCGATCTCCGGCCAGGCCACGCCGGGTGGTATCGACGGCATCAGCTCGGCGACGGTGAGTGCGCGGGCGTTCAATAATGCCATTGTTCAGAGCGCCCGCCTGGTGGCCCGCTCTCGTGGACTTGCGTCCGGCGCCGGGGCGTCCGCCATGGTCGATATCTCGAGCTTCGAGCCCTTGACCTGGTCGGAGCTCATCGCGGCTGGTGCGGTAGAGCGAATCCGGATTGACGATGGCGGCAGGGCGGGCGCAGGCAGCCAGGATGTCGCACTCGAGTTCCATGCGGCCGTGCTCAATCCCGCCTCGATCGGTCGCAATCTTCTCGGCCCCATGCGCTACGGCGAGTACGTGTCGCCGCACAGCCCGCAGGATCTGATCGTGCTGCTCATGGGCAAGGGCCCCTGGTCCTTCGTCGGCACCAGGGTGTTCGAGACGGGAACGTTCGACCGGGTGCGGATCGAGCAGGGTGAACGCCAATTCGTGCTGGAGCGAAAGCTCGACCACTACCGGTATCTGCCGTTCGTCTCAGCCGCGGGTGCACCGAAATTCGACGAGATCGGCCTTTTCCGAATACCGGCTGAGAGTGGCATCGATGTTCTCGCGCCGTGGCAGCTGGTACTAGCCGTGGACGACGGCTCCGGTTCTGGCGCGCAAACGCGAGAATTCAAACTCAGCTACAGCTTGCCCTCGCGATTCGTACTGCCGCCGGCCGAGCCGTCTGCACTGGAGCCGCTCGAGGCACCCTGGCGAGAGAGCTGGCGCGCACAGGCGGACAACATTGTCGTGCTTGGCTTTGCTCTGCTGCTGCTCACGCTGCTGCTCATCGCGCTGCACAGGCTGACGCGCCACGCGCGTCTCTACCAAGCGTTGCGCATTGGCTTTCTACTCTTCACGCTGGTATGGATTGGCTGGATCGCGGGGGCCCAGCTGAGCATCATCAACGTTTTTGCGTGGTTGCAAGGGCTCGTCAATGGCAACGGCCTGGCCGTGCTCCTCGCCGACCCGTTGCTGTGCGTGTTGCTGGCGTTCGTGATCGTAAGCTTCGTCATTTGGGGCCGTGGCGTGTACTGCGGCTGGCTGTGCCCGTTCGGCGCACTACAGGAGCTCCTGGCCAAGCTCGCCCGCGTCGTCTCATTGCCCCAGTGGTCGCCGTCGTACCGGACTCATCGTGTGTTGTGGCCCGTGAAGTACGTGTCGCTCGCGGTGCTCGCCGTCGCCGCCGTGTACGGACTGCAGACCATGGCGGTCGCGGCTGAGATCGAGCCGTTCAAGACCGTCATCTCGCTGAGAATGGACCGGGCGTGGCCATTCGTGGCGTACGCGTTGGTGCTTCTCGCCGCCGGCTTGTTCGTCGAACGGGCGTTTTGTCGGTTTCTCTGCCCGCTTGGCGCGGTGATGGCGATTGGCGGCCGGCTGCGCCAGTTCACGCCGTTGGAGCGCCGCCCGGAATGCGGCAGCCCCTGCCAGCTGTGCGCAAGGCGCTGCCCGATACAGGCCATCGAGCCCAGCGGGGCAATCAACATGGACGAATGCTTCTATTGCCTCGACTGCCAGGTCATCCACAACGATGCGACCGTGTGTCCGCCGCTGGTGAACGAGGCAAGGCGCAACCGCAAGCTCGCCTTTGCAGCGCCGACTCCGACCCCCGCAGCCGAGTGAGATCCGCCGAATCCATACGAAAAGTTGCGAGACCCTGAGGCCTTAAGTAGCCGGCAGAATCGCGGACGCGGGGGTGCCGCACCCACCCGCCGGGGTATACTGACCAAAGAGTCCACGTCGCGAGTAACGCCATGAAGGCACAGTTGATTACCGTCGATCCCGAGATCCATAGCGGAACCCCCGTGTTTGCCGGCACACGAGTGCCGGTCAAAACGCTCTTCGATCATCTGGAGGCTGGAGATTCGCTGGAAGTATTTCTGGACGATTTTCCATCCGTCAGTCGGGAACTGGCGGTGGCCGTTCTCGAAGAGGCCCGGACCGCACTCATCCCTGATGCGCATCCTGCTTGACGAGGATGTTCCGCGCCGTCTTGCCGCACTGCTTGTCGGACACGAGGTGTCCACTGTCCAACGTAGCGGTTGGTCGGGAATCAAGAATGGAAGGCTTCTCGGGCTCGCGGCCGCCGAATTTGATGTGTTCCTGACGATGGACAGCAATCTTGAGCACCAGCAGAACCTGTCGGCTTTGCCGATTGCCGTGCTCGTGATCGCCGCGGTAAGCAATCGGATGCAGCACCTTACACCGATGGTGCCCAGCATCTTGCAGGAACTCAGTCGTATTCCGCCGAAGTCTCTGCGTAAAGTCGGTTCCCTTGACTCAGGTCGGACCACACCTCGGCCTTGATTCATCCGCGAATTCAACTCAGGAGAACTCAAATGGCAATGAAACTAACCAGGAATATCGGCCTGCTTTTGCTGGCAATCTGGCTGATCCTGGGTGGCCTGATACCACTCCTTAACCTCGGCTTCTCCGGACTCAGCACCCTGATGGCAGTGCTCGCCATCGCCGCCGGCGTGTTGATCCTGATCGGAAAATAAGGGCATGCACGTTGGGTCACCCTTTAGCCGCCGTGGGTGAAGCGGGCGTGGTTCCTGACCGCTTCCGGCAGCGCGTCCGCTGAGCGCACGATCGCCCTGACGTTTTCTCCCCGGTCGAGCAACTGTTGCATTAGCAAACGCCCGGTCGCCCCGCTTGCACCCACCACCAGAGTTGTCAAAGCGTCCTGCTATCCATAGAGATTCGCGGGGTTATGCATTTATTCAAGCCAGACCCCGGTGCGTGGAGTCAAGCGATCAGCGAGCGGGAGGCGCTACCGTGAGCCGCCCTGCGACGCCGTGCTTTTCGATAAGGCGCGCCACGAGACCCTCAGCCTTCGCTTGCTCCACGAACTCGCGCAGGAAAGCGATGCCAGCCTTGCGGTCGGGCTTGGTGCCGATGGCCTGCTGTACCGCAGTGAACTTGCCGTCAAGGATGCGCGCGCCCGGAAGTTTTTTGACATCGTCGATCAGACGCGGGCGCAGGCTCGCCAACGCATCCAGCTTTTGCTCGACAAACAGATCGTAAGACGCATCCAGTCCGTCCGCCTTGACCAGTTTCGCGTGCTTTACGTTTTCGGCCAGCCAGAGTCCGTAGGCACCGCGCCCGTATACGGCGATGCGCACGCCATCCCGGTCGACGTCTTCAATGCGCTTGATCGGCGAACCCGCCGGCACCAGATAAGTCGCCTCGATCTCCGCGTAAGCCGGGGTGAACGCAATCGTGCGCGCGCGCTCGGGTTCAGCGCCGATGTTGCCGATGTCCCAGAGATCCTTCACCGCGGCGTCCGCAAGCAGACCGGGGTTATCGAACGTCACGAGCTTGAGTGGCACGCCCAGGCGTTCGGCCACGGCGCGAGCCATATCGGGCGAGACACCCACCGGATCGCCCTGCGGGGTACTTCCCGTAACCAGGAGGAAGTTTGACAAATTGATACCGGCGCGAAGAACGCCGGTGGGCGCAAGTTCTGCGCGTACTTGTTCGAGCATGAGTAAGGAATCCTGTCTTCAAACACGCGGGCTGGAAAGAGCCGGTGGATTTCATGCACCACTGCAGCACCAAGTGGGTGATCTTCCTGATGAGCCTGAAGTCGCTGCTCGAAACCGGCAAAGGCACACCCAGCTTCGACGATATCAAGATCGACAACTGAAATTGATGCGCCATCTGGCGATAGTCCCGCCTACGCCTCAACCGCTTCCGTATGCAGCTTGAGCCCCAGTGCCTTGCATACTTTCATCACCGTCGCAAAACTCGGATTGCCTTCCGGTGACAGCGCCTTGTACAGTCCCTCGCGGGTGAGACCGGTGTCGCGCGCGAGCTGCATCATGCCGCGGGCGCGGGCGATGTCGCCGAGCGCTGCGACCACCAGCGCCGGATCGCCGTCCGATTCGTCGATAGCGGCCTGCAGGTACAGCGCGCACTCCTGTTCGGTTTTCAGGTAAGCGGCCGCATCGTAAGGGCGTGTCGAAAGTTTTTTGACCATGATGAACTCCTAAAGCATGCGCGCCAGTTTCAGCGCGGTCTTGATGTCCTTGTCCTGCGTCGGCTTGGCGCCTCCGGCCAGAAGAATGACCAGCAGCGCGCCGCGCTTGACGAAATAAACCCGATAACCGGGGCCGTAATCGATGCGCATTTCCGAAACACCTTCGCCCACCGGCTTTACATCCCCGGGGTTGCCGTAACGCAGCCGGAGGATCCGCGCCTGCACCCGTGTTCGCGCGCGGGGCATCGCGCAAAGACTCAAGCCAGGTGGAGAATTCCTGCGTTTCGCGGATTTCGATCACAGGTGAAGTGTAATCTCTGGTTTACATCGACGCAACTCGGGCGGCTGGGTTGCGGTACAACGCGGGGCAGCACACTCCGGTACCGTTAGTAAGGACCTGGACGTGAAGGCACGTCATCGTCGAGTTGCCAAAGCCGACGGGCATCACACGCTACGAGAACCCGAACAACCTTACGAGCCGCATTTCGATACCGAAAAAAGCCCTCTAAGGCTGCATAATGCTGTTCTATGGCAACCAAACTTCGACGTTTCAGAGGGATAGCGTGGTGCGACCCGAAATAGGGGCTACCCGAAATAGGATAGCCTCCAACCAGTAATCCGCCCTTATGACAGTACTGAGTGATATGCACACGAGCCCGCGGATGCAGTGACGATTCGCGCGCGGCAGCGGAACTCTCCTTAGAGCCGCATTTTCCGTACTGAAAAAGGCCGTCCACGCTTTTACTGCGGAAGCCCCGGCATGCCGGGGCTTTTTTTGTGTCCGCCGTGTCGCGACTGATCGGAAGAAACTACTAGAAAGCGAACGGCGAGGTAATCGATGCCATGCGGAAGATTCTACCCTTATGTCACAGCAATACCGGCGGTGGACGGAATTCGTTCTGCCTGCAGCAACGCTACGAACTGCGCCGCCGGTAGCGGCCGGTTCGAGTAATAGCCCTGAAATTCATCACAGCCGAGTGCGCGCAGGCAATCCAGCTGATCCTGCGTTTCTACGCCTTCGGCTACCACCGTGAGATCCAGGCTTTTTCCCATCGCGATGATGGCGGTCGTGATTGCTTTGTCCTCGGCATCCCCGGGGAGGTCGCTAATGAACGAGCGATCGATTTTCAGGGTATCGATCGGAAAACGCTTGAGGTAGGCGAGCGACGAGTGTCCGGTACCGAAATCGTCGATGGCGATCCGGATGCCCAGATTCCCGAGCGTAGTCAGCACCTGCATCGTCCTGCCGACGTTGTGCATGATCAAGCTCTCCGTGATCTCCAGTTCCAGCCAGACCGGATCCATTCCGGTTTCCTTCAGTATCGCGGCGATGCTCCGGGTAAGACTTTCGTCGGTGAACTGGCGCGCCGAGAGATTTACGGCCACGCGCATCGGCGGCAGGCCCCGGTCCTGCCAGGCCCTGTTCTGCAGGCACGCGGTCCTGATCACCCAATAACCGATCGGCACGATCAGGCCGGTTTCCTCCGCAATCGGAATGAACTGCGCGGGCGGAAGCATGCCGAGATCCGGATGCCGCCAGCGCAACAGCGCCTCCATGCCGGTCATGCGGGAGGTGTCGAGACTGATCTTGGCCTGGTAATGCAACTCGAACTCGTTGCGCTCCAGCGCGCGCCGCAGGCTCGACTCCAGTGCCAGCCGCTCCAGCGAATGCGTGTCCATGGTCTCGGAGTGAAACTGGCAGTTGTTCCTGCCTTCCTGCTTGGCGTGGTACATCGCGATGTCCGCGTTCTTCATCAACGTCTGCTCGTCGCTGCCGTCCAGCGGAAAGATACTCACACCGATGCTTGCGGAGACGCGGAACTCCTGGCCGTTGATGTCCAGCGGGCTGCCGATGTCGGCCAGGATCTTGCGCGCCACCTTCGCCACATGGCCCGGCGCGCTGATTTCATCCAGCAGGATCACGAACTCGTCGCCGCCGAGGCGTGCCACGGTGTCGGACTGGCGCACGCAATGCCTAAGCCGCTTGCCCACCTCGCGCAGCATCGCGTCGCCGGCATCGTGACCGAGCGTGTCGTTGATGTTCTTGAAGCGATCGAGATCGATGAACAGCACGGCAAGCTGCCGGCTTTCGCGGCGCGCGCGGGCAATCCCCTGCCCGAGAATCAGGCTGAAGCTGGAACGGTTCGGCAGCGTCGTCAGGCCGTCGTGGTAAGCCAGGTACTGGATGCGCGCTTCCGCGAGCTTGGCCGCGGTGACGTCCTTGCCCACCCCGCGATAGCCGGTGAATTTTCCTGCGTCGTCGAAGACCGGCTGGCCATTCATGCTCAGCCAGCGCGGTTCGCCGTCGGGCCCGATGCGCTCGTAGGCAAAATCCGTGAACGGCAGATGCGCATGGAGTATCGCGCGGTGCGCGTCCCACTCCTTCTCGGACAACTTGATGCCGGGAATTTCCCAGCGGGTCTTGCCGAGGTGCGCCTGCGCGCTGATTCCGACCAGGGCCAGCACGCGTCCCGATATCTCGGTGATGCGAAAGTTCTCGTCATGCTCCCAGTAGAAGTCGGATGACAGTTCGGTCAGGGCACGGAATCGCGCTTCGCTCTGCCTCAGCGCGATCTCGGTCTGCCGGCGGTCGGTAATGTCGATCAGGGTGGTGATCAGCCAGCGCCGGCCGTCCGGCGAAACGATGCGGCGTTTGTACTTGATGACCCAGCGCGACGCGCCCGATGCAGTCCGGTACGCCTGCTCCACCTCGAGCGGCGTTCCGCTGTCGGCCACGGCATCGTCCTCGGCCCACAACTGCTCGACCCATTCGGGCGGGTAAATGTCACTGTCCAGCTTGCCGAGAAAATCGGCTGCGGGCCGGTCGTGAAATTTCGCGGTGGCTTCGTTGACGATCACCATGCACCGGTTGTCGTCCTTGACCGTAAGCGGCACCGGAATGGCATCGATCAGCCCGGCCAGGAAGTGGCGGCTGGCCGCGAGTTCCCCTTCCGTCTGTTTGCGGGCGGTGATGTCCTGAATTTGGCCCACGAAATGCAGCGGCGTATCGTCCGATGCCCGCGCCATCGACACGCTCAGCAGCACCCAGACCACATGACCGTCCTGGTGAAAGTAGCGCTTCTCCATCTGGTAACTGGGGATCTCGCCGCGCAGAAGCTGCTCCAGGTAACCGAGGTCCGCCTCCAGGTCGTCCGGATGGGTGATGTCCTGGAAGGTGCGCATGAGGAGTTCCGGCCCGGAGTAGCCGAGCATCTGGCACAGCGGCGGATTGACCTGCTGCCACCGGCCCTCAAGCGAGACGATGGCCATCCCGATCGAGGCGGAGTCGAAGGCATTGCGAAAGCGCGCCTCGCTCTCCGCCAGGGCGTTTTCGCGCTCCACACGGTCAGTAATGTCGCTGCCGATTCCGTGGTAGCCCTTGAAGATCCCCTGCGCGTCGAAGACCGGTTCGCCGGTAATTGAAATGGTACGCAGCACGCCACCGGTGTCGCAGCGCCTGTACATGAAATTCTCGAACGGCTGCCTGGCATCGAGCAGTGCGCGGTGTACGGCCCAGTCCTGCTCGCTCATGCCGACCACCGGCAGCTCCCAGCGGGTCAAGCCGAGGGTGCGGTTGATCGCGTCTCTCGACCATCCCTTTCCGCCGCCGCTCTGTGATGTGAACCGGTAGTGCTCATCCTGCTCCCAGTACCAGTCCGAAGACAGCTTGGTCAGGGCGCGGAATCGCGCCTCGCTCTCGCGCAGTTCACTGGTCATCTCGAGCGCGAGCGCCTTGGCGCGCTGACGGGTGGACGCGAGGGTCCAGACCACCGCAAACAGCAGCAGGCTGATGATCATCCCGCCGCCAAGGAACAGCGCGTCCGTCGCACCAAAAGCGCCTTCGAGGTCCGGCAGCGCCCGAGGCCAGATCGTGTTCCGCGCAATGCCCCAGGCGAGCGCTGTAAACGTGAGCGAGAGAATCAGCACCGCGAGTGCGCCTCCCCGCCCATGGACAATGGCGGCAGCAGCCGAACGGCTTGGCGCGTCGGCGTCTTTCCGGACCTCGCCAGAATGCACCGGCGCCACAGGTCCGTCCTGGCGTGGCGGGGAATCGGACATCTGACGAATTACCTGGTAACCCCGGGCGCCGGAAAACCGGCTCGACTAAAGCGTGCGAGATCCCGTCCCAAATTGGCGGCGACACCCCACCACCCCGATGGATCGAATGTCGCCGGGTAGTGGGTGAACGTACGTGTCCGAACCTACCCGAATGCCCGCGCGGCTTCTGTGCGTTAGCAAACATAGCGGTGGGGCGACGTCAGGTCCACACCACGGCCTTGATTCATCGAGATTGAAATCCCGGAACCACGTGTTTTCATGCCTTGGATCGGTATGTTCGAGCCTCGAACGCACGGTGTAAGGTGATGCGGGCTCGCGTAGCAGATGTACATCGTCTACGGTTTCAATCTGACGATGGCTCGCACTTGTGAACGCAACGCGTTCCTGACCTGCGCTACGAATCCTTCTGCGCCGACTGCGATTGTCCCCGAACTGCAATCTGCCCTGATGAAAGCGATGTGCGATATGCCAAACGAGCCCCGGGATGAAATACCGATTTTCGCGCGGCATCGGAATTCTCCTTACAGTCGCATTTTCTGTACAACGCCGGTGGGCGCAAGTTCTGCGCGTACTTGTTCGAGCATGAGTAAGAAATCCTGTCCTCAGGAGAAAATCAGCGACAGACTGAGCCGCCGCTGAATGTTACGCGGCAGTTCCAGGCGTTAAGACAAAACGCCTACACCTGCCGTTCTAGCGAAGAAGAACAATCTCGCCGTTTTCTCGAGTTTATTCAATTATGCAGGCCAGACCCGTCTGGCCCGTCTCATCGGATTCGCGCGCTGCATCGGAATTCTCCTTAGCGCCAGATTTTCCGTACTGAAAAAGGCCGTCTAAGCGCTAAAAACCGTACAGATCACCGCCACTTCTTTCACTTGATCAGCAGGTTGGTTTGGTCCGACCCGGAAGCCGTCTCAGGGGGCGCCCCCACAGAGGGAGCGCGGAAAACATCCTTTGTGCCGGTTGCGGCCAAAGGGAGGAAGGCGTTCCCCGGCGATAAGCAAAAAGTCTTTGTTTAAGCGCGAACAATTCTGTTTGTGTGCTATTTATAGCACCCTACCCCTCATAGAGTGCTGTAAAACGCACTTATTCTTTGTCTGGCACCCATTCTCTTGATATGCTGTTTATAGAACCTTAAACAGCTTAAGGTGCTATAAACACATAACGAGAGAGGCGCAGGAATAATGGCACGGAAGAACGTACTGACGGCAAACCCGCCCTATCCGGTCGAGCGAGCGCTGCGCCGCCTCGGCGCAAACCTGCGCATGGCACGGTTGCGTCGCAATCTGACGATTGAAGAGGTTGCCGCGAAGATTGGCACCGGACGACGCGCCGTCCTCGAAGCTGAGAAAGGCAAGGCTTCGACAAGCGCGGCAGTCTATACCGCCCTGCTTTGGGCTTATGACCTGCTCGCGCCCATGGACACGCTTGCCGACCCGGCGTCGGACAGCGAAGGCCTCGCCCTGTCCGCGCAGCGCGAACGCGCGCGCGCAACGAAATCACAGGAGCTCGACAGTGACTTCTGAATGCTTCGTCTACATCACCCTGCCCGGCGAGACCGAATTCGTGACGGCGGGACGCTACCGCCGCGAATTCGACCGCCACGGCGTTGCGATCGGCCGCTTTGTTTACGGGAAAAGCTACCTTGCCCGTAACGATGCGGTCCCGCTCGACCCGGTCGAACTCAAGCTCACGCCAAAAACTTACGAGACGAGATTGCTCAAAGGCGTGTTCGGAGCACTGCGCGATGCAAGCCCCGATTACTGGGGCCGCCTGGTGATCGAGCGGCATTTCGGTTCTCCGGGTCCGGACGAGCTCGACTACCTGCTTTATTCGCCTGACGACCGCGCAGGCGCGCTGGGCTTTGGCACGGGGCCCGAGCCCCCTGCTCCGAAGAGGAAATTCAACCGCACGATCGACTTGCAAAAACTCCAGGACTTCGCCGATGCGATCATCGCAGGCGAAGATCTGCCGGATGAAGCGGACGCGCGGCAGGCGCAGGAGCTGATGCTCGAGGGCACTTCCATGGGCGGCGCGCGCCCCAAGGCCGTCGTCGAGGACGATGACGGCCTGTGGATCGCAAAATTCAACCGCCCGGACGACAAGTGGAACCACGCGAAGGTCGAGCGCGCGATGCTCGTACTCGCCAAAACCTGCGGCATCCACGCGGCCGAGAGCAGGCTTACCACGATCGGCGATCGCGACGCGCTGCTGGTCAAGCGCTTTGACCGCAATAAGACCGATAAGGGCTATCAACGCGCTCGAACGCTGAGCGCGCTCACGCTGCTGCGCGCGGAAGACGCGCACACGGACCGCGAGAAGTGGTCCTACGTGCTGCTCGTCGAAGAACTCCGCCGAATCTCCGCGCAACCAAAAGAGGACGCGTCCGAGCTGTTCAGGCGTATGTGCTTCAACGCACTGATTTCCAACACCGACGATCATCCCCGCAACCACGCGGTGATCGCGATCGACAAGGCCTGGAGACTCTCCCCGGCCTACGATCTGACACCGTCGATGCCGGTCAGCATCGAGCGCCGCGACCTGGCCCTAACTTGCGGCGACATGGGTCGCTACGCACACGCGGACAACCTGCTATCGCAGAGCGCGCGCTTCCTCGAGTCAACAGACGAAGCGAAACAAGTGATCGACACGATGGAGCAGATGATCAAGAACCAGTGGTACGAAACTGCCCGCCGGGAAGGCGTCTCCGAAAAGGACTGCGAGACGATCGCAGGAGCTTTTGCGTATGAAGGGTTTCGACTTGCGGTTGAGGAGGCTAAAGCGTCGTGAATATCGCGGGCACCATGGTACGGGATGCAGTGACGATTCGCGCGCGGCATCGGAATTCTCCTTAGAGCCGCATTCTCTGTACCGAAAACCGCCGTCTAAGCGTTAAAACCCGCACAAATCACCGCCACCTCTTTCACTTGATCAGCAGGCTGGTTTGGTCCGACCCGAAAGCCGAGAGGTTTAGTTCGACACGGTGGTCCACTCCACGCAACGTCAGATGAGAACCAGAATGATTCACCCAAATCACGCTACCGTACGGCGTTTGCCTATTTCACGCTTATCTCTCGAAAAATGCACCGAGGTTCCTATGATCTCGCCAGTCGCTTCCACAGGCCACACCGTCTGCCTATTTCCTGCAACATGAAGGCACGCCAATTCCGGGAAACGAATTGCCAAAAGTATGCTAGCGAGAACATGCGGCTTGGGGCCCATCGGAATTAACGTTACGTCCGCCACTCCCTTGTACGGCGACACTAATTCCGCGAGCTTTCCAAACGCAGAGGAGACACTCCGCAATGCCAATGAAAGGGGCGCGCTATCAAATCGGATCAAAAGGTCCCGATTGGCTTCTCGACAACGCTCTGGATAACTCGGAACCAACGCTGGATCTGCCAGAAACCCATACACCCAATCTGGCTCCAACTTATCTAAAACGCATAGTGACGCAAAACTATCAAACCCCAATCCAAACACCGCCACAGAAACTCCAGAGGAAGACGTGCCGCCTTCACATCCCGGTATGCAGAGAATATCCTTAATTTCAACCGTTGGAACTGGATCTGCATACCTCCCACTACTGTATACAAAGTCTAAACGGACATCTTCCGCGCACCCACCAAATCTCACCCAATTTAGAATTGCCGCGTACCAAAACCTCGTCATTGACGAGTAATCTATAAGGAAACGCAATGGTGTCTGCGCACTCCGGTACTCTCTCAACACTCTGTAGATCTCCGCATCATCACGATTTGAGGTCTCGATAGGTCGACAGCCCCATTTCTCCCTCAAAAACCGATCGTTGTCCTTTCGGTCTATTTGCTGACTAAACTCATCAAATCCCAGAACGATAGGCATACTCACTTGCCGTTTGTCCAACATCTTCGACAAGTGGATTGCCCGGCGCTCATAGCCACTGGCAAAGAACGCCACGTCGTACTTGGCGTCTACGATTTCTTCAATAGTTAAATCGGCTATGAATCGGAGCTGCACGTCGCTACTCTTCCGCGTCAAAGATGCTTAATTGCTCGGCACTAACTGGTTGACCGGGCCGCGCCACCCGTTTCTGTCTTACCATTGACGAGAGACGCCGCGCCTTTCCACGACGAGGCATGATTCTAAAATACGGCGCCAGAACATACGAGAGATGAAATGCTCCAGTTCTCTCTGGCATCTGATCGCCGCTGCTCGCGTTTACATTTGGAAATAGTAATCCCAGGGAAACTGCTAACTTTACCGTTTCCCACTCCCGATCCGTGACATTCTCATCTACATGGACAGAGGATATTTGATCAGTTTGTAGCGGACCCTCATGCAAGGAAGTTCTCATAAATTCCCCAATCGCCCGCAGCATTTCGTAGAGGCTCTTTCCGTAGACTGGCTCACTTTGCACGCGGCTCAAAGTGCTGACCGAGAATTCCGTAAGAAAGGCCGTTTGCCGCGCGTCGGACAACTTGATGAAGCTTCTACCATCACCCTTCCTTTGGGCCTTTGAGAAGAATCCGTTGAGAATTCTTATGAGTCGCCTCGGATTTGCATCGCTACACCGAATCGCCATTTGCGTGCCAGCATATAAGTCGATTTGCCCCCGTCCTTTTGTTTTCGCCACCTGGTCTCTCAACAGTAGCGCCCCGTGCATCTTCCTAGAGATTTGATCCTTAAACTCTTGCGTGCCTGCCAACCTATTCGCGCGCGCGAGCGTCTCCTTACTTCCATACGTTTTGAGGAGCCGCATCATCTGCGAATTTGCTTCCCATGTACTCGCCTTAGAGTCTAAGAGCTTAGATCTACCCAAAAGACGCTCAACAGTTCCCCAACTTATATCTACCTGGTAAGCTGCCGCGCGTTTCTCGACTAACTGTCTCGCAAACTCCACTCCGTTATCATCACCAGATGGGCTGGCCCGAATGGCGTCACGATCAATATAGACATACTCAAAATCGTGACCCACACTAAGTGGAACACCGGTGTTCGTTTCCAGTGTTCTGTGATAATACGGCATGGTGGTAATTTTGAAGACCAGATTTCCCGAGAATGCGCGCAAATGGGAATTCAAGATTCGGTGATGGAAAGCATCAAGGAATTCTGCTTCATCTAGACACAACATCCAATTGCAATCTGTCGGCAACTCTAACTTACGACTAGCCCAAGTGATGGCTCTTCTAAGCGGCACAAACAGGTCGGCGTCGAAGTGAACGCCCACCGGAGCGTCCCTCGCCCCCTCCGCTCCGAGCACACGTTGCTTTGTGACATACGCCTGCTTTGCGTACTCTAGATCCTCTAGATATGCCTCTAACTCTCTAACCGTCTGCCTGCTACCATCACCCTGATCGCTCCACTCACTATGTATGGATTCGCAAATTCCCATTTCCAACTTGGCGCGTTCTGCCGTATCCTCTATGTAGACATCAAGGCAACTCCGCAATGTCTTTAGAAACGCCGCGCAAGTGGATATATTGAGGCGCCACTGGAAGAAATGCTCAGCCTCCTTTTCTGAGTGCCACGGTTTGTTTCTTAGTCCTCCCACCCATTCGAGCCTCGTCGGGACATACATTCCGATTAGAGATCTTGATTCGATTACCTGCTTGGCCTTTGGATCTCGAAACTTAGATAGATGATCATGCGCCAGCATTCTGGCTAAGACCGTCTTCCCCGATCCTCTCGCCCCCAGAATTACATGATTCTTCGAGGAAAGCAGCCTCCAGTACGAAGGCGTAGGAATAAATGTCGCGACAACGTCACTAGTGGTTAGATTTCGTGCGTTATCTACTTCGAAAAGGTTCTTTCTCCTAACAGTGGACGCGCTCATGCTCATAGCTACTTTCTAAGCAGAATAATTTCTTGCGGTACATTGCTATATCGCTCAAACCCCATTTCCACTCCTAAAGTGTCTAGGGCCTTGACAATCAAGTCCCGCTGTAAAAATTCAAGAGTTTGATCGCCATCCACTAACTCTTGCCACTTTACGTGCGAGTGACTCTTGAAAACACGCTCTATGGCTGGCCGCAGATGTTTGCATAGATCTGCAGGAATTGCATATCTTCCAAAACTTCTCTGATGCTCTATACCATTATGAGGAGCACTGGGTTTCCAGCCGTGCCCCGTTAAATATGTGTAGCTCTCCACGGATCCGCAGATTAATCCACTATCTGCATCGCGCTTCTTCACTCGGACCAAATGAAACTGATTATTGACCAATCCGCTCCACCTTGTATCCAGAAGATAAGAGAAGCTTCCAGCCCCAAGGATTGCCAAAGGATGCGTAGAGTTTTTTATATAGGTGTTGAAGTTAGGTTTGTGTTTGTGCCCATGAATAATTAGATCGAATCTAAACTGCTCCAAGAGATTGAGTAAATTCTCTGCGTTAGTCATTGCGGAAAAATCCGGCTCATCCCCGACCGGATCACTGTAAAGAATGGGATGATGGTGAACTACAAATATTTTGAGTTTTTCTTCAGAACGATCGAGTCTCGACAAAATTCTTTCCAGTTCCACAACCGTCTCGCTCGGCACCAAACCATGATGCACCTCGGCATTGGGCCCGTCATGTAAAGAGGAATTATGCCCAGCCACTAGAGCATTATCGAACTCCCACACACAGCAAAAAGGCGCAGCCAGCAAACTTCGATGTTGCGCGCGCGCGAAGACCTTATGAAAGACGCAGTCGCCCTGACATAGAGGATCGTATCTCTGCTTAAAACGCAACCCTGATCGATCATCTGGGTAATGTTTTATGATGCTCCAATCAACATCGTGATTACCAGGCACCACGATCAGGCGACCCTCCGATACAGAAAGCGCGACTCTTATTCGCTCAATGTTTATCGAGGCCACCTTGAACTCATCAGGTTGAGCCGCATTACTTACATCACCCGGGACAATCAAGAAGTCCGCAGTAATCCCCTCTCGTTCCAAAAAGCGAACAAATGTATCTACATAGTCTTTATCGCGCGGCACTTTTGGATCCGTGTGTAGACAAAGATCCGCCGCTCTCGCCCCAGCACCGACGTGAAGGTCACTTATAACGGCAATATTTAGCGGCCCCATTGTTCGAGATGATTTACCTATTGAACATTTGGCATCGGAATATTACTGAAAAGCATTTCCGCGGCTTTTCTTCTATGCTGCGCAAATCCCGCAATATTTCGTTGCACGAGAATTCTTTTACCTGACCAATGCCGAAAACATTCTTTTGCTTCTCGACATTCCGCGTACGACAACACGAAATGTGCATCACGCCGATCAATTTCAAATAGCGTTTCATTGAGGCGATGAAGATCCAGCGAGTTAAACGAACTAGGATCGTATTGTCGAAATACTCTGCGCGCCTCGACAGCGTAGGGTGGATCCAAGTATATGAAATCCCCGCGCTTTACGTTCCGCCAAATTACCTCTTCAAAATCACTGCAGAGCACTGTAGCTTGGCTCAGAAGCTTCGCGGCGCGTTCAAACTGGGTCCACGTTGGAAGGTCACCGGTCTTATTTGGCGCAAAAGGCACATTGAACTTGCCCGCGCTATTAGTTCGGTAAAGTCCATTGAAACAGAATCTATTGAGATACATGAACCGAGCCGCTCGCTGTGCCTGAGATAGTGATTCGATCGGCATACTGCGAACTTTGTAATAGGCATCAGATCCTCTTGGCATGCCAGTTAGATGGGCATATACATCCGCAGGTGATCGCGTAACCTCAGCATATAGATCGATGAGATCGGGATTGATATCGCTTAGTAATGCATTTTTTGGTTGTATCGCGAAAAAAAGGCAAGCGGATCCTGCGAACGGTTCCATGTACCTATGGAACCGCTCCGACCAATATTCTTTAAGTTGCGGGACAACGCGCCTTTTGCTTCCCGCCCAGCGGAGAATTGGTTCGATGGGAGCAACCACTTTTACCGTGCTGTTTTCTTGATCGGCACAACGCTTCATCAGAGTTTGTCTATAAAGAGTAAATTGGCTCTCTAGGGAGAACCCTAAGGTCCATTGCTCGATGGTGCCATCAAAGACTATGGCACGAAGGGCCCGCTCCACCTCGCTGTCTCTTCGATTCCTCGGCACTGGAATGGCCCCAGAGACGGCGGTCTCATTTTTCGACACCAGCGCATTATCGAACAATCATGGGCACTGCCGTCAAGGAAAGCATCTCGCTTCCCTCAGACCTCGCGACAGAGGTGGAAGGTCGCGCTCGCGAGGAGGGCGTGTCCGTCAGTACAGTGATTCAGGATTCACTGAGAATTGCGGGGGGGTCGAACGCAGGTTCCAAAAGCTTCCCGAGTTGCAGTGTTACTGGAGCCGCAACGCGCGAGGGAATGGCATTCTCACCGAGAAGGATCTGGAGCGTTACCTCCAGAAATGAAGGTCGTCTTCGACACCAACGTACTGGAGTGGACGCTGGCGCATTCAGGTAGAAACGTAGAGAAGGCGTTAGGAATGCTCAGCGCCAAACCCGCACAAAGGCTTATCGGCCTTTGAAGTGTTGGCGCCCTACGTACACTTGCCAACGTAATTCCTACCCTCACCCATACGGCGTCGCCTTCCCCTTCCTCGGAAAAGGATAGGTGAGCTACCCCATGTAAGTCTCCAGCGGCTGGAAGCTAACAGTGCCGTCGTTCTCCGGCCAGTGGTCGGGCAGATGCAGGGTGCTGAACAGCCAGTCCCGGAACTGCAGAAGGCACCGCCGTCGACAAGAACGTGCGGTGTGATCTGACGACGATCCGCAAAGGCTGGCTACATTCCGATCTATCTGTCGACCACGAGAAATACCGCACTGGCACGAACGATTCTGGTCGAGCCGACTGACAGGTAGGTGTTCGCAAACGCCAACCGGCTGCCGATCTTCTGTATGTCGGTTCTCGACTCGACCCAGTCGCCTTCCCCGGCGGCGCCGACATAGTCGATGCTCAGGTTCGTCGTTACCAGAGACCTCGGAGCGTTCTTTGACGCGGCAATGGTGTATCCCGTTGCGATGTCCGCCATCGTGGCCAGCACGCCACCGTGCGCCACCCCGCGCGCATTGGTGTGCTTGGCCTCGATCCGAAGGCCGACGCCGAAGTCTTCTGCCGACCCTCTGCTGTAAAAAGGGCCGATCAAATCCAGGTACGGGCTTGACCTGCCCAACGGCGAGTAACCTTCCGGAACACTTGGCGCTTCCATTAAACGGACCTCCCGGGTTCAATATTGCGAGTCGTGGTAAGCGCTGTCGCGACCCGGAAGAAGTGGAGCCGATCCATTCGATGGAGTCTGCGCCGATGTTGCAGGTCTGCCGCGTCCCCGTTTCTCGATTCTTTTTCCAGCGGGGGACAGTAAATTTATCTCCTTAACTTCGCGCGCTCCTGCGCGCTCTAATCTTCCAACCATAGCGAACCTCGGCGCGAAATGATTACGGCGTCGCGTATGTCCTGCGATTTCCCAAGTACCTTTGGCTGCTTCGAGCCGCGATGAACCGGCAATGCACTGGAATCGCGGCGCAGCCTGAGAACCAGTGGTCCAGACGAAGCGCTGAAGTTGAGCTCTGCCAGATCCTCGTCCAAATGAATGTCCGTGAGTGTCGATCCGACCAACTCCGGTAGCCGCCTCAGCCGGCGAGATGAGGATAACGCTCGCTGCTCGTCCGATAAATATCCCTCCAACAGAAGATCGTCGTTGATGGTCAGCCATCCTGCGGCAGCCCAGACGGTGAACACCACCCAGACACAACGACTTCTGGAAAGCCGCAACCGCAAACCCACGAATCCCGGCCCACCCATCCCATAAGAACCCAGATACGCGGACGTGCGTGTGACCCTCACGCCAAGGAAAAGCGAAGTGTCCGCATCCGCCAATCGCGGAGGGCGGCGGGCAAACCGCCAAAGCCCGATGAGCGTGAGAAACGGAACGATAAAGAACGGCACTCCTCCCGGGCCCCGGAAATACATCAACAGCGGGTGCCAACCGTTCCGTCGCCGCCACAAAATGGAGAGGAACAGTGAATACTCTTCCTCGATACATGACATGATGCTGTCGGGCACAGCAGAAGCACCTAAGGTGAATTCGACAGCCTGAATGCCGTGCAACACGGCAAGCCACCCGGGACCTGTCGCCCTAAAGCTGATATCTCGTGATATCGAGCGCTCCATGGAAGACACCGAGAATATCGATATCGCCATCGTCCTTGATAAGGTATGCGATTCGGTAGTGCCCGTAGAGCAGTACTCTGACCTGGCGCGATGAAGCGGTATAGCGCGACCCAAGCTGCGGAAAGCGCATTAGATCCTGCGCCCGCTCGTAGATACCTTGAACGGTACGCGCCGCGGCCTGCGGGTTGTCCGCGGCGATGTACTCAAAGATGTCCTCAAGCCAGCGCTGGGCTTCGACGGTCCAGCTTATTTCTGCCATGAGCGGATGCGATGGCCCATGTCTTCGTTCGACATCGTGCGCCTGGCATCCGAATCCGCGAGACCGCGCTCAACCATGACGTGAAATGCCAGCTCGCGCACGATCTCTTCGCGCGAGCTGTCATCCGGTTGTCCCGCGATCAGGCGGGCTAGCTCTTCCTTTGCGGTAGACATGGCTCATGCCTCCAATTTGTCTTAATTCTGCCTCAGGCCGTCCGTACCTGCGAATGACACATTACGTGAATTCGACGACCGAAATGTCGTGTAGCTCGGCAACCAGTTCGCGTCGTGTCGCGCCGCGCGGCGGCAGAAAACCGAAGCTTCACACGCGCTTCAGTCGTGCGCGCGCTTCGGCCATCACTTCGTCGAAATCGTAGGTTTCCATCTCGCCGCGTTCCATCGCGGCGATCCTGTCCTCGCACTCCCTGATCCAGGCCGCCTCCCACTCCGGATCGAGGGGCGCACTGAGATCATGAAGCGCGCCGATCAACCGCACCCTCTCTTCCGGCGTCAATCTTTTCGCCTGCTCCAGGAGGTCGTCTAACTGGCTGCTCATCTTTCGAATCTCCACGGTTTTGGAGGTGTGCGCGCACCGCCGACGAAGCGCCAGCCTTGCGACATCCACGCTATTTTCCCACCAACGGGCCCGGCTTCACAGGTTGTTCCTGTCGATGTAGCTGTCCTTCATGATTTCGACGAGATTGCGCCCGGGATCGTTGAGTGGCAAGCATGCAGCAAAGCACCTACGCCGCTCCGAAGCTGCCATTGCACATCACAGGATCGGGCCCGTGCGATACTCACCGCGGGAGGACATCATGGCGCAGAACACACAAGCCGGACCGATCGCCCGTGAGCGCGCGATCGTGGCGACCATCGCCGGCGTGACGGGCAACGTCGACTGGATGACCAGCGACCGCATCGAGGCGCTCACCGGCGGTCACGGCATGCTCAATCTCCCAGTCATCGCCATTGCCGACGCGCTGGCCGTCGAGCTGCTGCGCGGTGCGGATCTCAACGTGAAGTTCGCAAACGTGGCACGCCAGCCGATCGACGATCTGCTGGCCAAGGGCATCGCGGCGGCGCGCGCCGCCGGGGCCGATGCCGCCAATGCCGCGCTGCTGAGTGCGACGCTGCTCTACCTCGCGGGGGCGCAGGCGCAGGTCGGCATTCCCGCGGGCAACCGCAAGCTCGGAGCGAGCGCGCGCATGATCGCTGGCGTCGATCGCTGCGGCGTGGCCGCGATTCCCACCGGCAAGAAGAACAACAAGATTTCGGGCTTTCCCGCGGTGCAGGCGGTGTACCAGGCGATGGTCGAGGGCCGACTGAGCCCGGTCGACGGGCGCAAGGTGCCGCCCGGTGTGGGCGGCGGGCCGATCTTCGGACACAGCACGCTCGGCGAGGACATCGTGTTCCCGACCATGGCCGAGAACGGCGCGCGCATCGGCACGCAGGCGATGCTCGACGCGCTGGCGGGCGCGGGCATGCCGACCGCGGGATTCACCGCCGCCCTGTTCGGCGCGGCGGCGATCCTGGAGATCATCCATCCGGACGCCGACGTGCGCGACGAGTACGGACCTTACGGCAAGGTCACCAGCGCGTTCGTCGCCGGCAGCGCGGCGGCGCGCACAGCGAACCTGCCCGATACGCTGCACGTGCGGCTCACCGGCGAAACGATCGCCACCGGCAGACTCATCGGCGATCTCGGCCTGATTCTCAAGGACGTCGGCGGACCGACCGTCATCGGCATGATGGCGTTCGACGAGTGCATGCAGGTGTTCGAGGAACTGGCGCGTTTCTCCGATCCGCCGCTCGGGCACCTGTGCGCTGACGGCGTGGTGGCGTTCAAGGCACTGCTGCAGGAGGGCGCGAATGCGCGCGCGGTCGGCGAGGCGCTGATGCGCGCGCGACTGGAAACCTCGATCGACCCGGACACCACCGCGCTGAGCATGAACACGGTTGCGCGCAAGGCGCAGCAGGTGCGGCGCGGGCCGGTGAGCAACGCGCTGCTGCTCGCCTCGGAGCCGGCGCGCGTGGATGCGCTGTATCGTCGCGCCGCGGCGGCGTATGACGCGCTCACCGCCGGCGAACGACTGGACGCGGTCGTGCAGCGGCTCGATCGCGAACGCCAGGAGACCGTCGAGCGCCGGGTGAGCGCGCAGATGTCCCGACAGATGGGAAAGGACGTGCAGGTGCGCCTGACCCGGGTCGCGCCGGGCGCACGCCGGGACAGCAAAATGGCGCGCCGCTGGCTCGCGTTCGACGCGGACATCGACGCGCAGATCACGGTGGACGGCGTGACCACCGAACTGCCGGCGTTCATACACGACCTGGTGCCGCGGGTGGCGCGGGGCGAGCATGCCGATCTCGCCTGGGCGGTGACACCGGTGGCTTACGTGGTCGGCGAACTGCTGGTCGCGGGCAACTCCATCGTCAACGTCACCGTCCCGGCCGCCATGGCGGTGGTGCTCGGTCTGCACGAGCCGGCCGAAGCCGCCGAGATCGCCGAACGCGCCGCGTACGTGTCGGCCGGCATCCCGGGCGCGAAAGCACGCGCAGAAAATGCCGCCGTGCTCGCCCGCGACGTCGCGGCGCGCGCGGGCAGCCGCGCATGAGCGCCCCGCTGCTGATCATGGCGCAGGTGGACGACGCCGGCGGCGAAGTGCTGCAGGACGTCGCCGAGCGCCTGCACGCAGCCGGCGCGCGCAACGTGCAGGTGCTTGCCAGCCTGGGCAAGAAAGGCCGCCCGGCGCACGTGCTGATGATCGACGTGCCGGCGCAGCAGGAAGACGAGGTGGCCGCGCTGCTGGCGGCGGAACTGGGCGTGTGGGGTTACCGCGTGCTCGAGTCGCGCCACCGGCATTTCGACATCTGCCTGCACAGCAGGCCGGTCGGCGTGCAGCTGGGCGAAGATCGGTTCGAGGTGGAAGTCGGCTGCAAACGCATCGAGCGGCAAGGCAGGCTGCTCGCAGTGAAGGCCGAGCACGATCACCTCGTGCGCCTGCGCGATCAGTTGACGAGCCGCGGCCACACGATCAGCCTGCGGCAGCTGCGCACCCTGCTCGAGCGCGAACTGTGGACCGCGCCGGATGCGGAACGCATCGAGCTGCGGATCGAGCGGTAAGGCAGAGCACGCATCCGCGCGCAGCGCATGGTCATGCGTCACCGTGCCCGGGATGCGAACGACTGCGTTTCCCGGGGCGCTCGTAGGCGAACAGCAGATAGGGAAAGCACAACGGCCAAACGAGCAGGACGAGAACGAACCAGACCCATTTGGCATTCTGTGCGGCGTTGACCAGCGCCCACACGTAGAGCGCGAAGCCGATGGCGACAACGATCGGCACCGCCAGCACCAACAGTCCCAGACCCGTTTCATCCATGCGACACCATGGCAGGAGCGTAACGCATGACGCCGGCGTCGAGTGAATTCACCCCAACCGGCCCGCGACGGCAGACCGGACCTTGGCGGTGTGAGCCGGGGTTTGGCTCGGGCAGCTATACCGCCACGTCGATGTAGTCAACGCAACTGGAAGGCTGGGGAATGGGTAGACCGTCTTCGCGCATTCCAGTCAGATGAAATTCGATGGCCTCGCGCAGAACCGATTCGGTTTCCTCGACTGTGGAACCCGTGGCAACGCAACCCGGAAGATCCGGCGCGTAGCCGGAATAGTTGGCATCCGCCTTCTCGATCACGATCGCGTAGCGCACATTACTCTCACTTCCTGAGTCCAACTTGCTTGAGCCAGGCGTCGGAATCAGGGCTATGCCCTATAGCTCATCAAGAGGGTCGCAAGGCCAAACCTTCAAAGTGGTCCGACGAACTTGGGCAGATCACTGGAGGCGCGGAATCTTCCCCCGATTCTGTTGACACCGGGTTTTCATGCCAGCAGTTTCTCATACGTCGCCGGTGACACGTAGTTAAGCGATGAGTGCAGTCTTTGTCGATTGTAGAAAGGCATGTACTCGCGCAAGGCTGTCGTGATCTCGCGATCGTGCTCGAAGCGCAGGCCATGGTAAATCTCCGACTTCATCGAGTGGAAGAAGGATTCGATGTAGGCGTTGTCGTTTAGCTTGCCGGGCCGGTTCATGCTCTGCGTGATACCCAGCTCGGCCAGCCGTGCCTTGAATGCCCCGGCAGCGTATTCGATCCCGCGGTCGGTGTGGAAGATCAGTCCTCGGGGTGGTTTGCGGTAACGCACCGCGCGGTTCAGCGCCTTGAGCGTCAGGCCCACGTCCTTTCGGTGCCCGTAGGCCCAGCCGATCACGCGCCGGGAGTAGCGATCCATCACCACCGCCAGGTAGCGATAGATGTTTCCCACCTTCAGATAAGTGATGTCGCCGACCCAGACCTGATCCGGTGCACTGGGCACCATCCCGAGTTGTTGGTTGGCAGCCCCGGCAAAGAAGCGCTTGAGCCCGGGGTTTGTGTAGCGAATCGTGGCGACCCGGGCTTTGATGCCGTGGCTTTGCATCACGCGTGCAATCCGGTTCTCGCTCACGGTGCAGCCCTGCTGCTCGAGTGCCCGATGCACGCGCGGGCTGCCGTAGGTGCCGTGGCTCGCGTCGTGAATCTTGCGGATACGCTCGGCCAAGCGCACATTCTGGCGCTTTCGCGGGCTCTCGCCCCGCGCTCGCCAGGCATAAAAGCCCGCCCGCGTTACTGCGTAGAGTCGGCACATCGCCGAGACCGGGTGCTCGTGCCGGTTTGCTTCGATGAATTCGAAGATCTCCGCTTTCGATCGGAAGCAAACCGGATGGCTTTTTTTAGCAGCGCGTGCTCCTCCTTGAGCACCTTGTAGCGCCGCTCGAGCTCGCGCAGGCGCTTCAGTTCGGCTTTGGTCTGTACATCGAGTGTCGCGCTCTTGGCCACGATGACTCCCTCACGAACCTGCTTGCGCCACAGTGAGAGCATGAACGGGTGGATGTCCAGCGCATGGGCCACATCCTGTATCAAAACACCCGACAGACTGCTCAGCTTTACTGCGGTCGCTTTGAACTGCTCTGAGTATCTTGCCACTTTGCGTGGCCCCGCTCTTGCCATTTCACACCTCCAGGCGATTAGCCCAGGGTGTCAACTAATTCGGGGGAAGTTTGGCGTCCGGCTGGGCGCCGGGTTATGCCGCAGACTCGACCGCGAGTTCCCAGCCAGGGAAGAGAAGTACGGCCGGGTGACATCTGAGGGCGCGAGCCAGAACTTTCGCGCGCTCGACCCCAAGATTGACCCGGCCATTCTCGATAGCGGAGATCGTCGCCTGCGGAATGCCCGTAAGCTCAGAAAGTTGATTCTGGCTCAGCTCCTGGAGTTCGCGCAGAATACGCACGGACTCTCCGACGGAAACTTCAATGCGCTTTCGGGCGGGGCGAAATTCCTTCATGTCAGTGCTTTCGATAGTCGTGCGGCGTTACTTGAACCACTTGAATTACCAACGCATCGGCGATGACCCGGTAAATCACGCGCCACTGGAGCCCTAGGCGAGAGGAGCGATGGCCTTTCCATTCTCCAGATAGGGCCTCATCGTGGAGTCCCTTGATCAACCGCAGTCCGGGCGGCCCAGATAGCCGCGCAATGTCCTTCCATTTCTCATATCGCTTGAGGATTTCCTTCGGAACCGCTCCAGAGAGTTGCTTGTCGACCCGGCGATGCTCCTCGATGCGCCACATGTCATATTATGGTTATGCTATATATGATATGTCAAGGCAAGGCGTCGCCATCTGAGGCAAAACGTGAATTTGACGGCCCAAACGCCGCCCGCTCTGGCGACACACCGAAATCACGCGATCCTGTCCCCTGATTCTTCTGGAAAGCGCCCATCACACAAGCTGTCCATCTCGGTGTAGAACTTGGCGGTTCGCCGTGCTAAAAGCAGCAGGCTACAAATTACGCCCGCATCCCCGCGCTATCAAGGCCTTGGTATGTTGCTCGCGCCGCAGTGGGCGGGCGCACTGACACAAGTCCAAACGCCACTCACCCGAAGGGTGTCGCCCTGCCCTTCCTCCGAAACGGATACGCAAGCTGCCCCACGTAAGTCTCCGGCGGCTGAAAGTTGACGGTGCCGTAGTTCTTCGGCCAGTGGTCGGGCAGGTGCAGGGTGCCGAACAGCCAGTCCCAGAACGGCAGAATGGCGGCGAAGTTCTTGTCGAGGCCTTCCTCGTCCGAGGTGTGGTGCCAGTGATGGTATTCGGGCGTTGCGAGCACCCGGCGCAGGACGGGGAAGCGCCAGCGCACGTTGGCGTGGATGAAGACGGCGTGGAATGAAATGAACGCGAGGTAGGCGACCAGCGCGGCGGGCGCGAAGCCGAGGATGAAGATCGGCAGAAAGGCGAACGCGCGCGTGGCCACCACGTCCACCGGGTGCATGCGCGAACCGGCGAGCCAGTCCATCTTCATGCTCGAATGGTGGATGGCGTGGAAGTTCCACAGCCACGGCACCTGGTGAAAGGCGCGGTGGATCCAGTAGGTGGCGAGATCGACGAAGAAGATGATGGCGATGAACTGCAGCCACAGCGGCTGCGCGGCGACCGCCTTCTGGAAATCCAGGTCCACCGCCCACGCAAACAGCATCTGCGCCGGGATCAGCGCGGCGAACGAGAGCACCTGCACGCCGGCGTGGCTAACGAAGAAATGCTTGAGGTCGGTCTGCCAGCCTTCCCGCAGCACTTTCTGCACGCGCAGCGGGAACAGCCCCTCCATCGGCACGAAGATCAGCCCAAGCACCAGCAGCTCGAGGATGAAGTAATCCATACCCACCGAGAACCCGCGCACGAGGTCCACGTCGAGCGGCTCGGCGTTCGCGCCACCCATCAGGATCGCCACCGCGCCGAGCCCGATACCCATCAGCGCCTTGCGGTTCGGCCGCGACAGCGCCACACCGAGCAGGCCGAGCGCGATCGCCGCGACGATGCTCGCGTACAGGATGCCGCGGAACAGGTCGATGTTCGCGGCGTACAGCGGCAGCGCGTCGCGCGTGACGAACAGCTCCGGCAACAGGAAACAGAATTCCGCCAGCACGCACAGCATGCCGAGCACGCCCGACGCAAAGCCGGCGCGCTTGCCGATGGCGATGCGCAGTCCGGAACTCATCATCGATCCTCCTGCCTGCGTCGGGCGCGGCACCCTGTCCGCCGCTTCCGCAACCCGCTGTGGAAAACAGGCGCAAACCTACCCGCGCGCGCCCGCGCGATCAAGCCCGGACCTGCGCCGGCTCCCGCCCGCCGCTTACGCACCGCTGCCCAATCGGCCGTGGCAGGCGCATCATATTCCCCGCGCATGGAGTCGAACGCCCAACCACCCATCGAAGCGGAGATCCGCCGGCGTTACGCCGCGACCCGGACCGCGGTGCCGGACGAAACGGCGGTGATGGTGCTGCACGTCGGCAAGGGACAGTCCGCGGTGGCGACCGGGACGCACGCGCGCCCCGCCGCCGTGCTGACGCTCGGCATCGGATCGCGCTCGACCTCGGCGGCGCACTTCCATCACGATCCGCCCACGCCGCTGGAACTGGAGAACGCAATCGCGGCGGTGGAGGATGCGCTGCTGCCGGTGCGCGACACCGTGAGCGAGGATTGCGCGCTGCTGACGACCGATGCCGGCATCCGCGCGATCGCGCTGGCCGCCGGTCTGCCCGACCAGCCGGAGATCACGCTCACCCGCGAAGCGATCGAGGAGACTTTCAACCGGCTGGCGGCCGTCTCGTTCGGCAGGCCGGCCGCGCACGAAGGCCTGCCGGCGGGCGGCGCGTTCGCGGCGACGCTGCTGATCCTGCGCGAGTTCATGCACCACGCCGGGTTCGCGACGATCGCGGTCCGGGCCTGAGGCGCGGCGAGCGAGCCCGCACGCCGTCCAAACTTTACAAACTGTCAGGTTTGCGCGCGCAACACGCAAGAACGCGTGCAGTTCGCGCTTGCTTTTGTCATCGGAACTTTCCTAAACTCGATGCACACATTGCGTGTCGCCGCGGTGGAAGTGCCGGGCGAATGAAACAGGCCGCGAAACCGGATCGCGCTGTTACGGAGACAGGAGAAGAATGGATAAACTCGCAGCCCCCTCCGCCCGACATCAACACGCGCACGCAACGAAGCTGCGCAACCTGAAAGACCTGCCCGGCCCGCGCGGGATCCCGCTCCTGGGCAACGCGCTCGAACTCAAACCCAAAGAACTGCATCGCCTGCTGAGCGGCTGGGCTGACCGCTACGGTCCGATGTTCGTATTCCGCGTCGCCACCACGCGCATTCTCACCCTCGCGGATGCCGATGCCATCCAGCAGCTGCTGCGCGACCGGCCGGAGCGCTTCCGTCGCTGGCGCAAGGTGGCGGACATCACCGGCGACATCAAGGCGCGCGGGCTGTTCTCGGTGGAAGGCGAGACCTGGCGGCGGCAGCGCAAGTTCGTTATGCAGGCGCTGAACGCGGGGCACGTGCGCAAGTTCGTGCCGCGGCTGGAGCAGGTGATCGGCCGGCTGCGCCGGCGCTGGTGGCGCGCGGCGCTGTCCGGCGCGCCGCTGAACGCCCACGCCGACCTGATGCGGCTCACGGTGGACGTGACCACCGGGCTCGCCTTCGGCCGCGACCTGAACACGCTGGAGGAGAAAGTCGATCCGATCCAGAACCATCTCGACAAGATGTTCCCGGCGATTGCGCGGCGTCAGACTGCGCTGTTCCCCTACTGGCGCTACATCGAGCTGCCGGAAGACCGCGAGGTTTCGCACGCCGTCAGGGAAGTCGGCAAGGTCATCGACCGGCTGATCACGGAGACGCGCGCAAGCCTTGCCGCGGACCCGGAACTGCGCGCGCACCCGTCGAACCTGCTGGAGGCGCTGGTCGCCGCGCAGGAACAGGAAAACGACGAGGCGCCGCGCGACGACGAGATCGCCGCCAACGTCATGACGCTGCTGCTCGCCGGCGAGGACACCACCGCCAATACGCTCGCCTACATGATCCATTTCCTGATGGAGCACCCGCGCGTGCAGGCAAAGGTGCGCGAGGAAGTGGACCGCGTCATCGGCATGTCCGAGCAGCCGTGGCAGGATCCGTCGACGCCCGACCGGCTGCGCTACATCGAGGCCTTCGCCAACGAGGCGATGCGCTGCAAGCCGGTGGGCGGTCATTTGTTCCTGGAGCCGAACGAGGATGTGCAGATCAACGGCGTGTTCGTGCCGAAGGGCACGCCGGTTCTGGCGCTGAACGGCTACGTCGGCACGCAGGAGGCGAACTTTTCGCAGGCGCACGAGTTCCGGCCGGAGCGCTGGCTGGAACGCCAGGACGGCGTACACAACACCAAGGCGTTCATGCCGTTCGGGGCGGGGCCGAGATTCTGCCCGGGCCGGCAGCTCGCGATGCTGCAGATCAAGATGGTGATGGCGATGCTGTGCCGCGATTTCGAGGTCGAGCACCCGAAGAACGCGAAACCGCTGGAGGATATCTACAACTTCACCGTCGGGCCGGTCGAGGTTGAAGCGGTGCTGCGTCCGCGCCGTTCGATTCGCGGCGGCATCGACATCGAACTGCGAGACGGCGACCGCCGCAGCTTCGTGCTGCCGATTCCCTTTCCCGACCGCCGGGTGTTCGACCGGCGCGGGCAGCATGCGTCCGCGGCGCACTGAGCACCCGGCATTCCGGCCGGGAAGCACGAAACGCCTCGCGGCACGCGGGGCGTTTTCTTTTGCGCCGGGCGCGTCGCGGGCTTCGCGGATGTCCCCGGTATCATAGGGGCATGCCGACGCGAGCCGCCGACCGCACATTGCCGCGCGCCGCCCCGGCGCGGCCGGGCAACCCGCAGGGAATCCACTGACGATGCCGCAGCAGCTTGGCTGGGTTTTCTATCTCTCGCTCGCCTTGCTCGCGGGCTTTGTCGGCCTCGGCGTATGGCTGCCCGATCAGCTCGCCGCGTGGGCGGACCAAGCGCTCGAATTCACCACCGCGCATTTCGGCTGGCTGTATCTGTTCGCGACCACCGGTTTCCTGGTGTTCTGCATCGGCGTGGGCTTCAGCCGATACGGGCGCATCCGCCTCGGCGCGGACGGCGAGAGCCCGGAGTTCTCCTATCCGGCGTGGCTGGGGATGATTTTCTCGGCCGGCATGGGCGTCGGCCTGGTGTTCTGGGGCGTGGCGGAGCCGATGAGCCATTACGTCAACCCGCCGCTGGATGGCGCCGAGCCGCGTACGCCGCGTGCCGCAGGTCTCGCCATGCAGTACTCGCTGTTTCACTGGGGCTTTCATCAATGGGCGAACTTCGCGGTGGTCGGCATGGCGATCGCCTATGCGCGATTCCGCCAGCAGCGCGCGGGACTGATCAGCGAAGCGTTCCGCTCCACGCTTGGCGACCGCGTCGACGGCGGCGCGGGACACGCGATCAATATCCTCGCGGTCATCTCCACGGTGTTCGGCGTCGCCACGACCGTGGGCCTCGGCGTGATCCAGATCAACAGCGGGCTCGTATCCGTCGCGAATTTCGCGTTCGGCACCAACCAGCAGCTGGCGATCCTCGGCGGCGTCGCGATCGTGTTCCTGCTGTGCGCGCTGACGCCGCTCGAGCGCGGCGTGCGCTACGTCAGCGACGTCAACATGCTGCTCGCCGGTGCGCTGCTGCTGTTCGTGTTCTTCTTCGGGCCCACGGATTTCATCACCGCTGCCATGACCAACGCGATCGGCGACTACTTCGCCAACATGATCGGCATGAGCCTGGTGATGACGCCTTACACGGGCGACGACTGGGTCGAGCGCTGGACCATTTTCTACTGGGCGTGGGGCCTTTCGTGGGCGCCCTTCGTCGGCAGCTTCATCGCCCGCATTTCGCGCGGGCGCACCATCGGCGAGTTCGTGCTCGGCGTGATCGGCGTGCCGGTGCTGCTGAGCACGCTGTGGTTTGCAACCTTCGGCGGCTCGGCACTGTACTTCGAACTGTTCGATAACGCGCAGATCGGCGATGCGGTCACGCGGGAAGTGAGCTCCGCGCTGTTCACCACGCTCGAGTACCTCCCGGGGGCGGAAGTGCTGGGCATTGCGATGCTGGCGCTGATCACCCTGTTCGTCATCACCTCGGCGAACTCCGCCACCTTCGTGCTGGGCATGTTCACCAGCAAGGGCGTGCTGACGCCGAGCCGGCTTTCGCGGGTCACGTGGGGCGTGGTGCAGGTGCTGGTGGCCGGCGTGCTGCTGCTCAGCGGCGGGCTGGCGGCGCTGCAGACCATTTCCATCGTCGCCGCCTTCCCGTTCATGGTGCTGATGATCTTCATGGCGATGTCGCTGCTCAAATCGCTGCGCAACGAGCAGCGGCAGATGGAACTGCACGAAGCCATCCTGCGCGAGCGCCTGCAGAAACTGCTGGACGCGCACGACCAACCGGCTGCAGCCACACCGCCCGAAGACGCGCCTGCCCTGCCTGACGAGCAAAGCCCGGAACGCTGACCTCCAGCCATCGCGGCCAGCCCGGAACCGCAACCGATCATGCGATCTGCGCGTCGCCGGCGGTCACGGCACCAGTTCCGCCAACCGCTTCTGCAAAAACTCCCGCTCCGGCTTCTGCCGCACCAGTTCCAGCGCGCGACCGTACGCCGCGCGCGCCTCTGCGTTTTTGCCCAGGCGCCGGCACAGGTCGGCGCGCGCGGCGTGGGCAAGTAGTCGCCGAGTTCGCTGCGGCCGAGGATGCCTTCGACCAGTGCCAGCCCGGCCTGCGGTCCGTCGCGCATCGCCACCGCCACCGCGCGATTGAGTTCGACGATCGGCGACGGCTCCAGGCGCAGCAGCACGTCGTAGAGCGCCACGATCTGCGGCCAGTCGGTCGCGGCCGCGGTGTCGGCTTCGGCATGCACCGCGGAGATCGCCGCCTGCAGCGCATACGTCCCGAAGCAGCGCGAGGACAGCGCGCGCTCGACCAGCCCGATGCCCTCCTCGATCAGCGCGCGATCCCAGCGCGTGCGGTCCTGGTCATCCAGCAGCACGAGTTCGCCATTCGCGCCGGTGCGCGCCGCGCGTCGCGACTCGGTGCGGTAGATCGACTCGACCGTTTCGCGCATGCACTCTGTGGTCGCGTCATTCATCGGGTGTCATGGTCACAATCGGGATGAACCACAAAGGCACCAAGGCACAAAGAAACACGAAGAAAGGCCAATCTCCAGGTACTTCGCTGTCACATCCTTCTGCTTCTCTTTGTGCTTCTTTGTGCCTTGGTGTCTTTGTGGTGAGCAAACACTCTCAACTTTTCAGCCGGTAGCCGGTGCGGAAGATCCACCACACCACGCCGAGGCAGAGGGCAAGGAAAACGAGGGTCATGGCGACGCTGACGCCGATGGTGACGTCGGCGGTGCCGTAGAAGGTCCAGCGGAAGCCGCTGATCAGGTAGACGATCGGGTTGAACAGGCTCAGCGTGCGCCAGAAACCGGGCAGCATGTCGATCGAGTAGAAGGCGCCGCCGAGAAAGGTCAGCGGGGTGACGACCAGCATGGGCACGAACTGCAACTGGTCGAAGGCCTTGGCCCACACGCCGATGATGAATCCGGCCAGGCAGAAGGTGAAGGCGATCAGCAACATGAACGCAAGCATCCAGAACGGGTGCAGCACGTCGATGTCGACGAAGATGTTGGCGGTGGCGAAGATCACCAGCGCGAGAATCACCGACTTGGTCGCCGCCGCACCGACATAGCCGAGCACGATCTCGAACGCGGACACCGGCGCGGAAAGCACCTCGTAGATGGTGCCGGTGAACTTCGGCAGGTGGATGCCGAACGAGGCGTTGCTCAGGCTCTCGGTGAGCATGGTCAGCATGATCAGCCCCGGCACGATGAAGGCGCCGTAGCTCACGCCGTCGAGCTGGCCCATGCGCCCGCCGATCGCGGTGCCGAACACCACCAGGAACAGCACGGTGGTGATGACCGGTGTCGCCAGGCTCTGCCAGATGGTGCGCCGGAAGCGCCCCATCTCGAACAGGTAGATGGCCATGACGCCGTGGCGGTTGAAGCGTGGTAAGGGTGCGGATGCGTTCATTTTCTTGCGCTCACGAGATCGACGAAAATCTCCTCGAGGGAGCTTTGCCGGGTGTTCAGGTCGTGGAAATCGATGCCGAGGTCACCGATGCGCTTCAGCAGTTTCGGGATGACGGTGCCCTCCTCGGTCGCGTTGAAGGTGTATTCGAGTTCGCTGCCTTCGTTCTTCAGCGCCAGGCCCCAGCCGTCGAGCTCCGGCGGTACCGAAACCAGCGGCTCGTGCAGGTGCAGCGTGAGCTGCTTTTTGCCAAGCTTCTTCATCAGGCGGGCTTTTTCCTCGACCAGGATCAGCTCGCCGTTGTTGATCACGCCGATGCGGTCGGCCATCTCTTCGGCTTCCTCGATGTAGTGCGTGGTGAGGATGATGGTGACGCCGTCGTCGCGCAGCCGCCTCACCATCTCCCACATGTCGCGGCGCAGCTCCACGTCCACGCCGGCAGTCGGCTCGTCCAGGAACAGCAGCCGCGGCTCGTGCGCCAGCGCCTTGGCAATCAGCAGCCGCCGCTTCATGCCGCCGGAGAGCGTCATGATCTTGTCGTTGCGCTTGTCCCACAACGACAGGTCGCGCAGCACGCGTTCGAGATGCGCGTGGTCGCGCCCGAGCCCGAACAGGCCGCGGCTGAAATTCACCGTCGCCCACACCGTCTCGAACATGTCGGTGTGCAGTTCCTGCGGCACCAGCCCGATCATCGCGCGCGCGGCGCGGAAGTCGCGGCGGATGTCGTGGCCGTCGACCAGCACCGTGCCGGTGCTCGGCGTGACGAGGCCGCAGACGATGCTGATGAGCGTGGTCTTGCCCGCGCCGTTCGGCCCGAGCAGCGCGAAGATCTCGCCCTTGCGGATTTCAAGATCGACCGGCTTCAGCGCCTGCAGGCCGGAAGCGTAGGTCTTGGTCAGACTGGAAATGGAAAGTATGTTTTGCATCTTTACGAGTTTAGCGGCAACGATTGGCAGAAAGCGATGGGGCCTCCTCCGTTTCGGAAGGGAAATCCGGCATTCCCGCGTTTTTCACGTTCGTTTCACGCCCTCCCGACCATCGCTTTCACGCCGGCGGCCGAGTATGCGCGGCATCGATACGGGCCGCGGGATGCGTGGGGCATCCCGGCTGGCCGTATCCTGAACAAAGGAGCGAGCATGTTGAAACGTCATCTGATACTCGGCGCGCTGATGGGCGCCAGCCTGGCCGGCGCACTGGGATACGACGCGGTCCAGACGTCGCGCAGCGAAACAACGTCCTGGCTGTATACCACCATCGGCGCCCCGTTCTGCGTGCCCGAGCGCAGCGGACCGCAGTACAAGGCATTCTTCCGCGTCGCGGTTGCGGAGCAGGAGAACGCCGCGGCGCCGCGCAAGACCGAAGTCGGCCCGTTCAGCAAGGCGATCGACGAAGCAGATTCGATCGTGAACGCCGGCGCCGATCCGGTGCTGATGGACAACCTCGGCACGATGCACTACCCGGTCGCCACTTCGATGCCGATGGCGCAACAGTTCTTCGACCAGGGCTTGCGCCTGACCTATGCCTTCAATCACGCCGAGGCGCTGCGCGCGTTCCGCAAGGCGCGCACGCTCGATCCGGATTGCGCGATGTGCTGGTGGGGCGAGGCGCTGGTGCTGGGACCGAACATCAACGCGCCGATGGACCCGGCCGCAGCTGCGCCCGCGTATGCCGCGGTCAGCCACGCGCGCGCCGTGGCGCACCGCGCGAGCGCCCGGGAGCAGGCGCTGATCGAGGCGCTCGCGCAGCGTTACAGCGCCGATCCGCAGGCCGACCGTTCGGCGCTGGACCGCGCGTATGCCGACGCCATGCAGCAGGTCGCGGCGCGTTTCCCCGATGACGACCAGATCGCCGTGCTGTATGCGGAATCGCTGATGGACCTGCAGCCGTGGAACTACTGGGAAGCGGGCGGCCATGAGCCGAGGGGCCGCACCGGGGAGATCATGGGCCTGCTGGAAAAGGCGCTGACGCGCATGCCGGAACACGCCGGCGCGATCCATTACTACATCCACGTGGTCGAGGCTTCCGCGGAACCGGAGCGCGCGCTGCCGCATGCGCGCCGGCTCGGCAGGCTGGTGCCCGGCGCCGGCCACCTCGTGCACATGCCCTTCCACACCTACTTCCGCGTCGGCATGTTTCGCGATGCGGTCGAAGCGAACCTGCGGGCGGTCGAAGCCGACGAGGCCTACATCGCGCGCTCGGCGCCCGCGGGCATCTATCCGCAGGCCTACTACCCGCACAACGTGCATTCGCTGCTGGTGTCGGCGCAGATGGCCGGCGCCGGGGAGATCGTGATCGAGGCCGCGGACAAGCTGGAGACGATCGTGTCCGAGGCGGCGGCGAAGAACATCCCGTGGGTACAACCGATCAAGGCGGCGCCGTATTTTGCGCACGCGCAGTTCAGCGACCCCGACACCATTATGGCGCTGGCCGATCCCGGCAAGGAACTGCCGTACGTTCGCGCGATGTGGCATTACGCGCGCGCCGTGGGGCTGGCGAACGCCGGCCGGCTGGACGCGGCGCGCGCCGAAGTCACCGCGATCGCCGCGATCGGCGCGCAGAACGATTTCGCCGATCTCGCAGCGGGCGGCGTACCGGCGCAGAACGTCCTGCGTCTCGCGCGGCATGTCGCGAACGCGCGCATCGCCCAGGCCGGGCGCGATCACGCTGCCGCGGTCGAGCAGTTCAAAGCCGCCGTCGCGATCGAGGACACGCTGCACTATTCGGAGCCGCCGTTCTGGTACTACCCGACGCGGCAGTCGCTGGGGGCGGCCTACGCGCTGGCAGGCCGGCTCGACGACGCCGAAGAGGCGCTGCGCGAGAGCCTGGTACGCACGCCGAACAACGGCTGGGCGTTGTACGGTCTGATGAAGGTCTACGAGCAGCGCGGCGACCGCATCGATGCGCGCGCGGCGAAGAAGCTGCTCGCCGAGGCCTGGCTCGGGAAACCGGGCGCGCTGCAACTGGAACGCCTGTAGATCCTTCGCGGTGCGCGCGGCGGCAAGGCCGTC
>JBBDIL010000031.1:0-39245 GCA_040880425.1 Burkholderiales bacterium | reverse complement strand
CCCCCCCCCCCCCCCCCCCCCCGCGACGTTCACCCGCCGGACAAGGCCTGGACAATCACCACCTCGTCGTCGCGCGCATCGAGCGGCCGATCCAGCTCGCGCACCTGTTCGCCGTTGACGAAGATGCGGATGTGCGGGCGGATGCGGTCCTGCTCGTCGATCATGCGAAAGCGAATGCCCTGGTACTGGCGATCGAGGTCGACCAGCAGCGCGGCGAGATTGTTGCCGTGAGCCTCGGCTTCGCTTTTTTCCGTGTACGAGCGCAGCGCGCCGGGAATGTGCACCCTCATCGCGCGATCTTCGGTCAGTCCAGCTCGGCAGTTTCCACCGCGTAGATCTCGGGGAGATGCTGCGCGACGCAGGTCCACTTGCCGCCTTCGTCGCGGCTCGCCCACAGTTCGCCGCTGGTGGTACCGAAATACAGGCCCACCGGATCGCGCGTGTCCGCGGCCATCGCCTGACGCTTCACCGTCCACCACGCCTGCGCATCGGGCAGCCCGGCATCGAGTCGCTGCCAGCTCTTGCCGGCATCGCGCGTGGCGTAGACCGCGGGCTTGCCGTCCGGGCTGGTGCGCGGCCACACGCTGGTGCCATCCATCGGAAACACCCACACGACATCCGGATCGCGCGGATGCACCGTCACCGGAAAACCGATGTCGCCGACCTCATGCGGCATGGTGACGCCGATGCGCACCCAGTGGTTCGCCGGGCGCTCGATGCGGTAGATGCCGCAGTGGTTCTGCTGGTAGAGCCGGTCAGGGTGCGCCGGACAGATCTGCACGCAGTGCGGATCGTGGAAGGTCACGGTGTCGCGGTCGAAACCTTCGACCACTTCCATGCCGTCGATCAGCGGCCTGAAGTGCGCGCCGCCGTCGGTCGATTCGTGCACGCCGCCGCCGGACATGGCGAAGTAGAGATGCTTCGGGTCGCGCGGGTCGACGATGATCGAGTGCAGCTTGGGGCCGTCCGGCGTGCCGTCCTGCACCGTGCCCATCCACTCGATGTACTGCGGATCGTCATTGATGTGCGAGAACGGCGCCCAGGTGACGCCGCCGTCCTCCGTGCGGAACAAGCCCTGCGGCGAAGTGCCCGCGTACCAGACGTCCGGCTCGGACGCATGGCCGGGCGTCAGCCAGAAAGTGTGATCGACCGCGCGGCCGCTGCCGTCCTGTTTTTTCGCAAACGCGGGCGGTTTCGATGCTTCCTTCCAGGTCTGCCCGAGATCGGTCGAACGGAATACGGTGGGGCCGAGGTGGCCGGTCTTGGCTGCCGCCAGCAAGGTGCGTCCGTCGCGTGGGTCGAGCACAATGTGATTGACGATATGGCCGAGGAAGTGCGGTCCGTGCGCGCTCCATTTCCTGCGCGCCGTATCGCCGCGATACAGCCACGCACCCTTGCGGGTCGCAACCAGCACCATGACCTCGCGCGATCCGCGTCTGCGCGTGGACGATTTCGCTCTCGTTGCCGATGCTGTTCTGCCTGCGGTCATGACGCACTCCTTTCCGGTTTGCGCAGCGGCTGCGAACGCTGCCGGGCGACGGTTTCGCGTATCGGGCGTACCGGTCGCACCTCGATGCTGCCGAGGCGTCCCGGCGGAATCTTCGCGGCGAGGTGGATGGCCTCGTCCAGGTCCTTCGCCTCGATCATGTAGAAACCGGTGAGCTGCTCCTTGGTCTCGGCGAATGGCCCGTCGACGAACGCGCGCTGTCCGCTGTTATAGCGGATGCGCCAGCCCTTTGCGCTCGGCTGCAGCCCGGAGCCGTCCAGCAGGACGCCGGCGCGGGCGAGTTCCTCGTGGAATCCCAGCATTTCGGCGAGCAGTTCCTCACCCGGCATCACGCCCGCCTCCGAATCGCGGGTCGCCTTGACGATGATCATGAATCGCATTCTGCATTCTCCGCCTGGTTTTCGATTGGCCTCAAGCCTCGGTGTTGATCATCCAGCCGACGCCGAAACGGTCGGTGAGCACGCCGAAGCGCAGTGGCAAGCGTGGCCGAACGCCGGCGCGTGGTGAATCCGCCCCGGATGCCCTATAGTCGTTTGGCGGAACGCTGAATCGACAACCGGTCTGAAAAAATTCCAGCCCGGTCGCCGGAGGCGATCCGGATGGCATCACCCGGCCACAACCCATTGATCCCGCATCGGAACGCGGCGGGATCCGGGACTGGCCGGCATCGTGGCGAAAGCGCATCGGCGCGGTCGCCGGACAACGATCGATTGAATGAGGTGGCCATGACTCGAGGCATCCTGCGCAACGCCCTGTTCGTTTTCTTCGCGCTTCAGTTCACCGGCGCGCAAGCCGCGGAACCGATCCGCATGGCATTCATCGCCCCGCTCAGCGGCACCTTCGCGCTGGTGTTCGAGGAGAACCTCAAGCTGTTCCGCGCGGCGGCGGACGAGATCAACGAGAACGGCGGCGTGCTCGGCGGCCGGCAGATCGAGATCGTGCCGTTCGACAACAAGGGCCTGCCGCAGGAAACGCTGATCGTGCTGAACCAGGCGATCAGCCAGGATATCCGCTACGTGCTGTCGACCATCTCCAGCATCGGCCTGACGATCAGCGATGCGCTGGAGAAATACAACCGGCGCAACCCGGAGAAGCCGGTGCTGTTCCTGAATTACGACGCGCGCGAGCCGTCGCTGACCGAAGAGAAGTGCAGCTTCTGGCATTTCCGCTTCCAGCCGCACAGCGACATGCAGATCAATGTGCTGACCGACCACATGGCGGCGCAGCCGTCGGTGCGCAAGGTGTACATGATCAACCAGGACTACGCGTGGGGACACTCGTTCCGGCGCGCGGCGCGCGAGATGCTCACCGCCAAGCGCGACGACGTCGAGTTCGTCGGCGACGACCTGGTGCCGCTGGGCCGGGTGAAGGACTTCTCGCCGTACGTGGCGAAGATCCGGAGATCCGGCGCGGACAGCGTGCTGACCGGACACTGGGGCAACGACCTGATCCTGCTGATCAAGGCCAGCGAGCAGTCCGGCCTGGACGTCGATTTCTACACCACGCACGCCTGGGTGTGGGGCACGCCGACCGCAATCGGCAGTACCGGCGCCGACCGCATCAAGACCATCATGGCCTGGCATATCAACGAAGCCGGCCCCGAATGGGAAAAGAAGCTCGGGCATTACGCGAAGAAATACAACCCGATCGCGCCCATGGATTTCCTGCCGGTGTGGGAAACCCTGGACATGTTCGTGCAGGCGCTCGGGAAAACCGGGGACGCCGATCCTGTCAAAGTGGCCTACGCGCTCGAGGGCATGAAGCATGTCAGCCCGGCGGGCGAATCGTGGATGCGCGCCGAGGACCACCAGCTGATGGCGCCGGTATACGTGACCAGTTTCCTCAAGCGCGGCCAGCCCGGCGTGAAGCACGACACCGAAGGCACCGGGTTCGGCTGGAAGACGGAACTGGTGGTCGCCGCGAAAGACAACGTTCCGCCTATGAAATGCCGCATGCAGCGGCCATGATGAGGGCATTGCGTTCGCGCTAGACCTGGCGCCGACATCCACCGATTCACGAAGCTTCCGCACATGAACGCACCCGACACCCGACAGACGCTCGATCCCGCGATCGAGCGCGACATCCTTGCCGCCGTCGATGAAAGCCGCGACGAACTGGTCTCGTTGACCTCGGCGCTGGTACGCCTGCCGAGCCTGCTCGGCCAGGAAGCGCAGGCGCAGGATTTCATGGAAGGCCTGTTCCGCGGCATGGGTCTCACGGTCGACCGCTTCGCGGTGGATGACAATGAAATCCGGCAGCTGCCGGGTTATGCGCCCGCGGTCGGGCACTGGATGCGCCATGACAACGTGGTTGCGATCCACAAGCCCCGCAGCACCGCAGGCCGCTCGCTGATCTTCAACGGCCACATCGACGTGGTGCCGATCGGCGCGGAGGAACTGTGGACGAGTCCGCCGTTCGAGCCGCGCATCGACGGCGACCGCCTCTACGGGCGCGGCAGCGGCGACATGAAGGCCGGTATCGCCGCTTACGTGACTGCATTCCGCGCACTCGGCAGGCTCGGCCTGCAACCCGCGGCGCGCGTATTCCTGCAATCCGTGGTCGAGGAGGAATGCACCGGCAATGGCGCACTTGCCTGCCTGCACCGGGGCTATCGCGCGGATGCGGCGGTCATACCCGAGCCGTTCGACGAAACCATCCTGAGCGCGCAGGGCGGCGTGATGTGGGTGCAGGTGGAAGTCCTGGGCAAGCCCGCGCACGTGCTGAACGCGACGCAGGGCATCAGCGCGATCGAAGCGGCCTTCCTGTACTGGGAGGACGTAAAGGGTCTCGCCGCCGAGTGGAACCGCCCGGAGAACCGCCATCCCGCGTTTGCGCACCTGGATGCGCCGATCAAGTTCAACCTCGGCCGTATCGAAGGCGGCGAATGGGCCTCATCGGTGCCGACGCGCTGCGTCATGGACCTGCGCCTCGGGTTCTATCCGGGCGTATCCGCAGCAGACGTGCGCGCCGCGGTGGAGGCGCGCCTGGCGCAGGCGGCACAAAACAATCCGCGGCTCGCCGGCACCGTACACCGCGTTCGCTACACCGGTTTCCAGTCGGAAGGCTGCGTGATCGACGAAGCCGCGCCGGTGCTGTCCGTACTGGCGGATGCGCACCAGCATGTCGCCGGCAAGCGGCCGGGATGGTTCGCAAGCTCCGCCACCACCGATGCGCGCGTGTTCAATCTCTACGGCGACACGCCCGCGACCTGCTACGGCCCGGTGTCGGAATGCATACACGGCATCGACGAGTGGGTCTCGATCGCCAGCACCCAGCGCGTCGCCGCCGTGCTCGCGCTGTTCCTCGCGCGCTGGTGCGGCGTGGAAAAGTCCGGACGCGGCTGACAAAACCCGGAATCTTTTCACCGCAGAGGCGCAGAGAGCGCAAAGAAGACACTGAAGAACAACTGCGGCCAGGATATTCGGGCAGCGGCGCACACGTGGAGCGCCTCGACCTGTTGGTCCTGGCGCAGCAGAGGTCCGCTGGCCCCGCGGTTTACTTTCCGGTTTCTTTGCGTCCTCTGCGCCTCTGCGGTGAGATTTACTTCAACCCAAGGGAGGCAGGCATGAGCATCGTTTCGGAGTTCAGGGAGTTCGCGGTCAAGGGCAACATGGTCGACATGGCAGTCGGGATCATCATCGGCGCCGCGTTCGGCAAGGTGGTGACCTCGCTGGTGCAGGACATCATCATGCCGCCGATCGGCATGCTGGTTGGCGGGGTCAGCTTCCGGCAGCTTTACGTCGATCTGAGCGGCGCGGGATTCGCGACTCTGGCCGAAGCCGAAGCCGCCGGCGCGCCGGTGATCCGCTACGGCGCTTTTCTGTCGACGCTGCTCGATTTCCTGATCGTCGCCTGGGCCATCTTCATCGTGGTCAAGGCCATCAACCGCATGCGCAGCTTCGGCGCCAAGCCGGAGCAGAACCCGCAGGCCTGAAGGCGCAGATCGCGGCAGACAGCGCCACCCTTCCGGAGTTCCGGACAACCCGGACGCGGAATGCCGTGCCCCATCGGCGGCTCGCCGTGAACTGTCGCCACATCGAACTGTCTCTGTTCTCGTACGTCATCAATCGTATCGGGAGGCGGGCCCTCCGCACGCCTCCGCTTCAGACAAGCCTTATGCAAGGAGCGTAATGATGCAGTGGACAACCTCCGCAAAAACACTACTGGCCGCGCTGGCAGTCACCGCCATGCTCGCGGCCTACCAGGTCGTTGCGCCGTTCGCGGCCTCTCATGCCGGCGCGGCGGTGGAAGAAGCAAAGCCTGCCGAACAGATCGTCAGCGGACTGCCCGATTTCACCCGGCTGGTCGAAGAATACGGGGACGCGGTCGTCAATGTCCGCATGGAGCGGGCTGCTCCCGAGTCGAACCCGGGCCAGGGTCAGCCGGGACCCAATAATCCGTTCTTCGAGTTCTTCGGCCAGCCGATGCCCCGGCCCGACGCCCCGCCGCAGCGCGGCCAGGGTTCCGGATTCATCATCAGCCCGGATGGCATGGTGCTGACCAATGCGCACGTGGTCGACGGCGCGGAGACCATTGTCGTCAAGCTGAACGACAAGCGCGAATACGAAGCCAAAGTCATCGGCGTGGACAAGCCCACGGACGTCGCGGTGCTCAAGATCGACGCGGAGAATCTGCCGACCGTCAAGTTCGGCGACCCTTCCAGGCTGAAAGTCGGCGAGTGGGTGCTCGCGATCGGATCGCCGTTCGGGCTGGAAAACACCGTGACCGCAGGTATCGTCAGCGCGAAAGGCCGCGGCCTGCCCGATTCGAACTACGTGCCGTTCATCCAGACCGATGTGGCGGTCAATCCGGGGAACTCAGGCGGTCCGCTGTTCAACATGCGCGGTGAAGTGGTCGGCATCAACTCGCAGATCTTCAGCCGCACCGGCGGTTTCATGGGACTTTCATTCGCGATTCCGATCAATGTCGCGAACGACATCAGGACCCAGCTGGTCGAGAACGGCAAGGTGGTTCGCGGACGCATCGGCGTCAACATCCAGGACGTCGATCATGCCCTCGCCAAGTCGTTCGGCATGCCGAAACCGCAGGGCGCGCTTGTGACCAACGTCGAGCCGGGCGGACCGGCTGACAAGGCCGGCATCCACACGGGTGACGTCATCCTCGGTGTCGACGGCAAGGAGCTCGAGCAGTTCACCGAACTGCCCAGCACGATCGCGGCGATCAGGCCTGGTACCGACACGAAGATCCAGGTCTGGCGCGACGGCAAAAAACGCGACATCGCCATCACCATCGGCGAACTGGAGCAGACCCATGTCGCGACCGCCGCCCCCACCAGCGGTGCCACCAACAGCAAGCTGGGACTTGCCTTGCGCGACCTGACCCCGCAAGAGCGCGAGCGCCTGGGTGCGGACGGCGGCGTCGTCGTGGAGAATGTCGCAGGTGCGGCAGCGCGCGCGGGCATTCGCCGTGGCGACGTGATTCTCGGCATCAACGACAAGCCGGTGAAATCGGTCGAGGACTTGCAAGGCACCGTCAGCGAGGTACAGGGCGGCAGCATTGCCTTGCTGATCCAGCGCAACAACGTGCGCACCTACATACCGGTTCCGGTAGGCTGATCAGGCTCTTCGTAAAGTAAAAACGCGCCGCATTGCGGCGCGTTTTTTTGTGCGTGACACGGAGAATCCGTCGTTCGTCCTCACGTTACCCGCAGTGGTGTCTGCCGCAAGCGCGCGCCCCCGGAGGAACATCATCCTTCCGCCTCACATGCACCCGCAGGGGTGTCATCCTTCCGCCTTCATCCTTCATCCTTGCTCCTGTCGCACCATGACGACAGGGCCGCCCGGCCGCGTGATGTCGGCGATTGCCGGAGAATGTCAGACGCGGCGCCGGATTTCTCCTCTGAGAGGGGAAAATCCACCGGCACGCAGCTTGCAACCGGCAGCAGCGGAGGTACTGCATGAAAACCACAATCCGTCCCCTGCTGCTGGTCCTGCTGGCAATGTCTCTCGCCGCGTGCGCCGGCTCTCCGTCGAGACCGGTGTCGGCCGCGTCGTCGACGCCTGCCAGCCCGGCGGCAGCAATCGCCGCGGATCATGCGATCGAGATGGTCGGCAAACCGTACCGTTATGGCGGCTATACACCGTCCGGATTCGATTGCAGCGGGCTGGTTCATTACAGTTTCGCGCAGGCGGGGAAAAGTCTTCCGCGCACGACCCGGTCGCTGAGACGGGTTGGATCCGCAGTCAATCCGTCGAGCCTGAGAAAAGGCGACCTCGTGTTCTTCGATCAGGAAGGCAAGAAGTCGTCGCATGTGGGCATCTACCTCGGCAACGGCCGCTTCGTGCATGCGCCATCCAGCGGCGGACGTGTGAGAGTCGACCAGGTGCGTTCGCCTTACTGGAGCAAACACCTGAACGAAGTGCGCAGGATCTGAGCGCAACGACGATCAGTCGAATCCCGGCGGCGGCGTAAAGCCGCCGACGATCTCCGCGATACGGCGCGCGAAATCGATGGTCGTGCGATCCTGCAGATAGTCCCCGACAATCTGAATCCCCACCGGCAGTCCATCAGCCGCCAATCCCGCCGGCGCAACCGTTGCCGGCAGGTAAGCCATCGTCGCCGGCGCAATCCACCCGAGCTGCTCCCAGTACCAGCGCGACTCGCTGTTCACGCGGATGGTCCTGGCCATCAGATCGTCGCCATGGTCGTGCGCGATCGCGGTCACCGGGTTCACCGGCATCAGCAACACATCGCAACCTGAGAAGAACTCGCGCAGGCGGACGCGCAACCGCTGCCGCCGTTCGTCGGCAGCCAGCCAGTCGCGTTGCGGCAGCGTTGCATAGCGGACAAGCTTCGCCTGCCAGCTGTCCTCTGCATGCGCTTTGCCCTCCTCGACCAGCCGCGCGAGCGCGCGCGCCGACAGATGCGATGTCGTGACCGACCAGAGCAACCGCAGGTAGTCGTCGAACAGGGCTTCCATCGATATTCCCGTCTGTGCGCGCACCAGGCGTACGCCTGACGCCGCGAGCCGATCCACGGCAGCCTCGAGCACGGTGCGCATCCGATCGTCGAGAGGGAACGCGGGATCGTCGAACCACACCGCGACCCGATACTCCGGGAGCGACGCGGAGCGCGCGCGCGGCAGATCCAGCCGCCATGCCCCGGCGCGCAGCGCATCCGGCGCGGCAATCGTGCCGAGCACCAGTTCCAGGTCGTCCGCGCTGCGCGCGAGCGGCCCGATCACCGACAGATCCGGCGAAGCCAGGGCGCCCGGCGGCGGCGGGATGTGCCCGCGGTACGGGACGATCCCGTAGCTCGGTTTGTGGCCGTAGACGCCGCAGAAGTGCGCCGGGGTACGGATGGACCCGCCGATGTCGCTGCCCAGTTCGAACGCGGTGAACCCGCATGCAACCGATGCGGCAGCTCCGCCGGATGAGCCACCCGCGGTGCGCGTCGCATCCCATGGATTGGACGTCGCGCCGAACAGCGTGTTATAGGCCTGCAGGTCGGTGGTGTAGATCGGTACGTTGGTCTTGCCGAATACGATCGCGCCGGCGTCGACCAGCAGTTGCACGGCATCGGCATTGCGGGACGGCAAGTGCTTCGACCACTGCGGTGCGCCGCAGGTGGTGCGCAGGCCGGCGGTTTCCAGGGAATCCTTGATGGTGAAGGGAAGGCCGGCAAGCGCGCCGTTGCGATCCGCGCCATCGAGTGCATCCGCCCGCGCGCGCGCCTGTTCCGCGTCGAGCGTCACCACTGCATTGACCTTTTCGTTCAGCCGCGCGATGCGGGCGAGGTAATGATCGAGCAGCACGCGCGCGGTCAGTTCTCCGCTGCGCAAACGCGCGGCCAGTTCAGCCGCAGAAAGAAATGCGATATCGCGGCCTGCACGGTTCATAGCCGACCCGTCCTTCGGCCGCGGCCTTTGAGGAACGCGACGGCCATGCCGGCAATGAATCCGCCGATATGCGCACCGTAGGCGACGCCGGTACCGTCTGGCACGGCCAGGAACGGCAGCAGGTTGTCGATCAGCAGATAGAACCCCAGCGCGATCCACGCCGGCACCAGGATGACGTGAAAGAAGAACGGGATCAGCACCAGAAAACGCACCCGGTTGCGCGGGAACCAGATCAGGTAGAAGCCGAGCACGCCGGAGATCGCACCCGAGGCGCCGACCATCGGAACGGGCGATCCGGAGGCAAATGCCGCGTGCGCGAGAGTGGCCACCACCCCGGTCGCGAGATACCAGAAAAGAAAACGAAACTGCCCCAGCCGGTGCTCGACGTTGTCTCCGTAGATCCACAGGAACAGCATGTTCCCGAGCAGGTGCATCAGGTTGGCATGCAGGAACATCGCGGTGAACAGCGACACTGCCGAAGGTTCAGCGGCACGATAACCATACTGGAAAACCACAAGATCGTAGGCACTGATTTGCTGTACGAACGACTGCAGGCTCATGCCCTGCGGCAGATACGGCGCGATGGCCTGCACGTAGGCCAGCAACCGGGGGTCGCGTGGATCAGGCGGCACGGCGGAAAGCGGAATCGTCACCATCATGAACACGGCGACATTGGCCATGATCAGCAGGATGGTGACCGGCGCAGGTCCGCGCGGGTTGGGTTGGTCTCCTATGGGGAGCAGCACGACAGCAACTTTTCTTGATTTCGCGCAAAATCCCGTGCGCGGACCCGGGGAATTATGGCACGGGTCAATCTTGAGCAACCCATCGAACAGGAGGAGACGATGGAAGAGATCGTTCGCGGCGAAACCGACTCGCTCCCGCCAGTCAGGCATGTCCCGGTCGGGCAGCCTGTGGCGTGGATCGCCCGGGGCTGGGCAGACATGCTGCGCGCACCCGCCGCCAGCCTCGGCTACGGATTCCTGATCACGGCGGCGGGCTGGGTCATTCTCGGTGTTTCGTGGAACCGCGCCTATCTGGTCACGGCTCTCGTGTCCGGCTTCTTTCTGTTCGCCCCATTTCTCGCGATGGGCGTCTATGACATCAGCCGGCGACTCGCGGCCGGCGAACGCGCGACATTTGCCGAAACGGTGGACGCATGGCGCACGAACGCCGGATCGATCGCCCTGTTCGGACTGGCGCTTGCTTTCGCGCTGCTGTCCTGGGAACGGATCTCGGCAATCATTTTCGCGCTGTCCTATGGCGACGACGCGCCGATGGTAGAGAACTTTTTTGCGCAGGTGTTCCTGTCCGGGGAATACGTGGGCTTCGTGCTCAGCTATCTGGTGGCGGGCGCCATCATCGCCGCAGTGGTGTTTTCATTCAGCGTGGTCTCGATCCCGATGATGCTCGATCGGCCGGTGGATCCGGTCACTGCAATCATCACCAGCCTGCGCGCAGTCGCCGGATCGAAGGGCGCGATGCTGCTGTGGGCGGTGATGATCGTGGTGCTGACCGCGATCGGTTTCTTCACCGCATTGTTCGGCCTGATCGTGATCGTACCGCTGCTGGGGCATGCGACTTGGCACGCTTACAAGGACCTGGTCGAGTGAAAGATCAGGACTGAGAGATAAGGCGAGGACTGAGGGCTGAGGGACGAGGACTGAGTAAAAGCGCGGGCCTCAGCACTTACCACTCAGTCCTCAGTCCTCAGTCCTTCATATTAGTCCAGCAGATCCGGCTGCTCCCTGACGATGCGCTGATACAGCGGCTGGAAGGCGATCCAGCCGAAATGGGGCGTGCCGGTCTGCTCGCGGGTGGCGAGCGCATCGGCGTCGGCGATGCTGCGCGGGGTGCCGGCCGCTTCGGCCATAAGCTGCGCCTGGCAGCAGCGTTCCATGGCGATGTACCACCAGGCCGCTTCGTCCACGGTCCGGCCGACGGTCAGGTTGCCATGGTTCAGCATGATCAGCGCCTTGTTGCCGCCCAGCGCGCTCGCGATACGGTCGCCTTCGTCGGTGTCGTACACCACGCCGTTGTATTCGTGGTAGATGGAATGATCCCGGTAGAACGCGCACGCGTCCTGTGTGAGCGGATCGAGCAGCCGGCCGAGGGTGGACCAGCTCCTGCCATAGACCGAATGCGCATGCGCCGCGGCATTGGCGTCAGGGCGCGCCATATGGATGCGGGAGTGAATAGCGAAGGCCGCCGCGTTGCAGGGCTGGCCTTCCAGCACCTCTCCCTTGTGATTCACCAGGGAGAGGTTGGACACCTTGATTTGGCTGAAATGAACCGCAAACGGATTCACCCAGAAGCAGTCCTTGTGCTCAGGATCGCGCACGGTAATGTGTCCCGCCACCCCCTCGTCGAAGCCAAAACGGGAAAACAGTCGGAAGGCCGCCGCCAGCCGTTGTTTGACATGAATCCGCTCTTCTTCGAGTGTTTTGAAGGCCGGCGGCTCCGGCCGAAAAATTTCCATCTTCATAATATTTTTCTCCTGTACACCCTGTTCGTTCGCAAGCGCGTGTGATCAATCTGTCCAAAATTATAGCGGATCGCAACAATCGCCCGCAGCTACCAACTGTTCCTTCAAGTGCTTATCAGACAAACCTAAAGCCATCGCTCAACCGCGGGCGATTCTGGTGCGCCACCGGTTTCCCGAGTGCTCGGTCCACTCAACGAAAAATATCCGAACATTGCGGTTCCGCATAGAGGATGGCAGAGCTAAAATCGCCGGAAACAATATTCAATAAAGGGACGCCCACCTGTTCGCAAGCCCGCTCTGGGACGAGAGTTTGTGACAGGTTACGAACCATGGCCAAGATCGATCCCTCGCACGACGCATTACGGATCGTTCCGCAGCACAGATCCGAGAATCCGCTGGTCAGGGAGGCGGCGGTGACGAAACAAGAACTCGCACAGGACTACTCGGACCTCAGTCCGGAGCTGGTGGAGATCGTGCGCGCGGTACAAGCCGCGCTGGTCGACAAGCGCACGCGCCTGCAGCTCGAAGTGATCGACGCCGGGCCGTCCGCGCTCGAGTCGGCGTTCGCCCGCGAGACTGCACGGCGCGCCTCGACCGGCCGCGGCATCACATCGCACCCGCAGCTTATTGCAGCCGTCGTCGAGGCCTCCAATGCCGCCATCATCAGCGAAACGGTGGATGGCATCGTCGTCACCTGGAACAAGGGCGCGGAGCAGATCTTCGGCTTCTCCGCCGACGAGGTGGTAGGCCAAAGCCATATCTGCCTGTTCCCGGATTTCCTCAAGCAGGAAGAATCCAAGGTCTGGAAGCAGGTCTGCGGCGGCGAGCCGGTCACGCAGTACGAGACGGTGCGCCAGCATAAGTCCGGGCGCCTGATCGATCTCACGATGAGCATCTCGCCGATCTTCGAAGACGGCAAGGTGGTGCGCGTGGTCCTGGTTGCGCACGATGTGACCGAACGTAAGCGTATGGAACGCGCACTGATGGACAGCGAGCGCAAGCAGCGCCAGCGCGCCGCCGAGCTGAAGGCGGTGCTGGATTCGGTACCAGCCGCCGTGTGGATTGCCCATGATGTCGAGGGCAAGGTCATCACCGGCAATCGCGCCACCTACGATCTGCTGCGCCTGCCCCAGGGCAGCAACGTTTCGCTGACCGCGCCTGAAGGCGAGCGGCCGAAACATTTTGCCGTTTATCGCAATGGCCGCGCGCTGGCCCCGCACGAACTGCCGGTGCAGATGGCCGCTTCACGCGGCGTGGAAGTACGCGACTTCGAGGAAGACCTGGTGTTCGAGGACGGCACCATCCGGCACCTGATCGGCAACGCCATTCCGCTGCACGATGCACAGGGCAACGTGTACGGCGCGGTCGGTGCATTCGTCGACATTACCGCACGCCGCGCGGCCGAGGAACAGATTCGCCGCATGGCGCATTTCGATTCGCTGACCAACCTGCCGAATCGCGTGCTGCTGATGGACCGGCTGGAACAGGCAATCGCGATATCGCAGCGCAACCAGTCCCGCGCCGGGGTGGTGTTCGTGGACCTCGATTACTTCAAGACCATCAACGACACGCTGGGCCACCATGTCGGCGACCTGCTGCTGCAGCAAGTCGCGGACCGTCTACGGATGCACGTCCGGGAAGTGGATACGGTTGCGCGCCTTGGCGGCGATGAGTTCCTCATCGTGCTGCCCGAGCTGCGCCAGATGGACGACGCAAGCAACATTGCGCGCAAGATACTGGCAACCCTGAGCGAGGACTACATCGTTTCCGGACAGAGACTGCAGGTCACGCCCAGCCTCGGCATCAGCATATTCCCGGACCACTCGAAAGACCCCATAGCCCTGATCCGGCTCGCAGACCAGGCAATGTACGCGGCCAAGCAATCAGGCCGCAAAACGTTCCGCTTCTACGGCACCTGACCCGTTCTTCGTTTCAGGACGCGCGCCTTTCGGGACTGCTGTTGGCGGACAAAATCGAAGGGCTGCTGCGCAGCCAGTAAACCGGCGGCTAGTCTGGCGCCAAGATGTTCTGCCGCGATCGACGCAGCCCTTCTGTCAGGGCCGGATGTCGAGACGCTCGCCGACGGGGATGCAGTAGATGTTGACCGGGCTGGACCGGCCGCGCAGGGAAAGCGGCGGCAGATCCACCGCATCGACCTCCACCCCGCGCGATTCCAGAGACACCTTCACTTCTTCCGAAAACAGCATCTCGCCGGCGCGCGCGCGCTGGCCGAGTCTGGCGGCGACGTTGACCGTGTCGCCGATAACGGTATAGCTCATGTAGGCCGCGGATCCGATGTTGCCTGCAATCACTTCGCCTTCGTTGATGCCGACACCGAGGCCTGTTTCGATGCCGTGCTGGCGGTCCCACGTTGCCGCGAGTTTTCCGAAGCGCGCGAGCATTTCGCGCGCGGTAGCAACCGCCCGCTCGGTGCAGTCTGCCTGCTCGAACGGCACGTTATAGCCCACCATCAGGCAGTCCCCCGCCATGTTGAACACGGTACCGTCGTGCTTGAACGTGATCTCCGTCAGCAGTGCGAAGTATTCGTTAAGCAGCGGTACCACGGCGGCGGGCGAAAGCTGCTCCGAGATCCTGGTAAAGCCGCGCATGTCCGCGAACAGTACCGTGGCACGCACGCGGGCATTGGCGGTGGACAACGCGCGGTGCCGCATGCCGTTGTCGGCGAGGATCTGGTCGGCAATCCGCGGCGAAACATAGCGGCGAAAGGTGTCGCGTATCTCTTCCCGATGCCGGATCTCGCCGGCGAGCTTGGCTGCCATCATCGTCCGGCGTGCGGAACTGATACGCAGCAGGGATTCGATACGCACCAGAAACTCCTCGCCACTGACGTCGTGGTTCATGTATTCGTCCACGCCGGCCGCAAAGCACTCCAGGCGTCTGGTCTCGGTCCTGCCCAGCACGACGACCGGCAGGCTCAGGGTTTCCGGTTCGGATTTCAGCATCCGGCAGAGATCGAGTCCCGCTGAACCGTCGCCGTCGACGACCAGCAGATCCGGCAGTTTCCCGTTGCCGGCAAGCCCGCTCGCCGCATTGGCCGCCGGCATCGCTTCCACCGTCACGCCCGCACGCTCGAGATGGCGCCCGACCGTCGAACCGGAACTGGTGTCGTCGCTGACGATGAGCACGCGGAACGACGCTTCGCGGAGGATCACGAGATCTCTCCTGGATTGTCTGCAGTCAGGCCGTTTTCAGCTCGCATTCCGGATATTCGAGTTATTTGTTCTGCGCGGCCCGGTGCAGACCGCTCAGCTTCCCCTGTCGGCGTTGCGAAGGAAATCGAAATCGCAACCCTTGTCCGCCTGTGTCACGTGCTCCCGGTACAGTCGGGCATACCCCCGGACCGGCGTCTGTGGCGCCTGCCACGTTTCCCGGCGACGCGCCAGTTCCTGCCCGGTGACCAGCAGATCCAGCTTGCGCTCCCGAACCGACAGGCGGATCCGGTCACCTGAACGGACAACAGCAAGATTTCCGCCAGATGCGGCATCAGGGGCCACATGCAGCACCACGGTACCGAACGCGGTCCCGCTCATGCGGGCGTCGGAGATACGCACCATGTCCTTGACTCCGGCCCTGGCCAGGCGTCTGGGGATCGGCAGGTAACCTGCCTCGGGCATCCCCGAGGGGCTCTTCGGGCCGGCGTTCTTCAGCACCAGGAAATCGTCCGGGGTCACATCGAGGTCCGGCGAATCGATCCGCGCGGCCAGATCTTCCAGGGATTCGAACACCACGGCCCGGCCTTCTTTCTCGAACAGCCGCGGGTCGGCCGCAGCCCTCTTCAGGATTGCCCCACCGGGGGCAAGACTGCCGAACAACGCCACCAGCCCGCCTTCATTCTGATAGGGGTCGGCCAGCGTGCGGACGACTCCGCGATCGACAAAGGCGGAGGGCCGCGACAGCCGCTGGCCCAGCGTTTCGCCGGAGACGGTCATGCAGTCCAGATTCAGCAGATCCTTAAGCTCGCAGAGGACCGCGTGCAGCCCGCCGGCGGAATACAGGTCCTGCATGTAGTGCTGCCCGGTGGGCTTGAGGTCGACCAGCACCGGGGTCTCGTCGGACAGCCTGTTCAGGCGCTCCAGGGAAATGTCGATGCCGCGGCGGCCGGCTATCGCGGTCAGGTGAACGATCGCGTTGGTGGAGCCGCCGATCGCCAGCAGCACGCGCAGCGCGTTCTCGACCGATTCCGGGGTGATCACATCCGCGGGAAGCGGCCCGCCCGCGCGCGCCATGGCCATCGCCCGCTCTCCGCTCGCCTCGGCCGCACGCAGGCGGTCCGCATGCACCGCCGGGATTGCCGCGGTATCCGGCAGGCTCATGCCGAGCGCCTCGGCAATGCAGGCCATGGTGCTGGCGGTACCCATCACCGCGCAGGTCCCGGCGGTGGTGGCGAGATTGCCTTCGATTTCGTCTATGCCTTCGTCGCTCACCTCCCCGGCCCGATACTTCGCCCAGAATCGCCGGCAGTCGGTGCAGGCGCCGAGACGTTCGCCACGCCAGGACATGGCCATCATCGGACCGGTGACGAGCTGGACGGTGGGAATGTTCGCGGAAGCGGCACCCATCAGTTGCGCCGGCACGGTCTTGTCGCAGCCGCCGACCAGCACGCAGGCATCCATCGGCTGCGCGCGGATCATCTCTTCCACATCCATCGCCATGAGGTTGCGGAACATCAGGCTGGTGGGACTGAGGAAGACCTCGCCGAGCGAGATCGTCGGAAAATCGACCGGCAGACCGCCGGACTTGAGTACGCCGCGTTTAACCGCCTCTACCAGTTCAGGCATCAGTCGATGGCAGTTGTTGAAGCCGCTGCCGGAGGTGGCAATGCCGACAATCGGCCGGGCGAGCATGTCCTTCGAATAGCCCATCGATCGCGCAAATGAACGCCGCAGATAGGCTGCGAATTCCGGATCGCCGTAGTTAGTGAGATTGCGTCGAATACCGTGTGATTTTTTGTCAGCCATATTGTTGGAGTCGCGTTTAAGCCGGAGAGTCCGGGCCGTCTCCGGAAGTGCCCGTATGATAGATTTCGCCGCTACCGATCACAATTGAAAACGAGGTCGCACATGATGCGCTTTGTCCTTTCTCTGCTGCTACCCCTGTTTCTCGCTGCCGGCGCCCATGCCAGCGGAACGGATCTGTCCAATACCCGCGTTCAGCTCGATGCTCGCGCCAGCGCGGAGGTCGAAAACGACGTGATGCGCGCAGTGCTGTACGCCGAGATGGAAGACCTCGATTCCGCCAAGCTGGCCGATCGCCTGAACCGGACCGTGAATCAGGCTATCGCCACGCTCAAAGAACACGCCGGCCTGCAAGTGCGCAGCGGCGCCTACAACACCTGGCCGGTCACCGAGAAATCGCGCATCGTGCGGTGGCGCGCACGCGCAGAAGTCATCATCGAGGGCAAGGACTTCAGGCAGGTATCGGACGCGATCGGCAGCCAGCAGAATCGCATGCAACTGTCAGGCGTGAGTTTCTCGGTATCCGATGCGCGACGCGCAGCGACCGAAGCCGAACTGACCGACACTGCCATCGCGGATTTCCTGCGCAAGGCGGATCTGATCGCACGCGGTTTCCAGGGCAAGCGTTTTCATGTCGCAGAAGCGAAGGTCAGCAGCGACGGCGGTTCCATGCCGCCACCGCGCCCAGTGATGATGCGTTCGATGGTCGCAGACGAAGCAGTCGCTGCACCCGCCTTCGAGGGCGGCACCAGCCGGGTCACCGTCACCGTCTCAGGCGCGATCCTGATTCCGCGCTAGCAGCTTGTCGAAATCCGCCTGATCCACGCGCCGGCAGCCGGCAGCGCGGTCGGTTCAAAACGCTCGACGCAGAGGAACAGCAGACCCTGTTGAGGCTTGCGACGACACGCACCGGAGTCGAAAGTCGCACAGGCAACGCGTGACCTGGATGGATGGCGTTCGGATTACCTCCCCGTCCTCTGCGCCCTCCGCGTTGAGCGTTTCGATCGGCAGGCAATACACCGGATCCGGCCTGACTACCGGCGCAGCCAGCGGATCTCGCTCGCGGTTGCCGGGCCGATCAATGCAAGGTCGAGGCTTTGCGGGGTATCCGCGACGCCGGGCGCGAGGGGAATTCTCCCGCCCATGATCTCGGCATGGCTCTGGGGATACAGCGGCTCCCGGTAAGGCTCGGCAAAACCATCCGGATACAATGGCAGACCGGTGGCGGGATCGTATTTGTCCCGGGCGCCGAGCGTATGCAACAGTTCGTGCGCGAGGATCACGTTGTTCTCTTCGGTCATGTGTTCGGCGGCGAAAACGTTCGCGAGGCCGACCAGGCCTTTCTGCAATCCCGCCGAGTGCCCGAGCCGCGTGTGCGCCTGCGGATCGAAATACAGCGCGAAGATGCGAACGTCGGGGCGCATGCCGGAATAGTCCGAGTGACGCCACGCCCAGTATCTGAGCTGCAGGCTCCAGAGAATCGTAGCCACCGCCGAACGATCGGGCGGCGGTTGCGGCGGGATTGAATGCACTTCAGGCGCGAGGCTGACTTCGATGGGCGTGACCAGGTCGATTCCGTATTCCTGCGCTTCCCGCCGCATGAACCGCTTGATGGAATCGAAGCTTGCCGAAGTGAGCGAACCAAGGTACGCGGAAGTGGCCGGCCTGCCGTCGGCGTTGATCGGGAAGACCACCAGTTCCAGCGCCCGATCCCAGGAAGTCGTCCGGGCCCTGGACTGCCAGGCACCGGCCGCGACCGTCAGCAGCACGAACAGCAGCAGTACGACGCGGATCGTTTTGAACGACGGCACAAGGAATCAGAGGCGCTCTATGACCGTGGCAGTGGCCTGGCCATGGCCTATGCACATCACCTGCAGGCCGAGCGTACCATCGGTTGCTTCGAGGCCGGCAAGCATCTTCGCCATCAGTCCGGCGCCGGTGGCGCCGAGCGGGTGGCCATGTGCGATCGCACCGCCCCAGGGATTGACCTTGTCCATGTCCGGTTCGAGTTCCTTCGCCCAGGACAGCACCACGGAGGCGAAGGCTTCGTTGATCTCGATCCAGTCGATGTCGCGAATCGACACGCCTGCCTTCTTGAGTGCGAGCCGGGCGGCCGGAATCACGCCGGTGAGCTGCATGGTCGGGTCAGAACCGAGCGCAACCCGCGCGCGGAACCGCGCCTTCGGTTTCAGGCCGTCGGCCTTCGCTGCCGCGGCGCTGCCGATCAGCACCGCAGACGCCCCATCCGAAATCTGGCTCGAATTGGCGGCGGTGATCACACCTTTGCCTTCCGGCCGGAACGCCGGCTTGAGCGAGCGCATCTTCGCTTCATCTATCACGGTTCGCACGCCTTCGTCTCGATCGAGCGCCATAGGCTGTGCTTCCGGAGACACGGCCGGCGTCGTCAGAATCTCGCGGTTGAGCCGTTTCCGTTGCGCTTCGGCCGCGCGCCGGTGGCTTTCCTTCGAGAATTCATCGAGCGTTTCGCGTGACAGGCCCCACTTCTCGGCAACGCGCTCCGCACTCTCGCCCTGGTGAATGAGGTCATGGCGCCGGAACAGCTCGGGATTCAGCTTTTCGAACCCCTGGTTTTCCTGGCCGAGGGAAATATCCAGGAACATCGGCGCGCGCGTCATGCTCTCGACACCGCAGCCGATCGCGTAGTTCATGTCGCCAGCCGCCACCGCCTGCGCGGCAAAATGCACCGCCTGCTGCGACGATCCGCACATGCGGTTGAGCGACACACCCGAAACCGTCACCGGCAGTTTCGACAGCAGTACCGCCAGCCGCGCCGGGTTGGCACCCTGCTCGCCCGCCAGCGTCACCGTGCCGTCGATGACATCTTCCACTTTTTCCGGCTCGATACCCGCGCGCTCGAGCAAGCCGTCGATCGCGTGCGCCAGCAGACTGTCCGGCCGCATCTCACGCAACGCCCCGCCCTTCCTTCCGAACGGCGTACGCACCGCCTCGATGATGACTGCTTCGCCCATGGTTGCCTCCATTCAAAAGCGTTCACACGAAGGGGCACGAAGGAAAAGCTTGAAAGGAACACTAAGGAAGGCGAAACGCAGGACAGGTGAAAGGGGTTTTCTGTCCGTTGTCGCCTTTTCCCGCTTTCCTTCGTGACCCTTCGTGACCCTTCGTGTTAAAAAGCCTTGATCTAAAGCCGCGACAGCTCCCGCGCGATGATGTTGCGCTGGATCTCGCTGGTGCCTTCGTAGATCTGCAGCACCTTGGCGTCGCGGAACAGTTTCTCGACCGGGTATTCCGTACTGTAGCCCATGCCGCCGAAAATCTGCACGGCTTCGGTGGCGGCCCACATTGCGGCATCGGCTGCGAAGGTCTTGGCGTAGGCCGCCTGCAGCGTGTTGCGTCGGCCGCTGTCGAGCAGCCAGGCCGCGTGACGCACCAGCAGGCGCGCGGCATCGGTGCGCAGCGCCATGTCGGCGAGCTTGTGACCGATCGCCTGGTGCTCGATGATCGGCTTGCCCATGGTCTTGCGGGTCTTCGCGTATTCGAGCGATTCGTCCAGCGCGCGCTGCAGTAATCCGAGTCCGAGTGCAGCTACCATCGGCCGCGAACGGTCGAACACCTGCATCGCGATCATGAACCCGGCGCCTTCGGCCTCGATCAGCGCGTCCGCCGGCACTGCCGCATCCTCCAGAAAGACTTCCGCCGCCGGCGCCGCGCGCTGTCCGAGTTTGCCGAGCGGCTTGCCGATGCGCAGTCCGGGCGTATCGCGGTCGACCAGGAATGCACTGATGCCCTTGTGCCCCGCGTTCGGATCGGTTTTGGCGAAGATGATGAACAGGTCCGCCAGCGGCGCGTTCGAGATCCATACCTTGCTGCCGTTCAGCACATAACGCTCGCCCTTGCGCTCGGCGCGCGTCGCGATTGCGGCGACATCGGAGCCGGCAGCCGGTTCGGTCAACGCGTACGCGCCGACAGCACCGTCGAGCAGGCGCGCAAATACCCGCTTCTTCTGATCTGGAAAGCCTGCACAATGAAATACGTCGGCAACGATGGCATTGATGCCGAGCGCACCGGTCATGCCGGCGCAGGCCCATGCGAGTTCTTCGGTGACGATGGCGAGGTCGAGCGCGCCCCAGCCGCTGCCGCCGAACTCGACCGGAACGGTCATGTTCACCAGGCCGACCTCGCGCGCCTTGTCCCATATCGTCGCCGGAAAGCACGCATCGGCGTCGCATTGCGCCGCGATCGGCTGGATCTCCTTGCGTGCGAACTCGCGCGCGGTGTTTTTAATCAGCTTCTGCTCGTCGCTCAGCTCGAAATTCATCGAATAAACTCCTTACGAGCTCAGGACAGCCGAAAAGCGGGAGATCTCACCACGAAGGCACTACTCCCAACTCCAGTTCCGGTACTGCTCGCGCAAGGCGGTCTTGAGAAACTTGCCGGTGGAGCTGCGCGGAATGGAGTCGAGAAAAACATAGGCGTCCGGAATCATCCACTTGACGAACTTGCTGGAGAGATACGCCTTGATGTCCTCTTCCGTTGCTTTTTCTTCAGGCTTCAATACGACCACCGCCAGCGGGCGCTCGGACCATTTCGGATGCGGCACCGCGATCACTGCCGCTTCCTGCACCGCCGGATGACCCATGATGGCGTTCTCCAGATCGACCGAGCTGATCCATTCGCCGCCGGATTTGATCAGGTCCTTGGTGCGATCGGTGATCCTGACGAAACCGAGCGGATCGATGGACGCCACGTCGCCGGTGCGCAGCCAGCCGTCGTCGGTAAAGCTGTCGGCGGAGGCCGGAAGATCGTGGTAGCTGCCGATGATCCACGGGCCATGCACCTGGATCTCGCCGACGTCCTTGCCATCCCACGCGGTCTCGCCCGCGTCGCCGACTGCACGGATATCCACCAGCGGCAGCGGGTAGCCCTGCGACGCCAGCAAGGCGAAGCGTTCGTCGTCGTCCAGTGTGCCGTGTAGCGCGGTGACCTTTGAAATGGTGGCGACCGGGGACGTTTCGGTCATGCCCCAGCCCTGGATCACCTCGATGCCGAATTTCGCGTAGGCGCGGATCATCGCTTCCGGTACGGCGGAGCCGCCGACGGTCAGGCGCAGGCCGGATTGCAGCTTCCATTTACCGGGATTTTTCTCCAGCATCTGCACCATCGGCAGCCAGATGGTGGGCACGCCGCAGGAGAGGGTGACTTTCTCGCTTTCCAGCAGCGGCAGGAGATCGTCCGGGTGCAGGTACGGGCCCGGGAACACCATCTTCACGCCGAGCATGGCCGCCGTGTAGGGCACGCCCCATGCGTTGGCGTGGAACATCGGCACCACCGGCAGCATCACGTCCCGGCACGAGATGCCGACCGCGTCCGGTATCGCCTGCACCAGCGAATGCAGCACCTGTGAGCGGTGCGAATACACAACGCCCTTCGGCTTGCCGGTCGTACCCGACGTGTAGCACATCGCACACGGTTCGTTCTCGTCCATCTCCGGATAGTCGAAGTCGCCGGTAGCCGTGCGCAGGAACGCCTCGTAGTCATCCATCCCGGACGGCACCGGTTTGCCGGTCAGCGGCACCACGATCACGCGCTCGAAATCGACCTTGTCCCTGAACTTCTCGAACAGCGGCAGCAGCACGTCGTCCACCACCAGAAAACGGTCGCCGGCATGGTTGGCGATGAAGGCGATGTCATCCGGGGCGAGGCGGAGGTTCAGTGTGTGCAGCACGCCTCCAGCGGCGATGACGCCGAAGTAGGTCTCGTAGTGCGCGTAGTGGTTCCACATGAAGGTGGCCACGCGGTCGCCGCGCTGCAGGCCAGCTTTCTGCAACGCTTCGGCGAGCAGGCGCGAGCGCCGGTAGAAATCCGCATAGGTGTAGCGGTGCAGGGACTTGTCCGGCATGCGCGAAACGATCTCCTGCGCGCCGTACAGCTTGCCCGCCCGCTCGAGGAAGTGACACAGATTCAGCGGGGTACGCATCATCGTTGCCTGCATGTCTTTGCTCCGTCAGTCACTTCAAGACCAGGTTAACACGAGGGATCACGAAGGAAACACGAAGTAGATATCAGGTAATGAGAATCCAGCGTGGTTTCGACTGGCTGCCCGAGGACTCCGACGCATGAACGAGCCGAACCTTCACGGATTCTTCGTTGGCGTCTTTTCCTTCTTGTTTCTTTCCCGCCTTTTTTCGTGGCCCTTCGTGTTAACCGCCGTTTCAGGCGTCCGTCACCAGCACCACTTTGCCGCTCACGCGCTTGTACATGACTTCGTTCAGCGCCTCGGCGGCACGTTCCAGCGGATAGGTCGCGTGGATGTGCGGCTTCACCTTGCCTTCGCGGTACATCTGCATCAGCTCTTCATTATTGTGCAGGTTCTTCTCCGGTTCATTGCGGGTGAACGCCCCCCAGAACACACCCACGATCGAGCAGCCTTTGAGAAGCGCGAGATTCAACGGTACTTTTGGAATCTCGCCCGCCGCGAAGCCGACCACCAGGAAGCGTCCATTCCACGCCATGTCGCGCAACGCGGGCTCCGAGTAAGGCCCGCCGACCGGGTCGTAGACCACGTCCACGCCTTTGCCGGCGGTAATCGACTTGACCTTCGCGCGCAGGTCGTCCTGCCCGTAATTGATCAGTTCGTCGGCGCCGCTCTCCTTGCACACCGTGAGCTTCTGATCGCTCGAGGCCGCGGCAATCACCCGCGCGCCCATGGCCTTGCCGAGCTGAATCGCGGCGATGCCGACTCCGCCGGAGGCGCCCAGCACCAGCATGGTTTCGCCGGCCTTGAGTTGCGCGCGATCCTTCAGTGCGTGGTACGAAGTCCCGTACGTCAGCACGAATGCCGATGCGGGCACGAAGTCCATGTCGTCGGGCATGCGTACCGTGCGCACCGCTTCGACCACGATCTCTTCTGCGAATCCGCCCCAGGTATTGAAAGCGATTACCCGGTCGCCGGGCTTCAATGAAGCCACGCCCGCGCCCACCTCCTTGACCACGCCGGCCACTTCGCCGCCAGGTGAAAACGGCAGCTCGGGTTTGAACTGGTACTTGCCCTGAATGATCAGCGTATCCGGGAAATTCACCCCGCACGCCTTCACGCTCACCACCACCTCGCCCTTACCCGGCTTCGGCGACGGCACGTTCTCCACCACCAGTTTCTCCGGCAGTCCCAGTTCTTTGCAAAGTACAGCTCTCACGAATTAAACCTCTCTCAACACGAAGGGTCACGAAGGAAACACGAAGGAGATGCTATACGACCACCCTCTTTATTCCCTGTCGCATGTGAAGAACATTGAAGTTCAGTAGATATCCCAGCTCCAATCCACCAATCTTCAGATAAGTCACCATTTGCGCGAGGTGTATCGGCATAAATTTGTCCACGGCCTTGACTTCCACCACCACCATTCCGCCCAACAACAGGTCGAGCCGATAGCCCGCTTCAACTCGATGCCCGGCATATTCGACCGGCAGGACAACCTGTCGCTCAACCTTAATCCCAGTGCGCGCCAGATCGTGCGCGAGACAGGATTCGTACGCACCTTCGAGCAGCCCCGGCCCAAGCGCCGAATGAACCCGCATCGCCGCCGCAAGGATCTGCCTGCCGACCTCCTCCTCATCTGCAGACTTGTTCAGGACCATTTGTCGACGATGTCCTTCGTGACCCTTTGTTCTGCCTTCGTGAGCCTTCGTGTTAGCGCGTTTCAGTTCCTGAGTATCTTCTCCACCTGCCGCCAGCCGGCTTCGGCCATCGGGCGGGCGCGCTTGCCCTGTTCGGCGGCGTAGGAACTGGCGGCGGTGCCGTCCTTCACGCGGCCCATGATGCCCTGCAGGATTCCCGCGAGACGGAACATGTTGTAGGCCATGTAGAAATCCCAGTTCGGGATGCCGTCGCGGCCGGTGCGCCGGCAGTACATCTCCACATATTCTTCTTCCGTGGGAATGCCGAGGGAAACCAGGTCGACGCCGCCGATGCCGCGGAACTCGCCCGCGGTGAGCCGCCAGTACATGCAGTGGTAAGCGAAATCGGCAAGCGGGTGACCGAGCGTGGACAGCTCCCAGTCGAGCACGGCGAGGATGCGCGCTTCGGCCGGATGGAAGATCACGTTGTCCAGGCGGTAGTCGCCGTGCACGATCGTGGTCTCGTCGCCCGGCGGAATGTTCTTCGGCAGCCAGTCGATCAGGTTCTCCATCGCTTCGATATGCTCGGTCTCGGAAGCGCGGTATTGCTTGATCCAGCGATTCACCTGGCGATCGATATAGTTGCCGGGCTTGCCGTAGCCCGAAAGACCGACCGCGTTGTAATCGACCTGGTGCAGCGCGGCGATGACGCGGTTCTGTTCTTCGAAGATCGCGCGGCGCTGTTCCTTCGTCATGCCGGGCAGCGTCTGGTCCCACAGCACGCGGCCCTCGACGTAATCCATGATGTAGAAAGCGGTGCCGATCACCGATTCGTCCTCGCAAAGGCACCAGGTCTTTGCCACGGGAACATCGGTTTCAAACAGCGCAGTGATGACGCGGTACTCGCGATCGACCGCATGTGCCGACGGCAGCAGCTTGCCCGGCGGCTTGCGCCGCAGGACATAGCGCCACTTCGGGGTATTCAGCAGAAAGGTCGGATTGGACTGGCCGCCCTTGAACTGCTCGACCTCGAGCGGTCCGGAAAAGCCTTCGACCGTAGCGCGCATGTATCGCTCCAGCGCCGCAACGTCGAAACGGTGCCTTTCCTGTACCGGCATCGTGCCGATGAATTGTTCGTGCATCTCCTCCTCCTGAGCGTGGCGAGAATACCATAGCACGCACGTCGGTCTCGACGCGCGAGACTGATGAATTCGGCATCGAGGATCACCACAAAGTCATCAAGGCACGAAGTAACACAAAGCATGACTTCATCCTTTCTTCGTGACTCTTTGTGCCTTGGTGCCTTTGTGGTGAAGCGCCACTGTCGACAGATCGTCGTGTTTGCCCGAAGGGAAGGCGCGGGCTAGACTTGCGCCTCCCCGGAGGAGAGCAGATGAAAACGTTCAAGGATCGCGTCGCGGTAGTCACCGGCGGCGCCAGCGGGCTCGGTCGCGCGATGGCATGGCGTTTCGCGCAGGAAGGCATGAAGGTCGTGCTCGCGGACATCGAGCAGACTGCACTCGACCGAACCGAAGCCGAGTTCCGCGACGCGGGTTTCACCGCGATCGGCGTGCGCTGTGACGTCGCCAAAGGCGCGGAAGTCGAAGCCCTCGCGGAAAAGACGCTGCGCGACTTCGGCGCGGTTCACGTCGTCTGCAACAATGCCGGCGTCGCCCCCAACGGTGTGCTCTGGGAGCACACCGAGAAGGACTGGGAATGGGCGATGGGCGTGAACGTGTGGGGCGTGATCCATGGCGTGCGCGTATTCACGCCGATCCTGCTCCGGCAGGGCGACGAAGGCCATATCGTCAACACCGCTTCGGTTGCCGGCCTGCTGTCGCTGCCCGGCATGGGCATGTACTGCCTGACCAAGCACGCGGTGGTCACGCTTAGCGAAAGCCTGTACCACGATCTGGTCGGACACAGCGACAAGGTCCGCTGCTCCGTGCTGTGCCCGGCCTATGTCCCGACCCGCATCCATGATTCGGAACGCAATCGCCCGGCATTGCTGCGCGACCGGGAAAAACCCAGGAGCGAAGAAGACATCGCCCGCGACGAGCAGCTGCGCCATGCCGTGCAATCGGGAAAGATTTCCGCGGAGCAGGTCGCGGACATGGTGTTCGACGCGATCCGGGACAAGCGCTTCTACATTCTGCCCCACCAGAAGATCAAGCCGGCGATCGAGACGCGGCTGCAGGACATCCTGCTGGAACGCTCGCCGACCAACACGCTGCCAAAACGCTGACCGGCTCGTCGTGGATGCGCAGGGCGGCAACGCGACGCATCCCGGTCGGGTCCGGGAACGTGTCGCGGCAGTGAAGCGGGGGGGCTAGCGCGACGCCGGCTGGATCATGAAACCGACGCGTTTGAGTCCCGCCTGCTGCGCGGCAGCGAGCACGTCGGCGATCTGCTGGTATTGCGAAACCCGATCTGCGTTCAGGCGGACGTCGGGCTGCGGGTCTTCAAGACTCGCATCGCGCATCAGTGAGGAAAGCTCCGTCAGGCTGACCTTGAACTCGTCCCAGTAGAACTGCCCGGAGGCGTCGATCGAGACGGTCACGGTGCGCGGCGGTTCGGGCGTAGCCTGCACTGCGGCCTGCGGAAGATCGACACGTACCGAGTGGGTGATCAGCGGCGCGGTGACCATGAAGATGATCAACAGCACCAGCATCACATCAATCAGCGGAATCATGTTGATTTCGCTCATCGGCGCCTGCGGCCCGCCATCGTTGAACCCGGAAAACGCCACTTCAGATTGCTCCGGCCTGTTTGAGCTTGACGCCCGGATGCGCGGCCTGCACCTCGGCGGGTAAGGCAGTCAATACGGTATACAGTTCGTGCGCAAAATCCTCGAGCCGCGCGCCGAGATTGCGGTTGGAGCGCACGTACACGTTGTACGCGATCACCGCCGGAATGGCGACGCCGAGGCCGGTTGCAGTCATGATCAGCGCCTCGCCCACCGGGCCGGCAATCGCATCCAGCGAGGCCGCGCCGGTCGCGCCGATCGCAATCAGCGCCTTGAAGATGCCCCACACGGTGCCGAACAGCCCGACGAACGGCGCGGTGCTGCCGATAGAGGCCAGCACGGTCAGGCCGCGTTCGCCGCGCGCGATCTCGCGCTGGATGCCGCGGCGCACCGCGCGCTCGACGGCATCGGCCAGCGCAGACCGGTCGTCATTCCCATGAATGCGCAGATGCCGGGTACGGGATTCGAGCGCGAGGCGTACCACGTTGGAAAACGGCTCGTCCGTGGTCTGCGCGTCGACCAGTTCGCCGAACTTGCGAACGTCTGTGGATGCGGGGAAACGCTCGACAAAGGCAGCGGTTCGCGCACGCGTCGCGCGCAGTTCGATCGCCTTTCGCACGATGACCACCCACGACAGAATGGACATCACGAAGAGAATAAAGAATGTCGTGACGCCGACCACCCCGCCCTGGGTCAGCAGATGGCCAATCGAACCCATGCCTTCCATTTATCTGTCGTCCTTATCTTGTCCGCGTGACGAGCCAAAAAAACCCGCCTGGGTGCGGGACATTACGAAATGCGAATTGTTCGCATCTTCTGCCATCCTGTCAACCGCAAGATGCGATTTATCAAAGGGCTAGCCTGAACCCTAGCGGAAAAACACCCGGCGATGCCAGCGCGAAATCATGAAACGGCACCGGGTGGAATTCCCGCCGGGCGCGGCAATTCGCCGCTCTCCTGCAGATCAACAGTTCATACAAAGGCAAGGACTCCGGAGAGAATGCGGAGCCGGACGATACCGGCGCAACCTTCGTCCACCTGTCGCCGGGTCTGGACGTCGCACTCGGGGAAAGAACCCGGCTCTACGGTTTCGTGCAGCTTCCGCTCTACCAGGACGTGAACGGCGTGCAACTCACGGCCGACTGGGCGGCAGTAGCAGGCGTGAGCCACCGCTTCTGAAACGCGCCACGCGACGCAGACTGCGCGGCGCCGCCCGGCACGACAGTATCGCGGCCCGTCAGAACACCAGGATCCTGTCGGCGGAAGCCGTCCATTGCGCGAGTTCATCGAGCGTGCTGCGCCGGGTATCGGCGGCCAGTTCCGATTCCGCGATTCCGCGCGCATCCATGCAAGTCCCGCACACGCCGACCGTACCGCCGTGCCTCGCTACGCGACTGACCATCAGCTCGATGTTGTAATAGCCCTGCGGTACTTTCTGCCCGAACTTGGCGCAGGCCGAAGCATCGCCGATCAGGAACACGCGCACTTCGTTGCCCTCGGAGCGTGCCAGCGCGCCGGCGAGTCGCAGGCCGTTATAGCTGCGCTCCGACCCATAGGGTGCATCGTTAAGAATGAACAGGACCTTCACGGCCATCTCCCGGCTGTTTCTGCTCCTTCGGTGCATGCATGAACGGCAACGACAGCATCCCACCCAGCCTGACCGACAACTTCGCATCTTCCAGCCCGGACACGCCGATACGCATGCGCGTGTGCCCCAATGCCGGCTGATCCCGGTAGGTGCCGAAGATACGGTCCCAGATCGAAAGGTTGAAACCGTAGTTGCTGTTGGTCTCGCGCTCGATCTTCGAGTGGTGCACGCGGTGCATGTCCGGCGTCACGACCAACCAGCGCACGATGCTTTCGACTCGCGCCGGCACGCGCACATTGCCGTGATTGAAAACCGCAAGCGCGTTCAGCAATACTTCGAAGATGAGCACCGCAAGCACGGGCGGGCCGAACGCGAAGATCGCCGCGCTCTTGATCAGCATGGACAGCACGATCTCGATGGGATGGAAACGCAGCCCGGTGGTGATGTCGAAATCCGGATCGGCATGGTGTACGCGATGCAGCCGCCACAGCGCGGGCACGGCGTGGAACAACAGGTGCTGCAGATAAATACTCAGGTCGAGCAGCACCACGCCCGCCAGCACCGCAAGCCACGCCGGGACATTCCATACGCGCAACAGGCCTGCGCCGTTCGCCTCGGCCAGCAAGGCCACGCCGATCGCCGCAGCCGGAAACAGCAGGCGCACGACGATTGCATCCAGCGCCAGCAGCGCGAGATTGTTCGACCACCGGCGCCGTTTCGGGAAAAGGCCTTGCCGTGCCGGTGCAATCCACTCCCATAGCGCCATGCAGCCAAAAACGGCCGCAAACGCGGCGATGCGCAGCACTCCTTCGTAAGCGGCGATAAACTCGGCAATGGACATATGGGTTGCCTCTCGACTGAAGCCAGCCTCTTGATATAGTATTCAATCGATTTGTTGAATAGTAAAACCGTCGCATCAACCATGTCAAGCACGCCTAAAGCCGCCGTATACGAACAGCTCGCCCGCATCGGCAAGGCGTTGTCGAATCCCATACGGCTGGAAATCCTGGAATTGCTGGCCCAGTCGGAGCGCAGCGTGGACGTTCTCGCGTCGATGACCGGTCAAAGCATCGCCAATACTTCGCAGCACCTTCAGCAGCTCCGGCAGGCCGGGCTGGTCGGGTCGCGCAAGCAGGGATTGTTCGTGTTCTATCGCCTGGCCGGCGACGAAGTGGTCGACCTGCTCGGCGCGCTGGGCACGGTCGGCGAGACCTATCTGGCCGATCTGCACAGGGTCGTCCGCACATACTTTTCCTCCGAGGACGCGCTCGAGGCGGTGCCGGCAAGAGACGTGCTGGAGCGCGCGCGCAAGGGACAGATCACCGTGATCGACGTGCGCCCCGCCGACGAGTACGGGGCGGGTCACGTTCCCGGAGCAATCAGCATCCCGTTGCCTGAACTGCAGAAAAGACTGCGCGAACTGCCGAAGCGCAAGGAGATCGTCGCCTACTGTCGCGGTCCCTACTGCTTGATGTCCTTCGCGGCAGTCAAGACACTGCGCAGCCGGGGCTACAAGGCGCGGCGGCTGGAGGCAGGACTGCCCGAATGGCGCAGCGCGGGTTTACCGGTGGAATCGTCTGAACAGCCCAGATGACAATCGCGGCCGGGCAGCCGCGATGCGGGGCCTCCCAAGCCACGCCTGGAATGATCTGGATCGATCAGCCTCGCTTCGACAATGACCGACTCGCAGCGCCTGCTGATTGCCGCAACCCTCCGCTCTTTCGCGACGGGCATGGGCGCTGTCCTGCTTGGCATCTACCTCGCGCAGCGCGGAGTGTCGCTCGCCGAAATCGGCGTGGTCCTGAGCGCGGGCCTTGCGGGCGGATTCGCCGCGATGCTGCTCGTCAGCCTGCGTGCCGACCGCTGGGGGCGAAAACGCATCCTGCTCTTGCTATCGATGCTGGGCACGACCGGCGGTGTACTACTCGCATTCGCAGAGACCTTCCCGCTCGCACTCGCCGCAGCTGTTCTGGGGATGTTCAATGGCGCCGGGCGCGACCGCGGCGCCGCGTTCGTACTGGAGCAGGCAATCCTCCCGCAGTTCACCGGGGAACGGCAGCGCACGATGGGATTCGCGCGCTACAACCTCCTGCAATCGCTCGGGCAGGCGTTCGGGGCACTCGCCGCCGGCTTGCCGGCCCTGCTGCAGAGCCAGCTCGCCCTCGGGGTGATTGTCAGCATGCAGGCGGCGTTCCTGCTCTACGCGGCGCTGATTGGCATGACACTCCTGCTTTACCTCGGTCTGTCGCCTGCGGTCGAGACGCCACCGCGACAGCAAGCGCTCGTGGTCTCGCCGGAAACACGGCGCACCCTGCGCAGGATCAGCGGGCTGTTCGCGATCGATAGCATCGCCGGCGGGTTTCTTGGCAGTGCCCTGATCTCTTATTTCTTTTTCGAGCGCTTCGGCGTGAGCAGCGCGACGGTCGGCGGGCTGTTCTTTCTAGCGGGGCTGCTGAACGCCGCGTCGCATCTCGGCGCTGCCTGGCTCGCGGCGAGGATCGGTCTGGTAAACACCATGGTATTCACCCACATTCCTTCCAGCCTGATCCTGATTGCCGTGGGTTTTGCACCGAGCTTCGCGATCGCCGCCGCGCTTTATCTGTTACGTGAAGCGCTGGTCGAAATGGACGTACCGACGCGGCAGTCCTACGTCATGGCGGTGGTTCGTCCCGAGGAACGCACCTTCGCCTCCGGCGTGACAAATCTCGTGCGGGTCGGCGGTTGGGCGATCTCGCCGTCCATCGCTGGTTTTCTGATGCAGGGACTGAGCCTCGCAACGCCACTGTTTATCGGCGCAGGACTGAAAATCGGCTACGACCTGCTGTTATACGCGGCCTTTCGCAAACTCAAGCCGCCAGAAGAGCGCTGAAGTGCATTTCTTGCCACGGCCGACCGGGTGATCAGGCGGTTCAATGCTCATGACGGTGATGCAGGTCCGGATAGTGCGGATGGCTGTGGCGCAACCGGCGATGGCGATGCGGATGGGTATGCGGCTCGGTTCCATCCCAATCGAAGTCGTGTTCGTGCTGATGGTGTGCGTCGTGCACATGCGGATGGGTATGTTCCACCGAGCGGTGCTCATGCTCATGGCTGTGGCGCTCGCTCAGGTGCAGCCACACCCCGATCGCCATCAGTACACCCGCCAGTATCAGTGCCGCGGTCAACGGTTCGGCGAGCAGCACGACCGCCAGCAGCACGCCAAAAAAAGGCGCCGAGGAAAAATACGCGCTCGCGCGTGCGGTCCCGAGCTGGCGCAGGGCATAGATGAACAGCGCGAGACTGACGCCGTAGCCTAGGAATCCCACTGCGCCGGCTGCAGCGAGGTGCGCGGCATCCGGCACCGCCTGCCCCAGCATGAATGCAATCGAGAGATTCACAAGCGCTGAGGCCAGACCTTTGACGCACGCAATCAGCATCGCGTCGTTCGCGGAAATCTTTCGGGTGAGATTGTTGTCGAGCGCCCAGCAGACACAGGCACCCGCGACTGCCATCGCACCGGGCGACAATCCCGCGTAGGACGAACCCGGTTCGTAAGACAGCACGATGCCGCCCGCCACAATCAGCACCATCCCGATCACGATTCTGCGATCGAAATGCTCGCGGAACACGAACCAGGCAACCAGCGCCGTGAACACGCCCTCCAGGTTCAGCAGCAACGCGGCCGAAGCCGCCGTCGTAGACGTGAGCCCGATCATCAGCAGCACGGGGCCGACAATGCCCCCGATCAGAACGGCTGCAAGCAGCCATGGCACGTCTTGACGTGAGGGAAGCATGACTGCCTGCCTCTGCCGCGTGAAGAACAATGCGCGCAATGCAATGGCAATCGCCAACCCGATTCCGGCACCTGCGTAAAGCAGACCGGCAAGCAGGATTGGTGGAATCCCGCCTACAAGAACTTTCGCAGCAGGCGTACTGGCGCCGAACAGGACTGCGGCAAGACCCGCTGCCAGCACACCACTGGACAGCCTCCGCCGGGCAACGGCTGTTCTCGTCATGGTCTCGAAATCAAGCCGGCAACGCACAGGACCGCCAGCATGCAACCGGCCTTTCCGTCAGTCGCACCCAACGACGGCTGCGCCGCTATTGCGCCCTTGCGCTGCCGTGCCTGACGAAGGGAAAGACCTGCGTGAAACCGAGGATGTCGGTGACCAGCAGTACGATGAAGATGGTCAGCAAAAAACCCAGCACGCTGTTCCCGCCGGCCGGATCGGTCTCGATGCTGTGCGCGAGCCGGGCGATCTCGTCATCGGTCAGCGCCGCCACCCGCTGCATTGCTGCCTCGGGGTCCACGCCCATTTCCTGCATCTTCGCCTGGACATCCGCCCGCTGCAGCGTATCGAGCACCAGCGCGCGATCCCGCTCAACGTACGCAGCGTCCTGCGACGCCGCGACCTGTCCGGTCGTCACCAGCGTCGGCGCCGCCTGCGCCACCCCGAAGCAGCTCATCGACAGCACGAGAACACTTGCCAGCAATTTTCTGATCATCGCTTTTTTCTCCTCTGGAAGAATTGAACCACGGAGGATTTTTTTCTATACCCCCTTGAGGGGTACACGGAGGAAACCCGAAAAGAGAAGCTTGACTCAAAGACCGCAAAGGAGCGCAAAGGTCGCAAAGAAGTGAGAACGGGATCTTCGGTTCTCTGGGTGTCCTTGGTGATCTTGGTGGTTCGCCTCTTTAGGACCTTGTCCTTCCTCCGTGTCCTCCGCGTTCTCCGTGATTCACGGATACCTTCAAGCTTACGCCGCCTTGCGCTTGTTCCTGCGGATGAAGTCCGCCATGCGGGAGATGCCGCTTTCGATCGCCTCATTGGAAGCAGCGTAGCTGAAGCGAATGTGCTGGCCTTCGTCCGGCACACGCGGGCCGAAGTGGATGTCCGCCAGCACCGCTACACCGGCTTCGTTCAACAGGCGCTTGCGGAATTCTTCGGAGTCGTTCGCGCCGATCAATCTGCACGCCTCGGTGATGTTCGGCCAGGTATAGAACGCGCCGCCCGGCGTCTTGCAGGTCACGCCCGGTACTTCATTGGAAAGCTTCACGATCAGGTCGCGCCGCGCGAGAAAGGTGTCGCGCATTTTCCTGGCGTCGTCCTGCGTACCGTTCAGCGCCTCCACGCCGGCCCACTGGCTGATCTGCGATGCGCAGGATTCCGTGTTCGTCACCCAGCGCGTGAACACCGGCGCCAGCGCCTTGTTGGCGGCGAAGCCCAGCCGCCAGCCAGTCATCGCCCAGGTCTTGGAGCCGCCGTCGCAGATGATCGTGCGCTCGAGCATGCCCGGGAACTGGGTCAGGGACACGAACTCGCCGTCATAGCAGAGCTGCGAGTAGATCTCGTCCGCAAACACCCACACCTGCGGATGCCTGCGGAGAATCTCCGCGATCGCTTCCATATCCTTGCGGGGAATAATGCCGCCGGTCGGGTTTTGCGGCGAATTGAGGATCAGCAGCCGGGTCTTCGGCGTGATCTTCTGTTCGAGTTCCTTCGGGTCGAAGCTGAAGTTGCGCGATTCTCGCAGATGGATCGGCACCGGGATCGCGCCCATCGCGCGGATCTGCGACTCGTAGATCGGGAAGCCCGGGTTCGGGAATATGACCTCGTCGCCCAGGCCGAAATCGGTGGTGGCGAGGATCGAATACATGATGAACGGCTTCGCGCCCGCGGCCACCACCACGTCCTCCGGCTCGACCGCGATGCCGCGCGAGCGGCTCAGGTAGATCGCCGCCGCCTCGCGCAACTCGACGATGCCGGCCGACGGCGTATAGCCGTGCCTGCCGTCGCGAATCGCCTTGATCGCGGCGTCCTGGATGTTCTTCGGCGTATGGAAATCCGGCTGGCCGATGCAGAACGAGATGATGTCCTTGCCCTTGCGCAGCAGGTCGTTGACCTCGGCCAGGACGACAAAGGCGTTTTCCGTGCCGAGCTCGTCGGACCGGCGGCTGATGGATGGCATTGCTGGGTGTCCCCCGGAAATTGAAAAAGGCGGGCCGGCCGTTCCGGCACACCCGCCTGCAAGCGCTGACGTGCCGGGAATTCTACCGCAGGGTCAAGCAGTTCGTGGTGCGCCGGCCGCAGACACAGCGACCGGATAGAATCCGGGAAAAGGGAGGGGAACAATGGCGGGCCTGCGCTCGAGCCTGCGCTTCGCACCGCAGCGGGTAGAGATCGACAAACGACCGGACGGCGCCATGCTGCTGCGTTCGCCACAGCTGCTCGGCGCCTTTGCGCGCTGCACCGGCGAGTGGCTTGCGCAGTGGGCACGACAGACACCGGACAAAGTGTTTCTGGCGGAGCGCAGCGGCGATGGCTGGCGCACGCTGAGCTATCGCGCGGCGCTCGATTCGGCGAGGCGCATTGGCCAGGCGCTGCTGGACCGCGAGCTGGATGCGACACGGCCGGTCGCGATTCTTTCCGACAACAGCATCGACCACGCGCTGCTCACGCTGGGCGCGCTGCACGCAGGCGTACCCGTGGTGCCGGTATCGCCGGCGTATTCGCTACTGTCGAAAGACTTCGCGAAACTGCGCCACATCTTCGAGCTGATCCGGCCCGGGCTGGTGTGGACGGCGGAACCCGGGAAGTTCGCTCCCGCGCTGGCCGCGGTCGGTGCAAACCCGGCCGCATTGGCGGAACTGCTGTCGGCGGCACCCACCGCGCAGGTGGACGCAGCGTTCGCGCGCGTCGGCCCCGACACGGTCGCCAAGATCCTGTTCACCTCCGGCTCGACCGGGTTGCCGAAAAGCGTGATCAACACCCAGCGCATGCTGTGCGCCAACCAGCAGATGCTGGCGCAGGCCTGGCCGTTCATCGAGGATCGTCCGCCGGTGGTGGTCGACTGGTTGCCGTGGAACCACACCTTCGGCGGCAACCACAACTTCAATCTCGTGCTGCGTAACGGCGGCACGCTGTACATCGATGCCGGCAAGCCGGTGCCGGGACAGGTCGAGACCACGGTGTGCAACCTGCGCGAGATTGCACCGACCCTGTATTTCAACGTGCCGCGCGGCTACGACCTGCTGCTGCCTTTTCTCGAAAGCGACGAGAAACTGCGCCGCAATTTCTTCCGCGATCTGGATGCGCTGTTCTACGCCGCCGCCGCGCTGCCGCAGAACCTGTGGGACCGCATCGTCAAGCTCGCGATGCAGGAAAAGGACGGCCGCCTGGCGCTGCTGTCGGGATGGGGCTCGACCGAGACTGCGCCGCTCGCGACCTCGGTGCACTTTCCCATCGCGCAGGCCGGCGTGATCGGGCTGCCGGTCGCAGGCTGCGAACTCAAGCTGGTACCGTCTGCCGGCAAGCTGGAAGTACGGGTGCGCGGTCAGAACGTCACTCCGGGCTACTACCGGCAATCCGGTCTCACGCAGGCGGCCTTCGACGATGAGGGCTTCTACCGCATCGGCGACGCGGTGAAGTTCGCCGACCCGGCCGATCCTGCGCAGGGCCTGGTGTTCGACGGACGCGTTGCAGAAGACTTCAAGCTCTCGACCGGCACCTGGGTGCATGTCGGCGTGCTGCGCGTCAGACTGATCGCTGCCGGCAATCCGCTGATCCAGGATGCAGTGATCACGGGACACGATCGCAATGAAGTCGGCGCGCTGCTGTTCATGAATGCAGCCGCGGTCAAGTCAGCCGCGCTGGACGATGCGGCGGTCCGCGAACGTATTCGCCTGGCGTTGAACACCCTTGCCGCCGAGGCGAACGGCGCCAGCTCGGCGGTTCCGAAACGCGCGCTGATCCTGTCGGAACCGCCTTCGATCGATGCCAACGAGATCACCGACAAGGGCTACATCAACCAGCGCGCGATACTGGAGCATCGCGCGGCGCTGGTCGAAAAGCTCTACGCCGGCAACGCGGACGTTATCCTGCCGTAACGCCTCCCCTGGAACAGCGGCAAACCATGGAATACAGAACCGGACCGCCCAGATTCACCGACCCGGAGGCTCGCCGCGCTGCCGACGCCTTCGACCTGCAGGCCTTGCCGCGTGCGTTCTACGACAACCCATTTCCCTGGTATCACGCGCTGCGCGAGTGGGCGCCGGTCAAGCGCCTGCCGGACGGCTCGGTGTTTCTCACGCGCTACGCCGACGTGCAGGCGGTATATCGCGATCCGCGAACCTTCAGCTCGGACAAAAAAGTCGAGTTCCTGCCGAAGTACGGCAACACCCCGCTATACGAACATCACACCACCAGTCTGGTGTTCAACGACCCGCCGCTGCACACACGCGTGCGCAGACTGATCACCGGCGCGCTCAGCCAGCGCGCGATCGCGGAAATGGAGCCGGGCCTGGTCGCGCTGGTCGAGCGGCTGCTGGAAGCGGCCGCAGCCAAGGGCGAATTCGATCTGATCGACGACTTCGCCGCCGCGATTCCAGTGGAGATCATCGGCAATCTGCTGAATGTGCCGCATGCCGACCGCGGGCCGATGCGCGGCTGGTCGCTGGCGATTCTCGGCGCACTGGAACCCGTGCTGTCCGCGGAAGCTGCCGCCAGAGGCAACGCCGCCGTGACCGAATTTCTCGCCTACCTGAGCGAGCTGGTCGCCGAGCGCAGACGCAAACCCGGCGATCCGGAGCGCGACGTACTGACCCGCCTGATCCAGGGCGAAGCCGACGGCGAGAAGCTGAGTGAAACCGAGCTGCTGCAGAACTGCATTTTTATCCTCAATGCCGGCCACGAGACCACCACCAACTTGATCGGCAACAGCCTGGTGACATTGCTCGAATGGCCATCGGCGCGGCAGGAATTGCTGGCCGAACCGGCGCTGATCGTGTCTGCCGTGGAAGAGTTCCTGCGCTTCGAAAGTTCGAACCAGCTGGGCAACCGCATCACTACCCGGGAGGCACGGGTCGGCGGCGAGACGCTGCCCGCCGGCACGCGCATTCACCTCTGTATCGGCGCCGCCAACCGCGACCCGGCGCAGTTCCCCGATCCGGACCGGCTCGACCTGCGCCGCGAACCGAACCGCCATCTCGCCTTCGGTTTCGGCATTCACCTGTGCGCCGGCTTGTCGCTCGCGCGGCTGGAAGGCCGCGTCGCCATCTCGCGCTTCCTGCAGCGCTTCCCGCACTACAGACTTGCCAGCGCACCGGTACGCGGCGGCCGCGCCCGCTTCCGCGGCTTTCTCTCCGTGCCCGTAGTCACAGGTGCCTGACGCATGAGTACGGAAAAGAGCGAAACACACAACACGCGACGCAGTCGCTTGTTGTGTGTTTCGCTCTTGGACGTTCAACTGACGCTAGGGCACCAGATGCCAGGTGCCGTTGCGGATCTGCACCATCACGCGCGAACGGTGGTCGAGGCCGACGTGATCCTTCGGGGTCATGTTGACGACGCCGGTGGCGGTAGTAAGGTCGCGGACGTTTTCGAGCGCATCGCGCAGCGCGGCGCGGAAGGCCTCTGTGCCCGGGTTCGCTTGCTTGAGCGCGGCCGGCACCGCTGCATTCAATAGCAGTCCGACGTCCCAGGTGTAGGCCGCGAACAGCGATACGGTTCCGGCGCCATTGCGGTCCTCGTACAGCTGCTTGAACTTCAGTGCCTCGGACTTGACCGGATTGTCGTCGGGCAGCTGTGCCGCCACCATGACCGGTCCGGTCGGCACGTACATGCCTTCGCAGTCCTTGCCGCACAGGCGCAGAAAGTCGTTGTTGGAAACGCCGTGGTTGAAATAAACGCGCCCCTTGTAGCGGCGTTCGGCCAGGGTCTTGCCCGGCATCACTGCGGGGGTACCGGATGCGCCAATCACCACCGCGTCCGGCCGTGCCGAGAGGATCTTCAGAATCTGCCCGGTCACGCTCACGTCCGTAGGCGAAAAGCGCTCGTTGGCCACCACCTCGATGCCATGCTTTGCGGAATATCGATTGACTTCCTCCCAGAACGCCTCGCCAAGCGCATTGTTGAAACCGATGAATGCGACGCTTTTGAGTCCGTCGCGAGACATGTGCTCGGCGATGCTCGAGGCGATGTGCGAGTCGGAATGCGGGGTCTTGAAGATCCAGCGCTTGTTCGCATCCACCGGCTCGATCAGGCGCGCGGAAGATGCAAGCGATATCACCGGTGTCTTCGCCTCCGCGGCTGCATCGATGAAAGCCAGCGTGTTCGGCGTGGTGGTGGATCCCATGATCAGGTCCACGTTGCGCTCGGTGATCAACCGGCGCACGTTGGTCACTGCACGCGTCGGATCGGAGCCGTCGTCCAGCACGATGTACTCGACTGCATGGCCGCCGATGCTGCGCGGCAGCAGCTCCACCGTCTGCCCTTCCGGAATGCCGAGCGAGGCCTGCGGTCCGGTGAGGGATATGGTTACGCCGACCCTGATCTGGGCCTGCGCGGCGTCTGCAGCCAGCCACAGGCATGCAGAAAGCGCAACGACTGCGCATTGATACAGATTTGCCCGGTGAACGAACGACATGTCGCCTTTCTCCTTTCAGCCGCGTCCGCGGGATTCTAGAAGATCCGGCCAAACGCCACAGAGATGCGATCGTAACCCGCGGCTCGAC
>JBBDIL010000030.1:0-69615 GCA_040880425.1 Burkholderiales bacterium | reverse complement strand
TCGCCCATCTCGCCAACCACCGAAAACAAACCGAGTTTTTCAACAAAATAGGCCAAAACCGGCCGGTCAGGTGGGAGGCGAACTTTTCCTATGAGTGGACATTGCAAAAGTGGGCGTGACTCGCGAAAGGAACAACCTGCGTTTACTGCTTTTTCTTTAAGGCCGCCGGCGGCGGTGCGTCTTTTTTGTAGTCGCCGATGATCCCCTTGGCGGGGCAGATTTTGAATACGGGGCACTTGATGCAACCCACTGCCAACGCAACCGGGCAAAGCGTCATAGTAAGTCTCCCAAGAAAATCTGCGGCCAGCTTGCACGTCGCAGTCGGTTAGATGGTACTCCCGGGCACACCAGACGGGGCCACATTTCATGGCACCGCCGGGCCTCTCACTTCGTACCCGGCCGCCTGAGCAGTTTGCGTGACAGCTGAGTGGCTGCAATCGTGGGGCTTACCAACTCGTCGATTGGTACTTGACCTCACTTAGCCAGGGCATTCGCTGTGGTCGCCGCATCCTCGACGATGGGCATGCTTTGATTTGCACCGGTGGCCCCGAGAGCAATCGGATACTCCTTCGTTCGTGTCGAAGCGACGTAGAAAATCGCCCATTTTTCCAGGGCACCCGCAGTACCAAAGTCGTCGGGCTCGATGACACGCACGACGTCGGCGTCCTGGGCGTAGGGGATAGGCTCGATTTATTGAACATCCTCTCTGGGTTGACTTCAACTGTCCACGAAGGGCTGTGCAACGCACCGGATTGATCGTTCGCCGCTTAAGCGGGGCGAGACGCTCCAAGGCGCAGGAACGAAGATCCCAGATCGGCCGACAGGCGACCGACGACCGGCGGTGCTGAAGTGAACCGCGTCTACGGAACACTGGCAAACTTTCGCCGACAGATCTTCTCCGGTGGTGTCCAAGGATAGGGGGATGCATGACAAATGATGACGATATCGATGAACTGAGAGCAAAAAGGCTCTGCCATCAGTGTATCGGTGAGAAGTACTTGAAGGACGAAGTGCGCGGCAAGGGCAGGCGCGGACCATGCTCCTACTGTGGGCAGGGTGCCCGGTCATACACGATTGAGGACATTGCCGAGCGCGTCGAAACCGCCTTCCAGCAGCACTTCAGGCGGACCCCAGATCAACCCGATTCCTGGGAGGAGTCCTTGTTGTCGGATAGGGAGTCCGACTACGAATGGGAGCGCCACGGAGAGCCGGTGGTGACGGCGATCGCGGAGGCCGCCGATATTCCAGAGGAGGCGGCACAGGACATCCAGGCCATCCTGGATGACAAGTGCGGCGACTTCGAGGCTGTAGCGATGGGCGAAGAGACTGAGTTCTCTTCTGAGTCCTATTACGAGGAGAAGGGGCCCAGCGATTATGTGTGGCAAGAAGAGTGGCGCAATTTTGAGCGCTCGTTAAAGACGGAAGCACGCTATTTCAGCCGAAGTGCGGCTGCGCATTTGACGTCGGTCTTTAACGGTATCGACAAGATGCTCACGACCGACGGAAGACCGTTGGTGATAGATGCCGGACCGCCGAAGGCGCTGACATCGGTCTTTCGAGCGCGCGTATTTCAGACTGATGAGAAGTTGGTGGAGGCACTTTGTCGTCCCGATCTCCATATTGGTCCACCTCCTGCGGTTTTCGCGATCGCTGGAAGGATGAACGCGCGCGGCATCTCGGTCTTCTATGGCGCAAACGATCCAGGTGTAGCAATTGTCGAAGTCCGGCCGCCCGTGGGTAGCCAGGTCACGGTCGCACGCTTCGATATCGTCCGGCCTCTTCGACTGCTTGATCTAACCGCCCTCAGCGCAGTAACCGAGGACGGCAGCGTATTTGATCCCGAGTGGGCAACCCGGCTTGAGCGCGCAACCTTTCTGCGCTCTCTTGCCCAGCGCATTACTAGGCCTGTGATGCCAGACGATGAGGCGTTCGAGTACCTCTCGACGCAGGCGATTGCTGACTTCTTGGCAAGCGAGAACGAGCCTGCGCTCGATGGGATCGTGTTTCCATCCATCCAGATGGCAGGCGACGGGTTGAACGTCGTGCTATTCCACAAGGCATCGCGCGTCGAGGCGATGGAAATTCCAGAAGGAACAGAAATCGAGGCGAGCACTGGCTATACGGACGAGGAAGGGTGGGAAGTCGATTATTCTGCGACCGAGCAGGTTCCGCTCAAAACAACGCCTAAGGGAAAAAACAAAGAACACCAACAGCCTGATCTCGCAGAATTCGCCGGGGGTGCATGGAGCACTCACGATGCCGATCCCCGAAAGACAACCCTGCGTATCGACCTTAATATGGTCAAAGTCCATGTCGTGCGCAAGGTTCAGTTCCAGTGCGATGAGCACGACGTGCGACGACACCGGTGGGAGAAGAGTGATACCAAGTTCTGAGCTGTGGGGCATCAGGCTCTGCATTTGTTCAACGTTGTCGTGTGCGCTACGGCAGCGTTGCGCTTGCTGCATTCGCGTCTGCTTCCTTTCACGGTGAACGTCTCTGACAGGTCGCTAGGGGCCAAGTTGCAAACCGGCCAATTACCGCCGTTCGTGGTAGCCGCGGAATTTTCCGGTAAGCGGCCCATGCGCGCATCGTCCCAGCAGACAGGCCGTGGCCGGTGCTCCACCCCGCCTTTCCCGAACGACATCGCCGATTGACTTGGACCAACCGATCCCAAATACTCGTAATCGCGCGGTTGAAACTCCTATCCATAACCCCAGCTCGGAGGTTAAGCAATGCAAGTCGTGCATTCGGATCATCCTGCGGACGATCTTCTGGGCGACATTCTAGGTCGCGACGCTGCGCTTTGGATCGTCGAGCCGGATCCTTTGGAGGGCGACGCGCTTGAAGCATTCTCGCAGTTAGCAGGAATTCCCTGGCGCGCGGTATTTGTTGAATCCGCGTCCAGCGTCCTCGCGCAAATGATCCATGATTCTTCACGTGCGGTGAAATGGACGACTCTGACTGGATTTATCCACGTCTTGGCCTCCGATCCGACATCAATTGTGTTCCCTCGACGTTCACAGCCCATCTTCTTTCTAAACGGTCGGGACGATCGCCCAAATGGAGCCGAATCATCAGCGCTAGCGACCAGAAGTGCCTTGAGACGACGGCTCAACATGGTTGCTTTGCTCCAAGACTTTGAGCCGAAACGCCTAGTAATTCTTGGTCGCCGTCCCATGGCAGCAGTTCAGGAATTATCTGAACTTTGGGAAAGTGAGTTTCGTTCACTGTTAACGATCGTTACAGAAGACAAGGCGTCGGTTTCACAAGTCTCGGAGCTTCTCGCCCGCTCGACCGACCTGAAATCGATAAGCTGGATAACATCATCTCCGCAGGAGTTTTCCCGCACGTTGTTCGCCCGCGCGAACGAACTCGACGCAAGTTCAAAGGTACTCGCGCGCGTTCAGTTGCCGTCCGGAACGATGATAGATGTGGACTTTATGGGTGCGGAGTTACCAGAAAATCCGCTTCTCGACGCATGTGATCTTATTCAACTTAGAGACACGTTGCCGGTTTCACCACAGGACCTCTCCGAGGAGGAGTTCCGCGCTTTTTTTACAAAGTCATTCTCCACTTGGCGGCCCTACGCGGCCGGACTTCCTTGGATCCCAAACGCGGCTCCGGAGCGGGAGCTACTTAAGGCACTTAAGGAGACGTTGCTCGAACCACCGGAAACCCCGAGAATCTTTTCAGTCGTTTCGGAACCGGGTGCAGGAGGAACAACTCAAGTTAGGGCATTGGCGTTTGCGGCCGCAAAGGCGGGTTTTCCCACTATTCTTGTAAAGCAGCAGTCAGAGGTACCGAGTTCCGTTGAGCTCACCAGTTTTCTCTATCGATCAGTATCAAATATTGCGAATGGTATTCGACACGATGATTCATCCAATGAAGACTTGGAACCTGCTTGGCTCCTCGTTCTCGACGTCCAGCATTTTGATCGAAGCGCGGAGGAACTGTGGCGCCTGCTCGCAGATTTCACGCGAAGTGGGCGGAAGATAGTAATTCTTAAGGTAGTCACCAAAGAATCGCCACTAGAAACACCAAGGAATGTCGTTCATCGCGAGCTGATAGAGGTAAACCACGACCTTGATCAAGACTCCGTAGCAAGCCTCGGTACGCATCTGAACCTGTATCTACGTCCGCATGGAAAGGCGAAGTCCGTAGAGGAATGGATGGCGTTCTGGAAGGCCCATCGTCCCAACATGGACACTGCAATCGCAAGCTTCTGGATTGCCCTCGAATTCTGGCTGGCCGGATTTCTCCAGATGGGGGAATCAATCCAGAGTTGGGTGCATTCGCAGTTTAAGGGGCTCGATGCGTCGCCAAACGTGAAAAGAGGAATCTTGGAGATCACCGCATTGTCTGTGGAACGGCGCGCATTGCCTGAACGGCTGCTTTCGCCATTGGTCGATCCCAAATTGCCATGGTCTCAAGTGCTTGAAGACGCACGACGATCGAGTCCAGGCATCGGACTAATCCAGGCACAAGCGGTGCCGCTTGGGAAGGTTTGGGCGCTAGCGCACGATGTGCTCGCGAGGTATTTAATCAATGCGGTATGGAACGATCGCGGGCTTGATGGTGCAATAGGACTAGCCGCGGCAGAAGACCCCGTAGATTTGCGTCTGAGTCTTATTGCGCAAGTGGCAGGTCGAACAAGTTTTGGTGATGCTTTCGCGAGACCACTCGCAATCGCCCTTGCGACAAATATTCTAAAAATCGATGAGCAAACTGGCAATCCAGAATTTTTCCGCCAGTGGCGAAAGGTCCTCGCGGTACTGGACGGCGTACCGGAGGCCGTGCGTACCACGAGTCGACTATTCAATCATCATGTCGCGATCTCTCGAAGAAGAGTGACTCAGGGCGAGATCTTTCAGGCCACTCCTGCGGAGAAGCGAGCGCTGCTAATGCGAGCCGTTCGTGACGTGCATTTCGCCCTCGAAAAAATTGAATCCACACAGGACGACGAGCCAGATCTAAATCTTTACAACACTCTCGCGCTCCTATATCAGGACCTCGCTGCGCTGGAGCGTTCAACACTTGGCGATGTGGGAAAGATTGCCGAGTATCTAGAGAAGTCCGACAATGCGACGCGGCGAGCACTTAGAGAAAATCCAAATAACTCCTATGTACTTGAGACTGCCGCCAAGAATCTCCTACGACAAAATTATGACGACGAGTCCAAAAAGGTTGGGGCTACAGCCGAAGCTCTCTCGTTCATCTACCAAGCATCCCAACTCGAAACGGCAACCGCTCGCACGATAAGTCTTGGAAAGCTCGCAGCAGAGGCGCTGAACCTTCTTCGATCGCCGGAAGCTGGACCAATCGTGGAGAAACTTTGTCGCGAGGGAAACTCCTTTGGGTACGTTGCCAGGGCTTGGCGGATAATTGCTGAAGGTGATGATGCTGCCGTCGATTTTATTGGCCGTCGCATCGAACCGGTAAAGGCCGCCGCGGCACTCGAGACCCTTCGCGAGTCGCCCCGTCGGGATTGGCTCCTGGTCCGACTCCAATATGATCTCAACGTTGTGGCTAGCTCGACGGACTTTGGACAGCAACTGGCGCTTCTTGATGAGCTCGCAGATATCGAGGGATATCGACTTTCGCTCCAACACAGGTTGGAGCGCGCCGTATTGCTTCACCAAGATGGTAGGCATAGGCAAGCCACCAATGAGTTTTCGCTATTGCGGCGAGAAGTGAGGGCTGCCGGAACGATACTTTACGTCCCTGATAGGCTGCGTTGGCTCATGACACCAGACCGAGCAAAGAAGGCCGTCTGCAGGGCGCACGTGTTGGACAGTTCATCAGGCCGTCCCCTCGCACAGGTAACTGAGCTCAGCCGTGCGGCGGTGCCGTTCATTCCGCAAGAGTTCGGGAAATCATTCGCGAGAATCGGTGAACTGCTGGCGTGTCACGTGACGTTTTCCGCGATGGGTCCATTCCTCAAACCCGCAGAAGGGTAAGCACGTTAGCTGCCACACAATGGGTGTTCCGCCAAAGACTATGAGCGGGTGCGAGTGGTACGCCAATCAAATGGGCTGGCGCCTACTTCGCGGGAACATAATGGTTGAGGGGAATCTTGACGTTCGCTATTTTGAATTAGCCGCGAAGCACTATCTGTCGAAGAAGAATGTGTATCTCATAGGCAAGGACTTGAGTATTTTTGCTGCAGGTACCGGCGATCGAGGTGGAACGTATGGCGTGTGTGAGCAGTTTCCTACGCTTTGGAATCAGGCGCGCGTAGATTTGGACCCGAATGGGAAAATACGCTTTCGTGTGGTCGCACTTTTAGATAACGATCCAAAGGGAAAGACTGCCGTTTCCTTGATGTGCAAAGCGAACCGTGCGCTTGTCGAGAACAGCAACGTCTTTTTGCTTAATAGAAACATGCCCCGGATGAGCCGCGACCCGAAGCCATTAACGGAACATATACTAGACGCAAACAGATTGTTCGCACGTACTAGTTGCACGATCGAAGATCTGCTAGACAGAACCCTATGTGAGTTGTACGCCGAGCAGAATCCTCACCATGTACAGAATCCCCGCGGAGATCTGAATGCTGATCACTATGTATGGACCGACGACGGGAAGTTCGGGCTAGCGAAATTTGTCGCATCACACGCGGAGCTTGAGCAACTAAGGAAGGTCGTTGAGGTAATAAAGTCCATGCGGTTCTACCTTGGCCTCCCTGCGGACGGGGTCCCGTAGAGCGTGGATCGCAACCTTAGTCTGATGCCCGTTCGGCGACTACGTTCTTCTGTTTGGCAGCGGCGGTCTCTGCTCATGGACGCAACCAATGCACGCCCTCATGCGACAGTAACGGACATAAAAGCCCATGGAGTATTCCCGTCGGTTGTACTCTTGCCAAGCGTCTCGCATTCAGCGGCAGCAATCGTCAAATGCAGTGACCGCGTCGGAGTGTTCGTCGCGTCGGGTTTGGGTCGTTTGCAGCCATTATGGGCGTCGCTACAACCTCAATCCAATGCTTGCTTTCCCCCTGCCCGATCCCCAAAGCGATCATAGAACCTCTATCTATGGCGTCGGATCGGTGGTCAGTATCCCAGGGCGCCTCGTTGTCCATTCCTATCTCCGTGAGTGGCTCCAAGCAATCCTCAAGCCGAACATTCCCGAACCAGTTCCTGTAGTGCCCGACAGACAGCACCAACGCGAGCGCAATCTCGGCAGGCGCCCCCCCGGTGTACCGTCAACACCGCGCCAAAAGTTCTACTTTTCAAATGTCCGGTTGGCGGGGAAGCTTACGGTGCGGAAAATGTTCACCGAGTCCATCAAGAATTCATTCGCCTTGGAAAAAGGAAATTGTCATAGACGGCAGAGAGACAGGTCTAATATGGCAATTGACGTGACCGTCCGACAGTGGCGCTTCGCTTGCTGATGTCTTGCAGGTTACTGCTCGTTAGGGAGGAAACTATGCATAAGCTTATAGTCCTTGCAGTTGTAGCATTTGCAGTCGGAGGATGCGTTACTCCACAGAAGGTGAATATTTCCTCCTCCTTTGATGCGGCACAGGCGAGCCAAATGCTTGAGAAGGGTTCCAACAGTCTTCGGGGCAGTGCTCTCATTCGGCAGAGAGGTGGAGGGGTGGTTACTTGCGCCGGGCAGGACGTTGTGCTTGCTCCTGCTACCGCATATGCTAGTGAAAGGGTAAAGGCGATTTACGGTTCCGAAGATGGAGGCTTTAATCCTGTGTTCGGTGGTCGTCGAGTTTCATTTGAGAGCGAGCCTCCTGAATTTAAAACGCTAATATTGACCACTCGTTGTGATGCTCAGGGATACTTCAAGTTTGACCAAGTAGCTAATGGCTCATTTTATGTGGTCACTTTAATCACATGGAAGGTTAGTGACTACGTAACAGAGGGCGGCCATTTGTGTCAACGTATAACGTTGAATGGTGGCGAATCGAAAGAAATTGTCCTCTCTCCTTGATAATTTCCTCTTTTTTAACCTGGCGCTTCAACCGACAGTTCTCTGTGCGGTTGAGTCGGTTCGTTGTACGTCCGCTATTTGTAAGGTTCACCGGCCGCTTCGGGTCGTTTGCAGTTATTAGGGCATCACTACAACCTCAATCCACTGGCTGCTTTCAGCCTGCCCGATACTACAAGCGATCATGGAGCCTCAATCTATGGCGTCGAATCGGCGGCCCGTATCCCAGTTCGTTTACGCGTAAGTTGGGACGCCAGTGACATCGTTGTGAAAGCGCTCGTCCAATCCGGACAGATCCACTTCGTGATCGAGCAGGTGAGCGTGTTCGAAGAGGTCGGGAAGCAACTGGCGGGGGAGATCGATGGGGAGAACGCTAGCCGAGGTACCGATCGCTTGTAGCGGGCCATGTGCACCTCTTGGCAAGTTCAAGTTCAGACGATCTTGCATGAGTCACATGACAGGGGCAATATCACACGATGCTTTTTGTACACCCTCGTTAGACCCGCAAGATGGAAACGATCTCCCTGAAGTGGCATGGCCCATTCTCTTTTGTCGCCGGCGATGCTCCGCTCATCTATGGCGCGCCAGAGGCAAACAAACCCGGTGTTTATCTCTGGACGGTGCCGTTCGAGGGACGCAATTACATTAACTACGTTGGGATTGGTGTCTGGAACGTTGCGGCCCGCAATGACGAACACATGAGGTGTTACCTGTCTGGCAAGTACACGTTCTATAAGGCGATGCCATTTGCGCGGTTGGAAAAGCAGGTGGCTTTTGACGCGGGCCACGGACTCGAAGCATTCCTCGCTCGATACGACGACAATGTTCACGACTTGATGAATTCGTTGAAAGTCTGGACCAAGGGAACATTCATGCTCTCTTCAATAGGCGCAGTGGTCCCATCGCGGCTGCCGTCGCGGTCACGGTCGAGCAATTTGAGGGGTGAAGACGATGCGCTCTAACACTTCAGTCAACACGGACCGTGGCAAGCGTCGCTTCGCGCCACGTGCAACGGTCGGTTACTTCAACCGTTGAGGCTGTAGAAAAAGTCCCTTTCGAGCGATTCCTCTAAAAATGCGGGCTGCAGATCCAATGAGTTGTGAGACGGCAAAACGCCATAAGTGGCTTTTTCTACACCCTCGTTATACGGCACGGTGACGGGCTACGCGCACCAGTTTATGGGGACGAACGCATCTTATCGGACAGCGGATATACAAGGAGGAGAAACATGTTTGCCGTGAACCCGCGATTCGCTTCGCTTGCTTTGTGTTGCGCACTGGCTTGTGGGTGCTCTACGCAGGCGTTTCTTACCATTTCGTCGCAACCGGAGGGTGCCTTCATTACGGAGCGAGACACGGGAAACTCATACGGTACTGCACCGGTTACGGTTTTCTACGATTCAGCCACGTTGCAGAAAAGTGTCGGTCCGGACGGCTGCTATCTCGTGAAAGGATTCGAGGCTCGCTGGGTCAGTGGCGTCGTGGCAGCGCTGGACAATATTCGCTTATGCGGTAGTGCGACGGGTCGATACACCATCAGCTACAACCGTGATCCTCAGCAGGCGGGTTTGGATCGCGATCTTCAGTTCGCCCTGCAACTCCAAGCCGTGCGCGCGCAGCAACAGCAGGCGGCTGCATCTGAGGCTGCTGCAGCCGCGGCCTTGTTCTCCGCTTGGTCGATTTCTCAACCGATCAGGTGCATGTCCACCCAGATCGGTAACACCGTTCAGACGTCATGCAGATAGCTCTCGCGCAACGGCATGGCGTATAGCTAGCGGGCGGCGGCGGGCCGTATCCACGGACATTCGGTGATCGCACGTGTCGTCTGTAGATCGCAGGGCAGGGATTGCGCGCTGATGATCGTCCTTAAAATAGGCCTGGCGCTGTCGGGTGGGCCGGCGATGAACGCGAACGTTACGCGGTAGGAGGCATTGTGGTTATTAACGGCAACGAGTCTCGTAGTTACGTTTCGTATCGCGTCAGCGGCTTGCCCGCTGGGCCATTCGGCGAAACATACGTGATCACGACCGGAGTGTTAGGCGGAGATGGGGCTCACTGGATTGAAGTTTTCGTCGTATCCAAGCGGCATGAGCCGCATCTCTATCGAGACGCATTTGAATTCATATCGCGTGATGTGCCGGAGGACCTGCTGAAAGTTGACGAAGGTTACCTGCTGTCTGAAGCACGGCAGCAAGCGCAAAACTACCTAGACGAAGCGCTCTACCAATTGGCTGAGAAACACGGGGACTACGTGCTAGACCGCTACCGGGCAGAGTTGGTCGAGGTTCAGAACATGCCACTTCTAAGCTTATGGATGCGGGGCCAACTTCATGACGAGATACGCACTGTGGCCAAGGAAACTAGGTGTTCACGTCTAAGGCTTTGCTTGCGCCTGCTCACGCAAGGTTCTGTGATGAGGCGTGGGTAGTGTCGATTACCACGGCGATGAGTAGCGTGCCGTATAACAACCGATTGCAGCAGCGGACGGTGACACGGCGTCGCATGCGCGCCGCAAGTGCGTCATTTCATTGTGCACATGCGGCGCGTTGGACGCGCGGTCACACCGCCGCGGAACCGGAACATTGAACGGCCGCTTTTCGGAAGCCTCAATGACGCCTTCGGGTTGTGGATTCAACCGATCGACGCAACAGATTGTCGATATCGTTCGGCGGGTGTTTCGTAGTTTAGAGTTTTCCTTGGGCGTTCATTTAATTTTCTCGCCACCGCATTGAGCTTGGCTTGCGAGTAGGCCGAGATATTTGTTCCCTTGGGGAAGTACTGCCTCAACAGCCCGTTCGTATTTTCATTGGTCCCGCGCTGCCAAGGGTTCTGAGGGTCACAGAAGTAGACCTTTATGTCCGTCGCCAATGTGAAGCGCTTGTGGTCGGCCATCTCTTTGCCCCTGTCCCAAGTCAACGATTGGTAGAGTTCCTGCGGTAACTGGCGAGCGTTTTTGATCAGCGCGTAGATCACCGTCTCGGTATCTTTGCTGGCGACCTTCACCAACATCACATAGCGTGTATGACGCTCGACGAGGGTCGCAATCTGGCTGTTCTTGCTGCCGAACAGTAAATCACCTTCCCAGTGACCGGGTACCGCCCGGTCTTCAACCGTGGCCGGACGCTCGCTGATCGACACCGTGTCCGTGATTCTGCCGTGATTGCCTGTTTTCTGCGTGTGATGACGCGAGCGGCGCATAACTCGCGTGCGCCGCAAATGCTCCAGCAGTTCCTTCTTCAGGGCGCCACGGGCCTGAATGAAGAGGCTGCGATAGATGGTCTCGTGTGACACCTGGTAGTTCGCGTCGCCCGGGTAAGTACGCTGCAGCCACCCGGCAATCTGCTCCGGCGACCACTGCCCTTGGAGCTTGTTTGCCACGATGTGCGCCAACGTTCTGTTCTCAGCCAGTTTACAAGTCTTGGGGCGACGTGCCCTATCCCAGGCGGCCTGCTCGGCCTGACTCGCCCGATAGCATCCTTGACCACCGTTGCGCTCGATCTCACGGCTGATGCTGGAGGGTGCGCGCCCGAGTGACGTTGCAATCCAACGCATCGACTGACCCGCAACCACAGCACGCGATATCTCTTCGCGTTCGGCCAAAGTCAGCGCCAATCTGGAACGAGATCGTTGCGCCGGACGTATCCCGCCCGTCTCTGCCAGAATGCGTTGTATCGATGAGTGGTTCCGATCAAACAACTGGGCGATCTGCTGGAGAGATTCACCTTTCTGCCAGCGTTCCCACATCAGCGCTTTCTGGCTTTCCGTGTAATAAATCCGCGGTCTTTGCTTCATCTGCAACACTCCTTCTGCTTACGCAGCATCTAGTGTGTTGCATCCACCGATTGAATCCGCAGTCGAAAGCGGACCATGATCTGAAACGGAGCGTAAAGCAAAATTCTGCTTACCCGGCCCTGACGGATCAACGTGCTGATCTAGGCTCGGGCTCGCGGAAACCTGCAGATTTCCTTTAGGGGCAAGTTTTGAGACGGCCGCGGGAAGCACGTCGCTGACTCCGGCAGTCAGCCCCTCTTCGCTGGCAATACACAGTAATCTGCCGGGTGGTTCATGCCACGAGCGCTCGGGGTCAAAGCGCGGGCGATAGTAGGGGTTCGGGAAATGGCAGTCAATAACGTGCGGGACGGGCGCGTTCACCCGTCCGCTGTCCCCGGTATGGCAGCCCCATCTGCTGAGTCCCGCCAATCATCGACCGGTGGCGAGGTCACATCCGCTCTGGGCGCGAAGAAGATTGTACGGAAATATGGCGCTTGGATTTTGAGCCGTTGCTCGCGGCTACTGGTTGCCGGGCATGATCTCGCTGCAGGACATGGCACTTACGCCGGATCAGTTCTAAGTCGTATGCGTCAACGCGCGGCAACTTCTCCCGCAGGCTTAACGCTCAGCCGCAGGCCCATCGCGTGCAGCAAGGCGGACAAGGTATCCAGACGCGGATTACCGTTCGCGGAGAGCGTGCGGTAAAGCGTCTCGCGCGACAGGCCGGTGCGTTCGGCGAGGATGGCCATGCCGCCAGCGGATTCCGCCAGTTCGCGCAACCCGAGGGTGATGATGCGAGCATCGCCGTCTTCGAGTAAGGCTTCGAGATAAGCGGCGCGCTCGGCCTCGGTTTTCAGGTGATCCGCCACACGGAACGGGCGCGAAGGGGCGGCCTTAGCGCGCTTTGCGCTGCGTCCAGTCCTGCCAGTAGCTTTGCGCACGTTCGATGTCCTTTCACTGTGTCCGTTTGTCGCCGCCCGCCAGCAGCACAATGAGGGTGGAACCGTGGCTTGATCCCTCCTCGCCCGCCCGGCGCATCGCTGCGCGTGGGGTTTTAGCCGCTCGCGCGGTTTGCGTTCCCCGTGCTCGCGCCGCGCTTCCCGTCCGCACCTCGAGGGTGCTCCCCACGGTTCACCAGTTCGCCGGCTTGTGGATCGTCGTACCGGGAATGGGATCGGGGAGCGGGCTCGATTTCAGCATCCAGGTGCGGATGGGCTTCACGAAATCCGCGTGCTGCCTGAGCTGGCGTGAGGTCTTGCGCAACGGCGCGCCGGGCGTGACCAGACCGATGAGCTTGTGATTCTGTGCCTTCACCATGCGCAGGGATTCGGCGAGATCGGAGTCGTTGGACACTATGACCGCGCAGTCGTAGGCGTTCTGCCAAGCGTCGTTGAGGACGTGCAGGGCAAGGTTCACGTCCGAGCCTTTTTCCTCGTTCTTCCACACTTCGACGCTCGCCGGCGGCGGTTTGGCATGCTCCATGGAAATCCGGTGACGCAAGAAATGCCCGTAGTACAACTCAACAAGCGGGCAGTGGGCCTTCAGGGCACGCAGGTAAGCGTCCTGCCGGTCTTGAACGTTGGGGTCGTTGGGCGAAGGCTGAATGCGGGCGGTGAAATACTTGACCTTCACCAGCGTGTTCTGCGGACCGAGCGCTTTGCGGAAGAACGCCTCCAGATCGAGCCACTTCCATGGCGTGCCCCGGATCGCACCGTAGTAGAAATTGAAGCCGTCCACATAGACGATGGTGCGGTAGGGGCCTTTCGCCATAGTCTTTCATCCCCCGAAAAAGCAAGGGCCTCCGAAGAGGCCCCGCGCCCGGCAGCGAAACCACCGGGGTAGTAGTGGGCACATCATAGCAAGTTACGCCGTCAAAGGCCAGGGACTTCCGAGGGCGTCAACCTGATCGGCGGATCGGGATCACGTCCGCGCTGGCCTTGAGCGCATCCAGGTAATCTGCCCATGCCTGCATCATCTTGCGCCGCTCGGGCAGATGTTCGGCGAAGTTGTAGGCTGCGCTCACCGCATTGCGCTCGGCGTGTGCGAGCTGGCGTTCGATGACCTGATGGTTCCAGCCCTGTTCGTGCAGGAGCGTCGATGCCATGCTGCGGAAGCCGTGGCCGGTCATCTCGTCCTTGGTGTAACCCATGCGTCGCAGCGCCGCGAGGACGGCGTTCTCGCTCATGGGTCTTTCCCTGGAGCGCGTGCCGGGAAAGACATAGCGCGGCGCATTGGGCCTGGAAGGGATCGCTCGGTTGGTCAGCGGCTCCAATTCGCGGAGGATGGCAACCGCTTGCTTTGACAGTGGCACGATGTGCTGCTCGCGCATCTTCATCCGCTCGGCGGGAATGCGCCATTCGGCCTTCTCGAGGTCGATCTCCGGCCACTGTGATCTGCGCAGTTCTCCCGGCCGCACGAACACGAGAGGTGCGAGCCGCAGCGCGGATTTCGTAACGAAGTAGCCCTCGTAGTCGTCGATCGCCCGGAGCAACTCACCGATGCGCTTTGGTTCGATGATCGAGGCGTGGTGCTTTTCCTTTGGCGGGGGCAGGGCGCCGCGCAGATCGCCGGTTGGATCCCGCTCGGCGCGGCCGGTGGCCACGGCATAGCGGAATACCTGGCCGCAGTTCTGCATCGCACGGTGTGCTGTTTCTTGCGCGCCGCGGCTCTCGATCCGGCGCAGCGCTGCCAGCAGTTCGGGGGCCTTGATCTCCGCAATCGGGCGGTTGCCCAGCCATGGGAACAAGTCGTTCTCAAGGCGTCGAATAATCCGATCGCCGTGGCTGGAAACCCACGTTGGGGAGAACTTGGCGTGCCATTCGCGTGCGATGGCCTCGAAGCTCTCTGCACCGGCGCGAGCCAGCTTCTCCGCTTTACGTGCCTGACCGGGGTCGATGCCTGCGGCAACCTGTTTCCGGAAAGCATCTCGCTTTTCGCGCGCGGCCTTTAGGCTCACGTCCGGATAAACGCCCAATGCAAGGCGCTTCTCCTTGCCCCCGAAGCGGTACTTCAAGCGCCACCACTTTCCGCCGGCCGGGCTTACTTCCAGGTACAGGCCACCACCGTCGAACAGCCTCACGATCTTGGCCTGCGGCTTGGTGGAGCGGACAGCAACGTCGGTCAGCGGCATTTGGGGGCATCTCCCATCGCGGTGTCCCAGATGCCCCCAAAAATGCCCCACATTTGGGGGCAGATCGCATCGGATGGCATAGGACCATGCCGGACAATATACAAGAAAAAACCCACTGGGGACAGTGGGTTGTTGGACTTCTTTGGTTCCCCTTGGAAGGGGTGTTGGTGGAGGCGGCGGGAATCGAACCCGCGTCCGCAAGCCCTACACAGACAGTACTACATGCGTAGTCTGGCCGTTTGATTTAACCGCATCACCGCCGACCGACGGGCTGTGACGAAGCGAGTTACCTTGGATTTAATGCCGGATGAAGTAACCCCATCAGGCACGATCTCACGTATATGACTCCGCTGCTGGTTGCCCAGCCCGACCCGTGAGAAAACCGGTGCGGAGTCCAGCCGGTATTAAGCGGCTAGAGCGTAACGATCGTCGTTGGCGACTATTCGTTGTCCAGCTGATTTACAAGGTGACTGGACCTTGGCATGCACTGCACTGCTTCGCGACCCACGTCGAAGCCAGGTCGCCCCCAAAAACTCAAGTACTCATATGGTGACACATACCCGGAGGTTCAACCCGGATACAGAAGAATTCTATCAGATGCGAGCTTCGTGCCCGTCGAGAAATGCGAGCAGGTCGCGCGGGTCCTCGATGGAGGCATTAGCACCCCAGGACCGCGGGTCACTGTCCTCGCCAAGATAACCGTAGAGCGCGACCACGGAATCCATACCTGCCGCGATGGCGGCGACGACATCGCGCTCGTCATCGCCTATGTAGATGCATGCACCGGGCGGCTGGTTCAACAGGGCGCACGCGTGCAGCAACGGGGCAGGGTCGGGTTTCGGGCGCGCGGTGGTATCGCCGCAAACTACGCATGCCGCGCGCTGGTGCAAATTGAGAGCTTCCAGCAAGGGAAACGTGAACCGCTCGGGTTTGTTGGTGACAATACCCCAGCTCAGACCGCGCGCTTCAATGCCGTCCAGCAACTCCGCAACGCCGGGGAACAGGGTAGTGGTGCGGGCAAGGTTTTCCGCGTACAGATCGAGAAACTCGCTGCGCATTGCCTGGAACTCGGGCGCGTCGACCTCGAGATTGAATCCGAGCCGAAGCAGCCCGCGCGCGCCCGAGGAGGCATGCGGCCTGATCAGTTCGTCCGGTACTGTAGCGCGCCCGCGTTCCTGCAATTGCAGATTGAGTGCGAATCCCAGGTCGCTCGCGGTGTCCGCGAGGGTTCCATCCAGGTCGAACAGGACAGTGAGGTAACGGTAATTTCGATCCACGTGCGTAGGCCAAAAAAACGGCCGGGTCAGGCCCGGCCGGAGAGGCACCCAGACACGTTTAGCGTGTCAGCATACCCATCAATTGTTGATCCGTGAGCGCGTCTGTCAGTGCCTGCGAAACAGCGGAGTTCACGAGCTCGTTGCTGTGTCTGGCGTAGGGCGGTGTCGCCGTTTCCTGGAAGGTGCGGACGAAGAACGCTCGGTCGTAGGTTTCGTTCTGGCCCGCACCGCGCACGCCAACTTCCGCCCGTAATTCGGTCTCGAAATTGAAGGCCGTTTTCTCGGAGGTCAACTCCAGGCTCTTGATGTCGATCTGTATCCAGCGAATCATCGCATCGCTGTACGGCACAATCTCGAAACCCAGATCCGTCAAGGCTTTCGAGACGCGCTTGTATATCGCAGGACGGAAGTCCTCGGTTAAATATACGCCGACCATCTCGTTCAGGGGGTCGCCGACTTCACCCAGTTTCTCGTCGGTGCGCAGATCGTTAACTGCAAGGCCGATGAGGGATCCGTCACCCGTCTGCTGGCTGCTTGCGGATACCGGTGGGTCAAGGTGAAGATACTGTGGCTTGAGCCCGCAACCTTGCAGCAACACGACCATGCCGATTGCCGTGGTAAGAATCAAGCTTCGGATTTTCATATTTAGCTCCTCAATGTTATGTGTTTGTATACCTGCATTAATTTGCGACTGCTGTGATGCCGCAGCGTTGCATGATCAGGTCAGCGTTGGACGCGCCGACAGGATGTAATTCACGGAAACATCGCTGCCCAGAGAATACACCCTTGTAATCGGGTTGTAGGTCATCCCGATCGCACCTGCAACCGATAATCCGCTGCTGCGACAGAAACCGGAAAGCTCTGACGGCTTGATGAACTTTGCATAGTCGTGAGTCCCCCTGGGCAAGAGTTTCAGCACGTATTCCGCGCCGATGACCGCGAACAGATACGACTTTGGGTTGCGGTTAATGGTGGCGAAGAAGCACCATCCATCTGGCTTGAGCAGTTTCGCGCAGGCCCTTACCGTGCTCGCCGGATCGGGTACGTGTTCCAGCATCTCCATGCACGTCACCACGTCGTAAGTCCCGGGCATTTCCTGCGCCAGAGTTTCCACCGCGACTTTCCGGTAGTCGACCTTTACTCCGCTTTCGAGAAGATGAAGCTGCGCAACTTTCAGCGGCTTATCCGCCAGATCGATGCCCGTGACATGCGCCCCCCGTTCCGCCATGGCTTCTGCAAGTATGCCGCCACCGCAACCGACGTCGAGCACTTTCTTGTCTTTCAGCCCGGTGCGCTCATCGATATAGCCCAGGCGCAGCGGGTTGATCTCGTGCAGTGGCTTGAACTCGCTGTGCGGGTCCCACCAGCGATGCGCCAGTTGGCTGAATTTGTTCAGTTCAGCTGGGTCGACGTTGATCATCTGATTCCAGAAGGTTCTTGTTACTGCATCGATATGCGGTCATGCCACTGTCCTGCTTTTGCCGCGAGTTCCAATTCATCCATCTGAGTGAGCTTCCCGTTCTCGCAAAGCAACGCCCCGCGCACCCATACATGGGATACGTGTCGCCTTTCGGCGACATACACCAGATGTGATGCGGGATCGTAGCAAGGAGACAGTTCCAATGCGGACAAGTTCAGGGCCACGAGATCCGCGGACTTTCCGGGTTCGATTGAGCCGATGGTCGAGTCGAGGCCCAGTGCCCGGGCGCCGGCAAGTGTTGCCATGCGTAGCGCCGCATGCGCGGAAAGTGTCGTCGGATCACCGGAACCGGCCTTTGCAATCAGTGCTGCAAGCCGCAGTTCGGAGAGGATGTCGAGCCGATTGTTGCTGGCCGCACCATCGGTGCCAATACCAACGTTGACTCCCGCTTCGAGCAGCCTTCCAATCGGTGCGAATCCGCTCGCGAGCTTGAGATTGGATGCGGGGCAATGCGCGATCGAGCAGCCGTGCTTTGCTAGCAGTGCAATCTCCGCTTGTTCGAGATGCACCGAGTGAACGGCGATCAGCCCCGGACCAAGCAAACCGAGTTGGCTGAGCCGCTCGAGCGGTCGTCGTCCGTGCTGCCTGATGCTTTCCTCAATTTCGTGCCGGGTCTCGTGCACGTGGAGGTGGATGGGTATCTGCAATTGCTCCGCGAGAGTGACCACCTGATCGAAGCTCTTGTCGTGCACGGTGTAGGGGGCATGCGGCGCCATGCAGAATGAAAGCAGCGGTTCGTCCTTCAGCTCATCGCGTGCGGCCAGGCCCTTGCGCAGATAGTCCTGCGCGTCACTCGCATAGGCTGTTGGAAACTCGATCAGGATGACTCCGAGCGCGGCACGCATTCTCGCCTGCAGCGCGGCGCGCGCAGCCATCTCCGGGAAGAAGTACATGTCATTGAAACAAGTCACGCCCCCGCGCAGCATTTCCGCGCAGGCCAGCAGCGTGCCGTCGTATACGAACTGTGGCGACACATGTTTGCCTTCGGTTGGCCAGATGTGATTCTCCAGCCAGTCCCTGAGCGCGAGATCGTCAGCGAGTCCGCGCATCAGGGTCATGGCAGCATGTGTGTGCAGATTTACCAGACCGGGGATCAAGACATGCTGGTCGAGTTTCCTGGTTTCGCGTGAGGTGTAGCGCGCACGCATTTCCTCCAACGGCAGCACGGCGACGATATTGCCGCTGGAAATGGCCACAGCATGCCCATCGAGGACCGCGCCCTGAGGTTCGATCGGAATGATCCAGCGCGGCTCGATAATCAGTTCGACAGATTCGGGTTTTTCGGTGTTCGGCATCACGTTTCACCAAAAAAAAGCCCTGCGGGTGCAGGGCCTTAGAGTCACACGTTTTTAAAGATTCTCTGTTATTCGGCTTTGGTTCCCGTCACCGACAGTTCGACACGCCGGTCGGGTTGCAGGCAGGAGATCAATTCCTGTCCGCGTTCATTTTCGCAGGCGCTTCCCGTTACCGGTGAGTGCTTGCTGCGGCCCAGAGTGCGAATCTTGTTGGCGGGAATACCCTGGCGGACAAGGTAGGACTTGATCGAATTCGCCCGGCGCTCAGACAGCCCCTGGTTGTATGTAACCGTTCCGATCCGGTCGGCATGGCCGACTGCCCAGATGGTTTCATAGGTCAGGTCGCTGATGTTCGACACGAACTCGTCCAATTTCGTGATCTGGTCGGAACGGATGTCGTACTTGTCGAAGTTGAACAGCGGTTCGGTTGCAAACTCCACCGTAACCACGGGACCCGGGTAGTCGTAGTAAGTCGTGGGGTCGCTTACGCCGAGATCCTGCTCCGGCAGTTCCTGATCATAGTAGAAGGTCTCAGGTTCGCTTACACCGGTATCGGCCTCTGCCAGATCCTGTTCCGGGTAGTACAACTCGGGCTCGCTTACACCGAGATCCTCGTCGCCGAGATCCTGCTCGGGATAGTAAATCGGCTCGGGTTCCGCAACCGGACCCAACTCGTCAACTTCCGCCTCTACGGGCTCATCGGGGAGCGCATATTCGGTGATGGGGAAATCGGCCACCTCCTGCTCGATTACTACAGGCTCTGGTTCGGGCTCTGGCTCAGGCTCAGGTGCTTCCGGCAACGGTGCTTCACTGAACTGTACTTCCTCAGGCTCCGGAAGCGGACCGGGGTCGGCAGGGGGGGTGCTTACGGCCTCGGCGGGCGGTGGTGTGGTTTCGGCACCGACTCCGGTGCTGCCGCGTTCGGTCTGAGTCGAACACGCGGCAACCGCGGCGCCGATCAGCAACATCAGCAGGCGGTTGGTATTTCGTCGCATCACATCATCTCCTTCTTGGGGGGGAGCAATTCAAAAAGCGGACTAATTATCTCTCGTCTTCCCGAGTCCTTACAACGCGTTTTCATGACGAAGCAATGCGATGTGGAGCCCGGCGGCAGCGCGGGGGTGTCAAGGCGCAAATATACAGCCATTCAACTGGTCTGTCTTGCTTCCATATGATATCGTTGCACTTTTTTCCGCGCCCACTTCCGCCAGCCTGCATCGTGACCGCCGTGTTTTGACACCTTTTGACTTTTCCTGACTATTCGCGGTTACCCATGCCGCCCCACGGGAGCCTCCCGCGAGGCCAGACAAACCAAGTGACGACCTAGATCCAGATGGAGCAGTTTGCCAAGGAAACCCTTCCTGTAAGCCTCGAAGAGGAGATGCGCCGTTCGTATCTCGATTATGCGATGAGTGTAATCGTCGGGCGCGCCCTGCCGGATGTGCGGGATGGCCTCAAGCCAGTTCATCGTCGCATCCTGTTCGCAATGTACGAATCGAACACGGTGTGGAACCGGCCGTACGTGAAATGCGCCCGGGTAGTGGGCGACGTGCTCGGCAAATACCACCCGCACGGCGACGCGGCGACCTACGAGTCGCTGGTGCGCATGGCGCAGGACTTTTCGATGCGCTATCCGCTGATAGACGGGCAGGGCAACTTCGGGTCCGTCGACGGCGATTCCGCCGCCGCCTACCGTTATACCGAATGCCGGCTCGAGCGCATCGCGTCGGAGATGCTCGCGGACCTCGACAAGGAGACTGTCGACTTCGTCCCGAACTATGACGGCAAGGAGCTTGAGCCGTCGGTCCTTCCCACCCGCATCCCGAATCTGCTGATCAACGGGTCGGCGGGGATCGCGGTGGGCATGGCGACCAACGTGCCGCCCCACAATCTCGACGAAGTCATCAATGCCTGCCTGGCGACGCTTGAGAATCCGGAAATCGGCATCGACGAACTGATCGAGATCCTGCCTGGCCCCGATTTTCCCACGCGCGGGATCATTTACGGCACGGCAGGCATCCGCGAAGGCTATCGCACCGGGCGCGGCAGGGTGGTCATTCGTGCACGTACGCACTTCGAAGAGATGGAGAAGGGCGGCCGTCAGGCGATCGTGGTCGATGAACTTCCCTATCAGGTCAACAAGTCCGTCCTGCTGATGCGCATTGGCGAACTCGTGCGGGAGAAAAAAATCGACGGCATTGCCGAGATCCGCGACGAGTCCGACAAGTCCGGGATGCGCGTGGTGCTCGAGCTCAAGCGCGGCGAGATGCCGGAAGTAATCCTGAACAACCTGTACAAAGAGACGCAGCTGCAGGATACGTTCGGGATGAACATGGTCGCGCTGGTCGACGGACGGCCGCGGCTGCTCAACCTCAAGCAGATCATCGAGGAATTCCTGCGCCACCGCCGCGAAGTCATCACCCGGCGCACGGTGTTCGAACTGCGCAAGGCGCGGGAACGCGGGCATATCCTGGAGGGACTTGCGGTCGCCCTGTCCAATGTCGACGAGATCATCGCGCTGATCAAGGCGGCGCCGAGCCCGGTCGAGGCGAAACAGCAGTTGTTGGCGCGGACCTGGCGCTCGACGCTGGTGGAGGAAATGCTCTCCCGCACGGATATAGTGGCATCGCGTCCGGAAGACCTGGCCCCCGATTATGGGCCGACCGACGACGGGTATCGGCTTTCCGACGTTCAGGCCCAGCGCATTCTGGAGATGCAGCTGCAGCGCTTGACCGGGCTGGAGCAGGAGAAGATTGCAAACGAGTATCGCGAGGTGATGGAGAACATCGCGGATCTGCGCGACATTCTCGCCAACCCTGCCCGAATCACGCACATTATTTCGACCGAGCTGAACCAGACCAGGGACCAGTTCGGCGATGCCAGGCGCAGCGAAATCGAGGTCAACACGCAAGAGATCGCGCTGGAGGACCTCATCGCTCCGGAAGATGTGGTCGTTACGCTGTCGCACACCGGATATATCAAGGCGCAGCCGCTCGCAGACTACCGCGCGCAAAAACGTGGAGGGCGCGGCAAGCAGGCGGCAACCACCAAGGAAGACGATTTCATCGACAGCCTGTTCGTGGCCAATACCCACGATTACATCCTGTGCTTTTCGAGCCGGGGCCGGATGTACTGGCTCAAGGTCTACGCGGTCCCGCAGGGCGGAAGAACCAGCCGCGGCAAACCGATCGTGAACATGGTGCCGCTGGTGGATGGCGAAAAGATCACAGCCATCCTTCCTGTACGCGAGTTCGATGACGATCATTACGTGTTCATGGCCACCGCCAACGGAACGGTGAAGAAAACACCGTTGTCCGATTTTTCGCGGCCGCGGCAGATGGGGATCATTGCGGTCGACCTGGACGAGGGCGATTATCTGATCGCAGTGGCGCTGACCAACGGCCATCACGACATCATGCTGTTCTCCGATGCCGGCAAGGCGGTGCGTTTCTCGGAGCAGGATGTCCGGGCAATGGGGCGCACTGCCCGCGGCGTGCGTGGCATGAGGCTGGTGGAAGGCCAGCAGGTTATTTCTCTGGTGGTAGCGCAGGATGAAAGGCTCGCGGTACTGACCGCGACCGAGAATGGCTACGGGAAACGCACCCCGGTCGTCGAATACACCCGACATGGCCGTGGCACGCAGGGGATGATCGCCATTCAGACCACGGCCAGAAACGGCCGGGTGGTTGCTGCGAAACTGGTGGAGCCTGACGACGAGATCATGCTGATCACCACGCGCGGGGTATTGATTCGCACGCGGGTGAACGAGATACGAGAGATGGGCCGGGCGACACAAGGCGTTACCCTCATCAATCTGGGCGAAGACGAGAAACTCGCGGGTCTGGAGAAGATCGTCGACCGTGACGACGAAGCCAACGGCAACGACGCATCGAATGTCGGCCCCGATGCGGAAACGGCCCCCGCGGACCCCGATGAAGACGACCCGCAGAAGCCGGAAGGTGATGCTGGCAGCGCCAGCGACTGATTGCGGACCGTTCTGTTCTATTCGTCCTGACTACGCAGGGAACACATAAAGTGGGAAGAGTCGTCAATTTCAGCGCCGGTCCCGCGGTGCTGCCGGAGGAAGTGCTGTCACAGGCGCGCGACGAGATGCTCGACTGGCGAGGGTCGGGCATGTCGGTAATGGAGATGAGCCATCGCGGCAAGGAGTTCATGTCCATAGCGGAGGCGGCGGAAACCGACTTGCGCGAGCTGCTCGCGATCCCCGGAAATTACAAGGTGCTGTTTCTCCAGGGTGGCGCCACTGCGCAGTTTGCGATGGTGCCGCTGAATCTGCTGCGCGGCGGGAACAGTGCAGACTACGTTCATACCGGAGAGTGGTCGAAGAAGGCAATTGCGGAGGCTCGAAAGTTCTGCGCGGTCAATGTGGCCGCGAGCAGCGAGGATCGTAATTTCAGTTACGTCCCGCAGCAGTCGGCCTGGAAGCCGGATCCCCGGGCGGCCTACCTTCATATCACCAGCAACGAGACGATCGGCGGAGTCGAGTTTCACTGCACGCCCGAAACCGGCACGGTGCCGCTGGTGGCGGACATGTCCTCACACATTCTCTCGCGCCCGGTCGATGTGTCACGCTACGGACTGATCTATGCCGGCGCGCAGAAGAACATCGGTCCTGCCGGGCTCGCGATTGTCATCGTGCGCGACGATCTTGTGGGGCACGCTCCGAAAAATACGCCGGCAATGATGGATTACCGGATCCATGCCGAGAACGGCTCGATGTACAACACGCCGCCGACGTACGGGATCTACATTGCGGGGCTGGTGTTCCAGTGGCTGAAGCGAAAGGGCGGTCTCGCGGCGATGGAGCAGGAGAATATTGCAAAAGCCGGGATGCTCTACAACTACATCGATTCGACGGCATTCTATGAATCGCCGGTGGCCGTGGAAGACCGATCGAGGATGAACGTCCCGTTTCGCCTCAAGGACGAGTCGCTGGACGAGGCCTTCCTGAAGGAAGCCAAGGGCCGCGGATTGGTGCAGTTGAAAGGGCATCGATCCGTCGGCGGCATGCGTGCTTCGATCTACAACGCCATGCCTGCGGAGGGCGTCCGTGCGCTGGTGGATTTCATGCGCGAATTTGAGGCGGCGCATGGCTGAACCGCTGCGTATCCTGACGCTCAATAACATCTCGCATGTCGGTCTGAAGCGTCTGCCCGGGAACTACACGGTTTCCGACCAGGTCGATAACCCCGACGGCATACTGGTGCGCTCGCACAACATGCATTCCATGGAAGTCCCGGCTTCGGTAAAGGCGATCGGACGCGCGGGTGCTGGCACCAACAATATCCCGGTCGCCGCCATGAGCGCCCGTGGGTTGCCGGTGTTCAATGCGCCGGGAGCAAATGCCAATGCGGTCAAGGAGCTGGTGATCGCCGGTCTGCTGATGGCGGCGCGCAACCTGGTGCCCGCGATCCGGTTCGTCGATGCTCTATCCGGCAGCGATGAAGAGATTGACCGGCTGGTCGAAAAAGGTAAGAAAAATTACGCGGGTGTCGAGTTGCCGCAACGAACGCTCGGCGTCGTCGGACTGGGCCGGATCGGCAGCCTGGTCGCCGACGCGGCCATCAAATTCGGCATGAATGTCATCGGATACGACCCCGAAATTACCGTCGATGCCGCATGGGGGCTGCCGTCCCAGGTGCGCAAGGCGCACAGCATCGAAGAGTTGTTGCGCGTCTCGGATTTCGTCACCGTTCATGTGCCCCTGCTGGATTCCACGCGCGAGCTGCTCAATGCGCAGAAGCTCGGGCTGATGAAAAACGGCGCGGTCCTGCTGAATTTTGCGCGGGAAGGCGTTGTCGAGCGTGATGCCGTACTGGAGGCGCTGACATCCCGACGCCTGAAATACTATGTCTGCGACTTTCCCGGCCCGCAGTTCGTCGGCAACCCGAACGTCATTGCGCTGCCGCATCTGGGTGCCTCCACGCGGGAGGCCGAAGACAATTGCGCGGTGATGGTGGTCGATCAGATGCGCGACTACCTCGAACATGGCAACATCCGAAACGCAGTGAATTTTCCGGAAGTAGTCATGGCGCGCGAATCGGCTTACCGGCTCGGCATCTCCAACGCGAACGTGCCGAACATGGTCGGCCAGATTTCCACCGCGGTGGCGAATGCCGGCCTGAATATTCACAACATGATCAACAAATCCAGACACGACATGGCCTACACCCTGGTCGATGTCGACAGCCCCGTGCCCGACGCGGTGATCCGCGACATCGTCGCCATTTCCGGGGTGCTCGGTGTGCGCTATCTGCCGCTCGAGCAGCCAGATGGCTGACGCACTCGCAAAGCTTCGCGAACGCATAGACGCGCTGGATCTCGAGATCCTGAGGCTGGTGAACGAGCGCGCAGGCCTGGCACGCGATATCGGCAAGATCAAAGGCGAAGCAGTGGTGTATCGGCCCGAGCGGGAAGCGCAGGTTTTGCGCCGGATTGCCGAACATAATCCCGGGCCGCTTCCCGGAGCGTCGGTGACCCGGCTGTTCACCGAGATCATTTCCGCCTGTCGCGCGCTGGAGGATTCGCTCTCGGCAGCCTGCCTCGGGCCAAAGGGCACGTTCAGCGAAGAGGCTGTGATCAAGCATTTCGGGACGCACGCGCCCGTGGCGTTTTCTGCCTCGATCGACGATGTCTTTCGGGCAGTGGAGTCCGGCGCGGTCGGCTATGGCGTCGTGCCCATAGAGAACTCGACCGAGGGCGCGGTGGGCCGCACTCTTGATCTGCTGCTTTCCACGCCGCTGCGGATGTGCGGCGAAGTCCTGTTGCCGGTGCATCAGAATCTGTTGAGCCGGGCGACTGTCGCATCCGAGATCAAGCGCATCTATTCCCATACGCAGAGCCTCGCGCAATGCAACCGCTGGCTGAATCAGAACTGCCCGAAGGCCGAACGCGTGCCGGTTGCAAGCAATGCAGAGGCTGCGCGCCTCGCCAGCGAAGATTCCGGATCGGCTGCGATCGCGGGCAGAACCGCAGCGGAACATTATGGTCTGGCGGTACTGGCGGCGAACATCGAGGATGAGCCGAACAACACCACGCGCTTTGCGGTAATAGCAAAGCAGGACGTGCCACCATCAGGGAAAGACAAGACCTCGTTCGTGATGTCGGCGCGCAACCGCCCGGGAGCCATCCACGAACTGCTGACGCCGCTTGCGCAGAACCATGTCAGCATGACCCGCCTCGAGTCGCGTCCGTCCCGGACGGGCCTATGGGAGTACGTTTTCTTCGTCGATATCGAGGGGCACCAGGGACTCGACAACGTCGCACGGGCTCTAGACGAAATCCGTGAACGTGCTGCATTTCTCAAGATTCTCGGATCCTATCCGGTGTCGATTTCGTGAACGATCCACGGACCATCGCAGAGCGTCCGGACTTGTGCGAACACGCACCGGCCTATGTGCGCGCGATCGCTCCGTACCAGCCGGGCAAACCGACCTCGGAGCTGGCGCGCGAACTCGGGCTGGATGAACGCAACATCGTCAAACTGGCCTCCAACGAGAACCCGCTCGGCCCGGGCGAGAAAGTCATCGCGGCGATGCGCCAGGCACTGACGGAGGTTGGTCGCTATCCGGATGGCAACGGTTACGAACTCAAGCGGGCGCTGTGTGCCCGGCTGGGCGTCGTGCAGGAAAATCTGGTGCTCGGCAATGGTTCGAACGACGTCCTCGAACTGGCGGCGCGCGCGTTTCTGGCACCGGGAACGTCCGCAGTCTTTTCGCAGCATGCTTTTGCGGTGTATCCGCTGGCCACGCAGGCGACTGGGGCAACGGGAATAGAAGTCCCGGCGTCCGGCTTCGGCCATGACCTGGATGCAATGGTTGCGGCGATTCGAGACGATACCGGCATCGTGTTCGTTGCCAACCCGAACAACCCGACGGGAACCTGGATTGCGCCTGACGCCGTGAAGCGTTTCGTCGAGCGTGTGCCGTCACGTGTGCTGGTTGTTCTGGACGAGGCGTACAACGAGTATCTCGCGCCGGAAGAGCGGGCCGAAAGCATAAAGTGGATCGGGGCTTTCCCGAACCTCCTGGTCACGCGGACATTTTCCAAGGCCTACGGCCTCGCCGGACTGCGTGTCGGCTACGCGATTGCGCATCCCGAAGTGGCCGATCTGATGAATCGGGTGCGACAACCGTTCAACGTCAGCAACATCGCGCAGTCAGCGGCGGTGGCAGCACTGGACGACGTGGCTTTCCTGCAGCGGAGTTATGAGCTGAATCGGGCGGGAATGATACAGCTCGCCACTGGATTCCGTAGCCTCGGCCTGGACTGGATCGAATCCCGCGCAAACTTTGTCAGCGTGCGGGTCGGCGAGGCGCAGCGCATTTACCGTGAACTGCTGCGCCTTGGCGTGATCGTGCGCCCGGTCGGCGCCTACGGCATGCCGGAGCATTTGCGCGTGTCGATCGGCCTGGAACAGGAGAACACGCGCTTTCTGGAGGCGCTCGCACAGGCGCTTGCCGGCTGCGGCTGAACCTGCGTCAGGTTGTGCAGCTCTCGCGACCGGGGGACCCAGTGGACGATTTCCATATTCGCAAACTCGTAGTGATCGGCGTCGGCCTGATCGGAGGGTCGGTTGCCGCGTGCCTGCGCAAAGCCGGACGGGTGCAGCATGTGGTCGGGGTTGGCCGCGGCAGCGCAAACATCGAGCGCGCGCTGGAACTCGGCGTGATCGACTCCGCTTCCGATTCCGCGCAGGATGCCGCAATGGACGCCGACCTGGTGCTGATGGCGGTCCCGGTCAGCCAGAACGACAGCGTGCTCGCCGCGCTGCGGCCCACGATTGAAAGCGGAGTGGTGGTCACGGATGCCGGCAGCACCAAGCGCGATTTCGTGGCTGCGGTGCGTCGCGCGGCCGGCGCGCGCGCTGCGAGCGTGGTGCCCGGACATCCGATCGCGGGCGCAGAGCTCACAGGTGTGGAAGCGGCCAGCGCGTCCCTGTTCGAGAGCAAGCGCGTGGTGCTGACACCGCTCGAGGAAAGCGATCCGGGCGCGATCGGCAAGGTCGAGGCGATGTGGTCCGCGTGCGGTGCGCAGGTGATCCGCATGCAGCCGGAGCAGCACGACCGGATTTTCTCCGCGGTCAGCCATCTGCCACACGCGTTGGCCTATACCCTTGTCGAACTGATCGCATCGAGCGACGGAGCGGACGAACTGTTCGGCTTTGCCGCTAGCGGGTTCCGCGACTTCACGCGGATTGCAGGCAGCTCCCCGGAAATGTGGCGCGACATCTGCATGGCCAACCGCGATCTGCTTGCCGACGATATCGATCGCTTTCAGCGCTCGCTTGCCGACCTGTCAGCGCGAATCCGCGCGGGCGACGCCGACGCGGTGCAACGCGTGTTCGAATCCGCGCGCAATGCGCGCGGGGCCTGGCTGCGAGGCAGGTCTTGATCACAGACAACGCATACCTCGACCTCGGCCCGTTCTACGGTGCGGCCGGCACGGTACGTCTGCCGGGGTCGAAAAGCATCTCGAACCGCGTGCTGCTGCTGGCGGCTTTGTCGAGCGGCGTCACCCGCATCCGGAATCTGCTGGTGTCCGACGACACCGAGCGCATGTTGCAGTCGCTCGACAAGCTGGGCATACCGGTAAAGCGTGCAGGCATCGGGGACTGGCAGGTGGACGGTTGCGCCGGCAAGATTCCCGCGAAAGAGGCTGATCTGTTCCTTGGCAATGCCGGAACCGCATTGCGTCCGCTCACCGCTGTGCTGGCGCTTTGCGGCGGGCAATACCGCCTTTCCGGTGTCCCGCGCATGCATGAGCGTCCGATCGGCGATCTGGTCGATGCCCTGCGTACGCTGGGTGCCGACATCCGCTATCTCGGCACAGAGGGCTATCCGCCGCTGGATATCCGGCCGGCACAGATCCATGCCGGTGCCGGGGTGCGGGTGCGCGGCAATGTCTCCAGCCAGTTCCTTACGGCGCTTCTGCTGGCGTTGCCGCTTGGCGGCGAGCGCGTCACTGTGCGGGTGGACGGCGAGCTGATCTCGCGGCCGTACGTCGATCTGACGATCAGGCTGATGGAACAGTTCGGGGTCACCGTCGAGCGCAACGGCGAGTCCGTTTTCGTCATCCCGTCTGCAAGCACCTATCGCAGTCCGGGGACCATTACGGTCGAGGGCGATGCATCGGGGGCGTCGTATTTTCTGGCAGCGGGCGCCATCGGCGGCGGCCCGGTGCGTGTGGAGGGTGTGGGGCGCGCCAGCATCCAAGGTGACGTGCAGTTCCTCGATGCGTTGGCCGCGATGGGCGCGCGGGTGAATGCGGGTGAAGACTGGCTTGAGGCTCGCGCGCCGGAGTCCGGCGGCCTGCGAGCGATCGACCTGGATCTGAACCACATCCCGGACGCGGCAATGACCTTGGCGGTGGCGGCGCTATTCGCGCAGGGGCCAAGCCGGTTACGCAACATCGCCAGCTGGCGCGTGAAGGAAACGGACCGCATTGCGGCGATGGCCACGGAACTGCGCAAGCTCGGTGCCACGGTGGAAGAGGGCGCCGATTATCTTTGCATCAAGCCGCCGGACGGGCGCCTGCTCCCGGATGCCGCGATCGATACCTATGACGACCACCGGATGGCCATGTGCTTCTCGCTGGCCGCGCTCGGCGGCGTTCGCGTGCGCATCAATGACCCTGGTTGCGTGGCGAAGACCTTTCCGGACTACTTCGAGCGTTTCGCGGCGATCGTCGAGGTGCCGGTCATTGCTATCGACGGCCCATCCGGATCGGGAAAAGGCACGGTGGCACAGGCGCTTGCGCGCAAACTCGGTTTCCACTACCTCGACAGCGGCGCGCTGTACCGGCTGGTCGCGCTGGCCGCCCTGAAGAAGGGTGTCGAGGTGTCCGACGCGAGCGGCCTCGCCAGGGTGGCAGCGAGCCTGGCCGCCGAGTTCCGCGGCGACGAGATCTATCTGGACGGGGAGCGCGTCACGGAAGCCATACGAGCCGAGGCAGTTTCTGCCGCTGCTTCTCAGGTGGCAACAATTCCTGAAGTGCGTCAATCGCTTATGCGCAGGCAGAAGGCGTTCCGGTCGCCACCGGGCTTGGTGGCGGACGGCCGCGACATGGGCAGCGTCGTATTCCCGGATGCGGTGCTGAAGGTTTTCCTGACGGCGAGTGCCGAGGCGCGCGCCCAGCGCCGTTATAAACAGTTGATAGAAAAAGGTTTAGATGCTAACCTGAGCACCCTTTTGCAGGACATAGAGCAACGCGACGCACGCGACAGTGGCAGAAACGTTGCTCCCTTGCAGAAGTGCGCTGACGCGCAACTTCTTGATACTACAACACTTTCTATCGATGAATCGATCGATCAAGTGTTGAGATTGAGCGAAGCGGCGTTACGCAGGCCCCATCCCTCTGATTCGAGAGCTTAACCACGCGGCGGGCGTACCTTGCCGCGAAGGCCGGTTTTTCGGTCTCCGGATGGGTTGAAGAACCAACCCCGTTCGTACGTGAACGGTTTTTGACGAGTTCCCTTATTCATCTATGAAAACAGCAACCCCAACCCCCGCCGCCAGCGGCTCCGAAAGTTTCGCCGCGTTATTCGAGGAAAGCCTTACACGGCAGGAGATGCGCGCGGGAGAAGTGATCACCGCGGAAGTCGTGCGCATCGACCAGAACTTCGTCGTGGTGAATGCCGGCCTGAAATCGGAAAGCTACATTTCGATCGAAGAATTCAAGGACGACCGCGGCGAAGTCGAGGTCAAGCCTGGCGATTACGTCTCGGTCGCCATCGAGGCGCTCGAAGATGGTTATGGCGAGACCCGCCTGTCGCGCGAAAAGGCAAAACGGCTCGCCGCGTGGCACGACCTCGAGAAAGCGATGGAAGAGGGCAGGCTGGTGCAGGGATTGGTCAATGGCAAGGTGAAGGGCGGCCTGACCGTGATGGTCAACGGCATCCGTGCATTCCTTCCCGGGTCGCTGGTGGACGTGCGCCCGGTCAAGGACACCAACCCGTTCGAAGGCAAACAGCTCGAATTCAAGGTCATCAAGCTCGACCGCAAGCGAAACAACGTCGTCATCTCCCGCCGTGCGGTACTTGAGGCCTCTCTCGGCGAAGAGCGCCAGAAGCTGCTGGAGACCTTGCACGAAGGCGCAGTGGTCAAGGGCATCGTCAAGAACATCACCGACTACGGTGCGTTCGTGGATCTGGGTGGAATCGACGGCCTGCTGCATATCACTGACCTGGCCTGGCGCCGGGTGAAGCACCCTACCGAAGTGGTCAATGTCGGCGACGAAGTCACCGCCAAAGTACTCAAGTTCGACCAAGAGAAAAATCGTGTATCGCTCGGCCTCAAACAGCTCGGCGAGGATCCGTGGGTCGGCCTGTCCAGGCGCTATCCCTCCGGCACGCGCCTGTTCGGCAAGGTTTCCAATCTGACCGACTATGGCGCCTTCGTCGAAGTCGAGTCGGGCATCGAGGGTCTGGTGCACGTCTCCGAGATGGACTGGACCAACAAGAACGTACACCCGGCCAAGGTCGTGCAGGTAGGCGACGAGGTCGAAGTCATGATTCTCGAAATCGACGAAGATCGTCGTCGGATCTCCCTGGGCATGAAACAGTGCAAACCGAATCCGTGGGACGAGTTTGCGCAGAACTTCAAGAAGGGCGACAAGGTTCAGGGACAGATCAAGTCGATCACCGATTTCGGCATTTTCATCGGTCTGCCGGGCGGCATAGACGGCTTGGTGCATCTGTCCGATCTTTCCTGGTCCATTCCGGGAGAGGAAGCGGTTCGCAAGTACAAGAAAGGCGACGAAGTCGAAGCGATGGTGCTGTCGATCGACGTCGAGCGCGAACGTATCTCGCTCGGAATCAAGCAGCTGGAAGGCGATCCGTTCAACAACTATGTTTCCGTGCATGACAAGGGCTCCACGGTTGAAGGCGAAGTGAAGAGCGTCGATGCCAAGGGCGCAGTAGTCCAGCTCGACGGCGACGTCGAAGGCTATCTGCGCGCCTCGGAGGTATCGAGGGATCGCGTCGAAGACATTCGCAGCCACATGAAAGAGGGCGACAAGGTCTCGGTGATGATCATCAATGTCGATCGCAAGAACCGGAACATCAACCTCTCCATCAAGGCCAAGGACGCTGCCGAGGAGGCCGAGGCAGTGAACAAACATTCGGCGGATACTTCGACTGCAGGGACGACGAATCTTGGTGCCTTGCTCAAAGCGAAGCTGGACAACAAAAACTCAGCGCAATAGGACGCGTCATGACCAAGTCGGAGCTGATAGCGAGACTGGCGTCACACTTTCCGCAGCTGGTTGCGAACGACGCCGAACTTGCGGTCAAGATGATTCTCGATCAGATGGCCAAGAGCCTGTCTCAGGGCCATCGCATCGAGATCCGCGGGTTCGGCAGTTTCGGATTGAATTACCGCCCACCGCGCATCGGGCGAAACCCGAAGTCGGGTGAGAAGGTGCATGTCCCGGCCAAGTACGTTCCGCATTTCAAAGCTGGCAAGGAACTGCGCGAGCGGGTCGATCTGAAGCAATCGCAGTAAGGCTCGCCGGGCGGTATCCGCTCCGCGTCCTGGCCAGCCTCCGGGCGCGCGAGACGTTTCCGGCGGCGCGAAGCAACGATGTTCGAAGCTTTCCCGGCGGCATTGTCGTAAGATCGTGTCGCTATATCTAACTGACGAGGGCGGAACGGGACGACCGTTTGCCTGAGAAAATGCGATACGTCGTCTGGACGCTCAGGATCCTGGTTTTCGTGGTTTTGCTCGGGTTCGCGCTGAAGAATACCGAGCCGGTCGTGGTGCGCTTCTATCTCGGAAGCCAGTGGGAGGCCCCCCTGGTGTTCATCCTGTTGGTGATCTTCGCGGTCGGCGCAGCGGCCGGCGTGCTGGCAACGCTCGGTCATGTGTTTCGTCAGCGAAAGGAGATACTTGCCCTGCGCAAGCAGTTGCGGGCACAGGCCACCGCCCCTGCCGATGCGCGCTGAGCCGGCGCCTGGGACGCTAAATGGAATTCGAACTCTGGTGGTTGCTGGGTTTTCCGCTTTTCTTCGCGCTCGGCTGGTTGGCGGCGCGAATCGACATCAAGCAACTTCTCACCGAGTCGCGCGCCCTGCCGATGTCGTATTTCAAGGGGCTCAATTTCCTGCTGAACGAGCAGCCCGACAAGGCGATCGAGGCCTTCATCGAGGTCGTCAAGGTTGATCCGCAAACGGTCGAACTGCACTTCGCGCTCGGCAGCCTGTTCCGCCGCCGTGGCGAAGTGGAACGCGCGATTCGCATGCATCAGAATCTGCTCGACCGGCCGGACCTCGCGCCGGGTCAACGCCTGCTGGCCCTCTATGAGCTGGCCCAAGACTATCTGAAGGCCGGGCTGCTGGATCGTGCCGAGGAATTGTTCGGCCGGCTGGACGGAACGCAGTACGAGCAGCAGGGCTTGAAGTTCCTGCTCGAGATCTACGAACAGGAGAAAGACTGGAAGAAAGCAATCACGACGTCGCGGCGGATGGATGCCGTGACCGGCCAGTCGAGCGCGAAAGACATCGCGAACTACTATTGCGAGCTTGCAACGCAGGAAATGATGCACTCGCGCTGGGATACTGCGGAAAAATTCCTGCGCGAAGCGCTGAGCGTGAACCGCAAATGCGCGCGCGCAAACATTCTGCTCGGAGACATTGAGCTGGCCCGCGGCCAACCGCAGCGGGCAATCGAGGCCTGGCGAAAGATCGAGCAGCAGAGTCCCGCCTACCTGCCGCTGGTGGCCGAGAAGCTGCTCGGTGCGTATCGCCAGCTCGGCAAAGCCGAGGAAGGCCTGCAACTCATGCGTGCGTATCTGGAGAAGCATCCCTCGCTCGAGCTTGTGAACGTCACCTATCAGGGTGAACTCGAGCACCGGGGCAGCGACGCGGCCTATCGCCTCGTGCGTGACGAGCTTGCCCGCAATCCCACACTGCTCGGGCTCGACAAGTTGCTGGAAGCACAGCTGATGGAAGCGTCAGCCGAGCGCCGCAACGACCTGCAGCTGATCAAGAACCTCGTACATCACCATACGCGCTCGCTCGCGCTGTACCGCTGCGAAGTCTGCGGCTTCAAAGCCAGGCAGTTCTACTGGCACTGCCCGGCCTGCAATGGCTGGGAGACCTATCCTCCGCGACGCTCGGAAGAACGGGAGCTCGCCGGGTGATTGGCGGCCCGCGGGTGATCGTGGCGCTGGACCTCGGCGATGCCGCCGCGGCACTGTCGCTGGTTGATCGCCTTTCCCCTGATCTGTGCCGGCTAAAAGTCGGCAAGGAACTCTTCACCTCGGCGGGTCCGGGCCTGGTCGCGGAACTCGTCGAGCGCGGTTACGACGTGTTTCTCGACCTCAAGTTTCACGATATCCCCAATACGGTCGCGCAGGCCAGCCGCGCGGCCGCGCGGCTCGGCGTCTGGATGCTGAACGTACACGCACTCGGAGGCAGCGAAATGATGCAGGCGGCGCGTGACGCGGTCTCCGAATTTGACAGCCCCCCCAAGCTGATCGCGGTAACGGTACTGACCAGCCTGGCGGAGCAGGACTTGCGCGATATCGGCATCGATGCCTCGCCGGAGCAGGCGGCGCTGCGCCTGGCTGCGCTCGCCCACAAATGCGGACTGGACGGAGTGGTCTGTTCAGCCCATGAGGCGGGTGCTGTCCGCGACCGTTTTGGCGGCGACTTTCTGCGGGTCACTCCCGGCATCCGGCTGACCGACAGCGCGGCGGACGATCAGAAACGTATCATGGCGCCTGCGACGGCGATCGCATCGGGCGCGAGCTACCTCGTCATCGGGCGCCCGATCGCGCGTGCGGCGGATCCGCTGGCCACCTTGCGTACGATCAATAACGAGATCGCTTTCTCGGAGAACAGGCAGTGAAAATCACAGTCATCGGCACGGGCTACGTGGGCTTGGTTTCAGGCGCGTGTTTCGCTGATCTGGGCAACGACGTGCTATGTCTCGATCTGGATGAAAGCAAGGTAAAGCTGCTGAACGCCGGCGGCATGCCGATCTACGAGCCCGGACTCGAAACGCTGGTGAGGCGGAATGCCGCCGCCGGTCGCTTGCATTTCACCACCGATGTCGCCAAGTCGGTTCGCCATGGCACGGTTCAGTTCATCGCAGTCGGCACTCCGTCCGATCAGGACGGTTCTGCAGATCTGAAGTATGTCATGTCGGCTGCGAGGAACATCGGCCGCCAGATGAACGAATATCGTGTCATCGTCGACAAGTCCACCGTTCCGGTGGGCACGGCGGAAAGAGTGAGCGCCGTCATCGAGGACGAACTGAAAACGCGCGGTGCCAGGGTCCCCTTCAACGTGGTGTCCAACCCCGAGTTTCTGAAAGAGGGTGCGGCGGTCGAGGATTTCATGCGACCCGATCGCATCGTCATCGGCAGCGACAACGACAAGGCGGTGCAGATCATGCGGCAGCTGTATGCGCCGATCAACCGCAATCACGACCGCCTGCTGGTGATGGATACGCGCTCCGCCGAACTCACCAAGTACGCGGCCAATGCCATGCTGGCAACCCGCATCTCGTTCATGAACGAACTGGCGAACCTGTCAGAGAAACTTGGCGCCAATATCGAAAACGTGCGCCTCGGCATCGGATCGGATCCGCGCATCGGCTATCATTTTCTGTATGCCGGCTGCGGCTACGGCGGTTCCTGCTTTCCAAAGGACATCCAGGCTCTGCAACACACTGCCGGCGAGTATGGCATGCAGATGACCATCGTCGATGCGGTGGAAAAGGTGAACCGCACGCAGAAACAGCGGATTCTGGACAAGGTGCGCATTCGATTCGGTGAGCACCTCGACGGCAAGACGTTTGCCGTCTGGGGCCTGTCATTCAAGCCGAATACAGACGACATGCGCGAGGCGCCCAGCCGCGTCGTGATCAACGGCCTGTTGACGCGCGGCGCGAAGGTGCATGCCTATGATCCGGTCGCCGTTACCGAGGCCAGGCGGTTGTATGCAGACGAGGCGGCCGTGAAATTTTCGGATTCGCTGCTCGCCGCCCTGGATGGCGCGGACGCGCTGGTGATCGTCACCGAGTGGAAGGAATTCCGCAGCCCGGACTTCGAGGAGATCAAGCGCCGGCTGAAGCAGCCGGTGGTGATCGACGGGCGCAATCTCTATGATTCCCCGATGGTCCGCGACCTGGGGATCGAGTACCTCTCGGTCGGAAGGCCGTGAGGAACAAGGATTAGGGCGGAAGGATGAAGGCGGAAGGGAAAAAGCAGACGAGCAAGAATATGTTCGGGGAAACTTCATCCTCACGGCTTCATCTTTCGTCCTTGCAATCCGCGCGGGTGCTGGTGGTGGGCGATGTCATGCTCGACCGCTACTGGTTCGGCGAAGTCAGCCGTATATCGCCGGAAGCGCCAGTGCCGGTTGTCAAGGTTTCGCGGTTGCAGGAGCGCCCGGGCGGCGCCGCGAATGTGGCTCTCAATATTGCATCGGTTGGTGGCAAACCGCTGTTGCTGTCGGTGGTTGGTGGCGACGAGGCCGGCGACTGCCTGAAGCGGCTGCTCGAGCAGGCAGATATTGCTGCCCAGCTGCATCGCGATCCCGGGTTGTCGACCACCGTCAAGTTGCGCGTGATCGGGAGACAGCAGCAGCTGCTGCGGATCGATTTTGAGACCGAGCCCGGGCACGAGATTCTCGCCACCAAGCTGGCAGACTTCGAATTGCGTCTGGCGCAGACGGATGTCGTACTGCTTTCGGATTACGGCAAGGGCGGGTTGCGGCACATCGAGCGCATGATTGAAATGGCCCGCGCCGCCGGCAAGCCGGTGCTGGTCGATCCGAAAGGCGACGACTACACGCGCTACCGGGGCGCGACCCTGATCACCCCGAACCGGACAGAGTTTCGCGAAGTGGCCGGACGCTGGAAAAGCGAAGACGATCTGACTGCGCGCGCGCAAAAGCTTCGCCGTGATCTCGGACTGGAAGCGCTGCTGATTACCCGCAGCGAGGAAGGCATGACGCTGTATCGCGAAAGCGGACCGGTGCACGTGCCGACCGTGGCGCGCGAAGTGTACGATGTGAGCGGTGCGGGCGACACCGTGATCGCGATACTGGCGGTGATGCTTGCGGGCGGACGGCCGATGGACGAAGCGGTGCGCTGGGCGAACAAGGCAGCCGGCATCGTGGTCGCGAAACTTGGCACTGCGGTGGTACGGCAGGAAGAACTGTTTGACGGGCAGGTATGAAAGGACGGTTGTCGCGCGGATGAATGCTGCAACGAGGGAGCGGGCATGTACATTGTCGTAACCGGTGCCGCCGGATTCATCGGCGCCAACATCGTGAGGGCGCTGAATGAACGCGGCGTAACCGACATTCTCGCGGTCGATAATCTGGCGTATGCAGACAAATTCCGCAATCTGGTCGACAGCGAGATCGCCGACTATCTTGACAAGGAACATTTCCGCGCCGCACTGGATGCGGGATCCTTCGACGGCGAGATTTTGGCGATCCTGCATCAGGGCGCCTGCTCCGACACGATGGCATCCGACGGCCGTTACGTGATGGACAACAATTTCCGTTACTCGATGGATTTGCTGTCATATTGCCAGAGCGACTCGGTACCGTTCATTTACGCATCGTCGGCTGCGGTTTACGGCGCGAACACGGAGTTCCGGGAGGAACGCGAGCTGGAGCGTCCGCTCAATGTCTACGGTTATTCCAAGTTCCTTTTCGACCAGATGGTGCGGCGTCAGTGGGAGCAGAACACCGCACAGGTAGTGGGGTTGCGTTACTTCAACGTGTATGGGCCGCATGAGTCGCACAAGGGACGCATGGCGTCGGTGGCTTTCCATTTCTTCAACCAGTACCGGCAGAGCGGCAAAGTGCGGCTGTTCGAAGGCAGCGGTGGTTACGCGGCGGGCGAACAGCGCCGCGATTTCGTCTCGGTCGAGGATGCGGTGAGGGTGAACCTCTGGTTTCTCGATCACCCTGAAAAGTCGGGCATTTTCAATTGCGGTACCGGTGCCTCGCAGACTTTCAATGATGTCGCGGTAGCGACGGTGAACGCGCTGCGTAAGGCGGAAGGCCAGCCGGCACTGACGCTGGACGACCTGAACGCGCAGGGCATCATCGAGTACATACCTTTCCCCGATCGGTTGAAGGAAAAGTATCAGAGTTACACCGAAGCCGATCTCTCCCGCTTGCGGGCTGCGGGCTACGATGCGCCATTCCTGACTGTCGAGCAGGGTACGGAACGCTACATTGACTGGCTGCTCAGCCAGTCGCGCTGAATCCCGGATTCGAAACGTACTGCGCAACGCCGACATGGAACGCAATCCGCTCGATTCGCACAAGACCCTGGACGATTTTGTCGGCAATACGCCGCTGGTTCGCCTGAAACGCATCGCGGGCAATACATCGAATCGAATCCTCGCCAAGCTCGAAGGCAACAATCCGGCGGGTTCGGTAAAGGACCGGCCCGCCCTGTCGATGATCCGTAGAGCGGAGGAACGCGGCCAGATCAAACCGGGCGATACCCTGATCGAACCGACCTCGGGCAACACCGGCATTGCGCTGGCGATGGTCGCGGCCATGCGGGGCTACAAAATGGTGCTGGTGATGCCGGAGCATCTGTCGGTGGAAAGGCGGCAGACCATGGCCGCGTTTGGCGCCCGTTTCGTGCTCACGCCCGAAGCCGGCGGCATGGAAGCCGCACGCGATATCGCAAAGGAGATGGAGGCGCGCGGCGAGGGTCTGATACTCGACCAGTTTGCCAACCCGGACAATCCGCTCGCGCACTACGAGGCTACCGCGCCGGAGATCTGGCGTGACACCAGCGGCCAGATTACCCATTTCGTGTCGAGCATGGGCACGACCGGTACCATCATGGGTTGCTCGCGCTTCTTCAAGGAACACAATCCGGCGATCCGGATCGTCGGATGCCAGCCCACACCCGGGTCGCAGATTCCCGGCATCCGCAAGTGGCCGGAGAAATACCTGCCCTCGATCTTCGATCGCACGCGCGTAGATCAAGTCATCGATGTAAGCCAGGCGGATGCCGAGGAAATGACTCGCCGTCTCGCACGCGAAGAGGGCATCTTCGCGGGCATCTCTTCCGGCGGTGCGCTATGGGCCGCTTTGCAGATTTCGGATGAAGTCGAGAACGCCACCATTGTCACCATCGTCTGCGACCGTGGTGACCGCTACCTTTCTACCGGTGTATTCCCCGCCGAATAGTTGGAACGCGGAATCAAGGTAAAAGCGAAACACGAAGACACAAAGAACTTCGCCAGACAATGTCTTCGATTGCTCGGTCATGTCTACACGATGGGGTATGCGATAGACTTTAACTTGGCGCGCCAGTGATACAGAGTCCTGTTTCGCGGTTTCTTCGTGCCTTCGTGCCTTCGTGCCTTCGTGTTTCGCTCTTTCTCTCTCCGCGCGTATTCGGGTGCGGCGCCCGGATCGACGTCAGCCGGGCGTCCAGCGTTCGGGGCAGCGCCATAGAGTGGCGAGCAGCAGTTCGCGCCGGAGCACGAACTCCTTCGGCAACTTGTCGTAGAGCTTGATGAACAGCTCCTCGTGCAGCAGCAGCTCCTGCAGCCACAGCCCCCGGTCAATCGTCATCAGTTCCGCAAAACGGTCCGCGGAGAAATCCGCCAGCCCGGTCCACTCGATATCCTCATGGCGGGGCGTCCAACCGAGTGGACTCTCGGCTGCGCCGGCGCGCCCGGCGCAGCGGTCCACGATCCATTGCAGTACGCGCATGTTTTCACCATAGCCCGGCCACAGGAACTGGCGCTGCGCATCGCGGCGGAACCAGTTGACGCCGAAGATCTTCGGCGGATGGCTTACGCGTCGGCCCATGTCCAGCCAGTGGTCGAAGTAATCGCCGATGTGATAGCCGCAGAAAGGCAGCATCGCGAACGGATCGCGCCGCACTTCACCCACTTTGTGCGCTGCTGCGGCCGTGGTTTCCGAGCCCATGGTGGCTGCGAGATACACGCCATCGACCCAGTTGAAGCTCTCGATTACCAGCGGTACGGTCGTGCTGCGGCGGCCGCCGAAAATGAAGGCCGAGATCGGCACGCCCCGGGGATCCTCCCATTCCGGCGCAATCGACGGGCACTGCGCGGCCGGCACCGTGAAACGCGCATTAGGGTGCGCAGCCTTGCGCCCGCTGTCAGGCGTCCAGGGCTGCCCCTGCCAGTCGATCAGGTTGGCCGGGGGCTCCGCGGTCATGTCCTCCCACCACACGTCGCCGTCCGGAGTCATCGCCACATTGGTAAAGATGCAGTTCTCGCGCAGGGTCGCCATCGCATTCGGGTTGGACTGTGTCGAAGTGCCCGGGGCGACGCCAAAGAAACCGTACTCCGGATTGATGGCATACAGGCGGCCGTCTGCACCCGGCTTGATCCAGGCGATGTCGTCGCCGATGGTGGTCACTTTCCAGCCGTCGAAACCGGCGGGCGGTATCAGCATTGCGAAATTGGTTTTGCCACAGGCGCTAGGGAATGCGGCCGCGACATAGGTCTTTTTCCCTTGCGGCGACTCGACGCCGAGTATCAGCATGTGTTCCGCCAGCCAGCCCTGCTCGCGGCCCATCGCCGAGGCGATTCGGAGCGCAAGGCATTTCTTGCCGAGCAGCGCATTGCCGCCGTATCCGGAACCGAACGACCAGATGGATTTCTCCTCGGGGAAATGAACGATGTACTTGTGGTCCCGGTTGCAGGGCCAGGGCACGTCTTTCTGGCCGGGGACGAGCGGCATGCCCACTGAGTGCAGGCACGGTACGAACGGCTCGTCAGCGCCCAGCGCCTCGATCGCCTCGCGGCCCATGCGGGCCATGATGCGCATGCTGACCGCGACATAGGGCGAATCCGTCAGCTGTACGCCGATATGCGAGATGGGCGAACCGATCGGACCCATCGAGAAGGGCACCACGTACATCGTGCGCCCGCGCATGGCCCCGTCGAACAGGCCGCGCAGTCGCCTCTTCATCTCACCCGGCTCGACCCAGTTGTTGGTCGGCCCCGCGTCATGCCGGTGGATGCTGCAGATGTAGGTGCGGTCCTCGACGCGTGCGACGTCGGACGGGTCGGATCGCGCGAGAAAGCTGTTGGGGCGCTTGTGCTGGTTCAGCGGTGTGAAGGTGCCGGCGGCGACCAGTTCCGCGCACAGATGCGCGTATTCCTCCTGCGAGCCGTCGCACCAGTGGATCCGGTCGGGCCGGGTGAGCCGGGAGGTTTCCGCGACCCACTCGCGCAGTTGCCGGTTGCGCACATAATCCGGACAATGCAGCCCTTCGCGGGCTACGGCCTGCATGGTTCCATGCGGCGCCACCGGTCCTCCCTGCGTATTCTTGTCGTCTGCCGGGGAGTCTAGCACTGCAAGTGCCGGGATGCGTAGCGAAAATAATGCCGGGGTTCCACATGCCGCTCCCGCTATTTCATAGCCCCCTGTCTGGACTGCAATGACACCTGTACTCGCATTCGATATCGAGACCGTTCCGGACGTGGAAGGGCTGCGCAGGCTGAACGGGCTTGCGGCGGACATGCCCGCGGCAGAGGTGGCGGAAGCGGCGTTTGCGCAAAGGCGCGAGAAGACCGGCAGCGATTTCCTGCCGCTACACCTGCATCGCGTCGTGGCGATTTCCTGCGCGCTGCGCGACCGCGACACCTTTCGCGTGTGGTCACTGGGCGAGCCCGACGATGCCGAGAAAGTCCTGATCCAGCGCTTTTTCGATGGCATCGAAAAATACACGCCCCAGATCGTGTCTTGGAACGGCAGCGGCTTCGACCTGCCGGTGCTGCACTATCGCGCACTGGTGCACGGCGTGCGCGCGGCGCGTTACTGGGAGATGGGCGAAGAGGACCGCGACTTCAAGTGGAACAATTACATCAGCCGCTATCACTCGCGCCACCTTGACCTGATGGACCTGCTGGCCCTGTACCAGGGCCGCGCCGTGGCGCCACTGAGCGACGTCGCCCAGCTGCTCGGATTCCCGGGCAAGCTCGGTATGGACGGCTCGAAGGTCTGGGAGGCATACCAGGCCGGCAACATCGGCGGCATTCGCGCGTACTGCGAAACCGACGTGGTGAATACCTACCTGGTGTTTCTGCGCTTCCAGTTGATGCGCGGCATTTTGGACGAGTCGCAGTATCAGAAGGAATGCGACTTGGTCCGCAGCACCGTATCGCGTGCCGGCGAATCGCACTGGCGTGAGTTCGTCTCCGCCTGGGGAGAATGAAAGCGGGGCCGGACTTGCCGATTGCGTTCGTGGAGTCTCTCGATTACGAGGGACGCGGCGTTGCCCATGTCGAGGGCAAGACGATCTTCATCGAAGGCGCATTGCCCGGCGAACTCGTCGAGTTCGAGACCTTCCGGCGCAAACCCAGCTTCGAGCGCGCGCATGCGCTGTGCATCCTGCGCGCATCGCCGCATCGCATCGAGCCGCGCTGCGCGAGTTTCGGCGTATGCGGCGGATGCAGCATGCAGCATCTCGAGCCGCGCGCACAGGTCGCGGCCAAGCAACGGGTGCTGGAGGATAACCTGCGGCGAATCGGCAAGGTCCGTGCGGAGATGCTGCTGGCGCCGATCCACGGTCCGACCTGGGAATATCGTTATCGCGCCCGCTTCGGTGCGCGGTATGTCCAGCGGAAGGGCACCACGCTGGTGGGATTTCGCGAACGCAAGCGCAGCTACATTGCCGACATGCCTGCATGCGAGGTGGTGCCTTCGCGCATATCCGCATTGCTGTTGCCGTTACGCGAACTGATCAACACGTTGTCGATTCGCGAGCGGATGCCGCAGGTCGAACTGGCGATGGGAGACACCGTCGACACGCTTACGTTCCGAAATCTCGACCCGCTGACGCCGGCCGACGAAACCGCTTTGCGGGTGTTTTCCGACAGGCATGGCGTGCAGGTTTTTCTGCAACCAGAAGGACCCGATACGGTCGTCTTGCTGCACCCGCCCGGCGCACCGCAGCTGGAATACCGGCTTCCCGAATTCGATCTGCTGTTCCATTTCAGCCCGACGGAATTCACCCAGGTCAACCCGGCGGTGAATCGCATGCTGGTACGCAGGGCTTTGGCGCTGCTCGATCCGCAGCCCGGTGAACGTGTTGGCGACCTGTTCTGCGGCCTGGGGAATTTCTCTCTGGCGATCGCGCGGCGCGGGGCATTCGTGCACGGCATCGAAGGCAGTCCGGTACTGGTCGAGCGCGCCAGGGCAAACGCGCAGCGAAATGCGCTGGACGCGCGCTGCCGCTTCGAGGCGCGTGATCTGTTCAAATTGACGCCCGAGGATTGGGCTGCGCTGGGTGAGTTCGACAAGCTGCTGGTCGACCCTCCGCGCGATGGTGCGATCGAGCTGGTGAAGGCACTCGGTGCGGCGGGGCCGAAACGCGTGGTGTACGTGTCGTGCAATCCGGGGACGCTGGCACGCGATGCCGAGGTGATGGTGCACGTAAACGGTTATCGCCTGGCGGCGGCGGGCGTCGTCAACATGTTTCCCCACACCTCGCACATCGAGTCGATGGCGATTTTCGAGCGCTGAATCGAGCCCGCCAAAGCAGAACGGGCGGCCTCGGCCGCCCGTTCATCGCTTGCCAGAGCAGTTACTCGCGGTTGCCGGCAAACGCCATCAGCAGGTGCAGCAAATGGGTGAACATGATGTAGATGTCGATGTAGACCCGCAGCGTTGCCATCACATAGTTGGTTTCGCCGCCGTTCACGATGTCGCTCACGTCATACAGCATGTAGCCGGCCATCAGCACGACCGCAATTGCCGAGATCGTCAGGGAGGCCGCAGGTACCTGGAAAAACAGATTGGCGACCATGCCGAGAATCAGCATGATCAGGCCGACAAACAGGAACTTGCCCAGGAAGCTGAAATCCCTGCGCGTGGTTGCCACATAGGTGGCGAGACCGAAGAACACCACGCCGGTGGTGCCGGCGGCCATGCCGATCAGCTGCGGCCCGTTGGAGAGGCCCAGTGCGACCTGCAGGATCGGTCCGAGCCACCATCCCATCAGGAAGGTAAACGCGAGCAGCGCAACGACACCCCACACGGAATTGCGCAGCGCCGAGATTCCGAACATGGCGCCGAACATCACGGCAAGCATCAACAGCGGCCCCATGATCGGGTTGGCAGCAAGGAAGGAGAAATTGGTATTGACGCCCACCACCGCGCCGATCACGGTCGGAATCATCGTCAGACCGAGCATCATGTACGTGTTGCGCAACACGCGATGCTGCGCGAGTCCCAACGCGGAAGTCTGAGTTGCGGCCTGGATTTGCGGTTGCATGTGGTAACTGCCTCCTGAAATGAAACGGTGTGTTTGCAGCCCTTAAGACTACTGGACTAGCCTAAAAGTTTCAACGCTTTACCTGACCGGCTGCGGGCAGTTGTCGTATCATTCGCACTCGCGCCCGGTTCCCGTGGTACGGAGGGTTGGCAGAGCGGTTTGATGCGGCGATCTTGGGCGACGCGCAGCTTCGCCCAGTGAAGGCTAACCTGCGCAGCAGGTTATGCCGGAGCTACAACACGCCGGCGTAGCCGGCTTGTTGCGGCGGAGACTCACTTGCGAAGCAAGTTATGTCGAAGCCAAAACCGTTGTGTGAGCACGCGGAGGGTTGGCAGAGCGGTTTAATGCGGCGGTCTTGAAAACCGTTGTAGGGAAACCTACCGGGGGTTCGAATCCCTCACCCTCCGCCAAATTTGTCGGAAGCCCGAAACTCGGTCTTGCTTCTTGTCTTACCCTTCATCCTTGCCACTGACCGCATCCGCCCAGCAGTTCGGCGTTTCGTAAATCCGCACGCGTTCCAGCCGCAGATGATTGCCGTATTCATCCCGGTAAGCGCCATCCAGAATGCGAAAGGCTTCGAGCGCCAGGTTCTCCGCAGTTGGTGGTCGTTCGAGGACGACCGTCTTGTGTCCGGCAATCGTGTCGAGAAAGCCCAAGACTTGCCGGTCGCCTTTCCATGCGAGAAATGCGTGGTCCCAGGCTTCGACCAGCGAGCCCTGCGCGATCGCCTTGATCCGGGAGAAGTCCATCACCATACCTTGATTGGATGCGCCCTCGGTCTCGATAATCGCGCCAGAAAGCGTAATCTCGATAGCGTAGCGGTGTCCGTGCAGGTGGCGGCACTGGCTGTCGTGATTGGGGATCCGATGGCCGGCATCGAATTCCAGCCTGCGGGTAACGCGCATTGCTCGTAAGTAACGGAAAAAAGGCCGGAAAGTATAGCATCCGGCCGCTTCGCATCTCGACCCGCTACAGCAAACGGAAAGGCTATCCATGTCTCGCAACAAAGCTCAGGCTCTGACCACGATCGACCATGACCGCGACAGCGCGGGTCTGCTTTACGTCTACCCGGTCGTGTCACGCCGTGCCGGAGGGTTATCGGTCGGCGTCAACCTGAACGTGAACAATGCATGCAACTGGCGTTGCATCTACTGCCAGGTGCCCGGCTTGGTGCGTGGCGCGCCGGACCCGATCGATCTGGAATTGCTGCGAAAGGAACTCTCCGCATTCCTGCGCGACGTCCTGTATGGCGATTTCATGGTCGCACGTGTTCCCGAGGATGCTCGTAGGCTGAACGATATCGCCCTGTCAGGTAATGGCGAGCCGACCAGCGCGAAGGAGTTCGAGCAGGTAATCGACCTGATCGGCGAAGTGAGACGGGAAATGCGGATTCCGCCAGAGGTCAAGCTGGTGCTGATCACGAACGGCAGCCTGATGCACAGGCCGGCGGTGCGGACGGGGGTGGCAAAGATGCGCGCGCTGAATGGCGAAGTGTGGTTCAAGATCGACAGCGCGACTGAAGCCGGGATGCGTGCCATCAACTCCACACGGGTTTCACTCAAGCGCGTGCGCGAGAATCTGCAGATCGCGGCACAGGCCTGTCCCACTTGGGTGCAGACCTGCATGTTTGCGCTCGATGGTCGGGCGCCGTCCGAAGCCGAGCAGACAGCGTATGTCGAATTCCTGCGAGAGCGGCTCGCCGCGGGCGTGCCGTTGCGCGGCGTGCTGCTCTACGGTCTTGCTCGCCAATCCCATCAGCCGGAAGCCGTGCGGTTGTCGGCGCTGCCTGCGGAGTGGCTGGAGCGATTTGCCGAGCGCATTCGTGCGCTCGGCCTGCAGGTCACGGTGACGCCCTGAATCAGCGCCGCGAGGGGCGGCGGCGATGTGGTGCGCGCTGCTGGGTCGCTTGCGTCTTCAAGCGCCGGTAAAGCGCGGGCTGCGAGGATTTGAGATAGCTCAGAACCGCAATATCACTGCGGGTCAGCTTGCGTATGTCGACCTGGTCCACATGCACCAGGCGCAACAGCTCGCGCACGGGTTTTGGCATCCGGCGCCCGCTCTCGTAGCGTGAACCGCCGCTCTGCGTGACGCCGATTTGTCCCCAGAACTCCTGCTGGTTCAGGCCCAGGCGCAGTCGGACTTCACGTGGATTTTGCAGGTACTCGTGACTTTTCATTACAGCTCTCCACTCATCGTTTTGTCGGAGACCCGGCACCGGGCGCCGGCTCATGCTGTTTGTCATAACCGCTTTACCCAAAGTTCCTGAACGGGAGCGAATGACGTAGGAATTGCGCGAGATGAAACTCCGGAACCGGACGCAAAATGAAAAAACCGCCACGAAGGCGGTTCTTTCAACTGGGTGACAGATGGCGCCGTGAGGCGGGAGGTACTTTTCGCGTGATCGGACCAGCGGCCGCTATTTGGCGACCTGCCGCTCCCGCATTTCGTCCAGTGTCTTGCAGTCGATGCACAGGGTCGCGGTCGGGCGCGCCTCGAGCCGTTTCAGACCGATTTCGATGCCGCAACTCTCGCAGTAACCGTATTCTCCGCTATCGATCTTGCCGATGGTCTCGTCGATCTTCTTGATCAGCTTGCGTTCGCGGTCCCGGTTGCGCAGTTCCAGTGCGATATCCGATTCCTGGCTGGCACGGTCGTTCGGATCGGCGAAGATCGTGGCTTCGTCCTGCATCGTGTGCACCGTGCGGTCGATGTCCTGGCTGAGTTCCTGTTTAAGCTGGCTGAGGATTTTCTTGAAATGCTCAAGCTGCTTGGCACTCATGTAAGCCTCGCCTTTTTTTGGCGCGTAAGGCTTGAAATGTGTCCTGAATTCGGAAGCCATTTTGGATCTTCCCAGCTGAAAAAAGTCGCCTTATTAGCAGAAATGTGCAGGGCGCGCAACTTTACCGGATTCTGTGGCGCTCGTGCGGGATTCTGTGGTTTCGAAATTGACCTTTAACTGACTGAAAGGTATAGTTTCGCGCCTCCGGGGTGTAACGCAGCCTGGTAGCGTGCCTGCTTTGGGAGCAGGATGTCGGGAGTTCGAATCTCTCCACCCCGACCAGACTGCCCCGACAAGTGTCGTGCCCGTAGCTCAACCGGATAGAGCACCAGCCTTCTAAGCTGGGGGTTACAGGTTCGATTCCTGTCGGGCACGCCAGCGCGCCCGCAGTGTGGTCGCGTTGGCTTTTTCCGGTGGTGGCTGTAGCTCAGTTGGTAGAGTCCCGGATTGTGATTCCGGTTGTCGTGGGTTCGAGCCCCATCAGCCACCCCATTCTTCCCCTTGTCGATTCGGCGGGCTGGCCCGCGCTTCGTCCCTGATGATTTTTCTGCGTGATGTCGCGCTCCGACGCGGCCCCAGGCTTCTGTTCGAACGGGCTTCGGTCAGCTTTTTCCGCGGTCAGAAAACCGGCGTCACCGGCGCGAACGGCAGCGGCAAGTCCAGCCTGTTTGCCCTGCTGCGCAACGAACTCCACGCCGATGCAGGTGACGTAGAACTGCAACCGGGTCTGGTGGTCGGCGAGGTGTCGCAGGAACTTCCGACCGGAGACCGGCGCGCGATCGACCATGTAATCGACGGCGACGCCGAGTTGCGCGCACTCGAGTCACGACTGGCCGATGCCGAGGCCGCAAATGACGGGCGGCGCATCGGTGAACTGCACGATCAGTTGCTGCGTATCGACGCTTACTCCGCAAACGCGCGCGCGGCGCGGCTGATGCACGGATTGGGTTTCGCCCTGGAAGACGAAGTCCGCCCGATCGATGCATTCTCCGGAGGGTGGCGCGTGCGACTGAACCTGGCGCGCGCGCTCATGTCGCGCTCGGACCTGCTGCTGCTCGACGAGCCCACCAATCACCTTGATCTGGATGCGATCGTCTGGCTGGAGCAGTGGCTGCGCCAGTACCCCGGCACGCTGCTGCTTATCTCGCACGACCGCGACTTCCTCGACAACACCGTGGATACCATCTGTCACATCGAAGGCGGACGTTTGCGCGCCTATGCCGGAAACTACTCCGCGTTCGAACGTCAGCGCGCGGCCGAACTGTCTCTGCAGCAGGCAGCGGCGGAAAAACAGCAACGCGAGATCGCACGCATGCATGCGTTTATCGACCGCTTCCGCGCCAAGGCAACCAAGGCGCGCCAGGCGCAGAGCCGGATGAAAGCGCTTGCACGGATGGATCAGATCGCGCCGGCGCATGTCGATTCGCCCTTCGAGTTCTCGTTTCGCGAGGCGGAGACGCATCCCGATCCGGTGCTGGTGCTGGAGCATGCGGCGGCGGGATATGACGGCAATCCGGTGCTTCGCGACGTCAACCTGGCCTTGCGCGCCGGTTCGCGCGTCGGCTTGCTCGGGCGCAATGGCGCAGGCAAGTCGACCCTGGTCAAACTGATTGCCGGCGCGCTTCCGCCGATCTCCGGCAAGCGCACCGAAGGGCGCGGAATGGCGATCGGCTACTTTGCCCAGTTGCAGGTCGATCAGTTGCGCGCGGACGAGAGCAGCCTTGCCCACCTGGCCCGGATCGACCCCGCCGCGCGCGAGCAGGTGCTGCGCGATTTCCTCGGCGGTTTCGACTTCCGCGGCGACCAGGTGCTGGCACCGGTGGCGCCGTTCTCCGGCGGCGAGAAATCGCGCCTGGCGCTGGCGATGATCGCGTGGCAGCGGCCCAATCTGCTGTTGCTGGACGAGCCTACCAACCACCTCGATATCGAAATGCGGCACGCGCTCACGCGGGCGCTGCAGGACTATCAGGGTGCTGTGGTGCTCGTGTCCCACGATCGCAGCCTTTTGCGTGCCACCTGCGACGAACTGCTCCTGGTCGAGGCGGGGACGGTGCGTGAGTTCCCGGGCGATCTGGACGACTACACCCGCCATCTCGCTGCCCGCGAACCCGAAGCGCCTCCCGAACCCAGTGCCGGGCCGTCGCGGCGCGAGCAACGCAGGCAGGAAGCCCAGGCCCGGAACCGGTCCTCGGCGCAGCGCCGGCCGCTGGAGAACCGGCTGAGGGCGCTGGAACGCGAAATGGAAACTCTTGGTGCCGAGCGCCGCCGCCTTGAAAAGCTGCTGGCCGCCCCAGATATGTATGCCGCTTCTCGCAAGGAAGATCTGAAAGGGTTGCTGATCGAGCAGGCGAAGCTGGCGCAGCGTCTGGAACAGGCGGAAGAGCAGTGGCTCGAACTAACCGCCGAACTGGATGCGCTGGCCGAGCGGTGAATGCGCTTGTGGCATCATGCGCCGGAACCGGGGAATGCACGCCTGCTCTAATGTCTGATTCCGCAAACTGACAGGGGAAAAAATTGTTCAAACGCATCGCGCTTTTTCTGGGCACCAACCTGGCGATCCTGGTACTGCTCAGCATCACCATGCGGCTGCTGGGCATCGAACGCCTGCTGGATGAAACCGGCACCAACCTGAACCTGCAGGCGCTGCTGGTGTTTGCGGCCGTGATCGGCTTCGGTGGCGCCTTCATCTCGCTCGCGATTTCGAAATGGTCTGCAAAGTTCATGACCAAGGCCAAGGTCATCAAGGACCCGCGCACCGAGATCGAGCAATGGCTGGTACAGACGGTCAAGCGGCAGGCCAACATGGCCGGCATCGGCATGCCGGAAGTGGCGGTGTACGACTCCCCCGACGTGAACGCGTTCGCAACCGGCATGCGCCGCAACAACGCGCTGGTCGCGGTCAGCACCGGATTGCTGCGCAAGATGACGCGCGAGGAGGCGGAAGCGGTACTTGCCCACGAAATAAGTCACGTTGCCAATGGCGACATGATCACCCTGGCCCTGATCCAGGGGGTGATCAACACCTTCGTCATCTTCCTCGCTCGCCTGATCGGTCACTTCGTCGACCGCGTGGTGTTCAGGAACGAGCGCGGCCACGGTCCGGGGTTCTGGATTGCGACCATCGTCGCCGAGATCGTGCTCGCGCTGCTGGCGAGCATCATCGTCATGTGGTTCAGCCGCCAGCGGGAATTCCGCGCCGACGCCGGTGGCGCACGGCTCGCCGGCCGCGAAAAAATGGTGGCGGCGCTCGAGCGCCTTAAGCAGGCCTACGAGCCTTCACGGCTGCCCGACCAGATCAAGGCTTTCGGAATCTCGGGTGGAATGGGCCACGGCTTGAAGCGGCTGTTCATGTCGCATCCGCCCCTGGACGAGCGCATTGCGGCACTGAAGAATCCCATGCGCTGAGCGCCGCGATCGCGGCACGTCTGACCTGTCAGCCGCCCGGCAAATCTATCCTGAGGCAGCTGTCGCCCAGGTAATCGAGAATCACCGACGCGGGCTTTCCCGCCGCAATTGCGGCGAGCAGCGGCAGCGCGCGCGCAGCTGGATTGCCCTTGCGCAAGTTCTCGAGTTCCATTTCGTCCATGGTCGACTCGGTATGCTGTCCGTCGGTCAGTTCGATTGAGAGACTGCACACCGAAGCAGTGCCGGGCCTGCGTGTCAGCAGAAGGGCGGCGCCGAACGCGTTTTCTACCGGACGCAGACGGTGCAACGGCTCCGGGTAGCGGGCGTCGTAGCACAGCAGCAGGACGGCTGCGCTTTCGGTCGCCACTTCGGTTGCCGCTTCCAGCAGGCCAGCCGCAAAACTCCAGTCCCGGCAGCACAGGCTGGTCGACTTCGCCTGCGAACGCGTTGCGATGCTCCAGTACCCGGCCGGGGCGTTGTGCACGGAATTGTGAAACCGGGTGGGTGAAACCAGTCGCTCTGTGCCGGCCAGAGTTTCGCAGATTTCGTGAATCACCTCGCCATCGCCTCCCGAAGCGGAGAACACTGTCGGCAGATCGTCGGTCGCACGCTCGGTCTGTGCGAGCGCGTCCTGTCCCACGGCGATCGCAAGTTTCACCGGCAGCCCGGTTCGGCGGCGTTCCGCTGCCGGCAGGATGTCCAGGCGCGGCAGGCTGAGTTCGCCGCCGGCGTAGGGCTGTGCTGCGGCCAGGATCGGGCGCGCAGCCTGCCAGCCGGCGAGCCCGGGGCCGATGAGGCCGACGCTTTCAACGAACATCTTCATTCCGGTAATGCCCCGATTACCAGGCTGCAATTGGTTCCGCCGAAACCGAACGCATTGGTCATGACCGTGAGCGGCGGCACCTGCGCGTTCTCGATCAGGTAGCGCGTGCGAATCGCCGGGTCGAGCGTGCGGGTATTGACGCTGCCGGGCATGAAGCCGCGACGGATCGCGATAGCGCAGATGATCGCGGCCAGCGCGCCGCAGGCGCCGAGCGTGTGCCCGGTCCAGCCCTTGGTCGAGCTGCAGGCGGTATCGTCGCCGAAGAGCGCGTGCACCGCGTTGTCTTCGGCAGGATCGTTGCTGCGGGTGCCGGTGCCGTGCAGATTGATGTAGTCGATGTCGCGGGCATCCAATCCCGCCGAGCGCAGCGCGGCGCTCATCGCCAGGCGCGCGCCTGCGCCGTCCGGGTGCGGGCTCGACATGTGGTGGGCATCGCTGCTTTCGCCGACGCCGAGCAGCGCTGTCGCGTCGCCGGCGCCGGGGCGGGCGGGTTCGAGCAGGATGAAACCGGCGCCCTCGCCGATGGAGATGCCGTCGCGCCCGATATCAAAGGGCCGGCATGGCCCGGAAGCCAGCAGTTGCAGCGATCCGAACCCGTAGAGCGTGGTCAGGCACAGGCTGTCCGTGCCGCCGACGATCGCAGCGTCGCACAGGCCCGCGGCAATTGCCCGCGCCGCGTTGCCGAATACCTTCGCGCTAGACGAACAGGCGGTGGACACCACGACCGAGGGGCCGTGCAGATCGAAGTGCGTACGTACGAAGTCCGCCAGCGAGTAGTTGTTGTGGGTCGTCGCGTACAGGAGATCGTCCGGCAGGGCGCCGGTAGCGGGATCGCGCCTGCGGTAGGCCAGTTCCGTCTGCAGGATGCCGGACGTGCTGGTGCCGAGGAACACGCCGATGCGCCTGGCGCCGTGACGCGCGCGTGCTTCCGCCACTGACTGCTCGAAGCCATCCTGGCGGATCGCGAGTTGGGCGATGCGGTTGTTGCGGCACTCGAATCGCGCGAGGTCCGCACGCAACGGTTCCAGCCGGTCGTCGGCAATACGGCCGATCCAGGTGTCAATCTGCGCGGTTTCGAAATCGCAGGGCGTGAGGCCTGAGCGGCGGTCGGCGAGGGCGGCTGTGGTCTCTTCCAGCCCCTGACCCAGGCTGCTGGCGATCGCGAGGCTGCGAAAGGCGAGCGGCTGCAATTTGAATGGATTCCGGTTGGTGCGAGGTTTTCTGGCGGTGGATTGCGCGAGCCCGCGTTGCGTCGCGCGGGAATGTCGAAGGGGAGGTTACGTTCGGTCGTCAAGATCGTCAACGACCTTCGTTCAGGTTGCGAAGGTTCTGCATGGCAGCAGTTATAATCGGCACAGCCGTCGATTCGAGAACACCGTGTCCTGAAGGGGGGCGCAAAGGAACCATGGATACTGTAACCGCCATGTCCGATCAGGAACGCGAACTCGCGGAGCTGATCGTGGCCACGCTCAATCTGGAGATCACCGCCGCAGAAATCGATCCTGCCGCGCCGTTGTTCCGTGACGGGCTCGGGCTCGATTCGATCGACGTGCTCGAAATCGCGCTTGCGGTCTCGAAGAAGTACGGATTCCAGATCAAATCGGACGACGCCGACAACGTGCGCATCTTCAGTTCGCTGCGCAGCCTGAACGAACATGTCCAGCTCCACCGGACTAAATGACCGCAGGCTGCTACCCGGGGTGCTGAAGGCGCTGGCCGCGGTTCTCGCGATCGTTGCATATCAGGTGCTGGTGCATTGGGCGATGACCGACGGGCGCATCGACGGGCCCGGCCGGGTGCTCGCCATTGCCACCGTGCTGGCTGCTGCGGCCTGGCTGGTCCATATGGCCGCGAAAGCCGGCCGGTCGTGGATCGCTGCGGTGCTGGCCACCGGTACCGCCGGGCTGGTGTGGGCATTGTGGGCATCCAGTCCGGAACTGCTCTACGTCATTCCGCACGTGGCGGCCTATGTGTTTCTGCTCGGCCTTTTCGGCCGCACGCTGCTGCCGCCGCGCGAGGCGCTGATCACCTCGATCGCGCGCCACGTGCACGGTGAACTGCCCGGCCCGATCGAGGCCTACACCCGCCGCGTCACCTGGGCGTGGAGCCTGTTCTTTGCCGGCATGGCGCTCACATCGGTGCTGCTCTACGCGTTCGCGCCGCTTGCGGCCTGGTCTTTCTTTGCCAACCTGATGAACCTGCCGCTGATTGCCGCGATGTTTTTGACCGAGTATCTGTATCGCATCGTCCGTTTTCCGGATTTCTCGCACGCGAGTTTTATCACCACGGTCCGCTCGTTCTGGAAATTCCATGCCTGAGCATGTTGGCGAGAAAGTGCTTTTTGCATTGCAGTGCTGGCTGCCTGCCGGCGTCTGACCCCAAATGACCGGGATTGCGCTGGCCGGCCACGAGGATGCCGGCGCCACGCTCGCCTATCGTGGAAGCCGGGCGATTCGTGCCGATGAATTTCTGGCCGACGTCGGTCGCGTGGCGGCGTTGCTGCCCGCGCGGCGTCACCTGGTGAACCTGTGTACGGACCGCTATTGCTTCACCGTCGGGCTGGCGGCCGCCATTCTGCGCGGGCAGGTCAGCCTGCTGCCGCCCAACCAGACCCCGGAGATGCTCGGGCGCCTGGCGCGGGAATACGATGGCCTCTACGCGCTGGTCGACTCCGCGACCGAACCCGCCGTTATCGAGTCCATGCGCTTTCCCGCGGACCCGCCGCCCCCGCCGTCCGGCTGGGACGTTCCCCTCGTCGCCGCGGACACGGTGGTCGCGATCGCCTTCACATCGGGCTCGACCGGCCATCCGACGCCGCATGCCAAGACCTGGGGTGGATTGGCGCGTGGCGCCCTGGGCGAAGCTTCGCGCCTCGGGTTGCTCGACGGCAGGCCGGCAACGCTGATCGCCACCGTTCCGGCGCAGCACATGTATGGTCTGGAGAGTACGGTGCTGCTGGCGCTGCGAAACGGTTTCGCGCTGCATGCCGCGCGGCCTTTCTATCCAGCCGATGTCCGCCAGGCACTGGAAGAAGTCTCCGGCGAACGCGTGCTGGTCACCACGCCGGTGCATCTGCGGGCGCTGCTCGCGGAAGATGTACTGCTGCCTGAACTGAAGCTCGTGGTCTGCGCGACCGCGCCGTTGCCGCTCGACATTGCCGCCGAGGTCGAGGCGCGCTATCGCGTGCCGCTGATGGAGATCTACGGCTTCACCGAGGCCGGCCAGGTCGCCGTGCGCCGCACGCTGGACGGCGCGCAATGGCGCACGCTTCCCGACGTGCGTCTGCGCAGCGAAGGCGAGCAGGTGTGGGTGCAGGGCGGACCGGTCGAGAAAGCGGTGCCGTTCACCGATATCGTCGAAGTGCTGGACGAGGAGCGCTTCGTTCTGCATGGCCGCAGCGCGGACCTGGTGAATGTCGCCGGCAAGCGCAGCTCGCTCGGCTATCTGAATCACCAGCTCAACAGCATTGCCGGTGTCGACGACGGCGTGTTCTTCATGCCCGAGGAAACCGCGTCCGCCACCACCCGGCTGACCGCGTTCGTGGTGGCGCCGCGTCTGGACCGCGAGCAGCTGCTGGCCGCGCTGCGCGAGCGTATCGACCCGGCGTTCCTGCCGCGGCCGCTGTATTTCGTCGACACGCTGCCGCGCAGTGCGACCGGCAAACTGCCGCGCGATTCCCTCGAACGTCTCGCGGCGGCGTGCGCCCGGCCGGAGCGCGGAGTGGGCGCATGAACCGCGGCTGGCTCGCGCAGCGTGAGCGCAGCAACGCCGCGGCTATCCGTTTCATCGTCTGGGTCGCGCTCTCGCTTGGCCGACCTGTTGGACGCGCGCTGCTGGTGCCGATCACGCTCTACTTCCTGGCGTTCTCGCTGAAAGCCCGTCGTGCCTCGCGCGACTACCTGCGCCGCGCGCTCGGCCGCGCGCCGGGCCTGCGCGACCTGTTCCTGCACTACTACAGTTTCGCCGTGGTGTCGCTCGATCGCGTGTACTTCCTGCGCGAGCGCGAAGACTTGTTCGAAGTCGAGATAAACGGAGAGGACGTCCTGCGCGACGTGCTCGGGTCCGGCATGGGGTGCCTGTTGCTTGGCGCCCATGTCGGCAGTTTCGAGGCGCCGCGCATGCTCGGCAAGAGCCGCGGCCTGCGCGTGAGCATGGCGATGTACCAGGAGAACGCGCGCAAGGTGAACGCGGTGATGAACGCGGTGAATCCCGAACTGGCCGACGTGGTCATCGAACTCGGACGTCCGGATTCCATGCTGCGTCTGCACGAGCGCGTCGCATCCGGGGAGTGGGTGGGCATGCTGGCCGATCGTGCGATCTACGAAACCGGAGAGATCGGTGCGCAGTTCTTCGGTGCGCGGGCGACATTTCCGACCGCGCCGTTTCGCGTCGCGGCGATGCTTGAACGGCCGTTGGTGATGATGGTGGCGCTTTATCATGGCGGCAATCGCTACGAACTTTGCTTCGAGCGCCTGGCCGACGCACCGCGACTCGATCGTGCACGGCGCGAAGAACAGTTGCGCGCGTGGATTCAGCGCTATGCTGAGCGCCTCGAGCACCATTGCCGGCGCGCGCCTTATAACTGGTTCAACTTCTATGATTTCTGGTCGGATACGGTTCCTCGCCGCTAGCCTGCTGCTGTTGTGCCATGCGTTCGCCGCGACCGCGCAGGCGCAGCCGGCGCCCGCAAACGGATGGGGGCTGGCGCAGCTCATGCGTGAACTGGCCGGCACCGAGCGTGCCAGCGCGCGATTCGTCGAGGAGCGGTTCCTGGAGGTGCTGGAGAAACCGCTGGAGCTGACCGGCAGGCTCGTCTACGAGGCTCCGGACAGGCTCGAAAAGCACACGCTCACGCCAAAGCCCGAAAGCATGACCATCGAAGGCAATCGCCTGGTCATCGAAAGCACGTCGCGCAACCGCCGTCGCGTGGTGACGCTGCAGGATTACCCGGTGCTGTGGGCTTTTGTCGAAAGCCTGCGTGCCACGCTTGGCGGAGACCGCAAGACGCTGGAGCGTTTCTATCGCGTGGAGCTCGACGGACGGCCGGACGAATGGCGCCTGTCGCTGGCGCCGCGTGAACGCGAGATGAGCGAGTTCATCCGCCTGATCACCATCACCGGCGCCGGCGGCTGGATCGGCCGGGTCGAGGTGCTGGAAGCGCGCGGAGACCGCTCGGTGATGCGCATTTACAAGGACCCTTCGTGAACCGGCATGCCGGCCTTGCGACCGGCATCTGGCTCGGCCTGATGCTGATCGCAGCCTGGTCTGTCACGCAGGCGCGTTTCACCGCCGACCTTGCGGCTTTCCTTCCGCGTTCGCCTTCGCCTGCGCAGCAGGTGCTGGTCGACCAGCTGCGCGACGGCGTGGTATCCCGGCTGATTCTGGTCGGTATCGAAGGCGGCGAACCGCAGCAGCTGGCGCAGATCAGCTCCGGACTGGTGCAACGGCTCGCGACCGACGATGCAATCGCATCCGTCAACAACGGCGCGGAAGACCAGCTGCGCGCGGACGGCGCGTTCCTGATCGAGCATCGCTACCTGTTGAGCGATGCGGTTTCGCCGCAGCGCTTCACGGTGGAATCCCTGCGCGCGTCGCTCCAGGAGCAGCTCGATCTGCTGGCGACGCCGATGAGCATGATGGTGAGCCGCGTGCTGCCGCGCGATCCCTCCGGCGAACTGCTGCACCTGTTCGAACAGTTGCAGGAATCGGGCGGGCCCGACAAGCGCCACGGAGTGTGGTTCGGTTCGCAGGGTACCCGCGCGCTGCTGCTGGTGCAGACCGCCGTGCCGGGCTTCGACATCGATGCCCAGCAGGCAGTGCTCGAGCGCATCCGCGCTGCGTTCGATGCGGCGGCGCAGGAAGCACAGGCCGGCGATGCCGTCCTCAAGATGACCGGCCCCGGCGTGTTCGCGGTCGCCTCGCGCGAAGGCATCAAGGCCGACGTGATCCGCGTGTCGTCGATCGCGCTCTCCCTGGTCGCGCTGCTGCTGTTGCTGGTGTACCGCTCGCCGCGTGTGCTGCTGCTGACCTTGCTGCCGGTCGCAAGCGGGGCTTTGGCCGGGGTGGCTGCAGTCGCCCTGATATTCGGCTCGGTGCACGGGATCACTCTCGGCTTCGGCGCAACCCTGATCGGCGAGGCGGTCGATTACGCAATCTACCTGTTCGCCAGCACGGTAGCCGGATCCACTCCGGCAAAGGCCTTGCAGCGCATCTGGCCGATTCTGCGGCTCGGCGTCCTGACTTCGGTCGCGGGTTTCGGCGCGATGCTGTTCTCCGGATTCCCCGGCCTGGCCCAGCTCGGGCTGTTTTCCCTCACCGGGCTGCTGGTCGCGGTTGCGGTGACCCGCTGGATCCTGCCGTCACTGGTTCCCGCCGGATTCAGCGTCAGGACGGTGGACCGCTTCGCGCCGCGGTTGACGGGGCTGCTGGACGATGCGCGCTTGCTGCGTCTGCCGCTGTACGTTCTGATTGCGGCGGCGATGGTGTGGCTCTTCCTGCCGGGCAAGGCGGTGTGGGACGACGAACTCGCGAGTCTGAGCCCGGTTTCCGAAGCGGAGCAGAAGCTGGACGAATCGATGCGGCGCGACCTGGGCGCGCCGGACGTGCGCCAACTGATCGTGATCATCGCGCCCGACCGCCAGGCCGCGCTCGAAAAGGCAGAAGCGGTCTCTGCCGTGCTCGAGTCCGAGCCGCGTGGCACGCTCGCCGGCTTCGATACGCCGTCGCGCTACCTGCCGAGCGAGCGCCTGCAGCGCGCCCGGCAGGCCGCGCTGCCGGACGCGGCCGTCTTGCGCGCGAACCTGGCGCAGGCGCTGGATGGGCTGCCGTTTCGCCGGGACATCTTCGAGCCGTTCCTGGCCGACGTCGAGCGTGCCCGCGACGCAAAGCCGCTGACGCGCGCAAGCCTGGACGGCACCAGCCTCGCGTTGCGGGTAGACAGCCTGCTGATCGAGCGCCGCGGCGAATGGGCTGCCATGCTGCCGCTGCGCGGCGTGCAAGACGCAGCCGCACTGTCGCAGGCGCTGGCGCATTTCGATCCGGCGGGGGTGGTGCTGCTCGACCTCAAGCGCGAATCCGACGCCGTCTACCGGGGATACCGTACGCGCGTGCTGACCTTCTCCCTGCTCGGCGGTAGCGCCATGGTGGTTCTGCTGCTCATCGCCCTGCGCTCGCCGCAGCGCGCCTGGGAAGTGGTGTCGCCCGTGCTCGCTGCGCTGGTGGTGACCTGCGCCCTGCTGCTGGCGGGCGGCGGTACGCTCAACATCTTCCACCTGGTCGGCATGCTGCTGGTGGCCGGCGTGGGCTCGAACTACACGCTGTTCTTCGCGCGCGGCAGCGGTACCGACGAGGCACGCGAGCGCACGGTCGCCGCGCTGCTGATCTGCAACCTCTCCACCGTGATCGGCTTCGGTGCCCTCAGCCTCGCCGATACGCCGGTGCTGCAGGCAATAGGCAGAACAGTCGCCATCGGCGCCTTCCTCAGCCTCCTGTTCGCCGCCATCCTTACCGAGCGCGAACCGGGCTGAACCAAGACGCACCGCAGATACGAAACGAACCACAGAAAACTTCGAAAAGAAGTAAAAGCGAAACACGAAGGCACGAAGACACGAAGCAAATCCGGAAACAAAAGCGAGACGCAAAGTCCGCAAAGCAGAGCAAAGGAACCCAGCTCAGATTCCCGGCCTGCGTCCGGAAAGGTTTTGCTGCGTCTGACCCGATTCAAGGGCTGGTCTTTACTTCGTGTCTTCGTGCCTTCGTGTTTCGCTTTTTGTCTTGGCGGTCGTTGAAAGGCGCAGACGGCGATAGGTCAACAGCGGCAGGCGGGCGAGGAAGCCGAGCATCAACCGCGTGTGCATCCAGGTGAGCAGGACGTTGTCGCGCAGGTAGTGGAAGTGCGACACGCCGCCTTCGTCTTTTCCGAAGTAACGCACCGGGGTCGGCAGATTGAGCGGCCGCAGGCCTTTCCACACCAGGCGCACCGCCGCTTCGACGTCGAAATCGAAACGCCGCATCCACAGGCTGGATTGCATGACGTCCAGCAGCGGCCGTGCCGGGTAGACGCGCATGCCGAACAGCGAATCGCCGATGCCCGACCACAGTGTCTCCAGGTTTGCAAACCAGTTGGAAATCCGGCGGCCGACCACCCGCAGCCGCGGTGCGCTGCTGTCGAACACCGGTTCGCCCAGTACCAGCGCATCGGGCGCGGCCTGCGATGCCGACATGAACGCCGGGATGGCATCGGCGGGATGCTGTCCGTCGGAGTCCATCGTCAGCACATGCGTGTAACCCTTCGCCGCGGCTTCATTCAGACCGTGCAGCACTGCGGCGCCTTTGCCGCGGTTTTCGGTCAGCACGAACACGCGCAGGCCCGGATCGGTCTGTGCAAGCGCGCTAAGTTGCGCGGCGCTGCCATCGGTACTGCCGTCCACCACCACCCACACCGGTTCCCATTGCCGGCGCGCGTCGCGCACGGTGTCGAGTACCCTGGTGCCGGCGTTGTAGGTCGGGATGAGGACCAGGTGTGAATGCGACGCTTCCGGCATTCAGATGCGCTCTGCAGGCCGCATCATGGCGCGGGAGTGGGGCGGGTCGCGCGGGACTCGGCGGGTGCGGCATCGCGCGCGGGCGGGATGATGCTTTCCATCTCGCGCCGGTAGTAGGTTTCGAGATCGGCAACGAATGCCTTCACGCTGCCGGTGACCGGAAAGCGCCGGCCGAGGCGCAGCCTGTAGACCAGCGGCATGGCCGGTTTCTTCAGGATCGGCCAGCCCTTGCCGAGGAACGTGCTGTTGGTTTCGATGAAAACGGTCTGCACCGGCGCACCGGCGCGTTTCGCGATCAGGCCGAATCCACCCTTGAATGCGTTCAGCGGCTTCGCGCGCGTGCGTGTGCCTTCGGGAAACACCAGCAGGTTCTTTCCATGGCTCAGCTCGTCACTGGCGTAACGCACCATGTTCGAATGCGAGTCGTTGCGAATATAGCGGGCGAGGCGCGCGCCGCCGCCCAGGATCGGGCTGTCCCAGATCTCTGCCTTCATGATGCAGGCGACATCCGGCAGCCTGGAAATTACCAGCACCGCATCGATCAGGCTCGGATGGTTTGGCGCGACGATGACCGAGCGCTCTTCGCGCAGTGCGTCCAGCGCCGAGAGATCGAGTTTCATCACCCCCGCAGCTTCCAGCACGGCGAGATAGCTGCGAAACACCAATCCGATTGTGCGCCGTCCGATGCGACGGCCGGTTTCTCGCGGCAGCAACGGATACAGAATGGTGCTGATTACAGTCCATATCACGCCGATCACTGCGAAATACAGCAGTGCGGCGTAGAGCACGATGTGCTCGTAGATCTCCCTGATGATGCGTGCCGGCATGATCGATTACTTATATGGCACCTGGTGCGAGAAACTGCGATGCGCCATCCCCCCAATGCCGGTATTGTAAGCGTCGCCTTGCGATGTGAAAACTGCGCGGATCATCTGTGCGACTGCACGCGGCGCCGCGATTCGCCAAGGATCCAGGCCACCGCCGCGCCGACCGCCACCGAGCCGTTCTGGCGGATGAGCGGACTGTCCTCGAATGCGGCGCCGGCGACCGTGTCCCAACGCACGAAGGCGCCGACCCAGTACGACGAAAAACGTTTGCTCACCGCGCCGATTGCCTGCATGCCCGCGTAGCCGCCTTCAGCTATATAGGCCGGACGCTCCGCGGTGGCGAACTGCGCCGGTACGCCGAAGAAGTAATTGTGATGCCGCTTGTCGCCATAGAGCGGACCGGCCGCGACGCCGACGTTAGATTGCGGCCCGAGCAGTGCGGTGTCGCGAAAATCGATGTTGATTTGCGGCTGGAACACCCAGCCGACGTTGCGCGCGCTCGAAAAATCGGTGGCGATCACCGTACGCACCGGCAGCCGCAGATCGACCTGGAAACGTCCGTCCGCGGATTGCAGCAGCATGAACTCCAGGTTGGGGCCGAACTCCAGCGTCGGATCCAGATCGGGCATGCCCTGGCGTGCGCGGTTGTCCGAGCTTTCCACCGGGATCGAGGCGTTCACGCTCACATCCAGCTTCACCCGTTCGCTGTCGATGAACAGCCCGCGCAGGCTGCCGCGATCGGCCTTGAAGAATTCGCCGCGGTAGACGAGGTAGGGGATCGGCAGCACGAAGGTACTGCGCTCGTCCGATCCGCGGTAGTCCGGGAAGTTGATCGCGGACAGGCCGAACCCGGCCTCCCACAGCGGCAGCGATTCCGCGCGCGCGTCTGCCCCGATCGTGCATGCCAGTGCAATACCCGCCAGCCAGGTTCCGGCTTTTGTCGCGTGCGTCGCCGGGGAGTGCGAGCAGAAACGACGCATGACGCGCAGGGCACGGCGGGCGCGGAGCAATGCCGGGCATGATCCCCTTCCGTCAGGCAGATTCGAGAGGGTCGGAAAAGCACGCGCGGCCGCTTTCGCGGGCATTTCGTTTTCTCTCCGCGCCCTCTGCGATCTCCGCGGCGCAAGCCCGGATTCGCACGTCGGACAGGCGGCCGCCCGGGATCTACGCTGCACAGACCGCCTCTATTTCCAGCAGCAGTTCTTCCCGGCAGATATCCGCCTGCAGCCAGACGATGTCGTCGATCCCGCCGAGCGCCTCGCGCAGCTTCGCCTCCACCATCTGCCGGCTATCGGCATGTCGCAGGTAAACCTTCAGTTGCGTCCGTGGTTCCGCATCGGCGCCGAGCAGGCCGCGCGCCTGCGACTCCTCGATCAGCGCGCGCAGATTGCGAATGGTTTCGTCCGCCTGCGCCGCAATGTCGCCTGGATGCCGGCTTTCGTGCCCGACGATACTCGCCGTACCGGAAATCAGCAGGTGGCGGCCGCCGTGCAGGCCCAGCGACAGCGCGCGGGCGAAGGTGGGGCCCCGCGGTCCGTATTGCGCGGGGTAGCTATAGGCGCTGATCTGCCTTGGATTCTCGACTGGCGTCCCCGGCAGGCGGCCGGCGATCGCGTACATGGCCAAGCCCGGCGTACGTTTCCCCACCGCGCTGGCGGCGGGTACGTCCGCGGGAATGTCGCGTCCGGCGGCGACGAACGCCTCATGGCGTCCGAGCGAAAATCGCTTGTAGCGTTCCATCCCCTGCTCGTCGCAGTGAATATGCGGCAGGTAGTGCCAGATGCGCAGCAGATGCGGATAACCGAGCGCGTCCATCGACGCAAACAGCCGGCGATAGGCATCGGCAGTCCTGTGTTCGAAGGTCTCCGTGTCGTCGCCACCGATTTCGATGCAGGTGAACAGCATGCCGTCATTCATGGCCACGCGCAGTCCCTCCAGAAGCTCGACGCGCACCGCTGCAGGCGCAGCCCAGACTTCGAACACGCCGTCAGGCATGTCAGCCACCGGCATGTCGATCGACAGGCATGGAACGCGTTTCGGCGGTGGTTGCGCGCCGAAGCCGATCACGCCGAGCACGTGTCCGGAGTGATCGTCGAGTACCTGTGTCAGCGCGGCGGGCCTGACGTAACGCAACCAGGCCTGCGTCGCGGCAGCCGGCATCAGGTGCGGGTCTCCGGCACCGGATCCGCCCGGTCGCGGATGATCCGCTTGCGTCGCAGCCAGCTGTCGAGGCTGCGTATCGGCGTGCGCAGGCCGGAAAGGTAATACACGGCCTTGAACGCGCGCAGGCGCCAGTGGATCGGCGTACCGCGGAACAGGTCTCCGGCCAGGAGCGAGATCAGCGCCTCCTTCATGCGCAGCGGATTGCGCGGTTCCATGAACAGGTTGCGGATCGTCGGATTGGTCATGCGGTAGATAAACCACGAAAAGTTGCGCACGCCCCGCCGTACGCCGTGCTCGAAAGCCTGCATCTTCGGCGCCGCTGCCGCCGGATCCCTGAGATGGGCATCGATCGCGTCCGATGCCAGAAACGCGCTGTTCATTGCCAGCATCACCCCGGAGGAAAACACCGGATCGATAAAGGCGTATGCATCGCCGAGCATTACATGCCGATCGCCGGTCATGCGTTCGGCGAAATACGAATAGTTTCCAGTGGCCGTGGCTTCATTGGTTAGCGTGGCGCCCTCGAGGCGTTCGGCCAGGGCAGGGCTCAGGGCGATGGTATCCATCAGGAACGTACTCGGGTCGGTCTTGCGCGAGCGCAGGTAATACGGCCAGCAAACCGCACCGACACTGGTGAGGCCGTCGCGCAGCGGGATGAACCAGAACCAGCCGTGCTCGAACCAGAAGATGCTGATATTGCCTTCATCCTTCCCGGGCAGGCGTTTGGCGCCGGTGAAATGCCCGTAGATCGCCGCACTCGCATGCTTCGGATTTTTGCGCTTGATGGCGAACTTGCTGGCGAGAAAGGTATCGCGCCCCGAGGCATCCACGAAAAACCGCGCCCGCCATGCGCCGCTGCCGCCGTCCGCGTTGCGGGTGGTGATCAGCACGAACTGCGGATCGGAGAAATCGACCGCGGTCACGCGCGTCTGCTCGTGGGTCCTCGCTCCGCGCGCGGCGGCATTCCTGAACAGGATGTGGTCGAAGTCATCGCGCCGGACTTCGTAGGAATAGGGCAGGGATTTGTCCCATGCGTCGCCGAAATAGAAGGTGACCGGATCGTCGTGATGCGGAGAGATGAACTGCGCGCCGTACTTCTTCACGCCGATCCGGCTCACCTCCTCATACACGCCCAGCTTCTCGAGTAGCGGTACGTTCAGCGGCAGCAGCGATTCTCCGATATGAAATCGGGGGTGGCGCTCTTTTTCCGAGAGGACCACGTCCCAGCCGCGCTGCGCAAGCAGCGCCGACACGGTGGAGCCTGCCGGGCCGCCGCCGAGCACGAAAACGTCGCAGGTCTGATCGGATTGTTGCATTGGGTGGTCTGCTTCCCGGTGCACGCTTGCAGGATACCGTGTCCGGCAGAAATATTAACCGCGATGCCCGGGTTCGTGCCACTGCGCGTGCAAATCGCAAGTTCGCGGCTGCAATTCAGTCGCGCGCAGCATATCATCACGGCATGACCGGACCTTGCAGAACCGGAAAAGCGAACGAAAGCAGATGAAGAAGGCATTGGTTACCGGCGGCAGCGGCGCAATCGGCTCGGCAATCTGCCGCATGCTGGCGATGCAGGGCATGCATGTGTACGTGCACGCCAACGAACGGTTCGACGAAGCGCAGCGAATAGCCGGGCAGATCGTCGCCCAGGGCGGCAATGCCGAATCGATCCAGTTCGATGTCACCGACCGCGAGGCGGCGTTTCGCGCGCTCGGCATGCTGGTGGAACACGATCCGGTGCAGGTTGTGGTCAACAATGCGGGGGTGCACATGGACGCACCGCTTGCCGGCATGAGCGGTGCGCAGTGGGACCGGGTGGTCGACGTCTCCCTTGGCGGCTTCTTCAACGTCACCCAGCCGCTGCTGCTGCCGATGATCCGGACGCGCTGGGGGCGTATCGTCAACATGTCATCGGTGTCCGCGGTCATCGGCAACCGCGGCCAGGTCAACTACGCTGCGGCAAAGGCCGGTCTGCACGGCGCCACGCGCTCGCTCGCGCTCGAACTGGCTTCGCGCGGTATCACCGTGAATGCGGTCGCACCCGGCGTCATTGCCAGCCCGGTTTCCGATGCCGCGTTTGCGCCGGAAGAGATCGCCGAACTGGTGCCGATGAAAAGGGCAGGCACGCCCGACGAAGTCGCCGCGCTGGTCGCCTTCCTCTGCTCCGATGCCGCCGGCTATGTTTCCGGGCAGGTGATCGGCGTAAACGGGGCGATGGGGTGAGGCGTTCCAGGTCCGGGTCCTGAGTCCCGGTGCTGCTTCTCGACCTGATCGCGGAACAGAAAATCGCCGAGGCGATGGCCCACGGCGAATTCGACGACCTGCCCACGCAGGGCAGGCCGCTCGAGCTCGAAGATGACACACTGGTGCCGGAAGACCTGCGCATGGCATACCGTATTCTGCGAAATGCCGGATTCGTTCCGCCGGAAGTGCAGGCACTGCAGGAGATCGGCCAGCTCGAACGCCTGATCGCCCGGTTGGAGGAGGGCGAACAGCGCGCGGTTGCACTGAAGAAACTCGATCTGTTGCGGCTGCGCCTGTCGGAACGTCGCCGCTCGGCGCGGAATCTTGAGCTGGAAGAAGCCTACTACCGAAAGTTGCTTGACCGGCTTGCATGAGACTGGCGCCCCGAACACGAATCGAACGTGTGACCTACCCCTTAGGAGGGGGTCGCTCTATCCACTGAGCTACCGGGGCGAGGGCCGTATTCTATCGCACCGCTTTCGATGCGCTTCGCAGTGCGGACGGGCGATAAACCTGAACCGCTTTCACCACCAAGGCTCCAAGGCACCAGGAAGACGAAGAGCGCGGGACGAAATCTTGTCTACTTCGCGTCCTTGGCGCCTTTGCGGTGAGATGGTCTTTCTGTTGTTCCTCCGTGTCCTCAGCGTGCTCCGTGGTTCAAGTCGTATCTCGATACAAAGTCTTTGATTCATCGCGCATTCTTCTGTAACATGCGCACTTGAGCCGGAGTCAGCCGGGCGCGTCGCGCCTGCGCCGGAATGTCAGTCGCATCGTGCAAAGACGCGATGCAGGAGTTGAGTTGATGCAGTTTTCCGATCTCGGCCTCGCCCCGGAGTTGTTGCAGGCGATCGCCGATCAGGGTTACACCGAACCCACACCCATCCAGGCCAAGGCGATACCGCCGATCCTTCTCGGCCGCGACATCATGGCGGCTGCCCAGACCGGCACCGGCAAGACGGCCGGATTCACGCTTCCGATGCTGCAGCGTCTCAAGGGTTACGCAAGCACCAGCGTATCGCCGGCGCGCCACCCGATCCGCGCGCTGATCCTTGCGCCGACCCGAGAACTCGCGGCGCAGGTGCATGAGAGCGTCAAGACCTACAGCAAGTACGTGCCGATCAGATCGACTGCGATCTATGGCGGTGTGCCGATGGATCCGCAGCTCGCGGACCTTCGGGCGGGCGTGGAAATCCTGGTTGCCACGCCCGGACGGCTGCTCGATCACATTCAGAGCAAGGTCGTCATGTTTCACGCGGTGGAGTTTCTCGTGCTGGACGAAGCCGACCGTATGCTGGACATGGGCTTTCTGCCGGACATCAAGCGCATCATTTCGCTGTTGCCGGCCAAGCGACAGAGCCTGTTGTTCTCGGCGACGTATTCGGAGGAAATCCGCAAGCTCGCCGCGCAATGGCTCAGGGATCCGGTGACCGTAGAAGTGGCCGCGCGCAATGCGGTCACCGAAATGGTGACGCACACGGTCTACGAGGTGGACCACGCCGACAAGCGCGATCTGCTGACGGAATTGATCCGGTCGCGGGATATGCGCCAGGTGCTGGTGTTCTGCAACACCAAGATCGGCGCCAACCGGCTCGCCTACAAGATGCAGAAGGACGGTGTCGCCGCAGCCGCGATTCACAGTGACCGCACGCAGGCCGAGCGCATGCTGGCGCTGGCGGAGTTCAAGGAAGGCAAGATGCAGGTGCTGGTTGCGACCGATATCGCGGCGCGCGGCCTCGATATCGAAGAACTGCCATTCGTGGTTAACTTCGACCTGCCGATTTCGCCCGAAGACTACGTACACCGGATCGGCCGCACCGGTCGCGCCGGCAGCAGTGGCGAGGCGATTTCGCTGATGTCGCATGACGAGCGCGACCGCCTCGGGGCGATCGAGCGGTTGATCAAGATACAGCTCGAAGTGAAGAAAGCGGCCGGGGTCCAGCGTGTACGTGCCCCGCGCGAAAACGCGCCCCGCGAGCGCGGTCCGCGCGAGGAACGCGGGAGGTCCAGGGGGCGTGACGCCGGCAGCCGCAAGCCTTCGCAGCCGCCGCGGCACAGTGCGGGTCGCGCCGTTTCCAGCGACCCGCTGTTTTCGCAGCCTTACCAGCCGTCCACGCCGGACGCCGCGTCGGCGACGGATGTGCAGGCGAATGCACCTTCGGCGCTCACGCAGCCTGCGGCGAACATGGAAGGCCACAAGAGGAACAAGAACCCATCCCAGGTCGCGGCGCTGTTCCGTCCGCCGGTGAAAGAGGACGCCTGATTTCGTGGCGGGAGCGGCGCGGTCCCGTTCGGAGGGGAGCATGGGAGGCCCGCTGGCTGAACGACTGACGGGAATGATTGCCGGGGCAGACAGCGAGATCGATCTGCCCGAAGCTGCGTTGCTGGTCGCATCGCACCGCTACCCCGATCTGGACGTGCAGCACTATCTCGGCGAACTGGACGCGATGGGCGAGACCCTTCGCCGGCGCCTGGGTTCTTCGGCAAACGAATCCGAGCGCATCGTGGCGCTGAACCAGTTTCTCTTCGGCGATCTCGGTTTCGCGCCCAATTCCGACGATTACTACGATCCACGCAACAGCCTCCTCAACGAAGTGCTCGACCGCAGGGTTGGTATTCCGATCACGCTATCGCTCGTGTACATGGAAGTGGGCAAGCGCATCGGCCTGTCGCTGCAGGGTGTGTGTTTCCCCGGGCATTTCCTGGTCAAGTGCAGAGTGCCGGACGGCATGGTCGTTCTGGATCCCTACAGCGGCGGAATTTCGCTCGGCCTCGTCGACCTGCAGCGCAGACTGCGCGAAGTGCGTGGTGGCGAAGTTTCCCGCGCGATCATCGCCGGGCTGCTGGTGGCGGCGACCAACAAGGAGATCCTCTTGCGCGTACTGCGCAACCTCAAGGCGATCTACCTGCGTACTCACCAGCTTGAGGATGCACTTGCGATCATGGACTGGATCATCGGTGCAGACCCGGAGCAGGCCGTCGAGGTGCGTGACCGTGGAATGATCTACCAGGAACTCGATTGCTTCCTCGCCGCCATCTCCGATTTCAATGCCTACCTCGAACTCGATCCCGCCTGCAGCGACGCCGACGACATCAGACAGCGGTTGATCCAGTTGCAGCACGCAGCGGCGCGGTTGAACTAACTGCAGGACTGAGTGCTGAGTGCTGAGTGCTGAGTGCTGAGTGCTGAGTGACGAGTGACGAGTGACGAGTGACGAGTGACGAGGACTGAGTAACGACAAAATACGAGATCGCCACGGCCTTCGGCCTCGCGATGACGGCCTTGCAAAAACCGTCTTTGCGAGGGCCTTGGGCCCGCGGCAATCTCGTCTTTACTCAGCACTCAGTCCTCGTCACTCAGTACTTTTCTCTACACAGTCCTCAGCACTTTCGCCTCAGTCCTGTCCATACCAATGACAACAAGAAACCTGCCCAGCTTTCTCAGACATCCCTCCCCATACCTCCTGCTTTCGCTCTGTGCGCTGTTCTGGGCGGGCAACTGGGTGGTGGGGCGGGCGATGCGCGATGAAATTCCGCCGGTGGCGATGGGGTTCTGGCGCTGGACGCTGGCGCTGCTGATCCTGTTGCCGTTTGCATTGCCCGAACTGCGCCGCGAATGGCACGTGGTCCGCGAGAACTGGTTGCGGCTCATGCTGCTGGGTGCGCTTGGCGCCGTCGCGTTCAACACCATGATTTATGTCGGCCTGCAGTACACCGCGGCGACCAACGCAGTGCTGTTCAACTCGCTGATCCCGATCATCATCATCCTGCTCGCAAGGGTGTTTCTCGGGCAGAAACTGGGCGTCATGCAGGGCTATGGCGTGGTTTTCTCGCTTGTCGGCGCCGTGTGGCTGGTGGCCCGTGGCGACCTGTCGACACTTGCGGCTCTGCAATTGAACCGTGGCGATCTGTGGATTCTGGCAGCCATCGTGCTGTGGGCGACTTACACCGTCATCCTGCGCTGGCGTCCGTCCGGACTGTCTGCGATCGGATTCCTTGCGGCCATGCTGCTGCTGAGCGTGCCGCTGCTGTTGCCGGTGTACCTATGGGAAACGAGCGTGCGCGGTGCGTTCGCGCTCACGCCGTCAACCGTTCTCGCGCTTGCCTATTTCGCCACTATTCCGTCGGTCGTCGCCTACCTGTTCTGGAACCGCGGCGTCGCCCAAGTGGGCCCCAACAAGGCCGGCCTGTTCGTGCACCTGATGCCGGTATTCGGCGCCGCGCTCGCCGTCATCTTCCTCGGCGAGCACCTCTATGCTTACCACTACGCCGGTGCGGCACTGGTGTTCGGGGGGATCTGGATGACGACCCGCTCCAAGGCAGGACAACAGTACTGAGTGCTGAGTGACGAGGACTGAGTAAGCCGGCCAGGGGGCCGGCCTGAAAGCGTTCACCGCGAAGGCGAAGAGAGCGCAAAGGAACGCGGAGACCAACTAGAATTCACTGGGCACTGGCTTTTACTCAGTCCTCAGCACTTTCGCCTCAGTCCTGCTTCAAAGCGTTCACCGCAGAGGCGCAGAGAGCGCAAAGGAACGCGGAGACCAACTAGAATTCACTGGGCACTGGGCACTGGGCACTGGGCACTGGGCACTGGGCACTGGCTTTTACTCAGTCCTCAGCACTTTCGCCTCAGTCCTGCTTCAAAGCGTTCACCGCAGAGGCGCAGAGAGCGCAAAGGA
>JBBDIL010000029.1:0-70382 GCA_040880425.1 Burkholderiales bacterium | reverse complement strand
CTCCGATCACTTCACGTTCAGGTGTCGCTCATGCGGCTACTTGTTCAGTGATTCCCTAATTCCGGTGTGCGCGTTACTGGATCGGCTGGTTCATATACCGGTCGATCAGTTCGCGTACCTTTTCACGGTACAGCGGTTCGTCGATCAGCTCGTTCTGGTACAACCGGCGCAGTTGTTTCAGCTTTTGCTCCAGGTTGCTTTCCGCGTCCTGTGCCGGATCGGTGACGGGTTCCGGAGACGTCGCCCGCGGTTCCTGCGCATGTCGGGATGACGCCTCTGTGGACGTTGCCAGGATCACCGCCGGATCGAGTACGATCCAGTCGTTGCGAGACGCAGAGTGAAAGGCGGCTCCGGGCGAAAGCACAGGTGACCAGTCCAGGTTTCTCGCCTGTTTTTGATAACCGATATGCCGGTCCAGCAGCAGGGCGGGATCCACCGTGGGCCTGCCCGACGTTTTCGGCGTAGCGGTTCCGCTCGTCGCGATTTCGCCTGCAAGGTCGAAATCGACAGCGCCGAAAATCACGTTGAGGTTTCCCTTTCGGTAGAACAGGCGGGCGCTTGTTACCCGCGTATCCCGCAGAAATGTTACCGTATCGCTCGCCCGCAGCTGCGACAGGCTGAGTGCGATGTCCTGGTCCGGTGCTGCATTCGCAAATGCTCTTGCAATGACCGGAGCGGCCTGCTGGATGTCGCGGGAAGAAAAAACATTCGCGTACTGACAGTTCTCATTTTCCGGGCAGATTGAATTGCTCCCGGATGGAATCTCGCCTGTCCTCGGCTCTACCCGAATCGCCGCAAGGAGGATCTGCATGTCGGCCGATGAGAACCGTACCGGATGGTCATTCAGTGGAAACGACGGCTCCCGCGGTATGAGTCGTACCTGATCCCCGGGGCCGAGAAGTTCCCGTTCGGCCTTTTGCCCACCGGATGACGTGCACGCGGCGATGGAGAGCAGGACGACAAAAGCGGCCGCTCCCCGCAAGTTGCGGTTCAAACCGGCTGTGCCGTCGCGGCGGCGCGCCTTCCACGTCGATCGAATCGATCTGTAGCCGCGACCGTTTCCGAACGGAGCGGTGTATTCCTGCTTTATACGATCTGTTTGCATCATCTGGATGTTCCTGGTGATGTCGGTTGGCTTCAGACGCGTTCTGGCCGGCGTCCCGGGTCGCACGCCTGGGCGAATGCGCTGTCCCGAAAGTCGTAGAGAAAAAAGTGCCCCGGGGACATCCCCGGGGCAAGTCAGGGAGATATAGCATGAAGAAGACCTCGGTTCGCATCCCGCAACGGCGTGGCCGCTACGAGGTTCCCGGCGAGTGCGGGGCCTTCCAACAACAAAGACACAGAAAAGGCCCGAAACCTTACAGTCTTCCGACGGGCGGCGAATTGAAAGAGCTTCAGGGCTGCTTGCGGAACCTGCGGTACGCGCCTGGCCCGACACCGACATAGCGTTTGAAGACCTTCGAGAACGCGGCTTCCGATCCATATCCGACTTTCTCGGCGACGGCCAGTGTACTGAGACGGGACTCGCCAAGCAGCCGGCGCGCCGCTTCCATTCTCAGGTTTGTCAGGTACTGCATCGGGGTCTGTCCGACCCGTTCATGAAAGCGTGCGGCGAAGACGGAGCGCGACATTCCGAGCCGATCGGCAAGGGTGGCGAGAGTCCAGTTTTCTCCCGGGCTACGGTGCATATGCCCGAGCGCGGCGCTGATCTGCGGATCGCCCAGCGCCGACAGCAGGCCGTTCTCTACCCCGGCCTGATTTACGTAGGCACGCACGATCTGGATGAAGAGCAGTTCCGCGAGTCTGTTGACAGCGGCTTGCGCGCCAACACGCGTGAGGCGCGTTTCGAGGTGCATGAGGTCGATGATGCTATGCAGCGCACCCGCATCCCCGCTGTCATTGGCGCGAACGTGCATGAATCCCGGCAGTGCGGATAGCAACGGGTGCGTACTGTCCCGCTCGAACTGGAAGTAACCGCAGAGTATCGAGACTTCCTCTCCGCCGCCCCCGTAGGTCACCGGGCCGTAATTCTCCGGCATCCGGTTGCCGACGATACGCTCTGGAGGCAACGCTTTCGCTCTTGGTGAGTCCAGTAGCCGATGCTCGCCGCCATCCAGCAGCACCGCGACGTCGCCTGCTACCAAAGGCAGGGGAGCAGTCATTCCCGGTACTGCTATCCAGCATTGGCCACGCACGACCACGTGGAACTCGGCGACCGAAGCGGACGGTACCTGTAATCCCCAGGGCGCCGTGAAGTCACAGCGGAAATAGACGCCGCCACTGAGGTGAATGGATTGCAGGATGTCACTAAGTACGTCCATTGGTAAACATCCGGACGGTCGATCATAAAATGAGGACAGAACATCATAGCAAGTCAGACATGTGGACACTATCGTTCAGTTGTAGCCTGCAGTGCGCATCGCGGAAAAAGCGACAGCGCACAGCGGTTGGGCGAGGTTTGTGGATGAGTCTTGTGAAACCTGCGGGAGCGCCGTATCAGATCAACTTCGGAGGACGAAGAGAATGCAACGAAGAGCTTTCATCAGATTATTGCAGGGCGCGGCCGTCGCCATGGCGGTCGCCGCACCAGCGGCGTCGAATGCCGCTGATCGCGTCACGATTCATCTCGATCAATACAACGGTTACTTCGCTGCACAGGAAACGCTGGCTGGACTCAAGCCAGGCGAATACGAGTTCATCGTGGCCAACAAGGCGGGCAAGCTGGTTGGCTTCGAACTGCGTGACCTTGCAACCGGCGAGCGTCTGGACATGTTTCCGCTGGAACCGGGGCAGACGCGCAGTTCCGTGGTGCAAATCACCGCCAACGGTTTTCGCTACCGCTGCCCGATCAATCCGACACCCTGGTATGAGGTATCGGTCGGGAAATGAAGGCGTACAGGGGTATTTCCCTGGCGGGCCGGCATGAGCACCAATGACACATACAACAACGGGAGGAAACTGGAATGGCTTATAGCGTGGTCGTGAAGAAAACGGTGGATGCTGCACCGGCGAAGATCTGGGAGACGATCCGTGGCGGCGACGGGTTGGATAAGTGGTTGCCGGTCATTACGCAGTGCCGCCTGGAGGGATCGGGGGCGGGCGCCACGCGCTACTGCACCATGGCAAACGGCGCTGAGCTGAAAGAGAAGATTCTCGAGATCGACGATACCCGACGCCGGTTCCGGTACTCGATAGACGAGCATCCACTGCCGGCGCGCAATCTGCGCGGAACGGTCGAAGTCAAGGATGCAGGCGCGGAACGCGCCGAAGTGTCGTGGAGCGCCGAGTTCGATTCCGAGCCAGGTGCCCGAGAAGAACTGGAGGGTATGTTCCAGGAAATCTATACGGGGGCGATCAACGGGCTTGCCGATTTCGTGAAGAAGGGCGGCTGAGCGCCGGGACCGGCGTTCGTCTGCAGCAATGCTCCGTCGACGAACGCGCTTTCGAACACGGTATAGGAAGGGCAACAGAGCGATGGCTTCAGGATACAAAGTCGAATTGGGGGCGGTGTCACCCGACAAAGCGGATGCAAAGGCGCAGGCGGTACTGGATATAGCGCTCGAGCAAGTCGGTTTCATTCCGAACATGTATGCAAACATGGTCAACGCGCCTGCGGTACTCGACACTTACCTGCTGGGTTATCGCAGGTTCCGCGAAGAATCCGGGTTTTCGCCTGCGGAACAGGAGGTCGTATTCCTCACCATCAGTTTCGAGAACGAATGCGAATACTGTATGGGCGCGCACAGTTTTATTGCGGATAAGAAGTCACGCGTTCCTGCGGGGGTGACGGACGCAATTCGTGCGGGAGAGGAAATACCGGATCCGAAACTGGCAGCGCTGGCGGAGTTTACGCGGGCGATGGTCCGCAAGCGCGGCCTGCCGGGTATCGAGGACGCGAGAGCGTTCAAGAGTGCCGGTTACGAAGAACGACACATGCTTTACATAGTACTGGCGATCTCCGTAAAGACGCTCAGTAACTACTCGAACCACCTTTTTCAAACCCGACTCGACGAGCGTTTTGCTTCGCGCACGTGGACGTCTTCGAAGAGATCTGAATGACCGCTGCGATAGCTGCCACGATGGTCCAGGTTCGTTATGCCACGCAGCCTTGGGGTCAAGGACGCAGGCAGCAGCAACCTCGATGCTTCGTCGGCTTGCTGCCGCAGCCGAAGCACGCCTCCGCAGAAAATGTGATGTGCGTGGCGGATCTTCTGGCGCGCTGCGCGCTAAAGGATGAACGGGCGTTCGCCGCGCTGTATCGCGTTGCGTCGCCGCGGTTGTTCGAGATCGCAAAGCGTATTACCGGACGTCCGGACTGGGCCGAAGAGGTGCTGCAGGAGAGCTTTGTGAGCATCTGGTACCACGCCGGCCGATACGATCCGGCGACGAGTGCGCCCATGACCTGGATGACGGCAATCGTGCGCAATCGTGCGCTCGACTGGTGGCGGCGTCCTCGCGAAGCGGAAGCAGAAGAATCCCAGGATGAGTTCCTTGCGTCCATACCCGACGTGGGTCCGGGCCCGGAAGAGCTTGCATGCCAGTCGGAATACGCCCTGGTACTGGCGCACTGCATGCGCGAGCTGCCGGAGCTGCAGCATCGGGCAATTACGCTGGCTTTCCAGCATGGATTGTCGCATGCAGAAGTGTCTGCGAAACTGGGGTGTCCTCTCGGTACCGCCAAGACGTGGATCCGGCGCGGGCTCCAGCAATTGCGCAACTGCCTTCACGAGAAGCGTTGCGGGGGGCGTGTGTTGGCGGAGGGTATCCATGGGCCCGCGATGCCTTCTGTCTGAACGCGAGTGAAGGTTCGACATTCGATGCAGCGTCAGCCCGGAGGGTCGGAATGCCTTGGGGGGAAGGGTTCATGGTCACGACGTCGTTGCGGGCGCACACTTCCAATTGCCGAGGGCGGCGTGTATAGGCGCATGACCGCAATACTGACGCGCGGCTTTTCGACTCCGATTGCGGCAAAGTCAATCAGGATCGCTCTGGTGGTCGGGACAGTTCTCAACCTGATCAACCAGGGAGAGGACATCCTGACGGCGGGGCAAGTGGAGTGGGGCGGTTTCGTACTGAACTATTTCGTGCCATTCTGTGTAGCCCTGTACAGCGCAGCGGCGCACTCATTGCGGGAAAGCGCGGAACCCGAGCGGCTGCGCTGATTGCCCGGGGCCGTTTTGCGCTCGATCCGCCTATCCTGATTCGGCAAGGGAGCTGAGATGAATACTGGAGAAAGACTGCCCGTCGCGCTGCTGACGTTGCGGCTTGGCGTATTTGTTGTGTTCTTCATCTGGACGCTGGACAAACTCTTGCGGCCCGAACACGCCGTATCGATTTTCGAGCGGTACTACGGCATCGCGGGTCTCGGGCAGATCGCCGCTTACGCGGTCGGTTTTATCGAGCTCGCGCTCATAGTGTGTTTCGTCGCAGGTATATGGAAACGCTATACCTACGGGGCGGTCCTCGTGCTGCATGCAATTTCGACGCTGGCTTCCTTTGGCAAGTACATCGCACCCTTCGAGGCAAGTAATCTGCTTTTCTTTGCGGCCTGGCCGATGCTGGCAGCCTGCTTCACGCTTTACTATCTGCGCGACGCGGACACGCTGTGGACGCTCGGGGCGCGTCGCCGATGATAGCGCGAGGTCGCGTGCGGACCAGTTGCCACGTTGATCAAGGCGCCCTGTGAACAGGCGCCGCCCCGACCCGCTGCCGCAGATTTTTCCGGTACCTGAGTATCTGGCGGTCGGCCGGATGGAGCAGTGGTACGCAGAGGTAAAGGAGGCGATGCAGGTGCCATGGATGGGCGTCGTCACCATGGCCTATGCGCACTATCCTTCCTTTTTCGAGGTGCTGTGGGCCGGAACGCAGCCGCTGGTTCGCAGCCGCCCGTTCGTGGAGGCGGCGCAGTCGCTGCGGCGGCTCGCCGAAGCGGAAACTGCAAAACTACTGCGTCCGCGCCCGATTGCGGCGCGTCTTGCACATATTGGATACGCTGAACGGGAGATCGCGCAGATCCGTGCGATGGTAGAGATTTTTGCGCACGGCAATTTCCCCTATCTGCTGCTTGCCACGGTCGTGCGCATGCTGCTGGAAGGCGGGGAAATGTCTTCCCGCGTCGAAGCCGAGCCGTATGCTGGGCGACACGCGCCCGCCGTGGATGTGCCGCTCGTGTTGATGGAAGCGCATCACGCCGAGACAGGGACGCGTGCCGTTTACGGAGACGTCAGGGCTACGCTCGGCTTGCCTTTCGTGAACACCGACTATCGGGCGTTCGCGCGCTGGCCGAGTTACTTCGCGCTGGCTTGGTCGGATCTGAAGCCAGTCGTATCGACCCCGGAATACGAGGCCATCTGCGATGTGATTCACCGGCGGGCAGTGGATGCCGTCACGCGCGAATTGCCCAACCCCGGCCACCTGCAGGGTGGACGCCTGCGCGCCGCCGCGGAACGCGACTGCACGCTCGACGAAGTGCTTCAGGTGTCGCGCCTGTTTCAGTGGCTGCTGCCCGGCCTGGTTGCGAATGTTGCGTTCCTGCGCGCACAGTTGGATGCCTGATCCGGCGGCACCGTGCATGCACCCGTGCTCCCGATAAGGCGGGATACGAGTGCATGTGCGGTGCGTCCTTACCGGACCGGGCCGGTATACAGGTAGTCGTTGTTCTTTACCGCGCTGTGGCAGGCGATGCACATCGGTTCCTTGCCTTCTGCCTCGATGCCGCCATCCGGCCCGTATTTCACCCAGTACCAGTCGCCGTCGGACGGGTTGTAGTTCTTCGCTTTGTACATGACCGTGATTGCGGCAAGCTTGCCGTCGGGCATGTAATTTTCCTTGATAACCAGGGCGCCGTCCGGCATCGTGCCGGCCTTGTTGCGAATTGCGTCGAGCGCGGGTTGGTTTACGTAGGTGGTGAGCAGCATGCCATGAGGCTCATTGCCTTTGTACAAAGCCTGCGTACCCGGCCACATCGCCCAGTTGCGCGAGTAGTCTGCGTTCTGCATTTGCCCCCAGATTGCGTTCCCGGAAAGCCGGGGTGGCCCGTCGGCTTCGGTCTGCCCCTGCTGCCCTGCGCAACCAGTCAACGCGATCGCGGTCGTCGCGATCGCAGCTGTCACAGCTATGCGTCTTTTCATTTGCGGTCTCCTGTTTGTTGTCGTTTCACAAATTGCACTGATCGTACAGTGGGGTACACGGAGTCGATCGGGCGCCTCGAGATCCGTACGAGGCGCCCAACCGGAACTGCGTCGTCACACTGTTGTAGTCCAATGTTTACTGAGGATCAGCTGCGCCCGGCACTGTCGACCGACCGGCCGTTGATGGTGGCAGTCTGCAGGGCTCCTGCGGGGCGGGCGGTTGCCGCGAGTGCAGTACCTTGTCCGCGCCCGGCCTGATCCACATCGGCGTCTGCGCGCAACGTGATGCGTGACCCGCTCCCGTGATACGCACTCGAACGCCCCTGTATTTCCGAGACCGTCAGGTCGCGTGCCCCGGATACTGCCGGCAAGGTCATTGCGGCGGCCATCGCCGCCAGCATCAGATAACGTGTCGCTTTCATTTCAGTACTCCTTCAGAGTTCAATGGGTATCGTCGGAAGCTCACATTGGCCGGTGAGCATAGCGGCGCGCAACTGCCGCGCTGCTTGAATTGATGCTTCCACCCGAGTGGACACAGCTTGGGCGGGAATCCTTACATCGCAGAAAATTCCGCGATCCGCTTGCAGCCGGGCAGGGTTCGAATCCGTTTATGTGCCTGCTGCGTACGACAGAGGCGGGTGGTAGCCTGACTGCAGGTTCCATATGCCCGGACGAGAGGAAACGGACTGCACCCATGTTTGCGTTCGACTTCACATGTTCCGCGATCGGCAAGTCGCTTGCGCGATATCTCACGCGGCCGAGCGCCCGATACCGCGCACCTTCAACCGTCGATCCGGAGCAGCTGCGAGCCGCGCTACAACCGGGCGACGTGCTGCTGGTGGAAGGCAACACAAAACTGTCGACCGCGATCAAGTACCTCACGCAGTCGACGTGGTCGCATGCGGCGCTTTATATCGGCCAGATCCGGGGAATAGCCGGAGACGACGCAGAACCAAAGGTCCTGATCGAGGCGGATGTGATCGAAGGCGTGCGCGCAATCCCGCTCAGTCTCTATTCGGGGATGCATACGCGTATCTGCCGGCCGGTCGGACTCACCGATGCAGAACGTCGGCAGGTCATCGACTTTGCGGTGGCAAGCATAGGCAACAAATACGACCTGAAGAATGTGATCGACCTTGCACGCTACCTCCTGCCGACGCCGCCGGTTCCGACGCGATGGAGGCGTGCGATGCTCTATCTCGGAAGCGGCGAACCGACCCGTGCCATCTGTTCAACACTCATTGCGCAGGCATTCCAGTCCGTTCGGTATCCGATCTTGCCGATCAAGGATACGCAGACCGAAGAACCCGTAGGCTACCAGGCGCCGAAAGGCCCCATTTTCCGCAAGCGGCATTACAGCCTGTTCGCACCGCGGGATTTCGATATTTCGCCTTACTTTGCGGTAGTCAAACCCAGTCTGGACGACGCGTTCGATTTCCATGGTCTGCGCTGGGTGGATGACAAACAGGTTCCCGTTGCGCAAGGAACGGTCTTGCGGCCCGGCCGACAATCGCGGGGTCCCGTGGAGAAGGGCGGAACTAAGCAGTAAAAAACGTTCTGTGGCAGGCGCAACAGTGTAGCGATGTTCAGCGGATGTCGTCCGGGGTGAAAGGCATGCCGGATGACGTTGTCCCGGCGGCACTTTCGGCATCGGCGTCGAAGATGCCTTCCAGCTCGCGGGCGGCTTCTTTCGACGACTGAATGAGACGGGTTTCGTCGTGATAGACGGCGTGCTGTCTGGCGAGCATACGCTCGTCCAGGCGTTTGAAAGTCGCCACGGTATCTTTCGCATCCCACGCGGGCAGTCCGGTCGCGCACAGCAGCTGCTCACTCAGTTCCAGTGACGAAAGCAGGGTTTCGCGCACGATGTAGTCGACGCCGATGTCCATCAGTCGATGGGCGTGGAAACGGTTGCGCGCACGGGCATAGATCTTCAGGTGTGGAAAGTGCCGCCTGAGCGTCTCCGCCGTTTGCAACGAGCTCTCGACGTCATCGATCGCGATCACGAACAGTTTCGCGTCCGCGGCCTTTGCCGCGCGCAGCAGATCGAGGCGGGAGGCGTCGCCGAGGTAAGCCTCGGTGCCGAAGCGCCGCACCGTATCCACCTGTTCCGGATTCCGGTCCAGCGCAGTGAAACGGATCCGGCGCGCGCGCAGGATCCGTCCGACGATCTGACCGAAGCGCCCGAATCCGGCGATGATCACCGGGCTCGTTTCCATCTCGGGAAGTTCCGTGGGCTCCGGGGCCTGACGGCGAGCGCGGATCGCCAGCACGCCGTCCCTGATCACGAAAGCGACCGGTGTCACCGTCATCGACAGCGTCACCACGATCACCAGTGCGTCGGCGAGCCGTGTATCCAGGATTGCGTTTGCGGCGGCAAGCGGAAACAACACGAACGCCCACTCTCCGCCCTGCGATAGCACGATGCCGAGATCGAGTGCGGAGCCGTGGCCGTGGCCGTCGCGGCGCGCGAGCAGGAACAGGATCGCTGCCTTCACCACGATCAGCCCGGCCACTGCGGCGAGTATCTCGGCCGGGTGCTCGAGCAGCAGCCCCAGGTCCGCGAACATGCCAACCGATATGAAGAACAGGCCGAGCAGCAACCCCTTGAACGGCTCGATGTGCGCTTCGAGTTCATGACGGAACTCAGAATCCGACAGCAGTACGCCGGCGATGAATGCGCCGAGTGCCATCGACACGCCGGCGCTCGCCATGAGCAGCGCCACGCCGATGATGACCAGCAGTGTGGCGGCAGTGAAGACTTCGGGGATGCGGGTATGCGCAACCAGGCGCAGTGCGGGTCGCAGCAGGGTGTGCCCGCCGATCACCACTGCGGCCACCACGCCGATGGCGGTCAGCGCGCCGAGCCACGCATCGGCCCCGCTCGCCACGGCGGCGCCGGCACCCAGGAACGGGATCACGGTCAGCACCGGGATGACGGAGAGGTCCTGGAACAGCAGGATCGAGAACGCCGAGCGGCCGTGACGTGTTGGCAGCTCGCCGCGTTCCGCGAGCAGTTGCAGCGCAAGCGGCGTGCAGGACATGGCGAGTGCGAAACCCGCGAACGCGGCGGCGCCCGGCGGCAGGCCGAATGCGAGCCCTGCCGCGGCGGCGATGGCCGAAGTCGCCGCCACTTGCGCGGTACCGTAGCCGAACACCGATTTGCGCAACACCCACAGGCGCGAAGGCTGCAGTTCCAGCCCGATCACGAACAGCAGCATGACCACGCCCAGCGTGGCGAACTGCATGATGCTGTCGACGTCGGTGATCAGGCGCAGGCCCCAGGGGCCGATCGCCATGCCGGCCGCGAGATAGCCGAGAACCGAGCCCAGCCTGAGGCGGTGGAACAGCGGCACAGCGATGACCGCCGCGGCCAGAAAGATCGCCGCCTCGCCGAGAAGCCCCATTTAGCTCAACCTGGAGCGGGTGGGACTACTTCGCGGCGACGACCCGGATCTCGACCTTGAACTCCGGTTTCGCAAGTCGGGACTCGACACAGGCGCGTGCCGGCGCATGGCCTTTCGGCACCCACATGTCCCATACCGCGTTCATTTCGTCGTAGTGGGCGATTTCCGACAGCCAGATCGTCGCCATCATGATCTGCGTCTTGTCGGTGCCGGCTTCCTTCAGAAACTTGTCGATCTTGTCGAGTATCTGCCCGGTCTGTCCGCCGACATCGGCATTGGGATCGTCCGCGACGATTCCCGCGGTGTAGACCGTGTTGCCGTGAATAACCACCTGCGAGAGGCGTGGACCTACGTGCAGTCGTTCGATGCTCATGTCGTTTTCTCCAGGTTTTCCTGATCGGGTTTACATGAACCAGCGACGGAACTCGCTGATCAGCACGAATGCGGTGATGACGAAGGCGCCGACGTAAAGCAGCACGCTCATCCACGCCGGAGCGCTCAATTCCTTCGGCAGATAGCGCCGGACCAGGTAGACGGTACCGATCGAGATGATGGGCAGTGTCCAGGCTTGGGCGATCCCGCCCCAGGTCACCATGGCCACCGGGTTTTCGCCGAAGACGAAATACATCAGCACGGGAATCACGGTCAGCACGACGATGAAGATGTCCCGCCAGCGCGTGCGCGCGGCGAAGTCGTCGTGGCTGAACGCGCCCTGCAGGCGCATGAAATCGGCGAGCATGCGCGAGTGCCCGGCGGTCGCCGCGAAAATGGTGCCGTAGAGAATGATGACGGCGCCGACGTAGAACACCCACTTCGCCCACGGGCCCAGTGTCTGCGTGTAGATGTTCGACAGGATCACGATCATGTCGGTCGCGCCGGGGACCTGGCCCATGCCGTGCAGGATGCCGGCACCCAGCAGGTAGAAGGCGATGGTCGCCACGGTGTAGATGACCATGGAGAAGACCACGTCCACGTTCATCACGCGTACCCAGCCGCGCGCGCGCCGGCGCCAGGCTTCGCTGTCTTCGTGCGGTCCGGTATAGCGCGCATAGCCCTTCTCGACGCACCAGTAGGTATACATGTACAGCTCGGTCGCGCCCACACCGGTGATGCCGAAAGTGGCCAGCGCGATTGCGAGCCCCGCGGCGGGCAGCTCGAATTGGAACCCGTGCATGACGTCGCTCCAGGTGAAGTACTCCGGCATGCGCGTGAGTACCACGGCGGCTAGCAGCGTGATCAGGGTGAACAGGCCGACCTTGATCATCGCAATCTTTTCGATCCGCTGGTAGGCGCCGCCGAGCAACAGCACCAGGGTGAGGATGAAAAACACGATGACCCACCAGACGACTTCGACGCCGGTGAAAATCTTCATCACCTGCGACACGCCGATGAACATTGCGCTGATCTGGAACAGCGTTATCAACACCATGACGACCCATGCCCAGAGCACCCAGTTGACTCTGCCGAGTTTGCCCGGAATGCGGTTGAAGGCTTCGAGGCCGGTCTCGCCCACCGCGATCACGTAGCGTCCGAGGAAGGACTGCACCACGGCTTTGATCAGGCAGCTGAAGATCACCAGCCACATCACCGTGTAGCCGACTTTCGCACCGAGCGTCGTGGTGGCGATCAACTCTCCGGAGCCGACGATCGATGCCGAAAGCACGATGCCAGGCCCGATCCTCCGGATGATGTCGCCGAATCTCTGCGGGGGTTCGAGAACGTCCTTGGGGTCCAGGGCGTACGGATCGAGATGGCCTTTTTCGACTTCCCGTTCGACGGTCTTCTTGCTCATGTTCTCCTCCTCGGCTTTCTTTTTTTGCCCGGATGCCTCCTGCGGTCGCTCACCCGGAAAGTGCCTGTTGCGCGGGTTCGGCGCAGGCGGTGTTGCGCCCTGTTGTTTTTGCATGCGAACGGTATCACACCGGTGCCCGCGTTAGGAGAGGGCAGGGGCAAAGGTGACACCGCTGCGCATGCAAGCGAGGCGGAGAACGCAAGGAGAAAAGGAATGATTGATAAAAGGTGGTCAGGCGCTGACCGGCGCGGCCGGGGCGACTGGCACCGCGGCCGGCCGCGCATTGCGCATGGTGACCATTTCTTCCGCGACGGTCGGGTGGATGGCGACGGTGTCGTCGAAATCGCGCTTGGTCGCGCCCATGCGCACGGCAACCGCGAATCCCTGGAGCATTTCATCCGCGGCCAGGCCAATGACATGGCAGCCGACGATCTTTTCCTCCGGCCCGGTGACCACCAGTTTCATCGCGCTTTTCGGTTTGCGATGGGTAAAGGCGTGGTGCATGGGGGTGAAGCGGGTTTCGTAGACCTTTACGTTCTCTGCGCCATAGCGTGCGACGGCTTCGCGCTCCGCCAGTCCGACGGTGCCGATGGGCGGGTGCGAGAAAATCACGGTCGGGATGTTCTCATAGGGCAGGTGGCGTTCCGCCATGCCGCCGAACAGGCGGTCGGCGAGCCGGCGTCCGGCCGCGATCGCAACCGGCGTCAGCTCGAACTTGCCGACCACGTCGCCGATGGCGTAGATACCCGGCACGGCTGTCTGCTGGAAGGTATCCACCGCGAGCGTGCTATCCGGGTTGGCGGCCAGTCCGGTTGCCTCCAGACCGATGCGGTCGGTATTCGGCCGGCGGCCGACGGCCCAGAACAGGGTATCGAAGCCTTCCAGCGTGGCGCCGTTGTCGAGGTCGACCGCGATGCCGCCGTCTTTCCGCGAAGCGCGCAGGACGCGTACGCGGGTAAGGATCTCGACGCCGTCGCTGCGCATCTGGTCCATGAGCTGCTCGCGCAGCATTTCATCGAAACTGTTGAGGAAGTGATCGCGGCGCAGTACCAGCGTGACCCTGGTGCCCAGCGCGCTGAGTACGCCCGCGAACTCCACCGACACATAGCCGGCGCCGACCATGAGGACGCGCTGCGGGCGCTGCTCGAGCTCGAAGAAGCCGTCGGAGGTGATGCCGAACTCGACGCCGGGCACATCGGGAACGATCGGCCGTCCGCCGACCGCGATGACGACATGTTCCGCCGAAATCCTTCTGCCGTTGACTTCAACGGTTTTCGGAGCGACGAAGCGCGCGAAGCCTTGCACGACTTCGACCTTGTTCGCGGCGAGTCCTTTCTCGTAGCCGGCGTTCAGGCGGCGGATGTATTCATCGCGTGCCTGCTTGAGCTGTGCCCAGCCGAAATCGCCAAGCTGGGCGGCGAAACCGTAACCGAGTGCGTCTTCCACCGAGTGCGCGAGATTTGCAGCCGTCCACATGATTTTTTTTGGCACACAGCCGACGTTCACGCAAGTGCCGCCCATACGGCCGGCTTCGACCAGGGCGACACGTGCGCCATAGCTTGCCGCGCGATTGGCGGTGGCGACGCCGCCGCTGCCGCCGCCGATTACGAGTAGGTCGAAGTCGTGCATGTTCTGAACCGTCCGGGTGGATTGCGAAAGCGGGTGAGTATAGCCAATGGCCCGACACGTACCGCCGCCAGCGTGTGTGCGCCGGGCCTTGACCGCATTGACTCGCGCGAGCATGATGTTAGTTGGTTAACTTACTAAATTCCAGTCATGCCCAGGGTCAGCGAAAAGCGCGAACGCCTGGTGGAAGCCGGCAAGAGGCTGATCCATCATCGGGGTTTTCAGCAAACCACGTTGGCCGAAATCGCCCGCGAATCGGGGGTGCCCCTCGGCAATGTCTATTATTACTTTCGTACCAAGGAAGAGATTCTCGAGGCGGTCGCGGAACGGCTAGCCGACGATTTTCGCCTGCGTGTCGCGCGATTCGAGAGAGAACCGGACCCGCGACTGCGGCTGCTCGCTTTCCTGGATTCGGTGATCGACGCGAAGTCGGTCGTCAGTGAATTCGGCTGCCCGGTGGGCAGCCTGTGCCAGGAAGTCAACAAGCACGATCTGCTGCCGCGCGATACCGTGAACCAGGCGCTGATCCTGCGCGCGGAGTGGGCTGCAGAGCAGTTCCGGCTGATGGGGCGCAGCGATGCGCAGGAACTCGGCGTATGGCTGATCGCCTCGGTGCAGGGCGTGATCCTGATGGCCAATGCACTCAAGGATGCCGGCGTGATCGCGCGCCAGGTCCTGCAGCTCAAGACGTGGATCGGTGGGTTATGAAGGCGGCGTCGCCACGACATTCTGCCGCCTGACGTGTTCCCTGACCGCATCACAGCATCTGGGCGACCGGCGGCGTCACGGTTGCGGCTTTCCCGCATGAAGGAGACAGAATGAAGCATGTGCTGGTGTTCGATGTAAACGAGACCCTGCTGGACCTGCGCGCCCTGATGCCGCATTTCGAGCGTGCGTTCGGCGAGGGCCGGGTATTGCACGAATGGTTCGGGCAGGTGTTGCAGTCTGCGCTGCTCACCGTGGTAACCGGTCCCTACCAAGACTTCGGCAAGGTTGCCCGTGCCGCGCTCGAGATGGTCGCGCTGCGACGTGACGTGCAGGTGCCGGAGGAAGACCGCCAGGCCATTCTCGCCGGAATGCGCACGCTTCCGCCGCATCCGGACGTGTTGCCGGCTTTCGACAGACTTAAATCCGCGGGATTCCGGATGGCAACATTGACCAACTCGCCGCCCGCGGTGGCGCAGGCGCAGCTCACCAACGCCGGCCTCGCGCCTTATCTCGAAGCGATGCTGTCGGTCGACGCCGTGCAAAGCTTGAAGCCGGCGGCAAGGGTGTATCGTTATGCGGCAGAATCCCTTGGCATTCAGCCGCAGCAGATGCGCCTGGTGGCAGCACACAGCTGGGACGTCGCCGGTGCCATGCGCGCGGGATGCGCCGCCGCTTTCGTCGCGCGCCCGGGCATGGTGCTGGATCCGTTGTTCGAAGCGCCCGACGTGGTTGGCGGCGACCTCGGCCAAATCGCCGACCGGCTGTTGTCGCTTTAGTCGTCCGGGCGCAGCCGTACCTCTACCTCCGGCGGGGCCGCAAAGGCCTCGACAGGGAATCCCAAACGCCAAACTACGAGGCCCCATGATCGATCTGCATTACTGGCCGACACCCAACGGCCACAAAATCATCATTTTCCTGGAGGAAACCGGCGTTCCATACCGCATCGTGCCGGTACACATCGGCCGCGGCGAGCAGTTCAGGCCGGACTTCCTCCGAATCGCGCCGAACAACCGTATGCCTGCGATCGTGGACCACGCGCCGCAGGATGGCGGCGCGCCTGTGTCGGTGTTCGAGTCCGGGGCAATCCTGCTGTACCTAGCGGAGAAAACCGGCAGGTTTCTGTCGCGCGATCTGCGCAAACGCGTTGACGCCCTGCAGTGGCTGTTCTGGCAGATGGGCGGACTGGGACCAATGGCCGGCCAGAACCATCACTTCGTGCATTACGCGCCGGAAAAGCTTCCATACGCGATCGATCGCTACGTCAAGGAAACCAGCCGCCTGTATGCCGTCCTGGACGGCAGGCTCGAGGATCGCGAGTATGTTGCGGGGGAATACTCGATCGCCGACATGGCGTGTTATCCGTGGATCGTTCCGCACGAGCGCCAGCGGCAGAAGCTGGAGGATTTTCCCAACCTCAAGCGCTGGTTCGACCGCATCCGCGTACGGCCCGCCGTCGTGGCCGCCTATGACAAGGGCAGGGGCATCAGCGCCAATCCGGTGGTGGACGAAGAGTCGAAGAAGTTCCTGTTCGGACAATCGGTCGACACGGTGCGTCGACGCTAAAAGTTGCAAGGAAAAGGCATGCTGAAGATGTACGACCTGGCGGGCGCAGACGAATCCAACCGCTTCAGCCCGTATTGCTGGCGCGTACGCATGGCGCTTGCACACAAAAGTCTCGAGTGCGAGTTCATTCCCTGGCGATTCACCGAGAAAGACCGGATCGCATTCTCCGGCCAGGGGCAGGTGCCGGTGCTGGTGGACGGTGAAACCGCCGTCTGCGACTCCTGGAAGATCGCGCTTTACCTGGAGTCGCGTTACCCGCAGAACCCGCTGTTCGGCTGCGAGGCCGCAAAAGGCCAGGCGCTGTTCGTCAAGCACTGGGTGGAGCGCACGCTGCACCCGCTGCTGGTGCGCATTGCGGTGCGCGACGTATGGGAGCGGCTGCACGAGAAGGACAAGGCTTACTTCCGCGAATCGCGGGAGAAACGTTTCGGCATGCCGCTGGAGCAAGTGCCGAAGGACCGTGAGCAACTCGCCGCAGGTTTTCGCACGGCGCTGGATCCGGTGCGGGCCACGCTCGAGGATCAACCCTACCTGTGCGGCAACTCGCCCGGATTTGCCGATTACATGGTGTTTTCCGTTCTGCAGTGGGGACGGTGCGCGTCACGGTTTCCGCTGCTGGAGGAAACCGATGCGATATTCGCGTATCGCGAGCGCATGCTCGATCTCTTCGACGGCGCGGCGAGAAGGGTGCCTGCGGCCGCCTGAGGCGGCGACCAGCGCAAAAATGCCTCCCGCGCGCCGGAGCGCGCCCGAGGCATCCGTGTTTCAGGAATGGCGTATCACGAACGACCCGAATTGTTCATGACATTGGCGGTACGGCTGACCGCCGGACGCCGTGCCTCAACCGCCGCATTCTTCCTGGTGACACCCTGCCAGTCGCGGATCAGGTCCGCGTAGGCATCTGCAGCGGTGCGAACACGCACCAGGCCACCCGGCAGTTCGTCTGCGGCGGGACGGTAGCTCCAGTCACGCATCAGGTCGGCATGGGCCGCTTCTACGCTGCGGGTCTTGATGCTGGTGGTTGCGTCGGACTGAGCAGATGCCACGCTCGCGGCGAGCATTCCACCTGCGATCAGGGTGAATCTGGAAATGGTTTTCATGTTTTCCTCCGGTGAATAGGGTTGATCCAGACCATGTCGGGCGTGGGCCGCCGTCGGCGTCCGCCGCTTGCCTTGCAATACGGTTCGCATCATGAGCGCGGGATCAACGGGATTCTTGGAGGAAACCGGCAGGTTTTTGGATGTTATTGCGCACCGCCTCCGGCCTGAGCAGGAATCGGGCGTGCGAATCGATCGAGGAATGGACGAGCGGGACGAAAAAGCTATTCGATCGCCCGATAGCCTACGGTGATGACTTCGATCTGTTCGGTGCCGGCCGGTGTTCGCAGCGTCACGCTGTCGCCCTCACGGGCTTTCAACAGGGCCCGGGCGAGCGGTGAAATCCAGGAAATGCGACCGCGCGATAGGTCGACCTCATCCATGCCGACGATCGAATAGGTTTTCTCGTCTCCGTTTCCGTGGAGCACGGTGACGGTGGCGCCGAAGAAGACCTGGTCGGTCGGGTCGCGGGTCGCCGGGTCGACGACCACCGCGGCGTCCAGGCGTTTGGTCAGGAAGCGGATACGCCGGTCGATCTCGCGCAGCCGGCGCTTGCCGTAGATATAGTCGGCGTTTTCCGAACGGTCGCCGTTCGATGCAGCCCACTGGATCACCTTGACCAGTTCGGGACGCTCCCTGTCCAGCAGCTGCAGCGCCTCGTCCTTCAGGCGTTTGAAGCCGGCTGGCGTGATGTAGTTGCGTGTGCCCGCGGGCAGCGCGTCGGCGGAAGCTTCGGCCTCGTCCTCTTCGCTTCCGGTCTTGGTGGAAATGGTCTTGTTCATGCCGTCCTGTCGTTCCCTGATGAAAAGTCTAGCAGCATGTCCGGTGTCTCCGTTGGAGTGCTTCGGTGAGACCGACCTGCGGAGGTAAAATTGCGGCACGGACAACGACCAGTACGGGAGAAGGACATGACGATCAAGGTGGGAGACAAGTTGCCCGCAGGAAAACTGTGGGAATTCATCGACGAGGAGCGTCCGGGCTGCAGCGTCGGCCCGAATGAGTTCAAGGTGGAAGACTTGGTAAAGGGCAAACGCATCGCCATCTTCGGCCTGCCCGGCGCGTACACGCCGACCTGCTCGGCCAAGCACCTGCCGGGCTATGTGCAGAAAGCCGACCAGCTCAAACAGAAAGTCGACGAGATCTGGTGCCTGTCGGTCAATGACGCCTTCGTGATGGGCGCGTGGGGTCGCGAGCAGAAGGCAAACGGCAAGGTGCGCATGATGGCGGATGGCAACGGTGACTATGCAAAGGCGCTCGGGCTCGATATGGATCTCACTGCGCGCGGTCTCGGCGTGCGTGCGCAGCGCTTTTCGATGCTGGTGGACGATGGCGTGGTCAAGGCGCTCAATATCGAGCAGCCGGGCAAGTTCGAGGTCAGCGACGTGGACACGCTGATGAAGCAGGCGGGATAGTCCGGCTGAATCTCTCGCGCCTGAAAACTGAAACCAGGGGCATGGGGATTGCTTGACACGTAATCGGCGGCGTCAGTGCCGGGGCAGATGGCCGCGGTGAGTCTTTTCCCGCCGAATTACGGTTCGAGAGGTGTCCCGATGAAGACGATATTCGTTGTTTGTGCAGTCCTCGCGCTGTCCGGCTGCGGCGTGGGTGAGACCACCACCGCAGCGGCGACCGGCGCCTCGGTCAAGGCGCAGGAACTCAAGCAGGCCGAAGAGACCAAGGATCAGGTACAGCAGAAGCTGGAAGACGCAAACCTGAAAATGCAGCAACGCGCCGATATCGACGCGTTCGAAGAGTAATGCCGCGCGGTATCGAAATCCGGGCTCGCCGGTAGCGATAAACTGAACGGTCGCAGCGGGGGCACGGCCCGCTCGGTCAACGGATGGATGGCGCTGGCGCCCGGCGGGCCAGGAAGGCCACCAGCGCGTCCAGTACCTGGTCCGGCTTCTCCGCCATCAGCGCGTGCCCGGCGCCTTCCAGGGCGACCGTCTTTGCGTTGCCGATTTTCCCCGCCATGTCTTTTGCCGCCTTTGGTGGCGTCATCAGGTCGCGTTTCCCCAATACCAGCAGCACCCGGCATTTCACCTTGCCCGCCGCTTCGAAACCGCCGTCATAAGCGTTGCAGGCGGTGAAATCCGCGTGCAGCACGCCGGGTCCCGATCGCTCCATCAGCCGCATGTTGTTGCCCATCATCCAAAGCCCGGGCACACGGTTGCCCCCGATCTGCGCAGCGCTGCTGTGCGCGAACACGTTGATCATGTCGTAGGCGGCATGATCGTTCTGCTGCGAGGCGTTCAGCAGCGGCTCGGAAACCGGCATCGGCACCGCGGTGCCCACCAGCGCGATCTGTGTCACCCGTGCCGGGTGGCGCGCAGCCGCTTCCAGTGCCACCAGCGAACCCATGCTGTGGCCTATCAGCGCGGCTTCGGCGAGTCCGGCGGCATCCAGTACGCGGATCGTCCAGTCCGCGAGCGCACCGATCGAATCGAGCGTTTTGCCCTCGGACTTGCCATGTCCGGGAAGGTCGACCGCCAGCGCGTTCCAGCCGTGGTACGCGAAATAGCGGCTCTGCAATGTCCACACACTGTGATCGTTCGCCGCGCCGTGAATGAACAGCACGCCCGGCTTGTCCGGGTCGACCGGGTGGTTTGCGCTGTAGGCATAGACGCGGCTGTTATCGACGGTGAGATACATTCCTGGAATCCCGGAACCTGTTTACCATGCAGGCGGCGAAGTTAACACGAGCCCTGTTTCTTTGCGCGGGCTCGCAAGCGGCATTCGGCTTCTGGAGCAGGACCATGCGGATTATCCCGACCATCGTTGCAGCGGTGCTCGCGCTGTCGGCGGCTGGCGCAAGTGCGCAGTATCCGGAAAAACCCATCCGCATAATCGTCCCCTACACGGCGGGCGGTACTTCGGACATCCTGGCGCGTGCAATCGGCCAGCAGTTGAGCGAATCCTGGGGGCAGCCGGTGCTGGTCGAGAATCGCCCCGGCGCGAATGGCAACATCGGCGCGGCGCTGGTCGCCAGGTCCCCTGCCGACGGCCATACGGTGCTGCTTGCCGACGTGGGGGCACTTTGCATCAGTGCCAGCGTATATACCCGTCTGACCTACGACCCGGCGCGCGACCTGGCGCCGGTGGTGATGGTCAGCTATTCGCCGCATGTGCTCGGTGTGCATCCGTCGGTTCCGGCGCACAGCGTGCAGGAGTTGATCGCACTGGCGAAGTCGAAGCCCGGAATACTCAACTTTGCGACCGCCGGCGTGGGCAGCGCGCCGCACCTCGCGGGAATCGAGTTCGCGCTGCGCACAGGGGTGAAATGGACCTACATTCCTTACCGCGGCGGATCGCAGGCGGTTGCCGACGTCGTTGCCGGCCATGCCGACGTTCTGTTCAATGGCATGCTGCCGACCTATCCACACGTGACCGGCGGGCGGTTGCGTGCGCTCGCAGTGTCGTCGGCGCAGCGCGCGCCCGCCGCACCGGACATACCCACCGTCGCCGAGTCGGGCTTGCCGGGATTCGAGACCGGCTCATGGCAGGGGGTGCTGGCGCCAGCCGGCACACCGCGGGCAATCGTCGACAAGCTCAATGCCGGCATCCGGCGCATTCTCGCCACACCCGAGTTGCGGCGGCGACTGGCCGAGCAGGGCACCGAAGTGCGCGCCGGTTCACCGGATGCACTGCACGAATTCATGCAAACCGAGATCGCGCGCTGGGCAGAAGTCGTCGAAGAAGTCGGCGTCAGAATCGACTGATTGCGGGATTACGGCCCTGGACGTGGCGAACCCGGGCGGCACGAATAGAAAAGCGCCAACAGCACGTGTTCGAATGCATGCACTCTTCCGGTCTGCATGTGTCGCATTTCCGGATTCCGCTCTTTCCAGCGCGGCCAGAGCGGTCAGCTTTTCTGCGAAGCGTACAACGCGCGCGACAGATCCTCGATCAGGTCCTCTGCGGTCTCGAGGCCGATCGACAGCCGTACGGTTCCCTCGGTGATGCCGGCCTGGCGCAGCGCTTCGTCATCCATGCGGTAGTGAGTGGTGGTTGCCGGATGAATCACCAGAGACTTCGCGTCGCCGACATTGGCGAGATGTGAAAAAACCTTGAGCGATTCGATGAAACGCTTGCCGGCCGCGCGGCCGCCTTTTAGCTCGAAGCTGAAAACCGCGCCGCAGCCGTTCGGCAGCAGTTTCTCCGCCAGCACGCGATCCGGATGCGATGGCAGTTCCGGGTAGACCACCGACTGCACCGCATCGTGGCCATGCAGAAACGCAACGATCTTGCGGGTATTGTCGATATGCTTCTGCATGCGCAGGCCGAGGGTTTCGACGCCCTGCAGGATCTGGAAGGCATTCATCGGGCTCATGCAGGCGCCGAAATCGCGCAGGCCTTCCCGGCGCGCGCGCAGCAGGAAGGCCGCGGTGGTCGATTCCTCGGTGAACACCATGCCGTGGAAGCCTTCGTAAGGCTCGGTCAGCGTCGGGAATTTGCGCGACTTGTCCCAGTCGAAACCGCCGCCGTCGATCAGCAGGCCGCCGATCGCCACGCCATGGCCACCGAGAAACTTGGTGGCGGAATGAAAGATCAGGTCTGCGCCATGCTCGAACGGGCGCATCAGGTAAGGCGTGGTGAAAGTCGAATCCACCAGCAGCGGCAGACCCGCATCGTGCGCGACTTCGGCCACGCGCGGAATGTCCAGCACGTCCAGCCCCGGGTTACCCAGCGTCTCGCCGAACACCAGCCGCGTATTGGGGCGAATCGCCTTGCGGAAGGCGTCGACATCGCGCGCGTTCACGAATGTGGTGTCGATGCCGAAGCGCGGCAGCGTGTAGCGCAACAGGTTGTGCGAGCCGCCGTACAGCGAGCGGGAGGCGACGATATGCGAACCGGCATTCATCAACGTGGCGATCGCCAGATGCAGAGCCGCCTGGCCGCTGGCCGTGGCGATCGCGCCCACGCCGCCCTCCAGCGCCGCGATGCGTTCTTCCAGCGCCGCGTTGGTCGGATTGGAGATGCGGGTATAAACATGTCCCGCGCGTTCCATGTTGAACAGCGACGCGGCATGGTCTGTATCCGGAAACACGTACGAGGTGGTGAAGTAGATCGGCTGCGCGCGCGCGCCGAACTGCGGATCCGGCTGCTGCCCCGCGTGCAGGCTCAAGGTATCGAACTGGAAAGTCTTGGGTCCCGGCATCGGTCGCCCCCTGGTCCAATTGAAAGCCGAACCACGGAGGACACGGAGGACACGGAGGAAAACCGAGAACAGAAGCTCAACGCAAAGGACGAAAAGACGCGCAAAAGAGCGCAAAAAAACTGAGTATTTCTTTGTGTATCCTCGTGCCTTCGTGTCTTGGTGGTTCGCTCTTCGTCTTGTTTTCCTCCGTGTCCTCCGTGTCCTCCGTGGTTCGAATATTTTTCTCGTTAATAAAAGGCGCCGCGGGCGGCGATCGGCCAGATGGCTTCGACGGTGTCGCCGCGGTAGCACACCAGCCAGTCGTAAAGGTTCACCGTGGGATCGCAGTGGCCGGGGATCAGGCGCAGCTTCGATCCGAGCGGCAGGTCGACGCCGGCGTCGACCTGCAGCACGCCGTGTTCGTCGGAGGCGCCCTTGTATTCGATTCCCGCGAACGCGACCACCGGCAGTCCGGAATCCACCGACAGCGCCTTGAGTCCGGCGTCCACCACCGCGCGCTCCGCAGACGGCCGGCTCATGACCGTGGCCCACACGTACAGGCTCTGCTCGAAGGCCTGCTGGGGCCTGCCGTCATCGCCGAGATTGCGGTTGTAATCCGCGTCCATGAATACATACGAACCGGGCTGGATTTCGTTATAGATGCCGCTACCGACTTCGAACAGGTAGGTGCCGGTGCCGGCACCGGTGACGGTCTCCGCCTGCAGCCCGTGTTCGTGCAGCAGTTCGAGCGTGGCGCGCACCTGCTGTGCCGCCTTGTCGATCAACGCCCGCCGTTGGTCCGGTGTACGCACGTGCTGCGCGGCCCCCTGGTAGGCGTGCAGCCCGACGAAATTCAGATGCGCGCATGCCGCGATGCAGGTGGCCAGCGCGAGCGCCGGCTGGCCGGGTTCAACACCGCAGCGCCGGGCGCCGACGTCGACCTCGACCAGCACGTCCAGTTTCACGCCGGCCTTGCCCGCCGCAGCGTCCAGCGCGGCAACGTTCCCGGCATCGTCCGCACATACCCGGACCTGCGCGCGCCGCGCAAGCTCGACCAGCCTGGCGATTTTTTTTGCGCCGACGACTTCATTGCTGACCATTACGTTCATGACGCCGCCGTCTACCATGGCCTCGGCTTCCGAGACTTTCTGGCAGCAGACGCCTACTGCGCCGTGCGCCATCTGTCGCAGCGCGATCTCCGGGCATTTATGGGATTTGGAGTGGGGGCGAATGCGCACGCGGGTGCCGCGCAGCGACGCATCCATGCGTTCCAGATTGCGTTCGAAGGCATCGAGATCGAGCAGGAGCGCGGGTGTATCGACCTCTTGCAGTGGTGTGCCCGGCTGTGCGGGCGGTGGCAGTATCGGCATGGTCGGCGGCTCCCGATTATTCTTCGCGGCCCTGCAGGCAGTCGCCGCGCAATGCGCGTCCGGCACCCTCGATGCTCCAGTTGTTGCCATAGCGGCCGTAGACGAGGTCCACGATAGCGGCGAGATTGCGCTTCTCCACCGGGTCGCCGTACTCGCGCTGTTCCAGGCGGGCGAGTGCTTCCTCCTTGGCGATTTCGGCCTTGCGCCAGCGCATCGCCTCCGAAGCAAATTCGCCGATGTCCTCGCAGGTCATGGTGCCCAGCGGATAGGGCGCGGCAACGGCATGGCTGCCGAGCAGCAACAGCACGGCGGCAACAGGAGTTCTCATAGGTGATTACCCGGTGTGGAAAGAGGTTTCGGTTACAGCTGCAGGCAGCCGCGCGAGCGGGAATTGTAAGTGCCCGGCTCGATGATTGCCATCTGCCGCAAACCTGTCGCCCGCCGCGCGCTGCGGAGGGCGGCAGCGCCTGCCGCAATCAATGGACCGTGATGCGTTGCGGCTCGGACTCCGGCAGCTTGGGCAGATGCACCGTCAGCACGCCGTTGTGGAACGAAGCCTCGGCTTTGCTCGAGTCCACGTAACGCGGCAAGGGTACGGCGCGCTCGAAGCTGCCGTAGGCGCGTTCCATGACGTAGTACGCGCCGCCGATGAACTCCCGATCGGCGCGCTTCTCGCCCCGGATGCGCAGCATATTGCCGTCGATGATGATCTCGCAGTCCTCCTTCCCGATGCCCGGCAGCTCGATCCGGGCGACGATCTCGTTGCCCTTGTCCACCACCTCTCCTGCGAGCAGGCTCCAGCTCGGATAGCCGGGGGCAGGGGTTTCCGTTTCGTGCCTGTCGCTGTTGTGTCGCGTGAAGTGCGTGAGCGCGTTGCCCGAGCGCGCGAGCAGCTCGCGCCAGCCCTCGGTGAGATTCTCCCAGGTCCGGGAGAGCGCTTTGCCAATCTGCCTGATCGACTGGATCATAAGTCCTCCTTTCGCTTGAAATCTCCCCGCCATAAAAAATGGGGTCGCGTCGTCACGGGTTCAATGGCTATTGAAACGGGTGCGGCCGGCCATAGATTTCGAACCAGCAGGCGAGTGCCTGCATGTATTTGCAGAAAGGAGGAACCGATATGATGGATATTGCCCGTTGGGATCCATTGCAGGACAACCCGTTCGATATCTTCCCGGCCTTCCTGCGACCCGCTGGCCGACGCCAGAGCCAGGCTGCCTGGACGCCGCGGATGGACGTCTACGAAAGGGAAGGCGCCTACGGGATGGCGGTCGAACTGCCCGGGGTCAAGAAGGACGCGATCCAGGTCAGCATTTACGACAACCGCGTGACGATCAACGCCGAAACGCGGGAGGAAAAGGAAGCCGGCAACGAGGAAACCTGGCTGCTGCGCGAGCGCAGCCTCGGGAAGACCACGCGCAGCGTCACGCTGCCCGAGGCGGTAGACGAGGCGGCAGCGGAAGCCAGGCATGTGGACGGCGTGCTCTACCTGTCCTTGCCGAAGAAGCAGGCCAGCCGCAGCAAGCGTCTGACGATTCACTGAGCCGCACGCCGGCCGCGGCAGAAAACCCGCCCGGGTGGCGGGTTTTTTTTGCCTTGCACAGTCGTGTGCGCATCGGCACACTCAAGCTTCGCGGCCCATGACGGGGAATACGCGCCGCGAGCGAGGAGGTCACGCGATGATCGGATTTCGAAGTTTCGTCCCCGGCCTCGTGCTGGCGATGGGACTGATGCTGTCGATGCCCGCATACGCCGCGGACTGGGGCTGGGCACCGGAGCAATGGAGCCCCATGTCGCGCGCTGATGCGATTGAAAGCCTGGCCAGCCCGCAGTTTGAAGAACGCCGCCGGGCGCTTGGGCGGCTCGCGGAAATCGGCACCGCGCAGGATGTCCCGCTGATGCTGCAAAGGCTGTGGGACGAAAATTACATGGTGCGGGGCATGGCGGAACAGGCGATCTGGGGCCTGTGGCTGCGCATCGACGATCCCGTCCTGGAGCCGGTTTTCCAGACCGGCATTGCGTTTGTCATCGAGCGCAAGCTGCAGGACGCGATCGACAATTTCAATCTCGTGATCCGGCTCAAACCGGGCTTCGCGGAAGCCTGGACCAAGCGCGGCGACGCCTACCTGCATCTCGGGGATGACGAACGCGCGCTTGCCGACTACCTGCACACGCTGGAACTCAATCCGTATCACTTCGGCGTGATGGAGAGCTGCGGAGAAATCTGGCTTGAGCGCGGCAACGCCCGCAAGGCGGCTGAGTATTTCAGCCGCGCGCTGGAAATCAACCCGAACCTTTGGAACGTCGCGCTGATCCTGCGCGAACTCGAGCAGCGTCTGGAGAACGACCGGATCTAGAAAGTTTTTTTACCACGAAGGCACGAAGGCACAAAGGAACACGAAGAAAAACCAATCACGTGAACACGAATTATTTCCGGTTTCCTTTGTGCTTCTTTGTGTCCTTCGTGTCTTGGTGGTGAGTTTTGTCCGCCAGTCTTGTGAGGCTATTTCTTCTTACGTGGCAGATCGATGCCCGAGAGCTGCTGATAGATTTTGATGACCGCGGAGTCGTCCTCGCCGCTCAGGCCGGCGCCGGCGGCGGCAAGGTACAGCTGGTGCGCTGCGGCGGTGAGCGGCAGCGGGAACGCCATCTTCTTCGCCGAGTCGAGCACGATTCCGAGATCCTTGACGAAGATGCTCACGGCCGAGAGCGGCGTATAGTCGCCCTGCAGAATGTGGGGAACGCGGTTCTGGAACATCCAGGATGACCCCGCGCTGTTACTGATCACTTCATACAGCACCTCCGGGTCGGCGCCTGCGCGAATGCCGAGCGCCATCGCTTCGCAGGCCGAGGCGATATGCACGCCGGCAAGCAGCTGGTTGATCATCTTCACCTTGGATCCCATGCCCGCCGTGTCGCCGAGGCGATAGACTTTCACCGCGATCGCGTCGAGCACATCGGCGGCTTTGGCAAAGGCATCCGGGCTGCCGGATGCCATGATCGACAGCTCGCCCTTGGCTGCGCGCGCGGCGCCGCCCGATACCGGAGCGTCGATCATCAGAATTCGTTTGGCCGACAGGCGCTCGTCCAGATCTACCGCGAATTCAGGCGCCACGGTCGCGCTGGCGACTACCACGCTGCCTTCCTTGAGGTTGGCGGCCGCGCCGTCCTTGCCAAACAGCACGGTGCTGGTCTGCTCCGCATTCACCACCAGCACGATGACGACATCGACCGCAGTGGCCAGCTCTCCCGGGTTGGCGTGGGTCTGCCCACCTTCGCCGGCGAAGGTTTTCAGTACCTCCGGGCGCACGTCGCAGGCGTGCGTTTCGAAGCCTCTGGCGAGCAGCGTGCGCGCAACGCCCAGCCCCATCGAGCCCAGGCCGATGACGCCGACCACGGTCTTGTTCTTTCGTGCCATGATTTCCCCTCTCCCGTACGAAACGTATCCATGGAGTTTATTCTGCGGAACATCCGCACCGCCATGCTGTACAAAGTAACCAGGGAAGTCGATGCGAATACTGAAAGTTCTGCTGGCGGTCGGAGCCTTGCTGCTTGCCGGCTGTTACACCAATCCGCATTATAGTCCGGTGAAAAAACACCACACCCGCGACGGATTTCGCAACAACTATCCGCATCCGCCCAAAGGCAGTTTGTGGAAGTGGCAATGGGATCGCTGGGTAAAAGGCGTTCCGGCGAATCCAAAGGGCGGTTACGGATTCGAATTGCGGACACCCGACGCAGCGTATCTGCGCGGAAATCGAAACGAACCGACGCTGACCTGGATTGGGCACGCAACATTTCTGCTGCAGGTGGGCGGCGTCAACATACTCACCGATCCGCATTGCACGCAGCGCGCGTCCCCGCTGTCCTTCGCCGGACCGAAGCGCCACGTGCCGCCGGCACTGCCGCTGGAGCAGTTGCCGCATGTCGACGTGGTGGTGGTTTCGCACAGCCACTACGATCATCTCGATCGCGGCACCTTGAAGGCGCTCGCCGGGCAGCCCGGCGGTTCGCCGCTGTTCATGGTCGGGCTGGGACTGAGGGACTGGTTGGCGAAACACGGCATCGATCGAGCGGTCGAACTGGATTGGTGGGATATGCACCGGCACGCGGGAATCGATCTGCATTTCGTGCCGGTCCAGCACTGGAGCGCGCGCACGCCGTGGGACCGAAACCGCACGCTGTGGGGCGGCTGGGTGATCGAACAGGCCGGCCGGCGATTTTTCTTCGGCGGCGATTTCGGTTATTCGCAGGATCTCGCCGACATCGGCGAGCGCTTCGGATACTTCGATCTGGCGATGCTGCCGATCGGGGCCTATGAACCGCGCTGGTTCATGTCGACCATGCACGTCAACCCGGAAGAGGCAGTGCAGGCACATTTCGACCTGAAGGCGCATTTTTCAGTCGGCATGCACTGGGGCACGTTCCGCTTGACCGACGAGCGGCTCGACGAACCTCCGCAACGGCTGATGGCGGCGCGTGCTGCCGCCGGGGTGCCGGCGGAGCGGTTCTTTCTGATGAAGCACGGCGAGACCCGACAGCTTGCCGACATACTCGCAGCCGATGACGAAGCAAATGGACAACGCCGCGCCGCCGCCCGGTAGCGGGTGCGGCGATATCGATTACGCGCAGCTCGCACTGCGGATCAAGTCCTGGGCGCCTGACTTCGATTTCGAGCAGATCGGCATCGCCGGCTGCGATCTCGATGCGGCCGAAACGCGGCTGCTGCAGTGGCTCGACCGCGGGTGGCACGGCGAGATGGATTACATGGCGGCGCACGGCACACGCCGCGCGCGACCCGCAGAACTGGTGCCGGGTACGGTGCGCGTGATCAGCGCGCGCATGAATTATTTTCCGCCGGGCGCGCGGGATGCGGAAGCCGCGCTGTCCGACCCGGAGTGCGGCTATGTCGCGCGATACGCGCTTGGTCGCGATTACCACAAGGTGTTTCGCGCACGGCTGCAGGCGCTGGCGGATCGAATCGAAAGCGAGATCGGGCCGTTCGGATATCGCGTGTTCACCGACAGCGCGCCGGTCATGGAGGTCGAGCTGGCGACCCGTGCCGGGCTGGGCTGGCGCGGAAAGCACACTCTGCTGCTGCGTCGGGATGCGGGCTCCTGGTTTTTTCTGGGCGAGATCTATACTGACTTGCCGCTCCCGGAAGACCGTCCGGAAACGGAGCACTGCGGCTCGTGCACGAAGTGCATCGATATCTGCCCGACGGGCGCGATCGTCGCACCTTATCAGCTCGACGCGAGGAAGTGCATTTCCTATCTCACCATCGAGCACAAGGGCGCCATACCTGAAGCCCTGCGTCCGCTGATGGGCAACCGGATATACGGATGCGATGATTGTCAGCTGGTATGCCCCTGGAACCGCTTCGCCGGGACCGCGAGCGTAGCCGATTTCGACGTGCGCAACGGCCTCGATGGCGAAAGTCTGGCAAGCCTGTTTGCCTGGAGCCCGGAGCAGTTCGAACAGCGCATGCAGGGCAGCGCGATCCGGCGTATCGGTTACGAACGCTGGTCGAGGAATATTGCGGTGGCGCTCGGTAATGCGCCAGCCACGACGCAGACGCTTGCTGCATTGCGCGCGCGCAGCGATGATGCGTCGCCGCTGGTGCGGGAGCATGTGCGCTGGGCGCTGCAGCAGCACGCACCGAAACAGAGGATCGGAGAATGAATATGCAGATTACCTCGTCAGCGTTCGAAGAAGGTGGCGCCATCCCGCACAAATACACCTGTGAAGGCGACGATATTTCGCCGCCATTGTCCTGGGCCGGCATTCCGTCCGGCGCCAAGAGTATGGTGCTGATCGTGGACGACCCGGCCGCGCCGGATCCGGCCGCGCCGAAGATGACCTGGGTGCACTGGGTGCTGTACAACATACCTGTGGTGGCCGACGGACTGCGCGAGGGGATCGGCGAGCGCGGCTTGCCTGCGGGTACCCTGCACGGCATGAACGACTGGGACCGGACCGGTTACGGCGGCCCCTGTCCACCGATCGGGCAGCACCGGTACTTCCATAAGCTCTACGCGCTCGACATTGCCCTGCCGGACCTCGGAAAACCGAAGAAAGCCGAAGTGGAACGCGCGATGAAAGGCCACGTGCTTGCAGAGGCGGTTCTGATCGGCACATACCGGAAGAATTGATGCCGGATCGAATTCCCGGTAAAGCAACGGACAGGCAATGGCAGAATGCAACGCTGGCTGATATTGGTCGGAATCGTGATCCTCGCGGTCGGGCTGCTCTGGCCGTGGCTGTCCAGGCTCGGGCTGGGGCGGCTACCGGGCGACATTCATATCGAGCGCGAAGGCTTCAGTTTTTATTTCCCTTTGATGACCGGTCTCATCGTGTCCCTGGTGATTTCCATCCTGTTGTGGATCTTTCGCCGGTGACATGGTTGCAGGCGGCAGGCTAGAATCCGTAAGCCAATCACCCAAGGAGAGAACAATGAAGCGCTTTGTGCAGATGCTGTTGCTCGCCTCGTTTGCCTTGTCCGCGCAGTTTGCGATTGCACAGAAACCGGAAGATGCGATCAAGTACCGTCAGGGCGTGTTCGCCGTGATCGGCTGGAATTTCGGTTCCATGGCGGCCATGGTCAAGGGTGAGAAGGAATGGGATCAGGAGACTTTCGCCCGTAATTCTGAAATTGTCGCATTCATGAGCAAGCTGCCGGCCGAGGGATTCATCCCGGGGTCGGATCGCGGCGATACGAAGGCAAAGCCGGAAATCTGGCAGAACCTGGACGATTTCCGCAGCAAGCTGGAGAAGATGCAGGCGGAAGTGGCAAAGCTCGCCGACGTGTCGAAAGGCGGCGATGCGCGGGCCATGCGCGCGCAGTTGAGTGAAGCAGGCAAGGCCTGCAAGGCCTGTCACGACGAATACCGCGCAAAGTAGTCGCGCGACCCGGACGGCACGCCCGGTGGCGCCCCGGTTTCCGGGGCGATAGAGGAAGCCGCGCAACAGCGCGGCTTCTGCATTTGATCTGCCGGAACTCCGGCATAACCAGCGAGGGGAAGAACCATGTCGGAAGACCTGCAATCCAGCCGCACCACCCTGGATCGCTACCCGGTGCGCGGCAAGTACGACTTCGAAACGGTCGCGCGCATTCTGGACGAGGGTTTCTACTGTCACCTCGGTTTCGTTGTCAACGGCCAGCCCTACGTGATTCCGACCGGTTACGGCCGTGAGGCGCGCACGCTCTACTTTCACGGTTCGGCGGCGAGCCGCATGCTGAAGGAAACCGGCAAGGGCGTTCCGATGTGCATCACCGTGACCCTGGTGGACGGGCTGGTGCTGGCGCGCTCGGCGTTCAACTCCTCGATGAACTATCGCTCGGTGATCCTGCTCGGTACCACGGAAGCCGTTCCCGACGGGCGCAAGCTGCATGCGCTGAAGGTCATTTCCGACCATATCCTTCCCGGACGCTGGGATTCGCTGCGCCCGGTCAGGCAGTCGGAACTGGAAGAGACCACCGTGCTTTCTTTCGAGATCGTCGAAGCCTCGGCGAAGCTGCGCGAAGGCCCGCCGCACGACGACGAAGAAGACTACGCATTGCCGATCTGGGCCGGCACCCTCGACTTCGGCCCGCTGCGCACGCATGTCACCCGCGACCCGCGTTTGCCCGAAGAATTACCCGTCCCCGACCACGTCACCGGCTACAAACGTCCCTGACCCGGAGCGCCGGCGAAAAACGAAAAACGAAACACGAAGGCACGAAGACACGAAGGTAAATGCGTAATCAAAGACAGCTCGCAGAGCGTACAGCGCAGGTGGCGAACCCACGGCAAAGAAGGAAACGGGTTATTCCTTCGTGTCTTCGTGCCTTCGTGTTTCGCTCTTGAGGTTACTCAGATATTCACGATTCCGTAGACCGCAGCGCCCGATGCGGCGAGCAGGATGACTGCTCTCCAGATCCCCGCTTGCGGCGCATCCACGGGTGGCGATGCAACTCGCTTGTATCCGGTGAACATCGGGCCGATGAGGTTCTCGCGCTTGAATACGAGGTAGAACAGCACGGCGGCAATGTGGATGCCGATCAGCACGAACAGCACGATGGCGTTGGTATCGTGGATCCGGGTCATCAGGCTGACGGTGTCGCCGGAAACATGTTTGGCGAGCGGGCCGCGCATCAGGATATCGTCGTCGGCGAACAGACCGCTGATCGCTTGTGTCAACAGGCTCGCCAGCATCAGCATTACCGACCAGCCGCCGAGCGGGTTGTGGCCGGGATGCGGTGCGTGCCCGGGCTTCGCCAGTGAACGCAGATAGCGCAGGACGGCGGCAGGGCCGCAGAGAAAATTGCTGAATCGGGCGTGCGTGCTGCCGAACAGACCCCAGGCGATGCGGAAAACGATCAGGGTCAGGATCGCGTAGCCGCCGAGCGCGTGGTACTCCATTGCGAGGCCGCCGACGCTGACGATCTGCGAAACGACGAGCGCGACCAGCAGCCAGTGGAACAGCCGTACCGGCAGATCCCAGACTTGCAGCTTCTGCCCGAGCTGATCGGAGTGGCGCACCGCTCAGGCCCCGAGCCGGTCGGCGAGATCGAGGAAGTCGGTAGCGTTGAAATCGAACGCAGGCTCGGGTGAGGGATCCTGTTTCGCCGAACGGCCGAACTCGCGCGGCCGGGCGACGAAGGCCGTGTACAGCCCGGCATTTTTCGCGGCCTGCAGGTCGTCCTTGTGCGCGGCCACCAGCATGACCTGCTGCGGTCGCAGCCCGAGCAGTTCCGCGGCACCGAGATAAGCCTCGCGGTCCGGCTTGTAGTGATGGAACAGCTCGGCGGAGATCACGCAGTCCCACGGCAGACCCGCGTGCTTCGCCATGTTGGTCAGCAGCGCGACGTTGCCGTTGGAGAGGGTGGCGATGACGAAGCGTTTCTTCAACCGCTTCAACCCGCGCACCGAGTCCGGCCACGGCTTCAGCCGGTGCCAGGCGCGATTCAGGTGCTCGAGCTCCGATTCGGAAAGCGCCTGCAGATGAAACTTGCGCACCAGATCGTCGAGAATCAGCCGATGCAGCCGGTCGATGTTCATCCACGGCAGATCGCCGCGGCGCACGCGGTCCATCGCCGGCCGGTAGCCGGCGCGCCAGGCATCGGCGAAGCGCTGCGGGTTGATGCGCATGCCTTTAGCGCGCGCCAGTTCGCGCACTTCGCGCGCGATGCTCGAGCGCCAGTCCACCACGGTGCCGAATACGTCGAACACCAGTGCCTTGACGTTGCCGGATACGGGCTGTGTGTTCATGCGGCGAATTATAGGAGCGTCCAACCCGGCCTGCAGAAAAAAATCGCCGGCGTTCATGCGCCGGCGATTGTCGTCACGTGACGAATCGGATGTGCAATCCCGGTCAGCGGCGCGGCATCCTGCCCATGTTGTACTTCACACCGACGAAGAAGGCGCGCGGCGCGCCGGGCGCGTAGAAGGTCTCGTCTGCCCAGTTGTTGGGGTCGGTGATGAAGCTGCCGTTCGCGTCGAAGGAATTCTCCGCGAGGATGCCGCCGCTTGCATAGTCCTCGTCAAACAGGTTGTTGATCTTGCCGAACACTTCCCATTGGCCACCGATGCGGTAGCGCGTGGTCAGGTTGACCACTTCATAGCCGTCGACCTTGCCGTCCGTGTCGTGCAGATTGTTCTCGTTGCCGTGCACGTACTGGTCCGAAAAGCTCAACACCGAGGCGCCGACCCACCAGCTGTCGGTGACGCGGAAGTCGCCGGAGATCCGCAGCTGGTGCTCGGGGATGCCTGGGATGCTGTTGCCCGGCGAAACCAGGATCTCGTCGTTGGGGCAGATCGTGCCTTCCGTGCTGTTGCCCTCGGACACGATGCAGGCCGACGATTGGAAGGTGGCGTCCACGTAGCTGTAATCGAGCGACCAGCTGAAGCGCCCGCCGGTGCTGCCGGAGACGCCGATTTCCGCGCCCTGACGCCTGGTCTTGCCGAAATTGGTGAAGTAACCCTGGCTGCCGACGCCGGCGCCGACGAACAGGATGTCGTCCTTGTTGACGGAACGGAACACGCCGGCATTCCAGTCGATCCACTCAGACAGGCTGCCGCGCAGCCCGGCCTCGATGGTTTGCGAGGTCACCTGCTCGAGGAAGGGATCGGCCGCCATCGCGTTCGGCAGCGAGCAGGGATTGGCCGGGTCGGCGCAGCCGAGTTCGATCGGCGTCGGCGCGCGGTTGCCCTGGCTCCAGCCGCCGTAGGCCGACAGCGCGGGGTTGATGACATAAGTCAGCCCGACCGCGGGGTTGAACTTGGTGTAAGTGTAGTTCGCATCGAGATTGGGTTGCACGCCGACATTGACCCTGTCCTCGGCCTTTACCGTGGTGCGGTTGTAGCGGCCCGAAACCGTCGCGGTGAGGCGGTCGTTCACCTTGTAGGCGTCGGTGAAATACAGGCTCGCCGTCTGCGTGCGGCCGAGCAGACTGTTTTCGAGCTCGACATCTTCAAAGTCGCCGACGCTGCGGTCCGCATTGAAGGTGTCGCCTTCCTGCTCGCTCTGGATGAAGTCGGAGCGCGCGCGGTCCAGCGTGCTGCCGAGCGCGAGGGTGTTGCGATCCTGCACCCAGGACGCCTGCAGGCCGAGGCCGTAGCTGTTCTGCTCGGTGCGTGTGCGGTTGAGCACGCCTTCCGGATCGCCGAGAACGGCGAAATCGTCGTTGACGTCGCCGTTCAGCGTCTTCGTCGTATTGCGGCGGTTGTAAACCAGGCCGGACAGCAGCCACTCCTCGTTCAGCCAGTGGCTCGCGTTCAGCGCCACCATGGTCATGTTGTTGCGCGTGTTGTCCGGGTAGGTATAGATCTGGTCGCGGCGCTGCGCGAGCATGCTTTTCGGCAGCACGCCGTTGCCGGTGAGGTCGGTGTCGCCATGCGTGAACGACAGGTCGAAATCGGTATCGGCATCCTCCCAGCCGACCTTGGCGAACAGCTGGCGCACGTCGCTCGGCGAGAAGTCGCGCCAGCCGTCTTCCTCGAACCAGTTGCCGGCGATCAGGTAGTCCACGCGCTCGCCATACCCGCCCCAGGCGAAGTCGGCCTGCCTGCGTCCCCACGAACCGCCGGACAGTTGCGCTTCCAGGCCGGGAAAATGCGCGCCCGATTTGGTGCGGATCGCGATCGCGCCGCCGAGCGTGTTCAGCCCGAACACCGGGTTCGAGCCCGGCACCAGGGTCATGGTGGAAATCGCGTTGTGCGGGATCAGGTCGTAATTCACCACGTCGCCGAACGGCTCGTTGATGCGCACGCCGTCCTGGAACACCGACAGGCCCTGCGGCGCGCCGAGCAGCGGCGAGGACAGGAATCCGCGGTAGGTCAGGTTCGGCTGGAACGGGTTGTTCTGCACCTGGCTGGCGAATACCGAGGGCATGGCCTGTTCCATGAAGTCCGGCAGGTTGATGGTCTGTTTCTCGCGCATCGTCTCGCCGGTGACCACTTGCACGTTCGACGGCACTTCGCCGACCGGTGAGCCGAGTCCGGGTACCGGGGTGGTGCCGACGACTTCGATGCTCGGCGCTTCGAGCGGCGAGGCGGTCTGCTGGGACTGTGCGACACCTGCGCTGCAGGCGAGCGAGACGGCGAGCGCAAGCCGCGCGCCGGATGTGAGGCGAAAAATGTGTTGCATGGTTCTGATTTCCTCCCGTGTTTTCAGTCTTTTGCGGTACTTGCCTGCCGCCGCTGCGGGTGGGCGGCCGGATGCTGAGCGGGGGTGCGGCAGGCCTCGCGCGCGCATGTCCCCGATCGAGTGCTGCATTGTCCGCGAGCAAAGCTGCGCAGGAACAGGGAAATATTCCCGATCTGAAAAGGAAGAAAGCCTCGGCCGTGCCATGCGCGGATTCATTCGATAAAAAAGGATTGAGAAGACATGAAGACGAAGCCCTACGCGAAACTGGTCGCGCTGGTTCTCGCAGTGCCTGGCGTGGCCCTGGCGCAGGACACCGGCACGCAACCCGTAGTCACCGAATCGGTCGTGGTGCGCGGAATCCTGCCGGACAATCTCGAGTCGCTGCCCGGATCTTCGGCGGTGTTGACCGAGGAGGCACTGGAGGAACGCAAGCCGTTCTCGGTGATCGAAACCATGAGAGAAGTCCCGGGTATACACGTGGTCCCGGAAGACGCTTTCGGAACGCACCTGAATATCGGCCTGCGCGGTCTCAACCCGCGCCGCAGTTCGCGCACCCTGCTCATGGAGGACGGCGCACCCACCATATTCTTTGCGCCTTACGGCGACCCGTCGGCGCACTATTCGACGCCGCTCGATCGCGTCGAGCGGATCGAATTCCTGAAGGGATCCGGGCAGATTCTTTATGGACCGCAGACCATGGGCGGGATGATCAACTTCGTCACGCGCCCGGTGCCGACCGACGGCAAGGCGGGCAGCGTGAAGGTGGAGGGCGGCAACAACAGCTACCGCGGCGGCTATGCGAATCTCGGCACCGGCGGGGAGTGGGGCGGCATCATGCTGGACGTGCTCAAGAAACAGGGCGACGGCACGCGCAGCAACCATGAATTCGACATCCAGGACGTCACCCTGAAGGGACAGTTCAACCTGAGCGACAGCCAGAGGCTGATCGCGAAAGGCAGCTTCTTCGAGGAGGACTCGCTGATCTCCGAGACCGGTCTGACCGCGGCGGAATACGCGAACGATCCGTACAGCATGCCTGGAAATCCCGCGGAGGACTACCGGATGTACCGCAGGACCGCGCAGCTGATACACGAACTGGACCTCAGCGAGCGGGCCAGGCTGTCAACCCAGATGTATTACACGAACGTCTGGCGGCAGTCGAAGCGCGCCCGCGAATTCGAGCTGGACGGCTCGCTGCAGGGCGCACCGATCTTCGATGAGCGGCTGACCATCGACGTCAGGGCGCTTGCCTACTATGCGCAGAACACGTTCTACGCAGGCAACTGGACGTTCACGCCAGGCCTGCGCGTGGAAGATGTCGAGTACGACAAGGTGCTGTGGGAAGCCGACCCGAACACACCGGTGGATACGCAGACGTCCTCCGAGACCACCGTGCTGCCCGGCTTCGGCCTGACCTGGAACGGGCTGCGCGATACGACGTTGTTTGCGGGCATTAACAAGGGCTTCGCGCCGCCGCGTCCCGATCGCGACGTGGACGAGGGCCAGATCTTCGAAACCAGCCCGGAGATCTCGGTCACGACGGAGGTGGGCGTGCGCACCCGTGCGTTCAAGGGCGTCAACATGGAAGCCACGTTCTTCAACATGGACATCCGCGACCTGGTGGTGCAGGTCAACGACGTGTTCCGCAACGCCGGCGAAGCCCAGCACACCGGATTCGAGATCGGCAGCCGGATCGATTTCGGCACTATCTTCGACCGCTCCGACAACGTGTTCCTGACCCTGAGCTATACCAACCTGTTCAAGGCGGAGTTCAAGAACAGCGGTGTGCTCGGCGGCGAAGGCGAGGACGGTTACGGCACCTATGCGGAAGGCAACCGCCTGCCCTATGCGCCCAAGCACCTGCTGTCCGCGTCGCTGGGATACGAGCACCCGACCGGATTCACGGCGAGACTGGGGATGAACTACGTGAGCGAGCAGTTCGCCAACACCGAGAACTTCCGCAACGAGACCGATTGTCCGGCGGGTGTGACGTGTACCGATGCCGGCCTGTTCGGGACGGTTCCGGCGGTGACGCTGTTCAACGCCTCCCTGAATTACGCGCCGCGAGGCTCGAACGCCAGCTACTTCATCTTTGCGGAGAACCTGTTCGACAAGAAGTATTTCAACTCCCGCACGAACGGTATTCAGACGGGACGCCCGCTTCAGGTCGTGGGCGGTGTGAACTACGCGTTCTAGTCGAGAGTCTGTTGGTCGTGCAGCGGTCAGAACGGGGAGCGTTCAGCTCCCCGTTCTTTTTTGCGCGCGCGGGATGTGCGCACCCCCGGTTCGCGCGCAGTCGCGGATCCGGCAACGTCTCGATTGGATATAGAGGGATCCGCCGGCCATTTGCGTTTGCGAAGGAAACCATGCTCGCGAAGGCGCCGGAACAGGGCCTTCACGCCCAGCGCGAGACAACCGGCGACCGACAACAGGTAGGCGAACACGACCGGCAGCACAAGCAGCAGAAAAGCCGTCAGGATCACGGAAGACAGATCGGCGCCGCCCATGGGGGAGTCTGTGCCATCCAGAATCGAATGGCGGTAGCGTATCCATGCGCGAAGCCAGGGCGATACGGTGGAAGTCCCGGCATCGCTGCGGGCGAATTCCCGGCGAATGCCGTGCACGTCGACGCGCAGTGCATGTGAAATCAATGGCTCCGCACCCGGGTATGGGAAAATCTCCCTTGTTGCCCTCCGGCGCCTGGGATATACAGGCTGACATGCTTGTTCACGATGGCGCCCGGCCTTTCCCGTCTCGTGCCGGACCTCTTATGACTACAGTCACACAACGATTCGAACTGCCCACCGTGGACGTGCTGAAACCTTCGGTTCGGCGCGATCTGGCAGTGGTTGCGCTGGTGACGCTGGCGACCTTCCTGGTCTCCAGCGTTCTGGAACTGAACGAGCTGCTGCTCGAAGCGACGCGGCCGCACGAGGCTTATCAGCTGGACGAACTGCCGGTCACTTTTCTGGTCATGGCGGTCGCCCTGGCCTGGTTCTCGTGGCGGCGCTCGCGCCAGGCCGTGGAGCAGCTCGACCTGCGCCTGCGCGCACAAGCCGAGTTGATGCGGCAGGAAGAACAATACCGATCGCTGTTCATGGAAGATCTCTCCGGCAACCTGCTTGCCGGGCCCGAGGGCGACATCCGCCTGGCCAATCCTTCGGCCGCGCACATTCTCGGGCTGGCCGATCCTGCGCAACTGGTCGGGCTTCGCTTTGGCGATTTCTACGCGGACCCATCGCAATGGCCGGCGCATTGCAAGTCGCTCATGCGTGGCGAGATGATCGATCTGCCGATGCTGGAACTGCGGCACCGGGACGGCCATGTGATCCAGGCGGTGGCCAAGTTGTGCAGCGTATCGGGCAGCGACAGGACGGACGAACTCCATCTCTACGTCACCGACATCAGCGAATTCACGCGCATGCAGCGCGAACTCGCTGACGCGCTCGCGGAAAACCGCCTGCTGTCGCAGCGCTACATGCAGGTGCAGGAAGAAGAGCGGCGCTATCTTGCGCGCGAGCTTCATGACGAACTGGGGCAGAGCCTGAACGCGATCAAGGTCGATGCTGTCACCATCCGCGACCAGGTGCAGGACCGTCCGGAGGTCCGGCGCAGCGCACAGGCGATCATCGAAGTGTCCAGCCAGGTGTATGGCGTGGTGCGCAACCTGCTGCAGCGGCTGCGCCCAGTGGCGCTGGACGAACTCGGTCTGGTCTCAGCGGTCCAGTATTCGGTAGAGCAGTGGCAGCGCCGTCATCCCGGCGTGCGCTGCGAGTTCGTTTCCAGTGGCGAAATGGAAGGGCTGCCGGAGGAAGTCAACATCACCGTCTATCGGCTGGTGCAGGAATGCCTGACCAATGTTGCCAGACATTCGCGCGCGCACAAGGTCACGATACGGGTCGAACGTACGCAAGGACAGGCAGGGCAGACGATCGAGGTGCAGGTGGATGATGACGGGCAGGGCTTCGATCCTGCGATCAGGCGCAAGGGGCTCGGCATCGTGGGATTGCGCGAACGGGTGGAGGTGCTGGGCGGAAAATTCGAGCTTCAGTCTACACCTGGCAAAGGCACGCGAATCCGGGCGACGATCCCGGCAGGAGAACACGCATGACGGAGAGCAATTTGAAGAACGTAGTGAAAGTGGTGCTGGTCGACGATCACGCGGTAGTGCGCGAAGGCTACCGGCGGCTGCTGGAGCGCACCGACGATATCGTGGTGGTGGCCGAGGCGTCGACCGGCGAAGAGGCCTACCGCATCATCTGCGAGCTGAAGCCGGACGTCGCGGTGATGGACATCAATCTCCCCGGAATCGGCGGCATCGATGTCGTGCGCAAGGTGATTGCCCGCATACCGGACCAGAAGATCCTGATGTTCAGCATGCACGAGGACACGGTGTTCTCGTCCCGCGCACTGCAGGCCGGCGCACGCGGTTATGTGACGAAGTCGAGCGCGCCGGAAGTGCTGATCGAAGCGGTACAACTGGTGGCGGCGGGCAAGCTGTACATCAGTCACGAGATGGCGCAGGAGCTTGCGGTGCAGATGCTGCCCGGCAAGGAGAACCCGATCGACGCGCTGTCGGCGAGAGAGTTCGAGGTGTTCAGGCTGCTGGTGGCCGGACATTCGCTGCGCGATATTTCAAAGGTGCTCTGCCTGAGCTACAAGACGGTGGCGAACTACCAGTCGAGCATCAAGCAGAAGCTGGATGTCAGCAATACGGCACAGGTGGTGCGCATCGCATTGAGTCACGGTTTCCTCACCCATGTGCCGGACGGCGAGGCGTCGCACGCAGTAAACGAATGACCAGGGTGAAACGGGAGACTTTCCGGTATCTGTCGGGCACCCTTCCCTCGCATGAACGCTGTGCACGGCCTTACGATCTCCTCACTCCTGTCGCATTACAGGTGAGCCCTCCCGGGTGATCATGGGCGGGCCGGAACCTTCCGGCCCGCTTTTTTTTGTCTGTATAGTTTCCGGCATGCAGACATTTCCAAGCGGCAGCGGGAGGGAATCGTGAACGAACCGGTCGGTTTCATCGGCCTGGGACTGATGGGTGGTCCGATGGCCATTAACGTTCTGAAGGCCGGGAACAGGCTCAGGGTGTTCAATCGTTCGCCGGAGAAGGTGGTGCCGTTGACGGAATTGAGCGCGCACGCCTGCCGAACGCCCGCCGAAGTCGCGGAGGCAGGCGGCATCGTGGTCACCATGATTGCCGACGACGCCGTCCTCGAACAGGTGACGTTCGGCAAGGATGGTTTCGCCTCGCGGCTGGGCAAAGGCGGAATCCATCTGTCGATGTCTACCGTCTCCGCGGAGACGTCGCGAAGCCTCGCCGCACGGCACCGCGAACTGGGTGCGGACTACGTCGCTGCACCGGTTTTCGGCCGGCCGAATGCGGCGCAAGCCGCGAAGCTGTGGATCTGCCAGTCGGGCGCCGCGGCCGCCAAGCAACGCGTCAGGCCTTTGCTCGATGCGATGGGGCAGGGCGTGTATGACTTCGGCGAAGAGGTCGGCGCTGCGAACATTGCCAAGCTCGCGGGAAACTTCATGATTGCCGCCGCGCTGGAAGCCATGGCGGAAGCGTACACGCTGGCCGAGAAGAATGGCCTGGATCGCAGGGCATTGTCCGATTTCCTGACGCAGACCATATTTTCTGCGCCCGTATACGCGAACTATGGCGGCATCGTCGCTGCCAAACAGGCAGACTGGATCGGCTTCGTACTGCGGCTGGCGCTCAAGGACCTGGATCTGGTGCGCGCCGCTGCCGCATCGAGCAATGTGCCGATGCCGTTCGCGAACGTCGTGCACGACCGGCTGCTTTCGGCGATTGCCAAGGGCCGCGGGGAGGAGGACTGGACCGCGTTCACGCAGGGCGCAGTGGAGGATGCCGGGCTGCCGCTGCGAGAGCAGGGCTGAACGGCGAGAAACCGACGTGAAGGTGGACGAATTCAAGAGCTCTATCACACGCGGCGATCCGCCGGCGACGATGGTGCCTCCGTTGCGGGCCTTGTGGCACGAGGCGCGCGGGGAATGGCAGCGCGCCCACGAGATCGTGCAGGATGAAACCGGCGCGCCTTCGGCCTGGGTGCATGCATACCTGCATCGCAAGGAAGGCGATATGAGCAACGCGGCCTACTGGTATCGGCGTGCGCATCGGCCGATGCCCACGGTTGCGCTGGACGATGAATGGGAGGCCATGGTCGCCGCTTTCCTGTTGGGCGAGGAAGACGACTAGGTGGCGCGTGTTGCCGTTGGATGGGTGCGCATCATTCCGCATGGCGGGAAGAATTCCCGCCATGCGCGTTTCTTATGGCCGGATATTCTTTTCGCTGGCTATAATCGTTGCACTGGACGAAAACCGACGGCGCAGCAGTTTTCCGCCGGGCTTTGCCAGCAATTCAACGGGCGGATCGTCTGTGAACGCAGAGGGTTTCTGCCCGATCAAACCACCTCATGGAGGAGGATCAACAGGTGATCAAGAAAATGTTTACGCAGATCGCAGCCATTGTGTTGCTGGGAGGGTTCGCTCTTACCGCCTCGGCACTGGATGTGAAGCTGGAGGTCGTGGCCGAGGGGCTCACGCATCCGTTGGCGATGAAATCGCCCCCGGGTGACGATCGCAAGTTCATCGTCGAGCAGACCGGTACGGTCAAAATCCTCGGTGCCAACGGCAAGTTGATGGACGGCGATTTTCTCAACATCAAGCACAAGCTGCCGCCGCTGAAGTGGGAGTTCGACGAGGAAGGCCTGCTGGACATCGCTTTCCCGCCGGATTTCAAGCGCACCGGCAAGTTCTACATCGCCTACACCGCGCAACTGCGTGGCGATGCCGGCCTCGGCGAGCAACTCTGGTATGCACACACCAACGTGGTTTCGGAAATGCGCGTTTCCAAGGACAACCCGAACCAAGCCGATCCGCTGTATGAGCGCATCGTGCATTACATCGACTGGCCGCAGTTCAACCACAACGGCCACTGGATGGACTTCGGTCCGGACGGCATGCTCTACATCTCCACCGGCGACGGCGGCTACGCCAACGACTGGGGCATCGGCCACCACGTCACGCTCGGCAACGGCCAGGATCCCGCCTCGAAATTGGGCAAGATGTTGCGAATCGACGTGAACGGCGATCCGTACAAGGTTCCGCGCGATAACCCCTTCGTGGGCAATTCCGACTACGCGCCGGAAATCTGGGCGATGGGCCTGCGCAATCCGTGGCGGTGTTCGTTCGACATGGGTGGCAAGCGCGAGTTGTTCTGCGGCGACGTCGGTCAGAACAGCTATGAGGAAATCAACATCATCACCAAGGGCGGCAACTACGGCTGGCGCGCGAAGGAAGGCCGTCACTGCTTCGACTACGTCAACCCGAACACCCACCCGGCGCGTTGTGACGACAAGGGCATGATCGATCCGATCATCGAGTACAAGAACTGCAGCAATCCCGAGTTTGCAATGCGCAACGACTGCGAAGGCATCTCGATCGCCGGCGGCTTCGTGTACCGTGGCTCGCACAAGCCGTGGGACGGCATCTATTTCTTCGGCGACTGGAGCAAGTCCTTCATGGTGGCCGAAGGCGTGCTGTTCGCGGCCAAGCGTTCCGGCAACCGTTGGACCAAGGAGAACGTGCGCGTGACCAACATCCCCGGTTTCAATGACTTCATCCTGGCGTTCGCGCAGGACAACAACGGCGAAGTCTATGTGCTGGGTACGAGGATCCGCGGGCCGAACGGGGAGCAGGACAAGATCTACAAGATCGTCCCCTGACCGGTTGATTTGATGGTTGCAGACGGGGGCCTTCGCGGTCGCCCGACGTCGCCGGGGCGCGGACTGTGTGCCGTGCCCCGGCGCGCTTGACAGGCAGCAGAAAGCAGAGACAGTGAAGATGAGAAGATTCAGCAAACCGCTGGTGGCCGCCGCCGCATTCCTTGCCATGCTGGCGGTTTCCGGACTGCCGGCGCTGGCGGCGGATGGCGAAGGCGAGCCGTTCCCGAAAGAAGTGCTCGACAATCCGGAGTACATCGATACCGGCAAGGATGTGTTTGGGCGTACGTGCAAGTTCTGTCACGGCAAGTCGGCCTACCCGGGCAAAGCGCCCAAGCTCAATCCGTCCCGTTACGATGCCAAGTTCGTCTACGAACGTGTAACCGACGGTTTCCGCGGCATGCCCTCGATGAAGGACATGCTTTCCGAGAAAGAGCGCCAGGGCGTGGTTGCATACGTGCTGAGCAGGGATTTTTCAAACTAGCGCATCCGTTGCGGGCCGGGTAGCGGGAACGCGCGCCGATCGGGTTCCGCTCCTGTGGCAGCAGCGCAAGGCGACCGGCAGGCGGCGAGGGGGGATTGATTGAGAGTCCAAGGTACTGTTTCACGCTGGCAGGTATCGGGACGGCAGTGTGTCCCGCGGGCGCGGCGCGCGACTGCCGTGCGGGGGGACTCCTGAATGAACCGCACGCTCGTCATTAACGTCGTGGGCATGACGCCGGCGCTGCTCGAACATGCGCCGAACCTGAGCGCGCTTGCGCGCAGCGGCGCGATGCGCCCGCTGTCCACCGTAACGCCGGCGGTGACCACGACCGTACAGTCGACCTTTCTGACCGGCGTGCCGCCGCGCGAGCACGGCATCGTGGCGAACGGCTGGTATTTCCGCGACATGAGCGAGGTGCTGCTGTGGCGGCAGTCGAACCGGCTGGTACAGGCCGAGAAGATCTGGGAAACCGCGCGGCAGCGAGATCCCGCGTTTACCTGCGCGAACATGTTCTGGTGGTACAACATGTATTCGAGTGTGGACCTGTCGGCCACGCCGCGGCCGATGTACCCGGCGGACGGACGCAAGCTGCCGGACATCTATACGCAACCGCCGGAATTGCGCGATGAATTGCAGTCCGCGCTCGGACAGTTTCCGCTGTTCCATTTCTGGGGCCCGACCGCCGACATCGTTTCGAGTGAATGGATCGGCAAGGCGGCGCAGCGCGTCCTCGAGAACAACAAACCGACGCTTACCCTGGTCTACTTGCCGCATCTCGATTACAACCTGCAACGCCTCGGGCCCAAGCATCCGGCTATCGCTGGCGACGTGGCCGCCGTTGACGCGGTCTGCGGTGCGCTGATCGATTCCGCCCGCCGTCAGGGCGCGCACGTAGTCGCGCTTTCCGAGTACGGCATGACCGAAGTGTCGAAACCGGTGCATATCAACCGCGCATTGCGGGAAGCGGGTTTGCTGCGCGTGCGCGAGGAACTCGGGCGCGAGCTGCTCGACGCAGGCGCTTCCGATGCCTTTGCGCTGGCGGATCACCAGATCGCGCATGTATACGTGGCGCGTCCGGAACTGGTGGATACGGTGGCGGAACTGCTGCGCGGGTTGCCCGGCGTCGAGCGCGTGCTGGACGAAGCGGGCAAACGGGAATGTGCGCTGGACCATCCGCGATCGGGCGAGCTGGTGGCGATCGCCAGGGCGGACAGCTGGTTCACCTATTACTATTTCCTCGACGATGCGCGTGCGCCGGATTTCGCGCGCACGGTCGATATACACCGCAAACCCGGTTATGACCCGGTCGAGTTGTTCGTCGATCCGGCGCTCAGGCTGCCGAACCTGCGCGTCGTTGCGCGGCTTGCGCAGAAGAAGCTCGGCATGCGTTACCTGATGGACGTCATCGGACTAGACGCCACCCTGGTCAAGGGTTCGCACGGGCGCGTCACAGACCGCGCGGAGGACGGGCCATTGTTCATCACCTCGGCCCCGGAGTTCATTGGCGACCGCAGCGTCATCGCGACGGAGGTCAAGTCCGTGTTGCTGGAGCATATTTTCGCGAGCCCGCGTGCCGCGCGGAGGGTGGCATGACGCCGGAGAAGCTGCTGCACCAGTGGCTGCAGCAACGCCTGCCCGCCGCGGCGCGCGACTGGCTCGACGAAAGCGTGCAGCGGCTGCGCGCCAACGCAAGCGATGCCGACCTGTTCCGGCTGGTCAGCCTGGTCACACGCAGGATCGGCAAGGCCGATCTCGCGCCGGGCGCGGACGACCTGCGTGCTGCAGAGGCCGCCCGCCCCGGGTGGGACCCGCGTGAATGGAGCCTGGACCAGGCCGCCCGCATACTGCTGCTGCTCGCCTCGGGCGGCGACGGCGAGATCTTCTCGCGGCGTCTGGACCAGTTGTGCGCCACGGCCGACGTCGGCGAACTGGTGGCGTTCTATCGCGGGCTGCCGCTGTATCCGGACCAACCGCGGCACGCGCTGCGCGCGGCGGAGGGCCTGCGCAGCAACATGAAGGCGGTATTCGAGGCCGTTTCGCACCGCAATCCGTATCCGTCCGAACAACTCGCCGACGCACCCTGGAACCAGCTGGTGCTGAAGACGTTGTTCATCGGCAGCACGCTGCAGCATGTGGTCGGGCTGGACCGGCGCGCCAATCCTGAACTCGCGCGCATGCTGTGCGACTATGCGCATGAGCGCTGGGCGGCCGGCCGGCCGGTGAGCCCGGAACTGTGGCGTTGTGTCGGGCCGTTCGCGGCCGGCCCCATGCTCGACGACCTGAAGAAGGTGATCGAGAAGGGCACGCCGCCGGAGCGCGCGGCCGCGGCGCTGGCGCTGTCGCAGTCGCCGGATCCCGAAGCGGCTATGCTGCTGAGCGGTCACGCCGACCTGCAGGCCGGGATTTCGGCCGGCCGCACCACCTGGCAGTCGCTGGCAAAGATGGTTTGAACCGGAGGACAACATGCAATTCATCGACCCGCATATCCACATGAGCGCCCGTACCACGGACGACTACGAGCGCATGGCTGCGGCGGGTATCGTCGCTTTGATCGAACCGGCGTTCTGGCTCGGACAGCCGCGCACGCAGGTGGGCAGCTATATCGATTACATGTCCAGCCTGGTCGGCTGGGAGCGGTTCCGTGCGGCGCAGTTCGGCATTCGCCATTACTGCACGATCGGACTGAACAGCAAGGAAGCGAACAACGAGGCGCTCGCCGAACAGGTGCTGGAAATATTGCCGCGTTATCTCACCAAGGAAGGCGTGGTGGCGGTGGGCGAGATCGGCTATGACGACCAGACGCCCGCGGAGGACAAGTACTACCGTGCGCAATTGCAGCTCGCCAGGGACTTCGACATGCTGGTGCAGGTGCACACCCCGCACCGCGACAAGAAGAAGGGCACGCTGCTCAGCATGGAAGTGGCGGTGGAGATGGGGGTCGAACCCTCGCGCGTGGTGATCGACCACAATAACGAGGAAACCGTGGAAGACGTGCTCGAACGCGGATTCTGGGCGGCGTTCACCATCTACCCGAACACCAAGATGGGTAATGAGCGCATGGTGGAGATGGCGCGCCGCTACGGTTCCGAGCGCATCTTCATCGACTCCAGCGCGGACTGGGGCGTATCCGATCCGCTGGCGGTGCCGAAGACCGCGCGCCTGATGCTCGAGCGCGGCATCGCCAAGAAGGACGTCGAGGCGATCTGCTACGGCAACGCGCTCGCCGCATTCGGCCAGAGCGGACAGATGAAGGAAGAACACTGGACCAACCCGGACCCGATCGACCAGCGCGTGCTGTTCGAGGGCAACTCGGTGTTGCGCGGCCAGTCCCCGCGGGTCGAGGAAACGCCTGCGATCCCCGGCGCCGTCGACAACCTGGTCTTCAAGTAAGCTGGCGGAACAGCCGCGAACCCGGAGCAATCCCATGAAAGCGGAACAGAGCAACGTCACCAGCCTGCCTTCGGGCGCGGCCGTCTACCAGCAGGAATTTTCCGTCCGCTACGATTACCCGGTGCACTTCACCGAGCACCTGTTCGCGCGCGACAATCCGGTGTTCGCGCAGGTGCTGTCGCGGCGCGAGCCGGGCAAACGCCATCGTTTCGTGGTGTTCGTGGACGCCAATGTCGCGTCAAGCTGGCCCACGCTGGTCCATGAGATCGAGGTTTACGCGCACGCGCATGGCGAGTCGATGCAGCTGGCGGCGAAGCCGGAAGTCGTTCCCGGCGGCGAGCAGGTCAAGAACGACCCGCAACTGGTGGAACGCATGCAGCGCCACCTCGTCGACCTCCGCCTCGATCGTCACGCGTTCGTGGTCGGCGTGGGCGGCGGCGCCTTCCTCGACATGATCGGCTACGTCGCGGCGACGACGCACCGCGGCGTGCGTCACATCCGCGTGCCCACCACGGTGCTGGGGCAGAACGATTCCGGCGTGGGGGTAAAGAACGGCGTCAATGCGTTCGGAGTCAAGAATCTGCTTGGCTGCTTTGCGCCGCCGTTCGCGGTGCTGAACGATTTCCGCTTCCTGCGCACCCTGCATCCGCGCGACAAGATCGCGGGGATTGCAGAGGCGGTCAAGGTGGCATTGATCCGTGACGGCGTGTTCTTCGAGTGGCTGGAGTCGTCGGCGGCAGCGTTGTCGCAATGCGAACCGGCGGCGATGGCGCGCATGATCCGCCGCTGCGCAGAGCTGCACATGCGCCAGATCGCGCATGGCGGAGACCCTTTCGAATCCGGCAGCGCCAGGCCGCTGGACTACGGACACTGGTCCGCACACAAGCTGGAAGCGCTGACGCATCATGAGCTGCGTCATGGCGAGGCCGTGGCCATTGGTCTGGCGCTGGACGCGCGCTACTCGGTGCAGATCGGCATGCTGCCGGCGGGCTGTGAAGACCGCGTCTACCTCCTGCTCAAGCGCCTTGGCTTCTATCTCTGGCATCCGACCATCGAGGCGCGCGACGAACAGGACAATTGGGTGATCCTGCGCGGCCTGGAAGAATTCCGCGAGCACCTGGGCGGTGAGCTCACCATCACCCTGCTGCGCGAGATCGGCGTCGGCGAGGAGGTGCATCACATGGACCAGGACGAGATTCTCCACGCGATGACCTGGCTTCGCCGACGGGAGACCGGCGAGTGAGGCTGGCGGACGGGGCGCACCTCACCTACTGCAGCAACATCCACCCCGGAGAAACCTGGACCGAAGTGCGCGCCAATCTCGGGCGCCATGTTCCACGCGTGCGCGATATCGCAGGCGCGGGGCAGGACTTCGGCATCGGACTGCGCCTGTCGGGCCAGGCGGCGCACGAGCTGTCGGAGCCATCTGTTCTCGCGGAATTCCGTGACTTTCTGGCCGATAACCATTTCTACGTCTTTACCATCAACGGCTTTCCCTACGGGCGTTTCCACGGTGCGCGCGTGAAAGAGGATGCCTACCTGCCGGACTGGCGTGACGAGGAGCGCTTGCGTTACTCGAACGAGCTCGCCGATCTGCTGGCGAAGCTGCTCCCGGACGACGCGGATTACGAAGGCAGCATCAGCACGGTGCCCGGCGCGTTCAAGCCGCTGATACGCGACGACACCGATCTGGAGCGCATGCGCGACCACATGTTGCGGCATGCCGCACATCTTGCCGCGATCGGTCAGCGCACCGGCCGGCAGCTTGCGCTTGCGCTCGAGCCCGAGCCCTGCTGTTACCTGGAAACCGTCGACGAGACCGTGGCGTTTTTCGAGCGCTGGCTGTTTTCGGATGCGGCGGTGCGCCGCTTCGCAGGGTTGACCGGGTTCGGGCACGCGACTGCGGAAGAGGCGTTGCGCAACCATCTCGGCGTCTGCCTCGATCTCTGCCATGCCGCAGTCGAGTTCGAGGATCCCGAGGCCTGCCTGAAGCAGCTGTCCGCATCCGGAATCCGCATTCACAAACTGCAGATCAGCGCCGGTTTGCGGCTCGCAGAACTGTCCGCGCCCGCGTTGCAGGCGCTCAAGGCATACCAGGATCCGGTGTACCTGCACCAGGTGGTGGAGTCCAGTCCGAAGGGGCTGCGCCGGTTCGTGGATCTGCACGAGGCACTGGCGACCGTCGGAAAGGCGGACGCCGGGCGCGAGTGGCGGGTGCATTTCCACGTCCCGATCTTTCTCGACGCGCTGGAAGGCTTCGGTTCCACCCAGTCGTTCATCCGCAAGGTGCTTGCGCTGCACACGCATAAACCGGTGTCGCGACATCTCGAGGTGGAAACCTATACGTGGGACGTGCTGCCGCCGGCGCTGCGCACCGATGCAATAGAACAATCGATTGCGCGCGAACTGTCCTGGGTCAGGCAGGAGCTGGCAGCATGATCGATCGACAAGGATGCCGCAGATGAAACTCGCGATCGCGTTCAAACTGGGGCGGATCTCGAACCTGCCGACGGTCTGGTCCAACGTACTGGCAGGCACGTTGCTCGCTGGCAGCGCCACGGTGGATGCCAGGCTGGCGCTGCTGCTGGCAGCACTGTCTCTGTTCTATGTCGGAGGCATGTTCCTGAACGACGCGTTCGACCGCGAGTTCGACGCGCGCTCGCGACCGGAGCGACCGATCCCATCCGGTCAGACTACGGCGGCGGAGGTTTTTGCGTTCGGCTTCGGCATGCTCGCGATCGGGCTGGCACTCGTTGCCTGGACCGGATTCGGTTTTGCGCCTTACACCGGATGGCGGCCCGTGTTCGCCGGCGTGGCGCTTGCCGCCGTGATCGTGTTTTACAACGCGTATCACAAGGACAATCCGCTCAGTCCGCTGGTGATGGGCCTGAGCCGGATGCTGGTATATGTGACCGCGGGGTTTGCAGTGGCGAGGGTATTGCCGGCGGGACTCTACCTCGCGGCCGGCGTCTTACTCTGTTATCTCATCGGCCTGACCTATGCCGCCAAGCAGGAGCATCTGAACCGGCTGGGCAGCATCTGGCCGCTTGCTTTCCTGGCTGTCCCCTTCGTGTATGGCATCTGGCTGTCCGTTGCGCATCCGGTAGCGTTGCTGATCCTCGTCCCGTTCGCGGGCTGGGTGCTGCATGCGGTGCGGTTGCTGGCGCGACGCGAGAAGGGTGACGTGCCGCGCGCGGTGGTGAGCCTGATTGCGGGCATCTCGCTGCTCGACGCCATGCTGCTGGCCGGGCACGGCGCCTGGATGCTGGCATTGCTTGCGGTGCTGGCGTTCGGTCTCACGCTGGTGCTGCAGCGCTGGGTGTCAGGCACTTGACCGGCCGCGCGCGCGTTGCGCCGTTGGCCCGCCAACTGAAACGGAGCGAAACCCTCCATGGATGAAGCGGATATCGACTGCGCCCAGCCCGCGGGCGTGTACAAGCCGGAAATCGATCGCAATCGCTGCAAAGGCAAGCAGGCCTGCGTGGCGGCATGCCCCTACCAGGTGTTTGCCATGGGAACGCTGCCGCGCGCAGAACGCGGCGCATTGTCTCTGCGCGGAAAGCTCAAGGGATTCGCGCACCGCTGGCGGCAATCCTTTGCCGTGCGCGCGGATGCCTGCCATGCCTGCGGTCTGTGCGTGGCCGTCTGTCCGGAGAAGGCCATCAGGCTGTTGCGCGCCTGACGCGCGCAGCGTGCGTCACGCCCGGCTCAGATCCGCGAGATGGGCGCCGTGGCGTTCCCAGTCACGGCCGTCGAACGAACCGAGTTTCAGCGGCAGATCCGGGTAGCCGTCCAGGCAGCGCACGTTCACGCTGAACCCGTCCGGATTCGATCGCGGCACGTAGAACGACTTCACGCCGCAGGTTTTGCAGAAGAGATGCTTCGCCACGCCGGTATTGAAGGTGTAGGTGGCGATATTCGCTTCGCCCTGCAGCAGTCGGAACCGCGACTTCGGCACGATCAGGTGCTGGAATCCCGCGCGGATGCAGATCGAGCAGTTGCACTCCAGCGCTTCGACCGGATCCTCGGCGTCCACTTCATATCGCACCGCGCCGCAATGGCATCCGCCGGTGTAGGTCTTCATGGCCAGTTCCTGAAGATGTTTCAGGAAATTATGCAACAGGCAGAAGCAGAGCAAGGACTGAGGGTCGAGGACTGAGGACTGAGCGAAATGCCCCATATCTCCAGACTGGGTCCATTTTTTCGCCTTTACTCAGTCCTCGTCACTCAGTACTCAGTCCTGGTTTTTGTAACCTTCCCGTCACATCCCCGTAACGCGCCTGTCAGCTTCGACGGATACCTTACGCAGCAACAATGTATTGCAAATCGGAGTTCAAGCGCCATCGAAAGCAACCGCGGGAACCGGGTCATGCGAAGGCTGTTTTAACCGGGGACGCGGACTGACCATGTTCAAGACAGGGTTCATCGCAGCCGAGGGAGCGTCGAGCGGCGGCTCGATGCTGCCGCTGCGCGAATCGCGCCCGGTCCGGCAGCCGCAGTCGGTGCGTTCCATCTTCCTGTCCGACATTCACCTCGGCACGCGCGCCTGTCAGGCCGACCAGCTGCTTGGCTTCCTGCGGGCGTACGAGTCCGAACACTTGTTCCTGCTTGGCGACATCATCGACTTCTGGGGCATGAGCCGCGGCGTCTATTGGTCTTCCGCGCAGAACACGGTGATCCAGAAAATCCTCAAGCGCGCGCGGCACGGCGGCAAAGTGATCTACGTGCCGGGCAACCATGACGAGGTCGCGCGCGAACATGTCGGCACTTCGTTCGGCAACATCCGTGTGCTGCATGACTGCGTGCACGTCGGCGCCGACGGTACGCGCTATCTCCTGCTGCATGGCGACGAGTTCGACCAGGTGACGCGGTACCACAGGTGGCTGGCGGTGCTGGGCGACCGCGCTTACGCGTTCATGGTGCGGCTGAACGTGATGCTGTCGTGGGTAAGGCGCACGCTCGGCATTGCCGGCTACTGGTCGCTGGCGGGCTACGCCAAGCGCAAGGTCAAGAAGGCGCTCACCTTCATCTATGACTTCGAGGAATCCGTGGTGCGCCACGCCCGCGAGCGCCGGGTAGACGGCGTCATCTGCGGCCATATCCACGCCGCCACCATCCGCGAGATCGGCGGCATGCGTTACGTCAACTGCGGCGACTGGGTCGACAGCTGCACGGCCATCGTCGAACACCACGACGGGCGACTCGAGCTGATCCGCTGGGCAAACACCTCGATTGAGTCGGACGCCGTCACACCAGCGGAAGAGATGCCCGCTTTCCATCCAGATCACGAAACGGAACGCCGCTAGCATCGGCGCATGGTCCCGTCCATCGGCCGGCGCTTCCCGGTTCCGGATCCGCACCGCTTTCGTCCGTCTGGAGTTTCTTCCCGCGTCCTCGTTACTCGGCCCACGGTCCGGCGACCCTGATCCGCTGGTAGAATCGCCTGCGTCAGACAACCAATGCGCTCAGGGCCATCCAGAGCCCGGCGCCCGAGGAGAATCGAGATCATGGCAAGCAAGCCCGTCAAGAAAGACCCGTCCATGCTGCGTTCGCGCCAGTGGTTCAAGAACCCGGACAACCCCGACATGACTGCGTTGTACATCGAGCGCTACATGAACTGGGGGCTCACGCGCGAAGAGCTGCAGTCGGGGAAACCGATCATCGGCATCGCGCAGTCGGGTTCGGATCTTTCGCCGTGTAACCGCCACCATCTCGATCTCGCTCACCGCGTGCGCGAGGGCATCCGTGAAGCCGGAGGTATCGCTTTCGAGTTTCCGGTGCACCCGATCCAGGAAACCGGCAAACGCCCGACCGCCTCGCTCGACCGCAACCTCTGCTATCTCGGCCTGGTGGAAACGCTGTACGGCTACTTCATCGACGGCGTGGTGCTGACCACCGGTTGCGACAAGACCACGCCCGCACAATTGATGGCGGCGGCAACCGTGGACATTCCCACCATCGTGCTCTCGGGCGGGCCGATGCTGAACGGCTGGTTCCGCGGCGAGCGTACCGGCTCCGGCACCATCGTGTGGAAGGCGCGCGAACTGCTGGCGGCCGGCGAGATCAATCACGAGCAGTTCATCGAACTGGTCGCATCGTCGGCGCCTTCGCCCGGGCATTGCAATACCATGGGCACCGCCTCGACCATGAATTCGCTCGCAGAAGCGCTCGGTATGTCGCTGCCGGGCTGTGCGGCGATCCCGGCGCCGCACCGCGAGCGTTCGGAAATGGCCTACCTCACCGGCAAGCGCATCGTCGACATGGTCTGGGAGGACCTGCGCCCGTCGCAGGTCCTCACCCGTGAGGCCTTTGAGAACGCGATCGTGGTCAACTCCGCGATCGGCGGCTCGACCAACGCCCCTATCCATCTGAACGCGATCGCACGCCATATCGGCGTGAAGCTGACCAACGACGACTGGGAGAAAGTCGGCTACGACATCCCGCTGCTGGTGAACCTGCAGCCGGCGGGCGAGTTTCTCGGCGAGGAATACCATCGCGCCGGCGGTGTGCCGGCGGTAGTGAACGAGCTGATCAAGGCCGGCAAGATCCGCAGGAGTGCACTGACCGTCAACGGCAAGACGCTATACCAGAACTGCCGCAACACCCCGGTGCAGGATCCGAGGGTGATCTGGCCGTACAGGAAGCCGATGAAGAAGCAGGCGGGCTTCCTCAACCTCAAGGGCAACTTGTTCGACAGCGCGATCATGAAGACCAGCGTGATCTCGGACCACTTCAGAAAGCGCTATCTGTCGAACCCGAAAGATCCGAATGCATGGGAAGGCCGTGCGATCGTGTTCGAAGGGCCGGAGGATTATCACCATCGCATCGACAATCCTCGCCTCAAGATCGACGACGACTGCATGTTGTTCGTGCGCGGCGCCGGCCCGGTCGGATACCCGGGTGCGGCGGAAGTGGTGAACATGCAGCCGCCGGGCAAGCTCATTAAGAAGGGGGTCACCGAGCTGCCGTGCATTGGCGACGGTCGCCAGTCCGGCACTTCCGGATCGCCTTCCATCCTGAATGCATCACCCGAAGCCGCCACCGGCGGCGGCCTGGCGCTGCTGAAAACGGGCGACCGCGTGCGCATTGACCTGAACAAGCGCACCGCCAACATCCTCATCAGCAAGACCGAGTACGAACGCCGCCGCAAGGCGCTGACGAAGCAGGGTTTCAAGATCCCGCTTAGCCAGACGCCCTGGCAGGAGATCCAGCGCGGCATGGTCGATGAGCTGTCCAACGGCATGGTGCTGAAGCCCGCAGTCAAGTACCAGCGCATCGACAGGACTAAGGGCGTGCCGCGGGACAACCACTAGCGGCCGGCAGGCATCGATCTGTATCGGTCCGGTCCGGTGCATCCCGGCATGGATGCGCCGGCCGCACTGTCCTCCTTCGGTTCCGCAAGGCGATGCCCTTGCGGTCCGCCCGGCACGGTGATTCCGTAATCCCATGGCAATCAAGGCAACCGTTTTCAAAGCCGAGTTGCACATCGCCGATATCGGGCGTGGCTACTATCGGGACCATACCGTCACGGTCGCGCGCCACCCGTCTGAAACCGATGAACGCATGATGGTGCGCCTGCTCGCCTTCGCGCTGAATGCCGATGACAACCTGGCGTTCGGCGCGGGACTGAGCACCGACGACGAACCGGACCTGTGGCGCAGGGATCTGACTGGGCGGATTGAAACCTGGATCGACGTCGGCCTGCCGGACGAAAAGCGCCTGCGCAAGGCTTGCGGCCGGGCCGGCGCGGTGCAGGTCTACAGTTACGGCGGCCGCGCCGCGGATCTGTGGTGGCGGCAGGTCGGCGAAAGGCTTTCCGCATTGGACAAACTGACCGTCATCAATCTTCCGCAGGCTGGCACGCAAGCGCTCGCCCTGCTGGTTGCGCGCAACATGCAGCTGCAGTACACGATACAGGACGGTCAGGCGTGGGTGGCAAACGATCGCGACTCCGTGCAGATCGAGCTGCAGACGATCCTGGGGTCCGGAAAGGGTTGATGCGGCGGCAGGGCCGCAGCAAAAAAAAGAGCGGACGGTCCGTCCGCTCCTTCATGTTGAAGAACGACTGCGTGTCAGAGCAGATTGCGTGCGGCCTGCATCGCCGCCTGCATGTCGGGCAGGGCAGTGACCTCGGGTACGACCTGCAGGTAGCGCACGATGTTGTTCTGGTCGGTGACGATGACTGCGCGTGCCAGCAGACCGAGCGGCGCGATCAGAAGGCCGTTGTTATCGCCGAACTGCCGATCCTTGTAGTCGGACAGGAAAGTCACGTTGCTGATCTTCGCCTCCTTGGCGAAGCGTGCCTGCGCGAACGGCAGGTCCATGCTTACCGTGACGAGTTCTACGTTTTTGTCCAGCCCGCGGTTGTCTTCCGATAGCTCGTGCGTCTGCTGGTCGCAGGTCGGTGTATCGAGTGAAGGTACGACACTGATGATGCGCACCTTGCCGCTGGCGTCCGCGATGTTGACCGGCTCGAGCTTGGTGCTGGAGAGCATCGCCGCCGGAAGCGGCTCGCCCACGCGTACTGCACCGCCACCCGCAAGCGGCATTTCGTTTCCTTTCAGTGTGACAGTGCTGCCGGAACCGGCGCTCACTGTGCCTTTGTCGACCGGAAGATCGGCCTGGACCTCATTCGTACCCGTGCCTGCACATCCTGCCAGCAGGGTCATTACGCCTAGAATCGCAACGATCTGTTTCATGGGTGTCTCCTCCAATCCGTTGATTTCAACGAGTGTATCTCCGTTGAATACGCGTCCCCGCACGGACAACCTAACTCCAGCCTGACGCGGTTGTCATCATGAAATTCATGAGATTGCTGCATGACCTTCGGGCGCAGCCGGGCGTTCGCAGAAGCCACAGACGCGCCGCATGCCGTAGCGCGCTCGCCGATCAGGTCTGCGCGAGGCGTCCGCCCTGATAATCGGCGACCGTCTGCTGGATCTCCTCGACCGTGTTCATCACGAACGGACCGTATTGAACGACGGGTTCGTTCAGCGGCTTGCCGGCGAGCAGAAGTAATCGGGCAGGTCCGTCCAGGCGGACGACTTTGGCATCGCCTTCCGGCGAAAGCAGCGCTGCGGCGTGCGCAGGAACCTTGTGCGTACCAATCTGCACGTCGCCTTCGTACGGATAAACAAAGGCGTTATGGCCCGATTCGATCATGTGCGCGAATGTCGTTTTCGCCGGCAGGTGCACGTCGAGGTAAACCGGCGCGGTAGTGAGGCCTGCGATCGGGCCAGCGGTGCCGGCGTATTCGCCCGCGATCACGCGCACGCGTCCGCCACCCGGCAATTCGACTTCGGGAATGTCCGCGGGCTGCAGGTCGCGATAGCCGGCGGGTTTCAGCTTTTCGCGCGCAGGCAGGTTGATCCACAGCGGGAAACCGCGCATGCGGCCGCGATCCTGCTGCGGCATCTCGGAATGGATGATGCCGCGCCCCGCGGTCATCCATTGCACGCCGCCGCTTTTCAGGTCGCCGCGGTTGCCGAGGTGGTCCTCGTGCAGCATGTGGCCGTCTAGAATGTAGGTCACCGTCTCGAAACCGCGATGCGGGTGCGACGGGAATCCCGCGACATAGTCGTCCGGGTTTTCCGAAGAAAACTCGTCCAGCATCAGGAACGGATCGAAACGCGCATCCTGCGATTGGCCGAGGCTGCGCTGAAGCTTGACGTCGGCGCCGTCGGAGGCGGGTACCGCGCGGATGAGGCGGTGGACGGTTCGTGTGGTCTTGGCTGCTCCGTGTCTGTGATGCCTGACGAATCGGTATGGACGCAGGCATCGCTCTGGAAATGCATGTGCGCGCAGTGTGGCCGAAGGTCAGGCGGGAGAAAACAACCGGCCTGGATATTACTTATTCCGGCAGACCGCTGCCCTATCCGCCATGGCTGCGGCATCTGCCCGGGTCGCGATAATATGTCCGCAAGGATGGAGGGAGCCATGAAGGTATTCATCACCGGCGGCGGCGGATTCCTCGGCTACCGCCTTGCGCTGAAACTGCTGGAGCGCGGCAAACTGGCGGCACCAGACGGCAAGTCTGCAGCGATATCGCGGATCAGGCTGTTCGATGCGGCGTTTCCGGAGAATCCCGATTCAAGGCTGGACTGCGTGAAGGGGGATATTTCCGATGCTGTGGCGCTTGCTGCCTCCATGGATGCCGATACAGGTTCCGTGTTTCATTTCGCGGCCGTCGTCAGCGCGGGCGCAGAGGCGGATTTCGATCTCGGTTACCGGGTCAACCTCAATGGCACGCGCAATCTGCTCGAGGCTTGCCGCAAACTGGAAACGCCGCCGCGACTGGTGTTCAGCAGCTCGCTCGCGGTGTTCGGCGGCAAGCTGCCATCGGTGGTGGACGATGCGCTGACACCCACGCCGCAGACTTCGTATGGCACGCAGAAACTGATCGGCGAGCATCTGATAGACGATTACTCGCGCAAGGGTTTCCTCGACGGACGCAGCCTGAGGCTGCCGACCATCGTGGTACGGCCCGGCAAACCGAATCTTGCCTCGACATCGTTTGCGAGCGGCATGTTTCGCGAGCCGCTGAACGGCGAGGTGTGCGACTGCCCGGTCGATGATTCAACCGGACTGTGGATCCTGTCGCCGAAGCGGGTGATCGAATCGTTCCTGCATGCGCATGATCTGCCGGCCGGCCAGTGGGGCGCTCATCGCGCGGTCAACCTGCCGGGGATCACCATGACGGTCGGAGAGGGCGTCGAAGCGCTGCGCCGTACCGGTGGTGACGCAGTCGCCGGACGCGTAAGGTTCAGGATCGATGAACGTATCCAGAGAATGGTGAAGTCGTTTCCCGCAATCTTTAAAACCGATCGCGCACTCTCGATGGGCTTCAAGGCAGATGCTGACCTGGACAGCATTCTCCGCGACTACATCGCGGACGAGGGCATCAGGATCTGAAATTGCCCGGAACGAGACCGGTTCATGCACGCGACTCGCGGGTGCCAACTGCCGCTGGAACGAGCTGTACGATCCGCGAGAACAGCCTGCGGAAATCGTTGGCCGTGTCATCGCCGAACATTGGATCGTCGTGCGCCAGGAAGGCCTCATGGATTTCTTGCCAGTCTTCGTTCGTGAGTGCGCGTTGCGCTGCCGGCAGGACCGCGGACTCTTCCTTTTCCATGTGCGCGCCGTAGAAACGGCCGAAGCCTGAGAGCACGACGGAGAACTGCCGGTCGCTGCCCGGATCACCTGCTTCCCACCCGTCGAGCGCATTGGCCAGGACCTGCAGCATTTCGTCGCCGCGTGCGTGTTGGGCTTCCAGTTCGGCGATCACGGCGTCGACTTCATGCGATCTTTCCTTGATCAGCCTGAACAGGAGGCGATCCTCGTTTCGATGATGGCGTCGTTCCGGGAACTCGCGGAGGTAGTAGAGCATGGCCCGCAGCAGATTGAAATCGGGCGGCTGGCCGGTTGAAATCGCATTGGCGGTCACGTATTCGGCCGCCCGCAGCACGGCTGCCAGGGAGCGATGTTCATCCTGGATCAATCTGATCGCCGTGTACATCATCTCGCATCTCCTGATAGAAACGTATGGCTGCGGGTGCCCGCCAGGGGATTTACAAAAATGCCGCCCGTTCTTGACAATTCTCGCTGATTGGGCGGCGGATTCCTTGATCGTCGTCAAGGTAATTTCTACAGATCGAAAAGGCGCGGACCATGCCGTGTCCTGAAACCGATCCTCGAGAAACTGGCGGAGGAGTACGACGGCAAGTTCAGGCTCACAAAACTGGACTCGGATCGAGAACGGGAATCGTGTCTGCGCACGGTATGCGTGTCGGCAGGGCCGGGGCGACGGTGCTGCTTTCATTGACCTCTGTCAACTGACCGTTGACGGCTGCCCTGTAGTCTGGGGCAGTGAACGCGATCTTGAGTCGGAAGCGCCCACCGGGCGAGTACCATTACGTATGAAACGGTTACAGGAGAACGCTACATGCGAAGAAGAATATATTTTCTGGTGCCGGACGTCGGCATCGCCACCAAGGTCGTGGACGAACTGCTGCTGGCACGCGTGGATGCGAAGCATATCCATGTCATCGCCCGGCGGGATACGCCACTTGGCGATCTGCCCGAAGCATCTTTTCTGCAAAAGAGCGACTTCCTGCCCGCGGTCGAAAGGGCGGTCCCGCTTGGCGGTGCCGCCGGCACACTGGCCGGCCTCGTTGCCCTCGCGCTGCAGCCGGGCGTGGTAGTGGCCGGCGGCGCCGTGCTGCTGGCGAGCGCGCTGGCGGGCGCCGGAGTCGGCGCGTGGCTGGGCGGCATGGTCGGCATGAATGTCGGCAACACCCGGCTGAAAGCGTTCGAGGCAGCGATTGAACGCGGCGAGCTGCTGCTACTGGTGGACGTGCCGCTCAATAGCGTGGACGAGATCACCGATCGGGTGAAGAAGCACCATCCGGAAGCCGAACCGGAAGGCACGGAGCCGACCGTCCCGCCGTTTCCCTGATACGCAAAGGCCGGGCCACCGCCGCCCGATCATGCGCGCTGCCGGCCCGACACACCGGGTGAATTATTCTGCTGCAGCCCGCCGGCCTGCCCGGTCGGCGGCAGCAGATCAGCCAGTACACGCGCGTCCGTGCGTTGCAGTTCCACGCCTGCATCGCGCAGTACGTACTCCGGCCCTTTGCCGTCGAGGTCGAGCCTCAGGATGAGCGTGTCGATCTTCTGAGCCACCAGCCAGCGCGCGACGGTAATACCGCGCGCCTTCTCGATACCCAGGTGCGGGTTCGCGACGATGCGCTGTTCCGCGACGGCCCCATCGCCGCGGCGCAATGTGATGATCGCGAAGTACGGCGCCGCGCCGAAATGCCCGCTCAGCGTTCCCGCCGCGTCCTCGAGCGCGACCGCATGCCGGATGTACGGCGACTGCGCGGGCTCGACGTGCAGCAGCACCCGCTCGACATGCGTCACGCGTTCGCGGACCTCCCGCTCGACGCGGCGTACCACGTCGGCAGTCTTGTCCGGCGCCTGCGTTCGCAGGGTAACGCCGGCCTCGACGAAGCGGAAACGACCCGAATTGCGCCCGGTAATCCAGCCTGCCTCCGTTACTGCCGGGTCGGACTCGATGATGCCGCGCACTTCGAGCAGGGTCTGCGCATCGAGCGAAGCATCGAGCAGCACGCGCATGGCGTCGCGCAGCAATCCCCAGCCCGTCCAAACGACCGCGATGACGATGAAGACAGCCGCGATGCGGTCGAGCGCGAATCCCAACCATTGCGACGCGAGCGCGGCGAATGCCAGTCCGGTGGTTAACACATGCACGCGATACTCCCGGGCGTCCGCAATCAGCGCCGGCGACCCCGCGGCACGCCCAACGCGCAACTCGAAATGACTGAAAGCGAGCGGCAACACGCCGGTCGCGGCCAGCACTGCCAGCATCCATCCCTGCACGTGCACGCTCGCCGCGGGCGCGAACAGGGACTCGCGCGCGATCTCGTAAGCGGAGAAGAAAATCAGCAGCGCGAGTCCCAGCGCCGCCACGTTCTCGAGCTTGTACAGACCGTAGGGAAACGCCGGCGACTTGCGCGCCGCCAGCTTCAGACCCGCGAGCACCGCGAGCGCCGACGCGAGATCGATCAGGTTATGGGCCAGTTCCGCGGTTACCGCCAGGCTGCCCGAAACCGAGGCGACCGTTGCGTGCAATGCCGCCAGAACCACGTTCAGACCGACCGAATACCAACCCCAGCGCTCGACGTTGACGGTCTCCATTCCCGGGCTCATTTCGCCAGCACGATGACTATGGCAACCAGCACGCCCGCGCCGAGCGCCAGCAGGCTGAACCTGCGCCGCTCATGCTCGGCCTGCGGCAGCAGGTGCGTCGCACCGACATAGACCAGCGCGCCTGCCGACAGCGCGAGCAGATTGCCCAGAAGCGTCTGGTCGATGCGGCTGATGAGCGGATACGAAACCAGTGTGCCGAGAGGCGTGGTCAGGGATGCAGCAATCATCGCCAGCGCCAGCGCGCTCCTTGCGCCGAACCCGCCGCGCACCAGCAGCAGGTAGGTGATGATGCCTTCCGGGAACTCGTGCAGCACCATCCCGGTGGCGGCCAGCACGCCGGTAAAGAAACTGACCGTGAACGTGATCGAATAGACGAAGCCGTCAACGAACGAATGGAAACCGATGCCGATCATCGGGATCAATCCGATGCCGTAGGCCGAATCCGGCGTGCGTTCGCACACGAAAGCGGTAACGAAGCGGTTTAACAGGTGCAGTAGCACGAAGCCCAGCAGCAGGTACACCGGCGCGTGCCCCGCCATCGCGAATGACTTGGGAATGATGTGCAGGAAGGAGACCGAGATCAGTACGCCGGCCGCGAAGCACACGAAGTAGATGCTGTACCGTCGGCCCCAGTTTTCATACCGCCGGATAACGAAGATGCCGCATGCGGTGACCAGTGCCGCAAGTACGCTCGCGCCGAACGCCGTCCAGAATGTGTTCTCCACGTATGCGCTCCGCTAGTCCCGGACCGCCCGGACGACCACGAACGAGCCCTGGCCGCGGCCGGTGCGCGCGGATTCTATCTCCGGGGTCTCCGGCAGCGGGTGGGTGAGCGTCTGCACCCAGGCGATTCCACCGAAGCCTGCGTCGCCGAGCAGGCGCTCCACCTCGTCGTTCGAGTAGAACCTCGCGTCGCGATAGAACACGTTGTCTGCGCGTCGGGCATGGTACTCGCCGCCAAGCGCGCTCGCGCGGTCGATGAAACCGATCACCAGCGCACCGTCGGGCCGCAGAACCCGGTGCGCCTCCGCGAGCATCGCGGCTGGGTTCTCAACGAAGCACAGTGTTGTCACCAGAAGCACATAGTCGAAGGCTGCCTTCCCGAACGGCAGCTTCTCGGCGACGGCGCGCGCCACGCTCACGCCGCGCGCCCGCGCGTAAGAGATCATTTCGGGTGCCGGGTCGATTCCGAACTCGACTCCGAGCGGCACGGCGAAGCGCGCGCTGCCCACGCCGATCTCCAGGCCCCTGCCTGACAAGCGAAGCAGCGCACGCACGGCGAGCAGCTCGGAGACGTAGGCTGCGCCGTGCTGCTCGAACCAGCGCTCGTAACGCTCATGATGGCAGACGAAAGGCGTGACGCGCGGGCTCGGCATGGCCGTGCGTTCAATGCACGAGCAGCACCGGCATGCGCGCGTGCCGCGCGACGCCGTCAGCCACACTGCCCGGGAGCAGGCGCCCCAATGCCCCGCGGCCGCAGGCTCCGAGAACGATGAGGTTCGCGGGCCAGGAAGTTGCCTCCTCGACGATCGCTTCCGCGACCCGTTGCATCGGCGTCGCCGTTTCCAGAAGCCGCGACTGTACCTCCATGTCCGCCTGCGCTTGCGCCTGCGCGAGGAGCCGCTTGCCCTCGGCGAGCCGCTGGCGGGCGAGCCGATCCACGTCCAGCGCCAGCTCCGGCGCGAGCGTCAGCACGCCCATGTCGACGACATGAACGATGCGCAGCGCGGCACCGAACGCGCGACTGAGCCCGGCGGCGTGGCGCAGCGCATGCATGCCGTGCTCGCTGCCGTCGACGCCAGCGAGGATGCGCCCATACTTCACCGTGCTCACAGCAGGTTCCCCAGCGCCTCGAGAAACCGCGCATTGTCCTGTGGTAGCGCGGTAGTGATGCGCATATAACCGGGACCAAGTCGCTCGTCGGCGAGCGGTTTCACGAGAATACCGTGCGTGCGTAACGCGCCGGCCAGCTGTTCCGCATCGTGCGGAGCGAAGTCTGCGAGGAAGAAGTACGTCTGCGTGGGATAGGTGCTCACGCCCATGCCCCGCAGTCCGGCCGCGAGCGTCTCGGTCCATTTGCGCAACATGCTCGCGCGCTGGTTGATCTTTTCCTCGTGCTCGAGGGTTGCGATCGCGGCTGCCTCGCTCGGCCGCGCGAGCGGATAGGCATCGTTGTGCGTGTTCAGATCGTCGGCGATCGGCTCCGGCAGGATCGCATACCCGACCCGGAAGCCTGCAAGACTGTGCGCCTTGGACAGCGTGCGGGTAACAAGCAGGTTCGGATGCCGGGGCACCAGCGCCGCGACCGATTCCCCCGCGAGACCGATGAACGCCTCGTCCACCAGGAACCGGGTGCGCGGGTGATTCGCCAGCAGCCGCGGCAGCGGCGACATGTCGAAGGTGCCGCCGTTCGGATTGTTCGGGTTCACGATCACCGCGAGCGTGGTATCGGTGGGGATCTCCAGCGCAGCCAGATCGAAGACGAAATCGCGTTCCGGCGACAGGCGGGTCTCGCTCCAGCTTTTCGCGATCTCGGGAAACAGCGGATACGTCGGGGTCAGCAGGTGAACCCGTTCGCCGAACCGGTCGAACAGCTGCCGCAGGATCAGCTCGGAACCGGCATTGATATGGATCAGCCGTTCGGGAACGCCGATCCGGGCGGCGATCAGCCGGCGCAGCGGCGCGGAGTGGGCTTCCGTGTAGTAGTTTGCGCGCGGAACCTCCGCCTTCGCCGCGACGATCGCTTCATCGATTGGCGGCAACGGGTTCTCGCAAAGCAGCAGCTTGATGCCGGCGAAGCTGCCGCCGCCTTTTTCCGACCTGGAGCGCATGCCGCAATCTTGCAGGCGGGCGGCATTGTCCGCTTGATCCAGGTCAATCGTTGCATGGCTGAAGGACAGCCCGGATTTTCGGGCATGCCGATGGGGTTGTCCGCGTGCTCAGCTTCCATGGCGAGAACGCTCTCAAGCACGCGCTTGCGTGCCTGTGCGTGGAGCGTCTTGGTGACGCCAGGAAGGAAACGCTACTTCGCAGTCGTCCGCAGCTGTCTAGCCGAATGCGTTGTCCAGCACCATCATCACCGCAAAGCCGCCCATCAAGCCAACGGTGGCCGGCATCTGGTGGCCGTTTCGATGCGTCTCGGGAATGATCTCATGGCTGACCACGAAGAGCATTGCGCCAGCGGCGAGAGCAAGCCCGAATGGATAGAGCACTGGCGACATCCCGGTCACGATGCTGGCCGAGACGGCGCCCACCGGTTCGGCGAGGCCGCTGGCCGCGGCGATGAGCACAGCGCGGCCGGGAGTGTATCCGGCCGCGCGCAGCGCTAGCGCGACAACCAGACCCTCGGGAATGTCCTGGACAGCAATGGCCGTGGCAACCGTGATTCCGCGCGCCAGATCGTCGCCCGAGAATGCCACGCCGATCGCCATCCCTTCCGGAAAATTATGGATGATCATGGCGAGCACCAGCAGCCAGACGCGCGCCCATCGCGCCTGCATGCCATGGTGGCCGAGCCGGCGGTGTTCATGCGGAAGCGTGCGGTCGATCCCTACCATCAACAGCATGCCGACGCCGATTGCCGATGCCGCGAGCAGCGAGGCCAACATGCGCCCGCCGAACAGCGCCTCGCCTGCATCGATTGCGGGCACGATCAGCGAGAACGCGCTCGCCGCCAGCATTATCCCGGCAGCAAAACCGAGTAGCAGATCCTCGGTTCGTTGCGAAATTCTGTTCAGCGCAAGTGCCGGTAGCGCGCCTAGGGCTGTCGCCAGCGTAGCGGCCAAGCTGCCGATCAACGCACCGCGTACCGCATCCGGCAGACGCGAGCCCATCAGAAAAAATATGCCTGAAGTTTGTATGACCAGCAGTACGGCAAGCATCGCGATCAAGAGCAGACCGAGCAATACCGCGAAGATCCGTTGAGTTTGTGTATTCATCCGATCCCCGTATTTACAGTCGGTCCAAATCACAACCGCTGTGTCGCTGCGCACAAGCCACCCTGATTCCATTCGGGCTCATGCAGCCAGATGCGTGCACAATGAACTATGTTGCCATAGACGATACATTAGCGATTCCTCACGCCGCTCGCAGATGATTCCGGGTTCCGGGCCTTGAATTACCGACCGTTGACCCCAATGTCGTTTCCGATTCCGTATGGATGTAGAGAAAGGCCACTCATGACCCAACACACTGTGGACGTCTTCGCGGGTAATTTCGAACGCGAAGTCATCGAGGCTTCGAAGTCCGTTCCGGTCGTGGTCGATTTCTGGGCGCCGTGGTGCGGACCATGCCGTGTCCTGAAACCGATCCTCGAGAAACTGGCGGAGGAGTACGGCGGCAAGTTCAGGCTGGCGAAGCTGAATTCGGATGAGAACCAGGAGATCGCCGGCGCATACGGCGTGCGTTCGATCCCGGATGTGATGGGCTTCCGCGACGGCAAACCGGTGGCGCACTTCCTGGGTGCCGTACCGGAATCCCAGGTGCGCGCGTTCATCGACAGCCTGATACCTTCGCCGTCTGAAGCGGAGCGCGCGCGGGCGCGCGAGCTGCGCGAAGCAGGCGATACGAAAGGCGCGATTGCCGCGCTGCATAACGCGCTTGAACTCGACGTCGGAAACGAGCTCGCGCGCCTGGATCTCGCCGAGGCGCTGATCGAAACGCAGGAACTCGATGAAGCCGATGCGCTGCTCTCCAGCGTCAGACAGCACATCGACTGGGACGAACGCGTCGCAACGCTGCGCGCAGCAATCGCGTTTGCGCGCTCTGCCGAATCCGGGCCGGGCGAAGCCGAGCTGATAGCCAGGCTTTCAGAGAATCCCGGAGACTGCGAGACGCGATTCGCACTTGCCAACCTTTATGCGGGCGCGAAGCGTTACAGGCAAGCGCTCGATGAACTGCTCCAGGTCGTGCGCCAGGACAAGACCTGGAAGGATGGAGCGGCGAGGAAGCGGATCCTCGCTATCTTCAATCTGGCGGAAGATCAGCCCGACCTGGTATCTGAGTACCGCAGGAAGCTCTCCAGCGCGCTGTACTGATAACGCGTCGGATCCGACGCGAACTGCAGTGGCGGCCCGCACGTGACTTTCACGCAAGAGCGTGTTCGCAGTTGGGCGCTCCGTTCATACACGCCGGAAAGTTGACGAATATCAAAGTCTGCAGGCTGGATCACGCACACGATCTGATATGTACTCGTGCTGTGGTGTAAAGCATGTGCGAACAACTCGGCAGCGAGTGGATCATCAATCGCAGAGGCAGGGCCACACAGGTTTTCGAGGCCGTACCTTCTGTCCTGTGAGCCCGAGACATGCATGATCGGAGTTGACGTGTTTGTGCCCTTCGCGGCAATTGGTGGCTTTCCAATCAAAGGAGTGACGAATGAGCGATCGTGATGCCTACGTGCAAAAGATGAAAGCGAAAATAGACGAATGGAGCGCCGATCTCACCAGGCTCGAAGCAAAGGCGGAAACGGCGAAAGCCGAGGCAAAGATTGAATACCATGACCAAATCGGATCGCTGAAAAAGCAGCGCGAAGAAGCGCGGGAAAAGCTGCGAGAACTCGAGAGGGCAAGCGAGGACGCGTGGGAGAGCCTGCGCGGCGGTATGGAAGCGGCCTGGGAAAACATCGGCAGGGCTTTCAAGGACGCAGTCAACCGGTTCAAGTGATGCACCTGCCGCCTTGATGTGCGGACATCAGCGTGCGCGCCGCCCGGGCCGCTGATCCTGCGTCAATACACGGTGGGAAGATGCGCAGCGCCGGGTGACTCTACCTCCTTGGATGAAGCCAGGTTCGTGACCGGGAGCTAACTGGTCATAGACGGCGGCTATACGGCGGCCTCTCGTCGTCAGTCAGAAGTTCGCATCCAACAGCGCCGGATGATGGCGCGGATTTCATCGGCTGTCTTCATCCGGACAAACAGCCCGGGATTGTTGATGATCTCGAAATACTCACCGATGGCAGTCGCGAGTTGGCGCGTGGAGCGGTGGATGCCGCGGCAAAGCTGCTTCTCGGTGAGGAAATCAGGCAAACGGCCAGCCGCCTCGGCGCGATATACGGGCAGGAGCCGACATTCGGGAGGACGAAACCATGCCATACCAACGCAACGCGGACCTGCCGAAGGCGGTGCGCGATAGCCTTCCGCAGGGCGCTCAGACCATCTATCGCAAGGCCTTCAACAGTGCCTGGGAGCAATACGAGGACAAGGGGAATCGGCGTACAGACGCCTCCAGGGAGGAAACGGCACATCGCGTCGCCTGGGCCGCCGTTAAGCAGTCGTATGTCAAGCAGGGGGATCGCTGGACACGAAAAGGCTGAGCGCCGCGGGGCCGACACTTCGGGCACGAATGTCATGACCCCGCTGTGGTTCAGGACGGCTTGTCTCGGCTTTGTCGCCGTGCTCGTCCTCGCCTACGCCCTGCAACACGGACTGGTGAATTTGCTCTGGTTCTGCAACGTGGCGCTGATCGGCGGGCTGCTCGCCGCGCTGTTCGAGAGCCACCGGCTGGCGAGCATGATGCCGGTGGCCGTCGCGCTGCTGGAGATCGGCCGGCTCCTGCGAAGCCCGTTTGGGAGTCGCCGATGAGCGAAACCGAAGTCTCGACGAAAAAGGATCTGGCGCAGCGAGCCTGGCATGCCGTACCGGTTGAGGAGCTGGCGAGCGCAGTTCAGACTGACCTGAAGGCTGGGCTGAGCGACGACAAAGTCGGACCACGTCGTGAGCGCTTCGGCGCGAACCGGTTGACGCCACAGTCCAGACGCACCGCGCTTACGCGATTCTTCAGTCAGTTCAATAATCTATTCATCTATCTGCTGTTGGTTGCGGGCGCTCTTGCCGCTGCACTCGGAGAGCGGGTGGACAGCGCCGTCATCTTCGCAGTGGTTCTGATCATTGCGATCATCGGCTTTGTACAGGAGGGGCGGGCAGAGCGTGCACTCGAAGCAGTGCGCGGCATGCTCACTTCGAAGGCGCGCGTCATTCGCGGCGGCAAACGCAGCGAGATTCGGGCCGAGGAACTGGTTCCCGGAGACCTTGTGCTGCTGGAGGCAGGCGATGGCGTACCGGCAGATATCCGTGTGATCCGTGCGAAGAATCTGCAGGCGCAGGAAGCGGCTCTTACCGGGGAGTCGACCGCGGCGGAGAAGCTCGTCGATGAAGTTGAGGAGAAGGCCGAGCTCGGCGATCGCGCGAGCATGGTGTTCTCGGGCACGGTGATCACCGCGGGCCGCGGCAAGGGGGTGGTGGTCGCAATCGGCGACGCCACCGAGATCGGGCGCATCAGCGGCATGCTGTCCGAGGTCGAGACCCTGAAGACGCCGCTGATGCGGCGCCTTGATGCGTTCACCAAGGTGGTGAGCGTGGCGATCCTCGGGCTCGCCGCGGCGACGATGGCGATCGGGGTATTCCTTTGGGGCCGCGGCTGGGGGGAAATGCTGCTTGCCGCGGTCACCATTGCGGTCGCTGCGATCCCGGAGGGCCTGCCGGCGGTCATGACCGTAACACTGGCCATCGGCGTGCGGCGCATGGCACGGCGCAACGCCATCATCCGCCGCCTGCCAGCGGTGGAAACGCTTGGTTCGGTCACCGTGGTCTGCTCGGACAAGACCGGCACGCTGACCAAGAACGAGATGACCGCCAAGACCTTGCGCACGGCGGGCGAGGACATCGAGGTCGGGGGCGTCGGCTACGCGCCCGAGGGCGGCTTCCGGCTCGATGAGAGCGACATCGACTTGGAAGAGCATGCGACCGCGATGGAGATGGTGCGCGCCGGCCTGCTGTGCAACGACGCCAAGCTGCACCGCGACGGCGATCAGTGGAAGCCCGAAGGCGATCCGACCGAGGCGTCGCTGATCGTACTGGCGCACAAGGCCGGACTCGATCCCGAGCGGGAAAACAAGGAATGGCCGCGCGTGGACGTCATTCCCTTCGCCTCCGAGCATCGCTACATGGCAACCCTCAACCGCGACCCGGAAGGCAAGCACGTCATTTACGTCAAGGGCGCCCCCGAACGCGTGCTCGAGATGTGCGCAAGCGAGCGGCGCGGCGGCGAGGTCGTCGATCTCGATGCTGATCGCTGGTGCCAGCGCGTCGACGAGATCGCCGAGCGCGGGCAGCGCGTGCTCGCCGTCGCGCGCAAGGACGTGAACGGGGAACCGGGCGAGCTCGACGAGGAGGAAGCCGAACGGGACTTGACGTTCCTCGGCCTGTTCGGGCTCATCGACCCGCCGCGGGAAGAGGCGATCGCCGCAGTCGCCGCATGCCAGGACGCGGGCATCCGGGTCAAGATGGTGACCGGGGACCACAAGCTCACGGCCCAGGCGATTGCTCGCGAGTTGGGTCTGACCAACGCGGATGAGGCGTTGACCGGCAGCGACCTCGAGGGGCTGAGCGACGACGAGGTGCAAAGCCGTGCGCTCGGCGCAGATGTCTTCGCGCGCGTCAGTCCCGAGCACAAGCTGCGCCTGGTCGAGGCGCTGCAGGCGCAAGGGGCGATCACGGCGATGACCGGCGACGGCGTCAACGACGCGCCCGCCCTCAAGCGCGCCGACATCGGCATCGCCATGGGCCGCAACGGCACGGACGCGGCCCGCGAGGCTTCGGCCATGGTGCTGGCCGACGACAACTTCGCCTCCATCGAGCGCGCCATCGAGGAGGGCCGCACGGTCTACGAAAACCTGAAGAAGACGATCCTTTATATCGTGCCAACGAGTGTTGCCGAGGCGCTCGTGATCGTGATCGCGATTCTGGCCGGGATGGCGCTGCCGATCACCCCGGTGCAGATCCTGTGGGTCAATATGCTTACCGCGGTCACTCTCGGCATCGCTTTCGCCTGGGAGCGAGCCGAAGGCGACCTGATGCAGCGGGCGCCGCGCCGCACCGACGAGCCGCTGCTCACCGGTTTCATGGTCTGGCGCATCGGCTTCGTCGGCGTGCTGCTGCTGCTCGGCGCCGGCTTGCTCTTCCTGCTGGAGCAGGCGCGCGACGAGAGTACGCTCGCGTTGGCGCGCACGCTCGCGGTCAATGCCCTGGTGATCGGCGAGATCGCCTATCTCCTGAACGCGCGGTTCCTTTACGCCCCGTCGTGGACGATCGAGGGCCTGGTAGGCAACAAGGTGGTGCTGCTCGCGATCGGCGTATGCCTGGCGCTGCAACTGCTGTTCACCTATGCGCCGTTCATGAACCGGCTGTTCGGCACCGAGGCGCTGGACGCCGCCGCCTGGCTGTACTGCCTCGGGGTCGGCTTGACGATATTCGTGCTGGTCGAGATCGAGAAGCTGGTGGTACGCAAACGGATGGCCGGACGGCCGGCTCGGAAAAGCGGCGAGGCCGAAGGAACGCACGGCAAAAAAGGCAAGTCGGACCACGATAACGGGGCACGGCGCGAATCGCGCGACATCATGCGCAAAGGAGATGACATGAACGAAAGCGACGAAGAAACGCACGCCAAGGGCAAGGAAACGAAGCCGGAAGACAAGCCGCGCGCCGAAGCCGGGACAGCGCCTCGCAAAGACGACAGGAAGCTCGCCGAAGCGGACAGGAAAATTGCCGAGGCCGACAAGAAAATTGC
>JBBDIL010000028.1:44510-70643 GCA_040880425.1 Burkholderiales bacterium | reverse complement strand
CGGCTTGAATTCCTTGTAGCGCTCCCAGTCGCAGTAGGCTTTCTTGACCACGATGCTGCCCTTGACCAGCAGGCGCTCCAGCACTTTTTTAACGTCAAACTTCTGGTACTTCGCTTCGCGCACGCCGATGGCGACGTTCTCGAAATCGCAGAACACCGCCATGTTGCGTTCATCGCTCGATGCGCTCAATATCGTTCTCCCTGGAACTCAGTGCTACGTTGTTGTTTTCGCGTTCTTGCGCCTACCGGGGCCCGCGCGGCGAAGCAGCGGCTACGCGGCTTTCTCGAAAAAGTCGGTTACTTCGCCGACCAGGCGGTCGACATCCGCCCGGTCGACATCGAGGTGCGTGACCAGACGCATGTGCGTGTAGCTGCCGACCAGGATGTTGCGGGACCTGAGATGCTCGGCCATCCGCATCCAGCGCTCCGGCGATGTTTCGAGCCAGACCATGTTGGTCTGGGCACCACCGGATGCGACGTCGATTCCACGCACGTGCGCGAGGCCCGCGGCCAGTCGCTGCGCGTTCTCGTGGTCTTCCCGCAGCCGTTCGACGTGATGTTCCAGCGCATGGATTCCCGCCGCCGCCAACACGCCGGCCTGGCGCATGCCGCCACCGACCATTTTGCGCCAGCGCCGTGCCAGCGCGATCAGGTCACGCGGGCCGCACAGTACCGAGCCGACCGGGGCGCCAAGGCCCTTGGAAAGGCACACCGACACCGTATCGAAATGCCTTGCAATCTCGGCAACGGGCACCTCCAGATGCACCGCGGCGTTGTATACCCGCGCGCCGTCCAGGTGCAGTGCGAGGCGCCGGCGATCGCACAGTTCACGCGCGCGCTGCAGGTAATCGAGTGCCAGCGGTTTGCCGCCCTGCGTGTTCTCCAGGCAGAGCAGTCGCGTTTTCGCGAAGTGCGGATCGTCCGGCTTGATGGCCGCTTCCACTTTCCGCAGATCGAGCGAGCCATCGCGATCGAAGTCGATCGGCTGCGGCTGTATGCTGCCCAGTACTGCTGCACCGCCGCCCTCGTACTTGTAGGTGTGCGCTTGCTGGCCGACGATATACTCGTCGCCGCGCTGGCAGTGAGAGAGCAACGCCAGCAGATTGCTTTGCGTGCCGGTCGGCACGAACAGAGCGGACTCCTTGCCGAGAAGCTCCGCCGCAAGTGCCTCGAGCCGGTTGACCGTCGGATCCTCGCCGTAGACATCGTCGCCGACCTCTGCCGACGCCATGGCCGCCCGCATTTCCGCGGTCGGCCTGGTCACGGTGTCGCTGCGAAAATCGATGACTTTCATTCTGCAACTCCAAGGGTCCGGATTCGATGGGCCATCGTCCGCAGTTTACCCGGTTTGACTTGCGCCTTGCAGCGCGCGGGCCGCGGCCGCACTGCCACGCAACCGCGGGATCTGCGCTAACGCGCGAGGGCTTCGCGCAGCACCGGCATCGCCGCGGCACGCAGGCTTTCCGGGTAACGGGATTCGAAGGCATCGGCCGCCGAGCGCGCTGCGGCAGCGTGCTCCCGGCGCGAAGCCGCGTCCGGAGCATCGCGCGCCGCACGGCTCAACAATATGGCCAGGATGAACTCGATCTCCTCGCGATCGCGATGCTCCGGATACCGTTCGAGAAACACTTTTGCGATTCCAATCTGCTCGCGAAGCTCTCCCCAGCTCTGCTCCGCTTCGAGCGGGTCGCCATCGAAACTCTCGTAGAAATCTCCGCGCAGCAGCCCCGACATCGCTTCGCCTGCATACGGTCCGCCCGGTTGAAGCGCCAGGCATTGGCGGTAATGCGAGACTGGCGGCAGGAAACGCCGCTTGCGATCGGAGTAATCGAGCGGCGTACCGCCACGTTTCAGTTCGGCGATCAGGAGATTGGTCGGGACACCTTGCGGTCCGCCGTGCACGGCAACGTCGCGATTCAGCAGGTCCCTGATCTCGTCGAACATGCTGCCCAGACGGCAATGGGCTTCGGCCTTGCGTTCGGCCGGTGCCGCGGAATCGATCACCCGGCTCCACTGGTTCGCATTGGCGAGGTAAACCTCGGCAGCCTCGAGCGTGATCAGGTCGTGCGCCAGGCAGGACCCGGCAAGCAGCAGGAGTCCGAGCGCGGCGGCGCCGCGCACGATCACTCCTGTTCCTCGAGCGATTCGCCGCGTCCGAAGCCGAGCGAGCCGGAGTGGGCGGGAATGCCGCCATCGGCCTGCTCCCCGGCGGTATCTGGCACCGTGACCGGCAGCTCCCCGGCGTGCTCCACCAGAGCGGACGTGACCAGCCAGGCGTGGTGACGCGGAAAATCCTCGACCGTCACCAGCAGATGCCGGTCGAATTCGAGCATCACGCGCAGCTGCTTCCCCTCATAGTCGCCGAATGTTTCCGTCCCCGTGTACAGCGCCTGTGCCGACTCGCGCGACATGACGGCGAGCCGCACCTGTCCGGTCGTGAGCAGGCTGGCGACGCGCTCCTCCTGCGGCGCGCGACTGACGATTGCGTTGGCTTCCGGCAGCACCTGCTGCAGAATCGCCGCGAGCCGCTCTGCCAGCACATCCGACTCCGGATCAGTCCTGCTGGACAGAATCATCAGGTAGCGCTCGCGCATGACCTTCCATTGGCGGTATGGCGTGTGGGCGAGGGCCGCCGGCGACAGCAGTACGGCCAGGGACAGAATGAACGATCGGCGCTTCATGGCTTCCAAAAAAACGAGGGCGGGGGAAACCCCGCCCTGCAGTCGTTCTATTACGCAAAAGTGACCTACTTGTCGAAGATCTCCAGGGGACAGATCATCGATACCGTGTAGTTTGGCAGATCGACCACGTTTCCGATACGCAGATCGCAGGCCACGCTGGTGACCACGTAGGCCTGCTGCCGGCTGAGGCCCTTGGTGCGGGTAAGCCAGTCGATCATCTCCAGCGCGGCGTTGCGTGCGGCCAGCGTCAAGTCCTCCGACAGGTTGGTGAGCGGCGCAATCTTCTCCTTGTCGAGATAGGTGTGCGACGGCGGCACTTCGCCGGCGGCCTTCAGCGGATAACCGATGGTGGCGTGGAACTTGTCAGGCTCGAGTGCCTTGAGTTGTGACCCCCCCTCGAAGTGTGGCCCGGCTTTCATCATCGCGCCCATGCCGCGGCGGATCTCGGTGCGCACCGTGACGATCGCGCCCATCTCGATCGCGGTTCCGGAGATCTCGCCGTCGCCCTGCGCATAGTGGACGTCGCCGACGAATAGCCCGCAGCCGTCAACGAAGCACGGGAACAGCAGCGTGGTGCCGACCACGGTCTGCTTGATGTCCATGTTGCCGCCGTTCTCGCGCGGCGGAACCGTGCGCAGACATTCGTCCTTGTGGCTGCCGTTCGGACCGCACACGGCGGCCGGAACCGCGCCCACCGGCTGCGGCGGCAGGGCGATGCCACCGACTGCGCCCAGCTGCGTCTCGCGTGCGAGCCACTTCTTCACCTCGGGCGCACCCGGCAACACGCCGACCGAGCCCATGAATGAATTCGCGGGGATCCGCACGCCTGGAATCTGGTCGGAAACTGCTTCCAGCCGGTTCGCTTTCCAGTTGGCAACATAGGGATCCGGAAAGTGATCGCGCAGGAAACCGAATCCGGGAACGATCAACGTATAGCCGTACTCATCCGGCTCGATGTCGATCAGGGTGACGGCGACCGCATCGCCGCGACGCGCGCCCTCGATGTGCACCGGCCCGGTCATCGGATGCACCAGGTTCAGATCGGCCGACAGCACGTCCTTCGGTTCCGAGTTGACGTGCAGATCGGAATCGAGCGCATCGCGCGTCTCGAACACGATCAGCTGCCCGGGCTTCGCACGCGCCACCGACTTGATCGCGGGGTGGTAACGGTTGAAGCAGTTCGGATCGTCCGGGCAATGCGCACCCTGCTTCTTCACGTGCACGATCGACTGCGTCTTTACGTCGGTGGTATCGGCAGCGGCTGGAATCGCCAGGAAACCGGCGCCGGCCGCGAGTATGACTGCGAGAGAATTCTTCATATTACCCCCCCCATTCGTCAGTCTTGTGATGACGCCCGTCCGAGTGGCGGGCCAAGGCAAATATCCGCCCGACTGCATGCCCGTGTCAATGCGCAATTTCCACCAGGCGCTGCACCAGCCAGTACAGTCCGAGCAGCAGCACGGCCGCAGAGATCCCAAGCGCTACCCGGCGTTCCACGGCCTCGCGGTTGCCGGCGCCGCGCACCGCCGCCACCGCGAACCCCACGCGCCACAGCGATACTGCGACTGCCACGATCAGGAGCTGCCCGGCCTCGACGCCGAAATTGAACGCGGCCAGTGCCGGCACCAGTGCGTCCTGCGGCAGACCGTAATCGCGCAGCATCGAAGCAAAACCGAAGCCGTGGATCAGCCCGAACGCAAAAGTCACGATCCAGCGGTAGCGAATGTCGCGCACGAAGAAGTTCTCTGCGGCGACGTAGACGATGCTGGCGGCAATGGCGGATTCCACCCATGCCGACGGCAACGAAACGACTTCGAGCACGGCCAGGCTGAGCGTGATCGAATGCGCAACCGTGAACGAGGTCACCACCGCAACCAGTGACCAGAAGCGCCTGCCGGGCACGATCACCGCGATCAGGAATGCGATGTGATCGAAACCGATCGCGATATGTTCGACACCGGCAAGCAGGTAATGCCAGACAACCACGGCGAAGCCGGCCGGCCCGGCTTGCAGACGCATCTGCGGCGACATCACGCCGAGCATTCCGAACCGGCGCTCGCCGCCGCCGACAATCACCAGGTGCCGCGCAGCCGCATCGATCTCGTGAAACAGCGTCACGCGCAGCACCAGCGGTTCACCGATCGGCGGGCAGCGCCAGCCAACGTCGATCAGCACGTGGTCTTCGACCGCCCGCATCCCGCGCACGGCAATCGGACAGGCGGACGCACCCTCGGGTCGCAGCTGCACGCGATCACGCACATACGCGGTGATGACCTCAGCCTGCGCGCGCAGGGCGTCGGCGTCGATGCGTTCGTCCGTACGCGTGATCACACGGCCGGTCGCGACATCCAGATCGATGCCGTTCAGTTCGAGCACCGCGTTCGCGCTGCTGCCTTCGATCGCAATCCGCACGCTGGAAAGTTTCGTCTCGTGCGCGCCCGTGACCGGCGCGAACGAAAGCGTGGCGACCGCGCCAATGATGGCCAGCAGGACAGGTTTGCAACCGTTGCCCAAGTGCATAAAAAGTCGCCACCCCCAGGTCAGGATCGAATCTGCACGAAATATCCCGTGCGTACGGGAACCGCTAGCGCGAAATGCCCAGCACCCCCAGGATGAATGCATAGTTGAAGGCGATCTCTTTCAGAAAATCATACCTTCCGGAGGATCCGCCATGGCCTGCCTTCATGTTGATCCTGAACAGCAGCGGATTCGGATCGGTCTTGAGCGCACGCAGTCTTGCCACGTACTTGGCGGGCTCCCAGTACATCACCTGGCTGTCGTGCAGCGAGGTCTCCACCAGCATTGCGGGGTAGTCCTGGGCCTGGAGGTTGTCGTACGGCGAATAGGAAAGCATGTAATCGAAGTACTCCCGCTGGTTCGGATTGCCCCACTCCTCGTATTCGCCGGTGGTCAGGGGCAGGGACGCGTCCAGCATGGTATTGACGACGTCGACGAACGGGACTTCCGCCACCGCTGCCCGGAACAGGTCGGGGCGCTTGTTGGCAGCCGCGCCGACCAGCAATCCGCCTGCGCTGCCACCCTCGATCGCCAGCCGGTCAGGTGCGGTAAACGCCTGGCTGACCAGGTGCTCCGCACAGGCGATGAAATCGGTGAAGGTATTGCGCTTGTTCAGCATGCGCCCCTCGTCATGCCAGCGCTTGCCCATTTCACCGCCGCCACGCACGTGCGCAACGGCAAAAATGACGCCGCGGTCCAGCAGCGACAACCGCGCGGAACTGAAGTGGGTGTCGAGCGGGAACCCATAGGCGCCGTAGCCGGTCAACAGCAGCGGCTGCGCGCCGCGCCTGCGCCGGTCCTTGCGGTAGACGAGCGATACCGGGATGCGGGTGCCGTCGCCGACGGTCGCATAGTGCAGTTCGACCCGGTACTTGCGGCTGTCATAGCCGCCGCGCACTTCCCGCTGCTTGAGCAGTGTGAGCCGCCTGCCTTCCATGTCGTAGTCGTAGACGGTACCCGGCGTCACGTACGACTCGTAGTACAGGCGGAACGCCCCACTGTCGAACTCCGCGTTCGCGCTCCCGTAAACCGCCCGCGCGCTTTCCGGAAGCACGATCTCATGCGCTTCGCCGTCGGCAATGCGGATGACCCGCAGCGCCGGAAATCCGCCGTGACGCTCATGCACCACCAGGTGGCGGGCAAACACGTCGACGCCGTCGAGCATGACATCCTCCCTGTGCGGAATCAGTTCACGCCAGTTGCCTTCAGCAGGAGATGCGCTCGGAACCGCCACCAGTCGAAAGTTCCGGCCACGGTCGTTGGTAACCACGTAGAAATCATCGCCACCATGATCGAGGTAGTACTCGTGCTCCTGCCGCCTCGGCAGAAACAGCCGTGGTTGCGCCAGCGGATCCGCCGCCGGGATGTAGCGGACTTCGCTGGCAGTCGCGCTCGCACTGGTGATGAAGATGTAGCCGCCGCTTAGCGAACGGTCGACCGAGACCGAGAACCGCTCGTCCGTCTCTTCGTACAGCAGTGTTTCGCTGTCCGCGTCTCCGAGCACGCGGCGCCAGACGCGGCAGGCGCGCTTGGCAGCGTCCTCGGTCACATAGAACAGCGTGCGGCTGTCGGTCGCCCATGCGACGGAGCGGGCTTTCGGGACGCGCTCCGGCAGCAGCCTGCCGCTGCGCAGATCCTTGACGTAAAGCGTGTATTCCCGGAATCCGGTGTGGTCGGTCGAATAGGCGAGCAGGCCGGCATGGGGACTGACGTCGAGCGCGCCCAGTCCAAGGTAGGCGCGGCCCTTGGCCAGCAGATTCAGATCGAGGATGATCTCTTCACGCGCGGTCAGCCTGCCGTGCCTGCGGCAGTAGATGCGATATTGACGCCCCTTGCGGGTACGGGAGTAATAGAACCACTCGCCCTCGCGGTACGGGACTTCGGTATCGGTCTCCTTGATCCGCGACAGCATTTCACGATAGAGCCGGCCCTGAAGCGGCCGGCTCGGCTTCATCAACGCCGCGGTGTACGCATTCTCGGCATTCAGATAGGCGCGGACTTTCGGGTCGTTCTTGTTGCGCAGCCAGTGATATTCATCGGTACGCTGGACGCCGTGTATGGTGCTGCGATGGGGGCGCCGCGGCGCGACGGGGGGAACGGGATAAGGGGACTTTGGCAATGTGGAGCCTCCGGTTGTGCCGAATTGTATGCCCGGAATCGCCGCACGCCTCAACCGGTTGCGCGGTAGAATCCCGCAATCGATATCACACGACGACTTCCATGAAGACGTACGAATCAGAGATCACCCGGTTCATGCGCGAGTATCTCGAGAAGCATCCGGAAGTGGCGGAGAAGCAGAAAACGGCGCGCGCGACCTGGTGGGACCGCCCGCAGGATTTCGAAGAGCGCAAACGCCTGCAACAGGCAAAAGTCCCGAAGAAACCCTACGAGTACTACTGATCGGGGCCTCGCCGCTCCGCATAGCGCCCCTGGCGCACCTCAGCCTGCCGACACATGTGCATCCGGAGGGGTGCCCGCCCCCTCCTCAGCTACCAGGAATAGCCGACCGTCATCATCCACATGCGGTCGGTGCTGCTGCGGCCGGGCGCAGGCTCCTTTTCCCAGTCCACGTTGTACTGAACCGTCGCGTTGAGCCGTGCGACGATCGGGAAACGGACTCCGGTCTGCGTGCGAACGAACAGTTGATCGCTGTCTTCCAGGCCGGCGAACACTTCATGGCGATGAAACAGCTGCGCCCCTGAGCCGAAGAGGAAATGGTCGAAGTTGGTCGCCACGCGCCCGGCCGGATAATTCTCGTCCTGCTGGACGTCGAAATCGGTGTTGACGTAGGTCACGCCGGCTTCCACCGACAGATTGGTACGCCGGGATTCGTAGAACTGATAACCGGAACCGACACCGATCGTGGTGCGCATGCGGATATCCTTGAACTTGTCCCGCTCGAAGTCGGCGTTCGTGTATGCATACCAGCGCTTGCTGATGAAGTGGTCATACTTCATGTAACCGCGCGCATTGGATTCGGTTTCCACCTCGCCGTCTTTCGCGCGGTTTATCGCCCCGCCGATGGTGAAGCGGTTCTTGACCGATCTCGCCACGACCTCGGTGTTGGCGTGCAGCCGTTCCGTATCTGTATTGCCGGAGGACGCCGATGCGCCGATATTGATGCGTCCGGTGACGCGCACCGGCGGCTCGGGTTCGCGTGTCATTGCGCCGATACGCGACAAGGCGATTGAGCGCGAATCCATCCAGTCACCCGCCTCCAGCATCGCGGCACCCGTTTCATCCGCGAGAATGCGTGCCCGGACGCGGCTCTCGTCAATAACCACCGAAACCGGTTGCTCGGTGGACAGCGTGGCAACGTCTTCCCACTGGATGGCAACATTGCCGGCGTACGGCGTCTTGATGGTGAGCCGTCCGTCCTCAAGCCTGGTGATATCACCAGTGATGCGGTCTCCGTTCAAAAGCACGACCTCGTCTGCGATTGCGCCGACTGGCAGCAGCGCGAAAAAGAAAAAGGTCGTGAGCAATCTGCATTTCTTTGGCATTTTTTCGGACCTTCCGGATTTCAAGTGAATAACGTCAGCCGCACAGGCACGGTTTCGCGCCCGGGAAAGTCTCATGCACGGCTGGCAGTTCAGCTGGAGTGGTGGCACCGCAATGCAGCCGCCACCATGGAGATTACAGTTGCAGGCTGAAGTCCGCAGAATCTCCGATTCGTTTTCTAGGTGCGAGTTGCCGCCGAAACAGCAGGCGTGGAATGCAGGAATAACGCGGCGCATTTTAGCAGCGCGCGCGATCCGGGACCACCCCTTTCTGGTAAAGTGCAACGCCTTATGTCGCGCGTATCCAACTGCAATCCGAACGCGGCGGTGATTTGCGCCGCCACGGCGCTCATGCTGCTCGCCGCAGCGCCGGCCGCCGATGCGGGGCAGGAGCCGGTGCCGATCGAAGGCGAGCCGCGGCATAGCCTGAAGTTCGAGAATGCGCATGTGCGATTTTTCGATGTCGAACTCGAGCCCGGCTACCGCGCGCTCTATCATTGGCACCGCAACGACCGCGTATTCGTGAACATTCTTCCGGCGAACACCGTCGCGCAGGATTGGGGCGGGAATCCATCCGCGCGCGAACCGCGCGCCATCGGCGAAACCTATTTCATACGATACAGCCGCAGCCCGAAAGCCCATCGCGTTTCCAACAGCGATCTGCGCCCCTATCGCGTAACCGACACCGAGATCCTCAGCGGTTGCGGAGGCCAGGCGCAATGGCGCGAAGGCCGCAACCAGACCCTGATACTGCAGAACGACCGCGTGTTCGTGACCCGTGTCATGCTGCATCCGGGAGAATCCGCAGAGCTTCCCGGCCCATGCGGCATGTTGGTTTCAGTTTCGGGCGGAGACCTCGTGATCGGCGCACCGGGAGAGACCAGCCCGTTGACCATGCATCGCGCGGGCTTTCACTGGCGCACATCCCGGCTCACGCAGACGCTCACCAACGCCGGCAGTCGCGTGTTTCAAGGCGTCGATATCCGTATCAAGCGTTAGCTGCGCCACCGATGCAGATCCGCAACCGGAACGTCATTGCGCTTTCGGCAGCACAGGCGCTGCTGGTGATGAACAACGTGATGATGATCTCCATCGGCACGTTGGCGGCGGATCTGCTCGCGCGCAACAAACTGCTGGTGACACTGCCGGCCACCGCCTACATCATGGGCGGCGCCATGGCCACCCTGCCCGTTTCCTTGTTCATGAAGAAGTACGGCCGGCGTGCAGGTTTCATGCTCGGTTGTACATTCGGCATGTTCGGCGCGGCGCTGGCCGCGTCGGCCATATCCATTCAAAGTTTCTGGCTGCTGGTGGCGGCTGCGCTGGTATCGGGTCTGTATACGGGAACCGGGGGCTTCTACCGGTTTGCCGCGGCCGATACCTGCGGCGTAGAGTTTCGCAGCAAGGCGATCTCGCTCGTGCTCGCCGGCGGCATCATCGGCGGCATCGTCGGCCCCGAGAGCAGCAAGTTCACCCGCGACCTCGCCGGACCGCTGTACCTGGGTTCGTTTGCCTCCCTGATCGTGCTGGCCGCGCTTGCCATAATGGTCTTGCGCCGGCTGGACATCCCACTTCCTTCCGGCGAGGAGCAAAGCGGGCCCCAGCGCCCGATGCTGCAGATCGTGCGCCAGCCGGTGTTCATCGTCGCGGCGCTGGGCGGCGTTACCGCGTACGGGGTCATGAACCTGCTGATGGCAGCGGCACCGCTGGCGATGCAGATGTGCGGGCTCCCTTACGGCTCGCAGATGACGGTGATCGAGTGGCATATCGTCGCCATGTTCGCGCCGGCGTTCTTTACCGGTTGGCTGATCGCGCGTCTCGGCGTACTGCCGGTGATGTTTGCCGGCGTGCTGCTCATGCTTGGCGCGATCTGGATCGCGGTTTCCGGAATCGCCGTGTTCAACTTCTGGCTTTCGATGGCGATGATCGGGGTGGCGTGGTGCTTTCTCTACGTCGGCGGCACGGCGCTGCTCACCGAGTGCTACGGGCCGGCGGAGAAAGCGAAAACCCAGGGCGTGAACGATCTGCTGATCTACGTGACCATGGCAACTTCGTCGCTCTCCTCTGGCGCAATCCTTTATCGTTTCGGCTGGACTCCGCTCAATTATTCCGGGCTGCCCCTGCTGGCAATCACCGGCATGGCGATACTCTGGCTGGCGTGGTCCCGGCGCGTGAGCGCCAGCCGCAAGGTGAAACCCGCGACTGGATGAACCGGAGCGTGCAGGCGTGACCCCCAGACTTTCCGTTCTTGACCAGTCTCCTATCATCAGCGGCCATTCGCCGCGGGAGGCGATCGAGGCAACCATAGAACTGGCACGGGCAGCCGATCGTCTCGGATACACGCGCTACTGGCTGGCCGAGCATCACAACATGAAGGGACTCGCCGATCCCTGTCCTGAAATCCTGCTCACACGTATCGGCGCCGACACCTCGCGGATCCGTATTGGTACCGGCGGCGTACTGCTGCCCTATTACCCGCCACTGAAGGTGGCCGAAATCTTCCGCATGCACGAAGCGCTGTTTCCGGGACGCGTCGACCTGGGGATCGGCCGCGCGCCCGGCGGTGACATGCTCACCGCAAAGGCGATCAGCCCGCGCGCGTTCAGCGAACTCGATACGTTCCCGCAGCAGGTGATGGAACTCGTCGCCTGGCTCGACGACTGCCTGCCGGAAGAGCATCCCTTCCAGCGCGTGCGCGCGATGCCCGCCGGCGATTCGTCGCCCGAGGTCTGGCTGCTCGGTTCCTCGGATTACAGCGGCTCGCTCGCCTCGTATCTCGGGCTGCGATTCGCGTTCGCGCACTTCATCAGCGCGCACGGCGGCGACGCGGTGAGCCACGCTTACCGCGAGGACTTCAGGCCTTCGCACCGGGAGCCGGCGCCGTATTCGATGGTGTGCTTGCTGGCGATCTGCGCGGAAACAGATGCCGAGGCCGAGCGGCTCGCGGCCAGCATCGATCATCGCCGGCTGCTGATGGCGACCGGACGCGACGCGCCGGTGGCCACCACCGAAGAGGCGCTGGCGTATCCCTACAGCGAGCAGGATCGCGAGATCATCCACCGCGAACGTTCGCGCGCGGTGATCGGGTCCCCGGAGCGCGTCAAGGCGCGCTTGCTCGAAATACAGCAGGCATTCGGCGCCGACGAACTGATGGTGATCACGATCACCGGTGACTATGCATCCAGGCTGCGCTCGTACGAACTGCTGGCCGGGGCTTTCGCGCTTGAAACCGCCGGCGGGACCGCAGCGTGAACGAACTGAGCCTGCAGCGCGAGCGCTGGCTGCTGATTCTGCTCGGAGGCGTGCAGTTCACCCATATCCTCGATTTCATGGTGATGATGCCGCTCGGGCCGCAGTTCATGCGCCTGTGGGGCATTGACGCGCATCAATTCGGGCTGCTGGTCTCCGTGTATACCTTCACTGCGGCCGCCTCGGCAATGCTTTGTGCACTCTACCTCGACCGCTTCGATCGCAAGCGCGCGCTGATCTTCATTTATGGCGGGTTCGTACTGGCCACGCTGTTCTGCGCAATCTCGCCCGACTACACGACACTGCTGGTCGCACGTGCCTTTGCCGGTGCGTTCGGCGGCATCGCCGGGGCGGCGGTGTACTCGATCATTGGCGACACGATTCCGGATTCGCGTCGCGGCACCGCGATGGGCGTGCTGATGACCGCTTTCCCGATCTCCGCGGTAGCCGGCGTGCCGTTTGGGCTGCTGCTGGCCGGCTGGTTCGACTGGCGGGCACCGTTCCTTTTCCTGGCACTTGTTTCCGCCCTGATCCTCATCGGTGCGTCCCGGGCCGTGCCGAGCATGCATGCCCATGTCGCGCATGCGCGCTCGCGCAATCCCTTCCTGCAGGTTGCCGCCGTGTTCGCGGATCCCAATCACCTGCGTGCGCTCGCGCTGGTTTCGATCCTGATCTTCGGCGGCTTTTCCGTAATCCCGTTCATGGCGCCATACATGGTCGCGAACGTCGGCCTGAGCGAGTCAGATCTGCCTTCCCTGTATTTCTTCGGCGGCCTGGCAACCGTCTTCACCTCGCGACTGTTCGGCAGGCTTGCCGACCGTCACGGCAAGCGGGAAATGTTCACCCTGCTCGCCACGCTTTCGATCCTGCCATTACTGATCATCACCAATCTCCCACCGGTCCCGGTATGGCTGGCGATCTGCGGGTCGGTCATATTCATGGTGCTGGTTTCCGGGCGCTTCGTGCCGGCGATGGCGATGGTCACCGCCGCCGCCCAACCAAAGCTACGCGGTACTTTCATGAGCTGTAACTCTGCCATCCAGCATCTGGCGCTCGGACTGGCATCGCTGTCCTCTGGCCTGATCATCGGCAAAGCGGCCGACGGCCAGCTCACTCGCTACTGGGCCACCGGCCTCGTCGCTACCGCCGCCGTGCTGATCTCCGTCTGGCTTGCGCAAAAGGTGAAAGCCGTAGGGTGATCGCGGAACTCACGCGAACGCGCATTGTGCGAAGCCGTTCTTAACGCAGAGGAAAACAGTTCGAAGTCAAACAAAACGGGGCACGAAAACGCCATAGGGTGTCCGCAACTTCTAAAAAGCATACGAGAAACTTCGAAGCACGTAATCCTGTAGTACCTGCCATGACTCTGCGCGCTCCGCGTTGCTTGCTTTTGTCGTGCCGCATCACGCACCGCGACCCTGGATGCGTTCGGCAATCGCGAGTACACGGTACATCGATCTCACCACCGGCAGCTCGATCAGCTCGCCGTCGACCATGACCAGGCCGGTCGTGTCGTTTTCGAAGGCGGCGCAGACCTTCCTGGCTTTGTCGATGGTCGCTGCATCCGGGGTAAACGCCGCGTGAATGACGGGAAGCTGTTTCGGGTGGATCGAGGCCTTGCCGGTAAAGCCAAGATCAGCGCAGCGCGTTGCCTCTTCGCGCAATCCGTCCAAGTCGTCCAGATTCAGGAACGGCACGTCCAGCAGATCGATGCCGGCGCCCGCCGCCGCATGTACCAGCCGCGAGCGCGTGTAGAGCAGCGGTTCCCAGGCCTTTCGGCAGCGCAGGTCGGCCGACATGTCCACCGCACCGAGGATCATCGAGTCGATGCGGCTTGAGGCACGCGCAATCTCATGCGCGCGCTCCAGGCCGCGGTTGGTTTCGACGATCACGCAGAAACGGATCTCCCGCGTGCTGGCGGTGGAAAGCAGCGAATCAAGGAGTTCGATTTCTTCCGGAGCGCGGATCTTCGGGATCATGATCGAGGGCGGCGGCGCATCGGATTCGATGATTGCCTGCAGGTCCTTCAGCCCCTCCGGCGTCGACATGCCGTTGATGCGCAGCATCCGTTCTACGTTCACGTTGTCGCCTTCGGCGAACAGCGGCAGCGCCAAAGCCCGGGCTTCCGCCTTGCGATCGAGCGCGACCGCATCCTCGATATCGATGCACACGATGTCTGCGCCGGTTTCCAGCGCCTTGCGGTAGCGGTCCGGCCGCAGGCCCGGCACGAACAGCAGACTGCGGCGCGGGCGGATGGTATGACTGGAAGCGTCCATTCTTGTGTCCGGAAAATGAAAACGTCAGAAGATGGTAACAGTACGTGCCGTCTACTCGTGTATCGTCAAAGGCTCGCGTTGCCCGCTTTCGCCGGCGGTGCGCCGCCGGCCGACGAACAACAGCAGCGGCAGCGCCGCGATTGCCGCCGCGGTGAGAAAGACGAAATCCGCGTTGTAGCCGATCATCGTGGCCTGGCGTTCGATCTCGCGTTCGATCACGGCAAGCGGCTGACCGGTTCCGGCATCGAATGTCTGCAAGCCGCCGCGCAGTCGCAATGCTTCGCTGTAGGGAGAGACGTGTTCGACCAGGTTCGCTCGCGACATGGCGCTGTTGACCACGAGCAGCGTCAGGATGATCGATACGCCGATGCTGCTGCATACGCTGCGCACCAGGTTGAAGACAGCCGCCGCCTCCGTGCGCTGCTCCGGCGCCAGAGAAGGAAAAGCAATCACCTGGATCGGCACCAGCATGATACCTGCGCCTATGCCCTGCAAGAATCCGGTCCATACGACCGGCCAGGTACCCACGTCGGCGTTCCATCTCGCCATGTCCGCGCTGGCTACCGCCATGCATATCAGGCCGAACGCGATGAGCAGGCGCGCGTCTACCTTGCCGGTGATACGCCCGCTCACGATCAAAGCGGCCAGCAGCCCCACGCCGCGCGGCGTCTGCAACAGGCCGATAGTGTCGATGCCGTAGCCGCGCAGCTCTTCGAGAAAAGCCGGCATCAGCACCATGACCGGGACCGTGAGCAATCCATAGAACGCGATGAGCAGCAGGCTGACGAAGAAGTTTCGCTCTGCGATCAGGCGGGGATCCAGAAAGGGCTCGCGCGCAGTCAGCGTGTGCACGACAAACAGGTAAAGTCCGAGCGCAGCGAGCGCGGCTTCGATCACGATCTCGGTCGAGTCGAACCAGTCCTGGCGGTGACCGCGATCCAGCAGCATCTGCAGCGCACCGATCCCCACAGCGAGCGAGACGAAGCCGAATACATCCAGCCGGCGCCGCGGATCGCGCTGCGTCTCCGGCAGGAAGGCCAGCACGCCAGCCAGCGCAAGCAGGCCGAATGGCACGTTGATGTAGAAGATCCAGCGCCAGGAAAAGTACTCGGCGAGGTAGCCGCCCACCGTGGGGCCGATCACCGCGCCAAACACCGATCCCGCGCCCCACAATGCCATCGCCTTGCCGTGCTCTTCTGGCGGATAGGTATCGAGCACGATGGAGTGCGACAACGGGATCAGGAACGCGCCGCTCATGCCCTGCACGATGCGGGAGAGCACTTCCGCGGTAAGGGAATCGGCCGAGCCGCAGAATACGGAAGCGATGGTAAAACCGGACAATGCGCAGACAAAGACCCGCTTGCGCCCGAAACGCAGACTGAGCCAGCCGGCAGTCGGAATCATGATCGCCGACGCGACGATATAGGACGTTATGACCCAGGAAATCTGATCCTGCGTGGCGGAGAACGCGCCCTGCATCTGTGGCAATGCCACCACGGCGATGGTCCAGTCCATCGAATACAGCAGCGACGCCAGCATCACCGAGCCGGTGATGAGCGCGGGATGGCGCGGCCGCCCCGGCGCCGCAGCGGTCATTGTCGGCCTTGAGCGTGCACCGGGTCAGGCTGCAGGAATCGCGGAAGATAGCCTGCATCCATCAGGCGCTGCAGCGGCCGTGGCAGTCCGCGACTGCGCCCGATGTCAACGCGTGCGTTGACGCTCAATCCGGAGCGTAGCTGTGTAGATTCACTTCCGGGATCGACGCGAATACGCACCGTGACCCGCTGGACCACCTTGACCCAATTTCCGGTCGCGTTCTGAGGCGGGAGCACGGCAAACTCGGCACCGGTCGCCGGTGCGATTGCTTCCACCACCCCCTCCCACCGGATCTCGGGATACGCGTCCGCAATCACCTGCGCAGGCTGCCCCGGTCTCATATGGGTGAGTTGTGTCTCCTTGAAGTTGGCTTCGACCCACACCGGGCCGCCCGATATCAGGCTGAAAACCGGAACGCCCACCGCGACATGCTCACCGGGCTGCAGGCGCATGTTGCTGACGATCCCGGACACGGCGGCGCGCACCTCGCAATGCGCGATGTCGTTCGATGCCGCGTCGAATGCGGCTCTCGCCTCCTGGAAACGCGGGTGCCGCTCGGCAGGCAGATCGGGTTCGCCGGAGAGGCCCGCCAGCACCCGGTTGATGCGTTCCTCGACGCTTGCCAGCCGCACCCGAGCCACGTCGAGATTGTGCTGCGCCTCGTCGTAAACATCGCCTCGCACCATGCCCCTTGCCCTGAGCTCCGTCAGGCGGTCAAGCTGGCGTGCGAGGAACGCGATACGTTCGCGTGCCTCCCTGCGTTCGAGCATGGCGGCCCGGTACTCCGCCCGCAGCGACTGCACCTCGGTTCGTACCACGTCCATCTGCGCCTGCGCGCGTGCGCGCGCAATTTCGAACGGAGTCGGATCGATACGAAACAGCAGCGCGCCCGTTTCCACCGGCGCGTTGTCTTCGACCGCCACTTCGATCACGCGGCCGGGAACTTCCGCGCTGACCGCCACGATGTCGGCTTTTACGTAAGCATTGTCGGTGCTGACATAGTGTCCCGAGCGCGCGTACAGGTACAGCCCGAACATCAGTACCACCAGCGGCACGACCAGCAGCAGAACCACGCGGGTGGCGCGCCCCACCGCGATGACCGCACGGCTTGCCTGGATGCTCATGCCTGCCGCGTCCGTGTACGCACGCCACTGCGTGAAGCACCGTTCTCGGCGCTGCCGAGGTTGCCTTTCACCGCCAGCAGCGTGTCCACGAAGCGCTCCTGCTCCTCTGTCGAGAGTCCCGACAGCGCTTCGCGACGCACTTCAGCCGCAGCCGCACGCATCGCCTTCATTGCCGGCGCCACTTCCTCCGTCAGGTAGATGCGCTTGGCACGGCGGTCGTTCACGTCGTTTCCGCGTCTCACCCACCCCTTGGCTTCGAGACGGTCCAGCAGCCGCCCAAGGGTCGGTTTCTCGATCTCCAGCATGTCGGCGAGCTCGGACTGGGTTACGCCATCGTTTCGATAAAGGTGGTTGAGCACCCACCACTGCGAACGTGTGAGCCCGAGCGACCGCACCCGCCGGTCGAAGGTCGTACGCATCAGGCGCGCGACGTCGTTTAGGATGAAACCGAAGTTGCGCGAAAGGTCTTCGCGTTGCATGGCCGGTCCAATTAGTTGCCTAGCTTATAATGAGCAAGCCTAACATACGGGCGGCAGCAGGACCGGAAGGCCCTAGAATAAGCGCACATCGCGCGACAGAGACCGCACAACGCGCATAACCATAACCGGCGAGCCAGCAATGAAAATCACTGCCATCGAGACCATCAACCTGGAAGAATTCCCGAACGTACTTTGGGTGCAGGTACACACGGACGAGGGCATCGTCGGCCTCGGCGAAACTTTCTACGCCGTCGCACCGGTGATCGAACAGATCCACCAGACCTGCGCACCCTACCTGCTGGGCAGGAATCCCCTGGAGATTGACAAGCACAGCCGAAACTTCCTGAACAGCTATCTCGGCTTCAACAGCGTGGGCGTGGAGATGCGGGCGGCCTCCGCGCTCGACATCGCGCTTTGGGACATCTTCGGTCAGGTTACCGGCCAGCCGATCTACCAGCTGCTCGGCGGCGCATCGCGCGACAAGGTGCGGGTGTACAACACCTGCGCCGGATACCAGTACGTGCGTTCGAAGCCGACCCAGGACACGGGCAATTTCGGCCTGCCGGCGAAAGTCGACAGGAAGAAACGGCCCTACGAGGACCTGCTGGCTTTCAAGACCGACGCCGGCGCGCTGGCGAAGTCATTGCTGGACATGGGCATCACCGGCATGAAGATCTGGCCGTTCGACGAAGCGGCCGAGGCCTCGAATGGCGCCTATATTTCCAATGCGGACCTGAAGAAGGCACTCAAACCGTTCGAGCAGATCCGCAAGGCGGTCGGCGACAAGATGGACATCCACGTCGAGTTCCATTCGATGTGGCAGCTGCCCGCCGCGATCCGCATCGCCGAAGCGCTCGAGCCCTTCGACCCGTTCTGGTACGAAGACCCGATCAAGATGAACAACCTGGACGCTCTGGCCGACTACGCGCACCGCACCAACGTCTGGGTCACCGCCTCGGAAACACTCGGCACCCGCTGGGGCTTCCGAGAGCTGTTCCAGAAGCAGGCGGTCTCGGTGTGCATGCTGGACGTCGGATGGTGCGGCGGCCTGTCGGAATCAAAGAAGATCGCGACCATGGCCGAGGCTTACGCATTGCCGGTCGCGCCGCATGACTGCACCGGACCGATCCTCCTCACGGCGTCCGTCCATCTGTCGATGAACTGTCCGAATACGCTGGTGCAGGAAATGGTGCGTGCGTTCTATTATGACTGGTACGGAAAACTGGTCACTGAATTGCCGCCGGTGAAGAACGGCTTCATCACCGCGCCGAAGGGACCCGGGCTGGGAACGAAATTGCAACCGAGCATCGCCAAGCGCAAGGACGCGCAGGTGCGGGTGAGCAAACTGGGCAAGTAGTGCAACGGCGAAAACGACTCTCACCACGGAGGACACGGAGGAAAACCCAAAAGCGAAACACGAAGGCACGAAGGCACGAAGGCACGAAGAAAGAAATTGAGCTCCCACACGGCTTTTCGGAACGTTTGGAGCCAGGGACTCGGTCCGCTTCGGCCCCGACGCCATCCTCGGGGTGCGCAGGCAACTTCCAGCCTTTAGCCGAACTGCAGGCAAGCGGCACGAAAAACTTAGTGCCTTCGTGTTTCGCTCTTCAGTTTTTGGTGCGCTTGGTGCCTTGGTGGTTCGATAGGGTTTCGCTTTTCCTCCGCGCCCTCTGCGTCCTCCGCGGTGAGCGTGGGTCTTTTCTTTTGGAGGTAACGTATGCGGAATGAGGCTACAGACGGACGCGTGATGGTGCTGGCGCCAGGCGACAACGTCGCCGTCGCCAGGACCGACCTGGAGGCAGGCACGCAGCTCAGCGTCATGGGACGGCTGGTCACGCTGGAAGCGAAGATCCTGACCGGCCACAAGTTCGCCTTCGTGCCGGTGGCAAAGGGAGGGAAGCTCGTCAAGTACGGCGCACCGATCGGCGTTGCTACGCAGGATATTGCGGCTGGCGAGTACATGCACATTCACAATGTGGCCAGCGACTACATACCGACCTATACGTTCGAAGACGGTCACGAGTATTTCACGGAGGCGCACTGAAATGAGCATCAATGCATACCTTCGGGCAGACGGCCGCAAGGGCATCCGCAACACGGTCGTAGTCGGGTACCTGGTGGAATGCGCGCATCACGTATCGCGCGAGATCGTCCACCCCTTTCGCCAACAAGGCGCGCACCTGATCGGGTTTCCGGGCTGCTTCCCCAACCCCTATTCGCACAAGATGATGGAGCGGCTGTGCACGCATCCCAACGTGGGCGCCGTACTCCTGGTGTCTCTCGGTTGCGAGGGCTTCAACAAGGGAAAACTGCTGGAAACGGTACGCAAATCAGGACGACCCACCAAGCTCGTAGTGATTCAGGAGTCCGGCGGCACACGCAAATCGATCGAAGAGGGTCAGGCCTGGGTCGAGCAGACGCTGAAGCAACTGGAGAACACGCCGCGCGCCCCGATGGGCCTGGATGAACTGATCGTCGGCACCATCTGCGGCGGCTCGGACGCAACCAGCGGGCTCACCGCCAACCCGGCGATGGGACGCGCGTTCGATTTCCTGGTCGAGCAGAACGCCACCTGCATCTTCGAGGAAACCGGCGAACTGATCGGCATGGAACACTGGATGGCAAAGCGCGCGGAGAATCCGGAACTGGGCGAAGAGATCGTAAGGACGGTCGCAAAGGCGGCGAAATACTACGCCGCCTACGGTCATGCCAGCATCGGCCCGGGCAATGCCGACGGCGGATTGACCACCATCGAAGAAAAGTCCCTCGGGGCCTATGCAAAATCCGGCCAGTCAGCGATCTCCGGCATCATCAAGCCGGGCGATGTGCCGATCTGCGGCGGGCTCTACCTGCTGGACGTGGTGCCGGACGGCGAGCCGCGATTCGGGTTCCCGAACATCAGCGACAACGCGGAGATCGCGGAACTGATGGCCTGCGGCAGCCACCTGACACTGTTTTCGACAGGCCGCGGATCGGTGGTCGGCTCGGCCATTTCACCAGTCATCAAGGTATGCGCCAATCCGGACACCTATCGCCGGATGTCCGAGGACATGGATGTCGATGCCGGGCGCATTCTGGAGGGCAAGGCGACGCTCGACGATGTGGGCCGCGAGATCTACGATCTGATCCTGCGCGTGGCCAATGGCGAAAGGACGCGTTCGGAGGCGCTCGGACATCAGGAATTCATTCTCACCTACAAGAGCTTCGAACCCCTCGGTCCTGCCTGTTTTCCGTCGGCGGCCTAAGGACTTCGACCCGGCCGGACTGGCGCCGGACCCGTGGCATCGCCCGGGAGGCACGCTGATCGGCGGCTGCTGAACGCACACGCCGGGTAAAAAAAAGCGCCGCTGCGTATCGCAGCGGCGCTGATGCGGCAGAGCCGCAATCGGTAATGGGCGAGTTACCTGCCCTTCTGGATCGTCATGTCGTTCATGCGTCCCGTGCTGATTTCTCCAGCCCCGCCATCCAACGACACACCGGAAACGTTTCCGTAGATCGCGGCACTGCTGGTTTCGGTCTCGCCGCGCTGCATGGTGCGCATGTTCCCGTTGATCGTGGTCGTGCGGCCATTGAAGCTCTTGCTCCATCCGTCCGTCTTCTGGAACTGGACGCTGACCGGGCCGCAGCCGTCCATCGGATTGTAATCGCAGGTGTTGGTGGAAACGTTCAGGCTCGATCCACCGCCTCCGCTGAGATCGTTCGGGCTGATCTCACCGTACCACATGCGCCAGCCGCGAAGCGGATCCAGTACCTGATACATGAGGAACACCGATTCGGCTTTGGCAGGCTTACCACCCCCACCCGATTGGGACACCTGCACGCTGACGGCAACATAGGCATTTCCGGCCGGTGAGTAGGCGAAGGCACTGTCCACCTGCCCCTTGGAGCGCCAGAGGTCCTGGGCTCCCGCATTGACGGCAAACACCAGGCCGCCCATGGTCAATGCAATTGCAAACACTTTCTTGAACATGATTCCTCCTTGAGTTGAGTGGCCGCTCGTCGGTCAGGCACAAGCATCGACCTTCTTGCATCCACTTGTGCCAACTAACAGCAAGAAGCCGACCAAATGACACACAACGGCACTGCTTTCTGCACATTGCAGAAGCCCCTAAAACACAAGGAAAAAACCGGTTCTGCAAACGCCAAAATTCGGCATGGCCCGGCGAAAAACGACATGTGCTAATTTGCGCAACTGAAAGACGGCAATTACTGTATGGGCAGGTCAATTCACGGGCACGCCCCACGCGCCGCTGTTACCCATTCCGGAACTCACAGAATCCCAGATCATGAAAACTCTCGATTACTTTCTTTCGCCAATGTCACCGTGGACGTATTTCGGGCACCGGAGGCTGGATGCAATTGCACACAAAGCCGGAGTAACGATCAACGTCAAGCCAGTCGATTACGGCAAGATCTTCCCGTTGTCCGGCGGGCTGCCCTTGCCCAAGCGCGCACCGCAACGGCAGAAATACCGCATGGCCGAACTGCGTCGGTGGCGGGATTTTCTGGGCGTTCCGCTGGTGCTCGAACCGAAGTATTTCCCCTACGACTCGACGCTGGCCGCGCTGGCCATCATCGCCGCGACCGAACGCGGGCAGGAGGCGGCCATGCGCCTGACCGGCGCCATACTGCGCGGTTGCTGGGCCGAGGAACGCAATATGGCGGACGAGAGCGAGCTTGCCGCCGCGATCCGGGCTGAGGGCCTGGATCCGACCGGTCTGCTCGCATCGGCCAGGACACCCGCGACCCGGGCGCGGTACGAAGCACTCACGCAGGAAGCGATTGACCTGGACGTGTTTGGCGCTCCAACCTATGTCTATAAGGGCGAACTGTTCTGGGGTCAGGACCGCCTGGACTTTCTGGAACGTGCATTCGCATAAGCACGGTCGACCGTGAAGTCAGTCGTCGGCGTTGTGGATACGCGCGCTGAATCCGGCTTGCATGAGCGCCGCGATGATCTGCTGAACGTGCTCGTTGCCCCGAGTCTCCAGCACGAAATCGACCTCTGCGCTTTGCACCGGGAGACGCGTGAATGCACGCTGGTGGTGGACTTCCTCGATATTCGCATTGGCGTCCGCCAGCACTTGTGTCACTGCAGCAAGTGATCCGGGTAGATCCCTGAGTTGCACCTGCAGCCGGGTCAGCCGGCCGCTGCGCACCATCCCGCGCTCTATGATGTCTGCCAGCGTGAGCGGATCGATATTGCCGCCGCAAAGCACGAGGCCGATATTTCTGCCCCGGAAGCGCTCCCGGTTCTTCAGCAGCGCGGCGAGCCCGACCGCGCCCGCGCCTTCCACCACGGTCTTTTCTATTTCGAGCAGGAGCAGCATCGCCTCCTCGATGTCGCCCTCGTCCACCAGCACCAGATCGTCTACCCACTGCCTGACGATTTCGAGCGTAAGCCGGCCCGGCTCCTTCACCGCGATGCCCTCCGCGATCGTGGTGGCGCCAAATTCCGCAGCCGTTCCGCGCAGCGCACAGAGCATCGACGGAAAACGCACGGTCTCCACGCCAACAATCTCGATGCCCGGTTTCAGGCTCTTCGCGGCAATCGCCATGCCCGAGATCAACCCGCCACCCCCGACCGGCACGATCAGGCAATCGATCTGCGGCTGCGCATGCAGCATCTCCAGGACAATGGTGCCCTGCCCTGCGATAACCAGTTCATCGTCGTAAGGATGTACAAGCGTCAAGCCGCGCTCGCGCTGGACCCCCAGCGCAAAGGCCTTCGCTTCATCGAAGTCCTGCCCATGCAGCAGAATTTCGGCGCCGAAGTCCCGCGTATGCTCGACCTTGACGTGCGGCGTGAAGCGCGGCATGACAATCACGGCCGGTATCCCCAGCCGCTTCGCATGGTATGCCACGCCCTGTGCATGATTGCCGGCAGACACTGCAATCACACCAGCAGCGCGTTGACTGCGGTCCAGGGACAGCAGCTTGTTCAATGCGCCGCGCTCCTTGAACGATGCGGTGAACTGCAGGTTCTCGAACTTCAAAAATACCTGCGCACCGGCAATTCCGGAAAGCGTGCGCGAGTGCAAGCATGGCGTCTCAACGATGTTGCCGGCAAGGGCCTCGGCGGCGGCGCGGATATTCTCCAGGGTGACGGGCATGCCAAGCCAAGCGTATGAGTATGCCCGCACTCTAGCGAAGCGCACCGGCATTCACAACCAGGCGGCATTGGCCAATAGCCATGGACGGATCGACCGCTTGGGGCGTGAAGATCCAGCGGATAGAATGCCGGCCAAATGATGAAAATTCTGCTCCCGGTTCTGAACCGAGCGGTTCGGGTAAAGGCATCGGAAGTCGCCGCGACGTTCTGGTCTTTCGGCTATTTCTTTTGCCTGCTGTGCGGCTACTACATTCTGCGACCCGTGCGCGACGAGATGGGCATCCAGGGCGGTGTCGGCAACCTGCAATGGCTTTTCACTGCAACGTTCATAGCCATGCTGGTCGCGGTGCCGGCGTTCGGGTGGGTCAGCTCCCGTTTCCCCCGGCGGCAGCTTCTGCCGATCGTCTACCTGTTCTTCGTTGCGAACGTGCTTGTATTCTTCCTGCTGCTGCAGGGCAGGATCGCCATGCAGTTGACCGCGCAGGCTTTCTTCATCTGGACCAGTGTGTTCAACCTGTTCGTGGTTTCCGTGTTCTGGAGTTTCATGGCGGACCTGTACTCCAACGAACAGGCGAAACGCCTGTTCGGCTTTATCGCCGCAGGCGGCAGCACCGGCGCTATCGCTGGACCGAGCATCACGGCGTGGCTGGCACCCCTGGTCGGGCCGGCATTGCTGCTGCCGATCTCGGCCGCGTTTCTGCTTGCTGCGGTCCTTTGCATCATGCAGCTTCTCGACTGGTCGGACGCGAATCCGGCCACCCGCAAGGAGGACAAACCAGCCGACAAACCGCTCGGCGGCAGCATTTTCGCCGGCATCACCCTGATGCTGCGCTCGGAGTACCTGCTCGGTATCGGCCTCTACATCGTGCTTTATACGATATTGTCCACGTTCCTGTATTTCACCCAGGCTTACATTATTTCGGGGGCAATCCCGGACTCCGGCGACCGCACCGCACTGTTCGCGAAGATCGATCTTGCAGTGAATGCGTTGACGCTCGTCGGGCAGATCTTCGTTGTACACCGGCTGATCGGCCGCTTCGGATTGAGCTTCGCTCTGGTGCTGCTACCGGTGTTCGCGGTCGTGGGTTTTTTCGTGCTCGGGCTTTATCCGACGCTCGGTGTGCTGGTCGCCTTCCAGATCGTCCGCCGTGCCGCGAATTACGCGATCACGAGACCGGCACGCGAAATCCTCTTCACGGTGGTCACCCGGGAAGAAAAGTACAAGGCGAAGAACTTTAACGATACCGTCGTCTACAGAGGCGGCGATGCGGTGAGCGGCTGGCTGTTTGAAGGCCTGCGCATGCTTGGGCTGGGCTTTTCCGGAATAGCCTTTCTCGGCGTACCGATCGCGATGCTGTGGGCGACGACGGGGTTCCTGCTGGGCCGCGCACAGGAACGCATGCGCGCGGCACAATCTGCTACGAGGAGAATCTATGACTCAGGATCTTTCGAACCCGGGCCGCCGAACCCTGCTGAAGACGGCAGCGGCGGCAGGCCTGCTGCTGGCGACGCACCGTTCTCGCCTCGCTGAGGCCGCATCCAACCAGATGCTGAAGCGCGCCATCCCCGGCAGCGGGGAAACGATACCCGTCATGGGCCTCGGTACCTACCGCACATTCAACGTCGGCCGCCAGTCGCCGGAACGCGAACCGCTGAAGGAAGTCCTGCGCCTGTTCGTCGAACACGGCGGCACGCTCATCGACAGCTCACCGATGTATGGCGCATCCGAAACCACCGTCGGCGATCTGGCAGCCGAAACCGGTCTGATCGACAGACTGTTCATGGCAACCAAGGTATGGACCACCGGCCGCGATTCGGGCATCCGCCAGATGGAAGACTCGATGCGCAAGATGCGCGCGCAGCCGATGGACCTGATGCAGATTCATAACCTGCAGGACTGGCGCACACACGAGAAAACCCTCGCGCAATGGAAGAACGAAGAGCGCATCCGCTACGACGGCATCACTCATTATCATTCGGGCGCATACGCCGACCTGGAACGCATCATGAAAGCGCGCCGGTTTGATTTCGTCCAGCTGAACTATTCGATCGTGGAACGCGAAGCGGAAGACCGTATCCTGCGGATCGCACAGGATGCGGGCACCGCGGTGATCGTCAACCGGCCATTCGCACAGGCCAACCTCTTCGCGCGCGTGCGCGGCAAGCAGGTTCCAGACTGGGCCGCGGACTTCGACTGCACATCCTGGGCGCAGTTTTTCCTCAAATACATCGCCGCCCACCCGGCCGTCACCTGCATCATCCCCGCCACCAGCAGTCCCAAACACATCGTTGACAACATGATGGCGGGCGTCGGGCGGCTGCCCGACGCGGCGACGCGCAGGAAAATGGTGGCGTTTATGGACAGCATTTGACGGCGCGACTTGCGGACCGCGGGACCCGTCATCCTGTTGCGGCGAAGGCTGCCGCGCGGACTCGTTACCGACACAGTCGGCCGTTTGCGGGAAGCGCGGCCTTGCACCGCCTCCCGCCCCGGATCGCTTCCCGAACGCCGTGTCGGCGGTGCGTTTAGCCGGCTGCAGGCCGGATCAGCGTGATGCCGCAGTCACAACATGATGGCGGGCGTCGGGCGGCTGCCCGAC
>JBBDIL010000028.1:0-44500 GCA_040880425.1 Burkholderiales bacterium | reverse complement strand
ATTGGGGGGGGGGGGGGGGGGGGCGCCCCCCCGCGGCGACGCGCAGGAAAATGGTGGCTTTCATGGACGCCATTTGAGCGCCTGACGCTTCGATCGCCCTTGGATTTCTTCGCGTCCCTGGCGCCTTTGCGGTGAATGTTTGAACTGCCGACGGCAGACGCGCTAAAGCAATCCGCGCTTCGCGAGATTCGCCATCAGGTCGGCGACCCCGAAAGTCCACGGCGCCACCTTGTCGCAATGGTTCACGCGGTTGACCAGTGCACCCAGCTTTTCCGCCCGAATGGTTACTACGTCACCCAGCTTGTGGGTAAAGCCCTTGCCCTTGCGGTCGCGATCCTGGGTTGGCGCGAACTGGGTGCCGAGAAACAGCAGCATGCCGTCCGGATACTGGTGCGTGCGGTTCAGCGCCTGCGCCACCAGATCGAGCGGATCGCGGCTGATCTGTGCGAGATCGCTTTTTCCCTGCAGTCGATAGCCGTCCGTACCGCGCACTTCGATGTCGATCCGGGTTCTCCGCATGTCATCGACGCCGTAGCCACTGTCGAACAGGCGAATGAACGGCCCGATCGCACAACTGGCGTTGTTGTCCTTGGCTTTGCCGAGCAGCAGCGCGCTGCGGCCTTCGAAGTCGCGCAGGTTCACGTCGTTACCGAGCGTAGCGCCGACAACCTTTCCCGCGCGATTGACGACCAGCACGACCTCGGGTTCGGGATTGTTCCAGGACGAATCGGCGCGGATGCCAATCTCCGCGCCGATGCCGACGGCAGACATCGGTTGCGACTTGTTGAACACCTCGGCGTCGGGCCCGATTCCGACTTCGAGGTACTGTGACCAGAGCTTGCGCTTGACCAGCGAGTCCTTGAGCCGCATCGCGGCCTGGGAGCCGGGTTTGACCGAGCGGATGCCGGTGCCGATCTCATCGGCGATCGATCGCCGGATCTCCTCCGCCCGCGAGGAGTCGCCCTTGGCGTGTTCCTCTATCACCCGCTCCAGCATGCTGGAAACGAAAGTGACACCGCAGGCACGCAACGCCTGCAGATCGCATGGCGTGAGGAAATACGGCCTGGCCGGATCGCGACGGTCGGCGATGCTGTTCTCGAGCAGCGCATCGATTCGCCCGACCGCTTCTGCCCAACCCTTCGCCAGCGCGTCCTGTACCGTCCGCGCGGGATCGGCACTGTTGGTCAACTGCGCGCAGGTCGGCACCGCGCGTGCGAGATCGTAGACCCGTCCCTCGTGCAGGACGACCGGGCTCGGGCCGCCCGGCCGGCCGGGAATCCATGCGCGGCCGATCAGCGTCGCTGCAGCGGCGTCATTCGGGAGCACCTGTTCCGGTAATATTTGCATCGCTCACTCCTGTTCGGTTGCCACCAGCCGGTTGATCAGGAATACGTACTCCGGCGCGCATCGCGGATCGCAGATCACCGCCCAGCCCCGGTCCGGCGATTCGAACGGGAAATAAGCCTCGAACGCGTCGCCGAGGTCGTTCGAAGCCGTGAGCTGCAGCATGGATCGCGGCGCGCCCGCCGGAGAATAGGTGGGAATCTCGCCGGCAAACTGCTGATGGCGCGACCTTGCCTCGTCGGCGGGCAGTTCACGCACGCTGAGCGTGCTGAAGAACCGGAGCTCTGCCTGCCCCGCGGACGCAGCCGGCGTGAATGCCGGGATCGTCGGCACGATGAAGTAACTGCCGGGAAAGCGCCAGTTCCAGCCCGGCGCAGCCATCATGAAATGTCCAAGATGATTGCAGCCCAGAGCGGAAAACGCGGCCAGCGCATCAGGCAGGGTCCGCACCGCGGATTCCGGCGGATGATCACAGTCGTAGTGCGGGCCCTGAGGTTCGGCTGCCGATGTTTCCGGGTGCGCAGGAACCGGGCATGCTGCGAGACACAGCACGAGCGCGAACAGGGTCCGCATCGATTTCTCCTCCAAGTATTGTTATGCCGGCAAGTATAGCCGCCGCGAGCGCCCGGCAAAAAAAAGCCCCGGAGGGGATAAACCGGGGCTTGAAGAAGGAATGGAGCTCGCGCCCCACTCCCCGAAGCTGACAGAAAAGCTATTGCGGCAGAACGACGGTGTCGATTACATGGATCACGCCGTTGCTGGCGACAATGTCGGCCTGCACCACCTTCGCGTTGTCGACGCGCACGCCGCCTTGGGTGTTGAGCGTCAGCGACTGGCCCTGAACGGTCTTGACCTTGCCGGACTTGACGTCGGCAGCCATCACCCTGCCCGCGACCACGTGATAGGTCAGCACTTTCGCGAGCTGCTCCTTATCCTTGAGCAGCGCCTCAACCGTGCCGGCCGGAAGCTTGGCAAACGCCGCGTCGGTCGGCGCAAACACGGTGAACGGACCCGCGCCTTTCAGCGTATCGACCAGGCCGGCGGCTTCGAGCGCGGTGACCAGGGTAGTGAAGGAACCGGCAGTGACGGCAGTATCGACAATGTCTGCGCCGCCGCTGCGGCTATCGGCGGAAGCGACACCGCCGGCAAACGCGAAGATAAGGCCGATGACAAGCAGACGAAAATTCGAAGCGAGTTTCATGAACACCTCTTAAAATTGATGCGGTTTATCGAAACGTAAGACCGAATTCCCCGGCGCCTGCTCCGACTGGGTGTCCAGCCGCAGAGTTCCGGAGATTCTTTCCAGGATTGAAGTCTTTTTCGGACAACGAGTTGCAACGCATGGGAACCCTGCTTGTTTGACCGTCCGCTGGTTTTCCTGGACCTGGAAACCACGGGCGCGACCGCGCATTACGATCGCGTGACGGAAATCGGCCTGGTCGAAGTCGATCGCGGGAACTTCGTCGGCGACTGGAGTTCTCTTGTGAACCCGGAACGCCGCATCCCGCCGGCGATCCAGTCGCTCACCGGCATTACCGACGCCATGGTGGCGGACGCGCCGACATTCGCGGATCTCGCGCCTGCCTTGCACGAACGGCTGGAAGGCAAGGTACTGGTCGCGCACAACGCGCGTTTCGACTACGGCTTCCTGCGCAACGAATTCAGGCGGGTCGGCCTGCGTTACTCGCCCAAGGTACTTTGCACGGTCAAGCTCTCGCGGCGCCTGTTTCCGCATGAACGCCGCCACAATCTCGACAGCCTGATCGAACGGCACGGCCTCGCCTGCGACAATCGGCATCGCGCGCTCGCCGATGCGCGCGTGCTCTGGGATTTCACCCGCCAGATTCATCTCGACCTGGGCGCAGGCGTGATCCGCAGCGCGGTGGAGGATCTGCTGAAAACCCCAGCCCTGCCGTCAGGGCTGGACGCCGGCGTGCTGGAAGATATTCCAGACAATGCGGGCGTCTATGTCTTCTACGCCGAGAACGACCTGCCCCTGTACGTGGGCAAGAGCGTCAACCTGCGCACGCGCGTGCTGTCGCACTTCAACGGCGACCATCGCGTCGGCAAGGACATGGAGATTTCGCGTCAGATCAAACGGATCGAGTGGACCGAGACCACCGGGGATTTCGGCGCCACGATCCGCGAGGCGAGGCTGGTCAAACAACTGCATCCGTTGCTGAATCGCAGGCTGAAAAAAAACGGCGGACTGTGCAGCTTCGCCTGGAATCCCGCCGACGGCGGCAAGACGCCGAGACTGGTCGACATCGCGGACGCCGACCTCGCAGGCGGCGACGATCTGTTCGGCCTGTTCCGCTCTCGCGCGGTGGCGAACAACGCGCTGCGAGATCTGGCGGACGAACATCAACTGTGCCTCATTTTCCTGGGACTGGAGAAGGGAAAGGGGCCCTGCTTTGCGCACCAGTTGAAGCGCTGTCGCGGTGCCTGTATCGGCAAGGAAAGCGAACGCAGCCACACCGCACGCATGGCTGCGGCTCTCGCGCCGCTCCGCGTGCGCCGCTGGCCATTCCCGGGGCGCATCGGCGTGCGCGAGACGGACCCTACCAGCGGACGCTCGGAAGTGCACGTGTTCGACCGCTGGGCCTACGTCGGCACCATGCACTCGCAGATCGATCTGTTCGATGCGATGGAGACGCGTTTCGAGGCGGGATTCGACGTGGACACCTACAAAATGCTGCAGCGGGTGCTCAAGGAACCACCTTCGAACATCCGGATCATCGAACTCTGAAGTGCATGTGCGGTGCCCAGTTAGAGACCAGGCCAGGTTCAGAGTCCTTGGTCCCGACAACGCCCTGCATCAATCCAGTTGCCGGTCCAACCGCACTCTCCGACCATGTATGAGCGCACGCCCCTGCAGGCACTGATTCTCGGTTTCGCCGGGCTGATCCCATTCTTTGCGCTTGCGCTTGCCGCCTGGGTTTCATCGCCAGATAATGCGGCGCTGGCCACGCGCTATCTCGCGTATTACGGCGCAGTGATCCTGAGCTTCGTCGGTGCCCTGCACTGGGGATTCGCGATGGCGCTGCCGATAGACGCGTTCGAACGCGGACGCATCTACGGCTGGAGCGTATGTCCTGCGCTTGCCGCGTGGTTCGCGTTATTGTTGCCCACTGCGGGAGGACTGGCGCTGATCGCGGTGATGTTCCTGCTGCACTACCGGATGGACCGCCGCGTCGCCCGCCTCACCGTATTGCCCGCGTGGTATCTCAAACTACGCCTGTGGCTCACCCTTGGTGCCGTCGCCGCCCTGCTCGCCGCGCTTCCTCGCGCCGTATAGGCTTCAAAAGCGCAACACGAAGACACGAAGACACGAAGAGAGGCATAGCAATATCTTTCGGGATTACTTTGCTTGCTTTGCGTTGAGATTTTTCTTCTCCGTTTCTCGTCGTGCCTTCGTGTTTCGCTCTTCCGGTTTTTCTCCGCGCCACTTCAGTGCCCAGAAAGAAAACGCGTCAGCGCGGCGTTGAAGGCGTCGGGTTGTTCGAGGTTTGACAGGTGAGAGGCATTCGGGATCACCACCAGTTCCGAACCGGGGATCGCACGCTGCATGGCTTCGGACATCGCCACCGGCGTGCCCGCATCCTGTTCGCCGACGATGATCTGCACCGGGCAGGCGATCGCGCCCAGACGATCCAGCAGGTCGATTTTCGGAATCGCATGGCAGCAGCCGGCGTATCCCTGTGGCGGCGTCGCGCGGATCATGTCGCCGACCCGCTGCGTCATATCCGGCCGTGCAGTGCGAAACGGCTCGGTGAACCAGCGCGCCAGGGTGGGTTCGACCAACGGTTCCATGCCCTGCCCGGTGGCAAGGCGAATGCGTTCTTCCCAGACCGGCTTCACTTCGCGCGGAAAGCGGCTGGCGGTATCGCACAGTACCAGGCTGCGAAATACGCCCGGATACTTGAGCGCAAACGTCATCCCGATCATCCCGCCCATCGACAGCCCGACGAAGTGCGGCTGCTCGACTTGAAGAGCCGCAAGCAGACCCTTCACATCGTCGGCAAGCTGCTCCAGCGTGTAAGCGCCTTTCGGCGCGCTGCTGCCGCCATGGCCGCGGGTGTCGAAACACAGGATGCGGTACGCATCGGCCAGCGCATCCACCTGCTCGTCCCACATCTCCAGGTTGCATGCAAGCGAATGGCTGAATACCACCCAGGGCCCCCGCTCACCTGCGACCCGGTAGTTGATCTCGATGCCGTTTACTTTTATTTTCATGCGCATACCTCCACCGCGGCAGTATAACCCGCCCGGTGTACCATTCGATGATCGGCTGCAATTCGCGCAGCGGTTTTGCAGGGAGGAGAACGAAGTGAGACTGGTTCAATTCGTCGGGCGTGACGAAGCCCGGCGCGTCGGCGTGGTATCGAAAGACGGAACGCGGCTCGAAGTCCTGCGCGGCATCCGTCGCGTTTACGATCTGGCACTCGAAGCCGCACGCAGCGGCAAGCGCCTCGAAGACCTCGTGCCCGATCGACTGGGCGGCAGCCGCGAAGACTACGCCCAGACAATCGAAGAAAAGCGCCTGCTGGCGCCGTTCGACCACCCTGACCCCTACCACTTGCTGGTAACGGGCACCGGTCTGTCGCATCTTGGCAGCGCCGCCGCGCGCGACTCCATGCATCAGAAAATCCAGAAGGACGAATCGGAACTGACCGATTCAATGAAAATGTTCAAATGGGGCGTGGATGGCGGGAAACCTTCCGCCGGCGAGATCGGCGTGCAACCCGAGTGGTTCTACAAGGGCGACGGGCATTGGGTCGTCGCGCCGGAGCAACCGTTCGAACTGCCGGGATACGCGCTGGACGGGGGCGACGAGGTCGAAGTCGTCGGCATCTATCTGATCGGCGACAACGGCCAGGTATTCCGGGTCGGGTTTGCGCTCGGCAACGAGTACGCGGACCATGTCATGGAACGACAGAATTATCTCTATCTTGCGCACTCCAAGCTCCGGCAGTGCTCGTACGGCCCGGAACTGCTGCTGGGCGAACTGCCGAAGAGCGTAACGGGAAAAGCACGGCTGCTGCGCGGCGGCAAGGCAATCTGGGAGGAAGACTGGTTGTCCGGCGAAGAAAACATGAACCACTCGATCGCCAATCTCGAGCACCATCACTTCAAGTACCGCGATTTCAGGCAACCCGGCGACGTGCATGTGCATTTCTTCGGCGCGGCCACCGGCAGCTTCACCAAGAAAGTCGAAACCCGCATCGGCGACGTGTTCGAGATCGCATCCCCGCAGTTCGGCCAACCCTTGCGCAATCCGCTCGGCGCCTCACAGCACGCGAACAGGCTGATCACGGTCCGCACCTTATGAGCGACCTGCAGGTCGTATTCGGCACCGGCCCGCTTGCGCTGGCGGTGATGCGCGCCTTGCGCGCGCAGGGCAGACCGGTGCGCATGATCAACCGCTCCGGGCGGGTTCGTTTCCGGAAGGACCTGGACACCCAGGTAGGCGGAATCGACGCCGCCGACCCACGGCAGACCCGCGAGGTCTGCGAAGGCGCCGCCGCGGTATATCACTGCATCGGGCTGCCTTACGCGGACTGGGAACGGCTTCCCGCGATTGCGGATGGGATCGTCGAAGGCGCGGCATCGGCGAGCGCGCCGCTCGTCTACGCGGACAATCTGTACATGTACGGCCAGGTTGCCGGCCCGATGCATGAAGAACTGCCCGACGCCGCAACCACGCGCAAGGGTCGCATACGCGCGCGCGTGGCGCAGCGGCTGTTGCAGGCGCATGGTGAAGGGAAAGTACGCGTGGCAATCGGACGCGGTTCGGATTTTTTCGGTCCGCATGCAACGGACAACGCAGTGATGGGCAACCGGGTCTTCGCCCGCGCGCTAGCCGGCAAGCCGGCACAGCTGCTGGGCAACCCGGACAGGCTGCATACCTACACCTGGCTGGACGACTTCGCATCCGCGCTGAAGACCATGGCGGCACGAGAGGATGCGTTCGGAAAGATCTGGCATGTGCCGTCCGCGCCTGCCGTCAGCTCGCGGCAGTTCGTCGAAATGGTTTACCGCGCCGCCGGCAAGAAACCGCGGTTGCGCGCAGCACCGCGCTTTCTGGTCAAGGTTCTCGGCCGCTTCAACACGCAGATGCGGGAAATCGAAGAAATGCTCTACCAGTTCGAGGCGGATTTCGTCATGGACTCCAGCCGCTTCGAACGGACCTTCGGTGCGCGCCCGACATCCCTGGAACGATCCATCGCCGCTGCCCTTGACTGGTTTCGCGCACAGGCAAAGCACTGATTGAGATCGTCACTTCTGCCGATCGGGCTCGCGCCTCGCCGTCGCTCTTCAGAGACACTTGAATACGCCGGAAACAGGCTCCAAAATGAAATCGATGGCGGTGCAATGTGGTCGCACCGCGAACACAGCGCTGGAAAGGAGCACGCCATGCGTCCCTGCTTCGATCGTATCTTACTCACCGCCGCGATGGCGGCCATCTTACTCGGCGCAAGTGCCGCATCGGCACAGGACGATCCGCTGAATGGCGACCCGGACCCGGTCGGCAACGACACGCAGTTCGATCCGGGAGAGGAAAAAGTCATCGGCGATATTTCCGCCGATTTCGAAAGCTTTGCCAGATCCGGTGACAACGCCGATGCGCTGGTGCGTGCCTTGCGCACCGGCGGTGAGGTCACGCTGTCCGATAACGGCGCAACAACCGTTTTCGATCCGGCGACCGGCCACATGGGCTATGGCGAAGTGCACATCAGCCTGTCGCTCGCCGAAGCTCTGCTGCGGGACGCCGGGATCACCGACCCGACTCCCGAACAGATTGCGGCGGTGCTGAACGGTGGCGACGTGCTGGCCGCGGACGGCACCATCATCACCTACGAAGGCATCCTGGTTCAGCGCAGCGACGGCCAGGGATGGGGGCAGATCGCACGCAATGCCGGCGTGAACCTCGGCCTAGTGATTGCCAGCAAGCGTTCGGGCAAGGATCTGCTGAATAAGCTGCCGGCTGATGCCAGCCGGGGGGCCGGCAACGCACAGATCGCACGCGAACGCGTGGAAACGGCGGGCAATGCCGGCGTCACCGGCAAACCGATGGCTGCCCGCGCACAGCGGCCCGGGCGCGTTGCCAGGTCGGAACGCGTTGAACGGCCGGTCCAGGTCGAGCGCCCGGTCAGGATCGAGCGGCCGGTTCGCCCGGAACGGCCGGTGAAGTTCTGACCCGCCTCTCGCGCGGAAAAGGGCGGCCCCCCCGGCCGCCCTTTTCATTCGCAGGCTCCGCTGCCGGGGGTTGAGCCGACCGGCGAATCGCATACAATTCAGTCCTGAGAGGCCGCCTTAAGCGGCCGCTGTCGTTTCCGGAAGGCCAAAACATGGACGAAAAACTCGTATACAACATCAATGTGCGCTCGCAGGATGTGCTTGCCTCGCCCGAGCAGATCAAACGCCTGCTGCCACAGACCGACAAGGCCGAGCAGACCGTGCTCTCCGGCCGCCACACGATCGAACGCATACTCGACCGCAAGGATCACCGGCTGATGGTGGTGATCGGTCCGTGCTCGGTTCACGATCCGGCCGCCGCAATGGACTACGCGGCGCGTCTGAAGAAACTGGCGGACGAAGTAGCCGATTCCATCTATGTCGTGATGCGCGTGTATTTCGAGAAGCCACGCACCACCACCGGCTGGAAGGGGCTGATCAACGATCCGCACATGAACGATTCGTTCGACGTGGAAGCGGGCCTGCAGATCGCGCGCAAACTGCTGATCGACGTCAACGAACTTGGACTGCCTGCCGGCACCGAGGCGCTGGACCCGATCAGCCCGCAGTATCTCGGCGACCTGATCACGTGGAGCGCGATCGGCGCGCGCACCACCGAATCCCAGACCCACCGGGAAATGGCGAGCGGGCTTTCCACCCCGGTCGGATTCAAGAACGGCACGGACGGCAGCCTGCCAACCGCGGTCAACGCGCTCCTTTCGGTGTCGCGACCGCACAGTTTCCTGGGCATCAACCAGCAGGGGCAGGTGGCGGTGATCCGCACCGGTGGCAATGCCTACGGCCACGTCGTCCTGAGAGGCGGATCGAACGGCCCGAATTACGACTCGGTTACGATCGCGCTGGCGGAAAAGGAGCTGGCCAGGCACAAGCTGCCGGCAAACATCGTGGTGGACTGCAGCCACGCCAATTCGAACAAGGATCCGTCACTGCAACCGCTGGTGATGCACGACTGCGTGCATCAGATCATCGAGGGCAACCGGTCGATCATCGGTTTCATGCTCGAGAGCAACATCAACGCGGGAAACCAGTCGATCCCCTCGGATCTCACGCAGCTGAAGTACGGCGTGTCGGTAACGGACGCCTGCATCGATTGGGCGACCACCGAGAAAACGCTGCGCGACGCGCACCAGAAACTGAAAGGCGTGCTGCCGAAGCGCATCAGGCCGCTGGCGGAGGTCAAACCGCTGCGGGCGTAATCCCTGATATCGCAGCTGCAACAGTCGCGCGAGGACACACGCGAGCAGCCGCATGGCTGCCCTGCCTCGAATCGTCAACGTTCCAGCGGAGTTGGCGTTTCCGGGATGGCTCGTTTCAGAGACTGGTAGGTCAGGGACAGCAGCGCGACTTCCGCCGGCATTACCGCCCATCCAGCCAGGGTGGAGATCAAAACCGTTCCCGGAACCGGCATCGCCGCGAACAGCTCCAGCAATACCTTGATCGCCAGCGGCGTCAGCAGGCAGATGCCGAGCACGCGCGTGCCGTTGCCGCGCGATGCCTCCCAGGCGTTCTTCCATGCCGCCACCAACCGGGTTTCGTCGCCCACCGCGATTGCCGGCAGCGCCGGCAGCAGCCGCGCGATGACATACATTGCCGGCAACGCGATCAGCATGGCGCCGGGATTGAGCGTACCGGGCGGCGTGGCACCCACCAGGGTAAACAGCAGGCCGGCGAAGAACATCAAACTGAGGAAAGCCAGTCCGAGCGAAAGCGTGGCCAGCAGAAACCGGGTTTCGGTCTGCGACCAGGACAACGGCGGCAAATCCGCCACCGATTCAGAGCCGAGCAGGTAGATCCGGTGACTGCGTACCGCGAGCATTGCGGTGACGAGCAGCAGTGGAACCAGCAGCATCACCGCGAACAATCCGTTATCGCGTTCTTCCACCTGCGAAACGCTGAGCAGGGACAGGATCAGCCCGATCAGAATCGGCAACCACAGCACCCGGGACAGCACAAAGCGCCGCTCCCAGAACAGCACAACGGCTCCAACCAGAATCTTGAGTATCGGCAAGTTCATGCAGTGAGGACAATCGTTCTCGCGCCGTAATGGCGGCACGGGTTTATCGTACGGACAGGGCGCAGCCCGCTGCGCCGGCTAGGCTTCGTTCAACGCGATGGTAACGCGCCGGTTGCGCGACCCCTTGTTCTCGATTTTTACGACTCTGACCGCGCCGATCTCCGCCGTATTGCCAACATGGGTACCGCCGCAGGCCTGGAGATCTACACCGACGATTTCCAGCAGCCGCACCTGCCCGACACCGCGTGGCGGCTTGACGCTCATCGTTTTCACCAGCTCGGGGCGGTGGTCGAGTTCCTCGCCGCTGATCCATTTCGGTTCGGCTGCATGCCCGGCCGCAATCAATGCGTTCAGTCGAGTCTGCACTTCATCCCGGTCGAGACGCGCCTCCGGAAGATCGAAGTCCAGCCGGCCGGAGTCATGGCGCACCGCGCCGCCGGTGACGCCGGCCGGTATCACCGCCGACAGCAGATGCAGGCAGGTGTGCACCCGCATGTGCTGGTGACGACGACTCCAGTCCAACGCCACGAACACGCGCTCCCCGGGTTCCGGCAAGGGTTCGCCCGCCGCCGGAAGGTGCAGGACTTCGCCCGGTTCGGCGCCTTTGCGGGTATCGACAATGCGAACTTCACTGCCGCCGGCGAATCGCAACAACCCCGTATCGCCGGGTTGCCCACCGCCGGTCGGATAAAACACGGTCCTGTCCAGCACGATGCCCTGCGGATCCGCGCGCACCACCAGCGCTTCGCAGCTGCGTAAATAGGCGTCATTGTAGAAAAGCAGTTCCGTCATCGGGTACAGCGCTTTCTAGAGGCGAATCAACGTGGCGTTACAGTCGGCAGAGTGGTCCTCAGAATCCGGATACCGTCCATGCGGCTTGGTTGCATCTGCGGACTAAGATGACATCGCCATTTTTCGGTGGCATGATCGGCCTGTGTTTCCTGAAGCACACCATATAAACCAGTGGGAGGGTACATACGTGAGCAATTTTACGCGGAATGTGCGGTTTATCGCACTTGTGGCGGCGCTGAGCCTCCTCGGCGCATGCGCCTCCGTCCCCATGGCATCCCCAGAGGAAGATATGCAGGCAAAACAGTTCGAGGCAAGCCCGGATCAGTCCAGGATCTATGTCTATCGCAACGAAAACTTCGGCGGAGCCATCAGGATTAGCATCACCCTGGATGGGCGGATGATGGGGCAGACCGCCGCAAAAACTTATTTCATGTGGAATGTCACTCCTGGGCCCCATACGATCTCGTGCGTTGGCGAGAACACGGCTTCCCTCAATATCGATGCCCGGCCCGGCAGCTCGCATTTCGTCTGGCAGGAAATGAAAATGGGGCTGTGGTCTGCGCGCTGCGCGCTGCATGACGTCGATAGCGAAAAAGGCCGTGAGGCGGTTCTCTCCACCAAGTTGATTCAATCCGCCAACTGATTCCGTTCACGCGGCGCTGCGTCAAGCCTGTGGCGCAGCGTTATGCCTCTGAATCGCCGCCGTCCGGCCAGTCCGCGAACGGATAAGGCTTGTGTTCCGAATTGTAAGTGAGGAAGCACCATATCTCGTAAACGTAGAGCGACAACGACTGCCCGAATCGACGCGCCTGCTCATTCTGCGCGCCGGATATCAGCGTCATCAGAACCTGAAAGAGCACAGTCACCCACATCACGAATTCCGCCACCTTGAAAAGAACTCCAAACAGAATCATCCAGAGTATCCGCGCCCACTTCGAATCAGTCTGAACTTCGTTCGTCGCCTCCGGCATATCGCTCTCCCTCAAGCCGTTTCCGGCCGCAGCGCCCGCATGCGGCCCGGCCCGTATAATGCCACTCGAGAATGACAGGCGATATCCGGAACATCATGATGGCGCAGGCAACCCGAACATGAACGACAGGCACGGCTTGCGAGTCGGTCTCGCCCTCGGCAGCGGATCTGCGCGCGGATGGGCGCATATCGGCGTCATTCACGCGCTCCGGGAAGCGGGCATCCGACCCGACATCGTCTGCGGTACGTCGATCGGTGCGCTGGTGGCTGCCGCGTATGCGACGGAGCAGCTGGATCCGCTGGAGGAATGGGTATGCAAGCTTACCTGGCAGGACGTCGTCGGTTTCCTTGATCTCTCGCTGGATGGCGGTCTGATCAAGGGTCAGAAGCTTTTCAATCATTTTCGCGAAAGTTTCAGCGACTCTAAAATCGAGGAACTGAACATCCCTTTTGCCGCGGTCGCAACCGACCTGCGTTCCGGCAGGGAGATCTGGATTCAGGACGGATCGGTACTGGATGCGGTGCGTGCCTCGATCGCACTGCCGGGACTGTTCACCCCGGTCAAGCGCGACGACCGTTTCGTGGTGGATGGCGGGCTGGTCAATCCCGTGCCCGTATCGCTTGCGCGGGCAATGGGCGCCAACATCGTGATCGGCGTCGACCTCAACGCCGATCTGTTGGGCCGGCACCCGAAGCGCGAGATCGCACTCAGCAAACCGTCCGATGACGCCGAGCCGTCTTTTCTGGTGAAACTTCAGTCCGGAATCACTTCGCTGTTTTCCAGCAGTTCTGACGCCAAAGAGCGGGACGAGATGCCGTCGATGCTGGACGTGCTGGCGGCCAGCATCAACATCATGCAGGTGCGGGTCACGCGCAGCCGGCTGGCGGGCGAACCGGCAGATGTCCTGATCAAGCCGAAACTAGCGAAACTCGCACTGATGGACTTTCATCGCGCTGCCGAAGCAATCGAAGAAGGCCGCAAAGCCGCCGAAGATGAGATCGCCGATCTCGAGGCGCTGCTCGACACTGAATCCGGCCGCTGACGCCTGTCCGGGATCCCGGAATATACAGCGCCCTTTCAAAGGCAAAAAGCGATCAGGTAATCGGCGTATTTCCGGTCGGGGACGTTTGGCCGATAAAAACGCGCCAGCCGCAACCATCGGCATCCGCATTTCTCCTGCCGGAAAACGCCTGGAGGGTTTTGGTTGTAGCCCGGCGCCTTTGTATCCGGATCACGCTCTCCGCAGCGTGCATGGTATGCTGCCGCCGACTTGCCGATGAAGGTGCAGCCGCATGTTGAGCCTCCTGCTGCAAACCATCGAGAAATCCTTCGGGCCCTCGCTGTCGCTGATCGCGGACATCGCGTTCTGGACCGGCGCAACGATGGTTGCCTATCTCGTGATCACCCCGCTGCTACGCGTTGCGCTGGAAATGCGCGCGGCGCGCATCGGCCTCGAACGTCATTGGGTGATGACCTGCCCCAACTGCACTCGCCTGACCGTGGTATCCGGCCCGGTTTGCGAAGAGTGCGGCAAGACGCTCGGCATCCCGCTCGCGGTGCGAATACGCAATTTCTTTTCCGGCTCAGAGGAACGTCGCTGGTTGCGCTGGATACGCTGGATCCTGACCGCGTGCGGCGTCGCCCTGTTCGCACTGATCACCGCGGCCGTTGCAATCCGCAGCGGCGCGTGGAATCCGCAGACCACGCTCGAACGCCTGTTCATCGGCTTGTCGATGGTGGCGTGGGCCGGTCTCGGCTGGCTGATCGCGCGCGTCGTCGGTATCGGTACCGGCGGCCCGATCTCACGCCTGCGCGATGCCGTGTTCGCGTTGGCGACCGTGGCGGTACTGACCGCCACGCTTGCAGTCGCCGGCGCATCGCGCCCCGCGCCCGAAACCCTGGTCGCCAGGATCAACATCCAGGGCCAGGTGGCACAACTCGGCAAGGTCGCGACACCGCTGGTCGGCTATCAGTTCGGATTCGAGTACCTGCAGGTCGACCATGAACTGATCGGGTTTCACCGTATCGTCCCGCTCGCGGTGGTGGGCGCGCAACGCATTCCGCTGCTCGAGGACGGATTCACCGAAACCTTGACCAGCCACCTGTGGGCGCATGCACACGGCTACACCGACCGCGGTCTGATCGTGCGCAAACGCACCGAGCAGATCCCCGCCAGCGAACCCGGGCTCTATGAGATCGTAGTCCGCGGCGGCGAAATCAGCGTGCGCCGCTACAAGCCGCCTCCCGGTTAAGATTTTTATTCACCGCAAAGACGCAAAGTGCGCAAAGGAATCGAGCAAAAACCAGGTACCCCGGAAACTCCGACGATTCTCGAATGACCGATCGGATTTTTCTTTGCGTACTTTGCGTCTTTGCGGTGGAGGGTTTTGACTAGCGCATCACGAACGGATTTCCGGTCTTTGCGCCGGAATTGATCCATACGCTCTTCATCTGCAGGTACTCGTAGATCGCGGACTGGCCGTTCTCGCGGCCGACGCCGGAGTCCTTGTAGCCGCCGAACGGCGACATGAAGCTCACCGCACGGTAGGTGTTCACCCAGACCGTGCCGGACTGGATACGTTCCGACATGCAGATCGCGCGGCCAACGTCGCGTGTCCATACGCCGGCGCCGAGTCCGAAGCGCACGTCATTGGCGATGCGTACCGCATCCTCCTCGTCCTTGAACGGGATGATCGACAGCACCGGGCCGAATACTTCTTCCTGCGCGATGCGCATGCGGTTATCGACGCCGGTAAAAATGGTGGGCTCGACGAACCAGCCGCTGCCGCACTCGGGGCGTTTCGCCGGCCCGCCACCGAGCCGCAGCTTCGCGCCTTCATTCCTGGCGACGTCGATGTAGGACAGGACTTTTTCATACTGCGGGCGCGTAGTCACCGGCCCGACCTGGGTTTCCAGGCTCATCGGGTTCCCCATTTTCGCGGTCTTCGCCAGCGCCAGCAGTTTCTCCACGAATGCGTCGTGGATCGACTCCTGCAGCAGCAGCCGCGATCCCGCGATGCAGGTCTGCCCGGTAGCGGCGAAGATGCCCGATACCGCGCCGTTCACGGCGTCCTCCATGTCGGCATCTTCGAATACGATGTTCGGCGACTTGCCGCCGAGTTCCAGACCGACCTTCTTGAAATTGCGCGCGGCGGTTTCGTTGATGATGCGCCCGGTGGCATCCGATCCGGTAAACGCGATCTTGCGCGACAGCGGGTGCTCGACCAGCGGCATGCCGATTTCCTTGCCGTAGCCGGTCACCACGTTGACCACACCCGCGGGGAAACCCGCCTGTTCGACCAGCTTGACGAACTCCAGTGCCGATGCCGAAGTAAACTCGGACGGCTTCAGCACCACGGTGTTGCCCGCCGCAAGCGCGGGCGCCAGTTTCCACGCGGTGAGCATCAGCGGCGAATTCCATGGCGTGATCGCCACCACCACGCCCAGCGGTTCGTAGCGGGTGAAATTGAAGTAGCCCTTCTTGTCCAGCGGGATCACCGCGCCCTGCACCTTGTCGGCCAGGCCGCCGAAATAGTAATACCACTGCGGACAATAATTGAGCTGTCCGGCCATCTCCGCCAGCAGCTTGCCGTTGTCGCGCACCTCGATTTCCGCGAGCTGCTGCGCGTTCTGCGCCACCAGGTCGCCGAGCTTGCGCAGCAGCGCACCGCGCTGCGTCGGTGTCATCTCCGGCCAGGGGCCGGAAGTGAATGCAGCATGCGCCGTGCGCACCGCGTGATCGGCGTCCTGTGCATTGCCGCGCGGGATCATCGCCCAGGGTTCGCCGGTATACGGGTTGAAACTCTCGAACCACTCGTTGCCGGACGGCGCGACCCATTCGCCGCCGATATACATCTGGTACTTCTGCATGTCCGTCTCCTCCGTTATCCCTGTTCGTTCGGGCGTGCGCCATTCTGGCACGTTTGCCCGCGCAGTTTCATTGCAGTGGCTGTTCCAGCGCCCGCCGCAGCTGCGCGATGGTGATATTGCCGCCGCTGCAGATCACCCCGACCTTCCTGCCTGTGAGCGCGTCGCGGCGTCTGCGCGCGGCGGCGAGCACGGCGCCGGCCGCGGTTTCCGCCAGGGTGTGACAGCGCTCGATCCACCATGCCACGCCCTGCAGGATTTCGCCTTCGGACACCAGTTCGAATCCGGCCAGGTGCGCGCGCAGGATATCGAGCGTCAGCTGCGCGGCCTGGCCGGTGGACAGGCCCTCGGCCGCGGTCTCGTTCGGACGCGTTTCGATGCGCCCGGAATTCCATGAATCGTGCACCGCCGGGGACGCCGCCGCCTGCACGGCAACGACGCGGATGGCCGGATTGACCGCCCTGGCAACGATGCAGGCGCCGCTGGCGCCGCTGCCGAGTCCGGCCGGAACGAAGATGGTGTCGATGTCCGGCTGCGCTTCGAGCATTTCCAGCGTGTGGGTCGCCACACCCGCGATCAGCAGCGGTTCGTTCGCGGAGTGGATGAAGCGGTAGCCGTGCTCGCGCGCGAGGCGTTGCGCCTCCTGCGCGGCATCGTCGAAGCGTTCGCCATGCTCCACGATCTGCGCGCCCATACCGCGGATCGCAGCGACCTTTCCGGGGTTGGCGCCAAGCGGCACGCAGATGTGCGCATTGACGCCGAACAGGCGCGATGCGAACGCGATCGATTGGCCATGGTTGCCGGTGCTCGCGGTAATCACGCCGCGCGCTTTCTCGTCGTCGGCGAGGGATGAAATGAGATTGATGCCGCCGCGCACCTTGAACGCGCCCACCGGCTGGTAGTTCTCGTGTTTGACCCAGACCTCGGTGCCGATGAGTTCATCCAGCGGCGCATAGCGGTGCAACGGCGTCGGTCTGAGGTGCGGCGCGATCCGTTTGCGCGCAGCGAGTACGTCCTGAAATGTCGGCGCCTGCATTCCCCTCCCCCTGTCCGTCCCGATGGCAACCGGCCTTGCAACCGGCGAAACGTCCCCCATTTACATGGAAACTACCGGGACCTCTCTCCATGGAAAATCACAAACACGTAGTCTGTCCGCATTGCGGCGGCGTCAATCGCGTGCTTTCGCAACGCTTGGCCGACGCACCCGTGTGCGGGAAATGCAGGCAGCCGCTGTTCTCCGGCAAGCCCACTGTCCTCGACGACGCCAGCTTCGCCACCCAGGTCGAACGTTCCGGCCTTCCCGTCGTGGTCGACTTCTGGGCGCCCTGGTGCGGACCCTGCAATATGATGGCGCCGCACTTCGAACGCGCCGCGGCGGCACTCGAGCCGAACGCCCGCCTGGCGAAACTCAATACCGACGAGAACCCCGCAACCGCGACGCGCTTCGCCATCCGCAGCATTCCCACCCTGATCCTGTTCAGCAACGGCAGGGAAATCGACCGCCGTTCCGGTGCGATGGATTCACGTGCCCTCACCGACTGGATCCGGTCCCGGCTCTAGCCGGAAATCAGAAACGAAGAGCGAGAAGCGAAACACGAAGGCACGAAGACACGAAGAAAACCTGAAGATAGATTCGGTCGAACTACACGCAGTACGACGATCTGAATACGTCTGGCGCGCGGCGCGGAGTGGGGCGCACTCGCGAATACCGTCTTTTAACTTCGTGTCTTCGTGCCTTCGTGTTTCGCTCTCCGTGTTCTGCTCTTCGCCTTTCGCCCGCTCGCCGCAACACCCTCAGCCGTGCTTGAACACGATCGTTTTAGTGGCCGACAACTCGTGCAAAGCTTGGAAACCTTTCTCGCGCCCGTGGCCGCTTTTTTTCACGCCGCCGAACGGGAGCTCGATGCCGCCGCCGGCACCGTAGCCATTGACGAACACCTGGCCGCAACGCATCGCCTTGGCGACGCGCATCTGCCGTCCGCCGTCCCGCGTCCAGATGCCGGCGACCAGGCCGTAGTCGGTGCTGTTGGCCAGCTTCACGGCGTCCGCCTCGTCCTCGAACGGAATGGCTGACAGCACCGGCCCGAACACTTCCTCGCAGGCGAGATTGTTGTCCCGCGGCACCGGCCCGAACAGCACCGGCGCAATGTAATAGCCGCCGGCGGGCGTGCCGTCGGCGATCTTGCCCTCGGCAAGCACCGGCACCTTGTCCGTAATGGCCTGGTTGACGAAACCTTGCACCCGCTTCTTCTGCGATTCGGAGATCAGCGGGCCGCAGTCGAGGTCCATGGTATGGCTGCCGACCCTGAGCTGGTTGAACCGCTCTGCGATCCGGCGCATGCACGTGTCGTACACCGAGCGCTGGATCAGCAGCCGGCTGCCCGCGGAGCAGGTCTGGCCGCCGTTCTGGACGATGGCGTTCACCGCTACCGGCACCACCGCATCGATATCGCAATCGTCGAACAGGATCTGCGGGGACTTGCCACCCAGTTCGAGCACGCAGGCGATGTGGTTCCTGGCAGCCGCAGTCTGGATCAGCGTGCCGACTTCAGGCGATCCGGTGAACGAGATGAAATTGATATCCGGGTGAGTCGAAAGCGCCGCGCCGGCCTCCTCCCCGATTCCGGTCACGAGATTGATCGCGCCTTCCGGGAATCCGGCCTCCATGGCCAGTTCCGCCAGGCGGACCGGCGTCATGCAGGCTTCTTCCGCGGGCTTGATCACCGTCGCGTTCCCCATCGCCAGCGCCGGCGCCAGGGACCGGCCGAACATTTGCGCCGGATAGTTCCACGGGATGATGTGCCCGGTCACCCCATGCGGTTCGCGCAGGATCGTGACCATGTAGCCGTCGAGAAACGGTACCGTCTCGCCGTGCACCTTGTCGGCCGCTGCGCCGTAGTACTCGAAATAGCGCGCGGCGGCGGTGATGTCCGCGCGCGCCTGCTTCATCGGCTTGCCGGTGTCGCGTGCCTCGAGTTCGGCCAGCTCGTCGAAATGATCGAGGATCTTCTGGCCGAGCTTCATCATCAGCCTGCCGCGCTCGACTGCGGTCAGGCGGCGCCATGCGCCTTCCTCGAACGCCTTGCGCGCTGCCGCCACCGCGGCGTCCACATCCCGCGCGGTTCCGCGTGCGATGGTTGCAAAGATTTCGCCGTCACTCGGGCTCACTACCTCGAGCGTGCGCCCGTCGGATGCCGGCACCCATTTGCCGGCGATCAGGTTCCCGCGTGCAGGCAGCGATTGCCCGGTTGCGCGCTTTGCCGTTGCAGTCGTCATTGCTTCCTTGCTCCTTGTGTCGTCTTCAACCTTGTTTGATCGGCAGCAGGGTCAGCTCGACCCGACGGTTCGCCGCGCGACCGGCGTCGGTGTCGTTGCTCGCGACCGGCCGCGTCTCGCCGGCGCCGATCGGGATCAGGCGCTGCTCGTTGATGCCGCGGCTCATGAGATACCGTGCCACGGTAGCCGCGCGGCGCTGCGACAGGCTCATGTTCATGTCGTCGCTGCCGACGCTGTCGGTATGCCCGGCGACTTCCACCAGCGTCTTGTCATACTTGGTGACCACTTTCGCCACCGAATCCAGCACCGCGAAGAACTGCGAGTCGAGGTCCGAGCTGCCGCTGCGGAAGGTGATGTTGCCCGGCATGTTGAGCGTGATGTCATCTCCGTTGCGGGTCACGCTGACGCCGGTGCCTTCCAGCTCCTTGCGCAATTCGGCTTCCTGATTGTCCATGTAGACGCCCACCGCGCCGCCCGCCAAGGCACCCACGCCCGCACCGATCAGCGCGCGTTTGCGGCGTTCCTGCGAGTCCTTGCCGCTGATCGCGCCGATCACCGCACCGCCTGCCGCGCCGATGATCGCGCCCTTGGTCGCGCTGCTCGTTTTTTCCTCCCGGGTATAGGGATCGAGCGTCTTGCACGCGCTGATCAGCACTGTCCCGGCCACCGCGACGGCCATCGCCCGCGTCAACGATCTGTTCATCATGGAAGTCTCCTGGTTTGTCTGGATGCAAATGGGACGAGGCGGCTTGCATGATCTGCCCGCCGGCCCCGCATGTTCGGTACAACCGCGATTCTAGCAAGCCGGGGCATCGCCGCTGCGGCGCTCGCGACAGCGGCGCTTCTCCGGTGCCATAATCGCGCCGTAAGGTCAGGGCAGATCCATGCGTGAATTCCTGTGCAGGCTTGCCATCGTTGCGTACGCCGCCGTTCCCGCCATTGCGCAGGTCGCGGTAAATCCAGCCTTGCCGTCGGCGGCGCTTTCGGGCGGCGACCTCACCGTCGCCGACGCCGGCGAAACCGCCTATTCCCACCCCACACCCCTGCTGGACCCGGAGCAGGGCAAGCTGTTCGCGCTCGGCCACCGTATGTTCCACAACAAGTGGGCGTTCTACTGGTTCGAGAACGCCGAATGGGGACGCGGACCGACCTCCAACGCGGAGGCCTGCGCCACCTGTCACGCGCGCAACGGCCGCGGGCAGATCTCGATCGAGCCGGGTGAAAGCACGCTGGTCTTCAGCGGTGGCGAACCCGGTCACCACATGGTCGTGCGCCTGAGCCTGCCGGGAACATCGGAGTTCGGGCCGGTGCCACATCCGGTCTACGGCACCCAGTTGCAGACCTTCGGCGTGAAAGGCGTGGTGCCGGCGGAAGCCGAAGTCGCGATCGAATGGCGTGAGCACACGGTCACCCTGGCAGACGGCGAATCCGTACGGCTGCGCGCACCGAAACCGGCTATCGGCAACGTCGCCTTCGGGCCACTTGGCGACGAAGTGATGCTGTCGCTGCGACTGGCGCCGCCGGTGTTCGGGCTGGGCCTGCTCGAGGCCGTGCCCGAGGAAACCCTTCTCGCGCTGGCGGCGCGGGAACCGGTCGACGGCATCCGCGGACGCGCGAATTTCGTGTGGGATGTCGAGCAGGGCCGCACCGTGCCCGGCCGTTTCGGGTTGAAAGCCAACCACCCGACACTGCGGGAACAGGTGGCGGCCGCGTTCATCCACGATCTCGGGCTGAGCACGCCGATCTACCCGCAGCAGAACTGCCCGCCGGTGCAAAAAGCCTGCGCCGAACAGATGCCGGGAGGCCGGCCGGAGATCAAGCAGCCGCGTTTGCTCGCCACCGAGCTCTACATCCGCGCGCTGTCAGTGCCGGCACGCCGCAACACCGACCACCCGCAGGTCTTGCGCGGCGAGAAGCTGTTCGAGCAGGCGCGTTGCGCCGTATGCCACGTGCCCGAAATGAAGACCGGCGAATTCCCGCCGATGCCGTTGCTCGCAAACCAGCTGATCCGCCCCTACACCGACCTGCTGCTGCACGACATGGGAGAAGGCCTGGCCGACCACCGGCCGGATTTCCTGGCGAGCGGCCGCGAATGGCGCACCTCGCCGCTGTGGGGGATCGGGTTATCGGAAACGGTGAACGGTTCCGGCGCATTCCTGCACGACGGCCGCGCACGAAATCTCAAGGAAGCGATCCTGTGGCACGGCGGCAGCGCGAAAGTCTCGCGCGACGCCTTCGTGCACATGCCCGCCGAAGACCGCAAGGCCCTGCTGGCGTTTCTCGCCTCGCTTTGACCGGCAGGTTATCGGTCAGACACCAGGGAATTCACCACGAAGACACGAAGGCACGAAGAAAGACACGAACTCTTTGTGTTCTTTGTGCCTTCGTGTCTTCGTGGTTCATTCCGGCCGTCACGAGTTTCACCTCGTCACGGCGTCACGACCGTTTTAGCTCTCGGTCTTGCGGATTTCCTTCTCGTCCGACCACTCGAGCAGGCCGTTCTGCACGTTCCAGAGCTGCAGGTTGAACTTGTAGAAAACGTCCTTTTCGCTGCGGGCGCTCTTGACGATCGAGATGATGTTGCCCTCCATGCGGTAACCGGCACCGACCATGCGGCCGATTTCCACCGCCTGCGATTCTTCGTAGTACTCGCTCTGCTGGCGCTCGAGTTCCGCAATCTGCTGCTGCATCGCGGCCTCGTCCACCGCGAATCGCACTTTGCCGCTGCGGGACAACTGCACGCGAATCGAGTCCGTGATCGCGCGCGTGTCGATGTACTCGCTGGTCTTGTTCTTGACTTCCTGCACCGTGACGATCGGCTGGTTGCCGCTGGCCACCACCGGCGACTGCAGCAGCGAACGCGTCATCGCCTCGGCAATCAGCTGCATGTCGGTCGAGCCGAACTCCAGCGTCACCGTCTCCACCGCCTGCGCGTCGCCGTAGCGCACCTGCTTGCTGCAACCGGCTGCGACCGTCGCGACCAGCATCACGGCGAATGCCGTCTTCATCATCCCGAATCTTGCCATGCCGACCTCCTGCAACTGCGTTATGCGCTCAGCGCTTCAATATCAGCTGGAAATCCAGCGCCCTGACCGACGGTGCCACGGTGCGGATGGTACGCCGCTCATCGGGATACAGCACCAGCGGCTTCCACGCCTCCTCCGGTCCGACGCTCATGCCGTTCGGCTCGAACCACAGGAAACGATACTCGACCTGCTGGTTGCGCGACTTGTCGTTCTCGAGGTCCACGTCGATGCGCAGGAGACCGTCGTCCAGTACGCAGCGCAGTTCGCGCACATCCACGTCCGGGCTGCCGAGATACTGGACTTTCTCGCGCACCAAGCTGCGGGTGGAACCCGCCTGCTCGAAACCCGGGCACGACTCCGACGGCGGGCGCGGGCCCGTACCCTTGCAGCCCGCCATGCCCAAGGCCAGCACGGCCACGGCAACAATCGGGATGGTCTTCATGGCGATCTCCTTCGATACGGTGTTGGGATCATCTTAGCGGAATGCAGCCAGCGCCCCAACGGCGTTGGCTGACAACGCGTCGGCCCGCCCTGCGCCGGCAGGAGCGGCCAGGTAGGCACGGCCGCCGAGCACGCGAATGCTGACCAACGCGTAGGCCCCTTGCACGTTGACCTCGAAGGCGTGTTCCGAACCGCCGACCTCGATCGCAAGCCGGTGCGTGCCGGGGTTCGTGCGCACGCGCGCCACCGAGATCTCCGCCGGCAGCGTACGCCAGCTGCGTTCGTCGGCTCGCTCGGTCAGCACGCTGCCGATGATCGCGATTGCGCCGGCCAGACCAGTGTCGTCCCGGCGCATTGCTTCGCGCTGCAGCAAGCCCTTCGCGGTCGCGCGCGCAATCGATCGCAGCATGATCCAGGGCATCTCGTCGCGCAGATGCCTGCGTGCCATCGCGTCGATACTGGTGATGGTCGGCACGCCCTCGGTACGCACCTCGTCGATCGATACCGCGTTCACCTGCGGCAGCAACCCGGTCTGGCGTATCACCGGCATCGATACCGGCACCAGCAGCGTGCCCGCATCGCTGAAGACCGGAATGTTGACCTGCGCCGATGCACGTGCAGGCGCAGCGCCCGTTTCGATCACCACCAGCAGCTCCGTGTTTGCGGGATCGCGATCGAAGACGCGGGCATCGAGGCCGGCCAGCGACTGTTCGAGAAGGGGAATGCCCGGCTGCAGCTCGATCGCCTGGCGATACCCCGCGGCGGCGAGACTCGGCTCGCCGAGCGCCTCGTACAGGAACCCCGCGAGATAGTGGCTGAACGCGCTCTGGTAACTGTTGCGCAGCGTGTTCACCTCGGGACTGTCGATGGTCTGCACCGGGTAGCCGTCGAGTTCGCGGAAGCTGCGCATCTGTCCACGCTCCTTCGCCTCCGCCTCCGCCCGCGCCACCTGCTCCTCGCGCAATGCCGCGATCACCGCCTCGCGCTCGTGCGTACGCTTGATGGCGACCCGCGCCAGGTCCCATTCGCCGAGCGCGACATGGTTCAGCGCCATGCGCGCGGTGAGCATCACTTTTTCGAAGTCTGCGCCCTCGTAAGGCCGCGCCCGGTCGCTCACCAGCAGCGAGGCCGCGTCGCGCAGCAGCCGGTCCGGCCGCGCACGCGCGGTGTCTTCCCATTCTTGAACCTGGGCGTCGGCACGCAGCCAGGCCTGCTGGCTTTCCTGGAAATCTCCGGCCAGGCGCAGCAACTCGCCCCGCTCCATCCAGTACAGCAGCGCCTTGCGGCTGCGGCGGTTGTCCGCTTCGTGCGCTTCGAGCGCCGCATCGACGCGGCCGACTTCGACCAGGTCGATGGCGCGGTTCAGTTCGAGCTGGTAGCTGCGCAGCCCGGCGCAGCCGGAAAGCAGAAGCGCGGCCGCTAGCGCGGCGCCCGAAACCGCGGGCGCGCGCTTCGACCATGCGCAGCGTGCAAAGGCGACGGAACTATTCACGCACAACCAAACGCGCGAGCCCCGCGCGGGTGGACTAGAGCACTGCGACCGGGGCCACGGCCGATCCCGTGCCGCCCTTCACCCGGATCGGCTGCACGATGAAGGCGAACTCGTAGACCTGCTTCGCCGCGAGTTCGTCCAGCTTCATGTTCTCGATCAGGTGCACACCGTGCACCACCAGCGCGAGCTGGTGCACCGGCAGCGACAGCGACTTGTCCGGGTTCGGTGCGATTTCCACCGGCCAGTTGTCCGAACCGAGCAGCATCACATCCCGGCCCAGCAGCCACTGCGCGGCCGCGATCCCCAGACCCGGGCAATTGCTCACGTAGCGCGCATTGTCATTGCCCCAATGTTTGCTCCAGCCGGTGCGGATCAGCACGGCGTCGCCGGGCTGGATGCTGACACCCTGTCTGCGCAACGCTGCCTGCAGGTCCGCGACGGTAATCTCGTAGTCGCTCGGCAGCACATCGACACCTTTCAGAGCGGCAATGTCGATCAGCACACCACGCGTGATCAGCGTGCCGAGCTGGTCGATGCCCATCGCGGTAAAGCCATTGCGGGTGGCGATGTCCTCGGTCCTGACGCAGTTGTAGAACAGCCCGTCGATCGACTGATGGGTAAACGCATCCATCTGCGTGCCGACCTGGCCGATCTCGGTGATCACCAGCTCTTCGTTGGTATAACGCTTGTTGCTGCCCATCGGCCCGCCGGTGCGCTTCAGGTGCACGTCGAAGCGGCGCGTGCCGAAGAACGGCATGTCCATCTCCAGCTTGTGTCCAAGCTCCACCTTCTGCCCGCTGCGTATCAGGCGCGCGGCACGTTGCACATTCGCCGCTGTTGCGTGATTCACTGAACCGAGCCGGTCCTCCGCGCCCCACTTGGACGGACAACGCTCCGCCGGCGAAGGCGGCGACCAGCTCTGCGCCAATGCCGGTACGGCAAAAAACATTGAAAGCACCACTGCAGCAATCTGTCTGGTAGTCATCTCTCCCCCTCAATATTCATACCGCACCCAACGCGGAGGATGCCGAGGTCGCAGAGGAAACGCGCGAAAACCAGAACAAACCGCCAAGGGCGCCATGAGAAGCGATACGAATGGGCATTTCTTGGTGCCCTTGGTGGTTAATGCGGTTCCTGGTTTTCCGTTGCGCCCTCTGCGTCCTCCGCGTTTAGCGCTTTTCGCTGTTTCGAAAAGTATCGCCGGCCCTAGCTTAGCGCATGTCCGCGGGGACCGGCTTGTCGGCGCCGCGCGCGCCGAACAACAGCCACGCAAACGCCGCCAGTTGCAGAGCGAGCAGGACTGCAAACGCCGCGCTGTAGCCATGCGGATGATAGCGCCCGTTCTCCACCGGCCAGAGGTTGACGATCGCGCCAAACGCCCATTGCGTCGCAAACGCGGAGAAGAACACCAGCAGATTGAGCGCGGTATTCGCGCGCCCGGTCATCGCCATCGGGAAGGTGTGCGACATCACGGTGAACGCGAGGCTGCCGGCGGTGCCGAACAGGCCGAACGCAATCCACAGGGCGGTCGCACCGCTAGTAACGCCGAACGCCAGCAGCATCTGCACGGCGATGAATAGCGCGGTGCCGCCCTTCAGCAACGCCAGCGGCGTCACGCCGTAGCGGGCAAGCCGCGAAGCGGCCACGCCCCAGAACAGGAATCCCACCATGGTCGCTGCAGCGAGCCCCAGCAGGTTGAGCGCCACCGCGCTGCGTTGCATGCCGGCCACGTCTGCCAGCCACGGACCGGCCCACAATCCCTGCAGCGCCATGTTCACCGCCTGGAACAATGCCGAAGCCGCCGCCAGGCGCCAGAAGATCGCACTGGCAAATATCCGCCCGACGCCGGCGACCTGTTCGCGCAGGGATTCATGGCGTCCCGCGGATGCACGCTCCGGCGCGATGAAGAAAATCGCAGCCGAGGCCAGCAGGGTCATCGCCGCCAGCGCCATGAACACGCCGCGCCAGTCGGTCACGCGCAGTGCGGCCTCCACCGGCGCGGTAGCCGTCATGGCGCCCAGCCCGCCGACGAACAGCACCCAGCCGGTCACCGCCGGCAACCGGTGCAGCGGAAACCAGAGCGTGAACATCTTGATGCTGCCCATGAGTCCGGCAGCCACGCCGAGCCCGATCAGCGCGCGCGCGACCAGCAGCGAGTAGAGGCTGGCGCTGAGCGAAAAAAGCAGTGCGCCGGCCGCCGCAAACAGCAGCAGCGTGGAATGCGTGCGTCGCGGACCAAAGCGGTCGAGCAGGATGCCGACCGGAATCTGGAACGCGGCAAAGGCGAGGAAATAGGCACTGGTCAGCAGTCCGAGATCGGCAGCCGACAGCGAAAACTCCGCGATCAGGTCCGGCGAGATGACGGCATTGATGCTGCGGTAGAGGTACGAGAGGAAGTACGCGGCGGCAAACGGCAGGAACACCGCGAGTGCGACGCGAATCGGCGGTGCCGGCGCGCTGGCGCTCATCGAACGCGCTTCACGACGACGGTATTCAGCCCGAGGGCGCGGTTTACCAGGAAACTCAGTATCGATACGAACAGCGCGATCATCGCGCCCGACCAGAATCCCGCGAGCAGGAATCCCGGGACGAACCACGCAATCACCAACAGCACGAATGCATTCAGCACCAGCACGAACACGCCGAACGTCAGCACCGTGATCGGCAGCGTGAGCACCAGCAGCACCGGCTTGACGAAGGTGTTGGCCAGACCAAGCAGGAGACCGGAAATGAAAAGCGACTGCGCGGTTTCGAAGCGAATTCCGGCGAACACTTCATCCGCGACCCACAGCGAAAGCGTATTCACGCCCCAGAACAGCAGGAAACGCAGGACAGGATTGGAGAGCGGCATGGCGCGCATGCTACCGTGGCGCGGTGCACCGCGCCAGCCTGAACGGGACGGGCGAAACCACCACGGATCCCGCGCAACGTCGTGGCGCCCCGCCGCCGAACGTCACGCCATGCCGCATCTTGTCGCACCCGCGCCTGATCCTCCCGCCTCCCGCCTTTATCCTCCCGCCTTTATTCTCCCGCCTTCATCCTTGCTCCTTGCTCCTTCCGCCTTCATCCTTCCGCCTTCATCCTTGCTCTTCTTCCTTGCCAATGCAGACTCTTCCCCGCTCGCTATGGGTGCTGCTCGCCCTGCTTACCCTGTGCTGGGGCCTCAACTGGCCGATGATGAAACTGGCGCTGGCTGACCTGTCGGTGTGGACCTTTCGCGCCGCCTGCCTGATCTCCGGGACCATCGGCCTGTTCGCCATCGCACGCGCGAACGGGTTCGCCGTGCGCGTACCGGAAGGACAGTGGCCGCGCCTGATGACCACCGCGTTCTTCAACATCACCGTGTGGAACGTGCTGATCGGTTACGGCCTGACCCTGCTGCCGGCAGGACGCAGCGCAATCCTCGCCTACACCATGCCGTTGTGGGTGGTAGTGCTGTCGATCTTCGTGCTGCACGAGAAGCTCACCCTGCGCCGCGTCGCCGGCGTGTCACTCGGCATGGGCGGCATGCTGCTGCTGATCGGCAGCGAGTTCGCCGCGCTGCGCGCCGCGCCGGTCGGCGCACTGCTGGTCGCCGGTGCCGCGTTCTCCTGGGGCATCGGCACCGTGCTGATGAAGCGCTACCCGACCCGGCTGCCGACGACTTCGTTCGTCGCATGGCAGCTCGCACTCGGCGGATTACCGATCGCAACCGGTGCGCTGATATTCGACTGGGGCACGTGGCGGCCGATCGGCTTGCCGGCCACCGTCGGCCTGCTCTACAACATGTTCGTCGCCTTCATCTTCTGCCACTGGGCATGGTTCAAGATCGCCACCAGTGCGCCAGCCGGCATTGCCGCCCTGTCCACCATGATGATCCCGGTAGTCGGCGTATTGAGCGGCATGCTGGTGCTCGGCGAGCAACCCGGCTGGCAGGAATATGCCGCACTGGTACTGGTGACATGCGCGCTTGCCACCGTCCTGATCCCGCCCAGAGGCCTGTCGGCACGGGTCTGAAGTTTGCTTATAATCAGGCCGTTAGGCCCGCACGGTTCAGGACAAGGGAGTGGGAAACGGGATGCGAAACGCAATGATGCTGATCGCGTTGCTCGCCGGCGGATTCAGCGCCCTGCCGCTATCCGCCGACATCTACCGCCATGTCGACGCGGACGGCGTCGTGCACTACACCAATGTCCCGCCCGACAGCCGCTTCAAGGTGCATCGGCAGGTTGGCGAAAAACCCAGCGCCGTAGCCGCCACGCTCGCCTCGGAAGTCCGTTATTTCACCGCGCGAGACCGCAAGCGCTATGACCGGCACATCCGCGCCGCCGCCAGAGCGCATCGCCTCGAACCGGCGTTGATTCACGCAATTATTTCCGCGGAATCCGCCTATAACCCATTTGCACGCTCGCGCAAGGGCGCAACCGGCCTGATGCAACTCATGCCGGAAACGGCGAAACGCTACGGTGTGAAAAACCTGCTCGACCCGGCACAGAATATCCGCGGCGGCGCACGTTATCTGCGCGACCTGATGGACCTGTTCGACAACGACCTGCAACTCGCGCTTGCCGCCTACAACGCCGGCGAAAATGCCGTGCTGCGCGCCGGCCGCCGCGTCCCGCCCTATCCCGAAACCATGATCTACGTACCGCGCGTGATGAACTACTACCAGCGCTACCGCAGGCAGATGTAGGCCCCCGCCTGCAGGCAGCCATCAGCGCGAGCAGGACGCGTTCACGCGACAGACTTTCCTTTCCCGCATTCTCCGTGTGGTGCCTGGCGCCACGCCTCGCGGGATGTAACAAAAACGAGGTGGAAAACTTTCGCGAAGTCGTGCTACTAATGCGCCCGGCTTCCTCAGGTACTCGAAAGTTCGCCGCACCGAATGGGTGCGCAGTGTGCAGGTGTTACAGCAATTAGCGCGACCCATCCAACTGTTTTCAGGGAGTTCTCATGAGTGCGCAGGATGAGCACCACCCGCAAAGCCCGGTCACCATGAACTGGGCAGACTATGTCGATTCGCTGCTTCGCCCTCGTTCCGACCATTTTCATGTCGAGCGGGAAACCATTCAGGGACGCCGCCTGCGGGACCAGTACCGCAAGGAGGTGAACGTAACGAGGCTGGTCAGAGACGAGACTTGATTCCGGGCCGCCACGGATTGCTAGAATCTGAAGTGCGCGATCATGCGCAATCCGTTGGAGGAACAGGCGTATGGGGAGTGGAGACGCCCGCACCCGCCGCGGCAAGCTGTTTCGCGGATCGCACGGGAAAACCCGGCCCCGCGGCAGGAAGAAGAAATCCGCAATACAGCCCCTGACAACAGCAACGGCGACAACCGGTGTCAGGCCGGGCAGGCGAAAAACAGCCCGCTGACCTGATGCGGTACGACGCCCGGTCGACCGGGCGTTTTTCTTTTTCAGGACACGATTGTTCAGTCGGGGGGTTGTGGCGTGCGCTGCATGCGCGACACGTCGTAGCCTTGTGCAGCAGCCAGGTCCAGCAGCGATCGATACTGCCCCTCGGACATGTCCGGCTCGCGCGCAAGTATCCACAGATATTTGCGTGAGGGCTGGCCGACCATCGCCCACCGGTAATCCGCGTCCAGCGCCATCACCCAGTAGTCGGCCCGGAACGGCCAGAAGAACTGTACCTTAAGCCTCGCGGGATCATCGTCCGCGACCCACGCCTTTGCCGACGCGCTTCGAAGTTCGCCGTCGAATCGCTCGTGCCGGCATTCGTTCAGCACACGGATGGTCCTGGCGTCGATTCGCGAGTACGTCGCCGTGGTGGCGACGCAGCCCTCCTGCACGCGAAACGGCAACCTGCCGATTTCGTACCACTTTCCGAGGTAACGGTCGATATCGAGCCCTTCGACCGTTTCCAGCGGCGCTTCGCTGCGTCCGGAATCGTCCGTGCACGCGCCAGCAAAAAATGCCAGGGCCAGTATCAGCAGCGGCAAACGCATTCGATCAGCCCCGCTCAGCAGAGCCGCCCGAGACGGTCGGCATAGCGTTGCGCGCAGGCCAGGCCGAACGCGGTCGGCTGCATCCCTGGCGCACGGTCGTACACCGCGCCGATGCCAAGGCGTGCGGCGGCAATGCGCTTGCCGTAGCAAACCAGGTGATCGACCGACTGCATCGCAAACACGATCGCCGGCAATACTGCGCGATAGATGGATTCTGCTTCGTCTTCGTTTCCCGCACGCATCGCCTCATACACACGTGCTTCGTAGTCGAAGAAATCCGTGCCGGGAATCATGCCGGCGCACCCTGCGCGCAGGTTGTCGGTGAGTTCGAGTCCGCCGCGGCCGTTGAACACGGCAAGTGCGCCGTCGGTTCGTTCGATCACCTGCCGGATCAGCAGCGCCGGGCCTTCGCCCTTGAGCACGGTGAAGTTCGCGTGGTTGCGCGCGAGCGCGGCGATGGCGTCCATTCCCAGGCCGATGCCGATGTATTCCGGCGCGTTCTGTACCGCGACCGGCAGATCGAGGCGGTCCATGACGCTGCCGAAAAACTTTGCCAGCTCCGCTTCGCCCGGTTCGCTGCGCGCCGGCGGCTGCAGGATCACCCAGGCGGCACCTTGCGCCTGCGCGTGCCGCGCAAAGGCGGCCTGTGCTTCGACGGTCGCGCCGGTCACCGTCACCGCAAGCGGCAGCCGGCCGGCAACATCCTCGGCGACCCACTCGACCAGCGTGTGGCGCTCCGCATCGGAAAGCTTGCCCACTTCGGTGGCGAGGCCGAGCACCGCCACGCCATGCGCGCCGTGCGTAACGCAGGCTTCCACCTGGCGGCGCATCGCGCTGCGGTCCAGCGCGCCGTCCCTCGAGAAGCAGGCATATAGCATCGGGTAGATGCCATTGGGCCGGGTCGGTATTCTCATGCTGTGGATTTACCCCGTATGATCGGTGCAATGTGGGTGGGCGGGGCGGCATTGCCGCGTCCAGCCTGCGCACGATAACAATGGAGGAGAGTCATATGTTCGCACGACTGCTGGCGGCTGTTCTGGCAGCCGCATTTGCGTTGCCCGCCGCGGCGATGACACCGGAGGAAATCATCGCGGCATTGCGCAAGCCCGAGAACAGCACCGGCAACATCGCCGACGCCGTCGAGGAAGCCACCGGCGCGCGTGGCTGGATGTCGGCCGACATGAAGCCGATCATGGAAAGCAAGATCGTCGGCCGTGCCTGGACCGCGCTGCTGCGTCCGGTGCTGAAGAACGATGCGCGCAAATACCCGAACTACGCGCTGCAGATCCTCGACGAAGCGCCGGCCGGCAGCGTGCTGGTTTACGTGCTCGAGGGCGGGCTGGAGATTGCCGGCATGGGCAACCTGATGGCGACCACCGCTCACGTGCGCGGCCTGGAAGGCACCGTGATCGACGGTGCGGTTCGCGACATCGCCGAGATCCGCAGAATCGGCCACCCGGTATTTTCCCGCAGGGTGAGCCCTGCGACTTCCGTTGGCCGCCTGGTGAGCGTCGCGAAACAGACGCCGGTGAAGTGCGCCGAGGTCATGGTGCATCCCGGCGACTATATCGTCGGCGATGGCGACGGCGTGGTCGTGGTGCCGCAGCAGGCCGCGGTGAAAGTCGTCGCGCTGCTCAAGGACTACGACCGCAAAGAAGCGGCGATCTCGGAAATCATCCGGCGCGAGAAATCGATGTTGCGGGCGCTGGAGGTCTACGACCGCTATTGAACCCCGATACGCGCCCCTGTTCGGTCACACAGGGCGTTATGCCGGCGCACCGGGATCGTCCTATACTTGTCATGACGCGGCCAAATCCGGAGGGACAACCATGGCAGAGCTCACCGGGGAAGAGTCAGCGCTCATTCGCCACAAGGTCGAAGCGCTCAAGGTGGAGCACCGCGACCTGGACGAGGTGATCGCGCGGCTTGCACAGGATCACACTCAGGACGAACTTCAGATGCGGCGCCTGAAACGGCGCAAGCTCCTGCTCAAGGACCAGATCGACCTGCTCGAACGCCAGCTCGTGCCCGACATACGCGCCTAACAGGCGTCGGGACAAGGCACGTTGTAGTACCTCCGGGCAAGGTAATTCGTCATCAGATCGATGTCCGCCGCGCTCCAGTCCAGGGAGACGTTGTCCTGCCATCGATCGACCTGCTCGCGGATCTGCGCGTGGTTCTGCGCTAGACGTCCGGAACGGGTATAGACCTGGGAATCGTGGCACATGACGCAGTAGGTCTCGTGCAGCATGTGCGCCCGCTCCTGGCCAACCGCGGGCTGGACTGTGGACAACGCTGCAAACACGAGCAGGCTTGGCAACTTTTTCATTTTTTTCCCGGCGGCGAATGACTTGCATGCACTCTAGCGCGACGGGCTGATCGGGCATTGACCTGCATCAAGCATGAACCGGGTGCCGACGGAAAGGTCTATTCTGTAGATGTGCAGAACCTTCAGGATTTCACGATGAAAAACCGTATGCCCGCCTCGCTCGCTGCGCTGGTCGCACTGTCGATCGTGCTCAGCGGATGCGCAGGCATGCAGCGCAAGCCGCCCCCGTCTCTGGCGGAAGTGGTGCAGATGAGCCAGGATGGCGTTCCGGCAGAGGAGATCGTCAGTCGGCTTCGCGAATCCCGGGCCGTGTATCCTTTGAGCGGATCGCGGCTCGCACAACTGCGCGAGGACGGCGTGCAGGACGAAGTGCTCGACTATCTGCAGCAGGCGTATGTAGACAGCATCCGCCGGCAGGAACGGATGTATTACCGCGACCCCTTCTGGGCCTCCGGCTGCTTCGGCTGCTACCCTTACCGTCCCTGGGTCTCGCCCTACGTTGTCATCCCGCACTGAGCTGGCGCGTTGCTGCACAGGACCCACCATCAAGGAGGCGAGTCATGCCGGTTGCATCGCAGAAATCCATGTTCAAGAGTTTTGGGAATTTTTCCCGACAGGCCCTGACCATTGCGATGGCTGCGGCCGTATTGTCCGCTTGCAGCGTACTCACGCCTCGCCAGACCCTGCCGATCTCGGAAGTGGTCGACCTGAGCCAGACCGGCGCGCCTCCCGCGCAGGTGATCTCCAAGATGCGAACGTCCAAGACCAGCTACGCGCTGCGCGGTTCGGACTTCCCGATGCTTGCCGACGCAGGCGTCCAGCCGGAAGTGCTGGACAGGCTGCAGCAGTCCTTCGTCGACAGCGTCGATCTGCTGACCCGCTACTGGGTGCTGGGCGAATCGCTCGGCGGCTGCACCACCTGCTATCCGCAGCCGGTCGACCTCGCCTCGCTGCAGTCGGGCGGCGACGGCATGGCGGATGCGTCAAATGTGCATCGCATGGAAGACTTCTCCCGGCCGCGCGGCGTGCCGGCCTGGGTGCCTTCGAATCCCGGCAGACCCACGGCGCCCGGCATCACCGTCGACGAGATCGCCAGCCTCGCGCGCGAGGGCATGGCTGCCGATGAGCTCGTGCAGCGCATCAACAATTCGCGGCTGCATGACGTGGTGGCAACCGGCGGCATCGCCACCGCGGTCGGCACGACCCTGCCTGCCGGGCTGAGCGGTTCGCAACTCGCGTCGCTCGGCGAATCCGGCGTACCCGCGCCGGTGCTGGACGCGTTGCAGGCGAAGTTTTTGGCGGAATGGGTCGAGTTCGCGCGGCTGCGCTATCAGAATCTCGGCAAGGGCAGCAAACAGCCGTCCTGATGCGTCACCGCGCGCGCTGAACGCTGGCGACGAACGCGCGCCAGTTGACCATGGTGATGCCGAGCACGATGCCGGCAAGGCCAACCAGCAGATGCCAGGTCACTGGCTCGGCGAGTATCAGCGCGCCGAGTACGGTGGCCGATACCGGGTTCAGGGTGACGGTGATCACCACCCGCGAAGGCGTGGTATGTTCCAGCGCCCAGATCCAGAGAAAGAACGTAACGGCGCCGGCCAGTGTCATCAGGTAGATCACTGCGATCCATCCGCCCGCGGAGAAACTGATCAGGCCGCTCCAGTCCCCGCTGACTGCAATTGCCGCCAGCAGCGCCGCCGCTCCGGCGGTCAGCATCACCGCTGCCAGCATGGTGGCGGGATACTTGCGCAGGTAGAAGCCGGATGCGACGTTGTAGATGGCGCCGGTGAATGCCGCCCCGAACATGAGCAGATCGCCGCGCACGGCATCGGAACCGGGGATGGCCGCGCGATCTCCCAATGCGAAACCGACGCCGGCCAGCGCGATCAGTGCACCAGCCGCCTTCTCCAACGACAGTGCCTCGCGCCGCATCACCGCCGCCAGCGTGAGCGTGATCAGTGGCATGGTCGACAGCACCAGCGCCGCGCGGCCAGCGGGGATGTACTGCAGCGACGAAGTGAAGAACCAGGAGAACAGCGCGAACTGCAACACGCCGAGCAAGACGATCGGCGGCCAGTGGCGCGGCACAATCGCGATCCTCGTGCGCGGCAGCGTAAATGCAAGCATCAGCACCGCCGCGCCGAGAAAGCGCAGCAACGTGAGCGACAGCGGATTGCTTTCCGCAACCGCAAATCGCGTCGCCACCATCGCCGAACCGCCGAGCATGGCGGACGCGCTCGCTGCAAGCACAGCAAGCTTCGCCAGCCGCTGCGGGCTACCGCCCATTCAGGACGGCCCCGTGCTCAATCGTCGAAACCGTCGGTGATCGCGCCCCTGGAGGCGGTGGAAACCAGCCGCGTGTACTTCGCCAACAGCCCGCGGTTGTACCGGGGTTTCGGTTGTTTCCAGGCCTTGCGCCGCTTCTCCAGTTCCGCATCCGGGACGTTCAGCTGAATGAGCTGCTTGTGCGCGTCGATGGTGATCGAATCGCCCTCCTGCACCAGCGCGATGGTGCCGCCGACGAAGGCTTCGGGTGCAACGTGTCCCACCACCATGCCCCAGGTCGCGCCGGAGAAGCGCCCGTCGGTCAGCAGTCCGACCGAATCGCCCAAGCCCTGCCCGATCAGCGCCGAGGTTGGCGCCAGCATTTCCTGCATGCCGGGCCCGCCTTTCGGCCCTTCGTAGCGGATCACCACTACGTCGCCCGGATTGACCTTCTTGGCCATGATGGCATCCATCACTTCCGGCTCGGAATCGAACACCCGCGCAGGTCCGGTGATGACCGGGTTCTTGAGTCCCGTGATCTTGGCCACGCAGCCTTCGGTTGCGAGGTTGCCCTTCAGAATCGCCAGGTGGCCTTCCTTGTACATCGGGTTGTTCCACGGACGGATCACGTCCTGGTCCTTGCGCGGCTCGTCCGGGATGTCCTTCAGTTCCTCGGCAAGGGTGCGGCCGGTGATGGTCATGCAGTCGCCGTTCAGCACGCCGTTTACCAGCAGCATCTTCAGTACCTGCGGCGCCCCGCCCGCCTTATGGAAATCGGTCGCCACGTATTTTCCCGACGGTTTCAGGTCGCACAGCACCGGCACCTTGCGGCGCACGCGCTCGAAATCATCGATCGTCCATTCCACGCCGGCGGCGGAGGCGATCGCCAGGTAATGCAGGATCGCATTGGTCGAACCGCCGGTCGCCATGACCAGGGCGACCACGTTCTCGATCGACTTGCGGGTGATGATGTCGCGCGGGCGGATATTGTTCCTGATCGCATTCACCAGCACCTTCGCCGACTCCGCGGCGGAATCCGCTTTTTCGGCGTCGGGCGAGGCCATGGTCGACGAGCCGAGCACGCTCATGCCCAGCGCCTCGAACGAGGTCGACATCGTGTTGGCGGTGTACATGCCGCCGCAGGCACCGACCGTCGGGCAGGCGTTCTTTTCGATACCCTCGAAATCTTCCTTGCTGATCTTGCCGGCGTTGAACGCACCGACCGCTTCGAATGCGCTGGCGATGGTAAGGTCCTGGCCCTTCCACTTGCCCGGCTTGATGGTGCCGCCGTACACATAGATCGCCGGTACGTTCATGCGCGCGATCGCCATCATGCCGCCCGGCATGTTCTTGTCACAGGCGCCGACCACCAGCACGCCGTCCATCATCTGGCCGTTGGTCGCCGTCTCGATCGCGTCGGCGATCACCTCGCGCGACACCAGCGAGTACTTCATACCCTCGGTCCCCATGCCGATGCCGTCGGTCACCGTCGGCACGCCGAACACCTGCGGCTTGGCGCCGGCCGCCTCGAGCGCAGACATGGCGCGATCGACCAGCGGCTGGATGCCGGCGTTGCACGGGTTCATGTTCGAGTGGCCGTTCGCCACGCCGACGATCGGCTTGTCGAAGTCGCCGTCCCCGAAGCCGACCGCGCGCAGCATCGCGCGGTTGGGCGAGCGGGCCACGCCGCCGGTGATCAGTTTGCTGCGCCAGTTCTCTGCCATGCCTGCTCCCTCCTTGTGTATGCGCCCGGGCGGTTTTCGCCGCCAAGTCTCCCGAAGTTGCGCATTCTGTGCTGACCACAAGTCCGCGTCTAATATATTATTCGAACCATATTGATAGCCAGCGCGAATCATGGAACTGCGCCACCTGCGTTACTTCGTCACCGTCGCCGAGGAACTGCACTTCGGCCGCGCCGCTGCGCGCCTGCACATGTCGCAGCCGCCGCTGTCGACACAGATCCGCGCACTGGAAGAGGAAATGGGCGTGCAGCTGCTGAACCGCACGCAGCGCCACGTGTCGCTCACCCAGGCCGGTAATGTTTTCCTGCAGGAGGCCCGACAAATCCTCGCCCGCCTGGAGCAGGCGGTGCTGATGGCGCGGCGCGCCGAACGTGGCGAAATCGGAGAACTGGCGATCGGTTTCATCAGCGTCGCCGACTATAACGTGCTGCCAGACGTGCTGCGCGATTTCAGGCGCCGGTATCCGCAAGTGGACCTGACGCTGAAGGAAGCCACCACGGATACCCAGATCGAAGAGCTGATGAACGGCCGCCTCGATGTCGGTTTCGTGCTGCCGCCGATCAACGAGCCGGGGCTCGAATCCACGGCCATCCTGCGCGAACCGCTGATCGCCGCGTTGCCAAAGCGACATCCCGCCGCCTCCAAGCCCGGAAAGATCCCGCTTGCCGCGCTGGCGGATTCGCCCTTCATCCTGTTCCCACGTCGCATGGCACCCGGCCTGTATGACGACATCGTGAGCTTCTGCAGGAAGGCAGGCTTCAGCCCGCGCGTGGAACAGGAGGCGATTCAGATGCAGACTATTGTCAGCCTGGTTTCGGCCGAACTGGGCGTCTCCCTGATTCCGGACTCGCTGAAGAACCTGCAGCGCACCGGTGTCGTCTACCGGCAGTTGAAGGAAACCAGCCCGTTGACCGAGATTCACCTGGCATGGCGCAGGCAGGATGCGTTGCCCGCCCTCCGGCTGTTCCTCGATCTCGCAACTTCGGCAGCCACGTCTGCAGGCCGCCGTACGAGGAAACGATGAACGATCAAACCGTGCAGATTTTTCTCGCCGACGAGTCGGCGACACTTGAACTCGGCAGGCGGATCGCGCAAATCGTCGAACCGGGATTGCTGATCGCGTTGCATGGCGACCTCGGCGCCGGCAAGACCACGCTTGCGCGGGGTGTGTTGCGCGGGCTCGGATATGACGGGCGGGTGAAAAGCCCGACCTACACACTGGTTGAACTTTACGAACTTTCTAGGTTACACTTGTATCACTTTGATTTCTATCGCTTCAACGACCCTCGGGAATTGGGGGATGCGGGCTTCAGGGAGGCATTCAACGGAAACGCGGTCTGCATCGTTGAATGGCCGGAGCGGGCAGTGGATATTCTGCCCGCCCCGGACCTCGATATACGGCTGATCGAAGAGCGCGGCGGACGGAAAGTTCTGCTCGCCGCAACGACGGAGAAAGGAAAACATTGCCTGGCGCGCTTGCCTTCCTGAGGCATCATCTGCCCGCTCTCCGCGGTCGCGGCCCTGCGGGCGTCAGGGTCTGGTCGCGGCTCGCGTGCGGGCTCCTGCTGCTGGGTTCCCAGGCTTCGATAGCAGCCACCGAGATCGCCGCCACGCGGATCTGGCCGGGACCGGAGTACACGCGGGTGACGATCGAATCAAAGGCGCCGGTCGGCCACAGCTTTTTCACCATTGCGCAGCCCCATCGCTTCGTAGTCGACCTTGAAGAGGTCGATTTCGACGATGCGCTCGCGGCCTTGCCCTACCAGGTTTCCGCGGACGATCCCCTGGTTGCAGGGATCCGCATCGGACGTTTCAAGCCCGGAGTGATCCGTCTGGTGCTCGACCTGAAGGCCGAGGTCAATCCACAGGTCTTCACGCTCAAGCCGATCGGCGACTACGGATACCGGCTGGTACTGGACGTCTACCCTGCCGAGCCGGTCGACCCGATTCTCGCCCTGCTCAAGCGGCAGGAAGTCGACCCGGCAGCCGCGTCCTCCGCCACGCCGACGCCGTCCAAACCGGAAGTGTCGGTCGTGCGCCTGATCACCGTGGCCATCGACGCCGGCCACGGCGGCGAGGATCCGGGCGCATTGGGCCGGCGCGGCACGCGCGAAAAGGACATCACGCTGTCGATTTCCAGGAAACTCAAGGCGCTGATCGACAAGGAACCGAACATGCGCGCGGTGATGACGCGCGATGGCGACTATTTCGTGCCGCTCGGCAGGCGCGTCGAGATCGCGCGCAAGGTTCAGGCGGACCTCTTCGTGTCGGTCCACGCCGACGCCTTCGTCAAGCCGCACGCCCGCGGCTCGTCGGTGTTCGCGCTTTCCGAACGCGGCGCAACTTCGATCCATGCGAACTGGCTCGCCAAGAAAGAAAACGAGGCGGATCTGATCGGCGGGGTCAACATCGACGTCGAGGATGCCACCCTGAAGCAGGTACTGCTGGACCTGTCGCAGACGGCCACCATCAACGACAGCCTCAAGATCGGTCGCACCGTACTGGAGTCGATCGGCGGCGTAAACACACTGCACAAACCTCACGTCGAGCAGGCCGGCTTCGCGGTGCTCAAGGCACCCGACATTCCATCCATTCTGGTTGAGACGGCCTTCCTCACCAATCCGGATGAAGAGCGCCGGCTGCGCGACACGAAATACCAGCAGCGCGTCGCTGAAGCGATTTTCGATGGGGTCAAGAAGTACTTTGCGGCGAATCCGCCACTGGCACGTTCCAAGCTAGCCCAAAACTGATGCACTTGTGCTTCCAGTTACCTGGTCACAGGCGGATTTCGCGGCCCTGCCCGCAATCGGGCCTGCGGCTAACGAGTCCGGGCCGCCCGCCAATGGCACGTTCAAAGCTGGCACAAAACTGAGGGCAAGGATGAAGGCGGAAGGATGAAGTAACTACGGTGGAGACGAGCGTCATGTTCTCGCAAGTCCCATAGCAACGAAATTCCCCGGACGAATTTCACTTCATCCTTCCACCTTCATCCTTCATCCTTGCTCTCCCCCCTTCATCCTTGATCTCCGGCATTCTCCTCGCAGCAGGCAGCGCAAGCCGTTTTGGCGGAGGCAAGATCGCGCATCCGCTTGCCGACGGCACACCGGTCGGAATCGCGGCGTTCCGCAATCTGAAATCCGCGCTTGACGACACCCTGGTCGTGATCCGCGCCGGGGACTCGAATCTCCTGTCGTTGTTCAAGGCCGAGGGGGCAACAGTAGTCGAATGCGCGGACGCACACCTGGGTATGTCCCGCAGCCTGATCGCCGGCATCAGCGCCGCTGCGCGCGCGAACGGCTGGATCGTCGCCCTGGGCGACATGCCCTACGTGAAAAGCGCCACCATCCGTGCACTCGCACGTGCACTCGGGCAGGGTGCCGCGATCGCAATCCCCACGCACGCCGGCCGGCGCGGCAATCCGGTGGGTTTCTCGGCGGCGTTCAGGGCGCAACTGCTTGCCTTATCCGGAGACGAGGGCGCGCGCGCAGTGGTCAAGGCACACGCTGCGGACGTTGTGGAAGTCGAGTGCGAGGACCCGGGTATCCTGCGGGACATCGATACCCGCACGGACATCGAGGCGGACCGCTGACCGTCAGGGCCGCAGTGTCACCGCACGCAGCGTACCGGTCACGAGAAGGTTGTTTCGGAGCTGATTGGACTGCGAGCGCAGCTCGACGAAGACCCGGCCGCTGACATCCTGGTTGGGCGCAATGGCGAGATTCCCTACGGCATTCAAGATCCCGGCAGACAGCTGCAGATTGCGGTACTCGTAGCGCCGGTTCGCCAGCGACAGCGTGCCGGTCAGTTCCTCGAACTTGGTCGATCCGCCGGTCGTGCCTGCACGCCCGGCCTGCAAGGCCCGCACCAGATCCACACCGTCCACATTACCCCGGCGAACGGTGAACGTCGTATCGATGCGCGGATTGTCGAGCAGGGTATGCACCGAATCCGACTGCATCTCGAAGCGTCCCTTGGCTTCGAGCGCGCCCGATGTGCGTGCCGTACTGGTGAATACGCCCATCAGCTGCGCCAGGTCGATCCGGGCAGCATTCAGCTCACCGCTGGCTCGCCAGCCATCCGCCCAACTCACCAATGCATTGCCCGTGACCGCGCCGCCGTAGAGGCGCGCGTCGAACTCGTCGATCCGCAACTCGGTCCGGCTCGCGCTTCCGCTCGCCGTCAAGTCGCCGATCTCGATCCCGGGCCCGATCGGCGGCACCCAGCTTCTGGCATTGACCGTGAGATCCCAGCGTCCCTGCTTCGGAACGAGCTCGGATGAAAACTTGTTGTCCGAAGTTTCCAGCCGCGTGTGCGTGATCGACGCGTCGGAACCGAAACGGAACATTGCATTCAATGGCGGAAGCTGCAAACCGCGCGTCTCGATGCTTACACCCCGCAGCGTGAGCTGTTCCACCTGGACGCGGCCATCGGCGGTCGCGGCTTTCAGCCAGGCGGGCAGGCGCCCCAGTGCCTCAGGCGCGATACGCACCGTGTCCGCTTCGATCGACGGGATGATCTTGCGCTCGCTGAACAGCGACCCCAGCGTGGGCGCCAGCGTCACGCTCGCAATCTCGACATCCTGCGTGGTGCCGATCTTGACGTTCTGGAGCCGGAACGAGAATCCGGACAGCGCCGACAAGTCCATCGACTGGATACTGACGGGCTCACCGATGTGGTCCGAGGCAAGTTTCTCCACCGCCGGAACATATCCGCCCACCGGCGCAAACTCCAGTGCCGCGATTGCAACCGCAATGACCGCAACCAGTCCGATGACGACCGGCTTCATGCGGTCGATCGGCGAACGCACCCTGCCCTGTTTCTGCAGCGCTTTCAGCTCGCGGCGCTTGCGTTCCGCCTCCTCGGCCTCTTTGCGTTTGCGCGCGAGCTCTTCTTCCCGCGTACGCCGGCCTTCCTCGATCTTCTGCTGTTCCTTGCGCTGCTTCTCTTCCTGTTCCTGTTTCTTGCGGCTTTCTTCCTGTTCGATCCGGCGCTGGTATTCCTCTTCGCGCTTGCGGTCGCGCGCCCTGCGCTCTTCCTCTTCGCGCTCCATCCGTTCGCGGCGTTCAGCCTCTTCCACCGCGCGATGTTCCGCTTCGAGCCTGGCATCCTCCTCGCGCTGCGCCCGTTCGATGGCCCGTCTCTCTTCGTCCGCTTTCTTCCTGGCCCGCTCTTCTTCTTCGGCCTGTTTCCTCAACGCCTCCTGTTGTCGCTCAAAAGAATCGAGGAACGACCCGCCTGACTCCTCCAGGCTGGGCAGATCGATCTCCTCCAGCTCGACGCCGTCGGCCGCGAGCGCATCCTCGCCGGAAGTTTCGCTTTCCGCCGGCTCCCCATGCTGCCTTTCCTCTTCCTCGCGGCTCCGTTCGTCATCCTCTTGGCGTAGTCGTTCTTCTTCCTCCTCGCGACGCCTGCGAGCAGCCTCCTCTTCCCGGGCGCGCTCCTCTTCTTCGCGACGACGCCGCTCTTCCTCTTCCTTGCGCTTTTTCTCCTCTTCCCGGCGCTTGCGCTCTTCCTCTTCCTTGCGTTTGCGCTCTGCTTCCTCCCGGCGTTTCCTTTCCTCTTCCTCCTTGCGCTTGCGCTCTTCCTCTTCGCGGCGCCTGCGTTCCTCTTCTTCCCGACGCCTGCGCTCCTCCTCTGCCTTGCGTTTGCGCTCTTCTTCCTCCCGGCGTTTCCTTTCCTCTTCCTCCTTGCGCTTGCGCTCTTCTTCCTCCCGGCGTTTGCGTTCTTCATCCTCCCTGCGACGTTTTTCCTCTTCCTCGCGTTTCTTGCGCTCGGCTTCTTCCTTCGCCCTGCGCGCCTCCTCTTCCTTGGCGCGGCGCTCCGCTTCCTCTTTCGCCTTGCGTGCAGCCTCTTCGGCAGCAATCTTCTTGCCCTTGTCCGACTTCTCCAGGGCTTGACGCTCCGCCTCAAGGATCTTTGACAGATCCCGGGTCGTCTTCTCCATTTCCTCTTCCTGGAGCTTCGCCTTGCGTTCGCCTTCGGCTTTCGCCTTAAGGGCCGCGGCTTCCTTGGCCTTGCGCTCTGCCTCGATCCGGGCAAGCCGCGCCGCTTCCTCCCGCTCCGCCTTTACGGCCTCTTCCTTCTTTTTGCGTTCGGCCTCGTCTCGCTTCTGTCGGGCCTCGGCCTCGGCCTTGGCACGATCAGCCTGCTCGCGCGCTCGCCACTCGGTCTGCGAACTCTGGTAGACGCGTTTCCCCGGCGCAAGCGTGCTGGTGAAATCCAGGTCGTCGACGTACGAAGTATCGGCAGGCGGGCCGCCGGAATAGCCCGCGGAGGGATTGGCGAATTCCTTGATGTAACCCGAATCCTCGAGCTGCTTCAGGCATCGCGAAACGTCGGCGTCGGACATCCTGGATCTCGCGATAAGGTCGGCGACAGTCGATTTGCCGTCGATCAGCGACAGGATGCGGCCCAGGTCCTTGGACAGCTTGGCAGCCTTGTTTTTGATCTCCAGAACGCCCTTGCCGGTCTTGGAGTAGATCGTTTTCTTGTCCATCTCGTTGCTTCTGGGCCCCTGACAGAGAGCGAACTTTCAACGGATCAGGTCGACGCGCCTGGCCCCCGATATCCGGACGCGGAATACAACAAGGCCTCTCCCGTGAGAGGCCTGCAGCGAAACGTATTATAGGCCCGCGGGGCCGCGCGGGAAGACCGGAAAACGGAGCTAGACCGCCTTCACGATCTCTTCGACCACTTTTTTGGCGTCGCCGAACACCATCATGGTCTTGTCCATGTAGAACAGGTCATTGTCGAGGCCGGCATAGCCGGCGGCCATGCTGCGCTTCACCACGATCACGGTACGCGCCTTGTGTGCCTCGAGAATCGGCATGCCGTAGATCGGGCTGCCGGGGGTGTTCGCAGCGGGATTGACCACGTCGTTTGCGCCGAGCACCAGCACCACGTCGGTGGTCGAGAACTCATTGTTGATTTCTTCCATCTCGAACACCTGGTCGTACGGTATCTCCGCCTCCGCGAGCAGCACATTCATGTGGCCGGGCATGCGCCCCGCGACCGGGTGGATGGCGTAGCGTACGTTGACGCCCTTCTCGATCAGTTTTTCCGCCATCTCCTTGACCGCATGCTGCGCGCGTGCCACGGCGAGGCCATAGCCCGGGACGATGACCACCGACTCCGCGTTGCCCATGAGGAAGGCCGCATCTTCGGGGCTGCCGCTGCGATAGGTCTTGTCCGTCGCGCCTTCGTCCGTTGCAGCGCCGTCACCGCCGCCGAAGCCGCCGAGGATGACGCTGAAGAACGAGCGGTTCATCGCTTTGCACATGATGTACGAAAGAATTGCGCCCGAGCTTCCGACCAGCGACCCGGAAATGATCAGCATCGGGTTGTTCAGCGAGAAACCGATGCCGGCAGCCGCCCATCCGGAATAGCTGTTCAGCATCGAGATCACCACCGGCATGTCGGCGCCGCCGATCGGGATGATGATCAGCACGCCGAGCAGGAAGGCGATCGCCGCCATGGCGATGAACGGCGTCCAGCTCTGGTTGAACATGAACACCAGGCCCAGCGCGATCATCGCGATCGCAAGCGCAAGGTTCACCCAGTGCTGACCGAAGAAGACGATCGGTGCGCTGCGCAGCTTGCCGGACAGCTTGCCGAATGCGATCACCGACCCGCTGAACGTGAGCGCGCCAACGAAAGTGCCGATGAACAGCTCGAAGCGGTTGCCCCGCGGAATCATTCCATCCGGGCCGATGATGTCGTATGCGCCGGGATTGTTG